>JALNZE010000004.1 GCA_023229465.1 Chitinophagaceae bacterium
GAAAATCTACCGCCAACTTCCTTTTTGTTTCCTGGCTGTCTTTGCTGCCTCGCTTTTTTATCATTATCATCTCATAAAGATACAAAATAAATTTTAATGTATCACTAAATTATGCTCTCATTAATAAGTAAGATCAATGATTCTAACCCATTGCTTAAAACCGTTATGGTTTCTGCTTATGGAGATATGGAGAACATTCGGAGTGCTATGAATAAAGGCGCATTTGATTTTGTGTGCAAACCGGTTAATTTTGAGGATCTGGAACTTACCATCGAAAAAACCATCAAACATGTTGCCCAATTAAATGAAACCCTGAAAGCCATCAAGGAAAATAATATCCTGCGCATGTATGTGGATGAGAACGTTCTCAATTTTATGGCCAGCCAGCAATTCGAAGACTCATTAATGGTTAATGAAACTATTGAGGCTACAGTTGTATTTATTGATATATGTGGGTTTACAGCTATCACAGAAAAAGGAGCCGCAGATACCGTAGTGAAAATGCTAAATAAATATTTCGATGTGATGGTAAAAGAGATTATTGCACAAAATGGGCATATAGATAAATTTATCGGCGATGCGATAATGGCTGTATTTAGAGGCAACTATCAATTAGACAGGGCCATTGATGCCTGCCTCTCTATCCGCTTACAATTAGGGTCACTTCCCCAAAATGAAGCCGATATTGATTTTATGCCACAAGTTTCAATTGGTATTAATAATGGTGAGCTGATATCAGGCAATATAGGGTCTGGCAATCTTCGTAGGCTTGATTATACTGTTGTGGGCGATGTGGTAAATACCGCTGCCCGCCTTCAGTCTATCGCCAACCCTGGGCAGATTGTTATATCAGAAGCTGCTTATCAAAAGGTAAAAGAGTCCTTTAACTGTAAAAGTGTTGGTCAGGTGAGTCTGAAAAATAAACAATACCCAGTGGATATTTATGAGGTGGTTGATTAAAGTTCAGAGTGGAGTACCCACGTAAATTAATCCCCTTTGAATCTGTTCTGAATAATCTGGTAATTTTTTATACTAATAAATTTAACTTACCTGTCCGGATCATCCATTTGAACCAATTGATTGAAGCAAAAAAAACTGCCGAACGAAATAAGGAGTTGAACGACATTGAGAACCTGCCTGGTTAAATGAATCAATAATTTAAATTTTCAGATACAGGTACTAAATAGAACTTGTTCTTTTAAATTTCCGGGATTACTGTGTATGTTTTTGATACCAGACCAGATACCGTTCTATTTGAGAAACCAGATAATAGGGAAGACTAAGTAATCTATACTTTTTCCCGGTGTATACCATGCCCAACCGAAATATCAAGTTTCGTGTTTTAATATTTTCAGAAGACTGGTGTTTACATAAAAATTATCTCTCCCAACTTTTTGTTTTTCAAGGATACCCATTTCAATAAGTTGGTCAAAATACCTGATACAGGTATTTCTACTCACATTTAAATCGTTCATCAAATACTCGATTTTGGTATAAGGATACTTGAATAAATTGTTGATTAATTCAAGGGAATAGATTTTACCGGCGCTATTTTTGATTAGTTCTGTATGTGCATTAATACATTGACTTATTTTAAGTACCATCAACGAGGTTTGTTTTGAAGTTTCAATAACAGCTTCCAGCATAAACAATACCCACTCTTCCCAACGGTGTTCTTTTCTGACAACATTCAATAATCTATAATAGTCACTCTTATTTTGAATTATGTGCCTGCTTATATAAAGAATGGGCATTTTCAAAAGACCTTTATTGATTAAATATAGAATATTGATAATTCTTCCTGTTCTTCCATTGCCATCATAGAATGGATGAACCGTTTCAAACTGGTGGTGTATTACGGCCATTTTTACAAGTGGGTCAACATTTAATAAACTATCATCATTAATGAATTCCACTAAATTTTTCATCAAGCTCAAAATGGTTTCATAGTCCTGGGGTGGTTCATAAACAACTTCACCTGTAGCATCATTTAATAATTTGGTGCCGGGTAATTTTCTTAACCCGGCATTATTTTGTTCAATAATGGATTGAATTTCGATAATATGATTTATGGTAAGAATTTGGTTTTTTTGTATCAGTTTCACGCCAACATGCAATGCTTTTGAATACGCATGAACTTCTTTGGCAGGTGCTGTTTTAAAAATCGAACTATCCCAATTTGATTGGTAAACATCATCAAATGTTGAAATGATATTTTCAATTGCTGAACTTTCCTTAGCCTCCTGAAGTGATAATGTTTCAATTAGGATATTCGGGTTTGGAATTGACGTAGTCGCTGCTTTCAAATCACCCAAAAACCTATGCGCCTCAGCTACCTTCTTCAAAATAGGGATGGTTTCAAAGTTGAATTCAACTGGCAAGGGTTTTATTTCACTCATTTTAGTTAATTTATGGGTTATTTTGTTTAAATATAACCCAATTTTGATATGATTTGAGTTGTAATAATAAAATATAACCCAAAATGACACAATAATGGGTTGTTTTAGATGAGTTTATCTTTCTTCTCCCTATAGAGCGAATAGATTCGATTGCTATTCGGATTATTCACCTGAGTCCGTTAATTGAATCAAAAAAAGCTACCGGAAGAAATAAGGAACTGAATGTTCTTGAAAATTTATCTCCATTAATTTCAGTCCCAATTTTTCATTTTGCCTATTTCATTTTAAAAAGTATCTTAGAGTATGCCCTACCGGAATATAATCCCTTTTATGTATGTACTTGCCTTCGCTTTTGGTATCCTTTCAATTTTTGCAAAAGCAACACATATAACTACTCCTTTCGGATGGTTTATTGCTTCCTTAGCAGCACAATTTTTTTTGCAGTTTCCGCTATCTATGAACTTCGCAGTTCAGAACAGTTGAGCAATAGCCAGAAGTCAACATGGAGCGGCTTATTATTGGTGGCACCATTATTTTTTGGCATATTTTATTTGAGGAGAATACGAAGAAAAGCAGGATTAAATAATTAAGAGGAGCTTACAGTATTATTCATCATTGATCTTAATAAGACTCGGAATTATCAGGAAATATTTTGTGTGTAACATCAAAAATATATTGACTAACAGCTTCACTAATCAGGTGGTTCAAATCTATATACTTTCGTACGAATTTTGGGTTAAAATCCGGGTTGAGGCCAAGCATATCATGCATAACTAAAACCTGGCCATCACATTCATTGCCCGCTCCAATACCAATGGTTGGTATGGATAGTTTACCGGTAACTTCTTTGGCCAGTTTAGCGGGTATTTTTTCAAGTACAATCGCGAAACAACCTGCCTCCTGTAAAAGAAGCGCGTCTTTAATTAGCGTATCATGCGCTGTTTGATTGGTTGCCTGAACTTCATAGGATCCTAACTGATTGATACTTTGAGGCGTTAAACCCAGGTGGCCCATTACAGGAATGCCGGTAGTAACCACTTTTTTGACAGATGCGGTAATTTCCTCGCCCCCCTCCATCTTCACCGCGTTCGCACCCGATTCCTTCACGATTCTGATAGCTGAATAAACCGCGTCATTTTCATTTACCTGGTAAGATCCAAATGGCAGATCTACTACTACCATTGATTTTTCAGACGCCTTTACTACCGCGCCGGCATGATAAATCATTTGCTCAAGCGTAATGGGTAAAGTTGTTGAAAAACCGGAGAATACATTTGCCGCGCTGTCGCCTACCAGTAGGATATCAATGCCGGCCCGATCAAAAATTTTAGCAAAAGTATAATCATAAGCAGTTAGCATGGATATGATTTCACCGGTTGCTTTTTTTTCTTTTAAGACTTTTGTCGTTACTTTTTTTCTGTTTGTATTTGTATTCATTCAGGATACTATGTCTAAATTGTCAATTAATCGGATTCCTTCAATACAGGCCGCTGAAATTAAAATACTTTTACCGGTTGTTTTATTAAAAACCGGAACAACATTAAAATCATTATCAACTAATTCAAAATAATCTACTTTTTCAAAACCATTGCCTAGTAGAGAATAGATCATTTTATTTTTTAATTGATAAAATTCAACAGCCTCAACTGAATTATTTAATATTTCTTTCGCTTCCTGTAATGCTTTAAATAGGTTGCCGGCTTTTTGTATACCTTGTTTTGAAAGCCTTAGATTCCTGCTGCTTAATGCTAATCCGTTTTTTTCTCTTATCGTTTCTGAAACTACCATTTTGATTGTATGCTGCCATCCTTTTAATCTAAAGAGTTCCGCTATTACTTTGCATTGCTGAAAATCTTTTTTCCCCAGGTAAAGGGTTGATGGTTTGATAATTTCAACCAACCGATCAATTACGGCACATACCCCCTGAAAGTGACCTGGCCTGTATTTGCCTTCAAATATATTCTCCAGCTTTCCAAGCTCATAAAAAGGTTGCCTGTAATGAATGCCATATAGCTCATTCGCTTCAGGTAAAAAAACCATGTCACACCCCGCGCTTTCTAATAATAAGATATCATTTTCAACTCTTTTTGGGTATTTTTCAAAATCTGATTTGTCATTAAACTGATGAGGATTTACAAAAATACTGCATACCGTAAATTCTTTTTGAGCGATAGATTTTTTAATAAGACTGATGTGCCCATCGTGTAAAGCGCCCATGGTTGGCACAAATCCAACAGCAGGTATATTCCTGTTTGTAGAAATAAACCTGTTATATTCAGCTATGGAGTGTACTAAGTGCAATTTCTTTCTGCAAAAATATAGTATTTCATGAATGCTTAATTGTTATGTTTAATTTTTACATTTATAGGTATGAGTTGGAATTTAAACGGTAAAACAGCCATTATTACTGGTGGAACCAAGGGCATCGGTTTAGCCATTTCAAAGGAATTTTTGAATTTGGGCGCTAATTTAATTGTTATTGCCCGCGATGAGGCAATACTGGATGCTTGTCTGCACCAGTGGCATACCGAAGGTTATCCTGTTACCGGGATAGCCGCTGATATAGGTAACAAAAAGCATCATCAGAAAATTTTACAGGCCGTTGGTGAAAAAACCACTTCGGTTGATATATTAGTTAATAATGTTGGCGATAATGTACCTAAATCATTTATTGCGTATGCTGATACCGAGTATTTGAATATTTTCAATGTTAATTTGTTTGGCGCCATTGACATGTTGCGTTTATTTTTTCCGTTATTATCAAAATCTTCAGCCGCTTCAGTTATTAATATGGCGTCAGTAGCGGGTATTACCAATGTTGGAACCGGGGCAATGTATGCAATGTGTAAATCGGCTGTTATACAACTTACCAAATGCCTGGCTGTTGAATGGGCGCCGTATCATATCAGGGTTAACGCGGTAGCTCCCTGGTTTACCGGAACGGATAGAATAAACAGATTATTGCAAAATGAGGCTTTAAAAGAGTATGTAATCAATCATACTCCTTTAGGCAGAATCGCTTCAACTGAAGAAATTGCTAATACGGTGGCCTTTCTGGCCATGAGCCGGGCTTCTTATATAACCGGTGAAACGATAGTGGTCGATGGGGGTTTTCTGGCAAATCAAGGGGACGTCTTCTAATACTATTCAATCAAATTTGTTGTACATTTTATCCCCTTTGGCCTTATTTGCCGCTTTTTTATTAATTTTTCCCTCTTAACCTTGCCTGCCAATGATTCACCGAAGAAAATTGCTGAAACAGTTTGTTTTTGTGGGTGCCGGAATAGCAATCATTCCTTCCTGCCTCTCAGATAAAAGCAAATCATCCATCTTACTAAAAAAAATCAATGTCAGCGGTGATGATGAACAGATGCTTGCCGAACTCTGCGAATCCATCCTGCCCAAAACAACTACCCCCGGCGCAAAAGATATCTCCGCGCATCTTTTTGTTTTAAAGATGGTGGATGACTGTACGTCAAAAGAAGACCAGGATACATTCATCGGCGGGCTTACTGCTTTCAATGATTTCAGTAAAACAATTACCGGAAAATATTTTAGGGATTGCCATTCTGCGGAACGTGCAATAGTGCTGAAACAGTTGATCGCCATCAAAGATGATACAACTAACCTGGCTGCTTTTTTTAAAACAGTAAAACGATATACTATCCAGGCTTACACCGGTTCTGAATTTTTTCTCACCAGGGTCCAGGTATATGAGCTCATTCCGGGCAGGTACCATGGATGTGTTCCTGCATAATTTAAAAATACTATAATGGGAAATCCGAAAAATACATTTGACGTGATAGTAATTGGTTCCGGTATGAGTGGTGGATGGGCGGCAAAAGAATTTACTGAAAAAGGATTGAAAACCCTTGTGTTGGAAAGAGGGCGGGAAGTAAAGCATTTGCGGGATTATCCTACCACCAATAAAATGCCCTGGGAATTTGAACACCGCAATGAGGTTCCCAAAGATATCAAAGATGCCAACCCGGTTGTGAGCCGTTGTTATGCTTTCAGGGAAGATGCCATGCATTTTTTAGTAAAGGATACGGAACATCCATATATACAGGAAAAGCCGTTCGACTGGATCCGCGGATACCAGACAGGTGGAAAATCACTGTTATGGGCAAGGCAAACACAAAGATGGAGTAGGTATGATTTTGAAGGGCCCAAACGGGATGGTTTTGCCGTTGACTGGCCCATCAGGTATAACGACCTGGCGCCCTGGTATAGCCATGTAGAAAAATTTGCAGGTATTTCAGGTAACAAAGACGGCCTTGCCATATTGCCCGACGGTGAATTTTTGCCGGCCCTTGACCTGTCATGTGTAGAAAATTATTTCAAAGACTTTGTTGCAAAAAATTATCAGAACCGTCATATTATTTATGGGCGCTGCGCACATATAACTGAGCCTAAACAAATTCACCTTGATCAGGGACGGGCTCAATGCCAGAACAGAAACCTTTGTCAGCGTGGTTGCCCGTTTGGCGGGTATTTCAGTTCCAATTCTTCCACCATACCCTGGGCAGAACGTACCGGTAACCTTACCATGGTTTCACAAGCGGTGGTACATTCCGTTATCTATGATGACAAGGCAGGAAAAGCAACCGGTGTAAAAGTGATTGACGCGATTACTAAAAAAGAAACCGAGTATTTTGCCCGAATTATTTTTGTAAATGCGGGGGTATTGAATACCAACCTGATATTGTTGAATTCAACCTCTTCCCGGTTTCCGGCCGGATTGGGAAATGACAATGGCCTGCTTGGTAAATATGTAGCATTCCATAATTACCGCGCAAGGGTATCCGGTAAATTTGATGGGATGCTGGATAAAACCACAGATGGCCGTTCACCTACCAGTGCATACATACCCAGGTTTAGAAATGTGGAAAAGCAGGAAACCAATTTTCTCAGGGGCTATGCCGCTGGGTTTTCTGCCAACCGCGGAATAAACAGGCATACCGAAGGGTTTGGAGAAGATCTTAAATCCGCTATCAATAAACGTGAATTGGGGCCATGGAATGTGGGCTCACATATGATGGGTGAAACCATTCCCAAAGAAAGCAATTTTGTTACACTTGATAAAGACCGGAAAGATGCATGGGGCATTCCGCAGTTGAGGATTAATATTGCATATGATGATAATGACGAGAAAATGGTAAAGGACTACCAGGAGCAGTTAACAGAAATGTTTACCCGTGCCGGATTCTATGATATCAAAACATCCGACAGTAAACAGGCGCCGGGATTGGATATTCATGAAATGGGGGGGGTGCGCATGGGGCATGATGCCAAAACATCTTTACTGAATAAATGGAACCAGTTGCATGCCTGTAAAAATGTATTTGTAACAGATGGTGCCTGTATGACCTCTACTTCCACCCAAAATCCATCGCTAACGTATATGGCCATTACTGCAAGGGCCGTTGATTATGCAGTAAAAGAAATGAAAAAATTGACTATTTAGTGTAACATTTAATGGTAGGAATCCTCTGCCAGTAATAGTACGCTAATTTTTAGGACCGGCTTTTGTGGGGAAGATCAATAATTATATCTTAATTTGTAATTAAGAATTTAATAAATGACACCTTCATTACAAATGGAAAAATCCAGAATTGCTTTACCAATCGGGATCACATTAGACAGGTTTATAAAAAGCAAACAAACCGAATATCCTTCCGCTGCCGGAGAATTCTCTCAACTTTTAAGGGACCTGGCATTGGCCTCAAAAGTGGTTAACCGTGAAATAAATAAAGCGGGACTGGTTGATATTATGGGAAATATCGGGCAACAGAATAAAGGAGGTGATGAGCAACAGAAACTTGATGTGCTGGCAAATATCAGGTTTACCAGGGCCTTATCAAAAGGGGGAGAGGTTGCCGGAATTGTTTCAGAAGAAACGGAGGATTTTATTGACCTTAAAAATAAAGGTAAATATATAGTAGCCATTGACCCACTGGATGGATCAAGTAACATTGATGTGAATGTATCCATAGGAACCATTTTTTCTATATTCAAAAGGAAATCGAAAGTCGGTCAACCACTTTCCAAAAAAGATTTTTTGCAAAAAGGAGACTGCCAGATAGCGGCAGGGTATATTCTTTACGGGCCATCCACGATGATGGTCTATACCACCGGAAATGGTGTTAATGGTTTTACCTATGAAACAACGTTGGGTGAATATGTATTGTCTCATCCGGATATGAAATGCAAAACAACCGGCACTATTTATTCGATGAATGAAGGGTTAACTTCCTATATAATAAATAAAGGAATCACAAATTATATCGCATTGTGTAAGTCCAGGGACTATTCAGGTAGATATATCGGATCATTGGTTGCAGACTTTCATAGAAATTTACTTAAGGGCGGAATATTTCTGTATCCATCCTGTAAAAAATATCCCAAAGGAAAGTTGCGATTATTATTTGAAGCAAATGCACTCGCTTTTATTGTTGAACAGGCGGGAGGGGAAGCGAGTGATGGCAGCAAACCAATTTTAAAGATTCAGCCAACACAATTACATGAAACAACTGCTCTTTTTATTGGTTCTAAAAATATGATGAAGGATTTACAGAAATGTATTAATAAAAATTGATATTTAATATATCGCTTGTAGCTTTTGCAAACGTAAAAGCCGGTATGTTAAATATTTTAACAACTTTTCAATATTTATCCATATAATTGCACCTATTACAGGTTTTTTATGGTATCTGTATTTTTCTTCTAATGATTCCGCCATTTGTTTGTTCTGAACCTGCTTAAAAGCTTGTTCTATATATAAGTTAGTTTAGTAAAAGACACCCAATTGAATCACCCAAAAAAAGAGAGAGTTATGATGCGGAAAATGTCATTAATTATTTTAGTTGCCTTGTACAGCTTTGCTGTAATGGCACAAAAAGTAAATGTAACAGGAACGGTTACAGACGAGAATGGGAAAGCGCTGATTGGCGCTATTGTTACCGTAAAAAGCAGCAAGGCTAAAACGATTACCAACGAGAGCGGGCTATTTACTGTTTCTGCGGAAAAAGGCGATGTGATCGTTGTTAATTATGTTGGGTATGAAACTGGTAGCCATCGTTATGATGGTAGCGGTTCGCTTAGTATTAAGCTGGTAATAGCAGAAAAAAACCTGGATGAAGTAGTGGTGCTTGGGTCGAGGGGTATTCCGCGTACGAAATTGGAAAGTACCGTACCGGTTGATGTTTTTGATATGAAAACACTTGTTTCAGAAATTCCTCAAACCGATCTTACAGGTATCCTTAACTATATCGCTCCTTCATTTAATTCAACTACGCAAACTGTGGCGGATGGTACAGATCACGTAGATCCTGCCACTGTTCGCGGGCTGGGTGCAGACCAAACCCTGGTTTTAATAAATGGTAAAAGAAGGTATACTTCTGCCCTGGTAAATCTGAATGGTACCATGGGACGTGGATCTGTAGGAACGGATTTGAATGCCATTCCTGCCGGGTCTATTGATAAAATAGAATTATTGCGCGATGGGGCTGCGGCGCAATATGGATCAGACGCCGTTGCAGGCGTATTGAATATTCAATTGAACAATAGTGTGAATAAAGGGAAAGCAAGTATTAGCTATGGTTCAAATATTACCACGTATCAAGCCTATACACATGCCAATGCCGGCAATTTTGTGAGTAGTATTGATCCGGTATATGTGAAAAAAAGCGTTACTGACGGTCAGAAATTGCAGGCTACCATCAATTACGGTTGGCAGCTTGGCAAGCAGAAAGGAAGCTTTATTAATTTTACGGGAAATTTTGAAAAAAGAGAACCTACCATTCGTTCCGGGGAAAGAGCAGGTGATATTGATAACAGGAAATCCGGTGATGTTGCCAGTAAATTTTTGCTCGATAGTTTAGGAGTTACCCGCGATTTTTTTCAAATGCGCGTGGGTCAATCAAGAACACAAAATGTACAGGGTGTGATCAACGGAGCGCTAAAACTTAAGAATGAAAGTGAATTTTATTTTTTTAGTATAGTAAGTCAGCGTATTGGCAATTCAACAGGTTTTTATCGGATGCCTTTTCAGTCCAGTAATATTCCTGCTATCTACTCCAAAGGATTTTTACCGGAGATCGGATCAAATATTACCGATCTGTCCCTGGCGGCCGGATTAAAAGGCAAATGGGGTGAATGGAATTATGATCTTAGCAATGCATTCGGACAGAACGCGTTTAAATACACAGTTCAAAATTCATTGAATGTGTCTGCCTGGTATAATAATAGTCTTAAGCAGACTTCTTTTGACGCGGGTGTTTTGCAGTTTCAGCAAAATACAACCAACTTCGATTTGTCAAGAAATTATCATAATGCGCTTAAAACGAACCTGGCGTTTGGTGCGGAATTCAGGTATGAGAATTATCAGCAAAAAGCCGGAGAAGAAGCTTCATGGGCCAATTATATGCGCAGAACCGGAGGAAACGTAGACATTGTGAATGGAACACCTACCTCTGTTAAATTAGCGGATGGATCAACCGGTATTCCTGCCGGTGGTTCGCAGGTATTTCCCGGGTTTAGACCCGATAATAGTATCAATAAAAGCCGTACCTCTTACGCTTTGTATGGTGATGTAGAGTTGGAACCCGTTAAAGGTGTTTTAGTAGATGGTGCTTTACGATATGAAAACTATAATGATTTTGGTGGTAACCTTAGTGGTAAATTAGCCGCAAGGTATAAAGTTGATCAGCACATGAGTATCCGGGGTGCTATCAGTACAGGATTCCGCGCACCTTCTTTACAACAGAAGTATTTAACAAAAACCTCTACTGTATTTCAGGGTGGTATTGCTTACGATGATGCAACCTTACCCAATGACAGCAGGGCTGCTCAGTTGCTGGGTATCCCGAGTTTACGTCCTGAAATTTCGCGAAGTGTTAGTTTGGGTGTAACCATGAAATACGGTAAATTCACCTTTACTGTTGACGGATTTTCTACAAAGGTTACAGACAGAATTATCCTTACCGATGCCTTCACCGGAAAGAATGGTGGAACATCCCAGGAGCAACAGATATATGATATACTCTTAGCTAACAATGCTTCAAGAGGGGTATTCATGGCTAACGCCATTGATCTGCGTACATCGGGTATTGATGCGATTACCACTTATTCAGTTCGTCTGCCTAAAAACCAGTCACTTAAATTCGAACTGGCGGCTACTTTCTCGAAAAGGGAAATTTTAGGGGATGCGAAATCTTCCGCTGTATTAAAGGGGCGTGAACATATTTATATGAGCCCGGTTAACCGTGCAACCCTTATTGAAGGAAACCCCCAGGTAAAAGGAAACCTTACCCTTTCTTATAAGATGGATAAGCTTTTTGTGATGATGCGGAATACTTATTTTGGAAAAGTAATTCACCTGGAAGGCGCCTCAGTAGCCTCGGCACTGGGTTCGCAGTGGTTTTATAAGCAGGAGATTGGCGCAAAAGTAGTTACCGATATCAGTGTTGGATACAATGTTAACAAAACCATGCGGGTATCCGCGGGCGCTAATAACCTGTTTGATGGTTATTCAGATTTGCTGAATGCTTCGAAAGGAAAATACATTAAGTTAGACGTTGTGCCCTCAAGTGCAACTTACAATACCATTATCGATACCAAATCTGCAAAGGATGCGGGGGTTACCAATAATAATGGTGTTGCCTCTAATAACCAATTCAATTATTCAAGAAGAGTTACCCAAATTGGAATGAATGGTCGTTATGTATTTTTAAAATTTGAAGTAACCCTGTAATTTTTGTTTACTGAAATGTTATCGTAAAAAAGGCCCTTGTAATGGGGCCTTTTTGCATTTATTCCAAAGTGATAAACAAAACTATTCCTTCTCCCCCGATTCCCTTGTGGAGAAGAAAATGATTTTCTGATGAGTAATATTCATGTTAACTCCTTAAATGATATCCCTTGGGCCTCGTAAATACCCTTAGGCCGGCATGTGACAGCGTGCTGCCAAACCCACTATGTTTTCGACCACTCCAGGGCAGGGCAGCGCTCACCCTGTCGCAACAATTCCAGTAAACAGTTCCCGCATTTAACTGAACTTGTATTTGCATTGCCCTGTTTTCATCAGTACAGAAAACTGCTGCTGTGAGCCCGTAAGATGTATCATTCATCAGCGCAATGGCTTCGGCATCATTGTTTACTTTCATGATGCCAATAATGGGACCGAACGATTCTTCTTTCATCAGATCCATTTCATGCGTAACATCAACCAGAACGGTAGGCTCAAAATAGTTGCCTGCTCCTTCAATGATCTTACCTCCGCATAAAACTGTTGCTCCCTTTGCCAAGGCATCTTGTACCTGTGCGGCTAAAAACGCCGGCTGCTCTTTTCTGGTTAATGCGCCGATATATATATTTTCTGCTGTAGGACTTCCAATTGTATAAGAACTTACTTCCGCTACAAATGCGGAGGTATAAGCATCATACACTTTTTCATGCACATAAATCCTTTCTACCGAACAACAGCTTTGTCCATTATTATAAAATGCGCCATCAGCCGTATTGGCTGCAACGGTTGGAATATCAGTGATGGCATCGGTAACATATAATGGATCCTTGCCACCCAGTTCCAATCCGCAGGGTTTCATTTTTTTGCTTACACGCTCATAGATATATTTTCCTGTTTGATAAGATCCGGTAAAAAAATAGCCATCCATATCCGCCTCCAATAATAACTCACCCACATCTCCGGCGCCCACAGCCAATTGAAAAACATTTTCCGGCACCCCGGCTTCGTGTAAATATTTTTCAATTTGTTTTCCTGTCAGGGTGGCGAGTTCAGATGGTTTATAGAGTACGGCATTACCCGCTAATAGGGCTGGTACAAATACATTGGTTCCAACAAGGTAAGGGTAGTTCCATGCAGAAATATTACAGATAATTCCAAGGGGTTCATACACGATTTTTTCCCGGGTAGCTCCGGATGATACCATCCATTCATCGCTCAAATATTGCGCGGCATTGGCTGTTAGCCAGTTAATCCTGGTACAGGCGCCGGTTACTTCATTTTTTGACTGCTGCAGGGGCTTGCCCACTTCTGCAGTTAATGTTTCTGCACAGGATTGTATATGTGTTTGTAAGAGCGCCGCAAAGCGCCGGAGAATGGAAACCCGTTCTGCCAGGCTTACCGCGGCCCATATTTTTTGCCCGGCCCGTAAACCGCTTATTTTTTTGTCAATACTTTCCTTATCATCTGTTATCACAGTGGTAATCAGTTCATGCGTAGCGGGATTGATAATATTCATACACTATATTTTGCCGCTTCCATTAAAAACCATTCACGGATATTTTTAGAAAGCGGGTTTGTTTCTTTGTTTGCTATACGTTCGGGGTGCCATTGCACACAGAGCATGGGTGAACGATCCTTTTTATTTTTCCATTCAATGCCTTCCGTAATCTCTTCTTCGGCAAAGCAATTAGCCAGTAAGGGTTCAGCCAGTTTGCCTATTGCCTGGTGGTGTGCACTGTTTACGATTCCTTCCGTTTGTTTTGATAGCTCATTTAATAAACTATTTGAAACTACTTGCACTGCATGTACAAAATCTTTTCCAGCCATTGCACGATGATTTTGTTTGCCTGCCGCTTCAATATCCGGAAGCATTGTGCCACCTAAAGCAGTATTAACCAGTTGTAATCCTCTGCAAATGCCTAATACCGGCATTGTAAGGGCCAGTGCTGAAGTAAACAAGTCGATCTCAAATTGATCGCGTTGTCTGTTCCAGGCAATGGGCATATTGGGATACTTGGCTAAAGAAGGCTCATAAAAAAATGGATCAGTATCAACTCCTCCAGTAAGCACTAAGCCATGGCATTTGAGTAAGTCTTCTTTATTTTGTTTCTCCCGGGAGAGAATAACTATTTCAATATTTTCCTGGGCAGCTTGTATCCATTCCGGATAATTTGAAAAATTTGCTTCAGTAAAACAAATCCCTATGGTTATTGATTTTTCCACAGATTATAATGCGGTTTCGTATAATAATTTAAAATCGTTTCTGCTAACCGGTTTTGGGTTATTGGGATGTGCAAAATCAGCAAAAGCCAGATCAGCCAGGGTTTCTATATGTTCTTGTTTTACGCCGATACCACTGAGCGATTTCGGTATGCTCAAGCGATCGTTCAAGTCAAATAAATAATCCACCACTCCCGCGCCCGTTTCATTGGGTATGCCGAGGGCTTTGGCCATTCTGATAAATTTTTCCTCAAATCCGGCGATATTAAATTGCATTCCATAGGGCAAATTAACGGCATTGGCCAAACCGTGGTGTGTATCTAATAAACTGGAAAGGGGATGTGCCAGTGAATGTACCACTCCCAATCCTTTTTGAAAAGCAATCGCGCCCATCATGGATGCCAATAACATATCAGAACGTGATTCGATATCCGGATTTTTTACCGCTTGTTCAATGGATTTTGCGATTAACCTCATGCCTTCCAATGCAATACCATCACAAACAGGATGATAATTTTTAGCCAGGAAAGCTTCCATAGTATGTGTTAACGCATCCATGCCCGTTGCCGCGGTAATAAATGCCGGTAAGCCCATCGTTAACTGCGGATCTGCAAAAACAATCTTTGCTAATAGCCTGGGTGAGAACAGAATTTTTTTCTGGTGAGTTTCATCATCGGCAATAATGGCCGAACGGCCCACTTCACTTCCTGTGCCCGCCGTAGTGGGTATAGTTATAAAAGGAGGCACTTCATTAGTTACATATACATCCCCGCCAACCAGGTCATCATATTTAAATAAATCTTCCCGGTGATTGATGCGTAGTAAAATAGCACGTGATACATCTATGGCGGCGCCACCACCGATTCCAATGATGCAATCGCATGCCGCTGCATCGTAGGCATCGGTTCCTTTATATACATCAGTCTTTACCGGATTTTTATGAATGTCATGAAACACAGTAACCACACACCCTTTGGCAGTAAGATCCGATACGACCTGTTTAAAAAAGTCTAAACCGGCAATGGTTGGGTCGGTAGAAATCAACGGTCTTTTTAACTGGTGCTGGTGCAGGTAGGCAGGTAATTCTGAAACCACACCGGCTCCAAAACGAATGGTAGTAGGAAAATTAAATTGCGAAACAGACATGGCTGAAAATGGGTTCTTATGTAAAAATAGGTTGTGTGGTACTTATTTAAATTATTTCAAAATAACGGTTGGTTTCCCAGTCGGTTACTACTTTCGCGAACTGCCTAACCTCCCAATCGCGTGTTTGTGTAAAATGCTGTACAAATGTTTCTCCAAATAATTCTCTGGCTACTGCTGCATTTTTCATGGCTTGATTGGCTTCATCCAAACTTTTTGGAAAGCGTCCATGGCTTTCATCTTTATAGCCATTGCCAACCGTAGCCTCCTGTAGGCTAAGCCGGTGTTTAATGCCATACAAACCGGCAGCCAGGCAGGCTGCCATAGCCAGGTATGGATTGGTATCACTACCAACCACCCTTGTTTCCAGTCTGCATGATTTACTGCCACCAGGTAAGGCGCGTAAGGCAACAGTGCGGTTGTCAATACCCCAGGTAACAGTGGTAGGCGCCCAGGCCCCTTCTACCAAACGTTTGTAAGAGTTAATAGTTGGCGCCACCATGGGTAAAATATACGGCAGACAATAAAGTTGTCCTGCCAGGTACTGCCGCATTATTGTACTCATCCGGTGTGGTTGCCCTGCATCATAAAAAAGATTGGTATTGGCATGCCATAACGACTGGTGTACATGCCCGCTACAACCTGGTAGGTTTTCATTGATCTTGGCCATAAAGCTGGCAAGGATACCATGCTGATATGCGATTTCTTTTACGGCCGTTTTAAATAAGACTGCATTGTCTGCTGAGGTAAGTACCTTACTATACGCGATAGCGGCTTCATAAACGCCGGGCCCCGTTTCGGTATGTAATCCTTCCAGTGGAATACCAAATTGTTTTAGCTGATCAAATAAGGAAGAGAAAAAATCATTGCGCTGGCTGCTTCTTACAATTGAATAGCCAAACATACCGGGCGTAAGCGGAATTAAATGTTTGCCTTCTTTCTCCGCAAAACTTTTGGGGGTTTCAGCAAAATTAAACCACTCAAACTCCTGTGATGTTTTGGCTTCGAAACCAGCTTCGGTTGCTTCCGCGATTATTTTTTGTAATAATTGGCGCGGGCAAATGGCCAGGGCATTACCTGTGGCATCCACAAATTCTCCCAGAAAAAAAGGCAGGTTATTTTCCCAGGGAATTTTACGAAAGCTATTCATGCTCAACTTAACTTTTGCATCGGGGTAACCGGTATGCCAACCGGTATAGCTGGTATTATCATAAGCCTGATCAGCCATATCCCATCCAAAAATAACATCGCAAAACGCAAGATCAGTTTGAGCTACGGCTAAAAATTTTTCAGTTGAAATATATTTGCCCCTTAATACGCCATCAATATCGGCCACCGCTACTTTTACCCTGCCGGATGGGTGTTTACTCACGTAATCAATAATTTCTTGGGTACTCATTTTTTGAATAATTTAAAAATCAAAAAAAAGAAAAGCAGGATGCTAAAATAAATTATCGCCAGTAGCCGGTTATTATAACATAATGCGATCAAACAAATAAAAGCCAGTACCAGGGCTACGATAGGTGTATATGGATACAACGGAACCCGAAAAGGCCTATTCATGTCAGGCGACTTTTTTCGAAGTTGTAAAACAGCCAGCATAGAAAAAATATACAGGGTTAGGGCTCCAAATACAGAGATGATAATGATTTCGGCAGTTTTGCCGGTACATAAGATAAGGATCCCTAAAATGGAATTAAAGATAAGCGCATTTGCCGGTGTTTGAAAACGAGGGTGTACCCGGCCCAGAAACTTAGGCGCATTCCCGATTTTGCCAAACTCAAAAGTGGCCCGTCCACTGGCTAATAACAAACCATGAAATGAAGCGATCAATCCAAATAAACCAATTCCTATCAGCAATTTATAAAAGAGATGATCCGCTGAAAAAATACGACCCAATGCCAATGGCAATGGAGAATCTGAACTATTACCATTGGCATCATACACAATTGTTTCCCATCCGCCAATACCGATGGCTGCCACAAAAACAAGGATGCATAAAATAACCAGGGTAATGAGGGCCCAGCCAAAACCCCGTAGTATGTCTTTTTGCGGATGGATGGTTTCTTCAGCCACATTGGCCACGCCTTCAATACCCAGAAAAAACCAGATAGCGAATGGGAGGGCCGCAAAAGCGCCACTCCATCCATTTGGGAAAGGGTTTTGTGTAAAATTACTGAAAGAAAAATGCGGAAGGGTTAGCGTAGAGAAAAGTAATAATTCACCAACGGCCAGTATTGTTACTATCAGTTCAAAATTTGCGGCTGCTTTAACACCATAGAGATTTAATCCTGCGAAAATTACGTAAACGGTCATGGCAGCAGGGAGAATGGGTACCTGCGGAAAAGCCAGGTTAAAGTAAGCGCCGATTGCAATGGCAATGGCAGGTGGGGCAAAAACAAATTCTATGATCTGTGCCAGCCCGGTAATGAAGCCAATATCTTTTTTAAAGGCACGCTCCGCATAATCATAAGCTCCTCCGGCTTTGGGAATAGCGCAGGCCAGTTCTGCATAAGAAAAGCTAAAGCAGGTATAAAGTACCATTACTAAAAAAGTAGCCAGGGCCATGCCCAGGGTACCCCCTTTTTCCAGTCCCAGGTTCCACCCAAAATACATACCCGAAATTACATAGCCTACCCCTAACCCCCATAATAGCGTGGGTGTTAAACTGCGTTTGAGCCTGCCGTCTGTCATAGCCGGTAATGTAGGAAATTACCGGCATTTTATGGCAGGTAGCTCGGTTGTATTATTAATAATTACTTACCTGGCCGTTTCTTTCCTGCTACCTATATTTACTAAAAATCCAAAAATAGCCGCAGTAAAAAACATGATAAGGCTATAAATAACAGGTGGTATACTCATGATACTATTGCCAATTACACTGAGTGCTATATAGATAGCCAAAGTGCCATTGTGAATACCAATTTCCATACCTATGGCAATGGCCTGTTTTTTCCCAAGGTTAAACAGTCGGGGAATGAAATAACCAATCCCCATGCTCAAAACATTCAATACAAGCGCTGCCATACCTACCTGTTGAAAATCCTGGCCAATATGTTTTCGTTCTTTCAAAACGGTAAGAATAATGATTAGTACAAGAAAAATAGCAGAGGCAATCTTCACAGGTTTTTCTAATTGAGCGGCAAGTTTGGAAGCTTTTGAGCGCAGTAACATGCCAATGGAAACGGGTAATATAACCATTATGCATACTTCAATCACTTTTTTAAATTGCATGGGTACTACCTGGTCCGTTTGCAAAAAATTGGCTATGGCAAAATTCACAATAAGCGGGATAGTAAAAAGCGAAACAATACTATTGATGGCTGTTAGTGATACGTTGAGCGCTACATCTCCTTTTGCAATATGACTATACAGATTTGCGGTTGGTCCACCGGGAGCAGCCGATAGTAGCATTAGGCCCACTGCTAATTCCGGAGCCAGGCCAAAGCTTTTGGCAATATAAAAACAGATGGTTGGTAAAACCAGCATTTGGCAGATGAGGCCGATAAATACTGCCTTTGGGTAAACAACTACTCTTTTAAAATCATCAATGGTCAGTGAGAGTCCCAATCCCATCATTATGATAGATAGTGCAAGTGGTAATAGTACCAGGGAAAGAAAGCTTGATTCCATACGTTTAATTTTTTAAAATGGTAAATAAGGGTTAAAGTGGGTTTCTAATTGGATTGTTGAATGGTTTACAATTTTGCAGGATCGACAATAACATATTTGATTGACTCTCCTTTATGCTCCGTCTGATAGGAATAGGTAATATGCAGTAGCCTGTCTGTTGTTTGAATCAGTGCAGGATAAGAAAAACTGCCTTTGCCCGGCGCTTCATTTTCAAGCAAGGTTTTACTATTCCATGTTTTTCCTTCATCAGCAGACAGGTAAAGGCATAAGCGATGTCTGCCCTCTGCCACGTCATTACCGATGAATGCCCATCTGCCATCTGATAAAGCATATAACTCAACGCTGCTGCCGGAATTAGGGATACTTGTTTTTATAGCGGCAGACCATGTTTCTCCTTTATCAGCGGATTCACTTTCCTGTACACTATTAGGGGCATCTCCGTTGTCGCGCATATAAGCAATGATATGGCCGTTCTTCTTTTGTATCAGTGCGGGCTGAATGCCACCACGACTGATTATTGGCAAGCCAGGACGCCAGGAATCGCCATCATCATCAGAAATGGCCATCATGGAAAAGCTGAAGCCATCTGAATATAATGGAAGCAGTATTTTTCCATTTTCCAGTAACAATGGTTTTATCCTTGTCATCCAGCCAATAGACCTTTTGCGCAGATCTTTGCTTGCTTCAATAATCATGTCATCATAGCCAGGTGCAAATTCAGACCAACCCAATTCCTGTTTTGGAAGTTTTTTAAACTGCCTGGCTGTTTCTGTAGCGAACCCTTCATTCGGTTTTAGTAATATATTATCCTGCCAACTCCAGACAGGTATGTCATGGTTTGTATATTCGGTAGCTGTCTTATACCGCAGAATGGAAAATTCCCAGCGGTTAGCCTGAACGGCAACCCATACAAGAAATAATTTTCCGTTGCTGTTTAAAAATAAAATTGGGTTACAATCTGGCAGACCGGGTGTATCTGCCAGTACAAAGGGGCCGGACCATTGGGCACTACCCTTTCTTAAACGTGCGCCCATGATCTTAACATCATCCGCTGTTCTTTCTCCGCTACCATGGAACCAGGCAGCCAGTAAATCACCATTAGGTAAACTTACAATGCTGCTGGCATGAACATGCTTTTCCTGTTGCGGAAAGATAAGGACCTCTGAAATACGAGGTGTTTTCTGTAATAGGGCCTGTGCGGATAGCTTATGGAATACTATCATAAAAGGCAAACAAAGCAGCATAAACCTGATCATAGTGTATACAATATTTTAAAAAGGTATATCTTTTTTTATTTTTGAAAAGGATGATTTTGATTTTTTATTATTAAAAAAAAATATTTTAATTTCTTGTACTCCATGCGTTCATCCTGATTGTATTACACATGTGTGGACCCCGTTTTTTTCTTTTACAGGTTCACTCAGCGGAATATTTTCAAAATCCGGAACTTGAATTGAATTTAAATAATGATTTTTTCGTATGCTTGATAAACTGAGATATACTGCGTTATTAAAAAAATACCTGGAGGATACGATTAATCCTGCTGAGCATGATGAATTATTCAGAATGACTGCTGCTGAAAATATAGAGGAGCTGTTGTCAGAATTGATAGAAAAGGAGGTAAAATCAGACAAATTAAATACAGTAGCACTGCCCGCCGGTATTTCGGAAGCTATTTTATTGAAAATTTTGGCTTCGGAGGAAAATACTAACCGTCTTTTTATCAGGTCACAGAGAACCAGCCTGTTGCAGGTTTTTTCTATCGCGGCTATTTTTTTATTGATCGTATTTGGGGCCTTATTCATTTATAGAAATACACTGTCTATGAATAGTCGGTCTGCATTTGAAATTCCGGTTCCCCAAAACAACAGTATTAAAACAAATACCACTTCACTTCCGCTTGAACTGGTTATGGAGGATGGTAGTACGGTAAAATTAGCGCCTCAATCTTCACTGAGTTTTCCTAAACAGTTTGCCAATGGAAAGCGGGAAGTATACCTGACAGGGGAAGCTTTTTTTGTGGTTACTAAAAATCCGGAAAAACCTTTTATGGTATACTATAATAATATCGTAACAAGGGTGCTGGGAACTTCCTTTACTATTAAAACAAATACCAATACAAAAAATGTAGAAGTGTCTGTGAGAACAGGAAAGGTTCAGGTTTTTGAGAATAAGTATATGTCAACTGGAACCGCTTCACGTGAAGAAGCAAAAAGTGTCATATTAAAACCCAATCAGAAAGCGATGTATAACCCGATACATCGTGACTTTCAAACTACCATAGCCGACTCTATACATCCACTGGTTGGTATCCTGGATATGGATAAGGCGTTTAAACACAATAAACTGGCCGGATCCTTCATTTTTCAGAAAGCTACCAGTTTAAAAAATATATTCTCGCAATTAGAATCAGTGTTTGGTATAGAAATAGTGGTTGATAATGATAATGTGTATAACTGCGTATTTACAGGAGATATTTCTACACAGGAGATGCTGGAGAAGTTGCATATTATTTGCCTGACGATAGGTGCCGCTTATGAAGTTAATGGAACTAAAATACTGGTTACCGGTAAGGGATGTAACTGAACCGGAATTAATAATATTAATTAAAAATATATATTATGACTTGAGAAAAAAATAAAAAAAGCCGATAATGGTGGAACATCATCGGCTTCGCAAACACCTTTCGGTATGCTTATTTTGCCCGTAAATGACTATTAAACGACCAAAACTTCTCAAATTTATGAAAAAAAAGCAACGTTTCGTTGCTTCAATCTTTATTGTCATGAAGTTTACGATTGCCCAATTCCTCCTTTCTATCGTATGTTCTTCAGTTCTTTTTGCCAATAATGTTGAAGCCCAATCGGTTTTAGAGAAATCGATCACGCTAAAAATCAATAATGTTGAATTGTACAAAGTATTTCAGCTTATTGAAAAGCAAACCAATGCCAGGTTCAACTACAGTTCAAATTCGATCAATGTAGATAACCAGGTAACCTATAAAGCGGAAAATAAAAAGCTAAAACTATTATTAGACGACATTCTGTTTCCTTTTTCTATTGGATACAAGGAATTAAACGGACAAATTGTTCTTTTTCCAAATAAGCCACAGCCGGCTGCAGGGGAAAGTGAAAAAAAATTTGAACCTATTGCCGAAGCAGCCATTATAGATACAACCATTTCCGGTGTGGTAACTGATGAAACAGGAAAAGTGCTGGAAGGGGTTTCTGTTAAGGTAAATGAAAGTGGGTTCATGTCAGTAACCAGGGGGAAGGGGCTATATAGTATTTCAGTTCCAAATCTGAAATCAACTTTGGTATTCAGTTATGTTGGTTTTACTACACAGCAGATTAAACTAAATGGCAGCCGTAGTATCAACGTAAGTTTACAATCTGAAACAACAGCATTGAATGATGTTGTGGTAACAGCCCTGGGTATCTCCAGAAAAAAGCGTTCATTAGGTTATGCAGTAGCGGATATTAAAGGCACAGAACTTACCAATGGAGGCAGTTCAAACCTGGTAAGATCACTTGATGGTAAAATGAGTGGTGTTAATTTTACGCAGGCCAGTACAGATCCGGCCGGATCTGTTTTTATTACCATCCGTGGCGCCACCAGTTTAAGCCTTCCCAGTTCTACGGTTAATAGTCAGCCACTATATATAATTGATGGTATCCCATTGGGTACAGCCAGCATTACCAATAAAAACGGGGTTGATTTTGGAAACCTGCTTTCCCAGTTGAATCCGGAAGATATTGAAAGTATATCGGTACTGAAAGGTGCCAGTGCAGGTGCATTATATGGTTCACAGGCAGGTAATGGTGTTATTATGATTACTACTAAATCCGGTAAAAATGCAAAAAAAGGTATTGGCGTTTCCTTTAATACATCCATGGTAGTAGACCATCCCTTCAACTTTTTTCAAACACAAACCGATTATGGTGTGGGTATCAGAAGTTCAGTGTATGTACCCGGCGGCGGTTATGACTGGGGTCCGAAACTGGATGGATCTTTTAATGTATCCAGGTGGAATACACTTTCTCAGGCAAATGAAACGGTACCTTTTCTGGCTGCCAAAGAAAACAGGCTTCAGCAGTTTATGCAGAATGGATCAACGAATAATTATAATGTTAGTGTAACCGGCAATTCTGATAAGGGTTCCTTTCGGTTCTCTGTGGGTAAGATGTCGAATATTGGGGTAATGCCTAATAACGCTACAGACAGAATGACTGTAAACCTGAATGCAAGTTATCATGTTACCAATAAGGTAAAGATTTCAGTAAGTAGTAATTATGTTGCACAATACTCTCCCAATAAATCAGCGTCTAATAATGATGCGGTTGAATTGTTGACCTTTGCTTTTCTGGCCCATTTCCAGCCTGTAAAAGAAATGCAGAATATATGGCTAAAAGGATTTGAAGGTATCAAACAGAATGCACCCGCGTATAAGTCAAATGGTGATCCTTATGCAGACAATCCCTATATGTTCACAAACGGTGAGATTAATACCTACCGGAAAGATAACTTCTTTGGAAAGGCTGAACTGGAATGGAAATTGTCTGATCCGCTAAAGTTATTGGTAAGATCAGGGATGGACTATAATGGAGACAATTATGAATACAAGTTGGCGAAGGGGTTTACAGATTTGAATAAAAAAGATGGACGGTATTCTATTCAAACTCAGAGTACATTCTCAGTGAACTCTGATGTAATGCTTATTTGGAACAAAGATTTTAAGAAAATTTCTACCAGTGCCACCGCAGGTTATAACTATGTGTATGGTAATTCCTATTTTTCAAATGCCAATGCTGATAAATTGGTACGGGCAAACGATTATAGTTTGAGTAATGCTGTTGCAGGAACATTAACTGCCGGCAATTCATGGGGTACCGGTAAAACACAAAGTGGCTATTTAACTACCCAGGTAGGCTACGATAACCAGGTATATCTTGATCTTTCCGGAAGGTATGATCAGAGTGGAATTCTGGAAGAAGATAAAAATCATCATTTTTATCCTTCTGCTGCCATCAGCTGGGTTGCTTCAGAAACAGTTAAACTGCCTTCATTTATCAACCTGTTTAAACTCAGAGGGGGTATTGCCCAGGTAGGCCATGGTATTGGTAAGCCAAGGAGTAATAATACATTCAGTTTTAATCCGGTTGATTATGGAGCCGTAAAAATATTAAATATCGGAGGGCAATTGGTTGACCCTAATATCAAATCTGAAGTTACCAATTCCTATGAAGGTGGGTTTGATGTGGTATTGGCTGACAAGCGCATTTCAGCTGATTTTACCATATTCAAAAAAACACATGAAAACCAGCAGGACTTTATTCCTACTTCTCCGGGTACAGGCTATTCAGGTATGTTAACTAATGTAGGAACGGTAGAAGCGAAAGGGATTGAGATAGGGATGACTTTTGTGCCGGTTAGATCAAAAAACTGGAATTGGGATATCTCTGCTTACTACACCAAAACAGATGCCCACATCACTAAACTGTCAAAGACCTATATTCCTAATGGGTATACTTTTTATGGTAATGGACCAAACGTAAACTTAAGAATGGCTGAAGGTGACCGTATAGGTACCCTTTGGGAAAATAATGTATTTCAAAGAATGCCTTCTACCAGTAAGTATGCCGGAATGCTGGTATTGGATAATACAGGAAACTGGAAATATTCTTCATTGGAAAAAGACAGGAAATCAATCGGGAATTACAATCCGGATTTTATTCTTGGTTTAAATTCATCAGTTCGGTATAAAGGGTTCAAACTTTCTGTAGTAGCCAGCCTGCGGGTTGGGGGAGAGTATGTATCAAATGTAACCAGGCGATCAGTTACCAACGGGCACTCTTTGTTGACTATCGGAGACCTGGTAAATGGTCCCAATGATTATACGGCAGGTGGACGTGATGCGCAATCAGGGGGACTCAGATGGCCCGCCTGGCAAACAATGAAGTATCCTTATATGATGGCATTGGTTAGGAACTATGCAAATTATGGTGCGTATGCACAGGATGCTTCTTACTTTAAAGGCGTTTGGTTAAAACCGGGTGGAGATCCAAATAATGATAATGATTATATTGTAAACGGCGCTGATTCACTCGCTACTTTCTATGCTTTACCCGGATTAATTCTTGGTTCGCAATACTGGAGTTTTTCTCAGACACTTATCCGGGATGCTACCAACCTGAAAGTAAAGGAAATCGTATTTGAATATGCCATTCCTTCTAAATTCCTGGAACGCTTCAAAATTCAGAATTTAACGGTTGGTTTCATTGCCAGGAATATTTTCCAGTGGAATAAGAGTGGAGAGCAGGGAGATCCTGAAGCCGCCTTTGAAGGAATAGGGGTAAACCAGGGAATCATTGGTAAGGCATTACCATCCATTGCTTCTTATGGATTTAAATTGGCAGTTACCTTTTAATTTAATCTTAATCTTTCACAGATATGAAAAAGTTCCTGATAATATTAATTGGCCAGTTATGCATTCTTTCTTCTTGTCAGAAAACAGCATTCAGGCAAGACGAGCTATTGGCTAAACGGGATGCACTGGAATCAGCAGAACCTAATCTGCTGCTGTCTTCCATCATCCAAAAGTCGGCCTTCCTTTATCAAAATAAAAGTGGGATGGGCGCAACCAATCTCTCGGCTACTGTTCAATACATGCAAGGCAACAGAAACAGCGATGATAATACCTACCTGAATTTCAGACTGCCCAAATCAGATTTGTATGAATACACAGGGGTGATCAAATTGATCAATGCCGCTGTAATAAATGTAAATGCGAAAGGGTTGAAAACACATGAAGGCGTATTCAGGATATTTCAATCGCTGCTTTGGTCGGTCGTTACAGACCTGTATGGCGATATATTTTATACGGAAGGTCTTCGCGGCCAGGATGGAATCCTTTTTCCAAAATTTGATGAGCAAAAAGACATCTATCCTGCATTGATTCAAAATTTGAAAGATGCCGCGCAGTTACTGACTGATGGAAAAGAATCCCTGGATAAACCGTCTGATATTATGTTTACCGGTTATAAAACCAAATGGATCAAACTGGCTAATTCACTGCGTTTGCGGTTATTGATCAGGGAAAGCAATAAGGTGCCCAACGCGGCTGAAATACTGGCCGTTTCAGCATTGCCTTTGTTAAGTGATGTTCCCGACAATGCTGCTATTCCCTATATTGACGGTGATAAATCCATGGCTTCGCCGATGGGAAGAACCAACCTGGATCCCGCCGGAAATTTTTTGATCGTCAGGCCCTGTAAAACTTTAGTCGATACCTTAAAAGCCCTGAATGATGAGCGATTAAAAGTATGGGTGGCCCCGGTAGAAAAACCATGGGCAGCTTCGATGGATTCTGTTACACTCAATGCAGGTAAAAGATCCATTACCGTAAAAGGGTATACCTATAATTACCAGTGGGAATATATTGACAGGAACAATGCAAAAATTAAAACAATTCTTCCTTTCATTATTGATTCAATGACAACCTATACAGGCTATCCCGCAGGCGTTTCTGTTCAGGTAATAAATGCCAATGGCAGCTATGATTTTGCTGATACCAGGGGTAATTATAAGGTATCGATGTTCTCTAAATTGTTTAATGAAAATGCAAATCCATTACTTAAGGCAACCATCATGCAGGCAGATGAAGTTCAGTTTCTCCTGGCAGAAGCAGTAGTAAAAGGATGGATCACCGGAAATGCTGAAACATTCTACAAGAAAGGCGTTGAACTGGCAATGAAGAGATGGGGCGAGCCATTGCCTGCCAGCTATTTCGCTAATCCATTAGCTGCTTTTCCCGCGGATAAAACGCAGCAACTGGCAAAAATAGGACTTCAGAAATGGCTGGGATTATTTATGATGGGTATTGAATCTTATGCTGATTATAGAAGAACCAGGGTGCCTTTTCTCGAAAATAATGGGGCTCTTAGCAGCACAGTAAATCCTTTCCCATTACGTTACAGGTACCCAGAATCGGAGTTTAAAAATAATTCGGGTAATTACCAGATAGCCATTGGCAGATTGGATAAGGGAGATATCGAATTCTCCAAAATGTGGCTTGTGCAGTAAACATATTTAGAACCTTTAATAAATTACCATGAATAGATTTTCATATAGAATGGGTATGCTCTTTTTGTCCATCTTTTTACTTTTATCTACCATACAGGCACAAAAAGCCATCAGGCCTTCCACGGCATTAGAGCGCTATATTAATAATGGTGATAAAAACTTTAGCTGGGAGATCAAGGAATCCTATGAAGTTGGAGACGTTACTGTTTACGCTTTACTGCTTACTTCTCAAAAATGGCGCGAATATACCTGGACGCATCAACTGAGTATATTGGTGCCAAAGGAAATCAAATATGATGGCGCCCTGCAGTTTATTACCGGTGGCAGCATCAATAAAGAGGGTCTGCCAAATTGGAGCGGGAAGGGAGATGGGTTAACGGAAAGTTTTTGCGCGGTGGCAAAGCAAAACAGCGCCATAGTGGCTATTTTAAAACAGGCGCCTAATCAGCCTTTGTATGATAACCTTACGGAGGATGCTTTGATTTCTTTTACCCTGCATAATTTTAAAAAAGACGGTGATTATTCCTGGCCCTTACTTTTTCCGATGGTGAAAGGAGCCAAACGTGCCATGGATGCGGTTCAGGAATTTGCTAAACAAAAGCTGAATCATACCATCAACCGTTTTGTGGTATCGGGCGCTTCAAAACGTGGCTGGACAACCTGGCTTATCGGCGCCAATGATAAAAGGGTAACAGCCATCGCCCCAATGGTGATTGATATGCTGAACATGCCTGTAAGTATGAATTACCAGGTTAAAGTATGGAACGATTATAGTATTCAGATTGAAGATTATGTGAAACTGGGTATTGTTCAGGATCTGGGTGCCGGAAATGCCGCTGACATCACTACCATGATTGATCCTTATTCTTACCGGAAAAAATTGACCATCCCTAAAATGATATTAATGGGAACCAATGACGAGTATTGGCCCATTGATAATATCAAGAACTACATAGATAGTATTCCCGGCCAGAACCTGATACACTATATTCCCAATGTTGGCCATGGTATGGGAGATAAAAAAGAAGCTTTGTCAACAGTAAGCTCATTTTTTGGGTTGACACTTAAAAAGTTGCCTTACCCGGTTTGTACCTGGAAGACTGCTGAAAGTACCAAAGGGGTTACCGTTTCTATTAAGACAACTTCAGATAAACTGACGGATGTGATTATTTGGACAGCAAATTCAACGGATCTTGACTTTCGAAATGATAAGTGGGAACCGAAGAGTTTGGGCATAAAAAATACGGCTAACGTAATAGCATTGGAAGAATTTCCTACTTCCGGGTACCGTGCTTTTTATGTGAATGTAAAATACAAAGACGCCAATGGTAGTGAGTATACGGAGAGTACCCGTGTATTTATGACGGATACCAAAAAAGTTCTTTAGATAAAATGGGGTTGTTATGAATTTTTGTAAAAGATACTTTCTTGCTTTTAGCATAACCTGTCTTGTTTTACAGGCACAGGCCCAAATAACAGGCGCTAAGAACGAAACGAAAACCGGCATACCAAAAGACACGAAAGAAACCCTGTATCGTGAGATGCTGAATGTATCCTATAGCAATGACGATGCAGAGAATATACTGGATGCCTATTTTCCGGTTAATTATGAAAATGCGAAAGTGATCGTTTATCTGCATGGCAGTGGATGGACAGGGGGTGATAAAAAAGAATTTCCATCTGTATTGATAGATGAATTGGTAGGAAAACGAAAATACATTGTTGTGTCGGCCAATTATCGGTTGATTAAAGATGGAAGGAACCGGTTTCCTTCACAGATGGAAGACGTGAGCAAACTCTTTGCTTTTTTATCCGGCAATGCAGACAAATACCATTTTAATGGGAATGAATTTGCATTAATGGGGGGTAGCGCTGGTGCTTACCTGGCTATGTTGTATGCGTATGGGTATGATGCCGCGAAACAAGTGAAAACAGTAGTTGATTTCTGGGGGCCAACCGACCTTGCTGATAAAGATGTTCGCGCCGGGAATATGGATGCAGATGCTAAAGTGATTAATTTGTTGGGTGTATCTGACCCCAAAGCACAGATATGTTTGGATGCCAGTCCGTATTACCGTATCACCAAAGAATCCGGGGTGCCAACCATTTTATTTCATGGGGGGCTTGATCCGCTGGTACCTGTTAGCCAGGCGGATAAAATGTATCAAAAACTGTTAGCGTTGGGTATTCCGGCACAGTATGCCTTTTATCCTGATGAAAAACATGGTATGCGAGGTGCCGCCGGGGTTGATGTATTAGTAAAAACATTGGCCTGGCTTACTAAATATTTTCCTGCTTTTTAAAAAAATGAATATGCGTTTACAAAAAACGATTTTAGCATTCCTTCTCATCTTTTCGGCATTTGTTGTATTTGCTCAGCAAATAACCGCGCCAATGCCCGTTTCAAAGAATGGTTTTGTGGTAATTTCCCATAGGGGAAGTCACCTGTTAAAACCAGAAAACACCATAGCCGCTTTTGAAGAAGCTATCCAGTTCGGTGCGGATTATATTGAAATGGACCTGCGCACTACCAAGGATGGGCATCTTGTATTATGTCATAATGAAACAGTTGATAATACCACTAATGGAAAGGGACGGGTACAGGATCTGACATTGGATGAAATAAACAAACTCGCTGTAGTGAGTAAGGATGGAAAAGCGTATCGTATTCCGGCATTCAGCGAAGCATTGAAAATTTGTAAAGACAGGGTAAATATCTATCTCGATTTTAAAGAAGCAGAAGCAGCAAAAGTTTACCAGGAGATTAAGACTGCTGGTATGGAAAAGCAAATATTGGTTTACCTGAACAAAATTGAGCAATACACGGACTGGCGAAAAACTGCACCTGCTATGCCACTTGGGGCGAGCCTGCCGGAATCAATCAATACCAAAGAAGATTTATTGGCATTGCTTGACAGGATGCAACTGGAGGTATTAGATAACGTAAGGGACAGCGCCATGTTAGCGGTTGCCCGTGCAAATGGAATACAGGTTTGGTTAGATGTGCAGGGCAGGGATGAAAATCAGGCCAAATGGAGTGAAGCCATGCGCAAGGGAATTCAGGGTGCGCAAACTGATCATCCTGAAGCATTCATAACGTATCTGGTAAACAATAAACTTCGTAATGGCGCCAGTGTACTGCCTGTTGTATATCCGCCAAAGGCTGTGCTCAATTTTCGAAAACTGGCCGATGTTCCTTATAGTTTTGCAAGCGCGGAAAATGTGATGGATGTATACTTTCCAAAAGTATATGATAGCGCCAAAGTGATCTTGTATATACATGGAGGATCCTGGACCTCAGGTGATAAAGGAGAATTTCCTAATAGCCTGGTGGAGGACCTGGTTGGGAAAAGAAAATATATTATTGTGTCAATGAATTACCGGTTAATCAAAGACGGTAAGAACCGGTTCCCTTCGCAAATGGAAGATGTAACCAGCGCGATGAAATTTCTGACCGGAGCATCTAAGAAATTTAATTTTAATGGAAAAGAGTTTGCATTGATGGGCGGAAGCGCCGGCGCCCACATGGCCATGTTATATGCGTATGGATATGATAATAACAAGCAGGTAAAAACAGTGATTGATCTTTGGGGGCCAACAGATCTGACTGATTTATCGGTAAGAACGCCTAACTCTGATGCAGATCGTATCTCTGTCAATTTATTGGGAGATCCGGATGCACAGGCAAAGATCAGTTTTGAGGCAAGCCCTTTTCACCGCATCACTAAAGCATCAGCGGTGCCAACGGTGTTCTTTCATGGAGGCGCCGATCCGCTGGTACCTGTGAGCCAGGCTGATAAGATGTATAAAAAATTAGTATCCCTTGATGTGCCGGCAAAATATGAAGTTTACCCTAATGAAAAGCATGGTATTAGCGGGGCGGTACGTGCAGATTTATTTGCCAAAGTAGTTGCCTGGCTGGAAGAATATTTTCCTGCAAAATAAATCTGTAAATAAGGGCCATCTAACAGATAACTTATTTGACTTAAACGCGTACGATGAAATTATTTTATTGCTTGCTGGTATGGGTTGCCTGTATCGGTAATTCAGCCGCTGCTGATCCTGATCTGCCTTTTAAACAGGCGGTATCTGTAAAATACAGTATTCCCGGTTTATTAAAAGGTACAGCCCTCAAAAAACTGGTGATTGATTACAATGATGTGGTGTATGTGCTTAGCGAAAAAGGACTATACAGGGTTCAGGGTAAGGAACTTGTTAAGGACCTTCGTTTTACACCCCTTTCGAAAAAAAAGCCACTCGACATTTCTGTTCAGGATGGCCCTGGTAATTTATATTATTTGTTTGATGATAAAGTACTGACTAATGGTTATGCCGGGGTACCCTATACCATTCTACCTAAAAATAAATTTAACAAGCTGGCCGTAGCTGCAGATGGTTCCATACTATTGGCAGGTACACAGTCACTGGGGTTGATTAAAAACAATACATTAGCGGCAATTGACTTCCCACAGGATGAACAGATCAGAAATCTATATAATCACCAAGGTGTTTTTTATGCTTTAGGAAAGCAGACGGTCTACCGGTTTAATGGATTTCAATTATTGCCATTGTATAAAAGCGGCGGCATCAAAACGCTGGCTTTTTATAAAAATGAAATCTTCGCAGGAACTGAAAATGGATATTATGCTATTCATAATGCAAGTGGCAATCTCACAGTCGCTTTACAAAATAAAGTTCCCGTTCCAAATATTAACTGCTTATTAGTTGCTAATGGTACTATATGGGCAGGATCAGATGAAGGAGCTTTTAGGAAAGAAGCTAAGGGAGGCTATCGGTATTACGCGTCTAAACGTTGGCTGGATGATAACCAGGTAACCGCACTGGCTGCCGATAGTAAGGAAAATATATATTGCCTTACACCATCCGGGCTGAATAAAATTGAATTTCAGGCACAAACCCTTGCACAAAAAACAACGTATTACCAGGATAAAATCAGGCAGCGTCATATTCGGTATGGCCTTATTTCGGAAGTCTTTTTTGATAAGCCCGGTGATATATCCGCTGCCGAAATGAAGGATACGGATAATGACGGGTTATGGAGTTCTTTTTACCTGGGAAGCCAGGCTTTCCGCTATGCGGTAACCAAAGAGAAACTCGCTAAACGCTATGCCTGGGAAACCTTTGAGGCATTTGAAAGATTACTTACCATTAATCCATTAAAAGGGTTCCCTTCCAGAACATTTGAGCGCATTGAATACCGGAATTCAGATCCGGAAGCATGGAGAAAGTCACAGGATCCTGAATGGGAATGGAAAGGCACCACCAGTAGTGATGAGTTTGTCGGACATATTTTTGCGGCAGCCGTTATGAGCCAGTTTGTGGCAGAAACACCCGTGGAGAAGAAAAGGGTGGCAGATTTTATTGATAAGATACTCACACATATCATCGATAATAATTATTATTTCATTGATGCAGATGGTAAACCCACCCGTTGGGGAAGATGGAACCCGGAATATATTAATTGGTATCCGGAATCAGTCGGCGACAGAAAACTGGGAAGCACTACTATTATAGCTGGTTTGCAATTAGGATATGCGTTAACAGGTAAAGCGATCTATCAATCAGAAGCTTTTCGGTTGATGAATCAACATAATTATCTGAAGAATATTTTAATTGATTGTAACAAAATACAGTTAACACCCGGATATGCTCACCTGGGCGCAACGATGGGTGATGGATGGAATCACTCGGATGATGAAATGGCTTTTCTTACCTATTGGGTTCTTTACCATTTTGCATTCAATGATACCCTTAAAAAGCAATTTGCCGGCGCCATCAAAAATCATTGGGCCATTGAATTACCGGAGCGGGATGCATTATGGAACCTGATTGCCAGGGGAACGGCGGGTGTGTATGATAAGGAATCTACGCTATGGTACCTGCAGGAGTTTCCACTGGATTTGGTTAGATGGACAGTAAAAAACTCACACCGGAAAGACCTGATTTTTCTACCCGAAAATCTTCGTGGCCAAACCACAAAAATACAAATACCATTGGGAGAACAACCCATGCACCGGCACAATACCAATCCTTTTGATCTGGATGGGGGTGACGGGGGCATGGCAGAGTTGGCCGGTGATGAATACCTGCTGCCTTATTGGATGGCCCGTTACCTGAAAGTGATCAAATAATAGCCCTTAATCAGGATAAAAAGGGGGTGAACTCCTAAAATATAAAATATAAAATATATTTATTATACATGCGTAAAATAGCTCTTTTAAATTGCGGGTAATTGGGGTAACTTTTCTTTGGTAGATATAGGTGGCCGGATGCAGTAAATTTTAGGTAATAGTTAGATAATATTCATAATTAATTATTACATTGGTTAATAATTACTTTTGGATCATGCCGGTAGAGAAAAAGCAAGAGGAATCTATTTTGATGACTCAGCTCGCTAATGATAGTGAGGCTGCTTTTAAAGCGCTGTATAGCAGGTATAGTAACAGGATATATGCATTAGCTGTCAGGTATCTCAAATCGCCTGTTTTGGCGCAGGAAATTGTTCAGGATGTTTTTTTGAAGTTATGGTTTGAGCGAAAAAACATGAAGGTTGATATGCCGGTGGAAGCCTGGCTGGTAACTGTTGCAAAAAATAAGTTGATCAATCAATTCAAGAAACTGGCTTGTGAATGGAATATGCAAAAAATGTATCATCCCGAGAGTAGTAACGATATAGCTGATGGAGAAATGAAACTGATTAATGCCGATTTTGAAAAGCAACTGAATACAATGATTAACCGTTTGCCTCAGATGCAAAAACAGGTTTTTCATTTTGCTAAAGAGGAGGGCCTCTCCTATAACGAAATTGCCTCCAGATTACAAATTTCACCACTTACTGTTAAAACACATATGGCAAGGGCCCTGGAAAAAATTCGTAAATCCCTTAAGCAATATGGCGTTAATCTGTAATGTGCTACTGCCGCCTTCTGCCGGTATATTCCCATACTACCCGATTATTTTTTGAGGCAATTTTATTGATTAATGTACTAAATTTTGATAAAATTTTGTAGAGACTCTATGGATATAGCTGTATTTTCATTCTAACCCAAACGTTTTTTATGCTTAATATACTAACGTTATTGATGACACTGGCATTGGTAAATAACCTGTCTGCCAATGATAGCGGGTTATTTTCAACAGTCATATCCGACACGTTGGTACAAGTTAAAAAGGATACCATTCCGCAATCTTTACGTGATACTTTGGTAACCTCATCACCTGATACGGTTCTGCAAATCAATAACCTCCCCCCTTATATTACACTGGCCGCAGATTCTGTATTACATTTTCAACCCGCTATCAATAAACAGGGTAAATATTTCTGGTACTTACGAAATGCGCCTATTGGTTTGCAAATTAATAACGAAGATGGACGGATTACATTTAAAGCGGCAAAAACCTATTTTTTATCCGGTAAACTAAAGTATGATCATGAATATAAAGTACTGCTGGGTGTAAATAAACCAAACCGGCCGGATGAAAAAATTGATACCAGTTTTATACTACTGTTTTATACTACTGAGATTATACCATCTAAAATCAAGTTGTCGGTTAGCCCTGTGGTTAGTATAGATGAAGGCGATACCTTAAGTTTTAAAGTACAATGTGAAACAGGCAGTTTCCCAATAGAAAGTATTACATACTTTTCAAATGTACCTCTCAAGAACCCTTCTTTAATCCGCCATTGTGATGATGAATTTTTATGGCACGCCGGTTTTGATTTTGTTAAAGACACAGATTCAGGAAAAGTTAAAATTATCCTGATTAATTTTATTGGCTCTACCCGCTTCCAATACCGCGATACAACTACTGTAAAAGTTATTGTAAGGGACGCGCTCAATTATCCACTCGCATTGCAGGTTTACCAGGCAGAAGTAAAAACCATTAACCGTTATATCCTGGAATTAAAATATTCTTTTTTGCAACTCGATAAAAGCATTAAGCGTGTTAAAAACACCCGAACCATTTTCGATATTACTTCTTCGGCAACCGCTCTGTCCGGAACCATTATGTCTACATCGGCCGATGAAGGGAGTAAACAGTTGGGTAAAATTCTGCCAAGTATCGGCTTATCTATTGTACCTGTTAAGGAAGCCGTATCGCCACAGCGGGTGTATGATCAGAACCAGGCATCACTGGTACGTACTTCTATTAAAAGACTGGAATACAGGCTTTCTGATAATGGATTGATTTCTGATCGTGATATGACCATTCTGCAAAAAACAAATCAGTTAAAGGATGAGATAAAACAAATCCAGTTACAACTGATTGATATTCCAATAGGGATGAATAATAGTATGACTGAAGAGGAACTGGATACTTATTTTAATAGCCCTAAAGTGATGAAAAAATACAGGTTGAAACATTAATCATTAATAGTAAACCAATAAAACAATCTATGGCAACTACTCAATCAACAGCTATGCCGGGTATTACTGCATCCCCACGCCTGTACTCACTTGATGCACTTAGAGGATTTGACATGTTTTGGATAATGGGTGCTGAAGAAATTGTGCATGCCCTTTTTAAAGCAACGGGTTCCGGTTTTTGGGGTGTTATCTCAACCCAGTTAACGCATCCTGAGTGGAATGGTTTTCATTTTTATGACCTTATTTTTCCCCTGTTTTTATTTATCGCAGGCGTAGCTACTCCTTATTCTGTTGGGAGAGAATTGGAGAAGGGTAAAACAAAACAACAGGTATTGTGGCGCGTTGTAAAAAGAGGGATCATACTGGTTCTTTTAGGGTTGGTGGTTAATAATGGCCTTGAAATAAAGCCGCTTGCCGATATCCGGTTTGGCAGTGTTTTGGGTAGGATTGGCCTTGCGTATATGTTTGCCAATATCATTTTTATTTTTACAAAAAAATCAGGTACACAAATTACCTGGTTTTGTGGGTTGCTGATAGGATACTGGCTACTGCTGAAATTTAGTTCAGCACCCGGCTTTCCTATGGGTGATCTTACGCAAGCCGGTAATTTTGCTTCTTTTATGGACCGTACCATCATGCCCGGTAAACTTTACCTGGGTAATCATGATCCTGAAGGATTTACATCCACTATTCCGGCAATCAGTACGGGCCTGCTGGGTATTTTAACCGGTAACTTTCTAAAAAACAGTACCCTGGACGGCGCTAATAAAACAGTACGTTTGGCCATAACAGGGGCCGCGTTTATAGTGATCGCATTTCTGTGGAATATGGATTTCCCTATCAATAAAAATATCTGGTCCAGTTCATTTGTAATGCATGTAGGTGGTATTAGTTTATTGCTGTTAGCTTTTTTTTATTATATCATTGATGTGCTTGGGCTTAAAAAATGGGCCTTCTTTTTTAAGGTAATCGGCATGAATTCAATCCTCATTTATATGGCCGGACATTTTATTCAGTGGGAATATACCACGGATAGCCTATTTCACTGGCTGGGACAACTAACCGGAGATCCCTTCAATGCAGTTGCGATGGCTATCTGTTATGTAGGCATTCAGTGGGGGTTCCTCTATTTTATGTTTAAGAAGAAAATATTTCTAAGTGTTTAATACAGCAGTGGGCCGGCACTGTTGAATTTCTATTGGAATGCACTGTTCAGAAAGGTAGCTGGTAACTGCCATTGTTAATTAAGCAGGAATGAGGTTATAAAACTGTTCAGCGTTCTTACCATAAATCAGGTTTCTGTCGGCTTCATTAACCAGCTCCGCAAATACTGTAAAGTACTGTTGCCAGGTAAAAGAATAGGTGCCTGCCAGTAAGCTTACCGGCCAGTCGCCTCCGCAAAAAATACGGTTGCTGCCAAACAGTTCCAGCGTAGTTTCAATAGCCGGTTTAATAGCTGCGGCATTCCATGTATTTCCTGTTCCCGCAGCCGTACCTAATCCTGAAACCTTAGCATACAAATTGGGATGCAGGGCAGCTTCTTTCATGCGCCCGGCCCATTGTATCCATTTTGTCTTATCTGAATATGGAGGTTGATTTAAATGATCAAATACCATTTTCAGCGATGGAATAATTTCTGCCAATTCAATGGCTGTATCAATATGGGATGGTTTTATACCTACCAGGTCATAGGGTATATTTTCTTTCTCCAGCAATTGTAAGCTTTCAATTACCGTAGGTTGTAGCAACCATCGGTCATCCTGCTCATCATGTATCTGATGTCTTACGCCTTTAAAATACACATTCCCGGAATATTTTTCCAACAACCTGCTAACCTCCTCCGGTTGCTGCAGCGGCAACCAAACAACCGCGCCTGAAATAAACGGATGGGTAGCAGCCAACTGTAACAGCCAATCTGTTTCGGCTAATAGATTGGTGGCTTGTATTAACACCGCTTTTGTTACCCCTGATTTTTGTAACCCGGCTTGTATTTCTTCTACATAATAACTTCTTGAAAGGATTGAGTGATCCTTTTCCAGCCAGTAATAATCGAGCTTTTGCAAATCCCAGGTATGTAAGTGTGTGTCGATTATAGTAGTCATTCTGTAAGATTGTTTTTATCCGGGTACGCTTTATAAAAATGCTGCCCCGGAGAAGTAGGGGTATTATGCATACTAAAACTGTGTAATATATATGTATATTTAATTTACTTTGGCTTTATTTGGTTTCCTTTCAGTGGTATTGGATAAAAAAGCTGTACAAGTGTTTGAGTATAATCATAAATTTATTATTGTTTAATCACTTTTTAGAAAAAATCGCAGGATGTGTAAAAAATTGGCGCTTCAAATTGACGTACGGGACAATGTAATGGTTGCTTTGGAGGATCTGAGGAAGGGCCAGGTAATTATAAAAGGGAGTCTTGAAGTGACCCTGCAAAATGATATTGAATCAAAGCATAAGTTTTTTAACAGGGATATGCAAGCCGGTGAGGAAGTTATTATGTATGGGGTATTGGTTGGAAAAGTGCAGTCATTTATACCGAAGGGTGGTTTAATGACAACTGAGAATACAAAACATGCTTCAGATACTTTTTTTTATAAAAATATTTTGTATACCTGGAAACCGCCGGATGTTTCGAAGTATATAGGCAAAACATTTAATGGGTACCGCAGATCAGATGGCAGATGCGGTACAGCTAATTATTGGATATTCATCCCTGCTGTTTTTTGTGAAAATCGAAATCTTGATGTAATTCATGAGGCCTTGCATAATGAGTTGGGGTATGCAACTACGGATAAATACAGGAAATATTGCAGAACGCTTTTAGACGCCTATAAAAATGGGGAAGACATTTCTCAAATAAAATTCGGATCCTTCCCATTTTTTTCAAACACTATTGAACGGCCTTTTAAAAATGTAGATGGTATTAAATTCCTGAATCACCAGGGAGGCTGTGGGGGAACAAGGCAGGACGCGGCGTTGCTTAGTAAGTTGTTGGCCGCCTATGCCGATCATCCGAATGTTGCCGGGATTACAGTCTTAAGCCTTGGATGCCAGCATATGCAGGTGCAGGATTTTTTAAATGATGTAAAACTCAGGAATCCTGCTTTTGATAAGCCAATGTATCTTTTTGAACAGCAGCAATCTCAAAGCGAAGAGCAATTAATTGCGGAGGCTATTAATTGCACCTTTCAGGGCCTTACAGAAATCAATAAAATAGAAAGACAGCCTGTATCTATTAGTGAATTATGTATAGGTGTTAAATGCGGTGGTAGTGATGGGTTTAGTGGTATTTCCGCCAATCCCGCTGTTGGCTATACCGCTGATTTATTGGTTGCCCTTGGTGGTAAAGTATTACTGGCTGAATTTCCTGAATTGTGCGGCGCTGAACAGGGTTTGGTAGACAGATGTGTAAATGAAAAAGTTGCCAATAAATTTATAAACCTGATGGGTGCATATGATGCGATGGCCCATAGTGTTGGATCCGGATTTGACATGAATCCATCTCCCGGTAATATTAAAGATGGCTTAATAACAGATGCTATCAAGTCTGCCGGCGCGGCTAAAAAAGGGGGAACTTCTCCGGTAGTGGATGTATTAAATTATACAGAACGGGTAACCAAAGCGGGTTTGAGTTTGGTTTGCACACCAGGCAATGATGTTGAGGCTACCACCGGTAAAGCGGCATCCGGAGCAACGCTTATATTATTTACAACGGGGTTAGGTACGCCAACAGGAAATGCTGTTACACCTACTATTAAAATTGCTACCAATTCAGCATTGTATAGGCGGATGTCAGACATCATTGATATAGATTGTGGCCCAATCATTCGCGGTGAAAAAACAATTGAAGAAATGGGTGAAGAAATTCTGGACTTTTGTATAAAAGTAGCCGGCGGAGAAATAACCCCCAAAGCTGTTTTGCTGCATCAGGACGATTTTATCCCTTGGAAACAAGGGGTTAGTTTATAATAGTTAAAAAATGAACCTGAATTTATCTGATAAAGTAATACTGGTAACTGGCGGTGCCAAGGGCATAGGAGAAGGCATTTGTAAAGTACTGGCATCGGAAGGCGCCATACCGGTAATTATTGGAAGAAATGAAACCGACAATAAAAAACTGCTTGCTGCTATTGAAGCTTCCGGAGGGAAAGCCTGTCAGATAATTGCGGATCTTACAAAACCCGAAAACTGTAAAGCGGCCGTAGAAGGGGTTGCTGCTCAGTTTAACCGAATTGATGGCCTGGTAAACAATGCAGGTGTGAACGATGGGGTAAGCCTGGAACATGGTAACTATGAGGATTTTATAGCTTCATTGCATAAAAATCTAATTCATTATTATTTGATGGCTCAGTATACTTTGCCCTGGTTAATTAAATCCCAGGGCGCTATCGTAAATATTGGATCCAAAACAGCCGAAACAGGGCAGGGTGGAACTTCCGCCTATGCCGCCTCCAATGGAGGTAGAAATGCCTTAACAAGGGAATGGGCAGTAGAATTACTAAAATATACCATTCGGGTAAATGCTGTAATTGTAGCTGAATGTTTAACACCGATGTATGAAAACTGGTTAAAAACTTTAGAGAATCCCGCGGAAAAGGTAAAACAAATTACAGACAGAATTCCTTTGGGAAAACGTATGACCACTGCTGAAGAAATAGCCAATATGGTTGCCTTTTTAATCAGCGAAAAGTCGAGTCATACAACCGGACAGATTATATATGTAGATGGCGGTTATACCCATTTAGACCGGGCATTATAGCCACATTTTATAGAGACCACTGTAAAAACGGCGCTTCAGGAACCTTCTTTACTGGAAGGAGTATTTGGTCCATCAAGTATTGCTATTGTTGCTGATGATATGGGCGAAATGATTGATTTCTGTAAAAAGTTACAAGGACAGTTAACCGCATCGGTTCATGGTATGCCCCAAGAACTGCTACAGGCAAAGACATTACTTGACGTTTTACAAACAAAAGCAGGCAGGGTAGTAGTCAATGGTTTTCCTACAGGTGTAGAAGTAACACATGCAATGGTTCATGGCGGACCCTATCCCGCTACTACGGATTCACGAAGTACTTCTGTTGGTTCCCAGGCCATTTATCGGTACACACGCCCGGTATGTTTCCAGGATTTTCCGGATCAGCTATTGCCGGAAGCCTTGCAGAGAGGAAATCCGCTGAAAATTATGAGACTTATTAATGGGGAAATGAAGGAAAATAGCAGATAGTGCAATTACATCTGTAGCTTCATTATGTAGTACTCTATCTCATGGTTTTGCCTGGCAAATGATTTGCCTGACTTTGGGCATTTATAGCATTTTTCTTATTTTTTATGCTTAAACAAAATACAATGAAAAAACAATTTTATAACCGGGTTGCAGAAAAAAGAGCTGCACTACTGGTAACAAGCTGTTTAAATTTTGACTACAATCAGTATTCATACTGACGGGCATCATATAGTACGGCAACTGCTATAAGTAGCTTTGTTAAAATGAGTATATGGAAAAGATAATACTAGCCATTGATGCCCTTAAACTTGATATCAATGCGCTGGATTTTGCCTGTTATATTGGCCGTTTAACGAAATCAAAAATAACAGGTGCGTTTCTTGAGAATTATGAAACTGCGGAAAGGCCGCTGCTAAATCAAATGCTGGTAATGAACAGCATTGATATACCGCCTGAAGAAGCGTCTGTGGGACGTGAAGCCAGACAGGAGCTGATAGAAAAAAATATTTTATTTTTTAAAGAAAGCTGTATTAGCAAGGGGATTAATTTTAGCCTGCATCGCGACAGGGGCAACCCTGCCACAGAGCTGGCTGAGGAGAGCAGGTATGCGGATTTATTGATTGCCAGTGCGGGAATTTCATTTCATAAACCTTCTGAGGGGAGCCTGACTGAATTTGTTAGAGAGGTTCTCAAAAATGCTGAATGCCCGGTAATCATTGCCCCGGAAAAATTTGAAGCTGTTGATCAGGTTATATTTACCTACGATGGCACAGCCTCTTCTGTATTTGCTATTAAACAGTTCACCTATCTTTTTCCACAACTGGGTGATAAAAAAGTAACCATTATTCAGGTTAACGATGAAGGCAAATGGCAGGATCCTGATAAATACAAATTCAAAGAATGGTTGAAAGCGCACTATATTGATATGCACTTTGAAGCATTAAAAGGAGAAACCGACACAGAACTATTTAGCTACTTGCTGAAACGGGAAAATATATTTATAGTGATGGGTGCTTATGGCAGAAATAGTATATCCCGGTTTTTTAAACACAGTCATGCTGATCTGCTGATTAAAACGGTTACACAGCCGATTTTTATTACACACTTGTAAGCTAACCGTTACAGTATAAAAAAAGGAAACCCGGGTTATTTTTATCTTAACATAATAGTCATGAAAAAAATTATTGCCGCATTTGATGGTCTTAAATACTCAGAGAGTACAAGAGATTATGCCATTTACATGGCCAAACAAACGAATACCCATCTTGTAGGTGTTTTTATGGACGACCGGATATATAACAGTTATAAAGTGTATGAGCTGATGGTGAAAAATGGAAAACCAGGCAACAACATGAAAAAACTGGAAGCAAAAGACAAAGCTACCCGTGATGCAGCCGCACAAAATTTTGAGAAAGCTTGTCAGAAAGAAGGCCTTGAATACACTATTCACCACGACCATAATATCGCCATCAATGAGCTGAAGCATGAGAGTATTTATGCTGATTTGTTAATTATTGACTCCAGGGAAACCCTTACGCATTATACTGAAAAATTGCCTACCCGTTTTATCCGGGACTTATTAAATGATGCACAATGCCCTGTATTGTTGGTACCGCAGAAAAAGTACCCTTTTCAAAAAGTAATATTATTATATGACGGAGAGCCTTCATCAGTGCATGCCATAAAAATGTACAGTTATTTGCTGCCTGAGTTAAAAGACCTGGATACGGAAGTGATCTCGGTAAATCCGCCAACTACCACCCTGCATATGCCGGATAATAAGCTGATGAAAGAATTTATGAAAAGACATCACCCTAAAGCAAAGTATACGATACTAAAAGGGTTGGCTGAAGATGAAATTATAAAGCACCTGAAGAAATCGCAGGACAATGCCCTTGTTGTACTTGGCACCCTCAGAAGAGGAACGGTTAGCCGGTGGTTTCGTGAAAATATGGCCGATATATTAATGCGGGAAGTAGCGTTGCCATTGTTTATTGTACATGATAAATAGCGGTAATATTTTGATGCACCCTTTTTTTATTGTTTATCTTGGTATGCGTATCTTGTACTGAGTTGAAGTTGCGGGATGTGCCGGTGACCGGAACTTCAAATCGGAAGCGGTATGAAAATCTGTTATGAGATATTCCGGAACAGGTAATGCCATTAAGAATAAACCGTAAATATGGATTCTTTCACTCATCTAGCGCTTGGGGCCTGCATGGGAGAGGCTTTTGCCGGTAGAATACTCGGAAAAAAAGCAATGCTATGGGGTGCGCTGGCACAAAGCATCCCGGATATTGATTTTATATCCTCTTTCTGGATGGATACCTCTTCCCATTTGTTGGCCCACCGTGGATTTACGCATTCTTTTTTGTTTTGTGCCATCATAACCCCCCTTTTTGCCCTTCTTGCAGAACGCCTGCATCGTCCACATAATATCCGGTTATGGCAATGGATGTTATTTTTTGGCGGAGTCATTTTCATACACATCTTTATTGATGCATTTAACAATTATGGGGTAGGCTGGTTTGAACCATTTAGTCATAAGAGAATTTCTTTTAATGCAATTTATGTAGCAGATCCCTTCTTTTCTATCTGGCCCGGTATTGCCTGTATTGGGCTGGTATTAGAAAAAAGATGGTTGCCTCAACGAAAAAAATGGTGGCGGATGGGACTTGGCATAAGTGCTTTGTATTTACTATACTGTTTATTCAATAAGGCAAAAATAGATTCAGATATAAAAGAAATACTGACAAAACAACATATTACCTACACAAGGTATTTTACTACTCCTGCCCCCTTGCAAAACTGGCTATGGTATGTAGTGGCAGGTAGTGATAGCGGCTATCATGTTGGTTTTCGTTCTTTGTTTGATAGTAAGAAAAAAATTATTTTTCAATATTTTCCGAGGAATGATTCCTTATTAAGACAGGTTTCAGGTAATGAAGACCTTGATCACCTTATCAGGTTCTCCCAGCAGTTTTATACGGTGGAAAAATGGGGAGACACGCTGGTTTTTAATGACCTTCGTTTTGGCCAGGTTATTGGCTGGCAAAATGCAGGCGGAAAGTTTGTGTTTCATTATTATTTGCAACATCCGGGAAACAATAAACTGGTGGTACAACGTGGCAGGTTTGAAGGATGGAACCGGCAAACAGGCTTGTCGTTAGTAAGAAAAATAAAAGGAAATTAAGTTTCGCCGGCTATACTGTCTTTTTTTGCAATGCGGCTTTTTCTATTTCGCCTTTGTTTAACCTTAGTTCGGGTGGAATGTATTTTAAATCCAGGAAATGATACATCTCTTCTTCTGTGGTACCTGCAAATTTTTTGTTCGTTTTTACATCAAATATGCCATATTCATTTAGTTTATAGCCCTTCTCTTTGGCCATCATTCTAAGTTTGATATTGTGTTCTTTGGAGCCGGTAGAGTACAGCATGGCAGCTCCATATTCATGGGCATTTACCAGCCTTATATCTACCTGAATTCGCTGGTAGGTAAGTAGTACACTCACTTTTGTCAGGCCTTTTACCAATACGCGCCCAACCTGCGGAAGTTTAATAAATGTATTAACGATCTTTTTGCAGCTTTTGGGTTCAGCCTGTATCACAATATCGATATCACCAATGGTTTCTTTTTTTCGCCTCAGACTTCCTGCCAGTGCTGCTTTTTGTACCCCCGGAATCTTTTCTATTTCCCGGAGTATTTCATTGCCTGTTTTTTGTGCATCTGCCAGCAACATGCGTTTACTTTCCACATACAATTTCAGGGCCCTTTGCATATTCTCAATTCTCTTTTTTCCAAAACCCTTTAATCCCTGCAGTTTATTATTCTTTAATGCGGAAATTAAATCTTCCCGTTTACTGATAGGAAGTGCGTCGTGTAGCATTTTTAATGTGGCAGGACCAAAACCTGTTATATCCATCAGTTCAAGCAATTCATAGGGCACTCTTTTTTTGAGTTCTTCAAATGTGTGGATGGCGCCGGTTTTCAGGTATTCCATGATTTTTTCGGCAATACTTTCGCCGATGCCTCCTATTTTGTCTAATGACTTTACATCTGTGGCATACACGCTGATATCCTCCTTCATATTGTGCAGGATATTAGCAGCGTTTTCATAGGCTATGGCACGGAAGCGTTCTTCTTTTCCCAGATACCGGTAACAATCTGCCATGTGATGAAAGATGGCTGAAAGAGAGGCATTGTTCTGAAAAAAAGTTGTTTTGAATAAGGATTGAAGCATAAAAACCTGTTTGTGGTATAATATACAACCTGCCGATCTGTGCCATACTCCTTTGACGGCCAGGAGGAAAAGCCTGGCACTGATGCTTCGGAACAGATCATAGTATAGCAAAATAACTAAAAATTCCGCCTCCGGATGATGAGCATAATCAAAGGTATTGATGACGGCTGTCAGTGTTTTTGGGGATGGGGAAAGGTACTTTTACTATCAAAAAAATTTGTTATGAATACGATAATAACACCAGAAATCAGGGAGGTGATGAAAGCTGTACGTTACCGCCCTGCAGTATCCATCATTATGCCTTTTGAACCAAAAATCAGTTTGCAGGCAGAGTTATTGTATTCATTGAAAATTGCCGCTGATAAAGTAGAGCGGGAATTACTAAAGAATTACCCGGAAGAGGTGGGCAAACTTGTGATGCAGAAACTCCGGACTATTTTAAAAAGCCTTGATTTTTCGACCCACAATAAGAGCATTGCCATCTATGTTTCACCGGTTTTTGAAAAAGTATTATACCTGGATGTACTGGCAGAAGAAAAAATTGTTATTGATGAATCATTCGAGATCCGTGACCTGGTTTACAGTAAAAAACAATCTCGCAAATACCTTGTTCTGTTATTGAGTAGTAAAGAAAATAGTATGTATCTGGGCAATTCAGACCGTTTTGTTAAACTGGACTTTGATGTGCCGGCAGAGGGGGCCGGTCAGTTCAAAGATCTTCCCGAACCCGTGGCTAATTTTTCAGATTTTTCCGGAAGGAAGGAAATAATGATGGATAAATATTTGCATCATATCGATAATGCGCTTGATAGTGTCTTCCATACATACCAACTCCCTCTTTTTGTGTTGGGTACAGAAAGAATAACGGGTCATTTCAAAAAACTTGCCAGGCATGCAGTAGCGGTTGTTGAATATATACACGGTAATTATAGTGATGCCACTGAACAGGAACTGCTCGATATCCTCCGGCCGCATATTGTTAACTGGAAAAAAGCGAAACAAAAGGATTTACTCAGTCTGCTGGGAGAAGCTGCCGGTAAAAAGGCTCTTTCATTTGGAATAATTGATGTGTGGCGCGAAGCGATGGATCATAACAGCAAACTTCTTGTGGTAGAAAATAATTATAAGTATGCTGCGCAGCGGGGAAGTACTGACAATACTATTTATAAGGCGGATGAAGCGGCTAATCAAATTTCCTATATCAGAGACGCGGTAGATGATGTGATCGAAAAAGTACTGGAAAAAGGCGGGGACGTAGAATTTGTAGATAAAGACTTACTCAGTAGCTACCAGCATATTGCATTGGTTCATTACTATTAGATAAAAAATTAAACCAGGTTATGAAAATAATAGTGGTACCAACCGATTTTTCGGCTATTTCGCTGAATGCTGTTAACTATGCGGCCGACCTTGCTTGTGTAATTGGCGCCAATTTGTCATTGATTCATGTATCCCCCTTGCCGATCACTTTTGGTGAGCTGCTTACTCCTGTTGAAAGTATGGCAGAAATGGCTGCCAAAGGTGAGGAGCAATTAAAATGGCTTACAGAAAAAATAACGGACAGAACCCAGGGAAAACTTGCCATTACCTCAGAAGTCAGGCAGGGTAATGTGGTTTCGGCGATAAATGATTACTGTAATTCAGTAAATACGTATGCCGTAGTTATGGGAGTAGAGAGTACGGGTACTGTTGAAAGATTTTTGTTTGGAGGCAAAACATTTTCAGCGATGGAACAACTTTCCTGGCCCCTGATCATCGTTCCACCCGGAACCAGATTTGAAGGCATCAGGAAAATCGGGCTGGCGTGTGATTTGCATAAAGTAAAAGAAACGTTACCTGTTGAAGAGCTAAAAAGCCTGGTCAATAAATTCCAGGCAGCATTTCATGTATTGTATATCAGTGATGGAAGTGAAGGCGCATTCAATGCAGCAACCATTAAAGAGTCTATATGGTTGCGAAAATTACTGGGGGCATTGCATCCAACCTATCATTTTATCGCTGGTAAAGATATTGAGGAAAGCATCAATGAATTTGCAAAAGAAAATGAGTTTGATTTCCTGATTATTATCCCCCGAAAACATACGTTGATCAATAAAATATTTCAGCATAGTTATTCTAAAAACCTGGTTTTGCATACACAGGTGCCTGTAATGGCAATTCATGAATAAAGCAGATAGGTATCCGCTTTGCCACCGGAAGTAAAAGAATAATTGGTTTACCAAACCTCAACCTTTTGTTGATTGCAGACGATTTGTATTCGTGAATAGGCAGAGGGTTTAGTTTTTCATGACTTGCCAAATGAAAAGAGAGAAAATAAACCATATCACCCATAAACAGTACAGGAAAGTAAAAAAATATTGTAACAGTATTGCTCCTGGTTATGATATTGAAACCATCCATCAATTCAGGGTAGCCTATAAAAAATTGCGGGCTTTTTTACGGATGATAGCGGAAGGGGAAGAGCTGCTTTCCGGAACAGGCATTTCCGGAAACCTGAAAGCAGGCTATCATATCTCTGGAACTATACGCGATCTGCAGTTGCAGCAACAACGGGTTAGAGAGGCATCAAAATATGAAGTTTTAAAACCGAAGGCATACCTCAGTTTACTACAGAAAGAAATTGACAGGCTAAAACCGGGTTTATCCGAAATAGTTTCGGAAAATCCTGTCGCTAAAAGCAAAAAGAGAACAGATGCCTTTATCCCGCGCGCATTTCCTGAAAGCAGTTTCAGGTATTTTGTACAAAAAAAACGGGACGAAGTTTACGAAATAATGGCAGCCGGTCATTTTAGTGACACTACCCTTCATGCCATCCGAAAAAAGCTGAAAGATCTGTTTTACAATTTTGAAATATATGATGGGGTTGGGCAGAATATTTTATTACAGGGTATATGGAAGGGGAAGGCGGAGGGGCAACTTACCGGTTTACTTGATGAATTAGGGCGGTTCCAGGATCAGTGTATAGCCATTGCGCTTATTAAACCCCGCTGGCTCAATAGTTTACCCGGGAATAACCACAAACTAATGGAGCGGATAAAAAAAATATGGATAAAAGATAAGTTGTACATGAAGCGGTTATTGCTAAAGAAACTGGAGACTGATTTGATTCTGAAATAAACTATGCAGCAATTAAAATCTTCCACTCATCACTTTCTGGATGTAAACTGATGATAGTCAGTAAAAAAGCTGATTTTATTCATTGTGCAGGCAAAGAAAAATCAGGATATTTGGGGATAAGAGCCGACTATGGAATGTTGCGGATGTTTTCTTATATTCATGCCATAAATTTTGCAGATGAACATCAGTCCAATTAAACTGGCATATAGTGATTGAGCAATACAGCGGGGATGTTCAGTTAACAGCAAGACAGGTTATGAATATATATTCTGGTATCTCTAAAATCTCAGTTGTAAAAAAAAGCCATGTTGTTAGCGCCAAACCTGAAATTGTTTTTAATTGAAGTTGGGGACCTGTCCCGGTTTGTGGGGCATTTTTTTCAACAATGGTTCAAACCCAGATACGAAGTTGCTGAATTTTTCCGGCAATGTTATGTTATCGGGTATAAATCACTTCCACTCATAGGTCTGACGGCTTTTATAATGGGCCTGGTAATAACCATGCAGCTACGTCCCAGTATGGTTGAATATGGTGTAGAATCTCAATTACCTGTTATTGTGGGTATTGCCATTATCAGGGAAATAGGTCCTGTTATCACCGCATTGATATTTGCCGGAAAAATTGGCAGCAGTATCGGCGCGGAACTTGGCTCTATGAGGGTTACAGAACAGATAGATGCAATGGAGGTGAGTGGTACCAATCCCTTTAAATACCTTGTGGTAACAAGGGTATTCGCTTCCGTATTAATGTTACCCGTATTGGTATTACTGGGTGATGCTATCTCATTATATGGTTCTTACCTCGGTGTAAATATACGGAGTACTACCAGTTCTTATTTATTCTGGACACAGATAGTTAATGTTCTTTCATTTAGTGATGTACTACCGGCATTTGTGAAAAGTTTCTTTTTTGGCTTTGCAGTGGGTATTATTGGATGTTATAAGGGATATAATAGTAAAAAAGGTACTGAAGGGGTGGGTCGTTCTGCCAATTCATCAGTAGTGCTCTCATCAATTATGATTTTTGTAATTGATTTATTAGCAGTACAGATTACCGATCTGTTAGGACTTAATTAATTGCAGCATGATCTCAGACACAAATGATAATCTCAAGATAGAGAATTCAGCGCCTGATGTTGCTGTTTTGGTGATTCGTCATTTGTATAAATCTTTTGGAAATAATCATGTACTGGACGATTTTAATCTTGAAATGCAAAAAGGCGAAAGTGTGGTAGTATTGGGAAGGTCAGGGTCGGGAAAATCGGTATTGATTAAATGTGTGATTGGCCTGCTGGAACCTGATAAAGGAAATATTGAGTTGTTTGGAGATGACCTGACAGGTATCAGCGAGGAAGAATTGGATAAGATAAGGGCTAAAGTGGGCTTTCTGTTCCAGAGTAATGCACTCTATGATTCAATGACAGTAAGAGAAAATCTCGAGTTTCCGCTTCGCCGCCACTGGATCCAGGTTACGCAGGAAGAAGTAAATATCATGGTGCTTGATGCCCTTGAGGATGTGGGTCTTGCACATACCATAGATATGATGCCTGTTGAGTTATCCGGTGGGATGCGGAAACGAATTGCCCTTGCCAGAACATTAATTTTAAAGCCGGAGATTATATTATATGATGAGCCTACCACCGGACTTGACTCGATAACCAGTAAAGAAATTATCACGTTAATGAGGGTAATACAGGAGAAATATAATACAACATCGCTGATTATCTCGCACGATATGAATTGTGTGCATATGGCAAGCAACAGGGTGGTAATACTGGTTGATGGAAAATGCTATGCCAGTGGTACCTACCAGGAACTGGAACAAAGTATGGATCCTAAAGTGAAGCAATTTTTTGAATAACTAATCATATGGAAAAGAAGACTATTGATAATATTAAGCTGGGAATATTTGTATCGGCAGGCTTGCTGTTTCTGGTAGTATTATTATACATGATCGGGAAGAACATGAGCTTATTTGGTGATACCTATGTGCTCAAAGCAAGATTTGAAAATGCCCAGGGCCTTGTGGTAGGTAATAATGTTCGTTACTCCGGTATTCAGTCGGGTACCGTAAAAGAGATAAAAATCATGAATGATACAACCATCGAAGTAACACTGCTCGTAGAAAAGAAAATGATGGCCATCATCCGTAAAAACGCGGTTGTTTCGATTGGTACCGAGGGATTGGTGGGGAATAAAGTGGTGAATATCATTCCGCGGCGAAAACAGGCCCCACTCGCTGAGGAAGGTGATATTCTTTTTGCGAAAAGATCGGTAGATGCTGATGAGATGCTGCAAACGCTTAGCCAAACCAATAATGATGTAGCAGTGATAGCTGCTGATTTAAAAATAACTATACAACGGATTAATACAAGCAATGCGCTTTGGAATTTACTGAATGATAAATCAATACCGGAAAATTTCAGGGTATCTGTTGCCAATATACTTGCCGCAACCGGCAATGCAGGTAAGCTGGTAAATAACCTGAACGATATTGTAATGGATATAAAAAACGGGAAAGGCTCTGCCGGGGCGATTTTGCGGGATTCTTCCTTTGCCAAAAACCTGAACGAAGCAATCCTGAAAATTAAATCTGTTGGTGATAATGTTGATTCGCTGTCTCACGAAATAAGTTTGGTTGTAGCGGGTGTAAGGCAGGATATAAATTCCGGCAGGGGCCCTGTAAATGCCTTACTCAAAGATTCGGCGATTGTAATAAAATTAAATACAAGCCTTAGTAATATTGAAAAAGGTACCGATGGGTTTAACCAGAATATGGAGGCATTAAAGCATAATTTTTTATTCAGGGGGTATTTCCGTAAACTAGAGAAGGAAAAAGAAAACGAGTTAAAACGACAGGCAAAAGCAAAGGCAGAGAAAAATTGAGGTTGAAATGGCGTTTTTAATTCTTATGATAAATGTCAGTAAAACTGCTGACCCCTGTCATTCTTATCCAGCCTGCCCGTTATTACCTTGTGAGTCACAATAAAAGTAAATGTTATGAAAAGTACAGGGAAAATACTGGCAGCTGTTTTGGCCGGGGCTGCCATAGGAGCCGTTGTTGGGATTTTATTGGCACCGGATAAAGGTAGTGAAACAAGAAAAAAGATTAGCGAAGAAGGCAAAAGGCTTGCTGATGATGTGAAAGATAAATTTCGAAAAGGCAAAGAAAAATTGAATGGACTTAAAGAGGATTTTGAGCGGACGGTAAAAGAGAAAGTAGATGAATTTGCCTGAGTAAGATAATAATAACCCGCTTGATACTGTAGTTAAAAAATTATGCAAAATGGAAAAGGTATTTGCCAAAGCAGATGAACTTGTTGGTACAATGAAGGAATATGTTAATAACAGGATTGATTTTCTAAAGCTGGAAGCCGCAGAGAAAAGTTCAGGTTTAATTGCCAGTCTGCTGGCAAGAACCATTGTGGCTGTTGTATTTTTATGTTTTTTCATTTTTGCGGGAGTTGGAATGTCACTTCTTGCAGGTGAATATACCGGAAAAACATGGGCAGGATACCTGATCGTAGCTTTTGTGTATCTGCTGCTGGGTATTGTAGCATGGGCCGGAAGAAGCTGGATGCTACGCATGCCAATTATGAATGCGCTGATTAAAGAAATATTTAAAAGTGATGAAGAAGATTAATAGCTTAAGACAATTGCAAAGAGAGAAGGAACGTATCAAACAACACCAGGAAGATCTGGAAGATTCGATAGCTGACCATTGGTGCGAGCTGAAAGAAAATTTGAAACCCGTTAATATCGCCAAGGAAGTAATCAGCAAATGGGTACGTAAAAAAAGTGAAGTGGACCTGAATGCAGGCAGCATCCTGAAAAATACGGTTACCTATGTAGCCGCCTTACTGGCCAATATACTTGTTGATAGGGCAGCGCATAAATTTGGAGGGTTACTTAAGAAGTAAACACAACAACGTAATCACGCAGGACCTCTCTTGATAACACGACTTTCATTTAATCTGATAATATACAATTATGGCTATTTTAAAAGTACTGGAACTGATGGCAAGTTCCCCCAAAAATTGGGAAGATGCTGCACAGCAGGCTGTGAATGAGGCATCAAAATCGCTCAAAAACATACGGTCGCTGTATGTTAAGGACCATAGCGTAGTGGTTAAACACAATAAAATTGTTGAATACAGGATTATAGCCAAACTCAGTTTTGAGCTGGAACATCCTGTACAAGCAAAATCAAAAAAGTAGACATGTTAGGCCACTCAATTTTGACAAATACGTTACTAAAGAAAATGCGTTTGTAAGATTGCTTGTAGGGGAACTTCAAATGTCTCTGAATAAAGCAGGCTAACTCTATGGTTTTTACCGGGTTTATGATTAAATTGATGCATGTTGCCATCTTCACGAAACAGTATTAACGACTTTCTGCAATTTGAGGCACTTTTTAATCATGCTTCCATTGGTATATTAATAGTGAATAGTAACGGTATTATTCAATCTCTCAATCCATTTGCACTGAGTCTTTTCGGGTATACATCCGGAGAAATTATTGGGCAGCCCATTGAAGTACTTATTCCGAAAAGATTGCATCATGTACACGTTAATCACCGGAATTATTTTATAGAAATGCTGGGCAGACGACCGATGGGTATCGGGATGGAATTATTGGCTGTGAAAAATGAGGGTACTGAACTGCAGGTGGAAGTAAGTTTAGATAAGTATGTACATGAGGGTGAGACGAAAGCGATCATTTTTGTGAGTGATATCTCTGTTCGAAAAAAAGCGGAAGCGGAAATAATACAACTAAAAGAAGAACTGGAAAGTTCAGTGGAAAAACGAACGGCGGATTTAACGGAAACGCTCCGGCAACTTGAAATTTCCAGGAGTGACCTTCAAAAAGCAATTTCTCTCCAGAATGCTTTATTAAGCAATGTTGGGGCCATTATTGTTACGGTTGATACAAACGGGATTATCCAGACCTTTAATTCCGAAGCAGAAAAGGAGCTGCTTTACACAGCGGATGAGTTGGTTGGAAAACATACTCCCCTTATTTTTCTAGAGCCATCAATGGTTGCAAAACAAACAAAAGAACTTTCAGCGGAATTGCAAATGGAAATTACCGGTCCGATGGAACTGCTGCTTGCCAAGGCCGGTTTGGGTTTAAAAAATGAGGATGAGTGGGTGTATGTTCGTAAAGATGGAACAACATTTCCTGTTCAACTTAATATTTCTGCAATGAGAAATGATGGGGGTGTTATTATAGGTTTTGTGGGTGTTTCTTTTGATATTTCAAAAATAAAAATGTTTGAACAGGAATTACAGCAGTCACTTGAAAAGGAAAAGGAACTGAACCTGTTAAAATCCAGGTTTGTTTCGATGGCATCCCATGAATTCAGAACGCCGCTAAGCACGATACTTTCTTCAACCTATTTAATAGAAAAATATACCAGTACGGAAGCCCAGCCCAGGCGTGCGAAACATTTACAGCGTATTATTTCATCGGTGAATATGCTTACCGACATTCTAAATGATTTTCTGAGTGTTGGCATGATTGAGGAAGGAAAAATTCAGGTGAGACCTGCCAGATTTAATATAGAGGAACTGATTAAGGAAATAGCGGATGAGATAATGAATACGTTGAAAAAAGATCAACTGATTTTGTGTCAGCATGAAGGTAATTCGGAGTTGGTACTGGATCCATCGCTTCTGAAACATATTATCATGAATTTGGTTTCTAATGCCGGAAAATTTTCGGCTGAAGGAAGTCCCATTGAAATTAATACAATAGGTTCCAATGATTGTACCATTCTTTCTATAAAAGATCACGGAATAGGCATTTCAAAAGAAGACCAGGATCATTTAATGGAACGGTTTTACAGGGGTACCAATGCAAGTAATATTCAGGGTACCGGATTGGGTTTGCACATAGTTTCCAAATACGCAGAACTACTCAATGGTACTATAGCATGTAAAAGTGAACTGGGAGTGGGTACTGAGTTTATTTTAACATTTAACACTAAATCCGGCTGATATGAAAAAGATTTTACTGATAGAAGATAACGATGATATCCGCATTAACACGGCTGAGATATTAGAACTGTCGAGCTATACAGTGATCGTGGCAGAAAATGGCAAGGTTGGCGTGGAAAAGGCTATAGAGCATATGCCTGACCTTATTATTTGTGATATCATGATGCCTTTGCTTGACGGGTATGGGGTATTTCATGCTGTTCATAAAAATGATGCAATCAAAAACACACCCTTTATATTTCTGACTGCCAAAACAGAACATAGTGATTTCCGGAAAGGGATGGAACTGGGCGCCGATGATTACATTACCAAACCCTTTAGCGGCACAGAATTGCTGAATGCGGTTGACAGCCGGCTAAAAAAACATGAACAGTTAAAACAGGAACTCTCTCCTGACCTTGACGGGCTGCAGCATTTAATGCGGGTGTCTTTTGGAAAAAGCCATTTACATTCTTTTACCAAAGACCGCAATATAAATAAGTACAGAAAAAAACAAGCCATCTATTCAGAAGGTAATCATCCCGGTAGTCTTTTTTATGTTTTGAAAGGGAAGGTTAAAGTATATAAGACGAATGAAAATGCTAAGGAATTAGTAACAGATCTGTACAGTCCGGGAGATTTCTTTGGCTATGTGGCCCTGCTGGAAGGAACCGTTTATAAAGATTCGGCGGAAGCGTTGGAAGATACAGAACTGGCTATAATACCCCAACAGGATTTTGATGAACTGATGAATACCAACAGGGAAGCTGCACAAAAATTTATCCGCTTGCTGGCTAAAAACATCTCTGAGAAAGAAGATCATTTATTGGGCCTTGCGTATAACTCTCTCCGGAAAAAAGTTGCTGAGGCGCTCATGCTCCTGCAAAAAAAATATCATAAAACAAAAGATAACCAATTTGTTATTGATATAACCAGGGATAACCTGGCAACTATTGCGGGAACAGCCACAGAGTCGCTCATTCGTACGCTAACCGATTTTCGTAACGAAAAACTGATCGATATTAATGATGGCATGATTACTATCCTTAATGAAAAAAAACTGGAACACCTGATAAGCTGATTTAGTTACCAGATCGCTGGTTAGGGTGGCTTTAGTCAATGGATACATGAATTATTCCGGATTCTTTAGTACCTGTTGTTTCACCATATTTTTCACGATCTTTCTGCCATACTCATGTCCCATGCTTTCTGAATTGTCGGAATCAAAAGATTGTGTTTGCACTGAGTACACTAATTTTTGTGTACTCATATCATACAAATTACTTTCCCAGAAAAATTTGGTATTGGTAACATAATACCCCGGCTCATAGATACGGTGATACAAAGTAGTCCGGTAACCCCATAAACTGCTAAAATAATAACCATAGGGAGTAGCATATATATTACCCGGAATATATTTTCTTTCTTTTTTCTTATCTAATAATACAATTGTGATAACCGCGTCTATACCGCTATTCTTTAACTTGGCAATAGCGGTTGTTTCATCCATTTGCTCAAAGGTTTTTGGCCCATATTCTCCGAGGGATGAAATGGCGGTGTATCCAAGGTCCTTTAAATCTCCAACAAGATGATTTTCCATATTTTCCTGAATTCTCCGGTCGGCTTCCCGGGTAAGACATAATACAAGTATCCTGTTATATTTCTGCAGGGTGGTATTTTCAGCTTTCCAGGAAGAGGTTATTTTTGATGTGTTGCACCCTATAGCCATAGCCGTCAGTACAAGGATGAAACCAAGCCTTTTTATCGTTTTCATAAATAGTCTATTTGATAATCTAACCGCAATGTAGGTTTAATAAAGCCGCTGAAAAATGATTGCCATCACTATAAAAGGAGATTTTGATCAACCTCTTTATTTCTTCTTCATCCACGAAAATTTTCCATAAACATCTTCATAAAATACTACCCGTCCGTTTGAATCCAGGCCAACTGGATTGTACCATACAATAACCGGCATATGTTCATCTGCATGCACTGTAATGGGTGACTGGTTTCGCAAACATCCTTTCTGTTCCAGTGTATCTATCGCAATTGGATTATTCTTTAAAATAAGGTGCCCCAATTCAATTGGTTTTTCCATCCGCATACAACCGTGGCTGAAGAAACGTTCGCTTAACGTAAATAATGATTTTGCAGGCGTATCGTGCAGATAAACACCATAAGGATTGATGAAGTTTAATTTTAATAAGCCCAATGAATTGTCGCAACCTGTGCTTTGACGGATGGTGTATGGAAAATAATCTTTGCTGAGTGCATACCAGTTAACCGAATAGGGGTTCACAATATTCCCCGCACTATTTAGTACCTGGAAATTGCCCGAATTAATGTACCCGGGATTCCGCCTGATAGATGGCAGCAATTCTTTGGTAGCGATACTATAGGGTACATGCCAGTAGGGGTACAGTATCACTTCTTCTACAACGCTGGCCAGGGTGGGTGTAGGGGTAGATTTTTTGCCCACAATCATCCGCATGGCAAGGATGATTTCTTTATCGCGGTACACTTTCAGAAAAGCAGCAGGAATATTCACTACAATTACTGCCCGGTTTTGTGTAAGGCTATATAGCCACCGATAATAATTAACGGATAGGTTTAACTGCTTCACCCTTACCGATAGAGGGATGTTCAACTGACGAAGTGTGTTGCTCCCCAGTAAACCATCTGCCTGCAAATTGAATTGTTTCTGCACTTCTTTCAACTGCAGTTTGAGCAAACTATCCGATAAATGCTTATTGCCGGTATCAATGATTCCTAACTGTCGCAATTTTGAAACTAATGGAATATTCGGGGTACTTATTTTGCCGGAACTGATAAGAACTTCTCTGAAACCGGGTTCAGACAGTATTTTCCGAAATCCTTGTATCTTATTTTCAATCGCTTTGATTTCTGGTAAGGCAGGCAACAGATCAGGTATCAGCAAATACAATTTTTTGCCGGAAATATATTCTGCCAGCAATGCCGGAATGTTACGGTAGCCCTGTTTTTGTTTCAGGCCATCATATCCTAAAACCGGTTTTGTATTCCCATACGCAATATCATTGTAAAAATGTATGGCCACATCTGTCATACGGATCTCGGCTGTTAATGAATCATTGCTGTTTTGCAATCGGACTGTATGGCTGCTGTTATCGGCAGGATAGTTGAACTGATAGTCTTTTTCAGTAAGACCCAATTCTCCGGACAGGGTTCTTGCCTGTATGAAAATGGTAAGATTTGGTTGATTTTCTTCCAGTAGCCATGCAGTTCGATAATTTAAACGGGTATAAAATTCTTTTACCTGGGAGGTATGCCTGATACCGGTTTTGCCAATAAGTTTAGTGTCCGAAATAAACTGCCGCAGCCGTTCGGGGGTAATTTGAGAGAAGGCGGCAAAACTCCATAAACCGGCTAATAATAATGCGATTACTTTTTCCAGGATCCGGCGTTTCATTCAGTCAGTGTTTTTTCTGAAAGGTAACAGTTAAACTCCATTTTCAACTTGTTAAACTGTGTTTCAACATTCACAATATTGTTCCGGAGCCGGTTCAACTTTCTGGTTACCTCTTTACTGATTTCTTTGTCTTCAAAAATATTGGTAGCCAGTAATTTATCCAGTTCCGTAATATCGCTTCGTAGTAAACCAATCAATTCGTCTTCTTTTATAAAGCAACTCTGGAAGCTCTCAACTTCTTCCAGGAAACTGGTTGCGATTGTATTTTTAAGAACTTCAGAAAGCCTGTTTTTCATTTGAACATTTTCATCCATGATAAACCGTATCAACCGCTTCCAGGTATCGGTTTCATATTGAAATTGTCTCAATTTTAACCCTAATAGATACTCCCCCTGTTGCATACCGGCTATTGGTTGTGGTTTTGAATGGTGGTATTTGTATTTCGCTTCTGGCATTATAATGAAATTTATATAAAATACCCCGTCACCCTTTTGACGGGGTCTAAGCCATAGATACCCGGCTTATTTTACAGCAATGTGTTTAGCTGAAGGTTTTTTTGCTGCCTCAGAACGGGGCAGCGAAATTTTCAGAATGCCATCTTCATACTTAGCTTCAATCTTTTCCTTGTTGATTTCTTCCGGCAATGTGAAGCTCCGGCTGAATGAGGAATAGCTGTACTCTTTCCGGGTAAACTTTTTGTCTTTTTCTTCCCTGTGCTCTTCCTTCTGACTGCTGATGGTAAGCATACTGCCATCTACATCAATTGTAAAGTCTTCTTTTTTCAATCCGGGTGCGGCCAATGATACCAGGTAGGTATCTTTTTGTTCCGTAATGTTTACCGCAGGTACATTCATTGTACGGTTCCATACATTGCCATTATCAAACCATTCGTTCCATGGTTTAAAAAATTCACCAAATACAGATGGCATTCTTTCTGTTGTTCTGGCTAAAGCTTGCGTTCCCATAGTTGTTCCTCCTTTTTTTTATTTATTGTCGACTATTTTTAACAGGCAAATATATTTTATAAACAGGGTGTAATCAACGACAGTGGTCAGTAGGGTTTATGAGAGTGGTCAGGTAATATAAACGTTTCATTAGGAGTGCTGTTCAGAGGGGGGCACAATGTGCGGGAGAGGTAACGGGGAGAGGCTAATCAGGTATCAGTTTTTCGTTTATAATAAAAAGTAACCATGTGAAAAAGTATGCGGATAAATTTGTAAGAAAACCAACGTACAAACTGTTTGACAATATTTTTGGTTTCAGTGTTTTTTTCTTTGGTAATGGCGATACAATCATTCTGAATAATTGTTTCCAGGGTTTGCTCCACCCCGGTTGCAAAAGCAGGGTTTCTGACGTCTAGGTTCAGTTCAATACTGGCATAGGCGCTGATATCGTTTAAATTGTAGGATCCTATCGTTAACCATTCACTGTCGCAAATGGCAATCTTTGCATGTAAAACTGCCGGCTGATATTCATTTAAGGTGATGTTATTTCGTAAAAGCCAGTCGTATAGCCAGCGTTCCGCGTGTTTTGCCAGCATGATATCTGAACGGCCCGCTGTAATTACTTTGATTTTTACACCCCGTTTTGCCGCATTACTCAATAACCTTCGAATGACTTTCCCGGGTAAAAAATAGCTGCATAAAATAGTGATATGCGAGTGCGCATTCCGGAACATTTCACTATAAGTTGCGGAAATCTCATTTTTATTGCTTACCCAGTCATTTCGCCTCATTCTTACCAGGCAGGTTTCTTCATCCCTGAAACTGAAAAACGGGGCTATTCCGCTACAGGGTGATGTATCCACTTTTGCAGGAAAATTGTTCCATGTCTTCCAGCAAAGCTCACAAAGTTCTTTGGCAATCTCACCTTCAGCGTAGAGTGACAAATCAAACCAGGCCGGTTTCCCAGGCATATCGTTATACCGGTTGGAAATATTGATACCACCAACAACGGCAAACCTCATATCCGTTACACAGATTTTATGATGCATCCGCCTCCCGAAATAAAAATACCTGCTTTTAAACAGGGGCTCAAATAAACGAAAATGAATACCGGATACGATTAGCTCGTCTTTAAATTTGCGTGAGATTGACTGTGAGGCATACCCGTCTGCCAATAGATACACTTCCACGTTTCTTTTAACAGCTGCTTTTAACGCATCGGCAACCATACGGCCGGTTTCGTCATCGTCATAAATATATGTCTGCAGGTGTATACTCTCAGTGGCCTGGTTGATTAATTTCAGCAGCAGGTCAAAATACGCTTTACCACCGCGTATTAATGCTACTTTATTAAGGGCCGAATATTTCTGAGTTGATTTGTGTTTTACGGCGGGCATGAGTTATGTATTCATTTTATATAACGCCTTTCGAATTTTCAGAAAGCCACTGTTAAGTTATTCATATTTCAAGAACTCCACAACCTGATTCTGCCTCTTGGTAAAATTATTTAATGAAAAGGGGCTGTCTCAATCTTGTATTAAGACAACCCCATCGGCAATTGTATTCCTTGTTTTTAAAGTGGTAGCTGCCGGATTTTCTTTTAATTTATACAAAATATTCCGGCGATTCAACTTCCAGCTTGCTTTCAACACTACTGATTCCGGGCGCTAACCAGGCTGTGCTTTCTGCATCTTCCTTTTCAGCAAAGGAACGAACCTTGCCACGAAGAATAGCCTTACTTCCGGTAACATCTACTGATATCCTCGCTGCATCAAAAGTTGCATTCCGGTGAAAGGCGTTACTGATTTTTTGCTGAATCTCAAAGGCAGAAACTTTTGGTTTTACCGTGATATGGTTAATCACAGAACGCACACCTGTCAGATTCTCTATTGCCAGGCACGCGTTTTTTCGTTGATACTCCCATTCCGCCTCACCATCAAGCCTTACAATGCCATCTTCTACTTTTATCTTAATTTTTTCTTCCTGTACCCCTGAGTGCCATTTCAGTGCATTGAGTACGGATTCTGCAATCTCCGTATCCGTTTTACGATAGGAGGGAGAAGCGCCTACCTGTATATCTTCTGCAACTATTTTTACACCAGACACTCTTTTAGCAGCTCTCTCCGCAGCCAGTTTTTCTGCATAGGTATCTACCTGTCCGGAAAGAGTAACAATTCCCTGCTTAACAGCCACCCCGATTTCTGAAGCCATTATAATTGGCTCCCATTTAAGTTCGGCAATCACATCTTTTTGAATCTGAATATCACTTTTCATCATTTTTGGTTTTAGGTTAAAAAATTTGGTTTTTTATGGAGATCAAAGAAACGGTAAACTATAGGTAGTTTCTTTGAACATTGCTTTTGTTGGGTTTCACGGAAACCTGTTTAACTGTTAGCCGGTGCCGGTATACAGCCGGTAATTTTCAGGGCGCCTTTTATACATGCATTGCAATGAGCGTTTTGGCCAGGGTATTTATTTCGTGGTTGGCTAATTGAGACAGGCGATCGTCTATCTGTTTTTCATTTACTTCAGCTTCATGAAAAACAGCAGCCTGTTTGTCCATTCCCAAAGCATTGGCAAATGCAGCAGCAGTACCATATGTACTAATTTTGAAATGATTGATAACCTGTATGCAGGCCAGCAGGCAGGCATCCTTTACTTCAGCGTCGGTACATTGCGCCAGTTTTTCATCTGTTTCCTCAATAAACGCGAGCATGATGCGGTTGGTCAGGCAGAGGGAGGTTATGTTTTCTTCCTCAAAAAATTTGTCCATTTTATCTACATGTTCCTGTACCATGTCGAGATAGGTCTGAAGCACAGTTTTAAATTTTAAAGAACTTGCCAGGTTGATCCATCCCGGCAGGCTTTTTTTTAACTCAATTTCTGCACTGGTAAACTTGTGGGCATCATAGTCGAGGAGGGTATGAAGCGTATTGATGTGTTGATTAGTCTCTATCATAAAATCATATTTTATTCCGCAAAAATAGCACACAGTATATCTTTTAATAATGACCTCTATCATGCAAACCCTTGATAGTTCTCAATAAGGGCTATTGTTTTTTAAATAACCCCATCAGGCTGATAACAATCAATAGAAAAGCTGATGAACAGCATTTATAAAGGGCAGGAAATGACTTTACTTTGGGCGATTATTAAAGTGAGGAAACTATTTTTGATAAAGTTGGAATGAGATATACGGGAAAAACAGGGCTGCTGTTCGCAGCAGGTGTACCCTCTTTTAAATAAAGGTTCTCATAACAAATGCGGCAGATTTATGGAAAAGAAAAAGAAAACAGGGAAACCGGTTGAAATTCCATCCCCGGAAAAACAACCGGAGATAACACCAACCTTTGATCCGGCAGAACCGGTGGTACCTGAAGTGGATCCTGATTTTATTCCTGATGATGATCCCGGGGAGAAGCCTCCTTTTGAAATTCCTCCTCCCGGTGAAGGGCCTTAGTTTTTCAAAGAATATAAATTGAAACGGGATGATGCATATTGCCAAATCAATTGACTATAAACTACTGGGTATCTCCAGCACTTCCTTCATAGCTGGCGGGGAGATTCCGGTAAAGTATACCTGTGACGGAGCAAACACCAGTCCCTCGCTGGATATAAAGGGAATTCCGGAAGAAGCTATATGCCTCGCTTTAATCATGGATGACCCGGATGGCCCGATAGGTACCTGGGTACATTGGGTGGTATGGAATATTCCGGTAACCCATCACATCAAAGAAAATGAAATCCATGGGGTAGAGGGTCTTAACGACTTTCAGCAACATCATTACGGGGGGCCATGCCCTCCCTCAGGTACACACCATTATTATTTTAAAATATATGCTTTGGATGCATTACTCGATTTACCAGGGATTACCAAACAGTTTCAATTAGAAAAAGCCATGAGTGAGCACATCATCGCTTATGGCGAACTGATGGGATTGTATACAAGAAATAAACAATAAAAAAATGAAAACATTTTTATTTATCCTTATCTCCTTCGTCGCTGTTACGGCTACGCTGTCGGGCTTATTTATGTTAAGCAATCCGGATGGCGCCATCATGCAGTTACCGCAGAGCCTGTTGAATGGTACACCCTTTCGCGATTTTCAGATACCCGGCATATTGCTGACAGCTTTAGTAGGGGGCGTAAATTTTCTTGCTGTATTGTATAATCTGCAGCAACACCGCAACCGGTATAACTGGGCTATTGGAGGCGGGATCATGATATGCGGCTGGATTATAGTGCAGATGATATTAATGCATTCGGCTCACTGGCTGCAGTTTTTATATCTCGGAATCGGTATGCTTATTATTCTTGTCGCTTTCCAACTGAAAGGAAAATGGGCGGCATGAATACTTACCTGTAATCTCCCGATTCTATGTTTACAGCAAAATCCTGCTCTAACATCCCTTTCCAAAAATAAATGCCTGGCAGTAATTGGGAAATTGCTGTTTTGTGAAAAAATTGTATTATCATTAGCTTTTAAAAAGGTTATTTTTGCAGGGTACCCATGAAAAAATTTGTTGTCATCATATTAGCATTCATGCATCTCAGCGCTTCTGCAGGTGTTACTGTGCATATGCATTACTGTATGGGTAAACTGGCCGATTGGGGGTTAAGTAATAAAGAATCCAAACTATGTGCTAAATGTGGTATGGAAAAGACGGTTAAAAAAAATAATAGTTGCTGTAAAGACGAGTACACATTTATCAAGGATACCACCGATCAAAAAACAGCGGAATCTGCTGTTCATCTGATCCAGCTGGCCGTAGTAGCACTACCGGTACATTTTTTTGAAATAGCATCGGTTACAGTATCCGTTATTAATGGTGATGCCTTCAATAGCCACGGACCTCCTGAGGCTAAAAGTATAGCTGTCTATATCAGGCACTGTAGCTTCCTTATTTAGTACCGCATCTCATGGTTTTGCCTGGCAAATGATTTGTCTGGCTTTTGGCGTTTCTATAAGGTTATTTTTTTCAATATTTTTTACTCCTAAACAATTTACAATGAAAATTTTAAAAACACTGTTGATGGCAGTTCTTACCATCCTGTCTGTTTCTGTTTTTGCCCAGGATACGAAAAAAGCGGCCGTTACCGGTTCGCGGCAAAAAGCAGAAAAAACAACCTATGTCTGCCCTATGCACCCGGAGATGACCAGTGATAAGCCGGGCAATTGCTCAAAATGTGGTATGGCAATGAATCTTTCAGTAAAAGAAAAAGCGAAGTATGAATCGATGAAAATTTACGCATGTCCGCTACATCCGGAAACAACCAGTGATAAACCAGGCAAATGTTCCCAATGCGGTAATTTAATGAACCTTTCTCCTAAAGAGAAAATGAAGTATGCGTCTATGAAATTATACACTTGTCCGATGCATCCCAATGAGAGTAGCGATAAATCGGGTAAATGTTCTAAATGTGGTATGGAGTTAAAAGCGCCAGTGAAAACCACACAAGCCTATGCTTGCCCTATGCACCCGGATGTAACAAGTGATAAAGCCGGTAAATGTTCCAAATGCGGTATGGCATTAAATCTTTCGGTAAAAGAAAAGATGAAGTATGAATCAATGAAATTGTTTTCATGTCCTATGCATCCTGATATGAAAAGCGATAAGCCGGGAAAATGCTCAAAATGCGGCATGGTATTAACCGAAAAAAAAGAGGATCATTCCGGTCATAAGCATTAATTTGTTTTGTAACATAAACAGTATTCCGTCATCAGTAAAATAGTATCATGGTTCAAAAATTAATTGAACTGGCTCTGCGCAACAGGCTTGTCGTGCTGCTTACAGCAGGCTGTCTGTTTGCGTGGGGTATTTATTCAGTAAAGCAAAACCCTATTGATGCTATCCCGGATCTTAGCGAAAACCAGGTAATTGTTTTTACAGAATGGATGGGCCGTAGCCCACAGGTAATCGAAGACCAGGTTACTTATCCATTGGTCAGTAATCTGCAGGGTATTCCTAAAATAAGGAACATACGCGGCTCTTCTATGTTCGGGATGAGTTTTGTGTACGTGATCTTTGAAGATAATGTAGATATCTATTGGGCAAGAACCAGGGTATTAGAGCGTTTGAATTTTGCCCAACGATTATTGCCACAGGGAGTAACGCCCAGTTTAGGACCTGACGGCACAGGTGTGGGCCATATCTATTGGTATCACCTGGATGCGCCTAAAATGGATCTTGGTGAGCAAAGAGCTTTGCAGGATTGGTATATCAAGTTTGCTTTGCAGACCGTACCGGGTGTGGCCGAAGTAGCTTCCTATGGCGGGTTTGAAAAGCAGTACCAACTGGTGATAGATCCGGTTAAACTGCAGTATTACAACCTCTCCCTGATGGATGTGATGAACAAGGTTAAAGCCAATAACAATGATGTGGGAGGAAGAAAATTTGAAATGGCCGATCGGGCATTCATCATACGTGGACTGGGCTATATCAAAAACAAAGCTGATGTTGAAAATATTGCATTAGGAAATTATAGTGGTATCCCTGTAAGGGTTAAAGACATTGGTTCCGTACAAATGGGTGGTGATCTTCGACTCGGTATTTTTGATATGGATGGTAAGGGTGAAGTGGTAGGTGGTATAGTAGTGATGCGGTATAATGAAAATGCAAACAAAGTAATCGAAGCTATTAAAACAAAAATGAAAGAGGTAGAAAAAGGGTTGCCTGAAGGCGTAACTTTTAAAACTTCTTATGACAGGAGTACACTGATACAGGAAGCCATCGAATCAGTGAAAGGTACCCTGATTGAAGAAATGATCGCGGTATCTGTCATTGTACTCATCTTCCTATTCCATTGGCGCAGTGCGATAATCATTTTATTTCAATTACCCATTTCAGTGGCAGTAGGATTCATTTTTTTACAATCATTTGGAATATCATCCAATATCATGTCATTAACCGGTATTGCACTGGCAATAGGGGTGGTGGTAGATGATGGCATTGTAATGGTTGAAAACGCTTACCGGCATATCAGTGAGGAACAGTCAGTAAAAATGAAGTCATCAAATAAAGGATAAACATGGCAAACTGGTTTAAACGACAAAAGGATCCATTAACAAATGAAGAAAGAATGGAGGTTATTCTGAAATCCTGCAAACAGGTAGGGCCGGGTGTATTCTATTCTACGATTATTGTGGTCACTTCTTTCCTGCCTATTTTTTTATTAACCGGCATGGAGGGTAAATTGTTTCATCCACTTGCCTGGACTAAAACATTTATCCTGATGGTAGATGCATTTCTTGCCATTACCCTTGCGCCGGTATTGATTTCTTTTTTTCTGAAAGGAAGATTGAAACCTGAATCGGCCAACCCTATTACACGGGTATTGGAAAAAATATATATGCCAATTCTGCAATGGTGCCTCAGATGGCGTAAGACTACCATTTTTATTAATGTGATGGCCCTCATTGTTGGTGTTGTAATGATGACAAGACTGGGTTCTGAATTCATGCCACCACTTGATGAGGGATCCCTGTTATTTATGCCGGTTACTTTGCCGGATGTTTCCAATTCAGAAGCCAAGCGGTTATTGCAGGTTCAGGATAAATTGATCAGTACCTCACCTGAAGTGGCGCATGTATTGGGTAAAGCCGGCCGTGCCAATACTGCCACTGATAATTCACCGGTGAGCATGATCGAAACCATCATCTTATTAAAACCCAAAAATGAATGGCGTAAAGGAATGACCAAAGACAGCATCATTAATGACCTGAATGCCAAAATGCAGATACCCGGTGTTACCAATGGTTGGACACAGCCCATCATTAACCGCATTAATATGTTATCAACCGGTATCAGAACCGATGTGGGGTTAAAAGTGTACGGACAAAATTTAGATAGTATTTACAATTTTGCGCAAACCATTAAAAAACAACTGGAAGGAATTGATGGTATCAAAGATCTCTATGTTGAACCCATTACCGGTGGCAAATACATTGATATCGTTGTAAAACGGGAAGAAATCGGAAGATATGGGCTAAGTGTGGATGATGTGAACACAGTGGTGGAAAGTGCATTGGGAGGAATGAAATTAACGACTACTATCGAGGGCCGGCAACGTTTCTCAGTGAATGCCAGGTATGGGCAGGATTTTCGTAACAACTTTGCGGCATTAAAACGCATCCAGGTACCTACTATGAACTTTGGCCCTGTTCCATTGGACGCGGTGGCTGATATCAAACTGAGTGATGGCCCCCCCATGATTAATTCAGAAAATGCTTTATTGAGGGGTACCGTTTTATTTAATGTAAGAGAAAGAGATTTAGGGAGTACCGTTAAGGAGGCCCAGCAAAAACTAAACCAGATGTTGGTTAAATTACCCAAAGGTTATTTTCTGGAATGGAGTGGGCAATGGGAAAATCAGATCAGGGCCAATCGAACATTAATGATGATTATGCCGGTTGTCATTATCATTATTTTCATGGTTTTATACCTCACGTATAAGTCAGTTAAAGAATCCATGGTTACTATGATTACTGTTCCTTTCGCATTGGTTGGTGGTGTATTCATGGTGTATTACTATGGAGTAAATTTATCTGTTGCTGTTGCAGTTGGCTTTATTGCCTTGTTTGGTATTGCCATAGAAACAGCCATGTTAATGACTATTTACCTGAATGAGGCTATGGAGAACATGGTGGCCAAACATGGCAACTCAAAAGAAAATATTACTCCCGCTGTTATACGGGAATTTGTTATTGAAGGTGCCGTAAAAAGATTACGTCCTAAGCTGATGACCGTATCTGTTGGTTTATTTGGCCTGATTCCAATCTTGTGGTCAACCGGGGTTGGTAGTGATATCATGCGCCCCATTACCATTCCGTTGATAGGCGGAATGATCTCATCCACCATTTATGTTTTATTGATTACGCCGGTCATTTTTGAAATGATAAAAGCAGCAGAATTAAAACGTAATGGAAAAATTCAATTGATCGATGTTAAAGAATAAACTAATACTGATTGTATGCATCCTTACTATTGCCATCGGCAGTAAGGGGCAGGTATTGAAGCTGGATGCTATCCTTGACAGCATCACTGCCTCTCACCCCGTGATGAAAATGTACTATAATGAGATTCGATCCCTGGATGAAGCGGCCAAAGGCGCTAAAAGCTGGATGCCGCCTGAGTTTAGCTCGGGTTTCTGGATGGTGCCTTATAATCCCGGTCTCTGGAAAAAAGGAGCGATGGGTGAAAACGGTATGGGACAATACATGATTGGCGGTCAGCAAATGTTACCCAATAAAAAGAAACAGGGAGCGGATGCGGCTTATATGGAGGCCATGTCTTCAGTTGAAAAAGAAAAAAAATATGCAGCGCTCAATGAGTTGAGGAGCGATGCCAAACAATTTTATTATGAGTGGATTATTCTTGAAAAGAAACTTTTGATACTTACACAGAATGAGAAGCTGCTTGACTTTATGATCAAAAATGCAGAGATCCGGTATCGGAACGGGTTGGATAAGATCAATGGTTATTACAAAGCCAAAGCTGCCTTAGGAAATATTAAGAATATGCAACTCATGTATGAGAGTGAAATAAATGAAAAACGAATCCGTATAAATGTATTGATGGGGAAAGAGGCTTTTTCAGCCTTTACCATTGATACAAATTATCACTTCAATGATTATTCGGCTATTGTTTTTGACAGTACGCTTTTTTACAGTAAACGAAGTGATCTTAAAACCCTTGATAAAGATATTCAACTCAATTACCTGAAACAGGAAACAGAGAAATTAAGCCTGAAACCCCAGTTTGGTATCCGTTATGAGCATATGTTCGGATTTGGTGGTTTGCCCATGCAGTATACTTTAATGGGTATGTTGAAATTACCACTCGCTAACTGGTCATCTAAAATGAATAAAGCGAATATTGAAAGCCTTAAATGGAAAGTCAGTGCATTGCAGTCACAAAAAGAAATGATGGTGAATGAATACAGTGGTATGGCTTACAGCATGCGCAATGAATTAGAATTGAAGAAGCAGCAGATGAAGTTATATGACGAAAACATCATCCCGGCGTTAAAAAATAATTTTAAGGTCCTGCAAATAAGCTATGAGCAGAACACTGAAGAACTGTTCATGCTCTATGATGCCTGGGAAACCCTGTACATGGCACAGTTGCAATATGCTGAATTATTGAACCAGGCGCTGAAGATGCAGGTATCATTAGAAAGAATAATGGAAGCCAAATGAAAAAACTGATCATCATACTATCCGTTATATTACTGATTGCCGCTGCAGGATGCAATCGTACTAAAGACAAACATGCCGGGCACCAGAACCAGGTGGCCCATCAAATGTATACCTGCCCAATGCCACAGGATTCTGTATTCAGCGATAAGGCTGGTAAATGCCCCAAGTGTGGAATGGACCTTGTGAAGATAGAAACCGGAGGGGAACGATCTTCTGAAGTTGATCTTGAAGCATTATTAAAACCTACCAATGAATTTGTTGTTTCTTCTATACCGGTAACGGTTATGTATAAAAAAGAAGAGTTCATTGAGATCGAATCCCTGGGAAAGGTTACTTACGATACAAGGCAGATAGGAAGTATCTCCTCGCGCATATCCGGAAGAGTTGAAAAGCTATATGTACGTTACCGTTACCAGAAAATAAGCAAGGGACAAAAAATTCTGGATATATACAGTCCTGAATTATTAACAGCGCAACAGAACCTCTTGTTCCTTTTAGAAAATGATTCCCGGAATACCTCTTATATCGAAGCATCTAAAGAAAAGTTATTACTGCTTGGTATGAGCAGCCAGCAGTTGCAACAGCTTATACAATCAGGTTCGCCATCATTAACCATTTCAGTGTACAGTAATTACAGCGGACATATTCATGAATCTGCCAATGGGGGGAGCATGAATAAGGAAGCAGGGACCATGAAAGATATTTCGCTTATCACAGAGGAACTTTCTTTAAAGGAAGGGATGTACCTGCAAAAAGGACAATCCATTTTTACCGTCTTCGATCCGTCACAGGCCTGGGCCATTCTAAATATTTTTGGCGAGAACCAGGGATTGGTAAAAGCGGGTAATGAAGTAAGTATTGTGCCGGAAACAGCGCCGGATAAGGGGTTTACTGCATCCGTAAATTACCTGGAACCTTTTTACAGAAGAGAAAGTAAAACGCTGACAGCCAGGGTTTATTTTAATAATAGTGTACTGAAAATTCCTATTGGTAGCCAGGTAAGGGCCACTATTTTCGGAAATACCAAAGATGCTTTTTGGTTACCCAAAGAATCTGTTCTTTCATTAGGACTTGACAAAGTTGTTTTTGAAAAAGTGAAAGGGGGGTTCAGGGCACATAAAATAAACACTGGCATTGCACATAAAAATCATATCCAGGTTTTGAGTGGTATTACTGTGAAAGATTCTGTAGCGGCGAATGCACAATATTTAATGGACAGCGAAAGCTTTATCAAAGTAAAAAACTGATTATGCGATATACCTTATTTATAGCGATTGCTTTAGTTCTGGTTTCGTCCTGTAAAACAAAGACTAAAAACTTGAATGCACTGGCTATTCCTTCAGATATATATTATACCTGTTCCATGGATCCACAGGTGAGGGAGTATAAGCCGGGTAAATGCCCTATTTGTAAAATGGAGCTCACCCCGGTAAAGAAAACGAACGGAGAAAAGGATGACGAGGTTGAATTGAGTGATCAGCAGATACAACTGGGTAATATCCATAGCGATACTATTCACAACGGAACCATTGGTGATAAATTGGTGCTAACGGCTACTTTGAATTTTGATCAGATGAAGGCTTCTTCCGTGAGTGCGAGAATAGAGGGAAGAATAGAAAAATTATATTTCAAAGAACTTGGAGATTATGTAAAAAAGGGCGCCCCTTTGTTTGATATATATAGTGAAGAATTGAACAATGCCAAACAGGAATACCTACTGGCGCTTGACCGGAAAAAATCGTTCGAAACTGAAACAGTTATTGATTTTAGCCGGTTGATACAAAGTGCCAAAAACAAATTGCTATTATGGGGAATGACAGAAAGCCAGGTACAGGAACTGGCAAGGAATAAAAATGCTCCAACAAGAACTACTTATTATAGCGCCGCATCAGGGTATATTACCAACCTGGATGTAAAGGAAGGAGACTATGTGATGGTGGGAAACGTTATTATAAAACTGGTTGATTTATCGTCCTTATGGGCAGAAGCACAGGTTTATACATCACAAATGGCTGAAATAGATAGAAATAGTATTGCTACCGTTCAGTTACCGGATTTTGATGGTAAAGAAATAAAAGGAAGGATCGAATTTGTAAATCCGGAAATTAATCCCGATACCCGTATTAACCTGATCAGGGTAACTATTCCTAATTTCAATAACCTCCTGAAACCTGGAATGTCTGCCTATGTATTGCTGAAAAGCCAGCTAAGAAAGACGCTAACACTGCCTGCTAATGCGGTAATACGTGATGGTAAGGGAGCAACCGTATGGATACAGACTGCAAACAAGACTTTCAAAAGCATTATGGTACAAACAGGACTTGAAAGCGATGACAGGATAGAAATAGTATCAGGCTTGCATGCAGGCGATGTGGTAGTAATTTCTGGCGCCTATTTATTGCAAAGCGAATATATATTTAAGAAAGGGGTAAATCCTATGGCAGGGCACGATATGAGCAATATGTAATGTGATAGTCATTTGCAGAGACCTATCCTATTTTACAAAGCTATCCATCACAGTCATTGAGAGGATGGCATCAGCGGCTGAGCAGGGATTATCGCCCTTCCCTAAAAAATACCGTACCACTTTTGTGATCATCGGTTGCTGTATATGGGCAGGCGGTTCAAATGTCAATACTTTTTTCTCATTGCCTGTTTGTATGGTAACCTCATACCCGAATACAGGGAAAGAAATTTTTCCTGCAGACCCGTTTATCTCAACCATATCTTCCTCCATGCCTTCTGCTACTGTAAAACACCATTGGCCATTGAAAAGAATATTGTTCTCCAGGCGCATAATACCTGTTACAACGTCTTCTGCTTTATAGAAACCTGCCTGGTTAGCGGATAAGCCATGAGTTTCCATTGCTTTGCTAAAAAAATATATCATAAGATCCAGTTGGTGAGGAGCCAGATCAAAAAATAATCCAGCGCCTGCTATTTCCGGATCTACCCGCCAATTGGTTCCTGTATGGGCAATGGTGCTTGATTGATCGGGTTGTAACATAGTCAAATTCACTGTTCTTATTTTCCCGATTACCCCTTCCTCTAATAATTGTTTTATTCGGTTAAACATCGGTAATGCTCTTCTGTAATGTGCCACACATAATTTTACACCGGTCTCCTCAGCTACCGCTTGCATACGCAAACAGGAAGCAGTGTTAACAGACATAGGTTTTTCAACATATACCGGCTTCCCTGCGCGCAATGCTTCAATTGTATAGGCTTCATGGTATTTAGGCGGAGTTGCTATATAAATTGCATTGACAGCAGGATCATTAATCAGCGCTGAAGCATCGGTATAACATTTAGGAACACCATGACGTTCCGCATAGTCTTTTACTTTTTCGCTATCACGACGCATGACTGCCACTAAAGAAGAGTTGGGTACTTTGTTAAAAGCGGGGCCACTTTTTAATTCGGTAACATTTCCGCAACCAATAATACCCCATGCAATAGACTGTCTGGCATCGTTATTCATATAGTGTATGAAGTTATTTAATCAACTGAATATAGCTGTTCATTTTTTTCTTCTTAACAAATACCCAGATCGGTTAGTAATCAGCAAACTAAGGGGTAGTTGGGGGGAGATGTAGGATTACCCCTGCCAAAATGTTTAAAAGGGGGTTATCAGGGAGCTTTTTCATTACTTATGGCCCATTTTCTATATGGATTTGCTTGAAAACTGGGGTGAAAAGTGAAAAAGCGAATGAAAATCACTACATTTAACCATTAAATTATAATAATTATGCCAACAGGAGTAGTAAAATGGTTCAATGATGCAAAGGGTTTCGGATTCATTACACCGGATGATGGTGGTGAAGATCTGTTCGCCCATTTTTCCGCCATTAACATGGGTGGATTCAAATCTTTAAAAGAAGGTCAAAAAGTATCATTTGACATAACAGACGGTAAAAAGGGTAAACAGGCGGCTAACATCCAGTCAGCGGAATAACCCTCTTGATTGTTTTGCAGTACCTTGTTTATTGTAAACAATCCATTTTGCTCAATACATTCCTTTTGCTAAAGGGATGTATTGACAGCAAAAGGTAACCTCCCCCATTTAATGTTGGGTTCTTCCCCAATAATCCCAGGTTGTGAAAACCCAGTACCAATGGCCCCATTTTAATGGCGGCGCCTACCCATACTTGTCCTTGTGTATTATATTGAACCGGTAAATAAGCGCCCCACCCAAAGGTTTCCCATCTTGGTGTAATGGTTAATAGGTTTAGTTCTCTCGTTCTTAGTTTTGTATAATTTGAAGTAGAAAAAAAGTTCATACTCAATTCTCCGTTCAGGTAAAAATGATGGGTAAGATGTTTATCAATATTGATGATGAGCCGGGTAGGATTACTGATGCCAACATTATCTGTGATGTCTGAACTACTGGTGAATATGGTTCGTAAAGAATCTTTAACAGCCTTCATGCTGTTAGCCCCGCTCAATTTGTTATCAACTGAATTATCGGCTATTGTTGACTTGGGGTTGTAAAATTGTAAAGAGTAGGCACTCGGTTTGAAAGTATTCGAGCCGATATCCATCAGGCTGACACCAATTTTCCAGTCGTAATTAATAGGGCTATTTTCGTCTGTTTCATCCGTATAGGTAAGATACTCAACGCCCATACTCCATCCGAAACGGGTTATCGTATTTTTTAAAAATTCTTTTATGGCGCCGGATCCGGGGTCTACGTCGTAATTATCAGAATAGCCCAAAGAGCCGCTTCCATTGGTAAAGGTAAAACTGGTGTCGGAGAAGTTTTTTGAAGAAAGATAACTGAGCTTATTTAGTTTCAGAAAAGCGCCCGATATGCCTTTCATGATTTGTAGGGTAATGCCGGCGCTTAATTTTGAGGTATTGGTTTCCAATAATACCTGCGAATAATTCAGGTCGGCTTCAAGCCAGCCCGAATGGGTAATAAAACCCTCAACATAGGGGGTATTTAAATTAGCTATCAGAAAACTATTGAAACTGGAAATCGAGTCAACATAATTGAAGGGCATTGTTTTTATATGGTTGTACGACCTGGCTCTGATGCCAAAACTAACCGCCCTCCTGTTGTCTATCTTATATAGGGCATTGAATAGACTCATGTCTATATTCATATGAAGGAACCGGCCGGCAAACCCTTCTTTCAAAGTCAATTCCGCACTGTCTCTGTTTTTTAAAGAAAAATTTTTTATATAGGGCGCATTACTGCTCATTTTTAGCTGTGTGGAAAACAACGTAAAATCCCATTTATAAGCAGATTGAACAGATGCTGCGGGATTATTAAATATGCCGGCGCTTCCTGCAAACGGCGATCCGTGGAGGGCCTGATAGCCCTGAGCGGTAAGGGATACACTATAAAAAGCAAATAGTATTACTAAAAAGTATCGGTTGAACTTAGTTTTCATTTTCTCCTCTATTGATCCCTGCGGGCATTACTTTGTTGCTTTAAAGGGTGCTGGGTGTTGGGCTGAATAAATATATAGGATAAAGCTTTGGTAATCGCCCAATCATAGCCTAATTTTTCCGGACGATGGTTAATGAAAATATACTAAACAGGCATCCCCGTTTTTAGTACCCTTTCCCTTAGTGGAGTGAATCATCTTGTTAATAAAGACAGGCAGACCGGCAGGAAGCCATTTCGTGAATAGCCTGAAAAGAAAAGTCCCCTGTAGAAACAGGGGACGTCTTCGATTGCTTGCCATATAAGAAAAGAGATAAATAGTAATTCGATAACCTGGAAACTGCCGGCCGAAACCTGTTTCCCGGTAGTTTTGTTTCTTGAAGCAAAGATAAGGGAAAAATCAATTTCGTAGTATTTTATTTAATAATTATTGATTATTTCACAATTATTTAATAAAAAAAATGATTTTAAGGCTAAAAATTTAATATTATTATTTAGTTAAATATTTAACATTTATTTGTTAATATTTAAAAATTAGTCCTAATAAGTAATTGATGTACAATCAATTACTTATTTTTATATGCTATTAAAGCCTTTTCAAGGCAATCCATAGCTTTGTTTATGTCGTTTAAGTTTAATACGTAAGCTAAACGAACTTCTTTCTTGCCCAAACCGGGTGTTCCATAAAAACCGGTAGCAGGGGCCAACATTACGGTTTGACCTTCAAAAGAGAAACTTTCGAGTAGCCATTGGCAGAATATATCAGCATCATCAATGGGTAATTCTGCCATCGCATAAAAAGCGCCTCCCGGGTTCGGACAGAATACACCTTCCATCGCATTCAATCTTTTTACAATCAGATCCCTTCTCAATGTATACTCGGCTTTCGCGGTATCAAAATAATTGGCCGGCAGGTCTATAGCTGCTTCTCCGGCTATCTGTGCAAAACTTGGCGGACTCAATCTTGCCTGTGCAAACTTCATCACAGCATCCAGTACCGTTTTGTTTTTAGTAATAAAGGCACCTATTCTTCCTCCGCAGGCGCTATATCGTTTACTGATGGTATCCATTATAATCACATGCTCATCCACCCCTTCCAAATGCATGGCACTGATCTGCTTTCCCTCATAACAAAACTCACGGTAGGCCTCATCAGAGAACAGGAAGAGATTATGTTTCAGAATAATATCTTTCAACTGTTGCATTTCTTCATTACTGTATAAATAACCCGTTGGATTATTGGGATTACAGATCATAATGGCTTTGGTACGCGGCGTGATTTTCTTTTCAAACTCTTCCATCGCGGGTAAAGCAAAACCATTCCTAATAGTAGAAGTGATTGGCACCACTTTTACCCCGGCTGCCACAGCAAAGCCATTGTAATTGGCATAGAAGGGTTCTGGAATAATCACTTCATCACCTGCATCCAAACAGGCCATCAAGCCAAACTGTATAGCTTCACTACCGCCGGTAGTAACGATGATTTCAGTATAATTTACATGGATACCCACACTTTCATAATACCCCACTAATTTTCTGCGGTAACTTTCATTACCCGCGCTATGACTGTATTCCAGCACCTTGAACTTACTATTTCGCACAGCATCGAGTACCATCTTCGGTGTTTCTATGTCGGGCTGTCCAATATTCAGGTGGTACACTTTGATTCCCCTTTTTTTAGCAGCTTCCGCATAAGGAACCAATTTTCGTATGGGTGAGGCGGGCATGGCCTGGCCCCTGTGACTGATTGATAGCATAAGGCAAAGATAGTTTGGAACAGGTAGACTTATTTTGTTTTCGGTTTAGCAGGGGCAGGTACTACTTCCCCTGTAATCGTTAGCACAACCGGCAGATTGGTTTGTAAAAATTTTATATTCACATTCTTTTTAAACGTACCCGGATTGGACGCGTTAAAGGTAACTTTAATGGTACTTGATTTGCCTTTTAGAATTGGGTCCTTACTAAATATGGGGGTGGTACAACCGCATTCGGCATTGGCAAACTCAATAATAGCAGGCTTTGTACCATTATTGGTGAACGTAAAAACAAAAGTGGCAGGAACATGCTGGTTGATCTTGCCAAAATTATGCGTAGTGGTTTTAAAGGCAATATCAGCCGGAGCCTGGGCAAAAATCCCGGTACTAATTAATAAACTGAGTGCTACAATAATTCTTTTCATCTTTTTGGGTTTGGATGGCAAAAGTACTGATTTATCAATTTTAATCAATGATCCATCTATAGCCAAATACGTGCAGGGGCGTTTTTTAGCGGTATTTTAATAAAGGGCCTCATTCAAACAGGAAAATCAGGTCAAAAGCTTGATATTTGACTGGTAACTAATTTCCGGTAGTCTATTCATATTCTAAGTGTTATTTTTGTTTTATGGAACAAACCGCTTCCCTGGACTATAAAAACGATATGCTTTCTTTTGATGGCTTCCGTAATACCATATTGGAGGATTACAAAATAGCGGTCATTAGTCGCGAAGTGAGTTTATTAGGAAGGAGGGAAGTGCTTACTGGCAAAGGAAAATTTGGCATTTTCGGGGATGGAAAGGAAGTGGCACAAATTGCCATGGCTAAATTTTTTCAGGCCGGAGATTTCAGGGCAGGATACTACCGCGACCAGACTTTTATGTTTGCCACCGGCCTCGCCAGTGTTGAACAGTTCTTTGCCCAGTTATATGCCGACCCGGATATTAAGAATGAACCCTTCAGTGCAGGCCGTCAGATGGATGCTCATTTTGCCACCCGATTTGTAGATGAAAATGGTAACTGGCTGGACCTTGCCAACCGTAAAAATATTTCCTCCGATATGGCCCCTACGGCCTCCCAAATGCCGAGGGCAGTAGGGTTGGCCTATGCATCCAAATGTTTTCGTCAGTCTAAACATGCGGCTGAATTTGAATCACTCAGTCATAATGGAAATGAAATCTGTTTTTGCACCATTGGTGATGCCAGTACAACAGAGGGCCACTTCTGGGAAGCCATCAATGCGGCAGGTGTATTACAAATACCGCTGGCTGTTTTTGTATGGGATGATGGATATGGTATCTCTGTTCCCAAAAATATCCAAACCACCAAGGGTTCCATTTCTGATGCTTTGCGGGGCCTGGAAAAAGAAGAAGGTACCAACGGTATCCGGATATATAATGTAAAAGCATGGGATTATGCAGGCATGTGTGAAGTGTTTGAAGAAGCCCTGCAAACCGTAAGAGAAACACATACCCCCGTACTGTTTCATGTTGAAGAGGTTACACAGCCACAGGGCCATTCAACCAGTGGTAGTCATGAAAGGTATAAAAGCGCTGAAAGACTGGAATGGGAAAGAGAGTGGGATGGTATTAAGAAGATGAAGGAATGGATGCTGGAAACCGGATTAACGAATCCGGATGAATTAGCGGAAATTGAAGCAGCCGCCAAAATACATGTCAGGGAAAGCAGGAACAAAGCATGGGATAAATACCATGCGCCTATCAAAGAGCTATCGGCACAAGCCGTTTCTTTGATTCGTGGCATGGTTGTAAATGATATGGAGAAGTATACTCATTTGCAAAAACTGGCAAAAGAGCTGGAACAGAATCGCGAACCCATACGCAGAGATGTATTAAGAACCGTGTCATTGGCTATGGAAACGGCGGCGAGTTCACCTTCCATTAAGGAATTGAGCAACTGGTATCATGCGTTATTGGATGGCAGCCGGCAATTATATAACAGCGAACTGTATAACGAAGGGCCCAAAAGCGCTTTACAGGTTCCTGAAATCAAACCCATGATTCCTTTTGATGCAACCCCTGTTAATGCGTATGAAGTATTGAATAAATATTTTGATGCATTGTTTACACAGAATCCAAAAGTGTATGCTTTTGGGGAAGATGTAGGGCATATTGGTGATGTGAACCAGGGATTTGCCGGTTTACAGGATAAGCATGGCGCCGACAGAATTTCAGATACGGGCATTAGAGAATTAACCATTGTTGGACAGGCCATTGGTTTGTCGCTTCGGGGTCTGCGGCCCATTGCGGAAATTCAATACCTCGATTATTTATTGTATGGCTTACAACCACTGAGTGATGATGTGTCTACTACCCATTACCGCACCAAGGGTCAGCAAAGTTGCCCGGTCATCATCCGCACCAGGGGCCACCGCCTGGAAGGTATCTGGCATAGCGGTTCGCCAATGGGTATGATCATCAATGCCTTGCGTGGTATGTATATCTGTGTTCCAAGAAATATGGTGCAGGCCGCAGGCATGTACAATACTTTATTAAAGGGCAATGATCCGGCCATGGTTATTGAATGTTTGAATGGATATCGTTTAAAAGAAAAGATACCGGCTAATCTTCTTGAATTTACCGTTCCCTTAGGTATTCCGGAAATAATCAGGGAAGGAACGGATATCACCATTGTTTCTTATGGTTCAACATTGCGTATTATATTGGATGCGGCTGAACGATTACAAAATTTAGCGATTAGTTGTGAAGTAGTGGATATTCAAACACTTTTACCTTTTGATATTCACCATAAAATACTGAAGTCATTAAAAAAAACCAGCCGTATTGTTTTTGTTGATGAAGATGTACCGGGTGGCGCCGCCGCTTATATGCTGAATAAAGTAATTGAAGAACAGAAAGCCTTCCAATGGTTGGATATTAGCCCCAGAACTATTACCTCCCAGGCACACCGGCCAAGTTATGGAAGTGATGGGGATTATTTTAGTAAGCCTAACGCGGAGCAGATTATGGAAGTGATTAGGGATATGATGGGGGAGTGATGACAGATGACAGATAATTTGGACGGGTTAAGGTAGAAAAAGTTTGCTTAACCCAGTGGTTGGTATCGGGCAGGCCTCTTTTTTACCAAACCATTGATACCTGTTTTTTGCTACCCAATTATATACTGCATTCCTGATAAAGGGTGGAATGATGCTGAATGCGTAAAGGCCGGGCCAAAGTCCATTTAGTTTTTTGGTTACACGTAGGGCGCCGGAAGATTTGGTATAAACGATTCCCTTTTCTAACAAAATAAAGGAACTGAATGCTGCGGCGGGTAAATGGTATTGTTCCAAAACCTGTTGCCCAAATTCACCTTGCAAAGAAGCAAACCTGAACAAGTGTTTCGGATCGTGTTTAATGATGAATTGCACACTGCTATAACAAAGATTACATACACCATCGAAGAGGACGATTGGATGATCTATCAGGTGCACATCGTTCATATAATAAAGTTAGGGGTTAGGAGTTGAATAAATTTTACTCCTAACCCCTAACTCCCTCAGCCCATATTATGAAATACCCTATTCACATCTTCATCCTGCTCCAGTCTTTCAATTAATTTACTTACCTCTTCCGCTTCTGTATCAGACACGGGAACAGTAGTGGTAGGTATCCACTCCAGTTCGGAGCTAATGGGCGAAAGACCCTGGTCTTCCAACGCTTTCTGGAGATTGCCAAAGTCTGCAAAAGCACAACGTAATACGATGACGGGGTTGCCCTGGTCGTCATTACTTTCACCCAGCTCATCCAGTCCATGGTCTATCAGATCCAGCTCCAGGTCATCAATAGACAGTCCTTCTGGTTTTAGTTTAAACACACCCATTTTCTTAAACTGGAAACTCACGCTTCCGCTATTGCCTAAAGTGCCGTGACCTTTATTAAAATGACTTTTTACATTTGCAACAGTTCGCACGTGGTTATCAGTAGCTGTTTCTACCAATAAAGCCACACCATGGGGCGCATAGCCCTCATATAAAATCTCTTCGTAGTTGCTGGTGTCTTTACCCATGGCCCGCTTAATGGCCGCTTCTACACGGTCCTTGGGCATACCTATACTCTTGGCATTCTGAAAATGCCTGCGAAGAGCAGGATTGGTGGCCACATCGGGTCCATTGGCTTTTACGGCAATAACAATTTCTTTCCCGAGACGTGTAAACTGTTTTGCCATTCTATCCCAGCGGGCAAACATGGTAGCTTTTCTAACTTCAAATATCCGTCCCATAGTAATGTAAATTTAAAAGATTACTCCTAACTCCCCAATTTACTATTACGCTTACTATACCCAAAGTACACCACCAATCCCACAACCATCCAAACCGCTGCACTGAGGAGGGTTTCTTTTGGTAAGGATACAATCATGGCGGTACAAATCAACATGCCTAATATAGGTACTAATGGAACCAATGGAGTTTTGAATGGACGAACCCTGTCAGGATCATTCCTTCTCATCACCCAAACACCAACGCAAACCAAAACAAAGGCGAAGAGGGTACCAATACTGGTTAAATCGCCTGCCACACTGCCTGGAATAAAGGCTGAAAAAGCGCCTACAAATAAGAATAGGATCATATTTGATTTGTAGGGTGTTCTAAATTTAGGGTGCAGATCAGAGAACGCTTTTGGCAAGAGACCGTCTGTAGACATCGTGTAGAATACACGGCTCTGTCCCATTAACATCACCAATATCACCGAAGAGAAACCGGCTAAAATAGCGATAGTAACTGCCTTGGCCAGCCATCCATATCCTGCCATATAGGTTTCAATGGCATAGGCAACAGAAGCTTCTTTTCCTGATTTTACAAAATCAGTATATGGTGCCACACCGGTTAATACATAGGAGAAAAGGATGTATAAAATAGTACAGATCACCAATGATCCGAGGATACCGATGGGCATATCTCTTTTAGGATTTTTGGCTTCCTGTGCGGCAGTAGAAACCGCATCAAAGCCAATAAAGGCAAAGAATACAATAGCCGCACCGGTAAGAACACCTCCATATCCATGCCTGAAGAAATCAGTGTAACTGTACAATGACCCATCCGGTTTCAAAGCGGGTGGCGCATCGGCAGGAATAAAATAAGGACTGTGATTGGCAGGGTTAATGTATTTCCATCCAACCACGATAAACACAACAACAATTGATACTTTAATAAAAACAATGATCGAATTTACAAAGGCGGATTCCTGTGTGCCTTTGATCAGCAGTAATGATAGTAAAAGCAATATAAATAAAGCCGGCACATTCATAATGCCCTGGTGCATTACATTGGCGGCATCCAGCGCTTTTTCAAAGGGTGAATGGCTCCATTCATAGGGTATAGTACCCAAATTATATTGCATGAGTAGCTTATTCAAAAACTCACTCCAGGCAATAGACACAGTAGCCGCGCCCAATGCATATTCCAGAATCAATGCCCATCCAATTATCCAGGCTACTAACTCACCCATAGTAGCATAAGCGTAGGTGTAAGCGCTACCTGCAATGGGGATCATAGAAGCAAATTCCGCATAACATAATCCTGCAAAGGCACAACCAATGGCGGCTACAATAAAAGATAGGGTAACGGCCGGTCCGGCATGTTCGCCGGCAGCAGCAGCGGTTCTTACAAATAAACCGGCGCCAATAATGGCGCCAATACCAAGTGCAATCAGGCTTCCGGCACCAAGTGTACGCTTCAATCCTTTTTCGGAATCAGCAGCTTGCAGCATCAGACCGTCTAATGACTTCTTTCTGAATAAACTCATAATACAGTAGTTTGGGTTCTTTAATGAAAAAGTTTCGGAAAAATAGTCATTTCTTCATTTAGTGCTTCAAAACTTTTATTAAATACCTATATTCTGCCCGCTTCGGGCTCATTTCAACATAAATCTTATATTGCGAAACTAATTATTGGCGTCTATGAGAAAATCGAACCGGCTTACCATATTTATCCTGATTGCCATGCTGGCCGGTGTGATTCTTGGCTATGTGGTACACACACAATCTTCTCCTGCTTTTATCAAGTCGTTTTCCACGAATATTAAATTATTGACTACCATTTTTCTGCGGTTAGTGCAGATGATCATTGCACCATTGGTTTTTTCTACCCTCGTGGTAGGCATAGCCAAATTAGGCGACCTGAAAACAGTGGGCAGAGTGGGTGGTAAAGCCATGTTATGGTTTGTTTCCGCTTCTTTAGCGAGTTTATTATTAGGCATGGTGCTGGTGAATTTCTTTAAACCCGGGGCTGGTATTGATCTGAGTAATGCGGATGTGACCGGCGCCCGCGACCTGGTAGGGAAAACACAGGAATTCAGTATTCAAAAATTTATTGAACATGTGTTCCCGAAGAGTGTGATTGAAGCAATGGCTAATAATGAAATTTTACAATTGGTGATCTTCAGTATATTCTTTGGTATTGCCACAGCCGCATTAGGCGATAAGGCCAAAGTAGTGGTAAAAGGATTAGATGCCGTGGCCCATGTAATCCTACGAATGGTGGGCTATGTAATGAACTTTGCACCTTTGGGTGTGTTTGGCGCCATTGCCGCCGTGATAGCCACCAAGGGTTTGGAGATATTTGTATTTTATGGAAAATACCTTTTGTATTTTATTACAGGTATTGGCATTTTATGGATATTACTTTTAGTAGTAGGGTTGATTGTTTTGGGTAAACGGTTACCTGAATTAGTAAAAAGGATATTTCCTCCTTTAATTATCGCTTTTAGCACAACGAGTAGTGAAGCTGTTTTTCCTAAGCTTACAGAAGAACTGGAAAAATTCGGGTGTAAGGATAAAATCGTTGCTTTTGTTTTGCCATTGGGTTATTCTTTTAACCTGGATGGCAGTATGATGTATATGACTTTTGCCAGTATCGCCATTGCACAGGCGTATGGTATTCAACTGGACTTTGGTACACAGATAACCATGTTGCTGGTGCTGATGTTAACGAGTAAAGGTATTGCCGGCGTGCCAAGGGCATCATTGGTAGTGGTTACCGCTACCTGTGCCATGTTTAATATTCCGCCGGAAGGCATTGCACTCATCCTGCCCATCGATCATTTTTGCGATATGTTCCGGACTGCCACCAATGTATTGGGAAATGCACTGGCCACCAGCGTGGTAAGTAAATGGGAAAATTCATTGGAACCCGCTATTACCGAATAAGAAATTTCTATGCCGCTAAATACTTTTTTATCAACCGCTTTTCACTGGAGTCAGTTACTGCAACCACAGTTCTATATTGAACATGGTGGTTTATGGCTCATTCTTTTTGTTGTATTCGCGGAAACCGGGTTGTTTGTCGGGTTTTTTTTACCGGGCGATAGTTTGTTATTTGTAGCAGGTATCTATAGCCATAATATCGCTAATGAAATATTTCCAACAGGTAATGAATATATTGACCTGTTGGTGCTGTTGGTGCTGATATCCATTGCCGGTATTGCCGGAAATACAGTAGGGTATTGGTTCGGGAGAAAAGTGGGTCCGGCTATGTATGACTGGAAAGAAAATATTCTTTTCAAACGAAAATATTTACTTCAGGCGCATGATTTTTATGAAAAACATGGAGGAGGGGCCATTGTCATTGCCAGGTTCATACCCATCATCAGAACTTTCGCGCCGATTGTTGCGGGTATTGTACAGATGGATAGAAAAAAATTCGGACTCTTCAATGTAATCGGATGTGTGGCCTGGGTTTTTAGTATGTTGTTTGGTGGCCATTTCCTGCAAAAATGGATATTGGCCGAATTCCAATTTGACCTGAAAGATCATTTGGAAGTAATTGTACTGGGTATTGTACTGGTTACTACGGCGCCCATTTTCATTAAACTTATTTTTAATAAGCATACAGATACTACCCATTCCGGTAAAGAAAGTTAAGTACACAAAGTGTTGGATTTTTTATTTGTTTAAAAAATAATGTTGATGACTGAGAAAAAGTTTGCCATCCTTTCATTACCCGTAATCGTTGCCGCTCTTGGCTATTTCGTAGATATCTACGACCTCCTTTTATTTACCATTGTACGTGAACCGAGCCTGCAGGGTATTGGCGTTGTACTTACTGATAAAGTACAGGTATTGGCAGCCAGCACAAAAATCATTAACTGGCAGATGGTGGGTTTATTAATTGGCGGGGTTATATGGGGAACGGTGGGTGATAAGAAAGGAAGATTAAGCGTGTTGTTTGGTTCGATCGCCCTGTATTCGGTCGCTAATTTTATGACAGGCTATGTTCAAACAGTTGATCAATATGCATGGATGCGTTTTGTGGCAGGCATTGGTCTTGCCGGGGAATTGGGCGCAGGTATTACATTGGTAAGTGAATTATTACCCAAAGAAAAAAGAGGGCTGGGCACTTCACTGGTGGCGGGTATCGGGTTGTTTGGGGCGGTATTCGCTTACTTTATTTATAAGTTCACGAACGACTGGCGCCTGTGTTATAAAATAGGGGGTGGCCTGGGCATTGTATTATTGCTGTTGCGCATCTCGGTGGCAGAGAGTGGTATGTTTAAAGAAGTGAAAGATAAGAATGTGCAGAGAGGAAATTTTTTGATGTTCTTCAATAACGGCAAAAGATTTCAAAAATATATTCTTGCCATATTAATTGGCTTGCCTACCTGGTATGTGATAGGCATACTTGTAAACCTGAGTAATCGTTTTGCCAAAGAAATGTATGGCGATAATCATATAGAAAGCGGACGGGCCATTATGTACGCGTATGTAGGTATCGCCATTGGCGATATACTGATAGGATTTGTTAGCCAGTACTTTAAGAGCCGGAAAAAAGCCCTGCTCTCTTTTTATGTGTTAAGTATGCTAACACTGGTGCTGTTCTTCAGCGGCTTTAATAACAGCGATGTACGTATGTATGGTATCTGTGCCTTACTGGGCTTCAGCACCGGTTTCTGGGCCATCTTCATTACCATGGGCGCAGAACAGTTTGGAACCAATCTGCGCGCCACCGCGGCAACCACTATCCCCAATATGGTTCGTGGCGCCTTGCCTTTGATTAACCTGATGTTCTTAAACCTGTTTCAAAAAACCTGGGGCTGGAACCTGTTGCAAAGTGGTATCATTACCGGGGTGATTGTGATGAGCATCACCATGGTTGCCTTTTATTTTACGGAAGAAACTTTTCATAAGGATCTTAATTATGTGGAAGAAGGGTAATTCGTAATAAATTCGTATTATGAAGTTTTTAATCATCCGCTTTTCTTCTATCGGCGATATTGTTCTTACTTCTCCGGTGGTGCGTTGCCTGAAACAGCAGGTGGTTGGTGCAGAGGTACATTACCTGACGAAAGAAAATTATCGGGGATTGGTTAGCGCCAATCCATATATTGGTAAAGTACAGGTACTTGGCAGCAGTTGGGATTTGATGATGCACCAGTTGCGATATGAGGACTACGATTATATTATTGATCTTCACCACAACCTCAGAACCCTCCGCATTAAGCGTGCCTTGCATTCAGCTAAACATGTTTCCTTCAATAAACTGAATATTCAGAAATGGTTATTAACCGCCTTCGGAATTAACCGCCTGCCTGCCATACATATTGTGGATCGTTACCTGCATACACTGAAAGGGTTGAATGTAGTGAATGACGGCAAGGGGCTGGATTATTTCATTCCTGAAAAAGATAAGGTGCAGGCGAAGGACCTGCCCTTGTCGCATCTATTTGGCTTTATTGGTATTGTAATAGGCGCCGCATTAAACACCAAAAAATTACCGGTACATAAATTACAACAATTGTGCGCGGGTATTGATTATCCTGTACTATTACTGGGTGGACCGGAGGACCATACTGCGGGTGAACAGATCGCCGCTACTGACCCGGTAAAGATTTATAATGCCTGTGGTAAGTTCAGTCTGCATGAAAGTGCCGACCTGGTACACCGGTCCAAAATAATTATTACACACGACACCGGCCTGATGCATATAGCGGCAGCCTGTCAAAAACCCGTCATCAGTGTATGGGGGAATACCATACCCGCTTTTGGCATGGCACCCTACTATGGAGATAAATCGGTTAAACAGTATATTTCAGAGGTCACTGATTTACGATGCAGGCCCTGCAGTAAAATCGGGTATCAAAAATGTCCCAAAGGTCATTTTAAATGTATGGAATGGCAGGATATGGATAAGCTGGGCCGGATGATAAAATCCCTGCTATAGCAAATGATCCCTTCGATAGGGGAAGGATGGCATCTATAGTACATCACGGGTTATCAGTTTTCGCAAAATATATTCACACAAATGAATCATATTGCGATATTTTTTTACGAAATTTAACCATGGACAGAAAAATCCTTCCCATTGCCACCAAACGGCTGATTAAAGAGATCAATGAAATAGAGCAGAATAACCAATTCTGGATGACACAAACTGCTCAGCAAAGAATTGCCGCGGTTACTTTTTTATCTATGCAATCTCTTCGGCCTGGTCAAACCATGGACAGATTTGCTGTTGCTAAATTTAAAATGCACAAATGATCCTGGCCAAAGACTTTGAAGATTTTATCCGGCTACTTAATAGCCACCAGGTGGAGTATATGATCGTAGGAGGATATGCCCTGGGTTTCCATGGAGCGCCCCGCTATACAGGAGACATAGATATCTGGATTAATATATCAGAAACCAATGCGGATAAAATGGTTCAGGTCATTACTGATTTTGGGTTTGCTTCTCTTGGGTTTGAGCGGGCTGACTTTTTAAAGCAAGGTTATATTTCTCAAATAGGCCAACCTCCTCTTAGAATTGATATCCTCAATAGTATTGATGGAGTAGATTTTAATCAAGCTGTTAAAAACAGACAGGTTGTGGATATTGACGGAATTCCTGTTTTCTATGTGGGGTTCCATGACTTTATTAAAAACAAAGAATCCGTAGGCCGTTTAAAAGACAGAAGCGATATCGAAGAAATTAAAAAGGCTACTGGAAGGGGGGACTGCTAATGAAAATTGGTTCGTGAGTGGCTATTCGTGCAATTAGGTATAAACCTATTCAGTATTTTACTTTTAAATTTACAAGTGTGCGGCTGGTAGATATATCATATCACTAGTGTCCGGTAAAAATAGTTATTAGTTCTTTGAAAGTCTTGGTATATATGTGTTTCATAGGAAAATAGGTCGGTGACGATTTGAAATGGGTCATTTCATAACTTACTGTAAATCAGTTTGTTTATGAATCAAGGCAAATATATTTTTTCTCAAATTTGATAAATCAATTACTGGTAATGTGTATGCTTTTGATTCTACTACTATTGATCTTTGTTTAAATGTGTTTTGGTGGGCAACTTTTAGAAGAGCAAAAGGAGCAGTTAAATTGCACACTCTATTAGATGTTAGAACTGCTATTCCAGTTTTCATGCATATCACTCCAGCAAGTGTTCATGATGTTAATGGATTAGATTTTATTACTTACGAACCTGGTGGTTATTATGTCATGGACCGCGGCTACATTGACTATGATCGAATGGCAACTATTGATAAGCATGATTCGTTTTTTGTAATAAGATCAAAAGCTAATCTCTCATTTGTCAGAATATCCGCAGAGAAACCGGATAAGAAAAAAGGTATTCTTTGTGATCAGCATATAAAATTAAAAGGAGCAGCATCTATTGAGAAATATGAAAAAATATTAAGGCGAGTAAAGTTTTATGATTCGGAGCAAAAGAGATCTTTTGTTTTTCTATCAAACAACTTGACTTTACCAGCAACTGAAATTGCACTGCTTTATAAAAACAGATGGAAGATTGAATTGTTTTTTAAATGGATCAAACAACATCTAAAAATTAAATCATTTTGGGGTGTTTCTGAAAACGCAGTAAGAACACAAATCTATATCGCCATCATTACTTATACTTTAGTAGCAATCATCAAAGCAAAATTAAAATTGAAACAATCGCCCTATGAAATACTACAAATTATAAGCGTATCTCTGTTAGATAAAACTCGTTTACCAAGCCTTTTTGAAAACCCTTTATACCAAGATGTCAAAGATCAAAACCATATTCAATTGAAAATCAACCTAATTTAACCGGACACTAGTGATATTGCATATATAACGAAATTTCGTGGTATAAAGCGTTTTCGAATACTATTTTAAATTTCATAAGTACCTGATAATTTTTGTTAGAACTATTTTTTTAACAACTTTATAAACACCCGAATGAGAAGTTTTTTACTAATTGTATTTTGTTGCCTGGTGCAATTTGCAATAAGCCAGGTAAAATTAACGGGTAGGGTTATTGATACCGGTACAAAACAACCGTTAGCCGGCGTTAGTGTTTTTTTAAGTAATACTTCCATCGGAACAGTAAGTAATGAAAAAGGCGAATTTCTGATTCAACCTATTCCACAGGGTAAATTTGAGCTGATCGTTTCTTCTTTGAATTATGAAACCTATGTAACCACCCTACAATCTGTTCAGGTACCCGTTGTTTTAACTATTCAACTGAAACCTGTTTCAAATGTTTTGAAAGAGGTTATCGTGGAGTCGTACGACAAAGATGGCTGGGCGAAATGGGGAGATTATTTTAAAACCAATTTTATAGGCAACTCTTCCATAAACAGGAATTGTACTTTAACCAACCCGGATATTGTAAGATTCAGGTATAGTTACCAAACAAATACCGTACGTGCATTTGCACATGAGAAATTAATTTTTAAAAATGAGGCATTGGGGTATACTATTCAATACCTGCTATCTAAATTTGAGTTTGCTATTTCTGCCAATACCTTTAAATACGTTGGATATCCCTTATTTGAAAATATGATTCCGGCAAATGCGGATGAACAAAAAAAATGGGAATTGGCCAGGTTACATACCTATCAGGGGTCGTTAATGCATTTTGTGAGAAGCCTGTTCAGTAATCAGCTTATTGAAGAAGGGTTTGAAGTAAGGGCCATGAAGAAAGTGACTGATGTGGAAAAGAAGAGAGTGAGAAAGTTGTATAAGCAGATAGAAGAAATAAGTAAAAGCCTTAATAATAAAGAAGTTGGTGCGTTTTTTCAGGATAAAGATTCCCTGGAATATTATCAAAAGGTGATGAAACTACCTGGTGATGAATATAAAGTTGTGTTGAATAATTTAATAGTGAGGGATAGTTTGGTTTTTCCGATAGATGCCTCGGTAGAGCCGGGCGCCGCACTCTTTGAGTTCGACGACTATTTGCATATCACGTATCTGCATAAAAAGGAGCCGTATGAATATGTAAGGTTCCTGCTAAAAAGACCTGATAAAGAGTACATTTCTTCTGATATTACCTTGCCGTTTCGGAAGGGAGTATCCATATACAAAAACGGCACTTATTTTTATGGAGAAAATATTTTTACTGATGGATTTTGGGCCTGGTCAGAAAAATTAGCAACCATGTTGCCTGCGGATTACCGGCCCGAAGAAAAAAAGTAGGCTCATTCTCCACATTATCAATTACCGCGATAGTTAGCATTGTTATTGATTAATGTGATGGTGGGTGCATCTTAGTATAATTGGCTATTTTAGCGATACCATGCTGGATAGCGTATGCCATAAATTCATGCCGGCTACCGAAGCCTAATTTTTCTTTCAGGCTTTTCTGGTAATTATACACGCTTGCTTCGGCTACATTCATCAGTCCGGCAATCTGATCGTAGGAAATGGAGGTAGCGGATAACTGTAAAAATTTTTTTTCTTTTTCTGTAATATCGGAATGCCATGTGTTAGGTGTACCAGGAATTCGGATATGTACATGTAAAAGGCAGCCTTGGATTTATTACTGACTTCGCAACGGATGGCGGTTTTCTGGCGCATATACAATTGTCGAATGGACTAGTAACCAATCAGCATAAAATGCTACATTATAGGGATGGATTAAAAGCGGAAGCGCAAATTATTACTAAGGATATGCGGTTGATGGAGCGGTTTTATTATAATATGGTAAGCGCTGTTAAGCGATAGATAAATAGCTTCTCCCCCAAAATGATTATTTAATTTCTTTTAAAAAAAAGCATACCCATCCTGTCAATATGTTCCTTTAATTCCTTGTGACGGAGTGTATCATAGTCTATAATATCTACATGATAAGGTATTGGTAATTCTTCATTTATAATAGCACTGATATTTAGTGCAGTTTGCGGGTTACATTTCTTGCCTTTGATGGTAAGATCAATATCACTTCCTTTTTTGAAATTCCCTTTTGCCCTACTCCCAAAAATAATAACCTGCTCTACTTCCGGATATTTTGAAAAAGTATTGATTAATAAATGAAAGCTTTTATCAGTAATTCCGAATTGGTTCATATTTCATTTTTTAGCCTTGTGTACACATCATACAATTCTTTGAAATAGTCATTTACAATCAAATGATACGCTAATTCCGCATTTTCTTTACTGTAAGTATGACTCATCAAATTTCTTTTCTGCAACATATCCAGCCATATTTCACCATCTGCTATTATTTCATATAAAAACCCTTCTTTAATAGTATCACGCGGAAATTTTACTTCAACATCTTTTTCCTCCAGATAATCTTTTACGGTTTTCCATGCCAGTTCAAAAGTAAATTCATAAATTTTTATTACGCCTGCCCGCTCTAAATCTGAAAGGTTATTTTTTGTTACAGCTTCTTTTAAGGATGAAACAGCCATTTCGAAATTCTGAAATCGTTGTTTCCATCGAATATCTGCGTTTTTCATTTTCCGGGAAATTATAGTACGGATACTGGTTTTGGAATAACCTACTTTTTCTAAAGTTAAAATAAAAAAAACAAACGAATCGAAAGGATTGAAAATAGCCCTTAAAAAAATCCCCTGAAAAATACCAGGGGATTCAATACAATTACTAAGGGCTTTTACAGTGTCTTCAACACATCATTCATACTTCTCACTGCATCGGCGCTCTTATTAAATAATGCCTGCTCTTCCGCATTCAATCCGAAGTCAAGGATTTTTTCCCAGCCATTACGGCCAATGGTTACGGGAACACCCAGGCAAATGTCTTTTTGTCCGTATTCGCCATCAAGGCTAACACAGCAGGTAAACAGCTTCTTTTCATCACGTACAATACTTTCTACCAGGGCAGCGCCGGCAGCGCCGGGGGCATACCAGGCAGAAGTACCCAGTAATTTGGTTAAAGTGGCGCCGCCTACCATGGTATCGGCCACAATTTGTTTTTGCTGTTCTTCGCTCAGGAATTTGGTAACGGGTACACTGTTCCAGGTAGCTAATCGCATTAAAGGTATCATGGTGGTATCTCCATGACCGCCCACTACTACTGCATTCAGATCGCCCGGGCTGCAACTGAGCTGCAGGCTCAATTGATATTTAAACCGGGCGCTATCCAGGATGCCACCCATACCGATAATGCGGTTTTTAGGTAATCCGGTTGATTGCAGGGCCAGGTATGTCATGGTATCCATCGGATTACTGATTACAATAATGATGGCATCGGGTGAATATTTTAAAATATTCTGGGTAACCCCTTTTACTATACCGGCATTGGTGCCTATCAGTTCTTCGCGGGTCATACCTGGTTTACGCGGCAGGCCGGAAGTAATCACAACCACATCAGACTTGGCTGTTTTGGCATAGTCGCCTGTAGTGCCGGTAATATGGGTGTCGAACCCCAGTAAGGCGGCTGTCTGGCTGATATCCTGTGCCTTACCTTCGGCGAAGCCTTCTTTAATGTCTAAAATGACCAGTTCATCTGCCAGTTCCGCACGGGCGATATTATCGGCACAGGTAGCGCCTACGGCACCGGCACCTACAACAGTTACTTTCATAAAAATGGTGTTTATGTATGAGGAATTTTTGTCGTTGCAAAGGTATGGTTTGCGGGGATGAAAAAAGCCTTCAATTAGGTAAAGCTGAGATAAATACTGAGATGAAGAATTGAAGAATTACCGCGGAGAACAGGGGGGGCGGAGGGGGGGGCAGAGAGAGAATTAATATTTGTGTAGTAATTCGATTAATTCGGGGATTTCCATAACCGGGCGATGGGGGGGATCGTATACTTTGATCAGTTTCAGGTTGCTGTTATAAACCGCTACAAAGGGAGTGGATTCTACCCGGTAAAAGGCCGGCACAAAATAATTCTGATCACGGCCCAGCCTGAGGTTGGGAATTTTATCGAGCCCGTAATATCCGGCAAAGCCTTTTATGTCTTCCAGGCTTTTATAAGCAACCATAACAAAGAAAGCATTCCTGAGGCTGTCTATATTTTTAACAAGTTCTTTGGCCATGATCTGGCAATGACCGCAATCAGGAGAGAAATAGATGATAACCGTGTAGTCGGATTTTGGTAATTGGGCAGGCGTAAAAAAACTGCTATCCGTTAATAAGATATTGAAGGTAGGAATGTTGTTATCTTTTTGGTAAGGAGCCAGTGTTTCCACCTTATTTTGCGCATGCAGGTGCCCGGCAAATAACAGGCATCCTAACAGGGCTATACGTGGGTTCATACATGAATAGTTTAATATCAGGGCGTATTGGTTTCAGTAAATTCCTGCATCCGCAATTGCTTGGCATCCTGCAGGAACTCTGAGGCGAAAATGAAATTATTCAGTAATTCATCCTTGCTAAAAATAATGTCCTTATTGGTTCCTTCCCATTGTTTATGGCCCTCATGAAGGTATACGATATGGTCGCCAATTTCCATTACACTATTCATATCATGCGTAATCACGATGGTAGTGATATTGAATTCGATTGTGATCTCTTTGATCAGTTTATCTATCACCATGGCCGTTTGCGGATCAAGCCCTGAATTGGGTTCATCGCAAAACAGGTATTTAGGGTTCAGCACAATGGAGCGTGCAATGCCTACTCTTTTTTTCATCCCGCCACTGATCTCTGAGGGATACCGTTTATGCGCATCTTTGAGGTTTACACGATCCAATACCTCATTCACTCTTTTCTTTTTTTCGGCCAGGGTCCATTTGGTAAACATATCCAGCGGGAATAAAACATTCTGCTCAACCGTCATGGAATCAAACAAAGCGGTTCCCTGGAATAGCATACCAATCTGTTGCCTGAGCAATTTCCGCTGATCATTTTCCATCTTCATCATATTCTCACCACTGTATAAAATGGCGCCGTTATCCGGACAAAACAATCCCACCATACATTTGGTTAAAACGGTTTTTCCGCTACCGCTGGTACCAATAATCAGGTTACATTTACCCGCTTCCATCACCGCGCTGATATCTTCCAGGATTACCCTTCCGTCAAACTGTTTCGATATATTTTGTATCTCTATCATTCAAATGCAATATAACCTCTTTATCAGGGTTCAACCTGGTTCCTCAGCAAATCCTCAAAAACGTCTCTTCTCCCAATCAACTGCGCCCTGCCATCCTTAACCAAAACCTGTGCCGGTTTAAAACGGGAATTATAATTGCTGCCCATTTCAAATCCATAAGCGCCGGCATTGTAGAAAACCAGCAGATCGCCTTCTCTTATTTGGTTAATTAATCTGTCTGTAGCGAATGTATCTGTTTCGCAGATATTGCCTGTTACGGTGTATGGTTGTTTGGGTGCATTGGGGTTACTGATATTTTCTATGCGGTGATAGGCTTCATAAAACATGGGCCTGATCAGGTGATTGAAACCGCTGTTTACTCCCGCGAACGTGGTGGAACTACTTTGTTTTAAAACAGTTACTTCGGTAATAAAATACCCACATTCACTTACCAGGTATTTGCCCGGCTCAAACCATGCCTGAAAATCGCGGTGGTAAGTATCTTTTAATTTTTGAATTACTTCAGCCAGTTTTTGTCCGAGAAGCGGCATATCTGTTCCGGTTTCCTGCTCATGGTAAGGCACTTTAAATCCACCACCCAGGTCGAGAAACTGTAATTCCTTAAAATACGGTACCAGGTCAAAAAAAATATCCGCTACCTGCATAAAAACAGCCACATCTTTAATTTCACTGCCCGTATGAACATGTAACCCGCAGATATGTAAATGGTATTGATCAACCAGAGCCAGTATTTTATCAAGCTGTTCTATCGGTATCCCAAATTTACTTTTTTCATGGCCGGTAGATATTTTCAGATGGCCACCCGCCATAATATTGGGCCTTAGGCGGATGCCTGCCGGATACGAATGTCCATACTTTTTGCCAAATTTTTCGAGGTTTGATAAACTGTCAATATTCACGTTCACACCCAATGATACCGCTTCTTCTATTTCGCTGAAAGCGATACCATTACTGGTGTATAGAATATTTTCTTTTTCAAAACCCGCACGTAAGGCTAAGTGTACCTCGTTAATAGAACTGCAATCAATATGGCAACCCAGGGAATGGATATGCCTGAGGATATTGATATTGGTTAATGCCTTGCAGGCGTAGAAAAAACGGGTATTCGTTTGCCTGAAAGCCTGTTGCAATTTCTGGTACTGCCCGGTTATTTTTTCGGCATGGTAAACATAGACCGGCGTACCATATTCATTTGCGATGCCGCGTAGTTGTTCTTTGGAAAGTACTGTAGACATGTTGCGAAGATAATTGTCTTCGTCTGAAAAATAACAGCCGATCTGTTCGTTATTCAGGCGCTTGCGCTGAAGGGTTATTTTCGCCTTCTTCATTTTTATTGATCAGCTCTCCCTCTTCATTCACTGCAATGTCTGATACATCTGCTTTGGGAATTTCTTCTGTCACCTCATCTTCAGCAACGATATCCGCTACCGGCTGGTCCATAAAATCTTCCGGGTTAATGATGGTGCCTTCTACAATCTGTTCTGCCAGCACTTCCCTGATTTTAGGTAAATCGGCCGGGGAATTGATGCCAAAATAATCCATAAAATTTTTAGATGTGGCATATACCAATGGTTTGCCGGGCATATGCTCATTACGGCCACTGATTAATACCAGTTCTTTTTCCAACAATTTTTGAATGCTGTAATCACTGTTAACGCCACGGATGGCTTCAATCTCGCCCTTGGTAATGGGTTGTTTATAGGCAATGATGGCAAGGGTTTCGAGCGCCGCATTGGAAAGGCGCTTCAAAAATTTATCACCATTCAGTTGTGCGATAGTGGAATGAAAAGAGGGTTTGGTCAGAAACTGCCAGCCACCGCCGCTTTGTTTTACTTCGAAGGGATAGAATTCTGAATCATATTTTTCGCGGATACCTTCCAATGCACTCTCTACCTGGTCGGGCATAACCCTTTCTTCCAGGAAACCAAAGGTATTATTGATAAGCTCCACAATATCCAAAGAGCTCAGTGGTTTCTCACTGGCAAAAATAAGTACCTCGATGTGCGGTATGATCTGGCTGATTTCCATGTTAATTTGAAAATTTGTTAATTTGAGAAAATGAAAATGAAAAGAAAAGTAATTCAAATGTATTGATGAGTCATAACATTTTCAAATTACCACATTTTCACATTTTCAAATTGAATTATCCCTGCAAGGCCGCTGCACCACTCACAATCTCGGTTAATTCGGTAGTGATGGCTGCTTGTCTTGCACGGTTGTAGCTGATCTTCAGTGATTTTAATAATTCGTTGGCATTTTCACTGGCCTTGTCCATGGCTGTCATGCGGGCCCCATGTTCACTTGCATTGCCGTCTAATACTGCTTTGAATAATTGTGTATTCAGAATCTTGGGCATCAGTTCCGCTATCAATTGGTCCTGCGCAGGTTCGAATATAAAATCAGGTTTTTTACCACCTGCTTTTTTGGGTACTTTGGGTATGGGAAGAAAGGGCTCTGCAGCGAAACGTTGCGTGGCGGCATTCTTGAACTCGCTGTAAATAATCTCTACCGCGTCAAATTCTTTGTTTTCAAATGCTTTCATAGCAGCCTGCGCGGCTGACTGTACATTTTCGAAAGTTAAACTGAGGAAAATATCTTTAAATGTAGCATCAGTGGCATAACCGGATTTGGTAAGGCTTTCAAACCCTTTTTTACCAATATTCCAGATGGCTACCTTTCCTTTTTTAAACTGTTCGGGATATTTTTCCGCGATAGTGCTTTTAGTCAGTTTAACGATATTGGCATTATAACCGCCACATAAACCCCTGTCGCTGGTAATTACAATCAGTAATACTTTCTCAACAACCCTTTTTTCGGCCAGCTTCAGGCTCATGCCACCTTCAATATTGCTTACGATATTGCTCAGCATTTCCTGCAGTTTCTGTGCATAGGGCCTCATTTGGGTAATGGCATCCTGCGCACGGCGTAATTTAGCCGCGCTCACCATCTTCATAGCCTTGGTGATCTGCTGGGTGCTTTGTACACTCTTGATCCTGTTACGTACCTCTTTTAACTGTCCTGCCATTTTATTTAGCGTTTCTGGTTTTCAGGTGATGGGTAATCCAACGGGGGCCATCGTTCCTGTATGGTTATTTTGGCTGCAAAAGTAGCAGAATCGCCCTGAAATTCCATCGGTTCCAACAAAAATCAGTAAGAAAACTGAATATTCGATATTCCCACGCTCTCTGCCCAAATTCTTTACCTTTGGCAGCTCACAAAGAGTGCCAAAATGACTCAAACCTGTTTTTCGCACCCTTTTTGACCACAGAAATCTTTAATCATATACCAGATCAATTAATATGTTGAATTTTATTTCGAAGTTATTCGGGGGTAATAAAAGTGAGAAGGATGTAAAGCTACTGTTGCCCATCGTTCAAAAAACCAATGAATTTTATAGCCAGTATGAAAGTCTGAGCAATGATGAATTGCGCAATAAGACGGGTCTGTTCAGGGAAAGGATCAAAGCCTACCTGGCTGAAATCGATGCCAACATTGAGAGCCGTAAACAGGCTGCCGAAGAACTGGCTGCAACAGATATTCATAGAAGAGATGCCATATACCAGGAAATAGACAAGCTTAAAAAAGACCGGGATAAAAAAATTGAAGAAGTGCTGGCGGCTATTCAGCCCGAAGCCTTTGCTGTGGTAAAAGAAGCGGCACGCAGGTTTTCAAAGAATACCGAACTGGTGTCTGCAGCCACCCCGCTCGACAGAGAACTGAGCGTAAAGAAACCGTACGTAACCATTTCCGGCGATCAATCAACTTTTAAAAATACCTGGACGGCAGGTGGTGGCCTGGTTACCTGGAACATGGTTCATTATGATGTGCAGTTAATTGGTGGTAGCGTATTGCACCAGGGTAAAATTGCGGAGATGGCAACCGGTGAGGGTAAAACACTGGTATCTACCTTACCCGCTTACCTGAATGCATTGGCCGGTGAAGGGGTGCATATTGTTACGGTGAACGATTACCTGGCACGAAGAGATAGTGAATGGAACGGAACCATTTTTGAATGGCTGGGCCTGGCGGTAGATTGTATTGATAAACACGAACCCAATAGTGAAGCCAGAAGAAATGCTTACCTGGCTGATATTACCTATGGTACCAATAACGAATTTGGTTTTGATTACCTGCGGGATAATATGGTGCATACACCGGAAGAAATGGTACAACGCAAACACCATTTTGCCATGGTGGATGAAGTGGATTCCGTTTTGATTGATGATGCCAGAACTCCGTTGATCATATCCGGTCCGATAGGACATGTTACCGGCGAACAGCAATTTTTTGAACTGAAGCCCAGGATTGAAAAACTGGTTGATGCGCAAAAGAAAGCCACCAATCAATTTTTAAATGAAGCCAGGAAAAAAATAGGGGAAGGAAATGATGATCCGAAAGATGGCGGACTGGCCCTATTCCGTTCCCACCGCGGTTTACCGAAGAATCATGCGCTCATCAAATTTTTGAGTGAGCCCGGTATGCGTGTGAAATTGCAGAAAGCGGAAAATTATTACCTGGCCGATCAGTCCAGGGAAATGCCGAAGGCGGATGAAGAACTTTATTTTTATATTGATGAAAAAAATAATTCAGTTGAGTTAACCGATAGAGGTATCCAGCTTATTACCGGTTCTGGTGAAGATCCTAATTTTTTTATCTTACCCGATATCAGTCTTACTTTAGCTTCAACAGATAGTGATACATCTATTACAACCGAAGAAAAATTACACCGGAAAGAAGCCATCATCAATGATTATTCTGTTAAGGCCGATCGTATACATACGGTTCAGCAATTATTAAAAGCCTATACCTTATTTGATAAGGATGTTGAATATGTGGTGATGGATGGCGGCGTTAAAATTGTAGATGAACAAACGGGTCGTATCCTCGATGGACGCCGTTATTCTGATGGGTTGCACCAGGCCATTGAAGCAAAAGAAAATGTAAAAATTGAAGCGGCTACACAAACCTATGCAACGGTAACGCTGCAGAACTATTTCCGTATGTACCACAAATTAGCGGGCATGACGGGTACTGCCGAAACAGAAGCCTCTGAGTTATGGGATATTTATAAACTGGATGTGGTTACCATTCCAACCAATGTAATAGCCATACGTAAAGATGACCAGGACCTGGTGTTTAAAACCAAGCGCGAAAAATTTGGCGCGGTGATAGATGAGATTGCTAAACTGGTAGGAGCGGGCAGGCCGGTGCTGGTGGGTACCACTTCGGTAGAAGTGAGTGAATTACTAAGCCGGATGCTTCGCCAGAAGCAGATACCGCATAATGTACTGAATGCAAAACAGCATGCGAGGGAAGCACAGATTGTAGCGGAAGCCGGTTTTGCGGGCGCCGTTACCATTGCCACCAATATGGCGGGCAGGGGTACAGATATTAAACTCGGGCCGGGCGTTAAAGAAGCAGGTGGTTTGGCGATATTGGGTACCGAAAGGCATGAATCGCGCCGCGTAGACAGACAGTTAAGAGGTCGTGCCGGACGCCAGGGTGATCCGGGATCATCTTTGTTTTTTGTGTCATTAGAGGATGACCTGATGCGTATGTTTGGAAGCGAGCGTATTGCCAAAGTGATGGATTTTGCCGGTTATAAAGAAGGCGAAGTGATACAACATAGTATGATCACTAAATCCATCGAAAGGGCACAGAAGAAAGTGGAAGAAAATAACTTTGGTATCCGTAAGCGTTTGCTGGAATATGATGATGTGATGAATAAGCAACGTACTGTAATCTATAGCAAACGTAACCATGCTTTGTTTGGAGAACGGTTGGCGCTGGATCTTGACAATGCCTTGTATTCTGTGGCAGAGGGATTGGTTGGCTCATTCAAAGATCAAAATGACCATGAAGGATTCAGATTGGCTGCCATTGTAAATTTTGGCATTGATACCGGCATCTCTGCCGAAGAGTTGGGTAAATTATCGGAGTTGGATCTGACAGAAAAATTATACACCGAATCAGCCGCCAATTACGAACGTAAGAAGACGGATCTGATGGCACAATCAATGCCTGTGTTCAGGAATATCAAACTGCAGCAGGGTTCAAGAATTGAAAATGTGATTGTACCATTCTCTGATGGCCGTCGGGGTATTCAGGCCCTGGCCAATATGAATAAAACCCTGGAAACCCATGGTGCAGAAATGGTGAACTCGCTGGAAAGAACCGTTACGCTTGGTTTTATTGATGATGCCTGGAAAGAACATTTACGTTCTATGGACGATCTGAAACAAAGTGTACAAACGGCCACTTACGAACAGAAAGATCCATTGGTTATTTATAAGATGGAGGCATTTGAGCTCTTCAAAAAAATGGATGGTGAAGTGAACAGGGATATTGTTCAGTTCCTTTGTCATGCAGGCATTCCGTTAAATGATGGTGATGAATTAAAAGAAGGTCGCCGGCAGAAAACAGATATGAGCCGCATGAGCGCCAATAAAGAAGCGATAGACGCGCCACCTACTGAAAATGATTATTACGATCCAACCCCGGCAAAGCAACAACCGGTACATGTGGCCCCAAAAATCGGAAGGAATGATCCTTGTCCTTGTGGAAGTGGGAAGAAGTTTAAGGCATGCCATGGGAGGGAGAGTTGATTTTAATTATTCAAACCGCCATGCATATCAACACCTACATCGACCACACCATCCTTAAACCAACAACTTTGGTTTCTGATATAGAAAAGCTTTGTGCGGAAGCCATTCAATATGGGTTTGCCGCCGTATGTGTTCCTCCGAATTTTGTAAAATTAGCCAGGGCACAAACAGCAGGTACTGCTGTAAAAGTGGCTACGGTTATTGGTTTTCCCTTTGGCTATTCCGCGGTGGAAGCGAAGATCGCGGAAATAGTGCTGGCTATTGTGGATGGAGCGGATGAACTGGATGTGGTAGTTAATATTTCGGCTATTAAAAACAATGACTGGCAATACCTTGCCAATGAAATCAACCATATCATGCCCATCATTCAAAGTAAGCGGAAACGGATTAAGATTATTATTGAAAGTGGGGTATTAACGGATGAGGAAATTATTAAGTGTTGTGAGATATATGGACTGGCGGGGATAGATTATTTAAAAACCTCTACAGGCTATGCAGAAAAAGGGGCTACCGTTGAAGCGGTTAAATTATTCAGGTTGCATTTGCCCGCGACTGTTCAGATCAAGGCATCGGGGGGCATTCGTGATTATGCGTTTGCCAAACAATTGATTGATGCGGGCGCTACCCGTTTGGGTTGCAGCGCCGGTGTAGCCATTGTAAATGGCGCCCCGGCGGTAGAGACCGGATATTAACCAAATGGATTCCTTTTCTTATCTTACTGAAAATATTTTTATGTTACCGCTGATGAAAATGAGGTTGACTATTATGTGTATGATGTGTATGCCGTTTGTTTTTCAGGCAGCAGCGGCTGATTCTGTGATAGTGAGGAAAGAAGCGCGACTGGATATATTAACCGGGAAACAGGCTTATCTGAATAAGCGGTCCGCCATGTTTACGGGCAGCGGGCAATACAAAGGTTATCGCATCCAGGTAACCAGTACCAGTAAAAGAGATGAGGCTTTCCGCATCAAATCAGAACTCCTGGTAAAGTTCCCCGATCAAAAAACCTATGTACTGTTCCGGTCGCCAAGTTTTAAAGTACGCATCGGTAATTTTATTAAAATGGAAGACGCGGAAAAATTTAAAGCGCAATTGAATAAATTATTTCCTTATGGCGTGTATATAGTGGAAGATGCCATTGAGTATACACCTAAAGAAGACGAAGAATTAATACCACAATAAGCAAACATGTTACAACAAAAGATAAAAGACCTGGCCAAAGAATATGCGGATGAATTCATTGAAATCCGTCATCACCTGCATGCGCATCCGGAATTGAGTTACCAGGAATTTGAGACGGGTAAGTATGTGCAATCCAAATTGCAATCTTTCGGAATTCCCTTTGAAGTAAAAGCCACCACCGGTATTTTGGGAATCATTAAAGGAAAAAATCCGGACAGCCGGGTAATCGCGTTGCGTGCCGATCTGGATGCCTTGCCCATTCAGGAAGAAAATAAAGTGCCCTATCAATCGCAGCATGCCGGTATCATGCATGCCTGTGGTCATGATGTACATACTACGATATTATTAGGCACCGCTAAAATTTTGAATGAATTAAAAAATGAGTGGGAGGGAACGGTGAAACTGATTTTTCAACCGGGTGAAGAAAGAAATCCCGGTGGTGCGAGTTATATGATTAAAGAGGGGGTATTGGACAATCCCAAACCCCGGGGCATTTTCGGGTTGCATGTACACCCCGGACTGGACCTGGGCAAACTGAGTTTTAGAAAAGGCAGGGTAATGGCGAGCGCCGATGAATTATATGTTACCATTCGCAGTAAGGGCGGACATGCAGCGGCCCCGCATTTAACCGCTGATACGGTATTAGTGGCATCTCAATTAATAGTGAGTTTGCAGCAGGTTATTTCGAGAAATAATAATCCTATTTCGCCCTCAGTCTTGTCTATCTGTTCTATCCAGGGCGGGCATACCACCAATGTAATACCCAGTGAAGTAAAACTGATGGGCACCTTCCGGGCCATGGATGAGGAATGGCGCTATAAAGCGCATGAACTGATACGCAAACAGGTGAAGGGCATTGCGGAAGCTACGGGCGCTGAAATTGATTTGCATATTGATATTGGTTATCCAACGGTTAACAATAACCCTGCCTTAACGGAAACCGCCTGGCAACTGGCGAATAGTTATATGGGTAAAGAAAATGTACTGGAAACCGAAATGCGGATGGGTGCGGAAGATTTTGGTTTTTATACGCAACGGGTACCCGGCTGTTTTTACAGGTTGGGCGTGCGCAATGAAAAAGAAGGCATCATTCATAATGTGCATACACCCCAATTCAATATTGATGAAAGGGCTATTGAAATTGGTATGGGAATGATGGCGTGGCTGGGGGCTTCTGCGTTATAAATCTGCCTTCAATTTTTTAGTTAATAAAATGCCTAATACGGGTATAAGAATGGATAAATAAATGCAGTTTTTGTTGACTTTTTTATTTTGTGTTGGCTGTTATATTTGTCTATTTCCGATACTGATACAATGTTGCCATCAGAAAAGTACACGATGGAGAAAAGTATATAGACGATCGGGCAGGGTTGAGTGACGATGAAAAAAATACAGATTACCTGTATGAAGAATACCGAAGTTATTTGGTTCTACAATATAGATGATAATACTGTTGCCTTTTAATGATGCAATACTTACAATAGACGAACTGGTAAAATGTTCTTTTTTTATTGCACTATCCAATACCGTTCTTGTTTCATTAAATACATACATTTCAGCAGTTGGGGAAAGATTAAATTGACTAAATGATAGCCCTATATTAAGAGCATTGGGGATACTTATTCTCACTGTCCATACTGTACCAACAGATGTATTTGTAATATTCCCGTCTGCCATAGTTATATTAACTGAAAGATTGTCGCCGTAGCGATAAAGTTTGTCGTCTTCTGTAGTTGAATCTTCGTCTATTGGCGTAGGTGGAGTTGGCGGCACCGAAGGTGTGTAGTTGTAAGTTTTAGTATTGATAGTTGAAACTTCTGAATAGCCTGGTACCTGCGCTGCAATTGTTGAGGAAGATGTAGCTGATGTTATTATTTGCGCTTTTGAACATAGTGCAATCGCAAATAGTGCTACTGCTAAAATGATTTTTTTCATATAAAGTTTTAAAATGGTTAACGGATTTCGAATTGATTAAGAATAGTAAGTTCTTTTAACTGGTATGTAACAGGGCTTGTAACATTACACCCCGTTGTAGTAATCTTATCTAATGTAATAGTTCTGTAGTCAATTGATACCTTCATGCCAATCACTTTCAACCGTTGGTCAAGACCTTTCGTTTTCAAAACATTTGTGTAACTAATGCCATTTAAAAGTAATGTGTCTCCAACTTTTGAAGGATTGGGGGTATATGTAAAGTCAATTAGCCAATAGTCCTGTATTTCATCGCTATTACAGGTCTCTTTCCCAATTACATATCCTGTTATATTTTTATAATCAGGTACATAAGGGTACTTGTTACAAGAGTTGCTAACAAGCAAGCCGAGAATAATAAGACTACCGGGAAGTAAAAGAATATTTTGTCGCATAAAATGAAATTTATCGTTAATAAATATGTTTCATTTTTTGGTGGTGGTATATATAGTAATATGCATTGTCGAAAACAGTAGAGTGCTTATTTGCTTTGCTGCTAACACGGGCCCTCTAAAATACCTCCGCAATAAAATATGGTTCATCCTCAATTCATCGGTGAATAACTTTTCAATTTTAGAATTTTCCGTGTCGAGATGTTTCAGAAATTCTTTAAGAAATACCTTTGGATCCTGCAACCTGTGATTTTGTTTTTTGTTGCTGAATGAAGCAAAGGATACTTTACCTGTTTTATTGAATTCTATTTTAAGCATATCCGGTTCCTTATTACATGCCAGCAACGCCAAAAATAAAAGGCAGTATTTATGTATGATTGATAAAAATTGGTTTCAGAAAATATTTGAAAAAAGTGCTAACCATTCAATTGGTACCTTCCCCCCTGATTGTACATAACGTTATTTCGAAGGTCGCCTATTTATAATTAGTAAACAAGTGGTGATACCACTACAATTTTAAAAATGCAAGATCATGTAGTTATATAACTACATGATCTTATGTTTGAACTTACACAACAGGAATACCTTTCTCTAAGGTCGCAATTTGCGACCTTAGAGAAAAAGGGCAGAGGGGGCTTATGCAAAATATCTTCCTTTTGCCTTTACTGAACAGGGCATTGCTATGTTGAGCGGGGTACTTCATTCTGAAAGGGCAATAGAAATGCATATTGCCATTATGCGGGCATTTATTGCTATTAGGCAATTTTTACTTCAGTATAATGACCTTGCCGGGCAAATAATTGAAATAAAACAATCAGTTTCAAATCACAATGAACAGCTAAGTCAAATTTATGATGCTATTGAAGGCTTGCTGGGGGAAAAAGCCGAACAAAAAAGATGGGCTGAGCGTGAACTGATCGGGTTTAAGAAATAAATAATGAAAAAATTGCCTGTTAGCTATCATTTTAATAAATCGTATTTTTGCCGCTCCTTACGCAGGGCGAATTGTTCCATTATGAACAGAACCCTGAAGGGTGCGACGCAACAACAGCCGATCTGTTTTGTGCTGCCGGTAACCTAAAAAATAATTATGGCTAAACATACTGACCTGAGAAGAGAGCAGGCATTGGAATATCATTCCAGCGGAAGGCCCGGAAAAATTGAAGTAGTTCCTACCAAAGAAGCCAAAACACAACGCGATCTGTCGCTGGCCTACAGTCCGGGTGTGGCCGAACCCTGTAAAGAAATTGCCGCCAACCCGGAAGAGATTTATAAATATACCGCCAAGGGTAACCTGGTGGCTGTTATCACTAACGGCACGGCTGTATTGGGTTTGGGGGATATTGGCCCGGAAGCCAGTAAACCCGTAATGGAAGGGAAATGCGTATTGTTTAAAATATTTGCCGACATAGACGTTTTCGATATCGAGATCAATGAAAAAGATCCTGAAAAATTTGTACAGATTGTAAAATCGCTGGAGCCAACCTTTGGCGGCATCAATCTCGAAGACATTAAAGCGCCGGAATGTTTTTATATAGAGCAGGAACTGAAGAAGCAGATGAATATTCCTGTAATGCATGACGACCAGCATGGAACGGCCATCATTAGCAGCGCGGCTATGCTGAATGCCCTGGAACTGCAGAAGAAAAAAATTGAAAAAGTAAGTTTTGTGATTAATGGCGCCGGCGCCGCGGCCATGGCCTGTATTCAACTGTATGTGGCGCTGGGGGCCAGGTACGAAAATTTTATTGTGTTTGATAAAGATGGGGTTTTGCATACCGGCAGAACGGATCTGGGCCCCATTCGCGAAAAATTCGCCGTAAAGAAAAGCGACTGGACCCTGGCCAAAGCCATGAAGGATGCGGATGTGTTTTTGGGGTTGAGCGTGGGTAATGTGGTAACACAGGATATGGTGAAGAGTATGGCTAAGAACCCGATTGTTTTTGCGATGGCCAATCCGGATCCGGAAATTACTTATGATGAAGCTACAGCCGTAAGGAAAGATATTATTATGGCAACCGGCCGGTCTGATTATCCGAACCAGGTAAATAATGTGTTGGGCTTTCCGTATATATTCCGTGGGGCGTTGGATGTACGTGCCAGGCAGATTAATGAAGCCATGAAACTGGCGGCAGTAAGGGCTTTGGCCGATCTTGCCAAATCGCCGGTGCCGGATATTGTGAATATGGCGTATAACCAGAACAGTATGTCGTTCGGGCCTGAATATATTATTCCAAAACCATTGGATCCGCGATTATTATCTACCGTGGCGCCTGCTGTTGCGAAGGCGGCTGTAGAAAGTGGTGTGGCACAAAAAGCGATTGAGAACTGGGATGCCTATATTGTTGAACTGAATAAAAGACTGGGATTGGATAACCAGTTAATACGTGCGATTGGTAATAAGGCCCGTAAGGATCCGAAACGGTTGGTATTTGCGGAAGCCGATAACCAGAAAATATTGAAGGCGGCCAGTATTTTGTATGATGATGGAATCGCGTATCCGATTCTCTTAGGCGATCCTCTTAAGATTAACCGTATAGCGGAAGAAAATAATATTGACCTGTCTGATATTCCTATCATTGATCCGCGTAGTGATGAAATGGAACCGAAGCGCGATTTTTATGCGGAGCTGTTCTTTAAGAAAAGACAACGCAGGGGTATTAATAAATATGAGAGCCTGAAGCTCATGAAAGACCGCAACCATTTTGGTTGTATGATGGTGGAAACAGGCGATGCGGATGCCATGCTATCGGGCCTCACTAAAAATTACGCGGAAGCCATCCGCCCCGCCTTACAGATTATTGGAACGGAAGAAGGCGTGAAAAAAATTGCCGGCATGTATTTGCTGCTTACCAAGAAGGGGCCTTTATTCCTAGCCGATACCACAGTCAATTTTAATCCAACAGCCGAAGAGCTGGCGGATATTACCATGATGGTTGCCAAAGAGGTACGCAATTTTAACTTAACACCCAGAATTGCTATGTTGAGCTATAGTAATTTTGGCAGCAGCGATTCGCCCGAAGCAAGGTTGGTGGCGGAGGCCACAAAAATATTGAAACATCGTAACCCTTCCCTGGTTGTGGATGGTGAAATGCAGGGTAGTATGGCTTTTAACAAAGAAATATTACGCGATAATTATCCTTTTAGTGAACTGGTGGATGAGGATGTGAATGTATTAATGTTTCCTAACTTAACATCCGGCAACGTAACTTACAACCTGTTAAAGGAAGTAGGCGGCGCCGATGCCATTGGTCCGATATTGTTAGGGTTAAAAAAACCGGTGCATGTTTTACAACTCGGAAGTACTGTTCGAAGCATTATTAATATGGCATTGATAGCTGTAGTGGATGCACAACTTAAATGCCGGATGAATACAGATGAAGTAATACAACGCAGCGCCTGGTGGAAACGTTTAAAAAAGAGAAAAAAATAAAAAAGCGATTAATAATCCCCCACCAAAGAAATTATTAATTCTTAATCATTAATTATTAATTAAAGAAAGGATGACATTCTTCACCCACCTCGGCAGGTACCTGCTAATGCTCAAAGGTATGTTTACCCGGCCTGAGAACTGGCGTATGTACTGGAAAGAATTTATGCACCAGTGTGTTGAAATAGGCATCGGGGCCTTACCGATTGTGGTAATCATTTCCTTGTTTTTGGGTGCGGTTACTACTGTACAAACAGCGTATCAATTGGTTAGTCCATTGGTGCCGGCTTCAACCATTGCACAAATAGTGCGGGATAGTATGATACTTGAATTATCGCCAACAGTAGTAAGTATTGTGCTGGCTGGGGTGATTGGTAGTAAGATAGCCAGTGAATTGGGTAATATGCGTATTAGTGAGCAAATAGATGCACTGGAGATAATGGGTATCAATACCAAAAGTTATTTGATCATGCCCAAAATATTGGGGGCCCTGGTAGTAATTCCTTGTTTAATAGTTATTTCGGCTGTATTGGGTATCTGGGGTGGTCGTACCGCAGGCGCATTAACAGGCATACTGTCGAATGATATTTTCGATATCGGACTCAGGCAAAATCTCAACATCTATAATATTAATTTTGCCATGTATAAAGCCTATACTTTTGCCTTTATTCTAAGCAGTATCCCGGCCTATTATGGATATAATGTAAAAGGGGGTTCCTTAGAGATTGGCAGAGCCAGTACCAGTGCAGTGGTAGTAAGTTGTATCATTATCCTGGTTGCTGATTATGCATTGGCCGCGCTGCTGTTGTAAATCCCATTATAATGAATCCTGCTTTTCAACTATTCAAAAAACAAATTACCCATCCGCTTAAGTTCAAACTTTTTATGCTGCAACGTTTGCCATCGGCATTATTTGCCGGTTTGCGCGTTGCAGCATTGGATGAACAGCAAGCAGTGGTTACTGTAAAATATTCATGGTTTAACCAGAACCCTTTTAAGTCCATGTATTTTGCTATTCAGTTAATGGCCGCGGAAATGAGTACGGGTTTGCTGGCTTTTGCACAAGTGTATCAAAGAGATCCCGCGGTGAGTATGTTAGTGATTGGGCTGGAAGCGAAATTTGTAAAAAAAGCAGTGGGTACCATTTCATTTAGCTCTAAAGATGGACAAGCCATTGATGAGGCCATCGAATCTTCCCTTGCAAGCGGAGAGGGTAAAACGGTTACCTGTTATTCTGTTGGCACCAATGATTCCGGAGAAATTGTTTCGGAATACTGGATTACCTGGAGTTTTAAAGCGAAAAAAATATGAAGATTGCATTTCACGGCGCAGCCAGAACTGTAACGGGTTCCAAACACCTTATCACGTTAAATAATGGGAAACATATCCTGCTTGATTGTGGCCTGTTTCAGGGCATGGGTAGAGATACGGATATGCTTAACAGTGAATTCGGGTTTGATCCGGCTACCATTGATTACCTTATCTTATCGCATGCGCATATCGATCATTGCGGACTGATACCCAAACTGGTAAAAGATGGTTTTACCGGTATTATATTTTCTACGCCTGCCACCAAAGAACTGGGCGGTATTTTGCTGGAAGATTCTGCAGAGATACAGCGTGATGATACCCGGTACATTAATAAAAAAAGAGCAAGACTGGGCCTGCCCCCCTATGAGCCATTATATGATCTGGAAGACGCCGCTAAAGCACTGGAGATGTTTCAGGTAGTTAATTATGGCAAATGGACAAAAATGGGAGAAGGGGTTGAAGTGTTGTTTACTGATGCGGGTCATATTATAGGAAGTGCGGCGGTTCACTTAATCATTACTGAAGATGGCAAGGAAACAAGAATTAGTTTTAGCGGAGATGTAGGGCGTTATAATGACGCGATACTTCGTTCGCCTGAAGTGTTTCCGCAGGCGGATTATATTCTGCTGGAGAGTACCTACGGCAATAAATTACATGATGAAGTGCATGGCACACCTGATACCATGCTGAAATGGATAGAAAAAACCTGTATACAGAAAAAAGGAAAACTCATCATACCCGCTTTTAGCGTGGGGCGCACGCAGGAATTATTATTTGCCCTCAATCAACTCGATCTGGAAAATAGCCTTCCCCCTGTGCCGGTATATGTGGATAGTCCATTGAGCAAAGAAGCCACGGAAATGATAAAAAATTATCCGCAATATTTTAATAAACGTATCAGAAAAATTATGCAATCTGATAAGGATCCGTTTGATTTTAATGGGCTATCATTTATAAAAACGGTGGAAGAAAGTAAGCGTCTGAATGAATTGCCGCAACCCTGTGTCATTATTTCGGCAAGCGGTATGGCAGATGCCGGAAGGGTGAAGCATCATATCATGAACAATATTGGGGATGAAAAAAATACCATACTGTTAGTGGGATATTGTGAACCACGCTCCCTGGGTGGCAGATTGATGCATGGTGACAAAGAAGTAAAGATTTTTGGAGACATGTATAAGGTTGTAGCGGAAGTGGGACAGATGCGCAGCATGAGTGCACATGGTGATTACGATGATCTTTGCCAGTTCCTTGCCTGCCAGAACCCATTACTGGTACAAACCCTTTTTCTGGTACATGGCGACTATGAAGTGCAGCAGGATTTTGCGGGCAGATTAAGGCGAAAGGGGTTTAGAGAAGTGGTTATTCCAGACAGGCATGATGAAGTAACCTTATAATTTTTTACAAAGTGGCGTAGAGATTTTTTTACTGAGAATTTCGTTCATAAAAATCATAACAACTATGCAGGGTGCAGATACTATTCAGGCTGAGATAAAAAAAATATGCCGGGAACATTTCGGGGAAGCCGATATCATCGTTCGCTCTCCGGGCAGGATTAACCTGATTGGTGAGCATACCGATTATAATCTTGGTTTTGTTTTACCCGCTGCTATTGATAAAGCGGTTTATATAGCCATCCGTAAAAGACCGGATATGGAGATACACCTTTTTGCGGCTAACCTGAATCAATCGTATCACACAGCATTTGGTTCTTTGCAACCTTCCCCTCTGCAATGGCCCGATTTTATACTTGGCGTGGCAGACCAGCTAACTAAGGCTGGTTATGCATTAACAGGGTTTGATGCAGTAGTAATGGGTGATGTACCATTGGGCGCGGGACTCTCTTCTTCCGCCGCGGTAGAATGCGCCACTGTATTTGCTTTGAATGAATTACTGGAACTGGGATTAGCCAAAAAAGAGATGGTATTGATGGCCCGGAAAGCGGAGAATGAATTTGTTGGGGTGCAATGTGGTATTATGGATCCGTTTGCAAGTATGTTTGGGAAAAAGGGACAGGTAATTAAATTGGATTGCCGTTCATTGGAATATGCTTATATGCCTTTTGAATACGATGCTATCAGTATCGTTCTTTTTGATACAGGTGTAAAACATTCCCTGGCTTCATCTGAGTATAATTTACGAAGGCAGGAATGTGAAGCGGGTGTTGCCATCATTCAAAAAAAATATCCGGCTGTTCAGCATTTGCGTGATGCGGGTATAGACATGATCAATGATTGTTTGATTGGAGGCAATCCGCTTGTTTATAATCGCTGTAAATATGTAGTGGAGGAAATTCAAAGATTGCAGGATGCCTGTGATGACCTGGTAAAGCATGACCTTATCTCTTTCGGTAAAAAAATGTTTGAAACGCATGATGGACTCAGCCGGTTATACCAGGTAAGCTGTGCGGAAGCGGATGCATTGGTTACGATGGTGAGAAGGGATGCTGCTGTGTTTGGCGCCCGAATGATGGGTGGCGGTTTTGGCGGCTGTACAATTAATATTGTAAAAAAAGAAAAGGCCCAGGAGCTGATAAACAGGGTAACTAAGGCTTACACGGAACAGTTTGGGCAACCATTAAAAACCTATGAAGTAAGTATTGCTGATGGCACGTCTTTAGTTATGTAATTCTTTCAAATTATTTTTACTCAATTATGTTACAAGCTTCCCTAACTGTTTACCAGGACCTGCTTCACCAATACCGGGAAGAAGCGAAAAATAATAAAAGACAGTTAACCGGTATCAGTATTCTGCGGGTGCTATTGTTTCTGCTGTTTGCCTGGTTTTTGTATGCTTCTATCAAAGAAAGGTTTTCAGGGAATGACCTGGCTTATGCCATATTTTTTATACTTGGATTTCTTGTTTCAGTATCCCGGGCGGAAGTTGTAAAAAAGAAAAATGCTTTTCTTCAGCAGTTGATACTGATTAATGAAAATGAAATTAATGTTTGTAAGGGCCTTCCTTCTTTTTTAGATGATGGCGCGTCATTTGCTACGGCAAAAGGGTTTACAGCGGATCTGTCTGTTTTTGGAAAATATTCCCTTTTTCAGTTAGTCAACAGAACCGGCAGTCTATCCGGAAAGCAGGCATTATTTTTCAGATTAAGCAATCCTTTTACTGACGCGAAGTCTATTCAAAATTACCAGGCTTGTTTGCGGGAATTAGCGGGCAAGACGGGCTTCATTCAAAGTTTGCTGGCGCATACGCTCTTATTAAAAGAGGCGGAAGCCCTGCCTGCATTGCAGTCGGAGATACCCGCGGGAAAGTTTACTGAATTAACAAACCGGTTCTGGTCAATACTTGCAACAGCATGGCCGGTTACAGGCGCTGTACTGGTTATATTTTCTGTTTGGAAAGATAACTATCGCCCATTGATAGCCTTTGGTATACTGGGTTTATTTTTATTATCCTTTGTTTTCAGAAAAACAACGGCGCTCTACCGGCAAATTTCAAAACGAAGTTATTTATATGGCCAGTATGCAATCTGTTTTCGGTTAATTACCGCGGAATCATTTGTGCATCCCTATTTAATACAGAAGCAGGAGGAAATTTCGGAAGCCGCCGGCGCTTTTCAGCGGTTATCAAAATTAAGCGGGTTGTTTGATCTGCGATTAAACCTGTTTTCCTTTTTAATCAATGGATTATTTTTGTTTGAACTGCTCTGCGCAAGGGCCTATCTTTCATGGAACAGGCAAAACCAGGGGCATCTTAAAAACTGGTTTGCAACGATGGGAGAATTTGAGTTGCTGCATTCGTTGGCTACTTTCCATTTCAATCATCCTTCTTTTATTTTCCCCGAATTAGTTACTGACCGGTTAGTTATCAGGGCATCAGCATTGGGTCATCCTTTGATGAAGGAAAACGAAGCGGTAAAGAATGATGTGTCTATAGGGGATACCTCAAAACTTCATTTGATTACAGGTTCTAATATGTCTGGTAAAAGTACTTTTTTGCGAACCCTTGGAATGAATATGATACTGGCTCAGTCAGGCGCCCCTGTATTTGCCAAATCATTTGAATTTCATCCGGTACGTTTATTAACTTCCTTTCATCATATTGATTCACTGGAAGAAAGCACTTCTTATTTTTATGCCGAATTAAAATGTTTGCGGGAGATTATTGAATCATTGACGGCGCCGGTACCGGCGATGGTTTTACTGGATGAAGTAATGCGTGGAACCAACTCTCAGGATAAACATGATGGTACTGCCTTGCTGATTAAAAAAATATTGCGGTATCCCTGCCTGACTTTTATTGCAACGCATGATATTGAATTAGGCATATTGGCACAAAGCTATCCTGGTCAGATTGAAAATTTTTGCTTTGAAAGTGAATTAACAGAGAATAGTATGCATTTTGATTTTACCATGCGCAGGGGTGTGGCCCAAACGAAAAATGCTACTTACCTGATGAAGCAGATGGGCATCATTTAAGGCGCCTGAATTATTCAAGTAATTTAACAACCCTCGTCATTTTTCCATCACCGTTAATCCCTTCTAAAACAATTTGCAGTTTTTTGCTGATATCGTTATTATAGAACTGTATCCTTACCCTTGGATTTTTTTTAGTGGTAATGATATATGGATTCCAATAGAGGGTTGATCTGATATCTGTTTCAAAGGTTTCGCCGGGTGTATCATACTGTGGCTGATAAAATTCTTTGAACTTAGAATAGCCACCGAGAATGGTATTCTCCAGTCCCTTGCTGTTTGGGGATGCTTTATTTCCATCTCCCCCTTTCTTTGTATAGATGGCTATGGCGCCTCCACTACCACCACCCATCGATCCAAAGAAAGGGGGCCTGAATACTTTCACCAGTGCAATATCTTTTACAGAAACACTCTGCACCAAATCGAGGCTGGACTGCATCTCATTTAAAAAAACATCCGGTGTGGATCCTCTCCAGCCTATGGTTGCCTGTGCGCCCGAACCGGAAATAGTTAAGCCTGCCACTTTGCCCTGTAGAAAAGTTAAGATATCAAGTGAACTCATGGCAGCAGGGTCATCCATTAAATCAAATGTATACCCATCTCCACCGGAAAATAAGCCTGTGGCATATTTTTCTTCTGTGAGTTGTGCTTTAGATTTTACCCGCGATTTAACAATCACTTCCTGCAGGGTAGTTGAGGCCATTCTTCTTTTCAGTTGTTCCTGCTGATCCAGAAAATAATTCATCTTTATTTTGGCAAGACTATCGCTCCAGGTAACCGGCCGGTAGGTAGCCGGATATTGTATTGTTTTGCGTGTTTGCTTTAATAATCCGTTTTCAAATTGAACCTGGGTAATATCTGTTAATTTGGCATTACCATTGAAGCTGTAAAATATCCTTGCTGTATCATAGAAGAAGGTTCCTTTCTGTTCAAAACTGCCATCTTTTTCTACAGGGATAAAAGCGAAATTCTTACTGCTGTCTTTACCTGCAATAATCAGGTTAAGTACCAGCGGTATGGTAGTGCTGATAGATTTCATGCCAAATACTTTTCCTTTAATGGACAGCATATCAGTTTCTTTTGGATACTTTCTTTCAGGAACTACTTCAGCTTTTATTTTATCCCAGTCAAACCTGCGCCAGCCATTGGTTAACATTACCAGATCAAGGTTTGCCGTTATACTATCGGCATCACTCGTTAAATAGTAGCCTGGATGATAGATTTTCCCTTTGATAGCATCACTCAAAACGAGATCAGAATAAATGGTGTTGGCATCAGGGGTAACAATCGCGGCATCCGTTACTGAAACAGACATATTGGTAAAAGCCGTATCAGAAACAGAAATGTCAAACACATTCTTGCCTCTTCTTTCGAGGTTAATCAATTGGGGTGTTAGCTTAGCATTAAATTCATGGAGCCGGTTATTTATAAAAATAATCCGTTCTGCTACCGGAATCCAGTCTGAATTGAATAATGAGAATTGTAGAATGCCTGTTGGTAATTCATCAATGGGTACTTCTGCATTTAATAAAGTTTTTTCTGAGGCGTTCAGGCTTACCGTATAAAACAGGTTCTGGTTCATGTGAACCAGTAACTTCATTTTTTTAAAATCATCCCCTGCATTCTTTGTTCTCTCAACCTGAACCAATGCTTTGTCATTGGTTGTTTTGATGGTTAACCTGGCGCCTTCCGGTTTGCCGACAGGTATGGCTGTTGTGCCCGTTTTCCCGTTTTCGTCTGTCCATTTTAACAGGTAAGATTCTTCCGGGTAGGCTGTTAAGGAAAAACTGCCCATGCCATCGTGTTTAACTTTCAGGGTATCGAGAACTTTATTCTTGCCAGTTACCAGTAAACCCTTAATCCTTACCGGAATACCAAATTGATTAGTGGCTTTAAAAGCAACCCTGGTTGTTAAACCATTTACCAGGAAACCACCTTCGGGAAAAGTTTCAACGTTGGTTTTAAATACCACTGGTATATGGTTAGATGGAATGATGGGCGCATTGATGGTTAGATCCCGCTCATACGAAAAAGCGGCATCGTCGTTGAGCATCCACCTTGTATAGGCTTTTATATGAATAAAGGGGCCCGTATAATTAGCGGGTATATCAAAGGAACCTTTTGCGGTGGACTGAAAAAGCGGCGCTACCGTTTGTTTGATCATGTACCCGGAGGTATCATACCATTCTACATAAATATTTTTACTCAGGCCGCTTAACTCAGTACCTGATAAAAGGTATATTTTATACCAGATGGTTTCCTCTTTATTATAAATGGATTTATCAAAATGGATATGAATCTTTTCGGTAGGGAATTCTTGGGCATAAACGGCCATCATAGAATCGGTCCGTTGCGAAAGGCCCGCCTGCAGGATAAAAATGGCCAGAACGGTTGCCGGTAAACGAAACAAGCGTATTTGCATCTCACTATAAATTGTTTGGCAAGATAAAAGCTAAGTTTAATGTAAAGAATTTAAATTACTAACTTACATTGTTAATTCATTCTGTTTTTCATCTACATTAATCAGTTTGTAAAAGACCGAGCTTTTTGAGAAGGATATTAAAAACTCAGTGCCGATATACTTACCCCGGTATTCGTATAAGAAAATCTGGTTTCCGTCTTCTTCCACCTGCCCGATAATCGTTCTCTCTACATTATTGTAGCTATAGGTGATACGCTGCTTCAAATCATCAAATGATTTGCTTTTGTGTTTGGCGATATATTCAAAATTACTCTGCTTCAAAGCCGATTGATTAGGATTGAGAAAATGCGAACCTTCTTTGTTACAGGCCGTTAAAAATACTGTTGAAAATGTTTTGGAAGGTACGAAACTTGTTTGAGTTTTAAACTATTTACATTTTTCTAATCAATTTTATTTTCATATCATTTCTTCGTAATTTACACCCCGATAGGCGGAATTCTTTACATCTTACTCATGCATATGGGGTCGGTTTCATTAATCGCTTTACTGGTTGCAGCGGTTGCTTTTTCTGCCGGTGGCATCCTGATAGGACAGATACTGGTTAAAGGGAGTAAAAATCCTCAAAAAGGGCAGGCTTATGAGTGCGGTATCCCTACCATCACTTCTCCCTGGCACCAGTTTAATGTAGGTTACTACCTCTTCGCATTGTTATTCCTGATTTTTGATGTTGAACTAATATTTCTGTATCCCTGGGCCGTGGTAGTGAAACAAGTGGGTATCGTGGCTTTATTTGAGATACTGGTGTTCATTTTTATTTTATTCATGGGCTTCTTATATGCCCATAAAAAAGGAGCATTACAATGGAGCTAAATCAAGGATTGGCGGTGGATACAAAGGAATTTCCCGGACAAATACTTCAAACACCCGGAGGAGGTATCGTGGTGAGTACTTTTGATAGTATTATTAACTGGGCCCGCTCTAACTCTTTATGGCCGCTCACTTTTGCTACCAGTTGCTGTGGTATTGAAATGATGTCTGTAGCCGCGGCTAAATACGATTTTTCCAGATTTGGTTTTGAAGTGGCCCGTGCCACCCCCCGCCAGGCAGATGTAATCATTATTGCCGGTACCATTGTGAATAAAATGGGGCCTGTATTGAAGAGACTTTACGACCAGATGGCAGAGCCCAAATATGTAATTGCCATGGGTGCCTGTGCCATCAGCGGTGGCCCATTCTTTTATAATACCTATTCTGTTGTAAAAGGCGCGGACCATATTATACCGGTTGATGTGTACATTCCGGGTTGCCCACCCAGGCCGGAAGCTTTATTGCATGCACTCATCGCCCTGCAGGAAAAAATAAAAAGCGGTTTAACCAGAGAGCAAATACGAGAAGTATCAAAAGCCTTAGTGTTAATATAGCATTATGAGTAACGAAGAAATAAAGGAGTATGTTACCAGTATTGCCCCTTCGGCAACTTTCGATGAATCCGGCGAATGGCTGAATAGTATGGTTGAGCCCGGTACCTGGAAAGAACTGGCCCTCCGGCTTCGTAATGGACCGCTTCATTTCGATTATTTATTTTGTCTTACCTGCATCGACTGGAAAACCCACTTAACCGTGGTTTACCATCTTTCATCCACTACACACCGTCATACTATTGTGGTAAAAGCAAAACTGGATACAGCAAAACCTGAAATAGAAACCGTTTCTGATATCTGGCGTACTGCCGAATTTCATGAGAGAGAAGTATTTGAACTCTTTGGTGCGGTTTTTCTGCATCATCCTGATTTGAGACGATTGATATTGACTGATGATTTTGAAGGGTTTCCATTGAGAAAAGATTTTGAAGATCCTATCAATATGATAAAACTATAGCCGGGCAATGTACACGCAAACAGAGATCATAAAAGACACTACCATTAACGGCTCCGAAGGAGAACTGGTGATCAATGTTGGTCCGCAACACCCCGCCACACATGGTGTTTTGCATTTAGTGATCACACTGAATGGCGAAACCATCAAAAAGATAGAACCACACCTGGGATATATCCATCGCTCTATTGAAAAAATGTGCGAGAGCCTTACTTACCGGCAGTTTATCTATGTAACCAGCCGGATGGATTATCTCTCATCCCATATCAATAACGAAGCCTGTGCGCTTTGTGTAGAAAAGGGCTTACAAATAGAAGTGCCTGCCAGGGCAAAAGTGATCAGGGTATTGATGGGTGAACTTACCCGTATCGCCTCCCACGAACTGTGGCTTGGCGCTATGGCAATGGACCTGGGCGCATTCACGCCTTTCTTTTATACATTCCGTGAACGCGAAATGATCAATGAAATAATGGAAGATACCTGCGGTGCCAGACTCACCATGAACTATATGGTAGCAGGTGGGGTTGCAATGGATCTGCATCCCGACTTTCAGAGAAAAGTAAAACTATTTGTTACGCAATTCAAAAAAAGGGTACCTGAATTTGATGACCTTATCACCAATAATATTATTTTCCAGAACAGGATGAAAGGTGTGGGTGTGCTCTCCGGAGAGGATGCCATTTCTTATGGTTGCACCGGTCCGGTGGCCCGTGGAAGTGGCGTTAGTTCTGATATTCGTAAACTGTATCCTTATGATGGCTATGATGCGGTAGCTTTCGATGAAGTACTGGAAACAGCAGGTGATTCTTATGCACGATACCTGGTTCGGTTGAGAGAAATGCACCAGTCTATACGTATTATCGAACAATTAATTGATGCCATACCCGAAGGCGATTTTCAGGCAAAAACCAAAGCTGTGCTGAAATTACCCAAGGGCGAATTTTATACCAGGGTAGAAACGGCAAGAGGAGAATTAGGGGTGTACATTGTGAGCGAAGGCGGTACCACCCCTTACAGGATCAAGTTCCGGTCACCGGGATTTTCTAATCTCTCTGCCCTGCATCATATGGCAAAAGGCAGCAAGATCGGCGATCTGATGGCAACGATGGGAACACTGGATTTAGTAATACCGGATATTGATAGATAATATTCGTGGGACTCATGTCTCACGAAAAAGCTATAAACGATTTAAAAATTAAATCATCGATGTTTAGTTTAGAAGGCATAACCAGTTCACTACACCAATGGCTCTACGCTACATTGTCGCCCACATTTGCTTTGTTGGCAGAGTGTGTGATTGTAATATTGCTGGCTATTGCTTTATTTGCCGCGCTGGGCCTGGTATTGGTATTGATGGAAAGAAAAGTAGCCGCACATATCCAAATTCGTTTAGGACCAAACAGGGTGGGACCGGGTGGGATGTTTCAAACGGTGGCAGATACTTTGAAATTGATTATGAAAGAGGGATTAACACCTGATAAAGCGGATAAATTCCTTTTTAACCTGGCTCCATTTATCGTGATGATTGTTGCGATGCTCTTACTGGCGCCTATCGCTTTTGCCAAAGGGTTCCAGATATGGGATATTAATATTGGTGTATTATACCTGTCTGCTATTTCCTCACTTTCTGTTATCGGTATTCTGATGGCGGGATGGGCGAGTAATAATAAGTATTCTTTACTGGGTGCCATGCGTAGCGGAGCACAGATTGTGAGTTATGAATTATCTGCCGGCCTCGCCATTTTATCCATCGTAGTTTTATCCGGAAGCTTACAAATATCAGATATCATTGCCGCGCAGGAAAATGGCTGGTGGTTATTTAAAGGGCATATACCGGTAATTATTTCATTTGTCATTTTTATTATTGCCGTAACAGCGGAAACCAATCGCGCACCATTCGATCTGGCAGAAGCCGAATCTGAATTAACGGCCGGCTTTCATACAGAATATTCAGGCATGCGTTTCGCGCTGTTTTTCCTGGCTGAGTACATTAATATATTTATTGTTTGTGCCATTGGGGCCACACTGTTTTTAGGCGGATGGATGCCTTTGCATATCGGTCATTGGGAGGGGTTTAATCATATCATGGATTATATCCCTTCTTCCATATGGTTTTTTGGAAAAACCATATTCCTGATTTTCCTGATTATGTGGTTCCGATGGACATTTCCAAGATTAAGGGTTGACCAATTATTAAACCTGGAATGGAAATACCTGTTACCGATCAGTATGCTCAATTTAATATTAGTAACCATTATCGCGATATTTGGATGGCATTTTTAAAACCCGTAACCCGAAACTGAATACATGTTTTTGAAAGAGTATATATCAGATGTTTATAACGGTATAACCTCCCTGCTTAAGGGCATGCGGCAAACCGGGTATTATTTCTTTCATCCAAAAGAGATCATCACAGAACAATATCCTGATAACCGCGCCACTTTAAAATTGGCCGATCGATTCAAAGGTGAAGTGGTGATGCCGCATGATGAAAACAATGAACACACCTGCACCGGATGCACAGCCTGCGAACTGGCCTGTCCGAACGGAACCATCAAAATCATTACCAGGTTTGATATTACTCCTGAAGGCAAGAAGAAAAAAGCGATTGATACTTTTATATATCACCTGGAATTATGTACTATGTGTAATTTATGTATTCAGGCATGTCCATCGGATGCGATTAAAATGGCGCCCAATTTTGAACATAGTGTTTATGACAGGAGCAAGCTGACCAAAAAATTAAATTTACCAGGTTCAAAAGTTAAGGAGGGCATTGAATAATGAGTGCATCTGCTATTATATTTTATGTGATTGCCGCTTTCCTTCTGGGAACAGGGATATTAGCGGTTACCGCTAAAAAGATATTCCGTGCGGCTATCTGGCTGCTACTCTCTTTGGTGGGGATTGCATCTTTGTATTTCTGGATGGCGGTTGAGTTTGTGGCGGCTGTTCAGATTATTGTGTATGTAGGCGGTATTGTGGTGTTGATTATTTTCTCCATTTTCTTAACACAACAATCTGGCAGGGAAATGCCAGGGCCCTCATTGCAGCGGATCATTTTCTCCTTACTTGCAGTGGTATTTGGTTTGGCATTTACACATAAATTAATCATTGACCATGGATTTGATAATGCGGTGAGCCAGCCATTCAAAGTTGCCGTTTCTGATATTGGATTACAAATGCTTAGTACAACAGAACATGGATATATACTGCCCTTTGAAGTAGTGAGTATGTTATTACTGGCCGCTATGGTTGGTTGTATTGTAATCGCTATGAAGAGTAAGCAAACCACTATTCCCTCACCACAAAATACAGAGGAGAACTGATATGAGCGATGTACCCTTGTCACATATTCTATTTGTTAGTACGGCCCTGTTTTTTATCGGCATGTATGGCTTGTTTACACGCAGGAATCTGATTACTATGCTCATGTCGATCGAATTGATGCTCAATAGTGTGAATATCAATTTTGTGGCCTTCAATAAATACCTGTTTCCACAGAACCTGGAAGGTATCTTTTTTACCATTTTTATAATAACAATTGCTGCCGCAGAAGCAGCCATTGCCATAGCCATTATCATCAATCTTTACAGAAGTCATCAGTCCATTGATGTGGAAGATGCTACCGAACTGAAATTTTAAGAAATGCCGAACTACGCTTATATACTATTGATACCCTTGCAGCCACTGGCAACATTTATTGTATTGGGCCTGTTTGGCAGAAAATATTTTAAAACATTTTCAGGCACAATCGGCACCGTATCCCTTCTAATATCAACCATTGTATCTTTTGTAGCAGCTATCCAATATTTTTTTGTAGATGGTAAAGTGAATGGTATCTATCAAAAGATCATTGCTTTTAAATATACCTGGCTCGAATTCTCGCCGAATGTGTCTATTGATATGGGTATCATCGTAGATCCCATTTCAGTGATGATGCTCGTAGTGGTAACATTTGTATCACTGATGGTACACGTATTTAGCCTGGGTTACATGAAAGGCGAAGATCGTTTTGCAACGTATTATGCATTCTTATCCCTGTTTACTTTTTCCATGTTGGGATTAATACTTTCCAGCAATATTTTTCAGGTCTATATTTTCTGGGAGCTGGTGGGTGTTTCTTCTTTCTTACTGATCGGATACTATTTTGAGAAACCTTCTGCCGTAGCTGCTTCTAAAAAAGCGTTTATTGTAACACGCTTTGCAGACCTTGGCTTTCTCATCGGAATTTTATTATTAGGGTTTTATGGCGGCACATTGGATATTGGCATTTTAATTGAAAGGTTAACCGCTGTTCAGTCGCCCGAATACACTGCTATGGCTGCGGCAGGATTTTTAGGCGTGTCTGCCCTAACCTGGGCCTTAACCCTGGTATTTATTGGTGGCGCCGGTAAATCGGCCATGTTCCCGCTGCATATCTGGTTACCCGATGCAATGGAAGGGCCTACACCTGTATCGGCTTTAATACATGCTGCAACCATGGTTGTGGCAGGTGTTTACCTGGTAGCCCGTTTATTTCCTGTATTTAATATGGATGCGGCTGCCTTGCAAGTAGTAACGTATACGGGCGCTTTTTCTGCATTACTGGCCGCGGTAATTGCCTGTACACAAACAGATATCAAACGCGTGCTGGCTTATTCCACCATGTCGCAGATTGGTTACATGATGTTTGCATTGGGTGTTTCTAAATATGGCGGTGAAGATGGGTTAGGCTATATGGCTTCTATGTTCCATTTGTTTACACACGCCTTCTTTAAATCTTTATTATTCCTGGGTGCCGGCGCTGTTATCCATATGGTGCATAGCAACGATATGAAAGATATGGGTGGGTTGCGTAAACTGATGCCTGTAACCCATATTGCTTTTCTGATTGCCTGTCTGGCTATTGCTGGTATTCCGCCATTTGCCGGTTTCTTTAGTAAGGAAGAAATATTACTGGCCGCTTTTCATTCCAATAAACTGATCTATGGTGTGGCATTGTTTACCGCGGCATTGACTGCATTCTATATGTTCCGTTTATATTTTTCTATTTTCTGGAGCAAAGAATCTACCGTGCAGTCACATGGTGAAGGGCCATTGTCTATGAAGTTACCTTTAGTCATTCTCGCTGCCTGTGCAGTGGGCGTTGGGTTCATACCTTTTTCTTCTTTGGTAACCTCTGATGGGGAAGCATTGGAAACACATATGGATATCACATTTTCCATAGCTCCTGTTGGATTAACACTGATCGCTACCCTGCTGGCATCCTATTTATATAAAAAGGAAAATGATAAGCCTGCAAAACTGGCCGCTTCCTTTGACGGATTTTACCAGGCTGCCCATAAAAAGTTTTATGTTGATGAAGTATATCTCTTCATCACCAAAAAAATTGTTTTCCCGCTGGTTGGTCAGCCAATCGCGTGGGTAGACAAATATATTGTAGACGGGTTTATGAATTTGCTGGCCTCCATCACCGCAAAAATTTCAGCACTGATTAAAGGGTTACAATCTGGTAAAGTGCAGAATTATGCATTGTATTTTTTTAGTGGAATCGCGGCATTAGCCGTACTATTTATTTACTTATGGAAATGATTATCACATGAACCTGTCATTACTCATACTATTACCCCTGCTTACTGCAGTAACCATTCTTTTCTGTAATGGACTGAAGCAGGTAAGATCCGTTGCCCTGGCAGGTTCTGTACTACAGTTGGCTTTGGGTATTTTTTTACTGGTGGTATACTGGCAGGAAAGAAATACAGGTAACCTATCGCCGATGTTATTTGAGTTTTCTGTTACCTGGTTTGCTCCTTTACATATCAATTATCATATTGGCGTAGATGGTATTTCCATTGCCATGATTCTGCTCACCGCCTCTGTAGTAGTGGCGGGTATATTGGTTTCCTGGACGATGGAAAAATTGAGTAAAGAATTTTTCTTCTTATTAATTTTCCTAAGCCTGGGAGCTTACGGGTTCTTTATTTCATTGGATCTTTTTACTTTATTTTTCTTTTTAGAGATAGCGGTTATTCCAAAATTCCTATTAATTGGCATTTGGGGTAGCGGCAAGAAAGACTATAGTGCCATGAAGCTTGCGTTGATGCTGATGGCAGGTTCTGCTCTAGTATTTGTAGGATTGATGGGCGTATATTATCAAACCGGTAGCCTGGATATTTTACAGATTTCTCAAATGCATATTCCCCTGGAGGTTCAGAAATTCTTTTTCCCTTTTGCCTTTATTGGATTTGGCATATTCGCTGCTCTGTTTCCTTTTCATACCTGGGTACCCGATGGACATGCTTCGGCGCCTACAGCGGCATCCATGTTCCTTGCCGGAATTTCTATGAAACTGGGTGGTTACGGCTGTTTGCGGGTAGCTACTTTTTTGATGCCCGATGCGGCTCATGCCTACTCCTGGATCATTATTCTGCTGGCTACCATCGCCATTATTTATGGCGCTTTCGCTACCATGATGCAGACTGATCTGAAATACATCAATGCCTACTCATCGGTAAGTCATTGCGGCTTTGTGATACTGGGTATCGGTATGCTAACAGAAACCTCTATAAATGGCGCGGTACTTCAAATGGTATCGCATGGTTTGATGACGGCCCTTTTCTTCGCCGCTATTGGAATGATCTATAGCAGAACGCACACACGTATGGTGGCGCAATTGGGTGGGTTATTAAAAGTGATGCCTTTTATCTCTACGGTATTTGTTATTGCCGGTTTATGTTCCCTGGGTCTTCCGGGTTTTAGTGGATTTGTTGCTGAGATGACGGTGTTTATGGGCTCCTGGCAGAATACAGATACCATGTACCGGCTGGCAACCATTTTATCCTGCGCTTCTATTGTGGTAACAGCCGTGTATATTTTGCGTGCCGCGGGAAAAACAGTAATGGGGCCCATAACGGATAATGATTTTTTACAGTTAACCGATGCCCGCTGGAATGAAAAATTGGCAGCAGCTATTTTAATTATCGGAATTGTTTTGATAGGAGTGGCGCCATTCCTGATTAACCAATTGATCGGACCGGGAACAGAAAATATTTTTCAACAGGTTGGGAAAGCCATTACCCTTAAATAACCAACATGATGTTAGTTGATTTTTTTATATTACTTAAACAGGAACTGGTGATTACCGTCATCCTATTCCTGTTGCTTTTTATCAAATTGGGTAAAGACAGAACCAATGAAAGCCTGCTGATTATTATCAATGTTCTGTTATTTCTCAACTTTGTGGCCGGTTTCTGTTGCTGCCAGGAGGGTATGCTGTTTAATGAAATGTTCCGGACTACTAATTTGATCGTGCTGGAAAAAAATATCCTGAACCTCGCCATCTGGCTGATTTCCCTTCAATCGTATGCCTGGTTAAAAACACATAAACACCTTATTGAGTTTTATATACTGTTGCTCACAACCTTACTGGGTATGTTTTTTATGATCTCCAGTGGTAACTTACTGATGTTTTACCTGGGACTGGAAATGTCAACCATACCGCTGGCTGCCGCGGCTAATTTTGATTTGTTTAAGCGTCAATCATCAGAGGCTGCCATGAAACTTATTATTTCATCCGCCTTTTCATCCGCCTTATTATTATTCGGTATTTCTCTGTTGTATGGAACCTCCGGCACATTAACCTTTTCAGAACTTACGATACACCTGAATGGCGCCCCTCTGCAAATTTTTTCATTTATCTTATTACTATCCGGGTTCTTTTTTAAAATTTCAGCGGTGCCGTTTCACTTATGGACAGCCGATGTGTATGAAGGGGCGCCTGTGGCGGTTACCGCTTACCTCTCTGTGGTATCCAAAGCTGCCGTGTTATTTGTTTTTGTATCTGTTTTGTACACTACGTTCAAGCCTTTGGCTAATATATGGTATCCCGTTTTATGTATACTATCGCTGCTAACTATTATAGTGGGCAATCTCTTCGCGCTCAGGCAAAATAATTTTAAAAGGTTTCTTGCTTTCTCCTCCATTGCACAGGTAGGGTTTATACTGATTGGTATCTCAGGCAGTTCACAGGAGGGAACTGCATCGGTAATCTATTTTATTTTGATTTATGTTTTCTCTAACCTCGCTGCTTTTGGTGTTGTATCATTGGTGAGTGCATTAACCGGAAAAGAAAATATCAGCGATTTTAAAGCTTTCTATACAACCAATCCATTGTTATCCTGGATACTGACCATTGCGCTGTTTTCATTGGCCGGCGTGCCACCTACTGCCGGATTTTTTGGAAAATTCTTTTTGTTAATTGCCGGTGCCGCTAAAGGAAATTATATTTTGATCGGGGTAGCGGCGTTGAATATGGTGATTTCGTTTTATTATTATCTGCGGGTAGTAAAGGCCATTTTTATGGACGATAACGCGGAACCCATTGCCAAAATAAAGATCCCGGCTATGCCAAAGCTTGCCTTATATATTTGTGTTGCGGGAATAGTACTCACCGGTTTGGTAAGCTACGTGTATGATTATATTTATTCACTCAGTACAGGCTTTTAAATTTTTACTGTCATGGCGATCAATAAAAATCATGAATTTGAAGAACTGGATGGCATTAAATGTGCCATTGTGGAAAAAAATGTATTGAAAAGCCGTGTTGCGTTTATTCAGCGGCTTCTTACATTGAATCATTTTCAGGTAGTAGTAGTGGATAGTCCGCCACCCAAAGCAGCAGCTCCTGCACCTGTTATTGAAGGAGTGGAACTACCTGTATTACCTCTTTCGCCTGAAACTTTTACAGTTGGGGTTACCGATGTGATGTTTAATACCACTAATGCCATTTTCGGACGTCTTTTAAAAACGTCAGATGGACATGTGGTTACACTGTCATACTGGAAGCAACAGGAACCGGTAGCCCATGATGAGATCCCTTATTATGAAAATAAGTAAGGTCGCAGGCTTGATTCCCGCGCCAAAATAACCTTTCCAGCCTTCTGAAATTTTCTCGAAAAAATAAACTTTGACTGCCTGTTGCATTTAGCCGGAAATTGTTGTAACTTTTATGTATAAAATTTATTTTATGCATCAATATCACATCGTATCACGCATAGCCATCTACTTGCTGGCTGGGGTAATGATTACATTTGGTATCCTGCATTTTATGAATGCCCGTGATTTAGTCGTGTATATTCCTGATTATGTTCCAGGGGGTATACTGTGGGTGAATATTGTGGGAGTGGCTTTCATACTTGGAGGTATCTCTTTCATTTTAAACAGATGGGTTAAGATGGCAGGCTACCTGCTGGCAGCCATCCTGTTTGTTTTCGTTATTGTGATTCATCTGCCTAATTATCTGAATGCAGGTAATGGAGAAACAAGGACCATGGCATTGATCAACATCCTGAATGATCTGGCCATTGCCGGTTTTGCGCTTCATTTGGCTGCAGGGGCGCATCACCAGAAATTGCACCTGGAAGATAGTGACTAGGTACTGAGGTTCCGGTTGGCTGTATTGTCATTTTGTATGCTTTTCATGCTGAATTTCTGCATGTTATAAATTGTTGTTTCTATCCTTAACGCTTTATGATTTGCGATTTGTACTCACTTTATAATTATTTATCTGCAAAATTGCAATCGAATTTTCCTCCCGTAATTAGTCTGATTGAAATGATGCTGTCTGATTATGTAAATCAGCGTTATTAACCTCTACAGGCAATTGCTATTGGGGACGCCTGGGATTAATTTAACAGATTCCCCTATATTTATCCTTCCAACGAATACGAATGCCATATAAACGTATGCATCTTCCTGAATTACAGCATGCCATCGCTACTGATGATGATCAGCAGGCTTATGCGGAGTTATTTGCACGTTTCAATCCGCTTTTAGTATTGTTTACACAATCAATAGTTCATCAGCGGGAGGTGGCGGAAGAAATTGTTTCAGACGTTTTTATTCGTATTTGGCAAAGGCGTAAAACACTCGATCAGGTTCAACACCTTAAGATGTACCTTTATGTATCTGCCAGAAATTATGCCATAAATAAACTTCGGAGTAAAAATCATCAGTTGTCTATAAAAGTCGAGGAACTTTCAGTAGATCTTCCTTCCTTTTCAGATGATCCGTATGAAATAACAGTATTGGCTGAAACCCAAAAGGAAATTCATAGGGCCGTAAATGAATTACCTGGTAGGTGTAAAATAATTTTCAAACTTGTGAAAGAAGATGGCCTGCGCCAGAAAGAAGTAGCCGAATTACTACAACTTAGCCCAAAAACAATTGAAAATCAATTAGCGATAGCCTTAAAAAAACTGGCTGAAACTATTCGGAACGTGGCAAATGGGAAAAAGTATACATAAAAATGACTATTTCTTGGGGGTTTTTCCCTGATTAGTTGTCCTTGAGCCTGAACTGATTGTTATGCCGGAAAGAATATGGTATTTATTGAGTATTAAATTATCAGGCGAAGCCACCCAGGCAGAGCTGGATGAATTTCATTTATTACTATCGGAACAGCCCGAATGGGAGGTTGCAGTGCAACAGATTACCCGTTATTGGCTCCAACCAAAAGATATCCCTTCTTTTTCTTCCTCACCTGAATGGGTACATCATATTGAGCGCCTTAGATCTGCCGGTGTAGAGTGGGCCGAACCCAATTCCGGTCAAGCGGCTATTGTTACACTGGCTGAACCTGGCAATCGCAGGTATCAGATGAAGAGGTGGCTTGTGGCCGCTGCCGTGCTGATTATTACATTGGGTACCGGATGGCTGGTACTGTTACAACCTGCCTCCAATGCGCATGAATTAATGGTACGGGCAACTAAAAATCCTAATGAGGTTACTACCCAGCCAGCCTCCCGTTCACAGTTAACCTTACCGGATGGGAGCAAAGTATGGCTTAATGCGAGTAGTAAGCTTTCTTACAGTAATGGGTTTGGTGAAGAAAACAGGAATGTTTGGCTGGAAGGAGAAGGTTTTTTTGAAGTTTTTAAAAATAAAGAACTCCCTTTTATCATACATACCTCACGTATGAATATCAAAGTAACCGGAACTGTATTTAATGTAAGGGCCTATCCACAGGAGGCAACTTCTGAAACAGCATTAATTGAAGGTTCAGTTGAGGTAGCGCTATCCGGTGAGAAGGAATGGAAATATCATCTCAAACCAAAACAAAAACTGGTTGTAGATGATCATGGTATTTCAACCGGTAAAATCAATATGGGCGCGGTTACCAAATTTGCACCTATAAACGCTGTACCGTCATATACTGCCAGTTTACAAAGTCTGTCAAGGCCTTTAGCTGATAGCCAGGTGGTAGAGACTGCCTGGGTATATAACCTTCTTTCATTCTCTGATGAATCCTTCCGTCAGGTAGCAAATAAAATGGAAAAATGGTACGGGGTAACCATTATTTTATTGGAAACGGATATGGAGAACTGGTATTTTACCGGGAGCTTCAAGAATGAGTCATTAACAGAGGCCTTAACTGCTTTGCAACTTTCAACTGCCTTTAGTTTTGTTGTAAAGGAGCATACCATATACATTTCTAAACCCGTTAATAAATAAAATGCTGCATATGAGAAAAAATAACAGAACAGAATCCGGATAAAGAAGAGGGGGTGGCTTCCACACCTTACCCCCTCTGTTTGATGGAAAAATAAATGACAGTAAAGCCGTAATCAGCGACCCCGGTAAGGGTTGCACAATTACACTAAACCCCTAATTTTTCAAAATGAAAGTACAAAAAAGACTCTTGATAACACGAAGAATTTCCGTTACCCCAATAATTTTTAAAATTATGAAATTAACGATTGCTCTTCTTTTGTTTGTTAGCCTCCACGTTTATGGGAGTGGGTATTCTCAATCAAAGATTACCCTCTCACTGCCATCGGCCAATCTGAAAGAAGCGCTTAAACAGATTGAAAAGAGGAGCCAGTTTAGGTTTCTTTACAATCAGCAGACCCTGAAAAATACAGGTAAAGTATCCTTAAAGCTGCTAAATGCCAGCCTTGTAGAAACAATGATTAAATTACTTGACGGGACGGGTATTAATTATCAACTCCTTGGTAATGACTTAGTTGTATTGAATACAAGTCAGGCTGCCGGCGTTTTGTCACCTCAGCCCGTTAAGATATCAGGTAGAATTCTTGGCGCTGATGGAACCCCTGTAGCAGGTGCCAGTGTAATGGTAAAAGGCAGTAAAAATGGTACTGCAGCAAATTCAAATGGCCAATTTACACTAACAGTAGCAGATGATGCCGTTTTGGTCATTTCGGCTATTGGCTTTGTTACCCAGGAAGTGTCTGTAATCGGGAAAACAGAAATTAATCTTATACTTCAGGTGATTGCTAATAACCTGAATGAGGTGGTAGTTATCGGTTACGGTACTGCCAGCAAACGTGACCTAACCGGTTCAATTGTAAAAATTGAAGGAAAGGAGGTAGCTGATAAACCCAATACCAATCCGGTTTCATCACTGCAGGGTAAAGTAGCTGGTCTTTCTATCGTGAATTCCGGTACGCCAGGTGCTGAGCCGGATATCCGTATTCGTGGAACGGTAAGCATAGGAGCCGTAAAACCTTTATATGTTGTGGATGGAATATTTAACGACAATATCGATTATATCAATCCCAATGATATTGAGTCTATTGAAGTACTGAAAGATCCATCTTCTCTTGCCATCTTCGGTGTAAGAGGCGCTTCAGGCGTTATTGCTATAACAACTAAAAAAGCAAAGACCGGACAGTTAATTGTAAACTTTAATTCTTCCTTTGGTACCAAACAACTGGTTGATAAAATTGCAATGGTTGATGCAGCAGGGTTTAAAACTTTGTTTGATGAAGAACAAAATAATATCGGCGTTCCATTGAATCAGCGTTTTGATTATACCAGGTGGACCGGAAATACAGATTGGGTGAAGGCATTAACACGTACCGCTTTATTTAACAGTAATAATATCAGCGTTACCGGTAGCACCGAAAAAAATAAATTTTACATGGGTGTAGGGTATATAACGGATGAAGGGGTTGTTAAACACGAAAAACTCGACAAACTTATTTTCAACGTAAATGATGAATTAAAGGTTAGTAAGACTTTCAAAATCGGATTTAACCTCAATGCATTCCGTCAGAACCTGCCTTTCAGCCAGGCAAATGGTTTGTTATATGATGCACGTAGGGTATTACCCATTACCGAACCTTATAACACTGCAAATGACGCGTATACGCAGCTTGCCATCCAGTCTGCGCAAATAGGTAATCCGCTGATGAACCTTGAAAATAAGTGGGATAAAGAATTGCGTACAGAGTTTCGTACAGTGGGCAGTGTGTTCGCGGAACTTAATTTTCTGCGTAATTTCACACTTCGCTCGACTTTTTTTGCCGACATATCCAGTCTTGATGAAAGAAGATATAACCCGCTGATCAATACTTACAACCCTACTATCGGCGCTTCAGGTTTGGTTTTTGTAGATCCTAATAACAGAACAACTTCTGTAAACCAGGGTAATTCTAAATGGAGTAAGTTTCAGCAGGATCATATTCTTACTTTCAGAAAGAGCTTTGGTGATCATAGCTTCACTGCTATTGCCGGATTCACCACCTATTTCAATAAATTCAATGGTTTATTTGGAAACGTAAGCCAACGTGTTACCGGTGATGCGATTCCGAATGACAAACGTTTTTGGTATGTAGATAATGGTTTTGGCGATCCCACTACCAAACGTGCTAATTCATCACAATGGGAAAGGGCTACCGTTTCAAGTCTCTTTCGGGTACTCTATAATTATAAAGGAAAATACCTGTTGAATGGTTCCTTTCGTCGCGATGGATCTTCCCAGATTTCTCCGTTTAACCGGTACAAAAATTTCTATTCAGTAGGCGCCGCATGGGAACTGACAAAAGAAAAATTCATGGAGAAACAGGAGCTATTCAACTTCTTCAAACTGAAAGCTTCATGGGGTATTCTTGGTGTACAAAATACGTATGGATATGATTATCCTTTCTATCCTGCATTGCTTACAGGCAATACCGCGGTATTTGGAAACAGTATCGTTCCTGCCTATTCACTTTCTTATGAGCCACGCCGCGACTTAACATGGGAAACAGTAAATGCAAAAGAAATAGGCATTGAATTATATGCATTAAATAACCGACTGCATGTGGAAGCGGCTTATTATAGTAAACTCACCAAAGACATCATGACAATAGTTCCAACAGGAGCTGGTCGTTACAGGTTAGATAACGTAGGTGATCTACGCAATAAAGGCTTTGAACTATCAGCCGGATGGAATCAAAAGCTGGCAAAAGACTGGTCTTTCTCTATAGATGCCAATATTACCACGTTCAACAATAATGTGGTAGATCTTGGTGGTAACAGATTGCCGGCAAGTGAAGAAAGACCTAACCAGACTGAAGCAGGATACCCCATCGGTTATTTCTATGGTTATGTGGTTGAAGGTCTTTATCAGTCTTATGCCGATAAACTGGGCTCCCCCAAAGTAGTTGGATATGATTATGGTCCCGGTGACTTTAAATACAAAGATATAAATGGGGATGGTGTGATTGATACAAAAGACAGGACACAGATTGGAAATCCAACACCAGATTTTATGTATGGTATCTCACTTCATGCCAGTTATAAAGGGTTTGATTTTGGCGCTGATTTTAATGGTGTGTATGGAAATGAAATTTATCGTTTCTGGGGTAGTTCAGAATTGCCATTTACCACATTTAATTACGCTGCATTTAAAATGAATCGCTGGACAGGTGAAGGCACATCCAACTGGGATCCTATTCTGGGAGCAAATCATACCATTAACCGCCTGCCATCCACTTACGGTATTGAAGATGGCAGTTATTTCAGGATAAGAAACCTGCAATTGGGGTATAATTTCAATTCTGAATTGCTGAAAAAAGCCTATATAAAAAATATCAGAATTTTTGCAAATGTCCAGAACCTGAAAACCTTTAAACGTAACTCCGGTTATACCCCTGAATTTGGCGGTACGGCCACTTCGTTTGGAATTGATAATGGAAATGGTCCTGTTCCGCTTGTGTTTACCGGTGGTATCAATGTAACCTTCTAAAAAATCTAAAAAATTCTTTTATGAATAAGTTTAAAAAAATAGTAACCGGTGCATTGTTCTCTGTGCTTCTTACATTGATCATGCCTGGCTGTACAAAATTTCTCGATAGAAAGCCACTTTCCGCTACACTGGATGACCTAAACCAGGGTGGATTGGAAGGCCAGATTTATGGTTTGTACGGTGCCATCAGAAATGGCGATGTAGCTGGCCAGGGTTTTGGAGGTATTCCATGGCTGGCTATGAATAACTTCCGCTCTGATGACTCAGAAAAAGGCAGTAGCCCGGCGGATGGTGCGGATTGGGGAGTTATTTATGACCAGTTTCAATATGTGAAAGACCACTGGTCATCTAATACTTATTGGGACCATCACTATGTGCTTATTGGGCAGGCTAATACTGCATTGCAATTGGCTGATTCGCTGAAACTGACAGATGCATCCTCACTGGTAAATATCGCTGAGGCAAAATTTTTCAGGGCTTTCGCGTATTTTGACCTGGTTCGTGCTTTTGGTCAGGTTCCTAAGATAGATTTTCGCGTATACAATCCATCTGATGCCAAAAAGCCTAAAGCAACCGTTGCGGAACTCTATGCATTAATAGATGCTGACCTTACTTATGCGGAAGCGAATCTGCCCGCAAACTGGGCAGCAAAATTTATTGGTAGACTAACCAATGCTTCTGCAAAAAGCCTGCATGCGAAAACGATGCTATACAGGCAGAATTGGAGTGGCGCTCTTTCACTTTGCCAACAGGTTATCAATTCAGGAAAATATGCCCTGCAATCTGATTACTCCAAAATATTTACAGATGCCGGTGAAAACAGTTCAGAGTCTGTTTGGGAAATCCAGTCACATATTGGATCAAATGGATCGGATAATTATTTCTCCTGGTATGCCATCGCACAAGGTGTTCGCGGGGCAGGCGAGTGGGATCTTGGTTGGGGATGGAATACACCTACCAGTGACCTGGTAAATGCTTTTGAAACCGGCGATACTAGAAAAAATGCAACTATTCTGTATTCAGGACAGACAGATGGTGTGTATGGTAAAGTATTACCCAGTTTTCCTGGTATTCCACGTCAATACTGGAATAAAAAAGTTTATCCGGATCCTACTATGCAGGTAACCACTGGTTCAAGACAGGGTGGTTGGATAAATCAGCGTATGATTAGGTATGCCGATGTGTTGCTGATGGCTGCAGAAGCGGCAAACGAAGTAGGGGGAGCCCCTAATGCCACACTGGCACAGAGCTACATAGAACAGGTAAGGAGTAGAGCCAGAAATGGGGCTTCTGGTATTTTGCCGGCTGTTGTTTTTACAGACCAGGCACAAATGCGCACCGCTATTCAAAATGAAAGAAGATATGAATTGGCCATGGAGGGCGAAAGGTTCTATGACCTGGTTCGTTGGGGTCTTGCCCCAACTGTGCTAAGCTCTTTGGGTTATCAGAACAAACATAGGTATTATCCTATTCCACAACCCGCGATTGATTTTTCGGGTGGCATATTGGTTCAGAATCCGGAATGGCCTTAAACAATAATAGTCTATTTTCTTACAAATCAAAATAGTTAAAATGAAAAATAAATCATATTTACTTTATGCCATACTGATAGCGCTTTTTACAGGGGGCTGCCAGAAAATGGACAGACCGGTATTGGGCAATTATGTAAAAGACGCTAATCCCCCTGGTGGCCCGTTAAAATTTTATGCTGCGTTTGATGGAGTTGATGTTGACAGTATTCGTGCCAATTTTGCCGTTGACAATCCCCTCAGTTTCGTAACAGGCATTACAGGCAAAGCCATAAAAGGGGTTGATAATAAAGCCATAGTATATCCTTCTGCAAATGACTTTAAAACAGTAACCAGTTTCTCTATGGCCTTCTGGGTAAAGAATACCGCGCAGGCGGGTCGTACTGAATTTTTGTTTTCACTGGTTGATAATACCTATGGATGGCATAACAGCGCTTTATTCCTGCTGATGGAGAATCAAACAGCTACTAAAACAACCATGAAGTTGGGTCTGATGGATCAATGGCTGGAAGGCGATTTTCAAAAACCGGTTTTTGATGGTAGCTGGCACCAGATTGTATATGTATATGACCAGGTTTCTTCAAAAATGACCTACTATTTTGATGGTGCTGCTGTTTCAGGTATGACAGCTACACAAACGGATGTAAAAAAATCTGGTTCAGGAAGGGGGGCCGTTGATTTTTCAAAAGCCAATAAATTAATTATTGGTGGTTGGAACAAACATGGAAGCGCTACCGGACCAGCAGACGACTGGATAAAATCTTTTACCGGTTCATTGGATCAGTTCAGGCTGTATGGTAAGGCGCTGTCTGCTACTGAGGTTACAAATTTGTATAATAGTAAATTATAGCCGTTTCGTTGGTTGTTGGTAAATCAAGGGGTGTTTCATCTGGGATGAACACCCCTTTTATCTTACAGAAATCATTCTTATGCGAATATATTTTTCTGCCCTCTCCCTTTTCTGTTTCCTGTCTTTTTTAATCTCCTGCAAAAGAGCCGTGCAGTTTTTTGAAAGTATCCCCGCTTCTCAAAGTAATATTCATTTTATCAATAAACCTTTTGAAAAGGATACATTCAATATTCTGTATTATCTGTACTACTATAACGGCGGTGGTGTTGCAACAGGAGATATAAATAATGATGGTTTTGTAGATCTGTTTTTTACCGGAAACAATAAAGGGGCAAATAAATTATATCTGAATAAGGGAATTGCCGCTTCTAATGAAGGCGGTTTTGAATTCGAAGATATCACTGAAAAAGCAGGTGTTGCCGGTACTTCTGATTGGTGCACCGGGGTTACAATGGTTGATGTGAATGCAGATGGACTGCTGGATATTTATGTTTCCGCTGTAAATGGGATCAGGGGTTTGCAGGGGAAAAACGAATTATTCATCAATAAAGGGCAGGGTATATTTAAAGAAAGCGCCGCGCAATACGGTTTAGCTGTTTCAAGTTTTGCAACACAGGCTGCATTCTTCGATTATGACCATGATGGTGATCTGGATTGCTACATCCTCAATCATTCGCAAAAACCTCACCAGAACATTTCTGATACCAGTCACCGGAGAACCTATGATAAAGATGCCGGAGATCGCCTGTTGCGTAATGATATAGCAACAACCGGACAATTTACAGATGTATCGGCAGCGGCGGGTATCTTTCAGAGTGGTCAGGGTTATGGGTTAGGTTTAGCTACCAGTGATATAAATAATGATGGGTGGGATGATATTTATGTGGGCAATGATTTTCATGAGAACGATTATTACTATATAAATAATGGCAATGGTACTTTTACAGAAAGTGGCGCCAGGCACTTTAAACATTATAGCCGTTTTAGTATGGGTAATGATGTGGCAGACTATGATAATGATGGTAACCCGGATGTAATTACTGTTGATATGCTTCCCCCGGATGAAAAAACAGCTAAAACATATGGCAGTGATGATAACCTGGATATATACAGGCTTAAAATTGAAAATAACGGGTACCAGCAACAATATTCCAGAAATAGTCTTCAACATAATAATGGGAATGCTGTTAATTTTAGTGAGGTTGGAATCATGAACAATGTGTACGCGACAGACTGGAGCTGGGCCCCCCTTTTTGCCGATTTTGACAATGATGGTGTGAAAGACCTTTTTGTGTCAAGTGGAATTGTAAAACGCCCGGTGGACCTGGATTATGTTCGGTTTATTTCATCATTGTATGTAAAACATGCCGCTGACAATACAGATATTTATGATCAGGAGGCTATTGACAAAATGCCCGATGGTGCTTCGCACCCTTTCTTTTTTAAAGGCAATATTAAAGAAGGGTTTAAAGAGGTAAGTGCAGATTGGGGTACCGGCAAGATGAAAGGCTATTATACGGGCGCCTCCTATGCTGATCTTGATAATGACGGCGACCTGGATATGGTAATGAATTGTATTAACAGCAAAGCTGTGATTTTAAAGAATAACAGTCCAAAGCAAAACCATATTTCAGTTTCTTTTAAAGGGAATGACCAGAACTCATTTGGTATTGGATGCAAAGTCTACCTGTTTCAGAAAGGAACCATGCAGTACCAGCAATTAATGCTAACGAGAGGTTTTCAGTCTTCTGTGTCACCAATACTATCTTTTGGAATGGGTAATGTAAGTAATATAGACAGTGTATTGGTGATATGGCCAGATCAACGGTATGAGACCATGCACAATGTGTCGCACAACAATCATTTATTAATGAAACAGTCTTCTGCTTCCGGGCATTTCGACTTCAAAATATTTTTTCCGCCAAAGGCATCAGCGCTCAGGGATGTTTCCAGCCAGTTGAAAATTCCATGGAAACATATTGAAAATGATTTTCTTGATTTCAACAAACAATACCTGATACCTCATCTGCTCTCAACCCGCGGACCAAAAATCGCAGTTTCGGATATTAATAAAGATGGCCTGGATGATTTTTTTGTTTGTGGTGCAAAAGGACAGCCTGGTGTGTTAATGAGGCAAACAGCTAATGGACAATTTATATCATCAGACACCGCGTTATTCAGACAGTTTCGTAATTCTGAAGGAGTGGATGCATTATTTTTTGATGCAAATGGTGATTCATATCCGGATCTCTATGTAGTAAGCGGTGGGAATGAACTGGAAGATGGTAATGCCGCCTTAGCGGATCACCTGTTTCTGAATGATACAAGAGGACATTTTACCCAATCGAAACTTGTGCTACCTGCAATTTTGACTAATAAATCCTGCGTCGCTGTTGCTGACATTGATAAGGATGGCGACAACGATCTTTTTGTGGGCGGTATGTCTGATGCAACTCATTATGGCATTGCACAACCTTCTTATCTTTTGCTCAACAATGGGGAAGGCGGTTTCAAAATTGCAGATAGTTCGCGGATACAACTGGATAAAGCAGGAATGATTACTTCCGCTTCTTTTGCCGATATGAATGGAGATGGTTGGGAGGACCTGGTTATTGCCGGAGAATGGATGCCCGTTCAGGTTTTATTAAACAGGAATGCAGTATTTAGCAAAGCCGATATTGCAGGATCCTCTGGTCTTTGGCAAAGCCTGCTTACAACTGATGTGAACGGAGATGGGTTAACTGATATACTGGCAGGTAATTGGGGATACAATTCAAAATTATATGCCGGCAAAAACGGGCCTTTGAAATTATTTATCAAAGATTTTGATAAGAATGGGACACTGGAGCAAATTCTAACATACGCTATTGACGGAAAGGATTATACTTTTCTGGCCAAAGATGAATTAGAGCGGGCTCTCCCGGTTTTAAAGAAAGCTTATCTTACTTATAGTGAAGTGGCAGGGAAAACAGTTGATTATATGTTTTATGATTTATTCAGGGATTATACGCTACTTAAAGCGGATATGCTGGGATCAACCTGCTTTTTGAATAACGGGAAGGGTGGTTTTATAACAGTGCCCTTACCCAGAGAGCTGCAAACCGCGCCATTGATGCGCTTTGTTTCGTTACAGGATGGTAAGGGAGGATTTCTGGCTGCCGGTAATTTTTATGGAGTGATTCCTTTTGAAGGAAGATATGATGCCATGCTGCCAACCGGATTCTTTTATGATAAAACGAATCGTGATTTCAAAACCGGTTTTTCACTTCCCGGTATAAGCGGTGAAATACGTGATGCCGAATGGATTAAGGTACAAGGTGGAAAAAAAATACTTCTAATAGCAAGAAATAACGAGTCCCTTTTGTTCTATCAATAAACTAAATCTATTACCTGATTTCACTTTAAGTTAATCTTAACAATACAATTCCTTAACACTGCCCGGATAGTTTTGTTGCTTCAACAACCAAAATACATTGTTTATGAAGCAAACCAAAACAAGTTTCTTAAGTTTATTGCTATTGCCGATAGCGATAATCTGTTTTGTATGTCAATTGCAGGCGCAAAATGCCGCAATTACCGGTAAAGTAATCGATGCGATTACTTCAAACCCCATTGAAGGGGCTACCGTATCCGTTAAAAACGGGAAACAAAAAACAAGTACCAATTCTTCGGGCGTATTTACGATAAATGCAGCACTGGGGAGTCAATTATCCATTTCAATTATTGGCTATCAAAGCAAACAAATAGTTGCCAATAGTGACGGTTTAATCATTTCATTAATTGCCACAGCTACTCAGTTGGATGAAGTGGTAGTTACAGCTTTGGGTGTTAAAAAAGAAACCAAGAAACTGGGGTATGCTGTGCAGGAAGTAAAAGGCAGTGATCTGGTAAAAGCCAGGGAACCGAATCCCATCAATGGCCTGGTTGGTAAAGTGGCCGGTTTGGATGTGGCCATTTCCCGCGAAATGCTGGCTGCTCCCGCTGTTTCTTTGCGTGGGGGTAATATTTCTTTATACGTAGTAGATGGTATTCCTATTACTTCTGATACCTGGAATATCAGCCCGGATGATATTGAAACCTATACTGTTTTGAAAGGGTTGGCTGCCACAGCTATCTATGGAAGCCGTGCACAAAATGGCGCTATTTTAATCACAACTAAAAAAGCGAAAAAGAACGAGAAAGGATATACTATTGAATTTAATTCAAGTACACAAATTGATAAGGGCTTTATTGCACTGCCCAAAACGCAGGCAATGTATGGTGGGGGAGATTATTCTCAATACTCATTCGGAGACGGAAGAGGTGGCGGTATCAATGATGGTGATTATGATATATGGGGTCCAAAATTTGAAGGCCAGTTAATACCTCAGTATGACAGCCCGATTGATCCTGTTACAGGTAAAAGAACCGCTACCCCTTACATTGCAAGGGGAGTTGGTAATTTGAAGAGATTTATCCAGGCGGGTGTACTAACTACCAATAACCTGAGCTTTTCGTCTGCAACAGACAGGTCAAGTATCCGTATGTCATTAAGCCAGACGTATCAAAAAGGAATTATACCTAATACCAAACTAAACACGGTCAATTTTAATATTAATACCAGTTATAATTTAAGCAGTAAATTAAAAATAGAAGGTGGCCTGAATTATAACCGTCAGTTTACACCCAATATTCCTGATGTACAATACGGCCCCAATAGTGTGATTTATAATATGACTATCTGGACAGGCGCTGACTGGAATGTTGATGACATGCATAATTACTGGCAACCGGGTAAAGAAGGGGTTCAATCAATTTTTGCGGAATATCAGCGATATCATAACCCCTATTTTATGAGTTATGAGTGGTTGCGTGGTCATTACAAAACAGATATCATCGGTAATGCAGCGCTTACTTACAAACCTAATTCACATTTCGAAGCCATCCTGCGTGCGAATATCAGTGCCAATGAGGTGTTGAGAACTGAAAAAATGCCTTATTCCGCTCACCCTTATGGAAGAGAACTGAACAGGGGTGACTACCGTGAAGATGTTCGTTCTTTGTTTGATAATAACGTAGAAGGTTTGGTAAAATATAATGGTAAAATAAAAGGAGGGTTTTCAATTGATGCGTTTGGTGGTGTAAATGCCAGGAATTTCAACTACCGGTCTAGTTTTGTTACTACTGATTATTTGAATGTACCTGGTTTGTATTCTTTCACCAACTCATTAAATGCTCCAAAAGCCTACAGTTTCAATTCCAGTATGTTGGTGTTAAGCGCTTATTACTCTCTTAGTCTGGACTACAAGAAATATTTCTCAATAACCACTACAGGTCGGGTAGATAAAAATTCTACTTTATTGTTAAATAATAACACCTATTTCTATCCCTCTGTTTCTGTAGCATCTGTAATTTCAGATTATGTAAACCTGCCAAAAGAAATCAATTTCTTAAAAGTAAGGGCCAGTTATGCCGCTGCCAAATCGCCTAATACAACAGCCTATGTAGGGCCTGCTGCCTATCCTTTAAGATATGGGGCTCCTTATGTAAGTGTGTATGGTGGTCCTTCTTATTCATTGTCTGATCCCGCTTATTCAATAGGAACAGTATACAATAGCCAAACAGGCGCGTATGCTCCTGGAAATAAAATCGATCCGAACATTAAATCTTCTGTATTAACAAGCAGTGAGTTTGGGTTGGATATGAAATTTTTTGAGAACAGGATTGGATTTAGTGCAACCTATTATAACAATATTAATGGACCGGGTATCAGGAGCTTTCCATTGTCACAGACAACCGGTATAACCGGTTATACTACCAATGCCATTAAAACAAAATTGTCTGGAGTGGAACTGTCATTAATGGGTTCTCCTCTCAGAAATACTGAAGGTTTGAATTGGGATGTAATGGTCAACTGGTCAACGTATAAAGAGGTCTACAAAGAATTGCCTGCCAATTTTGAAGACTACCAGTTTCACCAGGGAGATAGAGTGGATAAATTATTTGCAGGTGTAACAGCAAAGACAACCGATGGACAGGTGATTAATACTAGTGCCGGTTTCCCGGTATACCTGCCCAAAGCACAATACGTAGGAAATGGAGATGTTGACTGGAGTTGGTCTGTCTACAATAAGTTTACCTACAAATCTTTTAGCTTCTCATTCCAGTTTGATGGAAAAGTAGGGGGTATTGTCCAGGATTTTGTTATGCGTAAAGGAATTGAAGGAGGAAGTAATATCTCTACTGTTGAAGGTGCTGTAGGAGCTGCAAGGGATTATGAGTTCAGGCATTATAAAGATCCAGGCTTTAAAGGAACCTATATTGGAGAAGGCGTTCAGATTTCAAACAACACAACTATTCAATATGATCCTACAACAGGTATTATTACAAATATGGGTGCATTACAGTTCAAACCCAATGCTACCCCTTCTACCTATATCCAGGATTATGTAAGCAGGTTCTTTAATAATTTCGAACATACATCTGTTGCCAAAACGTATGCAAAATTGCGCGAAGTGGTCATTACCTATTCCGTTCCACAAAAATTTCTGGGCAGGAAAAGTTTTATATCCAAAATTGATGTGTCGCTGGTGGGTCGCAACCTCCTGTATTTCTTCCCTTCACGTTTCCGTGATATTGATGTTGACCAATATTCCGGTCGTAATATTTTTAATAGTAACAGCCGGGAACCAAACCTGCAAACGCCTACTACCCGTAGTTATGGCTTTAATGTAAATTTTGTTTTCTAAATTATTCTGAACACATAATTTAAAACAACTAAAAAAAATAAAATGAAAACAAACAAAATAACCGGTATACTCTTTATTGCTGTATTGATGGCATTGAGCAGTTGTACCAAGACATTTGAAAAATACGCGGTTAACCCCAATCAACCTACTTCTGTTCCTGCATACCTGCTATTAAGGCAGGTTGAGAATGATTTGATGGTATTTCCCGGAGGGAGTGCGGATAAGTTTGGACAGTTTACTTTATCTACCTATACCTATTATGGTACCAATGAATATTGGACAGGTGCGGCTACATTGGACTTTGGAACTTTACGCAATGTGGCAGCTATGGAAAAAGAGGCGGCTAAAGCATCCGGCGACATCAACCCGTATAGCGCATTGGCTAAATTTTTCAAGGCGTATCTGTATATTAATATGAGCCTGAAAGTGGGCGACCTGCCTATGACCGAAGCTTTGAAAGGGCTGGATAACCCAACACCCAAATATGATACACAGAAACAGGTATTTATCCAGGGCCTGAAATTACTGGAAGAAGCCAATGCTCAATTAGCATCTTTAATTGCTTCATCCAATACCGCTTTACTTGGCGATTTCTATTTCATTGAAAAAATTTCAAATGGTAAGGACCCTCTGACAAGTTTAAAACAATGGCAGAAAGTAGTGAATACGTTTAAATTACGGGTACTGATAAACCTGAGCAAAAAAGAAGCGGATGCTGACTTAAATGTGAAACAAAAGTTTGCTGATGTTATCAACAATCCGACTAAGTATCCAATTATGACGGACCTTTCTGATAACTGGGAATATGCATACAATGATGCGTATAATCTGTATCCCAATAACAAAAATAATTATGGTTTTGATGCATTGCGTCTCTGTGTTGCGGCTACCTGGTTAAATACACTGAGCAGCTTAAATGACCTAAGGGCGATGAAAGTGGCGGATCCTGCCCGTGGATTGGGTTTCGCTGATACCTCATTCAAATCTTTTGTTGGTGGTGCTAATGGAGAAGATGTGAGCTCATTGGGTGGAAAAAATGTGGCGGGTAAGCTTTCAACTATTGGCCGCAAAAGATATTATGATGGATTTAAAGGTGAAAATACTTTTATCGTAGGTTATCCTGAAATGTGTTTAACTATTGCAGAAGCCATTAATCGCGGATGGATATCCGGATCTGCCGATGCATGGTACCAGAAGGGTATTAAAGCCATGTTTACATTCTATGGCGTTAATGATGGCGCGAATACGGTTTCTTTTCTTAAAACTACTGCTCCCGGTGATTATATTAATTACAATATTACTTTTAACTACAGCGATTATTTTAATCAACCTGAAGTTAAATATGCCGGAGATAATGCAACGGGATTAAATCAGATTCTTACACAACGCTACTTATCACTGGCCCGTAACTCAGGTTTGGAGGCTTATTACCAATGGCGTAGAACAGGTATCCCAACTTTTTCAACCGGTCCTGGTATTGGTAATAGTGGTGTTATCCCATTAAGATACCAATATCCTTCTTCTGAATTGTCAACCAATAAAGATAATTATACTGCTGCAGTGGCAAGCCAATATGGCGGTAATGACAATATCAATGCCCAGATGTGGATCATCAAATAGTTGTTAGCATAGTACCATAGTAGTTTTTATTCTCTAAGCGGAGCCTTTTCAGGCTTCGCTTCTTTTGAATTTACCACATCCACTTAAACTATAAAAAGTGTACAAAATGAACAGCGCTGTAGTAACATCAACGGTTGATGAAATACTTTCGCTTTATGAAAGATTTGGTGGAAATGATTATATAGGTGAACCTGTTTCGCAAATAGAACATATGTGCCAGTGCGCACAATTAGCAGAAAAAGAAGGATATGATACAGAAGTGATACTTGCCGCGTTTTTTCACGACATAGGCCATTTGTGTGAACACATCATGTCTGTGGCACATATGGATGTGTATGGCGTTTTTGATCATGAAAAATTAGGGGCCGACTATTTGAGGGATAAAGGGTTTTCAGAAAAAATTGCCCGGCTGGTAGCCTCTCATGTAGCAGCCAAAAGATACCTCACGTATCGTTTTCCGGAATATTATAACAGGCTGTCACCTGCCAGTAAAGAAACATTGGTTTTTCAAGGGGGTATGATGACGGAAGCTGAAGCAATTGCTTTCGAAGCCGATCCACTCTCGCCCTTGTATATCACCCTGCGTAATTGGGATGACCATGCCAAGAAAGAGCATATCCCTCTTCCTTCCCTGAATTATTACAGACAAATGATGGAACAACATTTATTAGCACAGATTAAATAATTTATAAGATGAATATTGAATTAGTGGTTTTTGATATGGCCGGTACTACCGTGGCGGATAATGGGAATGTTAACGACTCATTCCGGCATGCATTTGCCTCTGAAGGAATTATAGTAAACGCGGCTGATATTAATAAAGTAATGGGATACCGGAAAATAGAAGCCGTAAAAACCATACTTGCCAAGTATGCGCCATACTTAGCGGATTCACTGAACGAAACGATACATAGAATACATGATAGGTTCACCGAGGATATGGTTTTCTTTTATTTAAACGATACTGATCTGAAGCCCCTTCCCTTTGCGGAAGATTTATTTCAGCTTCTTCAGAGTAAGGGAATTAAAGTAGCGCTGAATACCGGATTCACCAGGGTTATTACTGATGCCATTCTTACACGATTGGGTTGGAATAAAAACCCATTCATCAATCAGGTTATCTGTAGTGATGAAGTGCCGGAAGGAAGGCCACATGCTTATATGATCCAATCCATCATGCGGCAATTGGGTATTTCAACTGTTAAAAATGTTGCCAAGGTGGGTGATACGGAAGTAGATGTACTGGAGGGCAGGAATGCCGGATGTGATATGGTTGTTTCCGTAACCAGCGGTGCATATAGCCGGGAAGAATTGATTCAGTATTCTCCTGACTTTATTATTGACTCATTGCAGGAATTCCCTGCATTAATACAATAAATGTGGTAGCTGCTTTATCCAAAACGGATACTGACAAATACAGGAATACCCGGGTAGCGGTGTACGCGGCGCTGATTAGTTTTCTTACTTATGCAACGGTTTATGCATTCCGGAAGCCATTTACAGTTGGCACCTTTGATCAGTATCCGGCTGTATTCGGTATTCCTTTCAAAGACACATTGGTAATTAGCCAGGTATTGGGGTATATGTTGAGTAAATTTTACGGCATACGGTTTATCGCAGAATTGAAAAAGATCGGGCGGGGAAGAACCATACTTATTTTAATAGGTATATCCTGGGTATCGCTATTATTTTTTGCAATAGTTCCTGCACCCTGGAATATACCTTTTCTCTTTATCAATGGATTTCCACTTGGCATGATCTGGGGTATCATATTTTCATTTGTAGAGGGTAGAAGGGCAACTGACTTTATTGGCGCGGCATTGGCGGTAAGTTTTATTTTCTCATCCGGATTTGTAAAATCTGTTGCTAAATGGCTAATGGTCAATTATCAGGTTACTGAACAGTGGCTTCCGTTTATAACAGGATTGGTATTTCTGATACCGATGCTTTTATTGATTTTTTTATTAGAAAAAATTCCTCCACCATCCGAAACAGATATCATTACAAGGGTTACCCGGTTGCCAATGAATAAGCAGGAAAGAAAAAACTTCTTCCTGCATTTCAGACCCGGCCTGGTTTTGCTGATTGTTATTTATGTATTCCTAACCATCTTCAGGGATATCAGGGATAATTTTGCCGCGGATATCTGGAAAGAACTCGGTTTCGGAAATCAACCTTCTGTGTTTACCGCTACGGAAGTTCCCATTACGCTACTGGTGCTGCTGCTAATCAGCAGTATGATCCTGATAAAAAATAACAGAAAAGCTTTTTTCATTACCCATTTTATTATTATTACCGGTTTCCTGGTAGCCGGTGTCAGTTCGCTGTTATTTGTTTGGCATATCCTGCCCCCTTTTGAATGGATGACACTGGTGGGACTTGGATTATACATGGGATATATTCCTTTCAATTGCATTTTATTCGACCGCATGATCGCTACTTTCCGATATGCGGGAAATGTTGGTTTCTTAATGTATCTCGCAGATTCTTTCGGTTATCTTGGTAGCGTAGGGGTGATAATTACAAAAACCATATTTAATGCAAAGCTTTCATGGACTACGGTATATAGTACCGGCGTAATTATCCTGTCTGTGGTAGGGGTTATCACCACTTTTTTGGCATTATTGTATTTTAATAAAAAATTAGTTCACTCTCCTGAAATTTAATAACATGAGTCAGTTGTCCGCAATCGTTATTGGCGCCGGAATTGTTGGCCTTGCTACCGCCAGGGCCCTGTCGTTAAAGGGATACAATGTTACTGTGATCGAAAGGTCTGAAAAAGCAGTTGGCGCTTCTATCCGAAATTTTGGCATGGTTTGGCCAATTGGACAACCCGATGGAAAATTATATGACCGTGCAATCCGAAGTAAAAATAGCTGGAAAGAAATAGCGGACAGTATTGGGTTATGGTATGACGAAGTAGGAAGCCTGCATGTGGCCCATCAACCTGATGAGTGGCAGGTGCTGCAGGAACTGCATGAAAAATTTACGCAAAGCGGAAGACCGGTTTCTTTGTTGCAGCCGGTTGAGATTGCCAACAAATTTACAGGCGTAAATACCCAAAATTTATTAGGAGGATTATTCAGTAATACTGAAATGATCGTGGACCCGCGCGAAGCCATTGCTTCTATACCTTCTTACCTGTCTGAGTATCTTGAAATTAAATTTATCTGGGGCCGGCAGGTGAATGCGGTAGAAACCGGCAAAGTATTCCTTGGCAATGAAATGCTGGAGGCCGACCTTGTCTTTATTTGCAGTGGAGCGGATTTTGAAACCTTATATCCGGAACAATTTGCTACATTAGGACTTGTAAAATGCAAATTGCAGATGATGCGTTTTGAGCCGCCGGCTGCCCGGTGGCAGATAGGTACCGCTGTATGTGCCGGATTATCACTAATTCATTATAATAGTTTTAAAGTATCACCCTCATTACCTGCTTTGAAAAAAAGATATGAAGCCGAAATGAGTGAATATTTGCGATGGGGCATTCATGTAATGGTTTCTCAAAATGATAAAGGGGAATTAACGGTTGGCGACTCCCATGAGTATGGCCATACATTTGACCCCTTTGATAATGCACATATCAACCGGTTGATTACAGATTACCTGGGGAAATTCATGCAGATCAGGGACTGGAAATTGATACAATCATGGAACGGCACTTATCCTAAAATGTTGAATGGAGAAACAGATGTTGTTTTGGAGCCCTCACCGGGTATTTTTATTCTGAATGGCTTAGGTGGCGCCGGCATGACACTATCTTTTGGTTTTGCGGAAGAGGTGGTTTCAGCTTTATAAACTAAAAACATTAATTATGAAAATATCCATTTTACTAATGGCTGCTTTTACTACAGCCCTTACAGTTTCTGCACAAACACTGAAAACACTGGAGTCAAAACGTATTGGCCTGCCCAATGGATGGAGCCTGACCCCGGTTGGTAAGAGCTTAGCGGTTGGCGACCTGCCATTAAATATCGCGGTATCCCCATCAAAGAAATATTTGGCCATAACCAATAATGGACAAAGCAAACAAAGCCTGCAATTGGTAGATGTGAAAGGAGAAAAAATACTGGACAAAATTTCCATACCAAAATCATGGGTGGGACTTAAGTTCAGTTCCGATGAAAAGTACCTGTATGCTTCCGGAGGTAATGATAACAGGATACTCAAATACGCGCTAAAAAATAATAAACTGGTTTTGACTGATAGTATTCAGCTCGGCGAAAAATGGCCCAATAAAATTTCGCCAACAGGTATTGATATTGATGACAAGGCAGACAGGATGTATGTGGTTACCAAAGACAATAATACATTGTATGTGATTAATGTTTCAACAAAAAAAATACTTAACCAAATTAAACTTCCCGGTGAAGCATATACCTGCCTGCTGTCACCGGATAAGAAGGAATTATATATTTCCTGCTGGGGTTGTAGTAAACTATTAGTGTATAATACGCTATTGCAGCAATTAACGGATGAAATTCCTGTAGGCAGTAATCCTAACGACATGTGTATGTCGAAGAATGGTCAATACCTCTATATCGCCAATGCCAATGATAACAGCGTTTCTGTGCTGGATATAAAAAAGCGAAAACTGCTGGAAACACTCAATGCCGCATTATATCCTGATGCACCCACAGGTTCCACTACCAATAGCGTAGCGCTTAGCGCTGATGAAAAAACTTTATATATTGCCAATGCGGATAACAATTGTTTGTCTGTTTTTGATGTGAGTAATCGGGCAGGCAGTTCTTCTAAAGGGTTTATCCCTGTTGGATGGTATCCTACTTCAGTAAGAACCATTGGCAATAAAATATATGTAACCAATGGAAAAGGTTTTACTTCCCTGGCCAATCCATTCGGCCCCAATCCAGTAAACAAAAAGAGTAAACTCTCTTTTCAGAAAGGCGATACTACTCAACCCAGAGAGATACAATATATCGGCGGTCTCTTTAAAGGAACGCTCAGTATTATACAAACCCCCGGTGAGCAGCAGTTAAGCGTGTATTCACAGGCAGTATACCATAATACACCTTATAGTAAGGCAAAGGAATTACAGGCGCATGTGGAAAAAGACAACCCCATTCCTATGAAAGCAGGCAATCCTTCCCCCATTAAATATGTCTTTTATATTGTTAAGGAAAACCGAACGTACGATCAGGTATTGGGTGATATGCCGGAAGGAAATGGCGATACAAGTCTTTGCTTATTTGGGGAGAAAGTAACTCCCAACCTGCATGCATTAGCCAGGGAGTTTGTGTTACTTGATAATTTTTATGTGGATGGAGAAGTAAGTGCAGATGGACATAACTGGAGCCTTGGCGCCTACGCAACAGACTATCTGGAAAAAACATGGGTTACCAGTTATGGCGGTCGCGGCGGTGACTACGACGCGGAAGGGAACCGTGCCATAGCCAATAATAAAAACGGCTTTATCTGGGATTATTGTAACCGGGCAGGTGTAAGTTATCGAACATACGGCGAGTTTGCAGACGATTATAAACCCAATATTCCGGTTTTAAAAAATCATTTCTGTACTTACTATACCAGTTGGGATCAATCCATACGCGATACCACAAGGGTGGGCCAATGGAAAAAAGATTTTGATTCTTTACTTGCTATTAATGCATTACCCAGATTGAATACACTTCGCATCATCAATGATCACACAGAAGGGTTAAGTAAGGGTAAGCCAACGCCTTTTGCACATGTGGCAGATAACGACCTGGCTATTGGTATGTTTGTAGAATACCTGAGCAAGAGCCCTGTCTGGAAAGAATCTGCTGTTTTTATTCTGGAAGACGATGCACAGGATGGCCCTGATCATGTGGATGCTCACAGGAGTACCGCGTATGTGGCCGGCGGATTTGTGAAAAGACATTTTGTGGATCATACCATGTATTCCACTTCTTCCATGTTGCGTACCATTGAATTAATATTGGGCATAGGACCAATGAGTCAATATGATGCCGCGGCAACACCCATGTGGCGTTGTTTTTCAGCCAATCCCGATTTGTCTGTATTTACCGCGAAACCTTTGCAGGTAGATATCAATGAGAAGAACAGTGTAGAGAATGCCTGGCAACGTAAGAGTGAGTTATTTGATTTTACGAAAGAGGACCGTATTCCGGATCGTGAATTTACAGAAGTGATATGGAAAGCGGTTAGAGGTGAGAATGCAATCGTTCCCGCACCTAAGAGAGCCGCTTTCTTAAAAATGAATAAAGGGAGATGAACGAAAATTAGCGTGGGTGACTTGTTTCGGCTGTTTGCAATAAATTGTCTTTTTTCCATACCAGGTTCCAGAAACAGGCCTGGTATTTTTTATTTACCTGAAAAAATCCATTGGCTTTGTATCGCCTGGATGAAGAGAAAAGTATTAAATCTGACGAATAAGCTACATGGCCATAGGTGGCCAGCTTTTTACCCATATCCACATCATCTCCATAAAATGTAAGAGCTGTATTATAGCCACCGGCACTTTCCAGTATGGCCGCCCGGATAAAAGTATTGCCTCCGATTAGTATGGCGGCTCTTCCGGTAAATTGTACCAATGTATTGATGAGCGGATAAAATATTTTTTGTGATAATACTGAACTGGTACGCATCCATTTATCACCATCATAGTAATCATATGGACCGGTAACCGCCACCGTTTTCCTGTTCCTGGTGAGTGCGGTCACCCCTTTCCGAAGCCAGTTTGCAGTGGGGATACAATCGGCATCTATTTGCGCTATGATAGAACCGGTTGCTTTTTGCCTGGCACATTCTCTCGCGAAGTTGGTGCCACGCTTGTTTTCATAAACCAAATGAATGGAAATGGCAGTAACGGGCTGTCTGTCTATAAATTGTTGTATAACGATGGCTGTTCGATCGGTAGAAGCATTATCCGCAATAATGATTTCATAGCAGGGATAATCCTGCCTCATGAGAGCGGATAGTGTTCGAAGGATGTATTTTTCCTCATTAAAAGCCGGAATAAGTACAGAAACTTTTGGAAGAGAATGGGATGGCATAAGCAGGATTTATCTGCTATAAAGTAACAGATCCAATATGTCCTCAGTATGTTCCGTATGTTAAGTTTGTATTAGCAAACTATTTAATAACCTTAACTTAACCGCTTGTTCACATGATTTTTACACTGGCGTAGTTCCTTTGTAAAACCCCAGTGAATGAAATTGTTTCTTTTAGCTATTTGTAGCCTTGTTTGCCTGTTCCTTCATGCGCAAACTTCGCGGTCACAACGCAATATTTTTATCATCACTACTGATGGGTTTAGATGGCAGGAAGTATTTCAGGGAGCTGATTCATTGTTGATCCGTGATACTGTATTGGTAAAAGATACCGGATTAATCTGTCAAAAGTTCTGGCATGCGGATCCGGAAGAAAGAAGACGAAAGCTACTGCCTTTTTTCTGGGAGGTAATTGCTAAAAAAGGTAGATTATCCGGTAACAGGGCTTATGGAAATGAAGTAAATATTGCTAACCTGTACAAAATTTCTTATCCGGGGTATAACGAGATTCTTACCGGATATGCTGATACCAGATTTATTCCCAATTTAACTGTCCGGAATAAGAATACGAATATTCTTGAATACATGAATAGTCGTGAAGGCTATGCCGGCAAAGTGGCCGCATTCAGTTCATGGAGTGTGATGCCTTATATATTAAATGAGAAACGTAGCGAGATAGCTGTTAACAGCGGATATGAAATGCTTGATGAGGGTGAGGATACATTGAACAGGCTGATTAATCAGGTACAACGAACGGTACCCATGAAGGGCCATACCCGTTATGATTTACTAACCTATGCCAGCGCCAAAAATTATATTGAAACGAAACACCCCAAAGTGCTATTCCTGGGATTGGGTGAAACAGATGAATTTGCTCACCAGGGCAGGTACGACCAGTACCTGCAAAAAGCTCACCAGGTAGACCAGATGATAGCTGAGTTATGGTATTATGTGCAAACAGATCCTTTTTATAAAGACAATACCACGTTTATTATTACTACTGATCATGGCCGGGGAAGTAAAACCGCTAAATGGTCGAAGCATGGTTTCTGGGTTAAAGGCTCAGGAGAAGTATGGACGGCTTTGATTGGCCCCGGGATTGCTCCGGACGGTGAGAGAAAAGAAAAAGAAAAAATGTATGCAAAACAGATTGCCTCAACTGTCTCTTTATTGGCCGATGAACATTTTAAAGCCGATGATCACTCTGTGGCTAAGCCATTGCAGGTAACCCGTACTGTTGTTATTCCTGAAATTATTCAAACGAAAATATTGGCAGTTGGAAATAAATAATATAATATAATATGTCACCAATGCTTACCGGTTACATTCTTACTTACGGGTATCTGGCCATTTTTGGATTGGTACTGTTACAGGAGTTAGGAATGCCCGGACTTCCCAATGAACTGGTCTTATTTTATTTTGGATTTATCAGTCACCAGTTTCATCTGAACTTTCCTGTGGTGATTAGCCTGGTAGTACTGGCCGATATAACCGGTTCCTTTGTTTTGTACCTTTTATTTTATCATGGCAAACTATGGTTGGCGAGGATAAAACCCAAATGGCTGCGGGTACCTGTACATAAAATCAATTCACTCAAACAAAAGATGGCGGCACATGATGGCAGAAATATTTTTATGGCCAAGCTGACACCTTTTGTACGAAGCTATATTCCGGTGGTAGCAGGCTTAATGCAGGTTCAGCCGGTTCTGTATGGCCGTATTGTTTTTTTTACCGCCATTATCTGGAGTGGTGGTTGGGTTACTGTGGGATGGTTATTACAGGGGAAATTTTACTGAATTGCAGGTAGAATAAGAAGGTTCCTGTCAATAAAGGGGGACTTTTAAAATTTATTTAGATTATGCTGTATTCCTGCCGGATTGTAATTAATTTTATCGGAGGAATTCATTTTTAACCGCTCTACAGGCTGTAAAGGGGGAAGAATTTCTTAAAAAGCAGGAAAATGGCGTGTTATCTGCAATTAACTTTTAACTTAATAGTCTTTTTAAGTAGTTTTCAGAACAATTGTATAAATATTTTATCATGATTACACTAAACATTAATAACCATTCTTACGAAGTAGATGCCAGTCCTGATATGCCATTACTTTGGGCCATCAGGGATATGGCCGGATTAACCGGAACCAAGTTTGGCTGCGGCATTGCCCAATGTGGCGCCTGTACAGTGCATATTGATGGCAAGCCGGTTCGCTCCTGCAGTTTTCCGGTTGCGGCTGCCGCAGGTAAAAAAATTACTACCATCGAAGGATTGCACGAACGTATTGGTGAAGCAGTGCAGAAAGCCTGGATTGAATTGCAGGTACCTCAATGTGGCTATTGTCAATCGGGTCAGATCATGAGTGCCACAGCATTACTAAAAACCAAATCAAATCCGTCTGATGCGGATATTGATACAGCCATGCAGGGTAATTTATGTCGTTGTGGAACTTACCAACGTATACGAAGCGCTATCCATCACGCTGCAGAATTGATCAAGTAAAACAGCAAAAAATCTAACACATGAATCAACATATTACCAATATAAACCGTCGTAATTTTCTTCGCCTCACCGGTATTACCGGGGCAGGACTGGTGGTGGGACTTTCTTCCAAAGCCAATGGCATTGAAACTGTGGAGAATCTTACCAGTGCATTGGAATCCTATGAATTTTCTCCGTTTGTATTAATAGAGAAAAGCGGACAGATTACCATCTTCAATCCCAAACCGGAAATGGGTCAGGGTACTTTTCAATCTATTCCGGCTTTGATAGCGGAAGAGTTGGAAGTTTCGCTGGATAAAGTAACGATTAAACAAACCGGGGGGGAGAAAAAATTCGGACCCGGACAATCCGCTGGGGGTAGCGCTTCGGTCCGCACCAGCTATATGAACCTGCGTAAGGTAGGCGCATCTGCACGCGAAATGTTAATAAAAGCTGCCAGTCAGCAATGGAATGTGCCGGTTGAAGAATGCTTTGCAGAGAATGCCAGCATCATTCACCAACCAACGGGTAAAAAATTAAGCTATGGTGAACTGGCAGAAGCAGCTTCAAAAATAGAAGCGCCAAAATCACCCAAACTTAAAGATCCGAAAGATTTTAAAATCCTGGGTAAATCATCACCAAGACCAGATGTGCCTTTAAAAGTGAATGGCAAGGCACAGTTTGGTATTGATGCCTCTGTACCTGGAATGGTATATGCTTCTATTGAACGTTGTCCGGTTTTTGGCAGTAAACTCACCAGCTATGATGCTGCTGCTGCTATGAAAGTGAAAGGTGTGATAGCAGTTGAAACCTGTGAAAGAATTCATGGAGTATACAGGTCAGAAGGGGTTGCTGTAATTGCTGAAAATTATTGGGCGGCCGTTCAGGGTAGAAAAGTACTGATTGTAAAATGGGATAACCAGGGCAATGAAAAATTTAATTCTAAAACATACGAACAGGGTTTACGCGATGCCGCTAAAGAAGAAGGCGCCATAGATCATCAACAAGGCGATTTTGATAAGGCATTTGCAGAGGCCCCTGTTAAACTGGAAGCATTCTACGAAACACCTGTTGTATCACATTCACCGGTTGAGCCAATGAATTGTTTGGCTAGCTGGCATGATGGCGATAAACTGGAGATATGGACCTCTACACAGGTGCCAGGCAATATTGTAACTGAATTTTCTAAAACCTATGGGGTAACACCGGAAAATTTAAAAGTAAATACCTTGTTTAATGGAGGTGGATTTGGTAGAAGATTATATCCTGATTACGTTCATGAAGCGGTTCAGCTAACCAAAAAATTGGGTAAGCCCGTTAAGACCATCTGGACCAGGGAAGACGATACTAAACAAGGGCCCTTCCGCCCAATGACCTATTCCGCTATGAAAGGCGCTTTGGATGCAAAGGGGAAAGCAATCGCTTTTCAGCATAAAGTAATTGCGCCTACGCTGGATATGAAGAAGGATTACGACAAAACTAAGACTAACGGAACCATGACCGAAGGTATTAGTGAACAGAAATATGAAATTGAGCACATGAAGAATTTGTATGTGCACCATTACCTGCATGTACCCCTGGCGGCCTGGCGTGCAGTTACCAGCACTACATTGGCTTTTTCACACGAATGTTTTATCGATGAAATGGCCGTTGCCGCAAAGAAAGATCCCCTGGCTTTCAGATTGGAAATGCTTACCAAAGAATCGGATACTAAAAATGTATTGAATAAACTGAAAGAAGTTTCTCAATGGAATAAGCCCTTACCTGCAGGATGGGGAAGAGGGGTGGCACAATATGAATTTTTTGCAGGGTTAGGTGGGTATGTGATTGAAGTTTCAAAGAAGGGTACCGGTATAAAAATTGAAAAAGTATATGCAGTGATCGATCTTGGTACGGTGGTAAATCCGGATACCACCAAAGGGCAGGTTGAGGGCGCTGCTGTGATGGCTTTAACGGCTGCTATTAAAAATGGAATTACGTTTGATAAAGGGCAGACTGTTCAATCCAATTATCATAACAATCCATTGGTGCGCATTAATGAAATGCCAAAAGTAGAAGTACATATTCTAACAAATGGCGGACCAAAAATTAAGGGTGTTGGTGAACCGGGATTACCTCCTTTTGCACCTGCCTTATGCAACGCCATCTTTGCCGCTACCGGAAAAAGGATCAGAAGATTACCTTTTGATATTAATAAAATAGCTTAACTACTCAATCAAATACAGGGTGTTTTATGCGCAGGATAATGGTGATGGGTAATATATTGTTTTTACTGTTTGTGATGAGTGCATTTATACAGACCTATAGCTTACCCAAAAGTATTGAGCGGGGAAAAGAAGTCTATGCCACTTTTTGTATGAATTGTCATATGGCAGATGGAAAAGGAATGGAAAACGTGTATCCGCCGGTGGCTAAATCTGATTATTTAAAAAGGCCCGTGAAGGACCTTATCAATAATGTGCTAAAAGGTGAATCAGGCGAACTAAAAGTAAATGGTGTATCGTATAATGCGATCATGCCTGCGCAGGATTATTTAACAGACGGGCAGATTGCCGATGTGTTGAATTATGTAAACAATAGTTGGGGCAACAAAAACCTGAAAGCCATCACCCCTGAACAGGTGAAAAAAATGAGACCATAACCGGGTCATTCAATGAAAGAAATAAGAGATATAGTTCAGGCATTTGAAAAAGCCATTAAAGACGGTAAAAAAACCGCGCTGGCCACTGTTGTGCATGTATCCGGATCTTCTTACAGAAGGCCGGGTGCAAGAATGCTGGTAACTGATGACGGGCAGTTAACAGGGGCCATCAGTGGTGGATGCCTGGAAGGCGATGCATTGCGAAAAGCGGTTTTAGCTATCACCCAGGGAAAAAAAAAATTGGTTGTATATAATACAATGGATGAAGATGATGCCAAACTGGGTATTCAATTAGGTTGTAATGGTATCGTAAGCATTTTGTTCGAGCCAATTGATGCCCTGGGTACCCATCCAATGGATATTTTAAAAGAGGTAATAAAATATCGAAATCCTGCAGTTATCATTACGGGTTATTCAATGAATAATCAGGAACATATGGGCACTTTTAACCCAACTGATGTTTCGGGTGTATTAAAACAGGCGGTAACCGGCGAAACGGGAAAAGCGTTTAATAATGCCATTTCAGGCTATCGCGAATTAGCCATTGGAGAAAATCAGCAAAAACTTTTTTTTGAATATTATGTACCACCTGTTTCTTTGGTAGTTGTAGGAGCAGGCAATGATGCACTCCCGTTGGTTAGTATGGCCGGTTTGATTGGCTGGACAGTAACACTGGCAGATGGCAGATCAACACACGCTAACCGGCAAAGATTTCCTCTTGCTGAAAAAATAATGGTAGGAAAGCCGAAAGAAATAATGGATCATTTGGTACTGGATAGCAGAACGGCCCTGGTGTTGATGACCCACAATTACCATTATGACCTGGAAATGCTGGGCCTCCTGCAAAATAAATCAGTACATTATATTGGGTTGCTTGGTCCGGCAGCTAAGCGGGAGCGTATGTTGCTGGAACTTGCTGAAAAAGGAATTTATTTTTCGGAATCAGCGCTAAAAAGTATTTATGGACCAACCGGGTTAGACCTGGGTTCAGAAACTTCAGCGGAAATCGCGTTATCTATTTGTTCCGAAATCATGGCCGTATTACAGGATAAAGACCCCATTCACTTAAAACAAAAGCCCGAACCCATACACCAGCTTTCATGAATGCCGGAGCATTGATATTGGCTGCCGGCGCTGCTTCCCGGATGGGTAAAGCAAAAATGTTATTGCCCTTTGGTGGTTCAACTATCCTCACCCATATTATAACAGAAGTAAAAGCCATAAACCCTGTGGCTATCAGTTTGGTTACCGGATTTTTTCATGAACAGATAATCAACAGTATTCCTGATAAATTAGTGAATATAGTGTACAATAAAGATTGGAAACTGGGCATGGCGGGTTCTATCCAAACCGGGTTGAATGCCCTGCTTCATACGTATCCTGATCTCAACCGGTTATTCATTGTAGTTAGTGATCAGCCCTTTTTGCACAGGGATATTTTACAGGAAATGCTTGATACACAGGTCAGAACCGGCAAGCGTATAGTAGCCGCTGAATACGGGGGTATAAAGGGTACGCCTGTACTCTTTCATAAATATTATTTCGAAACACTTCAAAAATTGCCGGGCGATAGGGGTGCACGTGTTATATTGCAACAACATCCGGATGATATAGCAACAGTGGCATTTTCTTTGGGAGAAGTGGATATTGATACACCGGAAGATTACGAACGGCTCTGTAAAAAACTAAAAGAACAAGATGCTGAAAGACCGATACAATAGGGTTCATAATTATCTCAGGATATCGCTTACAGATAACTGCAACCTCCGCTGCTTTTATTGTATGCCCGAAGAAGACTATGCATTTATGCCCAGTCAGCAATTGATGCAGAAAGATGAAATTGTATCACTGGCAAAATTATTTATTGCAAATGGGGTGAATAAGATCAGGCTCACAGGCGGGGAGCCATTGGTGCGTAAAGATGCCGCGGCCATCATCCGGGCATTGGGAAACCTGGGTGTTGAATTAACCATCACTACCAATGCCACCCGCGTTCACCATTTTATCGATGATTTTGTAGCGGCAGGTATCCGTTCAGTAAATATCAGCCTGGATACCCTGCAACCCGAAAAGTTTCAATTAATCACACGTCGCGACCAATTCTTCACCGTTAAGAATAATATTCAATTATTACTGGACGGCAATTTTAAAGTGAAAGTGAATGTGGTGGTGGTGAAGGGCTTGAATGAGCAGGAAATACCGGATTTTATAGAATGGACTAGAGCGCTGCCAATCCACGTTCGCTTTATTGAATTCATGCCTTTTGATGGTAACCGGTGGAAGAGTAATAAATTGGTAACCTGGAAGGAAATGCTGGCCATTATTACTTCAAAATATGAAATAGAAGCGCAGGAAAACCTGCCGAATGATACCAGTAAAAATTACCGAATCAAAAATCACCTGGGAAGTTTTGCCGTGATTAGTACCATGAGCGCGCCATTTTGTGCGGGATGCAACAGGATCAGGTTAACTGCCGATGGAAAAATTAAGAATTGTTTGTTCTCACAGGAAGAAACTGATCTTTTATCCGCATTGCGAAGCGGAAATGATGTATTGGGTTTGATTGAGCAATCAATACTGGCTAAACAAAAAGAACTGGGGGGACAGTTCTCCAAAGACTTTGAATTGATTAACACTGATGATTTACACAATAGAAGTATGATTGCCATTGGTGGTTAAGTATCGTTTTATGAAAAAGGTGGAAGAAGCAAAAAATATTGTACTGGCAAATGCTGCGCTTTTAAACAGCGTTGAAGTATCTCTTGAAAATGCAACAGGGTATGTGTTGGCAAAAGATATTTTCAGTACCATCCGGATTCCCGCTTTCCCTCAGTCATCGATGGATGGCTATGCTATTCGATTAAGAGATAAGGATGCATTATTGCCGGTGCAGGATGCATTGCCGGCGGGCAGTTCAAAAAAAATAACTTTACTGGACCATCATGCCATCCAGGTATTTACAGGTGGCCCTGTTCCGGAAGGCACGGATGTAGTTGTGCAGAAAGAATGGGTAGTAGTAGCGGAAGACAGCATCCGGATTAATGCAAACCATCTTGAAGCGGGCAATAATATCCGTGTGCCGGGTGTAGAGATAGGCGTGGGGGAATTAGCCATTCCTGCCGGAACCCTTATTAACAGCTTTCAGGTGGCATTCCTGGCCAGCCTGGGTATTCTAACAGTAGATGTATACAGGAAACCGATAGTTTCTCTGATCATTACCGGAAACGAATTGGTTCAGCCCGGAAATCAGTTGATGGAAGGCCAGGTATACGAATCCAATTCATTTGGATTAAGGGCCTCTTTAAAAAAAGCGGGGATTAACCAGGTAAAGATCAGTTTTGCTAAAGATAGCCTGGCAGAAACAGAAGATAAAATTAAGACGGCCCTCGAAGAATCAGATATGGTGCTTTTAACAGGTGGCGTAAGTGTGGGGGATTATGATTTTGTAACCAGCGCCTGTCTCAACCAGGGCGTGGAGCCGCTGTTTCATGGGGTAAAACAAAAACCGGGTAAACCCTTGTTTTTGGGCCGTAAAGAAAAAAAATTAGTTTTTGGATTACCGGGTAATCCCGCTTCGGTGTTGAGTTGTTATCAGCAATATGTGTTACCCGCTATTTGTAAAATATCAGGGATGAAAGAAGCAAAACAGGTTTTTGCACAATTAAGTCAATCCTACGAAAAGAAAGCAGTACTTACTTTTTTTTTAAAAGGATATGTTGAAAACGGGATAGTGTCTATTTTGCCGGCCCAGGCATCTTTTCAATTGAGCGCTTTCGCGGAAGCCAATTGCTGGATTGAGTTGGACGAAAGTATTTCCTGGTTTGAAAAGTTTCAAATGGTAAGGATTCACCTGTTTCAATAACGTTATATACAATATGCAGGAGGTAATATTATATGGTCTGTGTTTTTTTGCAGTTGCCTTTTTATATGCATCTGTAGGGCATGGGGGCGCGAGTGGTTATCTGGCCCTGATGGCATTGTTTGGATTCAGCGCTTCGGTGATGAAACCTACCGCTTTGTTGTTGAACATCATGGTTTCACTGATCGCTTTTATATCTTTTTATCGCGCCAGGCATTTTAAACAAGCATTACTTTGGCCGTTGGTGGCGGCATCTGTTCCCTTTGCTTACCTGGGGAGTGTACTACCTGTTTCGGAATTATTCTATAAAAAAATCCTGGGCATTGTTTTAGTATTATCGGTGATCCGGTTGTTATGGAATAGCGCAGACAAGCCATTACTACCGTGTCCAAAATGGTATGTGCTGAGCATCATTGGTGCTTTGATTGGGTTGGTTTCCGGTATGATCGGAATGGGAGGAGGTATTTTACTTTCACCCCTTTTATTGTTGATGGGCTGGTCTAACCTGAAGCAAACGGCTGCCATTAGTGCGATTTTTATTTTTTTGAACTCCGCTGCCGGAATGGTGGGACAGGCTGGAACCGGATTCAATTTGAGCCCGCAGATCCTTGCCATCATTGGATTTGTGTTAGTAGGGGGTGCATTGGGCGCTTATATAGGGGCCGAGAAATTACGGGTAAAAAATATGAAATTTATATTGGCTGCCGTACTGGTACTGGCCGCAGGCAAACTCTTTTTTGTAAAATAGTGTGATTATGCGAATTCATGTTTTATTTTTTGGTTCATTAACTGATGCCACTGTTGTTCCCGATATTTACCTGGAAACAGTCGCGGATACGGCTGCATTGAAGGAGTTATTGATTCAGCAATATCCGTTATTGCGAACCGCCAAATATTTTATAGCAGTCAACCAAAAAATGGTACAGGAAAATACTACACTCAAAACAGGAGATACCGTGGCTCTGATGCCACCGTTTTCCGGAGGATAATATGCTGCAAAACGAACGATATATAAGACAAATGATCTTACCCGGATTTGGGTTGGTATCGCAGGATAAACTGCGGTCCGCTAAAGTATTAATCGTTGGTATGGGCGGATTGGGTTGTCCTGCATTACAGTACCTTGTTGCAGCCGGGGTTGGAAAAATCGGTATCATGGATGCCGACCAGGTTAGCGCCAGTAATCTGCACCGGCAATTATTATTCAATGCATCTGAAATAGGACAAAATAAAGTGGTAGTTGCAGCAGTAAAAATGAACCAGTTGGATAATGCTGTTTTGATTGATTCATATCCGTTTGCATTGAATAAACAGAATGCACCGGAGATCATAAAAAATTATGACCTGGTGATTGATGGTACAGATAATTTTTCCGCTAAATACCTGATCAATGATGCCTGTGTATTATTGAATAAGCCATGGGTATATGGAGCAGTCTCGCGTTACCAGGGTCAGTTGTGTGTATTTAACCTGGCTGAACAGGATACTCCGGCAATTAATTACCGGGATCTTTTTCCGGTGGCGCCGGGTTCGGGTGAAATTAAAACCTGTGAAGAAACCGGTGTAATAGGGGTATTACCCGGTATTATTGGAACGATGCAGGCAGCAGAAGCCATCAAGTTAATAACAGGCCTTGGAAAGTTGATCTATGGAAGATTGTTTAACTACGATCTGTTACGGGCCGGTAGTTACGAGATCGCGATTGCCAAACAAGACAATCCCCTCATGATTGACCGGGATTTTTTTGAATCAATGAATTATGTGGAGGATTGCGTAATGGAAGCAGACGGTATTGAAGAAATAAATGTGGCTACCTTTAATAGCTTGAGAACAAATCCAAATGTATTTGTATTGGATGTGCGGGAACGGCATGAATACCCTGCTATTGATTTTTCGGATGCACAGATTCCGATGTCGGAATTACAGGATTCTATTGCTAAATTACCTGAGAAAGAAATCTGTATTATTTGTCATCAGGGAATTCGAAGTGTATACGCGGCGCGGTTAATTAAATCGCAAAGACATGTAAGGGTGTATAGTCTCAAAGGGGGATTAACGGCCTACTTTAAAGAAGCGTTATGATGAAAGAGAAAAAAGTGAGTACTATTTTTGTAGATGGCGCTATTCCCGCGCAAAAAATTGCCGACGATATTCAAAAACACGCCGGCAAAAGGGATATTGGCGCCCATAGCATTTTTTTAGGCCAGGTTCGAGCTGATGAAAAAGAAGGAGCCCTGGTTACGGCTATAGCCTATACCGCGTATGAAGCCATGGCTTTGGAGAAAATGATGGAGATACGGGAAGTTTTTTTTACTAAATACGATCTCACCTGTATGCATGTTTACCATAGTTTGGGAACTGTTGCGGCGGGCGAAATCTGTTTATTTGTTTTTGTATCTTCCAAACACCGGAAAGCGGCAATGGAAGCCTGCGAAGAATTAGTAGAAGTAATCAAAAAAGAATTACCTATCTGGGGAAAAGAAATTTTTAACAAACAGGTTTCTACCTGGAAAGAAAATAAGTAAATAAAATGGTTAATATAACCCATAAGTCCAATTCACTAAGAAAGGCGATTGCCGGCGCTGTGGTATTGGTATCTTCCAACAAAACCATACATGCGATTGAACATAAACTTGTTCCAAAGGGGGATGTGTTTGCTTTCGCGAAAGTTGCCGCTTTATTTGCCGTTAAAAAAACCAGTGATATCATTCCTGATTGTCATCCCCTTCCGGTAGAATATGCTGATATCCGTTTTCGGATAAATGGGTTACAAATAGAGATAGAAGTGGAAGTGCATACCATTTACAAAACGGGTGTAGAAGTGGAAGCCATGCATGGGGCTTCTGTGGCCGCGCTTACTTTGTATGATATGCTTAAACCCATTGATCCAACCATTGTAATACAAACGATCAGGTTAGTAGAAAAGAAAGGCGGAAAATCGTCATACCCATTGAAGGAAGGCCGGTCTGTTCATGCCGCAGTGATTGTTTGTTCAGATACTGTGTTTCAGCAAAAAGCCGGGGATAAGGCCGGGTTGGCCGTGATAGAAAAATTAAAAACATATCAGGTAGATACCCTTCATTATGAAGTAATAGCTGATGAAGCCGCCTCTATTGTGGCGCAGGTTGAGGCAAATACGGATGGTACCATTCAATTGCTTTTACTGGTAGGTGGAACAGGTGTTTCACCAAGAGATATTACACCCGACACTGTTCAACCATTGCTTGATAGGGAATTAAAGGGTGTAATGGAAGCCGCCCGCAGGTATGGCCAGGAGAGAATGCCCTATGCCATGTTATCCAGGAGTGTGGCTGGATTTGTGAAGGATACATTGGTACTAACCCTGCCCGGTTCTACCGCCGGAGCGATAGAATACCTGGATGCCTTATTCCCTCAAATATTACATGTGTTTGATGTAGCAAATGGCGAGAGGCACGGGTTGTAGAGTAATACCCTATGCCAATGGGCACTATATTCGCGATGTAACTGTATATGCTTTTTGGAAAGCATCTTTTGAAATATAGGAAGCCCGGTATGGCGCAGGTAAAAAGAGTACCATGACTGGGGTATATCATTTTTGCGTTATATCACTTCAGTTTTTTGTTTTTATGAGTTTGCCATTGCATATTTAGTGATATAAGACTAATAATATGCATCATTTTCCTTACCTGAAAATTTAGTTAGATTTTGGGCCCTTTGAAAAAACCTGATATCAAAGAAGTGTTCATCCTCGATACTGGTATTTCGGTTTCATTAATAAATAAGGATTTTGTAGTAAATCGTAATACACATGCTATGTTAACTATAAATGAACGGTGAACTCTCAAAAATTGGTGTTCAGGTAATTGATCCTCTGCCCATTCAAGTGATTGTCTTGATAGTATCTTCTGTGTTTTAGTATATATGTTAATATAATTGCCACTACTTTCTATATACTGTATATCAGTATGCGGTATTCTTAGGGTAGCCCCACCATCTTTTACCTGCATAAATTTTACTTCTTTTGATTCAATAGACTTTAATGCAATTTGTATTGCCGCAAAGAGGTCGGATTTTTTTATGGGCTTTGTAATATAGGCGGCAGCCTTTGTATTCGTTGCTTTTTGAATAACCAGCAGATCAGCATTCGCTGTTATAAATATATAAGGAACCTGCCCTCTTTCATCAATCAGTTTTGCCAGTTCTATTCCATCCAATGGATTCTGCAAATGTATATCCATTAAAACCAGATCTGGTTTAAAATGATCGATTGCAGGCAAAACATGATTTTTATTGTGTACCATTGAAACATGGTGCAGGCCAAATGAATTTAGGTAATCTTTTATATGCTCGGCGATTAAAACCTCATCTTCTACAACAAGTATTTTGGCAGAACTCATAATATGACAGGTTTAAAAATTAGGATAAATACAAAATGATTATTATAATCAATAGAATAGTTTCCTTCCAACTGGCGGCTGAATATATCTACTAACCGGCTACCCAAACCCTTTTGTGCGTCATAGTCGCCATTAAAGCCATTTCCATTATCGGCTACCAGCAAATGCAGGTAGCCGATTTTTGGATCTTTTGTGAGGCGGATCGTTATTTTGGGGGAAGGAATTTTTTTAAAAGCATATTTAAACGAATTACTTACCAATTCTGAAATGATCATCCCCAGCGCAATGGCTGATCTTGAATCTATATAAATATCTTCCACCTCGATGTGGAAATCAATGGGGTGTTTATCGTTGCTGGCCATTTCTTTCAGGTTGTCGATCAATTCATGAATGTATTGAACGGTGGAAACTCCCTGCATATCTTTTTTATAATACAATAATTCATGTACCAGCGACATAGCTTTTATCCGCCGGGTGGTTCCCAGTAAAGCCAGCAGTGTATCCTTTGAATGATTGTTGCTCATCTGCATCTCAACCATAGCTGCAATTAATTGAAGATTGTTTTTTACCCTATGGTTGATCTCTTGTATTAAAATATCCTTTTCCTGGTTCTGATGATCTATCACCTCATAGCTTTTTTGTAAATCCTCTTTTTCTTTTACAATCTGATTGGTTTGTTCAGCAACCCTGTTTTTTAATCGGGTATTGATTATTTTTTGCAGGGTTGCCTTCCGTCTAAAATAACTGATAATACCTGTAATTAATAAGCAGGCGCCGAATATCCGGAACAACCAGGTGTTGTACCAGAATTCATTGATACGGACAAAAACTGGTGTTGAATAATAAATATGATTATTGTCTTTAGCCATTAGGATTATACGGTAATTACCCGGCAGGACTTCACTAATGGCAATATGGCCTTTACTTCCCGATGAATTGATACTCGTATCTCCCCTGTCTGAAATTAACAGGTATTTCATTTCTAAATTATTTTCCCTGCCCCAGAAAATAGCGGTATAATTTATGTTTATTTTTTGATTAGGTAAGATGGATAGGCTGGAATGGGGATCCTGTATTTTATCATCCACAAGAACCTGCCTGATGGAAAAAACGGGTGGCTTATTTTGCCGGTGCAGAAAATCGGGATTGAAAACCAGTTTATTTTCCCGCATTGACCAATAGGGAATCCCCTTAGAATCAAGTAAGACTATATCCATATTCAGGATATAGGATCCATTGGATTGATTAAAAACAGTATGCTCATTTATTGAAATATCCTTTAATAGGAAGGTCTCTATTCCCTTATCTGTAGAGATCCAGATTTTTCCAAGGCCATCACGGATAATCGTTTTTATATTATTGGATGAAAGACCATTGGCGGTGGTCAGTTGGTAAACACGATTATTACGTATGAGTAATAATCCATTGTAATTGGTTACTAAAAGTTTTGTATTGCCATCAATTGCCAGCATACCATTCACCTGGTCTTTAAACTGTTTGTTACCTATGAACAGCGTCTCAATACCTGATTCGCCCATGCGTTGAAAACCATTGGAAAAAGTCCAGTATATTTTTTTGTCTGCATCCAGAAAAAGTTGGTTAACCAGGTCAGACAGTAAACCGGATTTTGACGAATAATGCCAGAAACTGTTAGTATCATAGAGCATCAGACCAAACGAGGTTGGACAGAACCATACATTTTTATCAGCATCTTTTTTTATAGATCGAATAACCTGATTGTCTGTAAAATCAGTAAAATGATACGCAGTATAATCTGTTTCTTTTACACGCACAATTCCATTTCCATGGCTGGCTAACCAAAGGGTTCCATCTTCATTTAAAATACCATCCAGTGAGTATAAAAAGTGTTCAACCCGGTTTGTTATATTTAAAAAAGAAGTAGCGGTACTTCCTTTTTGATATACCAGGTTTTTACCTTCCGTTACAATCCAATTACCTTTTTTATAATCAGGCAATACAGCTCTTACATATCCCAATGCAGGATTATCATAGCTCTGTACATAAAAACAATTTTCATTAATCCTGGAAAAACCAGAAAGCGTACTGCTTACCCATATATTTTTAAAACTGTCTTCAAAGAGGTAAAAGGGATACCTGTTCAATAATCCATTCGATTCATTGATGATCAGCAGGTTGGTTTTATTGAAATAGCTTACCGAAGAACCATAGGAAGAAAGCCATAGGCCTCCTGGCGCTTTTTTGATATCATAAATGCGTTCGTCAAAATTGCCTGAAAAAGAATATTGAATCGTATCAGTTAATCCTATTCGAATAAGGCCAGATATAAACCCGCCAGCCCAGATACCTTCTTCATCCTCATAAAAAGAAAGAAATATAGGTAAATTTATATTTTTTGAAGCACTGAAGAGTTGCAGCATTTTTTCTGACTGTATCTTAATAATACCAATCTCATGAGTAGCAAGAAACAGGTCCCCCTTTTTATCCAGATGGATAGCCATTATATACTCATCGGGCAACCCGCATCTTTTATCAAAGATGCGGATAGAAGTTCCGTCAATACAGATAGCGCCCTTTTTTTTGGTAGATACCCAAATTCTTTGTAAGTAGTCTAACTGTACTTTAACACAGGTAATTTTTGAAAAATCAATTTCTTCGCTTTGAAAAGTAAAAAGAGAATCATGTTGAATATAATATACCCCATTCTCCGAAGCCAGCCATAATCTATTCTGATGGTCATAGGCAAGTGATAGATTGGGCAGATCGGGTAACCCATTCTTTTGGTTGTACAAAAAATAATGGTACCCATCATACCTGATCAATCCACCACCTGATGCTATCCAGATATGGTGTTCCGCATCTTCTGCAAAGTCGGTTGTATTACTGCCCGCAAACCCATGTATCTTATCAGTATAAGAAATATTGAATGCTGCATTATCCCTGGTCTGGAGTGCAGGTGCATCTATTATTTCGGGGGCTGCTAACTTTTCCCCTTTAATATGGATTGTTTGTAAAATGGGTAGCGTTTTACCCATGTGTATTACCCTGGTTCCCGGATCAATCTTTCTTTGGGAAATGGTTCTGGAATTATTTTGAGAAACCTTTTTTGTCATCCGGAACTTATGAATGGTTACCGGAAGTTTATCAGGTTTCTGTTTTTTAGGCGAGCTTACCCATACCGCATCTCCAATATAATTAGGTTGCCGCACCTGGCTTTTCCCTTGTATAAAAAGAGTAAACAATAGCAATATAAAAGAGATCAATCGCATAACTGATACCTAAAATAGTAATTTTGGCGACTTACGCATAATCTTTAATTTAAAAGACAGGGTTTTGGATGTGAATGACTCCCAAAAATATCTTTTTACTATCTGTCAGGTGTGCTTTAAGTAATTCACACCCATTTTTATGCATTTCAAACCATTTTAACTTAAAAGTGATGTGATGAAGAACTAAGTTAATATTTTAGAGTAGCGATATGCTTGGTTAACGGTATTGCTTTTTAAAATCCTATTCCTGTCCATTGCTGAGGAGGAAATATCCACTCTAAGGGATTCTGTGAGACAATTTCCATTTTTAACTTTTACCATAGCTGCCAATATTGTATGTATTTGCGGTGTTATTTTTTTAGCATACTACCAAAAACTGTCATTATGAAACAATGTTTTACCCGAATCAGCGCTGATCGCAAGTGTACCCTGTCTTCTTTTGCACGCCATACATGGCACGCTTCCACAAAAATAGCAATTGCCATAATTGCCACTTTTTTGTTGTTTGTAACAAATGCCAATGCACAGTCAGCTACTGCCCTCAATTTTGACGGGACAAATGACTATGTTGCTGTAAATAATCCGTACCGTACGTTCAACAAGGAGATCACGGTGGAATTCTGGATGAATACACCTTCTGCTAATATGCCTTTTGGTTCTGTGATTGGCCAGGGAACCAGCAATGTAGATGATATGACAAATAATGTGTGGTTGATGCATCCCAATTTAAATGGCACTATGACCTTTTATGTGAATGATGCCGGAACCTGGAGGGCTGCTCAATGTAATATCATTGCCGGATCCTGGCATCATTATGCAGGTGTGGCAAGTGCTGCCAGTACAAAAATTTATGTGGATGGGGCCTTGATATATACCGGAGCCGGTATTTCGAATACTATTTTGAGTAATAGCAGTTCTGTTATTCATATCGGAAAAGATGTGAGATATAATATAGGTAAACCATTTGACATACCTAGATATGGCAATATGTCGATAGATGAGGTTCGTATCTGGAACCGCGCTCTTTGCCAGGCTGAAATAGTGAATAATATGAACTGCCAGGTCAATGCTCAAACTGGATTGCAGGAGGTCTATCATTTTAATCATGGTCTTGTAAATTCAAATAATGCGGGTGTTACTACATTAACAGATGCCAGCGGCAATATTGGCAGAGATGGAACCTTAAATAATTTTGGCCTTACCGGATTAACTTCAAACTGGGATGCTTCCGGTTCTACCAATACAGGAACTTGCGCAGCATTTGTAGCACCAACCGCGCCTATTACAGGAACAACTTCTATATGCATCGGTACCTCTACAACGTTGGCAAATGCTAATATAGGTGGAACCTGGTCAAGTAGTAATACTGCTGTTGCAACTATCAATGCTTCATCTGGATTAGTGAATAGTGTAGCTCAGGGAACAACTACCATTACGTATAAAACAGAATGCGGGGGCGTTTCAACCACTACACTTACAGTTGGTGATATAATCCCACCCACCATTACCTGTCCCGCCAATCAGGTACTCAACCTTGATGCCAATTGTAATGCCACATTACCGGATTACAGAAGTTTAGTAACTGCTTCTGATAATTGCACTGCATCCAATGCATTAGTCATCACACAAAGTCCGGCCGCTGGAACAGTTGTGAGTACAAAAGGTGTACAGATCATTACCTTTACTGTAACAGATGCATCTAATAACAGCAGCACTTGTACCATAACGGTTGATAAAAAAGATGTTACTGCGCCTGTTATTACCTGTACGGCATCTATTACCGTGAACAACACCGCCAATACCTGTGGAGCGGTGGTTAATTACATCAACCCCAAAGCCACAGACAACTGTACAGGCGGAGCCTTCAACTTCTTTACTCAGGGCGAACCCAATAACTATCCCAATACTTATAACGTGGGAGAAGATTATATACAACTCTACACCAGTGGTAAATGGAATGATTTACCCAACTATTCATTAAACCGTTCGCTTGTAGAATTCAATTCAATCATATCAACTGTATTCAATGGCTATAGTTTAATCGGCACATTGGGTGGGCATACTTATTATTATTCTACTGCATCAGCTACCTGGACAGATTCTCGTGCAGCAGCGCAAGCGATTGGAGGAGACCTGGCTTCTATCAATACCCTGCAAGAAAGTACCTTCCTTGCACCGTATGGTGGAAATACATGGGTAGGTGGCTATCAGGATAAGAGTGTGCCAGGATTCAGAGAGCCAGGAGATGCCAGTCAGAATTTCTTGGGATGGAAATGGGTAGATGGAACCAAACTGGGTGCAGGTCAGATAACCATTACACAAATTGAAGGATTGCCATCAGGTTCTACATTCCCGATAGGAGTTACTACCAATACATTCAAGGCTACAGATGAATCTGGTAATTCAAGCACCTGCGGCTTTACTGTAACAGTAAAAGATATTCAACCACCGGTTATAACATGTCCGGCAAACCAAACAGTATCTGCCACCAGTGCATCGGGTGCAGTGGTAAATTATACTACACCTGTTGGAACGGATAATTGTTCTGGTGCTACAACAATTAGAACTGTAGGTTTGGCTAGTGGTTCAACCTTCCCGATTGGAACAACAACAGTTATACATACAGTAACAGATGCGGCTGGATTAACAGCCAGTTGCTCATTTACAGTTACAGTAAGCGGATTAGCTCCTGTGATCGTTTGTCCTGCAAATATTACGGTCAGCAATGATCCGGGCCAGTGTGGTGCCAATGCAAGTTTTGCAGCAACTGAAACAACAGGTGTGCCTGCATCTTCCATTACATATTCAAAAGCCCCTGGTAGCTTCTTCCCGGTTGGAACAACTACGGTAACAGCTACGGCAACAAATTCATTGGGAAGTTCGTCCTGCACATTTACAGTTACTGTTACCGCAATTGATTCAGATGGAGATGGTATTCCTGATGCATGTGATGCTGATGCTGATAATGATGGAATTCCAAATGTTTTAGAATGTAACAAATCAAATTTCTATTGGTCCAACCCTCCAGCCGTTAGTGGTAACACAGCAACCGGAACCATTAATGGAATTGGGTATACGTATACGTCATCATCACCAGTAACAACTACGGGTAATTTGTATGCCCACTATCTTTTCCCTGTATCATATGGAGTGCCGGATGCAAACCCTACTATTCAAAATATTTATGTCACCAATAATACCATCACCTTTGCAAGCCCAATGACCAATCCGGTGCTGGTGTTTGCTTCCATAGGCCAGACTGGTGTACCGGTTCCTATTATATTCGGTGCACCGATAGAAATCGTTTGGTCAAAAGATGTGGTATCAAATTCATCAACCCAGATTACAGGTACAGAAGGGTATGCAATTATCCGGATGATGGGAACTTTCTCCAGTATAAACTTTAATTATCTGGCCGCTGAAAACTGGTGCAATTTTGCATTTGGCGCCGACTTCCAGAGCTGTGGTGATAAAGACAATGATGGTACGCCCGACTATCTGGATCTCGATAGTGATGGCGATGGTTGTTCGGATGCCATTGAAGGAAGTATGAGTTTCTCTGTAACCCAAACAAGTGGCGGAAGGTTAACTGGAGCTGTAAACGGCCAGGGTATCCCAATTCTTGCGGGCAACGGACAAGGTGTTGGCACCAGCCAAACTTCTATTGTTAATTGCTTCTGTCAGCCTGGCCTGGATGAAACTAAACCAAATGCCATAACAAAAAATATTACCGTAAATCTGAATGCCAGTGGTAATGCTACCATAACTGCATCACAAGTGGATGGTGGATCAACAGATGATTGCGGAATTCCAAGTATTACCGTTTCTACAACCAACTTTACTTGCAGCAATATTGGCGTAAACACAGTTACATTTACTGTTACAGATAACCAAGGGAATGTTTCTTCAGCAACTGCACAGGTAACAGTAGCGGATAATATTAAACCAGTGATAACTATCAATGGTGACAAATCAGTAAACAATGATCCAACTAAATGTGGCGCAATAGTATCGGTAAGTGCAAGTGCATCTGATAATTGTGGAGTGGGTACACCAGTAGGAGTGAGAAGTGATAGCAAGTTATTGACTGATGAGTACCCTGTAGGAGCTACAACGATCACATGGAATGTTACGGATATACATGGTAATGCAGCTACACCGGTTACTCAGACGATCGTAGTAACTGATAATGAACAACCAACTATCAGTATTGCAGCCGTAAGTGTAAACAATGATTTAGGCGCTTGTAGTGCCACTGTAAATATCGGCACACCGGTAACAGGCGATAATTGTGGAATAGCAAGTGTTGTAAATAATCATGCATCAAACATCTATCCGGTAGGAACGACAACCATAACCTGGACAGTAACTGATATACATGGTAACAAGAATACAACTACACAATCTGTAACAGTAACTGATAATGAACAACCAACTATCAGTATTGCAGCCGTAAGTGTAAACAATGATTTAGGCGCTTGTAGTGCCACTGTAAATATCGGCACACCAGTAACAGCTGATAATTGTGGAGTAGCCAGTGTTGTAAATGATGCTCCTTCTGTATTCCCAGTTGGAACAACAACAGTAACCTGGACAGTAACTGATATACATGGTAACAAGAATACAACTACA
>JALNZE010000048.1 GCA_023229465.1 Chitinophagaceae bacterium
GATCTATGGAAAGCAAAAAGAATAAAGTACTTGGAAAAACAGCTCAATCATCTAAAAAGTGCTTCATGAATTGCGTTGACTATCTGTATTATACAAAGAGTTATATAGTAGACGCATAATTGCGTCTTGAAAGGTTTCAGGGTTTCAGAGTTTCAGAGTTTCAGGGTTTCAGTTTGCCTACTGCCTACTGCCTACTGCTTACTGCCTACTGCCCTCAGGTGAGGAACAGGGCTGCTTCCAAGCGCAATAAAATGTTTTCGTTTCGAACGAATAAAAGTTAACTTTACAAACGAAAACTTTTAGAATATGCTATCGAAAATCATTATTAAACAAGTAATTGACTCCCAAAAGGAAAGATTAATCCTTATGGATTCAGGCTTGCTGCGCAATATCACTGGTTTTTCTAACCTCTCTTCGCATACATTGATAGTTTCGGGTATTCGTCGTTGTGGTAAAAGTACACTGCTGCAACAAATTCATAAAACTTTTAATGACAGTTCAATTTACCTGAACTTTGAAGATCCGCGTCTTGCTGGTTTCGACTTAAGTGATTTCAATCGCCTCCAGGAAATCGCTGTTCAGGAGAATACAACAGCCTATTTTTTTGATGAAATACAAAATATCGACAATTGGGAAAGCTTTGTACGGTTCAGACTGGATGAAGGCTATAGGATTTTTATTACCGGATCGAATGCTTCGATGCTCAGCAAAGAACTGGGCACAAAACTCACAGGAAGGCATATAACGAAAGAGCTTTTCCCTTTCTCATACAGCGAATTCCTGTCATTTACCAATCAGGAAAGTTGTGCACTTTCGTCAGGACAATACATGAAAAGCGGTGGCTTTCCCGAATATCTGAAGACAGGTTTGCCCGAGGTGCTGATGTACGCTTTCAGCGATATTGTTGTTCGCGATATCGCCGTTCGCTACAATTTAAAAAATACCTCGGTATTACAGCAACTTGCGGTATGGCTGGTATCGAATACCGGAAAACCCATCACTGGGAATAGTCTGAGAAAGATATTTGAGATAGGCTCTTCATCAAGCATGATGGATTATTTATCATACTTTGTTGATGCATATCTTTTCTTCTTTATTCCTAAATTCAGCTACTCGCGTAAGGTTCAATTAGTTAATCCTAAAAAAGTCTATTGCATTGATAATGGATTTATTGAGATTAACTCAGTATCGTTCAACGAGGATAACGGAAGACTTCTGGAAAATATGGTCTACTTGCAGCTGCGACGCAAAACTCCTGAAATATACTATTTTAAGGAAAAAAAGGAATGCGATTTCGTAGTATTTCAGCAAGGTAAAATACGGGGTCTGTATCAAGTATGCTGGCAATTGGACCAGAATAATATGGACAGGGAGTTATCGGGTTTGGTGGAGGCAATGAATTTTTTTGGTTTGAAAACTGCAGGTATTATTACGAACGATCAGTCTGACTCCTTTGTAACCGATGATAAAACCATTAAGGTACAGCCTTTTCATGAGTGGGCCGTTACGTAGAAAATGTTACAGGTTGCAGGTTGCAAGTTGCGGGTTAACTTGGAACCTGCAACCTGTAACCCGCAACCTGCAACCTTCTACCCATACCAACTACCAGTTCTCAGGTGAGGAACAGGGCTGCGGGGATTGCAATGATTTCATCACCGAATGTTTGAATCCTGGGGTCGTTGGATAGGATTATACATTTCTTTACCGGTTTGTCGAGGATCGTTTCCAATTCAGAGAAATTACGGGCATCCGTTTTGGAAATATTCCTGCTCATTTTTATTTCAAATGCCAGATAATGAGTGTCGAATTCCAGTAATAGATCGATCTCCCTGCCATCGTGTGATCGCAGGTGATAGAACGTTGTTGCCTGTCCGATGGTGCGAACCTGTTTATACAGCTCAGAAACAATGGCACTTTCATATTCATGGCCAGTGTATGCACCGTGTTTTTGCAGGATGGTGTTCAATACTCCCGGATCGAGATAATGAATTTTTGGAGTTTTGATCAGCCGTTTCTTTTCATTACGATACCAGGGTGGCAGAAGCAATGTTTGGTAACTGATTTGAAGATAATGCAGGAATCGCTGAGCTGTTTTTGAGGTAATACCTGCTTCCTTTCCAAGCTGGGAAAAGTTGATCAGCTGGCCTGTTTGCAATGCAGTAAGCTTTTGCAACATTACAAAAGGCTCAAGGTTGCGGAAATCGGCCAGATCCCGTATATCTCTTTCAAGATAGGTTCGAACATAGTTGCTCAACCAATTCCATCGCTCATCATCCTTAAGATTTGCATGCGTGATGGCAGGATAGCCTCCGTAGGTAAGGTAAAAATCGAAAGCTGATTGTCTTTCAGCAAAATCCGGATACATCAGAAAAGAAGGGAGTAAACCGGCCAGTGGATTACCCCCGCTGATCAAATCCTGAAAAATGGAAGGTTTTACCTGTTCTTCCCAGGAATGGGTAAGCTGTTCCGGTAGGGTAAGCGGAAATAGCTCAACTATCTGACAACGACCGGCCAGGCTTTCCCGGACACTATTCAGGAGTAAAAACTGACTCGATCCCAATAAAATATATCGGGGCTCTGAGTACTGATCGTATACCGATTTTATACTTTCGAAAAGGGTAGGGGCCTTTTGTACTTCGTCTAGAATGGCACGCGGAAAAGCTTGGTTCCATTGCGATGCAGTAAGGGTTGTGTAGCTTGATCTCAGAATCGGATCCTCAATTGAAATATAAGTATAATCAGGGAAGCACCTGCGCGCCAGTGTAGTTTTACCGGTTTGCCGGGCACCGGTCAGCACCACAATTCTTCCAAAGGTTTCTTCGCTTTTATGCTGCAAATTTTCTTTCTGCTGCCGATTTTTCATATCTTGTTAATTACTGATATTGGCACAAATATAGTAATTAAATTCCAAATATTACGCTAAATTACGGAATTTGATGGACAGTGTGTTAAATGGCCTTTAGGTCAATTTCTTAAATCCTATAAAAATCTGATCAATATTCCAGAGAAAGATTTGGCCTAAAGGCCATAATATCCTGATTTCCAACTTTATCCACTACATAAATGTAGTGGCAATTCATAAGAGAATCCATTTTGCTCCGGGTTAACCCGATACCTGAAACTCTGAAACCGTCCGATAACTTAATCTCGTGTATTGAATAAAATTCAGTAATTTTGTTCAGTATATATAAGCTAAATGATTAAAAAAATACTACAGCAACAACAAGAAGAGCTTGACGGTTTGCTAAAACAAGATTATCTGGAGCGGGTGGATGTTGCTGCAAAAGCAGATTACTTGTCAACCGGCCTCATTAAGCTTATTACCGGACCCCGGCGGGCAGGAAAATCTGTTATATCGCTTCAGTTATTGAAGGATAAAAATTTTGCTTATCTCAATTTTGATGATGATCTACTGTTAAAGCACTTCGACGAAGATGCTGTGATTCAGGCATTAAATGAGTTATATCCCGGTTATCAGTACCTGGCTCTTGACGAAATTCAAAACCTGCCCAATTGGGAATTGTGGGTAAATAAATTATATCGCAGAGGTGTAAATCTTATTGTTACTGGCTCAAATGCCAAACTTCTTTCGCGCGAAATGGCAACTTCACTCACCGGGCGATATGTGCAGATAGCCGTTTATCCATTTAGCTTTGCAGAGCATTTACTTTTTCAAAAGTTAAACTTGCCCGATC
>JALNZE010000031.1 GCA_023229465.1 Chitinophagaceae bacterium
AAATCTACCGCCAACTTCCTTTTTGTTTCCTGGCTGTCTTTGCTGCCTCGCTTTTTTATCATTATCATCTCATAAAGATACAAAATAAATTTTAATGTATCACTAAATTATGCTCTCATTAATAACTGGGAATAAAACCCCACTTATGGACAATAAGTGTAAATGTCTAAGTCACTGTCATAAGTGGCTTTTTTTTGTTTGATTAGTCTATTCCATAATTTATTAGCATCAATTGTACGCCACTCAGTTTCTACTTTTTTAGATGACGGGGTATTTGAACTTGATATTATTTTTAGATTCAGTTGCGAAGCTGCTAACTCAATTAGCCTATCTGGTATTCCTTTGCCACTTAGTTCAGGTACATTATGTTGTTCATAGAAGAAATCTTACCTGTCGTGTTGTCTATTTTAACTATTGAAAATTCAAACCAATCTTCTGTGCTTAAATCTGCAGGCGCTGGAACTGCTGCTGGGATATTTGTTTCCGATGAAAGACGCTATTCAGTCAACCCCCAATTGCATAGGAACTGATGTTAGCAGCATGTTCTATACAAATATTTCAATTTTATGCTTCCTACAAATCTCATTAATTCTTTCTTTAACAGCTTTGGATAAATAAACTTCCAATTCACTAAGGTTTGAATAAGGCAAATATTTTATCGACTTACTCTCTAACTTTTTGACTTTAGTAAGTTCTTTTTTCCAAACAGTTTGACAGGCATTTGTCGATTTTACAAACATGAAAATATTGTCGTGGTCAAATTCCTTTATTGCTTTGTTGATTTCATACCTCACATCATTTGAGTGATTGTCTTCCAGTATAATTACAATCCACTCGCAAATTTCCATTTTTTCATCAATATGCTGATATAGTTTGTTTAGTTTGAACTTGTCGTATTCAATTAAATGAGGAGGGTTAAATGGATACGAGTTTATTTTTCTTAAATTTTCAATTCTTTCTTCCACAAATTTTCTTTCTGGAATGTTCTGCTTAGAACTAATAAAAATGTCAATGACAGGCAATTTTTTTTTTATTTCTTTCTGAACAATATTTTGTGGTATTTTCTTTTTAAAATTTAAATTATAAAGTTTTCCCTTTATAAAGTAGCCAATACTAATTCCCAATGACAATATAAATTTCTCGTCAGTTGCTGTTGGCTTCTGGCAAAAGATTATTACTGGAACATAACTCCTGTTTGGTATAGAAGCAACCCTATTAAGAAAAGTAGGTAAAACAGTATTGTTAGTTTTGACAAGTACCAAATAAGTATAACTGCCGTCTGACAACAAAAAAGTTGGTTGCCATAACAAAGCGTCAAGAATTTTTGGAATAAACTTAATAGGAGCAAATTCTGTCAATCCCTTATTAAAAAATTGTGTTTTAAGTTTATCTAAATCGGTCATCTCAATTTACTTTTTAAGAGAGTGGTCAATTTTTTAAGATTACTTTCAATTGCACTTTTTTCTTCTTTAGTAATTTGATTTAGATTAAGATTCTGAACTTCTCTAATAAGTGTTTCCGTTTTTTTGATAATTGAGTCAACTTGATAAATGGCTTCGGATGTATCCTCGTAGATGCTTTGAGGTGTCACTTCCAGATCCCTTATGAATGATTCAAGTTTATCAAACATTACTTCTTTCCGAACGCTGCCTTTTTTCATTGCTGTCAGCGATTTTGTTAATTGTCTAAAATCCCTATTTGTCTTAATGATACCGTTTGCTTTTTTCTTAACACATGCATCAATAATTTTTTCCTCGTTGTATTTTTTGAAAAAATCTTTAAGTTCTTCTCTAATCAACTTAATCGGTGCATGCATTTCAGCTAATATATCTGGGTCCATTCCTTTGTCGGGAATTTCCTTCATTTCCGATTCCATGAATTTTTTAATTACGCTGTCAGGGTAATCATAAAATGATAGATACTTGTTGATTTTGTATTCTGAAAGAGAAGTGATTTTTACTAACTCTACTTTATCTTGTCGATTCAATTTAATTATGTCCTTGCCCATTTCATAAACAACTTTTACTAAAGTTTGAGCAATTGCAAAGTCAGTCCATTCTTCCCTTACATTATGAATATGAAACATCAGAGAAAGATTCTCCAACTCAGTTGGCTCTTTTTCTAAAACATGACATGAAATGTCTTTGCGGTTAATTTTCTTAAATGCTCTGTAGCGTCTCTCACCGTCCAAAATCACATAGCGATTATCTTTCTTCCTTTTGTAAACAATAATTGGATTCAGTAGACCTTTGGACAAGACTGATTCAATTAAAACATCTTCTTCGGTGTCAACAAATCTCTTCCGTGGATTTAGGTCATTGGTATCAATTTGAGCTAAAGGAATATCAATGATTTTCTCTTTATATTCAATGGTATCCAGTAAAGTATCTTTCATGATGTTCTAATTGAAATTAAAAGTCATAGTACTGTCAGTTCTGTTTTCTTCGAAAGCGTTTTAAAAGCTGGGGGTCATGCTTGTCGCTTGAATGCAGTATTGTCGCCAAAGCATTGCTGCAACACATAAATATAAGAAAGTTTTGATCATTTTTAAATTACGGATTTTATTTTATGTTCTGATAATCAAACGATTAGAGCGTATTTGATTTAAGTAATAAGCTTTCGCAAATACAGCCCCCTATTCAAACCTAAGATCATCCAAAGGGCTGATAATTTGTAACATATCCATGATTGTTACTTGCAGGTAGCGAAGTGTTGTTCTTATATCATTATACCCAATAATTTCATAATCATAGTTACATCCGTTCCCGTTAGAAAGACAGTCTATTTCCAGAATATTAAAACCCCCTCAAAACATAGCTGATCATATTAGGTTATATGATAGCCCAGCGCAGCCCGCAAATGAACAGGCCACGAACTGGATCATGGTTTACTAAACGGATACATCCGTTTAGTAAACCTGTTACCCCATAAGGGAGTGCAAAACCGCCCGTTTTGCTTCCTTCACCAGTTGAAACTGGCGGTTCAGGTGTGCTTCCAGTTCTATGATCTGCTGCATTGACCTGGCGACTTTCTCCATATCCCGAACCTTCTCCACGGCAGAGGCAATAAGGTTCTTTACGTCCCGCAGATGGATAAACTCAATAACGGACCCGCATAAATACGGATGAAATTTCCCCGCTGCCCACAGCGAGTAAACCAACCAATAATAAAACTGTAATTCTGCTTTGTTTTCACACGCAAAAACAAAACAATTCGGGCAGGGCGTGAAAGAAGGGCAGCCTGTGTTGCGGCCTTTCGACAGGATAAAAAAGGCATAAACCGGAACTGGGCTACCCTCTTTAAAACAACGGACTGAAAACGGCGACATGATGCAAAGGCTTTAGGGTGACTCCTTTTTCGCCCCTTTTCCCTTGAAATAATTTCCAAAAGAAAAAAGGAAAAAAAAGAAAGCCTCTTTTGCAGCCGCCGCTGAACAGAGCAAAAAGGAAACGGAATAAATCCGTGGTAACAAAAAGATGAATGACTGACAAAAGCCGGTGCAGGAACAAAAGATGAGAATAACTATTGCTGTTTTATGCCGTAGTCTTTTTGTTGTCGGGGGAAAAACAAAGCCGGGCTTTATTCAAAAGGCGAACCAGCGGGTAACTTTGCGAATTTTTTTTATCTTGTTCGTGATAAATGAAAGCCTATCCACTATTCAATAATTGGAAACACAGCTTACAAAACGCTATCAAATAATTATATTCATAATAACTCATCGTTTCAATATTATCATAGTTGATTTTCTGCTTTCTTACATTCTCTCAATTATGTTGGATCCTATTAATTGTTCTTATTTCATAATAATAAATCACTGAACGTTGCTTGCTTCATTTCGCGTGTTCTTCGCTCCGGGCGGTAGAGCGGAGCGGAGCCGCCCGTCCCTATATGCAGTGGCTGTGCCACACCTTTTGAGAAAAAGCCGAAGGTAGATACACAGCCCAAGAATTTTAAAAAGAACAAGGGAGATAGAAAGATGGGGTATTTAAAATTTCGCAACTATCCCTTTTATGGTAGTGGTGAATATTTTGTACTGTTATTGGATATGAAATACCATCAGGTACAGGATAAAGTTGTTACAGAAAGGGTTTCAATTTCCAATGGTGATATTTAGCATAGTAATAAGCAAGCAAATAACGAACATTTATTTCTTATTGAAAATTCCCCACATTTAATTTCAAAGTAAATCCCCAGCTATTCTGAAAAGGTGAAACACCGGTAATCATTCCGAATGGAATGAGGTAGTGAAAATTCAATCCCCATGCCTGGTCTTTGATGGCTCCCTTATACCCTACTCCCAGGGCTGTGAATTTCTTGTTACCTTTTAACCGGTTCTCCAGGCTCAGACCTGCCCTCATAAAAAACTGGTCAGCAAAACTATATTCAAGGCCCGCAGAAACACGGATCTCGCGTAACTCTTCGGCCATTCCTCCGGGAGCATCTGAAAACGAACTTAGCAGCGCATTCAATATGCTCCTGTCAGGGTCTTTTCCGGCTGTTATTGTTCCGGTTGCATCATATACCGGTGGTGTTGGGACAAGCAGCTTATTAATATCCAGTGCCACCGTAAAGCGATCTCCGGTACTTTGATCGCCGGTTGTATAGCTAATACCTATGCCCAGGTTGGTGGGCAGGAATGTTTTTTGATCGTTTCCCTGGAGGCTCACTTTTGGGCCGATGTTACTGATCACGGTGCCCCATTCCAGTTTTCTGCCGTTACCATCCAGGTCATAATATTGGTAATAACTGATATCCGCGCTGGCGGAGTATAGATGCCGGGGAATAGCGCCATATCCGTTGGGTTCCTGGAACTGTGCCGGCTGGCTACCTAAGAAACGCAGAGCCATTCCCAATGAAGCTTTAGCTCCCACTTGTAATGCATAACTGGCACCCAGGTTGAATTCACTACTCTTATAAAAAGCGATCATGGCACCGTTATCATCTTTGGTGGCCATATTACCAAGACTTAGATAGCTGAGTGAAATCCCGAATGCAGAAGTATTAGATACGTTTGCTAAATAGTTAGCATTTAAAAACTTTATGTCATTACTAATACCTGCCAGATAAGGTGAATAGGTTACGCTTGCCTGATGGAAGTTTTGTGTAAATGCTGATTTAGCGGCATTGTACCACAGTTGCTGGTTTTCGGTTGCGGAAGCGATCCCGCAATCACCCATGGCCATTCCCCTGCTGCTGGCAGGAATTCTAAGCGATGGAAAGGCTGTTATGATCGGGTTGAGTTCCTGGGCAATCAGGCCTGATGCCTGCAATAAAAAAAGGGAAATGAATAGTAGTGTAGATGGGATGGTTTTCATTGGATGAGTATTTTTGTGTTTACGGTGTCAGAATTTTTTTTCAGATCATCGGTGATGAATAGAGAAATCACCTGCAAGCCCCTGTTATGAAATGACCAATTCATAACTGGCCTGGTCGTTGTAACCGGCTGGCCATTGATCATATAGTGGTAGGCGGTAATGATACCGTCCATTTTCTTAGAAGCTGAGGCATCAAATTTGTAAATCCAGTTCTCTGCCTGCGTACTGTCTATCAACTGCAGGCTGAGTGAGGCTTTTGCCTTTTGATTTGCCAGGCAGTTAACGATCAGTTGCTGCCCGGTTGTTTTTCCCAGTTGGTCTGTGATATAAAAATCAACGCCATAAATACCCGCCGTATCACAACTGCAAAAGATAGCGGTACTATCTCCGGCCACAATCAAAGGCTGGTATGTTTGCAGACGCAGACCATTGTATTCAAAATGCAATTTTCCGCTTGTGTCTGTGATTTGGATGTTCAGCTGGTGGTTGTCAAATGCTGAACGCAGATAAAGTTTACCATTATTGGTCTGGTTGATATTCGAATAATCTTTTTCCCGGATAGAAAGAGTATCCTTACTGAAAATCAGTACCGGTTTGGGCGCTGCATCAAACAGCGACTGGTATTTATCATTGCAGCCGACCGAAAGGATCACTACCAGATATCCGATTAATAAAAGTTGTTTTTTCATAGTTGCCTGATTTAATATTTGACGAACAAGAGAGCATCAGTATTTGTAAACTTTGTCAAAATGTTTTTCTCCATTGTAGATGCCGGTTACGAGGTAAGTAACATTAGCAGCCAACCCTTCCAGTTTATCGAGGTGAAAAAGGTTCTCTCCTTTCTTACCCGGGAAACTCCAGGTACGAATCCACATTCCATCCGCAGTAAACAGGTCAATTTTTACGGATTCATTTTTCTTCAATACCAGCGAAACTTTCAACTGACTTCGGAAAGGTGTTGGGAATACGTTCCAATTTTTTAAGTTCCCCGTTCGTGATAAATCCGGAACAATAATTGCAGCTTGGGGATTCACCTTAATGGTCGCGGTAAACTTTGTAATACAGTTTCTCTGGCTGATCGCCCAAACCTGCACTCTAATACTATCACCCGCCACATAATAGTTCTGAAGTATTTTATTTGTTATAGTATTAGCAGTATTCCCATCGCCCAAATCCCACTTGTATTTTACCGCAAGGGTTACATCGGCCAGAATCACGGCTTGCTCACCGTATTGAATATTAGTTGGGTTTATTTTTAACTGTCCCGCCGGAAACTCAGTATCATCTGCTGTGATAGTGACATTTGCGCTATCATAGCATCCTTCTCTCTTAACCAATACCTGATACTGTCCGGCCGGAGCCGAAAAAATACTGTCCCTGCTGACTATGTCGCCTAATGGTGTGTCTGTCCATCGGTACACTTCATATTGTCGGGTACTGTCTTTGGGAATAACCAGAAGCCTGGTCTTCCCATCGGTACACACTTTTTTATAGCCGGTGATAACCGGAGTTGAGATAGTGCCCGTTGAAATGATGATTGTGTTTGACATAGCCGCCGCATCGCAGCCTTTATCTGAGGTAACCATAGCAGTGAAACTCCCTGCCTGATTATTCATAATGGTGTCCAGGATCGAAGTCTTCAGTAATGCCCCATCTTTATACCATGTATAAGTAAAGCCCGGTGTGTAATTGTATATGGTGATCTGGTCATTGCTGCCATTACACAGATGATTATCAGGTGCTACCAAAACGGCTGCTGCCGGCAATGGATTCACCTTAATTGTTGAACTTCCGGTTGCGGAGTTTACACAAGCCGTGATACTACTTTCCTTTATACTCACAAGAGAGTATGTGTAAGTACCCGGAGTGCCGGTTGGTACTGACAGCGTTACACTATTTCCACTGGTTGTGCTGATTGTTTGATTCGGTCCTCCATTTAATTGGTAAGTAAATGTGTAAGGCGCAACACCATCGGTTGCAGTAAAAGTAATCAGCGGGTTTGCACTACTTTGGCACACGGTGGTCGTTCCTGTTATAGAAGCTGTGGCCAACTGGTCAACAATAACCGTTGCACTTGCTGCAACCGAATTGATACATGCTGTAATGCTGCTTTCCTGGATGCTCACCAAACTGTATGTGTAAGTGCCGGGTGTAGCGGTTGGGACGCTTACCGTAACACTGTTGCCGCTTGTTGTGGTGACTGTTTTATTGGCGCCACCGTTAATTTTATATGTGAACATATAAGGCGCTGTTGCATTGCTGCCTGTAAATGTGATCAACGGACTGGTGCTGTTTTGACAAAGAGTGGTACTTCCTGTAATCGTTGCAGATGGCAATGGATTAACAACCACTGTCGCTGACCCGATGGCCGCATTGTTGCAGGCTGTACTACTACTCTCCTGCACACTGACTAACGAATAAACATAAGTACCAGGCGTACCGGCAGGAACACTTATTGTAACACTGTTTCCGCTTATGGTAGTCACTATTTGATTGGCTCCTCCATTAATCCTGTAAGTGAACGTATAGGGTGCTGTTCCATTGCTACCTGTGAATGTGATCAGTGGTGCGGTGCTGCTTTGGCAAACGGTCATTGAACCTGCAATCGTTACAGATGGTAATGGATTGACTACTACATTAGCGTTGCCACTGGCTGCATTGATGCAGCCGGTACTGCCTGACTCCTGAACACTAACCAAACTATATGTGTATGTGCCTGGTGTTCCTGTTGGAACGCTAACGGTGACGCTGTTACTACTTGTTGTGGTAACTGTTTGGTTGGCTCCCCCATTGATCTTATATGTGAAAGTATAAGGTGCTGTTCCATTGTTGCCGGTGAATGAGATCACTGGTGATGAACTGTTTTGACATACAGCAGTTGAACCTCCAATTGTTGCTGATGGCAAAGGATTCACCACAACGGTTGCTGATCCACTGGCGGCATTATTACATAATGTATTACTGCTTTCCTGAACATTCACCAATGAATAAACAAAAGTTCCCGGTGTTCCTGTTGGTATGATTACAGAAACGCTGTTACCACTGGTAGTTGTTATTGTTTGATTGGCACCACCATTAATTTTATAGGTAAGTGTATAGGGTGCAGTTCCGCCACTCCCCGTAAAGATAATCAGCGGATTTGTACTGTTTTGGCAAACTGTTGTACTTCCCGTTATTGTTGCTGATGGCAATGGATTAACTACTACAATCGTGCTGCCAGTTGCTGCATTAATACATGCTGTACTACTACTTTCCTGTACACTAACAAGGCTGTAGGTGTAAGTACCCGGTGTTGTTGTTGGCACACTCACTGTAACACTACTTCCGTTTGTGGTGGTCGCTGTTTGATTCGTTCCACCATTTATTTTGTAAGTGAATGTATAAGGAGCTGTTGCATTATTACCGGTGAATGTGATTACTGGCGCTATACTGTTTTGGCAAATAGTTGTTGACCCTGCAATGGTTGCTGATGGCAATGGATTCACCACTGTTACAGCACTGCCACTGGCGGCATTGATACAGGATGTACTGCTGCTTTCCTGTACACTTACAAGGCTGTATGTGTAAGTACCCGGTGTTGTTGTTGGTACACTCACTGTAACGCCGCTACCGTTGGTGGTGGTCACTGTTTGATTCGTACCGCCATTTATTTTATAAGTAAATGTATAAGGAGCTGTTGCATTATTACCGGTGAATGTGATTACTGGTGCTGTACTGTTTAGGCAAATAGTTGTTGACCCTGCAATGGTTGCTGATGGCAATGGATTCACAACAACTGTTGCAGAACCACTGACTGCATTGATACAACTTGTACTGCTTGATTCCTGCACACTAACCAAACTATATGTGTATGCACCTGCTGCACTTGTTGGCACACTAACTGTTATACTATTACCACTTGTCGTAGTAACTGTTTGATTTGATCCGCCATTGATCCTATATGTAAATGTATAAGGCGCTGTTCCGCCACTTCCTGTGAAGGTGATCGCCGGACTTGTACTGTTTTGGCATACACTTGTGTTTCCTGATATCGTTGCTGATGGCAAAGGATTTATAACAGCTATCGCTGAACTGCTGACCGCATTGACACATGATGTACTGCTGCTTTCCTGTACGCTTACCAAACTATATGTATATACACCAGGTGCATTTGTTGGAACGCTTACCGTTACACTGCTACCACTTGTAGTTGTTACAGTTTGATTCGATCCTCCATTAATTTTATATATGAAAGTATAAGGTGCTGTTCCGCCGCTGCCGGTAAAGGTTATTGAAGGATTTGTACTGTTTTGACAAACCGTTGTACTTCCTGAAACTGATGCTGTGGGCAATGGATTAATGACAACCGTTGCACTGCCACTGGTTGTATTAATGCAACTTGTACTGCTGCTTTCCTGTACGCTTACTAAACTTAAGGTATAGCTACCGGGCGTATTGGCAGAAACATTAACTGTAACACTGCTGCCACTTGTCGTAGTAACTGTTTGATTTGATCCGCCATTGATCCTATATGTAAATGTATAAGGTGCTGTTCCGCCGGTACCATTAAACGTGATTGCAGGACTTGCACTGTTTTGACAAACCGTTGCTGAACCTGCAATGCTTGCTGATGGAAGCGGATTGACTGTAACGATAGTGGCAGCGGATGTGGCCTGGCATCCGTTAACATCTGTGACCGTTACATAATAGCCACCTGAAGTGTTTACACTAAGCGTATTCCCTGTACCACCATTGCTCCACAAATAAGCTGTACCAATACTGGCATTCAGTGTGACACTGCCTCCTGAACAAAATGTGGTTGGGCCTGACACGGTAATGGCAGGAGTAGTAACAGCATAATAACTGACTATTACAGCGGAAGAAGTAGCGTAACAACCGCTTTTACTTACCGTAACTGTATAGATTCCCGGCCCTGCAGCAATCGTTCGGGTGGTTTGTCCGTTTGACCATAGATAGGTATCATATCCAGTGCCTGCATCCAATGTCTTTTGTGCACCTGGACAAATCAGGAAGGATGCACCGGGTGTAGGTGTTGGACAGGTTACCGTGCTAATGATTACACTATTACTATTGGGACTATTACCGCAATAATTTTTGTCGTAGGTATAATAGGTTCCGGCAAGGGTGGATACTAAAGTATTTCCGGTGGTACCATTTGACCAAAAGATGTTTCCGCCGGTAGAACTTACTGTAACGCTTGCACCATTACAAAGTAACTGATTACCGGAGGGTGTTATAAAAGGTGCCATCGGTTTACTAAGTGTCGTGATGGTAACCGTTGCACTATTTGGGCCATTACCACAACTTGCGTTTGATTCATAAGCGAAGTAAGTCCCGGCAGCATAAACAGTGATGCTGTTACCTGTTGCGCCGGTACTCCAGTGTATCACTCCTCCGGAGGTTGATGGAGTGGCAGTGAACAATTGCCCGGCACCATCGCACAGAGTGATGGAACCGGTAACATTCAGTGACGGTGCGGGTGGAGTGTTGTTTGTATTAATGACAACAGCATTGCCCGCTGCTGATGTCGCACAAACATTCGTCACTTTTGAAGTATAGCTACCCGCTGAATTAACGCTTAGGTTGTTTCCTACCGCACCATAAGGTGATCCGTTGACAAACCAGTTAATTGTTCCACTCCCTGAACTTGTCAGTGTAGTTGCATTGCCATCACAGAGAATGATTGGACCTACCGGAGATATCGTTGGCGCTGACGGTGTTGAATTTGTCGATATGGTAACACTGCTGCTATTGGTTCCTGTTCCACAACTGTTTATTTCATACGCATAATAGGAACCTGCAACGCTCACAGAAATACTGTTACCTGTTGCTCCTGTACTCCAGTGAACCGTTCCTCCATAAGACGGACTGGTGCTTAAAGTAGTGCTTGCCCCATCACAGAGTAATGTCCCTGCGCTGTTGCTTACTGCTGGTGCAGTTGGCGTTAGCGAAGTAGTTACAGTGACCGGGTCACTATTCGGAGATGTTCCACAATAATTGGTTTCATTAACCGTGTATGACCCTGCCGATGTTACACTCACCATGCTGCCGGTAGCACCGGTTGACCATGTGTAAGTACCCCCCAATCCATTGGCAGTAAGTGTGCCAGTTGCACCATTGCAGAGAGGGAGAGCAGGCAGGGTTATTGTGGGTTTTGGAGGGATAGCCAAAGTCGAGATCGTAACCGGATCTGATTCCGGGGAAGTGCCACATACATTACTCTCATGCACCGTATAAGTGCCCACTCCTACTGTGATAGGTGAACCTGTTGATGCATTACTCCATGTATAAAGATTACCTCCGCCTATAGCATTTAATGTTACTGATTCTGCTCCACAAATCTTAGTCGCTGAAGGATTGATGGATGGTTTGGAAGGTGTATTAACAGCATTAATCTGAACAAAGTCAAAATTTGACGGTGCGGTATTGATATCTGTTCCAACAGCATAAAATCTAATATCATCGCTTAGAGAATAACTAATCCCGGAAAAATTGATTGTATACGCCTGCCCCTGGAAGTCACCACTCTGGACAGTCAAAGAATTTTTTTGCAGGTACCAATGTGTTGTAAATGATGGATTGCTCCAGTTGGCAGGGTCGCCCCCACTATTCAGTACCTTAACCTGGAAAGAACCAGATGCACTTAACGCGCCATCGCAAATGACAGGACGGAATAGTATATAGGGCTGTACCGTTTGCGCTTGTAAACTAAGGCAGACACATAGGAATAGCAGCAGGAATATCCAAAAATTGATTATTTTACGCATGGTTTTTTATTTTATTTTTCAGCCCCAGATGAAAGCGCATCGGAGCGTTTTTTTTTGTATAGTAAAAAAGGATCCCTATTCCCCTATCTTACATTTTATCCCTATTCCAAATGCAAAGCGGGTACTACCCAACGCTTTATTAAACAGGTATTTTTGTTGTGCAAAAACAGTCAGGCTAAATTCTTCTGTGATGGCCCATTCCCCCACCATTTCTCCTGCAAAGCCATAGTTCATTTTTCGGCTGCTACTCCATCCCTTATATATCCAGGGCTCATTTTCCAAATGCCAGGTAGCACCTAAGCCGGCCTTGAGTTCAAATAAATGATTGGTGTTTTGACCCAGTTTTGTATAATACTCCGCCATGACATCCAGTCCATATGCCGAATAATCCAACCCATTTTTCTTTGACCTTTCCATATATACTTTCGCCGACAGATTGATGAATATGTTTGAATAACTCTCATACCGGATGCTTACATAATCACCAGGTGTTAAACCGCGGCCGGCCCTGATTTCTATTGCCTGTGAATTCTCTGTGTCCTGACATTTGCCATTAACAACAGATACAAAAAGCAACAATGTCATTAGAAATATTTTATTTATTTTTTCCATCCTTCCCCCTTTTGTTTATATATTTTATTAAGTTGAAATCTCTGTTCGTGATATTGATTACATAGTCCGGCAGGTTATTTTCTTTCACCGGTTTTAAAGTGATTGTAAGCTTATCGCCATATTCGCTTTGAATGAATGGAAAGCCTATCACAAACTCCTGTTTTGAAAATGCATTTACATTATTATAAGCTGTAGCTTCAATATCGGGATCTATTACCGTTTTACTTCCTTTAACAGAATGAATCATTTCCAGGATAATATCACTGAGTTGCATTGATCCCCTCCATTCATTATGCATCATCATTCCTAAGTACATACGCTTACCTATCACATACATCCTGTTCAGTTCTATTCGCCTGGATTTATTTACATCCGCTCTCACCAAATTCTTTTCCTGATTTTTTAATATGGTATAGTCCTCGCTGTAGTCTGTTATGGGTTTTGATCTTTTTATTGTATGGGAACTGAATTCAGTGTTATACAAACCGGTATCTCCCGCAGGCGGTATAAGAGTCCGCATTGTATTGGCTTTCCTGTTTTCAATTGTAGCAGTTGATGGAGAATCTGTAAGTTTTGCCAGTGAAGTCTGCCTGACGGGCAGGAGATAACGGTAATAATTTTTTGTTGGATTTGGACGGTAACGCACCAAAAACTGAATCACGGTATCTTCGCTGATCAAAAACAAATGGGTCTCAGGAAATACTCCGGTAGCCTGTAGTTTTACTATATGAGATTTTTCCGGTATTGCCAGTTTCAGGATACTATTATGACCATTGCCAATACCGCCTGAAATTATTGTAAACCCCTTTACATCCACAAAGGCCGTTTGGATGCTTCCCAGGTAAATGGTATCCATATACCCATTTGCATTCTTATGCAAAGTGTTAGCGACATTGATAGCAGGTTGCGGTTTTTTCTTTACCGGTTGCTTTTGAGCCAATGGTGTATGGAACATGGGGATCATTAGTAACAACATGAATAATTTTGGGGATGTGTTCACTTGACTATAAGGACTTTGCTTTAAACAATTGCTGGTTTGTAATCTTCATCGTCAGGTTCCTGCCCCCATTGGTTTCAAAGATTTCAATCAGGCATTCTTTGTTATCGGGGATCGTGAATTTTGGGACAGCAATTACAAATCTTTCTGTACGCTTAGCGGAAACATTAGTAATCGTATCCATATAAATGGGTAAGATCTCCAGTTCCTGGGCGGAACTGCGTTTGGCTTGTTTTCTGTCTTTTATGTACAATCTGATAAAATCTATGGGAAAAGAAAGGTTCGAGCTGTTATAAATGGTGAATCCTAACCAAAAGGTTTCTTCACTTACATGAATCGTATTCAGTTCTAAGGAAAGGCGGAAAGCTTTTGCTTTTTCTGAAAGAAAAGGCCTGGATTGTCTTACATCATCAGCCAGGGTGCTGTCATTTGTTTGCGCTCGGACTGTCTCACAAAAACAGAGTATAGTGATAATAGCAAGTAGTGTTTTCATAGCTGTCATTTTAAAAAGAATGAGGATTTTGTAAGAGGATGTGGTGGCCCGCTTTGACAGTGACCCGGATGAGTTTTACTTTTTTGGACAGCAGGGCTTTGGCAGTTTGGATACCGGCTGAGGTTGCCTGGGCCGCAAGTGAAGCATCAAAGCTGGTCATGCCGAGGGATTGAAGACCCTGGTCAGCGCCGCCCTTGGTGACATCACGAGAGATTGTGCCCGGTATATAGATACCTTCGATCCCATCCATGTCAAACACATACAATGAAAGCGGAACTATTTGGTTATTGTAACTGGCATTGGTCAACTGCACATTCAGCCTTTCGTTATTGATGGTGCAGACACCAAAAAGAAAATTTCCCTTCGGTATTTTATTTGTTCCAATAAAAATGTCCTGCAGCAAACGCAATTTGATCGTGCCGCCATTTGTTAAGGTTTGGGTTTGGTGTACCACTGCCTGAATCGTATTATTGGCAGATAAAGTCACTACTTCATTTTGTTTTTGTGCTGAATCTTTTTTTTTGCTGCGCTGTTTGACCAGTTCCGGGTGCTGGATATCCATCAGTTTATCGAGCATGGTTTCGAGCTGTTTCATTTCCGGGTCCACCACACTGGCAGTTGTTGCAGCGGTTGGCGTTCTGATGGTGTCCGCGGTGGAGGTTATCGCAGGAATTGGTATGCTTACCGGTGGTTCGGCAGCTTTATTCAGTTCCTTATAGAGTTGATCCAGCCGGTCATTGACCTTTTGTTCGTTGGGATCGGTTGTTTTGAGTAAGGAGAAATGCTGCACGGTATAATCCGGTGGCAGCGGGTCCATGATAGCAGGATGATAACTATAAGGATCATTGTTCTGTTGTTCTTTTTTCGAGGCTGAATCTTTCTCGGCCTGTATATACAATTCGAGTTTGTTCATTTCCTTCAGCGGTTGTTTGGCTTCGGGCAGCTTGCTGTTAAGGGCATTGCTGGTTTGTACCGGCAGTGCTTCTTTTTTGATAAAGTGCTGGTAGCCGAAATAGGCCAGTCCGGCAAAAACTATGAGGAAAATGGAAATTGCGATCAGCAGTTTTCGCTTTTTTTGTTGTGGTGTTTGTTGCATATAATTTGATTTAATGATTTGATATAGTAACAGGAAGTATCCTTTCTGTTTGTTTGGATGCGGGTGCATGAAACAATAGCAAAGTGCAAACAAGGAACATCACCAGGCAAAAAATGATCAACACCATTTTTTTCTCTGAGGTTGTCAGCTTTGTTTCCTGTTTGGTTAACCATTTAGCGGCAGACAGTTGTAAACCGTGTAGCCAATTTTTGAATTGTTGCAGCATTTTACCGGGATTGAATATTGATGTCTTTGTTTTCGAGGATCTTCCAGTGCTCAATCAAAAACCCATGTGGGTTATTATCGCTGATCGTACCCAAGTCACGGATATAACCTTCTGTGATTAGTGAACGCATGACTATGCTGGTAGCACGGATGATGGAAAGTTTACCATAGTAGCGAACATACCAGGGTGACTGGTTCAGGTCCACCTGAATACTGTCCGTTACAAGACGCTGGCTGATATTGCCTGATACGATGCCGGAATAATAACCACTCTCACTTAAGTTACTATACTGTGATCTTGCGGAGCCATCGCCTAAGTAAAGTGCTTTTGTTATTTGTGCCTTGATAAGTTGCTCATCGGGTTCCAGGTTGAAGAAGAAACTATGAAAGGTATTGACATGGTCTTTGATCTCTACCGGTAATTTGTCCTTACGATTCACAGCCGATGCTTCAATCAGTTTGCTATTAGCAAGCACGAATACTTTTCCCTGTGCCTGTTTGATACTGCTGTTGGCATTGTAGAGTGTATAACAACACACTACTACGTTGCCTACAAGAAATAATAAGGAGAACAGCCGTATATGCTTAAATGCTGTGTCTATATTTTTAAATTGCTGGAACATACAAATGATTTAGTTACCTGATACTTTACCTTGTTGATAGGAATCTGAATTGGCCGCATCGGCCATGGAACTTGTTTTTCGGTCGTCACCGGGCTGGTCATGACTCATACTGCCGCCGCTTGACTGACTGGGTGAACTGATAAACTTACTGATACTTAATTGGGAAGAAATGATACTGTTTGTCTTGCTTAATATAGCACTGCCACCGCTGGCATGTACGATGTAATTAGCAATAGAAGGAACACTGAAATAGCCTACAATACCAACAACCATAAAAATGAGGTATGCAACATCCGTTTGGGTAAATCCGCTGTCCTGTCCCTGTTGCAGTTGACTGATATCTAAGCGTAACATGCCCGTTTGTATGCGCCCTAACATCGCTCCGAATAAATTGGTTATCGGCAGCCACATATAGATATTGATATAGCGGGCGATCCAGATAGATAAAGTATGCTGGAAGCCGTCATAAACAGCCAGTGCAAAAACCAGGGGCCCAAGTATGGCCAATATCACCAGATGGAATGTCCGCATACAGTCTATACACAAAGCAGCAGCATAATACAACACCTCTAACAGAACGGAAATAAAGAGTTTAAAAAGCTGCGTAAAATTCAGTGTCAGCATATTATACCAAAACCCACCCGATGACTCCTCTTTCGAATATTTATCCCATTCCTCTTTTCCACCGGGCGCGGTAATGAGTACTGATGGGCCCTTGCCCTGTGCTGCCAGGTCTCTTTGGTGCAGAAGGTTCTGTACATCCCGGTTGGTGTTAGTTATCATAGCCGTTGTCACAGTTACAGTTGGTTTCAGTACCCCATTGATCACACCTAATACCTGTGGAAACAGTGCAATGGCCATAGATAAAGCAAAAGGACGCAGCAGTGGAAAAAAATCAATGGGCTCTGCATTAGCAATATGTTTCCATACCCGGTAACCGATATAAAAAGTGGCACCAAAACAGGCAATGGCCTGTGCCACTGTAATCAGCCCGGAACAAAGCGGTATCATTTCGTTATACAGGTTTTCGAGTACCGCGTGCATTTTCTGCACCTGGCCCGACACGCTTTGCGCCCCTGCTGCAAATGGTAATAACAAGAGTAAGAGCAATCCTTTTTTCATCTGTTTATTTTTGAATTCCATAACTATTTTGAATTGACTGGTTATCATTCAGCATCTTTTTCCTTTGCCAGGCCAGCACATTGGTATGACTATTAAAAACGCGTAAATAGCTTAGGTGCCCCGTCATGTCTGTATGGATACGGTCAATGGCCGTCAGCCTTTCCGCATCGTTCATGCGGAGTTTATTTGCCGTGATCACCATCAGGAGATCATCGAGGTTTTGTACAGATCGGTCAACCAGGTTTTGCAAACTGGAACGGATATAATCCAGCTCGTTTCCGTTAAAAATGTTCAGGCCCCTGAACCGGGTAAAAGCGGATTTGTATTCAGAAACGATCTGTAATTGCACGGCAATGATGTCCGCTATTTTTTGATAATTTCTTACAGTTGAGCTAACTGCCAACATGCCATTCAGGAAACTCTCATGCAATTGAAAATTACCCTGCGAGACATCTTTGATCGTGTTGTATCCTTTAGTCAGTACCGTATAACCTTTATACATATTATCCAGTATTGATTTTAACTGGCTGAGTTTGGTCAGGTCAAGCGACAACTGTTCCAATTCCTGGGCCTGGGCATTTGCACCCACACAATAGAACATGGCGATGATGATCAATATTTTTTTCATGTCAATACAGTTTTTGCAGGGTTTGCGTATTCAATAAGTTTCTTTGTTTTTGAAGTGCGTTTATTTGTACTTTCTCACCCGCAGATATGATAAAACGATGTTTAGCGTTCATATCTTCATAGATATGGTTAATACGATCCATTCTATCCCTGTCCGACATTTCCAGCTTACCATTCGTAAGAAGTATCGTGAGCTCTTCAATATTGTCTGCAGTTTCATCTATCAGTTTCTGAAAGGTCACAATGGTTTTGATCTTATGGCAGGTGGCCAAAATTGATTTTTCCAAAGTAATAATGTCTGCTACTCTCGCGTATGTTTTGACGTGAGCGTTTACATTTTTCAAGCTGCTGAAATAGTCGCTATGCAAATGGAACTCATCATTTTTCAGGTCGTGAACAATGGTCAATCCTTTGTTAGTGATATCGATTCCTTTTTTGATATAGCCTAAGTACAGTTGAAAGGCAGCAATCTGTTCGGTTAAATATTTTCGCTGTGTTTCTTTTTGTTTGAAGAATTCATCAAAGGTTTGGGCCTTCGAAATAACAGTGATCAATAAAAAGACGGTCACGAATAATTTTCTAAAATCCATATAATTGTTTAATGGTATTAACTTCGTTTACATCTCTTGCACGTTGCAGGCTGATTTGGTAATTGCGGTTATTGAACCTGCGCAGATCAGCCGTTTGGCGGTCAATATTATCCGCACATTTGTTAATGACAGCCAGCCTGTCTGCATCGGAAATTTGCAATGAAAAAGAGTTAATGACCAGCAGCAACTGGTCCAGGTTTTTAACACTTTCTTCCAGTATGCCTGCATAGATATTGGTGATATAGTCAAGTTCAGACGTTGTAAAATGACTATCCTGGTGAACAATGCTGTTGCTAAGTTTATATTGAGCCACGAGTTCTTTTTGCTGGTTGATAATATCTGTGACCCGCCTGTAATAAGCGATCACCGATTTTACCCGTCCGAGTTCTTCAAAGAAACCCTGGTACAGGTCCTTTTGTTTTTGCACCCATCCACCTATTTCTTCCAGTTTGAGTTTGGAGAGGGTATTTTCAATCGCTTTTTGTGCGTTCTGCAGACCGATGGTTTTGTTTTGCAGCCGTTGCACCTGTAGGTCGATGGCTTTGATAATTTTAGTAGTAACCGCTTTTATCAACTCCAGTATTTGTGCATCAGACCTGCTGTACGTGCCGATGGTAAATAGTAGTATAAAAAATATTTTTTTCATCGTTGTCTTAATTGATTGGCTAACATTTTAATTCCCTGTTTCATACTGCCATATTTTTTGGCAAAAGCCTGTACCTGTACTTTTTCCTTTTCTTCCGTGGTATAAGCCAGGTATTCTTCCAGCGATACTTCTGTCCGGTACACTTTGGCATGTGTACCACCAAGAGAAATAAATACTTCTTTGTATTTCAGGGCCGGGTCATTGGCTTTATTCATGGACAGGATCAAAGTCTTTTCCTTTTCTGTAAGTCCCAACAAATCCTGTATGTACTGGAACTTATTCAGGTACTTAGTTTGATCCAGTAATATTTTGCAGTCGCTGTTATTGATGATCGCATCTTTAATAATGGTGGAACTGATAATATCATCCACATCCTGTGTAACGACAATCGCTTCACCAAAAAATTTCCGCACTGTTTTAAACAGGTACTTGATATATTCTGCCATGCCTTGCCGGGCTATGGCTTTCCAGGCTTCTTCTATCAGGATGATCTTTCGGATACCTTTTAGTTTTCGCATTTTGGAAATAAACACTTCCATGATAATCAAGGTGACTACCGGGAATAAAATCGGGTGATCTTTGATATTATCCAGTTCAAAAACAATCAGGGGTTGCTGAAGTAAATCAAGATTTTCTGTGGCATTCAACAGGTAATCAAATTCACCGTCTTTGTAATAAGGGCGCAGGACGTATAAAAAATTATCTATGTCAAAGTCTTTTTCTTTTACATTATCCTTTTTTAGCTGCTCGGTAAAGCCAGTTTGCAAAAATTCATAGAAGCTGTTGAAGCAGGGGAATACCTTATTGTTTTCATAAAATGATTGCAGGGCGTTTGATAATGCCACATATTCACTGCGTGAAAATGTTTCATCGTCTTTTTTCCAGAGAGCCAATAATAATGTTTTGATACTCTCTTTTTTTTCCGTGTCCAGTTCCCCTTCAAAATAGAATGGGTTGAACCGGATGGGTTCTTTTTCGGTATAAGTAAAATAATATCCGTTCAACAGTTCGCATAATCCCCGGTAAGAATGTCCCACATCTACAATTACTCCATGTGCCCCCTGTTCAATATAGGATCGCATCATGTGGTTGCAGAAATAACTTTTGCCACTACCTGAAGGCCCTAAAATGAATTTATTTCGGTTAGTACAAATGCCTTTGTAAATCGGTTCATCAGAAATGTCCACATTGATCGGCAGGCCGCTTATGCGGTCACCTAAACGCAAACCTATGGGGCTAACTGAACTTTGGTAATTGGTTTCCGCATTAAAAAAACAGGCGGCTTGTTCAGCGAATGTGTCAAAAGTTTCATGTAGAGGCAGATCGGCGGCGTTACCCGGTAACCCTGCCCAAAACAGTTGGGCCGCACTATCAGTCTCCTGCTTGGTTTTAGCATCCATCTGTGCCATCGCTGCCGATACAAGGTTTTTGATCTCCTTGGTCCTTTCCGCATTTTCAGAAAAGGTCAATACATTGAAATGTGCTTTTACAGGCATCCGGCCTTGCGCTATGGCTTCGTTAAGAAACTGGTTGGTGGCATCCCGGCTGATCGTATTCTCCCTGGAATAAGCAGAGAGTGATTGAAATTTCAACCTTCGGTCTTCCTGTTTTTTTAAGATGATCCCCGCATCTTCGATGAGTACATACTGGTTATAGATATGGCTACAGGGAAGTAGCAATCCCAGCGGTGCGGCAAAACCTATACTCAGTTTTGTTTTATCCGTAGAATATTTATCGTAATTGATACGCGGGCCACAGATCGAAGGCAGATTTTCTGCATCGCTTAATGAAAATAACTGGCAATGCAGGTTACCTACTTTCAGGTCCTCCCCTATCTGCAAATCGCGGATCATGCGGGGTTCATCCTTGCCCAGTAAATAACAATAGCGTTCAATTAGTCCGGCTTTATCCGGTGTACTGCCGAGTTCATCCGCGGTCAGCCTTTTTAAAGAGATAAAACCGCTGTCACTCAAAATTTTGACAAACTGCCCTACTTTATCCAGGAACTGTTCCCCTATTTTGCGATCGATGGTTTGTGCAGGGACAACCGTGTTTCGGATCAGAGTGGATGAAAGAGAGGTTTTTTGTTTTTTGCCTTTTGCAGTAAGGGTAATAAATACAAAACATTCATGGTGCAGGTAGGCGCGTTCATTAAAATGACGGTTGCTGCTATGCGATAAAAAGGAAGTATCCGGTTTGCCAAAATCAGCCCTATAATTAGCTTCTGTACACCAATCCTGTTTATGAATGATTGTGCCAGCCGGTAATACCTTAATAGCTCTTACCCAGGCTGGATGCACGGCCTCATAGTCACTGGTGGCCAGTGTAAAGAGTTCAGGTAAGTTCACGGTAAAAGCCGCCGTGATGCTTCCCTGTCTGTCCAGGATACAGTCCTGCTCTATTTTCCAAACAGGAAAAACAGTTTCGATGTTTTTGACCTTACGCATGTAGGTAATTTTTGTTTGGCAATTTTTTTCAACAAACCATGTTCACCATACCTATGGCTTAAGTGACTAACCATCATATATAACCCGGCGCCGGCTGGCAGGATAATCCCCAAACTGAGGTATATGTTGCATCCTATGATGTAGAGGATAGCAAACAATAATAATAACAGAACCAGCCCGGCAGCCAGATATATAATGTATTGTGCTTTTATACCTCTAAATTCCAGTGAGCGGTTAACGCCTTTATTGATATCGTAAACAGTGGCCATATTATACGCCGAAAAAAGATTTTAAAACAGTGGCTACCACTACCAGGAAAATACAGCTACCAAACCAACTCGCCGCTACTTTACTGGTGTCCTGGTCGCCGCTGTTCCATTTACCATAGACTTTCACGGCCCCGACGAGACCCACAATCGCGCCGATAGAATACAACAAAGTGGTGCCGGTACTGAAATAACTTTTGACCATTTGGTTAGCTTGCTGGATACCGGCGTTACCATCACCCTGCTGGGCATAAAGAGAAAAGTTTACAAGGACTGCTATTGCAGCCAGTAAGATTTTTTTTAACCTGCACATGATCTTTATTTCGTTTTAGGTTTGAGGAAAAGAAAGCCCCTGTCGGTGTTCTATACACGGTTATACCGGAGGGGCCGTGATAATTTATTGCCAGAGTGTGGCCAATTCTGTTTCTGAGAGTTCAAGGTTACAGTCACGTTTCAGGGTTACAGCGATAAAGCGATTGATGGCATCGTGGTATTCTGTATTATAAAACAGGTTGTAACCGGAAAGCAGTTGTGTTAACCTGAGATACACATCCTGGTTGGTGCGGACCACCGATTCAATGTCATTGATCAGCTTTTCCGCTTCAACTAAAAGAACGGTCTCATCATCTTCAATCAATTCCGGATTCGTTTCTTCCCACTGATCTTCGAATGAAAGTTCCATTTCCTCCGTTGTGGCGGCAGGTACCAGTCCTTCGAATGATACTTGTATGGGTGTGGCAAATGCGGGTTGTGGCTTTTTAGTAAAGAACCAGTAATACCCATAAGCTATTGTTACTGCAAGAATGGCTATCAGAAGTAAGTTCATAGTGGTTTATTTTATTGTTCCACAAAGATGTACCCATAGAAAAGCGATCTTTCATAGTGCAGTTCCAAGTCAGTCAAATTTTTTTTCTTCAATGCGTGTTATGTGCAACTCTAATTTATTTTTTAACCGGTCAATAAAAGCAGTAGAATCCTTACGGCGCAATATTTCCTGGAAAGTCATGGAGGTATTACCAAGTTGAATACCAAAAACATGTTCAAAAAATAGCGTAATATCCCTGATGGTAGTATTCCCCTTGTTAAAGGCAGCGCTGGAATGCAGTGCATAGATCAGTTCGATGAGATCGGTTTTGGAATGGGTCCATTGGATACCCAAATCTGTGTAAACGGGTTCGTGGTAATTCCGGAGCGCCTCTGTAATATATTGCTGAAATCTTTCGTAGGCCATACCCATGGCCGCATGAAAACTATATGGAGTGCAGAATGCGTCTTCTACTATGGGAGAATAGAGATCAATATACATACCCAACCTAATGGATTGCGGGATAAAATAGGTTTCATCCAAATGCGTTTTACCGCTTTTATAATACTGCAGGAATTCAGCATGGGTTGAAAAGAATGCTTCGATGCGTTTCTGTTCGTTCAAATAATATTCTTTGATTCGCGATCCCAACGGTTTATTGGATTCCAAATTATGAAGGGAAGCGTAATAGATATATTCGGCGTACATGGGTGGGATGCTTTGTTTGTGCAGGCTGATGACTGTATTTTGATCAGAGGTATCCTGTTCACGAACGATCCGGCGTAGTTGCTGTAAAGCAGCAGACACAATAGAGACTGCTTTTTCTGATCTCCGAATCAGGTTAGTTTCGTTTTCATTTTCCTGCAATTGTTCGCGTAGTTCCTTTTGAAGGCATTGGATTTCCGGTTTCATACAACTTAATTTTGGAGCAGCAAATTTAGCTGGATGGTTTGCGGGTGGTGATTGCAGAAATCAATACAAAAAAAATAATTGTTGACCAAAATCAACAATTATTTTTCATTTGCCATTCCGGTATCGGCTGAGTGTGGCTTTGTCAATACCCAAATAAGCTGCCAGCATATAATCCTTTATGCGCGGATCATCGAGGAGCCATGGATATTCCTGCCGGAACATTTTAAAGCGTTCCCTGGACGGCAATGCCATCAGGATGACACGGTCCTCAAACATACTAAAATACTGTTCGGTAATTTTCCGGCCATTAATATTGAATTCGAGGAATTTTTCATATATCACGTCCAGTTCCACTTTGCTGATCCGGCGCAAATGGGTCTCTTCGAGGGTCCTGATGGATAATCTGGAAGGAAAGTTTTGATAAAAACTTTTCATTGAACCGATCACGTCTCCTTCTTTATGGTACCAGATCACCCGCTCGGTTCCGTCTTCCAATTCATAATAAATTTTGAGCAATCCTTTTTCGATAAAGGCGATCCAATCGCAGACTTCCCCTTCTTCCAAAATTAATTTGTTCGTGCGGTGCACTTCCCTGGGCAAGCGGTGCAACAGGTTTACTTGTAATTCAGGCGCAACAGGGTAGCAGGCATTGAGTAATTTTAAGAGTTCTTCCATAGGATTATTTTTTTGACACCCAATACATAAACGTTAATAAATAAGATCAGGGTCAGGAGCGGTACCGGCTCCGGAAAGGTGGTACCTGTATTATATATGATAGTCAGGAAAATATACTAAAGGTTATGCTATAATAAAGCCGAAAAATTGTTCAAGAAGAAATTAGAATTGTTAAGCCGGAAATTTTATAGAAATTTTTGTTGAATATCTAAATACAGGTATTTCTCTGCACCTGAATAAAAAAAATCTTATTTTATTTTTTTTATTGGAAATCTTCGGAAGCCCTCTACGGTCATTTGCAGTGGCCTGTTCTTCCATTAAGCTCCAGTAAATGCACAACCATGCCCAATTATCGTTCCCTGTGATTTGGCTTATGTAATGAACAGTGCAAAGATTATGTTATACCGAGAGAGCGATTTGTATTACATTAGCCTCTATCACTTGGATTTGAGGGAAGTATCCCTGATTCTCACCATACATCCCAACTTTGTTTCAATGTTTCTGATCAGGGCAAACGCATCTAAATTTTAGGGAAGGGATGCGATAATTGAAGAAAATACGTTTATAGGGATAAAAGCATATGAACGGGATACTTCCTTTCTTCGATGATTTAAAGGATCCGAGAGTAGAGCG
>JALNZE010000032.1 GCA_023229465.1 Chitinophagaceae bacterium
AATGTTGAAGATTTTATGAACAATAGGAAAAATGACAGAAAGCAGGTGCAAAAATATTTTCATGTAAGCCACGTCAGATATGCAGCGTAGAGAATTCTGTATCACTAAATAACTAAACGATTAATAATTGTTGCAAAACAGGTAGTTGTAATTACAATGAAAAGAATTTGTATTGTTTTCATAAGTAAGGTTTTAAGCTTTCATAATAAAAAGGAAATTTATTTCTCGTAACAATTTTTACTGTTTTTTAATAATTCAATGTAAGTCAGCATACACCATTCATCCAAAGCAGTAACGGTATAATTGTCTAAGTTTAAAAAATCTATACCGTAATCCAAAAGCAAGCCATTCAGTACAAAGCCGATTATTCCTCCTCCTGAAGAAACATTTTGACATAACCCGGTCTTTTCCTTTTTGCAACTGAAAAACATGGGCAGGATAAATAACATGCCCGCAAGAGCCAATAAAGTTATTTTTTCATACTGCTGTTTTTAGTATTGACACTACAAATCTTTCTTTCGTTGCAACACTCAATAGTTGTTGACTCGCATCTGTTGCCTCAACCCATTTGGGGTGTTACAAACCGTAAGGGGGGTACACATTATCACCCTTTTCAACCCTTATTAGCCTCTAAGTTATTCCATAACCCCTTCATCCGCAACCGTGAAAACACCCTATTTTCCAGGAAACAGGGGGGCAATCGCTTCCGGCTAACCGGTTTTGTTTGGTCAGGATAAGCCGGAAACCTATTTCGGGGAAAAACAAGTGATACACGCGGCCGGATAATCGGCAGCTAACAGATTAATCCGGAATAACTAATTTGTTATTACTCCTGTTCACATCCGCCAAACGCAGACTGGGATCAATTTCAATAGACCTGATGAGGCCTATGTTTCTGGTTATTGCGAATGTATAGTCGGGATGCGTCCATCTCCATTCGGGATGTACTGTTCGGGGAACTTTACTCTCGGCGGGTTTTTCTCCATACATCAGGTTCAAAGGAATATAATGCAGTTCCTGCGCGCCATCTTTATAAGTGATCAATATATCAACAGGCATGGGCATTTTGCCTGCACGTTTCACCATAATAAAACCTTTACCATCCTTCACATTGATATCACCAACAGCATAATCAATCGTTTTGGTAGTATTGATCCAGTATTCTTTATACCAGTCCAGTTCCATATTAGCCAGCTTTTCCGCCACACGGATAAAATCATTGGGATTCGGATGTTTGAAACGCCACTGGTTATAATAAGCGAGCATTATTTTATCGCGCATACTATCACCCACAATATATCCTAACTGCGAAATAAATACGGACCCTTTACTATAGGCTGCATTGCCATAAGCGTAGTTGGTGTTATAATGATCTGAGTGTGTACCGGCGGGTTCTTCCAACCCGGATTTAACCAGGTTATAATACCCGCTGTAAGACCCGTCAAACCAAAAGCCCGGTGCATTGCGTAAAGTGGCTATCACGCGGGTACCGGCATAATCTGTAAACCCTTCATCCATCCATGGATACAAAGATTCATTGGTACCCAACATCATCTGGTACCAGCTATGCATCCATTCATGAATGGCCGTTCCAATACTTGCCGATTTTAATAGAGTGGCCATAGGATATTCCATACCACCATCGCCCCCCTGCACGAATGTGTAAGTCTTATAAGGATACGCGCCAAATGTTTTCGCGATAATGGGATAAGCCAAAGCCGCGGTATCAGCCATTGCCTGCCACCTGTTTTCCAAAGAATCTACCGCTTTATATACTACACGAATTAACGGACCATCCTTCAGCGTGCGGGTAATCATTTTATAACCAGGATCAGCGGCCCACATAAAATCGTGTACATTATTCGCCTGCCATTTCCATACATTCATAGTACCGGGAGAAGCTTTTATTTTTACACCGGGCGTTTCATATCCAAAACCCAGTTCATTGGCGTTCTGTAAATCGCCACCTGCCGTAACCATATAATTTTTATCAATCGTAATGTTTACATCATAATCACCCCAAACGCCGTAGAACTCCCTTGCTATATACGGGTTGGCATTCCATCCCTGGTAATCATATTCCACCAGTTTCGGATACCATTGACTCATGCTGTAACGGATGCCTTCTTTATTATCTCTTCCGCTTCTTCTTACCTGTAAAGGAACCTGTGCCTCAAACACCAGTTCCATCTGTACTTTAGACTTAGGCAGGACAGGCTTACTGAGCAATACTTCCAATATGGTTTCATGTTCCTTAACCATTTGTTCCGTACCATTGATACGAATACTTTTCACCTGCTGGTAACCAATTTCTCCGGGCGTTAATTTACCGATACGGTCTTTCACACGGCTATCCCAATCCAATCCATCCCATTCTTTGCGGGGCTCAGCAATTCTTGTCTTACCCAATTCAAGACTTCTCATATCCATACTACTACCGGGCTGAAACGCATTCCAGTACAAATGAAAATATACTTTGGATAAAGTATCGGGAGAGTTATTCGTGTATTCCAGTTTCTCTGTTCCGGTAAAACGATTGGTAAGCACATCCATCGTTACATTGATATTGTATTTAACACGTTGTTGCCAGCGGTCGGGCTGGGAGAAAGCAGGTGTTAGTTGACAGATGACGGATGACAGAATAAGAAATACTGATAAATATTTTTTCATAATTATAGAATTATTATCACCTACATTTTCTAAAAATCACCTTTACACCTGCTTCAACATTAAAAATCCCGTATTCAATATTCGATATTCACTCAGCTTTCCCCGCAACCACAATCACAATCTCTCCTTTTACGGTTTTGGCTTTAAAATGGTCGCATACTTCCCGCAGACTGCCGCGTTTATTTTCTTCGAATAGTTTGGTTAATTCACGACTAACGGAACAGGCTCTGCCGGCCCCGAAATACACAACAAATTCTTCGAGGGTTTTTACCAAACGCATGGGACTTTCATAAAAGACCATGGTTCTTTCTTCGCCGGCCAGTTGTTTCATCATTGTCTGGCGGCCTTTTTTTAATGGCAGAAAACCTTCAAACACAAAACGGTTGGCGGGTATGCCACTGTTTACCAGCGCGGGTACAAAAGCGGTAGCGCCGGGCAGGCATGCTACTTTTACATTATGCTTAATGCATTCCCTAACCAATAAAAAAGCGGGGTCTGAAATGCCCGGCGTACCCGCGTCTGTAATCAATGCCATTGTTTTTCCGGCCACTAACTGTTCCACAATATGCGGCACAATTTTGTGTTCATTATGCTGATGATAGGGAGAAACCGGTTTCTGAATTTGATAGTGGTTCAGTAGTTTGGAAGAAGTACGGGTATCCTCACACAAGATCACATCCACCTGCTGCAACAGTTCAAGAGAACGTAGCGTGATATCCTTTAGGTTACCGAGGGGGGTGGGGATTAAGTAAAGCAATTAATTGATCATTTCAATTTCATAAAATTCCATTACCGGATTGGCTAATAGTTTCTTACTGGCTTCTTCCGCTATTTGTTTGGCCAGGCCTTCACTCTCAGCTTCTATTTGTAAGGTAATATGTTTACCTACCCGCACATCTGATACGGTAGTTAATCCGAGGTTTTGTAAACCACCCAGCACGGCTTTCCCTTGTGGATCCAATAAATCTTTTAAGGGCATTACTTTGATCTGAACATTATAGGTCATGATTCTTGTTGTTTGAATGACAAAGATAGAATTACGTAAGCAATAAATGTGAGGGGAACTGCCAGCCATCCAAAACTTATCGCGCCGGCCAGCGCGATAAGGGCCATGATTAAAAAAGGAAGCATTTTTTTAATGGTAACCCCGTCAAACTTCAAAGCCAGCATGGGCAGGCGGGATACCATCAGGTAACTAACCAGCAGAATGGCTCCATACCAAAACCATTTATTCAATAAAATTCTAATGATGGTGTCGTTATTGGAATACCAATACACCAGCGGAAAAGAGGCGAATAATAGCCCTACTGCCGGAATAGGCACCCCTTTAAAACCTTTGCTTTGAGAACTATCCAGGTTAAATCTTGCCAGGCGATAGGCCCCGGCGCAGGGCAAAATAAAAGCGGGTAATAACCAGGCCATCGAAATATCGAGTCCATCCGGTTGCTGGGCAAAACTCAAACGCAGAAATTGATAAGCAATCAAACCAGGAGCTACCCCAAAGCTTACAGCATCAGCTAAGGAGTCTAATTGCTTACCCAATTCAGAAGATATTTTTAAAAGACGGGCCACAAATCCGTCCAGAAAATCAACCAATGCCGCCAGGCCAATGAATACACTGGCCATATAAATCTTTTCGGGTATTACTACCAGGTTCTCTCCATTGGAATCAACAGAAAGGGTTAAGCCCGTCTGCATGATACTTACAATAGCCAGGCAGCCGAAGAAAAGATTGAGCAAAGTAAAAATATTAGGTATCTGTTTCATTCGGTTACTGTTTCTTTTTCATCAAAGCTTCAATCTCTTCTACTGTAATCGGGATATTCTTCATTAAATCAATATTACCATTTTTAGTGAGCCAGAAATTATTTTCAATTCTGATACCCATTTTTTCTTCCTCAATATAGATGCCAGGTTCAATCGTAAAGAGCATGCCGGCTTTTACAGGTTCCGTTCTGGTTCCCAGGTCATGAACATCAATCCCTAAATGATGCGAGATGCCATGGTAGAGATATCTGCGGTAAGCACGGTTGTCTTTGTCTTCATTCTTAACCGCTTCTTTGGTTAGTAACCCGATTTTCATAAATTGTTTGGTAGCTGCCTCTCCCACTTTATCGGTATAATCTAAGATGGTGATGCCTGGTTTTAAAATTGATTTTGCATAGTTATGCAGATGTAAGCAGGCATTGTAAACGATTTTTTGCCGGGGCGAAAATTTACCATTTACCGGAATAGTACGGGTAAGATCGGCGCAATAATTTCCATACTCTGCTCCAAAATCCATCAGTATCAAATCGCCCTCTTTACAATCCGCATTATTAGAAACATAGTGCAGGGTTCTGGCATTATCGCCACTGGCAATGATGCTTCCGTAAGCAGGGCCTGTTGCACGCTGACTTAAAAAGCTATGCCAGATTTCGGCTTCTATTTCGCATTCGTTTACACCGGGTTTTATAAATTGCAATAATCTTCGAAAAGTTTTTTCTGTAATATCAATGGCTTGCTGAACTACTACTATTTCTTCTTTCGTTTTAATGCCGCGCAATTGTTTCATAATTTTCGCGGCACGCTGAAAAGAGTGTAGCGGGTAAGCCGCTTTCATCTCATCAACAAAACGGTATTCCCTGCCGCGTACAGCAGAAGCTTTGCGATCGTTTTCATTTGTATCCAGGTAGATATGATCGGCCAGGTGTACCCATGTTTGTAAAAGGGCATCCAGGGTATCTAACCAAACAATCGTTGCAATACCGGAAATACCGGTAGCTTCTTTTGCCCGCAGCCTTTTACCATCCCATTTTTCTTTTAACTCATTGGGCCTGACCAAAACCAATACTTCGCGCATTCGCGGATCAGGATTGTCGGGGAATAAAATCACCAGCGAGTCTTCCTGTGTAATGCCACTTAGCCAGAACAGGTCTGTGTTTTGTTTAAATGCATGTAAAGCATCGCCGTTAGCCGGCCATTCATCGTTGCTTACAAAAACAGCGATGCTGTTGGGTAACATCTCTTTGATAAACCGTTTTCTGTTATTGATAAATATCTCAGGATTCAGGGGCAAATATTTCATACCAAATAATTGATGGTTTGCAAGATAAAAATTATGCGGCAGGATTGAACATAATTATATGATCAGGGAGTGAAACGATGCCCTTTTTTGTTAAAAACAATATAAACCGGCCCGAAGGCTATCTAAATGCGAATATGATCAGGGAGATCAAAGCTGCGACGGCGGTAAAGGCCGGCTTACAAAAGCAAAGAAATAAATCAGAATCTGACGGTTGGGCATTTCACTGACCGTCCGGCGCCGGAGGGGAACACCCCGCTTTTTACAATCGATATTTCATAGGCGCCTCGTGTGCCATTGAAGCTGCTGAGGCTGGAAATAGTGGCATCATAATTCACAGTGAATTTCATATCGTTCACCTGGAAACCTAACATGGGTATCAGCGCATCTTTATTGCGGTAATAGAGGCCAACAATGAATTGTTGCAGGCCATCCCCACCCAGGTCGCGATTTGCATTGAAACCCATAACGGTTTCCCAGGCATTACCAATTTTACTTACATAGATATTAGGATTAACGATCCACAGGTCCTGGATCTTGAAGCTGCTGTTTACAAAAGCGGTATACCTTCTTTCTAAACGGTTATCGGAAACAGTGGGATCAAAAAAACTTTCCCTGGGTGTGTTAATATGCATCACGCTTAATCCGGCATTGAGGTACATATTCTCAGAAGCAAAATAGGCATAGTTCAAACCCACCTGCAAATCAAAATAAGTAGCCTGGTTATAGGCAAAAGGTTCATTGGCGGGAATGGTTACATCGAAAAATTTTCCGTTCCACTGATTGTCAAAGCTGAGTTTGGAAATATCAATCCGCTTATTGATAATGCCCAATCCGAACCCACCACTCAATAAACTGTTATAGCCCAATAACTGGTGATACGCAACAGATGCATATCCGCTGGTAGCAGATAAACTACCTGATGCATCCTTTAATATAGTAGCGCCCACACCTACCCATCCATTTTCAAATCGGTCGGCGAATAGTTTAGCATCTCCCCAAACACCCATCGTTTTATATGGACTACCCACATTGGCAAATTGATTTCGGTAATTACCACCTACCCTAAAATCATAATCGGGGTTAAAGCCAGTATTGGCGGGGTTTATCAATAAAGGGGCATTGAAGTATTGCGAATAGTGAAGCTCTTGGGCACGACCATACACAGCCATCACCAAGAATATAAAAACGAATACTTTTTTTCTGTTTGCCTTCATGATTCCTTTATCGAAGTAAGGTAATATCTCCATTTTTAGTAGTTCTATCTTTACTGCTGAATTGAACGATCAGTGTATAATGATACACTTCCTGCGGTTGAATTTTTCCGTTATAGGTTCCATCCCATCCCTGGTAAGGATTCAACCCTTCATATACTAATGTTCCCCAACGATTGTAAATACGCCAGGTCATTTTTTCAATACCAAAACCACGCACATATATTTTATCATTACGTCCATCTCCATTCGGAGAAAAGGCATTGGGCACATCCAGTAAGCTGTTAATAATTACCTGAATGGGCAGGCAACTGGTATCACTGCAACCGGATACATTATAGGCCACCAGGCAGGTGTTGAAAGTACTGGAAGAATTGTATAAATGACTCACCAATGTATCCTCACGAATCGTGAATAATGTGTCCCTGTCGCCAAACAACCATTTATAAGCGCTTGCCCCAATAGAATTATTCAAAAAACTAACTGCCGTATTGGGTTCAGTAGGTTGTGGTGAATAACTGAATAATGAACGGGGGTTAGGGCTTACTTTAACAGTAAAAAAAGCCGAAGTATCTACTTTATTACAAGTGGCAGCATCAGAAGCGATCAGTCTTACCTGGTAGGTTCCCAGTTGACTATACAAGTGTACCGGATCAGTATCTGTGGAAGTACTGCCGTCGCCAAAATCCCATACAAATTGTGCCCCTCCTAAAGAAGTATTCATAAATGAAGCCGTATACGGAACACAACCAACAGCAGGTGTTTCGAACTGTGCTTTTACATTGGGTGATAAGCGAATTTGTTTCAACAAACTATCGGGTTCATTACAATAATTGGTATCAATCAGTACTAATCGCACATTATACGTACCTGCTGCTGCATACGTATGCACTACCGAACCCGTTCCGGCCAGCATCGTATTTCCATCCCCAAAATCCCATCGGAAACTGGTGGCGGTAAACGGTTTGATGGCGATTGAAAGATTGGTGAACTGATAAGACAATGAAGCACAGGGTGGTAATTTAGCAGACGTAAAAGCCAATCCTACTTTATCATCTCTTACACGCATGGTAACAAAAGAGGTATCAGTAATATTGCAGGTATTGGAATCAACTGATATTAATTTTACGCGGTAAAAACCAACGGTATTAAACGTATGTGTAATAGAAGGTATGGTAGTAGTAACAGGATTTGATCCATCGTTGAAATCCCATATATACTTTTTGCCCATGGCCAGTGTATCTGTAAAATTTACAGTCATTGGTACACAACCAGTAGTATCATTCGGCACACCACTTACCGAAGCCAATACTCCCGCGCCAATTCCTGCAAAATTAAAAGCGATCTTAATGGCAGCGAGATTACAACCTTGCGCGCCATTAGTGGGCGACCAGACACCGGGGGTATAGGGGAATGGGGGTTTGGGAAAACTGCAATTGGCACAGATAGACTGATAAATAACACCGTTCCTATCAAAGCGGCTGGTACCACCATCTACATGTTCACCAAAACCTCCATCCTGCCCAAAGAAACTTCCATATAACTGCGATTGCGCGTTTTTTTCCAGGACGAAAAAATAGAAATCATCATTATCCGTTGTTGACTGATATGCATCGGCAGTAACAGAAAGCCCTCTTGTTCCGCTATTTGGAAAACCCTGCTTGGCATTGACACTACCTCCCCAACCGGAAACATATACATTTTCGCATCTGTCTACAAGAAAGGCGGTAGGTGATATATTGGGATAAGCCCCACGGGTACCAAAAACGGTTGAATAAATATAATCAGATAAATCTGTTTTCAGTTTTACAATAAATTGCTTACCCCCGGGCTGGTTAAACCCCGCATTCACAATGGGCCAGGTATCGGTAGTGGTTCCTGAAATATAAGGGAAACCAAACTTATCAAATTGAATACCATAGATCATATCTGTTCCACCCGTACCAAAAAAACCTGTACGAACCAGGCTTCCGTTACCGGTAAATTCTGCAACGAATCCATCTGAGGTTCCACCTTGAAATACGGGAAACTTCACACCTGTTTTGTTACCCGGAAAATTAACACTGGCAGTAGCGCCTGCCACAAATAAATTATTATTAAATGGGTTAATGGCCAAAACAAATGCAGCATCATCGTCATTACCCCCAATGATCACACTAAATAAAACAGCGGAAAGATCGGGAGTTAATTTCATGATGACTGCATCCTGGTTCCTGCCACTGGCATTGGTACCACCCAGTGTTGTTTGAGCTGACACAGCAGTGGTAGGGAAATTAGTTGACTGTGTACAAGAGGCAAAATAAATATTGCCTGAATCATCCAGTATCACTTCGCTTCGGGCATCATCACCATAATTTCTATTAATAGATTCAGCGCCTCTTACCGGGTATTTATGCCGGATATTTACGCCATCATCCACATTGCCACCTATTTTTACAGAAGCAATTAATGCCGAGCCTGCCGCATTTAATTTGGTGACTACTATATCCCAACCACCCCCTAATGGCCCATACTGTTTAAGCGCCCCTTTGGCAGGATAATCTAATGAAGTGGTTCTTCCCGCAATCACTAAATTACCCGCTCCATCTACTACTAAACTATGGGGTTGTTCGTTTCCACCGGCTCCGCCAATATAAGTGGCATAGATACGGTTAGCGCCGGTAGGGTCAAATTTCATAATACCCATATCAAATCCAACTCCGGAGGAATTTTCACCGGTATTATTATTTCCTCCCTGAAATATTTGTTGAAAAGCGCCATTACTGGTAGGGAACACTCCATTGCCATTACCAAATACAATGCCTCCCGCGTAAAAATTCCCTTTGCCATCATAAGTAGCCGTATAGCCCCAGTTATCCGCGGTACTACCGGTAAAAGTGGAGAATATAAGAGAGGGATCAATAACCAGTGTAGCTGTTTTCGAATACACATCCTCCAGTTTAAAACGAACAATATTTCCTTTTACAACATAACTGCAGGGTATTTCTGAACGGCTGTTATTAATAAGCTGATAAGTATAGGGAGATAGTTCTTTTACCTCATCAACCGAAGTTTTAATAACCAGGTTTCCCTCTTTCAGTTTCAGGCTTTCCGCCCCATCAAAATAAAGGGCAATCCGGGAAGGATCACCACCGGGATGTACAATAAAATCATATTTCAACAACCTATTTGATGTATAATACCGCACATCAATATCCGGATATACATTTTGATAGGTTACCCCTCCATAGGTTTTACAATTACTGGCCCATTTGGTGGAATCATTTCCGATAATATAATTGGAATAGGTATTCAGTGGCTTATCCGGCACAATCACCGGATGCTCATTGGCATTGAGAAACTTCATTTCATACACATGCCCGCGTAATATATTTTCATCACCCCCTCCCGGTGCAGGCTTCTTAACTCTTTCGTCGGAAGTAATCCGCTTCTGCGTAGTTGTTTCGGAATGGTTCCCATGTACAGATTCCCTTATCCTGTTAATATCCTCCTTATTATACAACACCATTCGATAACCCGTGGATTGCAATACAAATGAGCCGGCGCCCATATCACCCTTAAATTTCACCTTAGCATCCCACTGGCCCTTATTTTCAATAAATTCCAGGTAATTCTGCGAACTGGCATTGTTGCAGAAAAACAGAATTATCAGTAACCTTCCTATCGTTTTAAAAACAGCCAAAATATTTTTTTAAAAGTTACAACTTATCCGCTTAATGCTGATTATAAAAGCTGAGTGATTTGTTACAGAGAGGTTAATTACGTCAGGTATCTTTCGTAAGTCGTAAGAAATCATACTCCCAACTCCAAACTCCTAACTCCTACGAAATCTTCCCCCACCCATTCTTCCTCCCCTGCCCCTGTAAAAAAATCTTCAACGGCGAATTCTTTGCCATACCCAGTTCCACATCTTCTTCCACCAATTTTTCGGCCTCATTTCTGGCTAATTCCAGTAATTCCTTATCATGCACGATACTGGCAATCTTAAAGTTTAGGGCGCCGCTCTGCCGGGTGCCTTCAATATCGCCCGGCCCCCTTATTTCAAGGTCTTTTTCCGCAATCACGAATCCATCATTGGTAGCGCACATAATCTTGATACGTTCCCTTGCCTCTTTGCTTGCTGAGAGCCCCGTTAATAATATGCAAAAACTTTGTTCACTTCCCCTACCCACCCTGCCGCGGAGCTGGTGCAACTGGGATAGACCAAATTTTTCGGAACTTTCAATCACCATTACCGAGGCATTGGGTACGTTTACCCCTACTTCAATTACGGTGGTACTCACCATAATCTGCGTATCCCCCTTTACAAAACGTTGCATATTGGTTTCTTTCTGCACCGAAGGCTGTCTGCCATGCACCATACTGATACTGAATTTGGGTTCCGGAAAAAAACATTTTACCTGCTCATAACCCTGCATCAGATCCTCATAACTCATCTTCTCACTTTCTTCTATCAGGGGATAAATGAAATAAGCCTGCCTGCCCTTATCAATTTCCGATCGCACAAAATCCATCACTTTGGCCCTGGCTGTTTCATTACGATGAACCGTAGTAATGGGTTTCCTGCCCGGCGGCAATTCATCCATCACACTATAATCAAGATCACCATAGGCTGTCATGGCCAATGTTCTCGGAATAGGGGTGGCTGTCATCACCAATACATGTGGGGGTATGGTTGCTTTCTCCCATAACCTGGCCCTTTGCGCCACACCAAAACGGTGTTGCTCATCAACAATTACCAGGCCCAGGTTTTTAAACTGCACCACCTCTTCAATCACGGCATGGGTACCCACCACCATATGAATGGTATCATCCAGTAACCCTTTTAATATTCTTTTTCGTTCCCTGGTTTTGGTGCTGCCCGTTAGTAAAGCAATCTCTACCGGCATCTCTTTTAATAATTCGCTCAGGCCTGTAAAGTGTTGCTGAGAAAGGATTTCAGTTGGCGCCATCAAACAGCTCTGGTAACCATTATCCGCTGCCAGCAGCATACTTAACAACGCAACAATGGTTTTACCACTGCCTACATCACCCTGTAATAAACGATTCATCTGGTGACCACGCGCCGTATCGGTCCTGATCTCTTTAAGCACTCTTTTTTGCGCGCCCGTTAATTCAAAAGGAAGATAAGCGCTGTATAGTGTATTAAAAAGTTCACCCACTTTAGCAAACACCACCCCCCTGCTTACCTTATGCCTTTGCAAACGAACCAGGTTCATCCTTACCTGTGCAATAAATAATTCTTCGAATTTTAATCGCTTCATGGCCCGCTCATATAATTCATTGGATGCGGGAAAATGAATATGCTGATACGCTTCATACCGGTTCATGAGCTGCAGGCTGCCCAGTATTGCCTGGGGTAAATTCTCTTTAATATCTTTGGGCTGTACCTGCGATAATAAAGCCTGGGTTAATTTACCTATCTGCCTCCCATTCAGCGCCCTTGCTTTTAGTTTTTCGGTACTGGGATACACCGGTTCTAAAAAAGATTTACCATCCGCATTTGCAGGCACATACACTTCTATTTCGGGATGCACTATCTGTGGCCTTCCGTTAAAAAATCCTGTTTTGCCAAATACCAGGTAATCACTGCCCACATGCAGGTTCCTGGTAACCCAACCAATTCCCTGAAACCAGGCCAGTTCCAGCACACCACTCGCATCTTTCAGTTGAGCAACCAATCGCTTACCCCTGCCCGCGCCAATCATTTCATAGTTGATAAGGGTACCTGCTACCTGTATAAAATCTGTATGGGGGCCAATATCACGTATCCTGCTCACTTTGGTCTTATCTATATGCCGGTTGGGAAAATGTTCGAGCAGGTCGGCAAAAGTAAAAATTTCCAGTTCCTTCTTCAGCATATCCCCACGCAAAGGACCTACCCCTTTGAGGTATTCGATGGGAGAAGCTAATATGCCGGCTGATTCGTTGATGGGAACAGAAATTTCAGATTAAAAAATAGGCCAATACTTACACACACCCCGCAAATTAGCAACACAAACCGAAATTCCGCAATTATCTGATTCAGCGTAGCCATAAATGGGTTACTGAAAAAAAGGCAGGGACGAATGTCGAAGGACCATCTACTAATATTATCTTCGCCCCTTATGGAAAAAGAGGTTGTTCTTAGTGGCATTCGTCCTACCGGTTTTCTGCACCTGGGTAATTATTTTGGGGCCATGCGTAATTATGTGCGTATGCAGGATACCTATCACTGCTATTTTTTTGTGGCCAACTGGCATAGTCTTACCACCCATCCCGATACCAAAGAATTACAAAACAGCGTATACAGGGTAATAGCGGAAAATATTGCCTGTGGACTAGACCCCGATAAAGTGGCTCTGTATATTCAGAGTGATGTGCCTGAAATTGCTGAATTGTACCTGTACTTAAATATGCTTGCCTATAAAGGAGAATTGGAGAAAACGGCTACTTTTAAAGAGAAGGTACGCTTACAACCGGAAAATATAAATGCGGGATTATTAACCTATCCTGTATTACAGGCCGCCGATATTTTAATACACCGTGCCGTAAAAGTGCCTGTGGGTAAGGATCAGGAGCAACACCTTGAAATGGCGCGCCATTTCGCGGAAAGATTTAATTACCGTTATGGTGAGGTACTGCCCCTGCCCTACGCATTTAATTATGGCGGGGAACTGGTAAGAATTATGAGCCTGGATGGTACGGGTAAAATGAGCAAGAGTGAAAACCAGTTAGCTACCCTTTATCTGGCGGATGAGGAAGACAGTATCCGGAAAAAAATCATGAAAGCCAAAACCGATGAGGGCCCTGCCGAACCCAATTCGGTAAAACCGGATTATATTGAGAACCTGTTTACGCTGATGAAACTGGTGAGTACACCAGGTACTTTACAGAAATTTGAAGACGATTTTAATGCCAGCAGCGCCGGCAACTGTGTGATAAGGTATGGCAACCTGAAAAAACAACTGGCAGAAGATATGGCCCGCTTTATCCGGCCCATAAGAGAGAAGGCGGCGGATATACAGCATAACAGGCCACTCTTACAAAAGATCATCCACCAGGGGGCCGATAAAGCAAGAGCCAGCGCCTCAGAAACCCTGAAACTGGTGAGGCAGGCAATTGGGATGAATTACGGGTAAACAAAAAAAACTTCACCCAGTTCATAGTTCGTACTTCGTATTTCGTACTTTCAATCTATATGGCAAAAGCAAAGAAACCAAAACATGTGGCGGTAGCCGGTAATATTGGCGCGGGAAAGACCACTTTAACGGAAATGCTGAGTAAGCATTATCGCTGGATACCACAGTTTGAAGATGTGGATCATAATCCCTACCTCATGGATTTTTATGAGGATATGCCCCGCTGGAGTTTTAACCTGCAGATATATTTTCTAAACAGCAGGCTCAATCAATTGCTGGAGATACACCATGGAACTGAAACCGTTATACAGGACAGGACGATTTATGAAGATGCCCATATATTCGCCCCTAACCTGCACGAAATGGGCCTGATGGGCAAACGTGATTTTGATAATTATTTCCTGTTTTTTCAGACATTAAAAACCATGGTGCAACCACCAGATTTATTAATCTACCTGAAAGCTTCTGTACCAACCCTGGTATCTCAAATACAAAAACGCGGCAGAGAATACGAAGAAAATATCCGCCTCGATTATCTCAAGCGCCTGAATGAACATTATAATAAATGGATTGACAGTTACAAAGAGGGTCCTTTACTAATCATTGACTGCGACAAAAATAAATTCTCTGAAAATGAGGAGCATTTCGGTGAAATCATTAGTAAAGTAGATAGAACTTTGTTTGGGCTGTTTTAGTGGCCCTGTTCAATATTCATTATTTTCGATCCCTGCCACTTGTAACTAAATGATTTTACCCCCCCCCTGCAAGTTTGCCATTTTGGTTAACCCCAAACGCAATGATTGCAGGAGTAAACCTGCCCTGCCGTTTGTGATATCAAATTTTTTAGTCAGGTTATTCACTGTATGCTCAATGGTTTTGGGCACTATATTAAGAATTTCGCCGATCTCCCGGTAATCCATGTTGGAAACAAGCAGCGCCAGTATTTCTTTTTCTCTCGGGCTTAGCCCATATTGTTTGAACAGCCATTCTTTTTCCGCCTGTCTTTGTTTTATCAGGATACCCCTTTGAGAGATATCGAAAAATAAACGGCGGTCAACATAAGGTTGATTTGATTCAACCGCCAATAAAGCTTCATACAACATGCTCATCTCTTTGTCCTTAAAAACATAGCCCCACGCCCCGCTGGCCAACATATCTGAAACTACGCGTTCATCTATATGAGAGGATATGGCAATAATCTTTACAGCGGGAAAATAGCTGCCCATAAACTCCATAGCAGTTACACCATCCATTTTCTGCATTTGCACATCTAATAAAACAATATCAGGCAATTCTTTTTGATGACAGCAGAATTTAATTAATTCATGGCCATCATGCGCCATACCCAGCATCCGGTATCCTTTTAAAGAATTAATATACCCTGAAATTTTCAGGAGTGAGGGAACATGATCATCAACCACCATGATTTTCATCAGACAGGGTTTAAAATAGCAGGTATGGGGCGACTAAAAACTGAATTACTGCTTAAATATAGGAATCAATCCTATTGAATTTAAAAAATCTGTGTTATTAATGAATGAATTTACCCACAAAATAGGGGGATAGCCCCTATTGTTTGGTAAAAAACACATACTTACATTACACGCAGAAATAATTATAGGTTTTACCAAAGATATTGCGCCTAATTAACGCAGGGGAATGTTCTGATGCCCGGCAGCTGATTACTGTTCGGAACAAAATTCATCCACCACGTTTATTATCAAGACATTATTGCATACTATGTTTAACCAATACGAATCAACCGTTAAGGCAACTATTGAATTTCTTCGCTTGCTAAAAGTGAAAGTAAACGGCCGTACCGTTAACGAAACACTGCAAAACCATCCCGACTGGCCAAGCCTTTTATGTATCAGCGATTCATTAAACAAATGGAATGTTTCAAATGGTGCAGGAAAAATAGACCCTAACAATATTGACGAACTACCCACTCCATTTATTGCATATACACACAAAAGGGAAGAACCGCTAACCATTATAAAGCAGGTTACTGAATCAAACATACTAACTTGTCAAAAGGATTATAAGAATACAGTCATTGAAAATAAAAGGGACTTCAAAAGTTCATGGAATGGTGTTTACCTGATTGCTGAGCCTAACGAATGTTCTGGAGAACCAGACTTTGACAAACATAAAAGAAAGAATTTCTTTGCTTCCCTCATTCCAATTGCGGCATTTATAGCTTTTACAAGTATCTCAATTTTGCTTTTGGTTAAAAATATTAACAACTCTGCAATTACAAACTCATTCACTACTGCGGGTATTTATTTGCAGTACTGCATTAATTTAACCGGGTTTATTGTTGCCCTATTACTATTATGGCATGAAATAGATAAGAACAACCCCTTATTGCAAAAAGTATGTTCGGGAATATCAAAAGGCAACTGTAATGCCATACTTTCCGGAAAAGCGGCAAACCTATTCAGTTGGTTAAGCTGGAGCGAAGTGGGTTTTTTTTATTTTGCAGGGGCGATGCTTTGTTTGCTTTTTGCCAATACCAACCTCTTACCTGTTATTTCCCTTATAGCAGCTTTTAATATGGTAACTATACCCTACCCTTTCTTTTCTATTTATTACCAATGGAGGGTAGCAAAACAATGGTGTGTGCTTTGCCTTGCCGTACAGGCATTGCTTGTTCTGGGTATCATTAATAGTATAGTTACCCATCTTCTTAATTCATTTTCTGCTATCACATTAACCCTGTTGCTGCAAAGTTTCTTGCTTTATTTATTACCTGCGCTAATTTGGTTTACGCTAAAGCCATTCATTTTAAAGTTACAGGAAGCAAGAAATACGAAACGGGAATACCAGCGTATAAAATTTAATACTGAAATTTTTGATACACTTTTACAGAAACAAAAAAAACTAACCATACCTGCCGATGGTTTGGGCATTGACCTTGGAAATCCTTCTGCAAATAATACCCTTATAAAAGTATGTAACCCTTATTGCAGGCCTTGTAGTATAGCGCATTCAAAAATTGAAATACTATTAAAAGAATCAGCAAACTTAAAAATAAAAATTATTTTTACTGCCCCAAATAAAGAAGAACATCCGGCTCTGAAACCTGTTAGCCATTTGTTAGCAATAGCCGAAAATAGCAAAGAAGATAAGATAAAAAAAGCATTAGATGATTGGTATTTAACAAAGGTAAAAAACTATGAACAGTTTGCCTCAAAATACCCATTGAACGGCGAATTATTGAAACAGAGTAGTAAAGTAGATGCAATGGACAAGTGGTGTGAAGCAATGGATATAAACTTTACACCCACATTCTTTTTAAACGGATACCAACTCCCCGATGCATATAGCATTGAGGATTTAAAATATTTTCTTTTGGATTAGTACCCTGAAAGAAAAGCCTGGCGGTACTACACAAATGATGTACACATTTGTGGCTGGGCAGCCAAAGCCTGTTGATGATAATAGCTACAGGCACAAACAATTTTTAATGACTTTAAAATTCTAAAAAATGCAAACACAAAAAATGAGCCTTGCCAACATAAAAGGAAAGTTGAGCAGAGCTGAAATGAAGAACATTATGGCGGGTAGTGGTAGTACCTCTTGCACTAGTGATGCAGATTGTCCAAATAAAATGGTTATTTGTCAGTATACGACAACCGACACAAGTGGACATTGTTATGCGAATTCAGGAACTTCTGGAACAACTTGTCATTGGGCAGGTTGTCCATCTTAATTAATTTCAAGGTAAGTTGTAGTTTACTATAAATAGTAAACTACAACTTACCTATTAAACAATGCTTTCTATATGGTAAAACTTATTATATACACTGGATTATTTATAATGTTTACATCATGCACTTCTTACCATATGATAGAAGGCAAGTCCTATCCTGTTTATTTTACCCCTGATTCTACCGTTTTTAGTGACCCAGATTTTCCCAAACCAACTTTAGGTTATCTTGATTTACTAAATATTAGAGGTAATTTAACTAATACCATAGAATTTAAAAAGGGAGAAATAGCTAAGGCAATCATTAATTATCCAACGTTTTTTTTGCAGTACGACTATTTTCTGGTTTATCCAAGAGAGCATATTGGCATTAAAAGGGTTGGAGTTAATGACTTTACGCTATATAAAATTAATGGCAATAAGCGAAGAAACAGGGAACTGCGCTTCTTTAAAGATTTTAGAAAAATTGATAAATACCCAATAATACCATCATTAGATGATGCCACCCTTGATACGGTTTTGAAATTTGAAGAGAACCTTAAAAGAGACATCCCCAAATATACAATGGTCTCACAACTGCGCTTTGATTCATTAATCAAGGCATATAGAGTAAGTAAGAAATTTAAAAAAATCGCCAATAGTTATTTAAAGAACAGATACAATATCAGATTGATTTTTTTATACAGAAGCTATAAAGACACTTTACAAGCACATGGTCTGTATAAGGATAAATGCACTAAACTGATTCCCTTATTCAATAATATTACAATACAGCAGGAATTTGAAAATATTTTTCTTTTATTATACGAAATAATGAATGTAGTAGCCCCTTATAAAATTTCTAAAATTAATAGTGAACTTGAATTCAAGTCTTGTTTCGATTTTGTACTGAATAGTTTTAATGCATTGGCAAAAGATTATCTTTTAAGTGTGCTTATGTATAGTGCAAATAAAAACAGAATACCAATCTCTTCCAATTACTTCGAAAAATATAACACGTTCTGTTATAACATCACCTATAAGAAATTGGTAAATACTATAATAGCGGAGCAACAACAAAATGACAATCAGGCTGCACTAACTAGTAACAATAGTTTATTATGGGTAGATGGGAAAAAAGTATCCGGATTAGAAGATATTCTCGCCCTATATAAAGGGAAATTAATACTTATTGATTTTTGGGCAAGTTGGTGCTTACCCTGCAGAGAGGACATACCATATTTAAAGAAAATAATACAGGAATCTCCGAAAGACAAAATTGTTTTTCTTAGTATATCAATTGATAAAGAAATTCAAGCCTGGCGGAAGTTTGTGTTAAGTAGCAATAGCGAAACAGACAAAAATTTTCTTTTGATTAATGCGAGAGAATCGTCTTTTATGCAACAATTCAATATTAATACTATTCCACGGTATATGTTGATTAATAAAGATGGTACCTATATTTCGTCTGATGCGCCCCGGCCGAGTGAACAAGCACTCATAGAATTAATCAACAAATATTTACAATAAGCTATAAATGTTAGTGTACAAAACAATCGCCATAATCACCTGCTGGTATGGACCTTACTCTTGGTACTTACCATACTTTATTCACTCTTGCCAATATAATCCTACTATAGATTTTTTCATTATTACAGATAACGAAGAAAGCATACTTAGAAAACCTGAAAATGTAAAAATCATACACAAATCATTAGAAGAAATAAAAACTACTGCATCCAAAAAATTAGGTTTTACCGTAAATATAGACTACCCGTACAAGCTCTGCGATTTTAAACCAGCTTATGGCTTTCTGTTTCCAGAGATAGTTAAAGATTATGACTTTTGGGGCCATGGTGATATGGATGTGGTATATGGCAATATCAGGAATTTTATGACAGATGAGGTACTGAATAATTATGACATTATCAGCAGCCGACATGATTATATAACGGGTGCATTTTGTATATTCAGAAATAATAATGAAATGAATACCTTTTTTATGAAAAGTAAAGATTTCAAACAGGTATTCAGCAGCGCAGAACATTTTTGTTTTGATGAATGTGCCTTTTTGTGGAAAGAGTTAGAAAGCGGAGCATCCATTTTTGATTATCCTGATAACATTCAGAGTATGACATATATAGTAAAAAAAGCAGACGGAAAGATAAAGGCATTTTTCGATTTCATAATTGTGGAAGGCACACCCGGAAAAATAAAATGGGAAAAGGGTAGAATCATTTACAAAGATGCATATGAGGCAATGTTTTATCATTTAGTTGAATTTAAAAAAGCATGTAAACGGCCTAAAATAGTAAACCCCATACCAGATATATTTTATTTCACCCCAAAAAAAATAATGACAAGTACAAAAATTGAAGTTCCCTCTGTATAAACAATTAGATGCCATGGACTGCGGTCCCACCTGCCTTCGCATGGTGGCAAAATATTATGGCCGGTCAATTTCTTTGGAGTACCTGCGAAACAAGTCGCAATATGGTAAAGCCGGAGTATCTATGATAGGGCTATCAGATGCGGCAGAAGCCATCGGTTTAAAATCAGTAGGCGCTAAACTAAGTTTTGAACAACTCATAAACGATGCGCCCCATCCAGCAATAATTCATTGGGATCATTATCACTTCGTGGTGCTAACACCGGGCTCTACCAAAAACAAAATAATAATTGCCGACCCTGCAAAAGGATTGATTAAACTGAACAGGGAAGAATTTCTTAAACACTGGATCTCCACTACCGAACATGAAACAGGAAAAGGTACTACGCTATTATTAGAGTCCACACCCACTTTTAAAGAAATGGATTTTACAGATGAGGAACAAAATGTAAAAACCAAAATCGGGTGGAGTTATTTATTCGGATATGTAAAGGAACACAAATCTTATTTTTTTCAAATAGTACTGGGGTTGCTGCTCGGCAGTGTATTACAACTCATTTTCCCTTATCTCACCCAAAGTATTGTGGATACGGGCATCAACAGCCGTGACATCAATTTTATTCAAATAGTTTTAGCCGCCCAATTGATGCTTCTTTTTTCTCAAACCGTTGTTGAGTTTATCCGAAGCCGTATTTTACTTCATATCAGCACAAGGATAAACATTTCTTTGCTTTCTGGTTTTTGGGAAAAACTCTTGAAACTGCCAATGCAATTTTTCGACAGCAAACACCCAGGAGATATTATTCAACGCATCGGAGACCATCACCGAATAGAAAATTTTTTGACCGGAACCGCATTAAATACAATTTTTTCCATTGTTAATCTAATCCTCTTTTCCTTTGTATTGCTTTCGTACAGTACAAGTATATTTATCATTTTTATTGCCGGGAGTCTATTGTACTTATTCTGGATACGTTTTTTTTTAACCTATCGTAGAAAATTAGACTACCAACGCTTTACCATTGCCAGTAAAGAAAACAATGCTACTATGCAATTGGTGTATGGTATGCAGGAAATTAAACTGAACAATGCCGAAAATACTTATCGTTGGGCATGGGAAGGCTTGCAGGCTGGGTTATTTAAGCTCAATTTCAAAAGTCTTTCTTTAACCCAATACCAGCAAGTTGGTGCATTTTTTATTAACCAGGGTAAAAATATTTTTATCACTTTTATTGTTGCCAATTTGGTAATTGAAGGAAAACTAACCATGGGTATGATGCTGGCCATTCAATATATTATAGGTCAGTTGAACAGCCCAATTGAACAGTTAATTGGATTTACACAGCAGGCACAGGATGCCAGAATATCATTGGAAAGGTTAAATGACATTCATGTATTGGATGATGAGGAACCCGCCAACAAACAGCTTAACCACCACCTACCGCAAGAGCAGAGTATCAGTATTAAAAATCTTTCATTCACCTATCCTGGGGCAGGTAATGAACCTGTGCTAAAGAATATTAACCTTATTATTCCTCAGGGCAAGGTAACAGCAATTGTTGGCATGAGCGGCAGTGGCAAATCAACACTCATTAAATTACTTTTACGCTTTTACGAAAGCTATAAAGGTGATATTCACTTAGGTTCTGCAAATTTAAAAATCATCAGCCCAAAATTCTGGCGTAGTGTATGCGGTTCAGTAATGCAGGATAGTTTTATTTTCAACGATAACATCAGAAAGAATATTACTGTTACCGATGATAAAGTTGATAACGAACGATTAGTTAATGCTTGTAAAACGGCCAACATTCTCTCCTTTATAGAATCATTACCATTAGGGTTTTATACAAAATTAGGAGCAGAAGGGAATGGCATTAGTGGAGGACAAAAACAACGATTGGCAATTGCAAGGGCTGTATATAAAAACCCTCAATTTATTTTTTTTGATGAAGCCACCAATAGTTTAGATGCCAATAATGAAAAAGTGATATTGGAAAATTTGCAGCAGTTCTTCAATGGCAAAACAGCGATTGTAGTGGCTCACAGATTGAGTACAGTAAAAAATGCTGATAAAATTGTGGTGTTGGAAAACGGGGAAATTGTAGAAGAAGGAACCCATGCCGAACTTACCTTAATAAAAGGAAAATATTACGAACTGGTAAAAAATCAATTAGAACTTGGAAGCTGATATCAACATACCGTCGACCGAAAACAAAGTAGTCAGCGAAAATGTATTCACATTAAAAAATACATTTGCCGACCATGGAAATGAGATTGATGAAATTATTTCTAAAAAACCGCCGGTATTAGTAAGGTGGGGCACTGCATACTTTTTTGTTATGTTGTTATTACTTGCTTTAATAACATGGTATATACAATACCCGGAAATTGTAATGGCAAAAGCAAGGCTGAATGCTGTGAATGCTGCTAAACAAAGTATCACAAAAACAGCCGGTAAACTAATAAAGATTGCAGTAAAAGAAAACGAGAAAGTAGTAGCTGGACAGATTTTAGGTTATATGGAAAGTATTGCCAATCCTCAATCTGTAATGGCAATTGGGAAGCAGATTGATTCAATCGATAACCTTATTACCGATAAAAGAACTGACGAAATAACTAAATTATTTCCCAATTATAATACTAATCAGCAGTTCATTAATCATTTAGGCGAATTACAGTCCACCTATCAAATATTTATTCAGTCTTTCACAACATTCAGGGACTTTCTAAGTAGCGGATTCTTTCTTCACAAGAAAAATATGCTGGCTACTGACATGCGGAATATTCAGAAACTGCATGAGATACTAACAAATCAAAAAGGATTGCTACAGCAAGCTCTTTCTTTAAGCAAGGAAAACTATACTGCCAATGAATCTTTGGCGAAGGATAAGGTAATTTCCGCTTTAGATTACCGAAACGAAAAAAGCAAACTGATTGAAAAACAATTAACACTGCCACAAATCGATGCTTCCATTATTACAAACGAAAGCCAACAAAACGAAAAGCAAAAAGAAATTGCTGAATTGGAGAATCAAATCATTGTACAAAAAAATACTTTTATACAGGCCATACAAACTATGAAAAGTCATGTGCAGGCTTGGGAATTAAAATACCTTTTAAAAGCTCCTGTTTCCGGAATAGTTTCTTTTAATGGTTTCATTCAGGAGAATCAGGAAATGAAAGCTGATCAGCCTCTATTTTATGTTCAGCCGACTAATACGTCATACTTTGTTGAAATGCTTATTTCACAATACAATTTTGGGAAAGTAAAAGCGGGGCAACAGGTTTTAATAAAGTTTCAGGCATATCCTTTTGAGCAGTATGGTTCTGTACTTGGTATAATTGACTATATCAACACAACTCCCTCGGATAGTGGTTATTTAGCAAAAGTTATATTGCCAGACGGCCTTACAACCAATTATAAAAAAACTTTGCAATTCCAAAACGGACTGTTTGCTGAGGCGGATATTATAACAGAAAAAATACGGTTACTGGAAAGGTTTTACAATAACCTGTCTAAACAGTTTAAAAGGTGACAAGTTTTTATGTACTGTATCCACAATATCATTTCTGCAAACAATTATATCATTCGGCCCAGAACCATCCAGGTAAAATTTAGGGCCGGCCCTATTGACAGTTACAAAAAGGCAGCCTACCTTACACAAGGAAACAATTACCAATAATTATAAAACATATTGCGCCTAATTACCGCAGGGGAATGTTCTGATGCCCGGCAGCTGATTACTGTTACTGTTCAGAACAAACTATTTTACTTCTTCGCAGATTGTCCGGCTAAACGGGAAATTCCGCGCAGTTTATATGTTTGAATTCGCGAATTGAGTTTGCTAAATTCAAAGAAACGAAAACATATGAAAAGCGAATCAACTAAACTACGGGATTTTAGCGGTCAAAATATTTATGTAGGTATGGA
>JALNZE010000005.1 GCA_023229465.1 Chitinophagaceae bacterium
ATGTTGAAGATTTTATGAACAATAGGAAAAATGACAGAAAGCAGGTGCAAAAATATTTTCATGTAAGCCACGTCAGATATGCAGCGTAGAGAATTCTGTATCACTAAATAACTAAACGATTAATAAGCGTTTAGCGTCTGTATATTTACAAACCTGAAATTTTCTATGAATCATATTCCCATCCAACCTTCTTTCACCAGTCATCCAGGTTTGAATAATGAGAAGATACGCTCATTAGTTAATCATATACCTGGCGCCATTTATCGCTGCAGGGGTGATAAATTTATTACCCTTGAATTTTTTAGTGATGAAATAGAAAAGCTCACGGGGTATCCTGTTAATTATTTCATGCAGAATACGAAAGACGGATATTCGAAACTGGTTTATGCGGATGACAGGGATGCTTTTACGGAATTGATTCGTTGTGCTATAGCCGACAAAATTAAATATGAGATTGAATACCGGATTGTAACCAAAAATGGTGAGTTGAAATGGGTTTTTGAAAGTGGGAAGGGTAATTATGATGAGGATGAAAAGGTGGTATTCGTGGATGGCTGTATTTTTGATATAACCAGGTGTAAACAGGCAGAAGCCGCATTGGCTATTACGAAAGATGAAGTAAGACGGCTTGCCTTAGTAGCGCGTAACACTACTAATGCGGTGATGATTACTGATTCGGAAGAAAATATTATCTGGATAAATGAAAGCTATACAAGAATCAGTGGCTATACCCTGGAAGAAATTGCCGGTAAAAAAATTGGATACTCATTGGATGGCCCCGGGGGTGATCCTGACATCAGGCAAAAAGTACACAAATTGCTCGATAATAAACAGCCGTATAAAGACGAGCTTATGAGCTTCCATAAAAATGGGAACCCCATATGGGTTGAAGTAGATTGCCAACCCATGCGGGATGAACAGGGTAAATATTTGGGCTATATGGCCATCGAAACAGATATTACCCAGCGTAAGCAAATATTAAAGGAACAGGAAGAGTTATTACAACGCTTATCGCTGGCAACCGGTTCGGCTGCCATTGGTATTTTTGAAATGGATTTTGCCAATAAGCAGGTAATCTGGGACGACAGGATGTATGAAATATATGGCTGTAAAAAAGAGGAAGGGCTGAACCTGTTTAAAGTGTTCAATAAAGCCATCCATCCTGAAGAACAGGCAATGATAACTAAAATTATTGAGGAGTCCCGTGCCCAAAAAAAGGATATTAATGGTATCGTATACCGGATCATCATTCCGGATGGGAGGATAAGATATATTGAATCGCATGCCATCATCAAAAAATCTGAAAGCGGTCTTATTGATAGTCTCATAGGAACCAACCGCGATATCACAGATGCAGTGCTGGCACAGGAAAAATTAAAGGCACAAAACAAGGTATTACGCGATATCGCTTTTATTCAGTCGCACGAAGTACGCAGACCCCTGGCCAATATTTTAGGTGTACTCGAAATATTACAAAACAGTGGTGCCCTAAAAGGGCTTGAATTGTTTGATCACCTGATTGAAAGCGCTAAAGAGCTTGATGTTCAGATCAGGGCTATTGTTACCAAGGCCAATGAAATGGATGACGAAGTATTCAGGTAAACTATTTTGCGAACACTTTCTTCAATAGTTCCGAAGTTCTTGCCAATGGGTCTTTCCGGATATTTTTTTCTTCGATGGCTACCTGGTAAAAAATCCCACTCAACGCTTTTTCTGTTACATAAGCGGAAAGGTCCGGATTTATTTTTTGGAGACTGAATGTATTGTAAGTAGTCATTAATGTGTTCCAGTATTTAGTGGCATCTGTTTTTTGCAAGGATTGTTCAATTACCGGCCTAAAGGCTGTGGTGAGTTCGGCCGTTGTTTTACCCCTTAGGTAACCGGTGGCTGCCGTATCTCCCCCTTTTAAAATACCCCATGCATCTTGAAAATTCATTTGTTTAATGGCATTAACAAAAATAGGAGAGGCACTTTTGCAGGCGTCTTCTGCGGCTCGGTTCATACTGAGTATGGCTTCATCAACCTGTGAGCCAAGGCCTATTCGTCGTAAAGTATTGTCAACTTTTTGTGCTTCCGGCGGCAAAATTATTTTAAGGGCTGCATTGGCAAAAAAACCGTCCGGTTTTGAAAGTGAGCCGGCACTTTTTTCAGACCCCACTACCAGGGCCTCTTTTAATCCGGCTACAATATCATCATTACTCAAACCGCTACTATTCCCGGTAACAGCCTGTTTGGCCTTGTTGAGCAGCCCTTTTAGTCCCTGGGCATCTGCATGCATACTGTAAGCAGCCAACAAAAAGAGGGTAAATAAATATTTCATATGCCTGTTTTCTATGTAAGTGTAAAAACTGTGCCAAAGGGGCTGACCCATTCCGGTTTATAACAAAACTAACCGCTATACCAACAGGAACCTGTGAATGAATTGCTATAACTTTTTAAGTGTTACCCCAAACAATACCTTTTTTATGGATTTCGGGTATTCCAATCCCAACTGCTTATGGGTAAAGCCTCTCAATAGGAAGAATACTTACGAAACCTTCTATCCCTTACCTTTGCGGGCTAATAATCTGAAATGAGCCACGAAAATGGGTGATCGCTAATTGCGGGATCATCCGGCAAGTTGACTGTGGCTAAAATACAATATAGATAAATAAGTGAAATACGAGAAGGAGATTAACAGGCGGAAAACATTTGCAATTATATCGCACCCGGATGCAGGTAAGACTACTTTAACAGAGAAATTGCTGTTATTCGGTGGCGCTATCCAGGTTGCCGGCGCTGTTAAGAGTAATAAGATAAAGAAACACGCTACCAGTGACTTCATGGAAATTGAAAGACAAAGAGGTATTTCTGTAGCCACATCCGTAATGACTTTTGAATACCAGGGCATCCTGATTAATCTCCTTGATACACCCGGTCACAAAGATTTTGCGGAAGATACTTACCGAACGCTTACGGCTGTAGACAGCGTTATCCTGGTTATCGACAGTGTGAATGGGGTAGAGGCCCAAACCAGAAGACTGATGGAAGTGTGCCGTATGCGTAATACGCCTGTGATTGTCTTTATTAATAAAATGGACCGGGATGGCAAAAACCGCTTCGATCTTTTGGAAGAAATTGAGAAAGAATTGGGTATTTCATTGCATCCTATGACCTGGCCCATCAATAGCGGTAAAGAATTTAAAGGTGTTTACAATGTTGATAATAAAAGTCTGCGACTGTTTACAGCGAGTACCAAAGCTGAGGAAGATGATGTTATTGCTATCAGTGATCTGGAAGACAAATTGCTGGATAGTAAAGTAGGAGAAAGGGATGCTTACCAGCTTCGCGAAGATGTAGAACTGATAGATGGGGTATATGGAAGCCTGAACCCACAGGATTACCTTGAAGGAAAAATCGCCCCCGTTTTTTTTGGAAGCGCCGTGAATAATTTTGGGGTAAAAGAAATGCTCGATACGTTTATCCGCATTGCCCCCGTACCCAGAAGCAGGGAAACTTCTACCAGAACAGTAGAAGTGGGCGAGGATCGGTTCAGCGGTTTTATTTTTAAAATACATGCCAACCTGGACCCCAAACACAGAGACCGGATTGCTTTTATGCGGGTTTGCAGTGGTCGTTTTGAAAGAAATAAATACTTTCATCATGTTCGGCTGAATAAAGACATGCGTTTTAGTAATCCATACAGTTTCATGGCTCGCAGCAAAGACATTATTGACGATGCCTATGCAGGGGATGTAGTAGGCTTATTTGATACGGGTAATTTTAAAATTGGGGATACCCTTACTGAGGGAGAGGACTTCTATTTTATAGGCATTCCCACTTTTTCGCCTGAAATTTTTAAAGAACTGGTAAACAGGGATCCTATGAAAACAAAACAGCTGGAGAAAGGGATTAGTCAGCTTACTGATGAAGGGGTTGCTCAATTATTTACCCAGTTCGGTGGCAATAAAAAAATCATTGGTTGCGTAGGTGAACTGCAGTTTGAAGTAATTCAATACCGCCTATTGCAGGAATATGGGGCTGCCTGTGAGTTCAGATCCCTTCCTTTTTATAAATCCTGTTGGTTAACCAGTAAGGATGCTAAAAAATTGGAAGATTTTCTTAGATTTAAACAACAGAATTCAGCAGAAGACAAGGATGGTAACCCGGTTTACCTGGCACAAAGTGAATGGTTTTTGAATACAGAAATCACGAATAACCCGGATATTACTTTTCACTTTTCAAGTGAGATACACAAATCTTAAACCAATAAAAATTAAATAGTAATCAAATGCATTCACAGTCTTACGATATCATCATTATTGGAGCGGGCCCCATTGGCCTGGCTTGTGGTTTACATGCAAAGGCTAATGGCCTCAGGTACCTTATCATTGAAAGAGGCTGCCTGGTTAATTCCCTTTTTAATTATCCGGTAAACATGACTTTCTTTTCCACTGCGGAAAGACTGGAGATAGGTGGCATCCCTTTTATGAGTAATAGCCCTAAGCCTACCCGTAATGAAGCGCTTGAATACTACCGGAAAGTGGCTATTTCCGCAGGTCTCAATATACACCTGTTTGAAGGCGTAGATACTATCCGGAAGATGGACGGTTTGTTTGCCCTCACTACAGCTAAAAGAACGTACCAAACAAAAAATATCATTGTATCCACCGGTTTTTATGGCACACCTTACCTGTTACATGTGAAAGGAGAGGAATTACCTAAAGTGACCCATTATTATGATGATCCGCATTATTATTCTTTCCAGAAAGTAGTGGTAGTAGGGGCCAATAACTCTGCGGTAGACGCCGCCCTTGAAACCTTTCACAAAGGGGCCACTGTTACCATGGTAATCAGGGATAAAGAAATTGGGGAGCGTGTAAAATATTGGATCAGGCCGGATATTCTTAACCGTATTAACGAAGGATCCATCAAAGCCTATTTCAATGCTACGGTAGCAGAAATTCGTGATCATGAAGTGGATATCAATACACCGGATGGATTAATCACTGTTGATAATGACAAAGTGATTGCCATGACAGGTTATAAACCCGATCTGTCTTTCCTCGAAAATATGGGTATCGAATTAGCTGATGATGAAGTGTGCAAGCCTAACTACGACGAAGCCACGCATGAAACTAACATCAAAGGCATTTACCTGGCAGGTGTTATTTGCGGAGGAATGAATACACATAGCCTGTTCATAGAAAATTCAAGAGACCATGCGGCAAAAATTGTCGCTCATATCAGTGAACAAATCAAATCAACAGTTACAGCCTAAAATGGATCCCTTGTTTCTTTTTGAGACAGGGCGATTGATCGTACGGAAATTTACTATGGAAGATGCGGAAGCCTTCTTTCAGGTAAATGGTAATGAAGAAGTGATGCGCTATATCAGACCCGTAAAATCACGGGATGACAGCGATGCTTTTTTGGCGGAAAATCTCCGTTTATACCAGGATGGGTCGGTTGTTGGACGATATGCGGTTTTTGAAAAATCATCCGGTAGTTTTTGTGGTAGTTTTTCATTGCTGTATCTATCGGGAGAAGCTGATTTTCATATTGGGTATGCGCTCTTACCGGCGGTATGGGGTATAGGTTTTGCTACTGAACTGGTAAAAGCGGGCATCATTCACTGGTTTGAAAAAACAAATCATGCTTCTTTGTATGCCATCACTGAATCTGCCAATGCGCCATCACAAAGGGTTTTATTAAAAACAGGGTTCCTTCCCCAAAGCCGGCTTATCGAAAATGATAAAATAGTAGAACACTTTTATATAAACAGACCCTGATCAGCACGAATCATATTCAAAACAACTTAGTTCAGACTTAATGGTACTTTTACCCTTCGTATGAAATCAAAAACATTAAAGAAAGATAAGGTCAATATCATTACACTCGGTTGCAGTAAGAACCTGGTGGATAGTGAAGTGTTGAGCGGACAACTGGCAGCGAATGATATTAATGTGGTGCATGAGAATACCAAACTGGATCACAATATTTCGGTGGTGAATACCTGTGGCTTTATTGATAAGGCGAAAGAAGAAAGTATTAATACTATTCTTGATCAGTTAGAATTGAAAAGAAGGGGCAAGCTGGATAAAGTATATGTAACAGGTTGTTTAAGCGAACGGTACCGGGCCGACCTGGAATTGGAAATGCCGGAAGTAGATGCCTGGTTTGGTACGCTGGAACTGCCCTTGATACTGAAACAGTTTGACGCTGATTATAAAACCGAATTACTGGGGGAACGGTTATTGAGTACACCCAAACACTATGCGTATCTTAAAATCAGTGAGGGATGTAACCGTACCTGTTCGTTCTGCGCTATTCCCTTGATGCGCGGACAACATATCAGCAAACCGATTGAAGCATTGGTAGCCGAAGCAGAGGGATTGGTTAAAAAAGGGGTGAAAGAAATTATGCTCATCGCACAGGAGCTAACGTATTATGGGCTGGATATTTATAAGAAGCGGGAACTGCCCCGGTTACTGAATGCCCTGGCTGATGTGAAAGGATTGGAATGGATTCGTTTACATTATGCCTATCCCGGTAAATTTCCCTTGGAAATATTGGATGTAATGCGCGAAAGAGATAATATCTGTAAATACCTGGATATGCCTTTACAACATGCCGGTAATAGAATGCTCAGTGCCATGCAACGAAATATTACGCGGGAAGAGATGACAGCACTGATACGGGCTATCCGAGAAAAAGTGCCGGGTATTTGCCTTCGAACCACACTCATTGCGGGTTTCCCCGGTGAAACAGAAGAAGATGTAGCGGAACTGAAAGAATTCCTTCAGGAACATCGGTTCGACAGGGTGGGCATATTTCAGTATAGCCATGAAGAAAATACTTCAGCGTATGACCTGGTGGATGATGTACCTGCTGAAGTAAAAGCGGAAAGGGCACAAGAGATAATGGAAGTGCAACAGGAAATCAGTTATGAAAAAAACCAGGAAAAAATTGGAAAAATAGTCAAGGTAATCATTGATAAAAAAGAAGCGGGCCGTTATTTGGGCAGAACTGAATATGACAGTGTGGAAGTAGATAATGAAGTAGTGATTTATTCCGACCAAAAATTACCCATTGGTGAATTTGTACAGGTAAAGATTACCAAAGCCTATGATTATGATTTGGAAGGAGAAGTAGTATACATTTTTACAACCTAAACAACGCATATGCAAATTAACCGGAAGGGGGTATTCCCCGCGCTTACTACCAAGTTTACAGCAGACGACAAGCTGGATTTGACTTTGTTTGAAAAGAACCTTCAGTTACAACGTGCCGCGGGTGTAAACGGTATAGTTCTCGGTGGCACATTGGGAGAAGCGAGTGTATTAACTACCGATGAAAAAGAAACCAGGTATTAACCACTGTTAATAAAGGGATTGCAACAAGGCCAGGGGTGCAGGAATATTTGAAGGTAGCAGCAGGGTAATTAAAAATTAATAATTATTGATAGGGTGACTTTATTTTTGGATAAATAGAGTAGCGCCTTTTTGAGGGTGGCTTAGGGAAAAATAGAGGGAGGCAAAAACCGAAGCTAAAGAGTAGGTGATAAAAATAAAATTGAATGAACTGATATATTGATTGATGCCAAACCAATCTCCCAGGTAATAAATAATACCCAGGCCCATCGCATTTTTTGCCAGTTCCCAAAACCAGGCATTCGGGTTGCGGTCCATCAGGTCCGTCATTGCATATACATACAAAAAAATATAACCGCCATACACAAACATGCCAGGGCTTCCGATTGTAGCGATATTTGCAAAAAGGTAGCTAACACCTGAAAGTAATACGGCTAATTGAATCCATATCCAGGCAGCAAAAAAACGGTTGGCGCTTGTTTCGTATTTATCGAAATGATGTACATCTGCAATTGTATTTACAGGATATTTTTCCGCAACATCTGCCGGCCGCCAGCCTGTGGGCATGAGCCAGATGCGGAATTTGTCTTTGATATCCCTGGCATACCAGGCATCCTTCATCAAAAGCCAAAGATGCATGAAATTTATTTTTATCGGGTTCCAGGTTTGAGCAGGGCGGGTAATGCCATATACGGGTTCAATATCCGGTAATTCTTCCTGAAAGGTGCCGAACCATTTATCCCAGAAAATAAATATCTGCCCATAATTCTTATCTATATACTCTTTATTAAACGCATGGTGAACCCTGTGATGCGAGGGTGTTACAATAACTTTTTCCAGCAACCCCATTTTATTGATATGCCTGGTATGATACCAGAACTGGGCAAATAAATGCAAGGGCGCCACAACGGCAATTACTTCAGCCGGTACACCCAGTAAAGCGGCGGGTAATAAAAAAATAGTAAATAATCTTACTATGGAAGAAACACTCTGCCTGAGTGCACAGGCCAGGTTATACTCTTCACTGCTATGATGGATAATATGACTATTCCAGAAAAAGTTATATCCATGATCAATCCGGTGTACCAGGTATCCGGTTAGATCAAGCGCCAAAAATGCGATCAGGTATAACCAAACAGTGGATTGTATATGTATGATGGCTACCTGATCTACCAACCATCCGTAACTGAGAATGGTAATACTCAATCCTAATACATCCTTGGTTACATTGGTTACACCGGAACTGAGGCTGGACACCATATCCATATTCCTGACGGTGTCATTTCCTTTATGCCAGCCCCACCATTTTTCAAATAAAACGAGGAGAATAAAAGCCGGCATGGCAATCAATACTATTTTTCCGTAAGTTTCCATATGGTCAATCGTAAAAATAAAAGTAAGTAGAACTGATCAATTTACTAACAACCGCTCATTAAATAAAGTTTAAAAATACATGCCTACAGCTCCAGTCCCTTATCTGTACCCCGCATCCCATAATTTAAACGGTACCGAATTTATTTGTATTGATGCCCATACCTGCGGTAATCCCGTAAGGGTAGTGGCAGCAGGCGGCCCCGCCTTAAAGGGAAATACCATGAGTGAAAAGCGACAACATTTTTTGCGTGAATTCGACTGGATACGCAAAGGCCTCATGTTCGAACCCAGGGGGTTTCAGGTAATTTGATCCTAATTAATAATTAATTAATAATTAACCATTAATAATTAATAATTGCGAAATTCGCGGTTTAATATAATCAGATGAAAGTAGTTATTATAGGGGGAGGAATTATTGGGTTAAGCAGCGCCTATTACTTACAGTTATCGGGGCATGAAGTAACCGTTATTGATAAAACAGCTATGTTGTCTAATTGCTCCTATGGCAATGCAGGCTATGTTTGTCCCAGCCATTTTGTACCCCTTGCCACACCGGGTATAGTAAAACAGGGATTGAAATGGATGTTTAATTCGAAAAGCCCTTTTTACGTTCAGCCAAGGCTGAGCTGGAGTTTGATTGACTGGGGACTAAAATTCATGCATGCCGCTACGCCTGAACGGGTTGAAAAAGCGGCGGTTCCGCTGCGTGATATCGCCATTATCAGTAAAAAGATGTATGAAGAGTGGGTTCGGTTGCCACAGTTTGGTTTTGCCTATGAAACGAAAGGATTATTGGAAATATTTCAAACAGAACAAGGCGGTGATCATGCAAAGCATGTAATGGAAAAGGCGCTTGAGCTGGGTTTGTCAGATACGGTATTACTCGATCACCAGGCGCTGCAGGAGCTGGAACCGCAAACAAGGATTCATGCTTTAGGAGCCATCCATTATAAATGTGATGCCCATCTGTATCCTAATAAATTAATGCACCAGTTGCTGGCCGACCTAAAACGAAAAGGGGTTCAGTTTCAGGCAAATGAAGAAGTGGTTGGGTTTGAAAATAAAAATGGTTCTATTACCCGGGTTAGTACAGGTAAAGCCAATTATGAAGCCGATGCTGTGGTGGTAGCATCAGGCTCATGGAGCAGGGAACTGGCTGCAAAGATGCAGGTGAAAATTCCCATGGTGCCCGGACGGGGCTATTCTGTTACCCTGGAGGATTCTCCTTATAAAATAAATTATCCGGCAGTACTAATTGAGGGTCGTGTAGCGCTCACCCCGATGGATAGTAATAAGATACGTTTTGGCGGTACCATGGAAATTACGTCTACCCAAACACCCCCAAGAATCAGCAGGGTAGCAGGTATTCTAAAAGCTGTTGAAAGATTTTATCCTGAATTTAAAGTGCCCCTGCCATCCATGGATAAAGTGTGGTATGGTTACCGGCCCTGTTCGGCAGACGGATTACCCTACCTGGGCCGTACCAGGCAATGGAAAAATGTGGTGATGGCTACCGGCCATGCCATGGTAGGGTTGAGCCTGGGTGCCGGAACTGGTAAAATAGTCAGCGAAATCCTGAATGAAGAGGAGCTTAGTATGAATATTTCCCCTTTTAATCCTGATCGGTTTCAATAACAGAACAAAATGCCCCCGGCTCTGTTTAAATGATGAGCGGGTATTTGAGTGGCAGCTAAATTGTATTTTTACCAACTATTATGGATCAGACAGCTAACTTCTTACCATACGACCAAACCGGCTATTTTTCTAAAATCGTTTCAGATTATCTGTCACAGTCGCCCTCATTACAGCCATTTTATCAGCATAGCCCGGATATACATGGTATCAAAGACGCTATTACCGCAAGACAAAAATTTGATACACCCAGAACTTTATTAGTTGATGTATTAACGCAACAATATGCAACCCTTGTTACCAGCGAAAAAGTAAAACAGAACATTCAATTACTGGCCCGTAAGCAAACCTTTACGGTTACTACCGCGCACCAGCCCAATATTTTTACCGGTCCTTTGTACTTTATTTATAAGATACTTCATACGATAAAACTGGCTGATGAGTTAAACCATCAATTACCCGATTATCGTTTTGTACCCGTTTACTATATGGGTAGTGAAGATGCGGACCTGGATGAACTGGGCTTTGTAACCGTAGGTGAACAAAAACTGGTATGGGAAACCAAACAAACGGGCGCCATTGGAAGGATGAAAGTGGATAAGGCTTTGCTCAAATTAATTGATGCCATTCATGGACAGGTAGGTGTACTGCCTTTTGGAAATGAGCTAACGGATTTATTGAGGCAGTGTTATACGGAGGGGAAAAGTATACAACAGGCAACGCTTGAATTAACGAATAACTTATTCGCGGAGTATGGGTTAGTAGTGTTAATTCCGGATAACGCTTCTTTAAAAAATGCCTTTCATAGCGTTGTTGAAAAAGAATTAACAGAAGGGTTCTCGCATAAAGAAGTGGCAGTAACTATTGAACAATTAGGACAGCATTACAAAGTGCAGGCCGGGGGCAGAGAGATCAACCTATTTTATCTTTTAGCTGATAAAAGAGAACGGATTGAAATGCAGGTACTGACGGCAGGGCAGAAGCAACCAAAGTATGAAGTGAGAACACTGGGATTAAGTTTTACAAAAGAGGAAATATTAGAAGAACTGTTGAACCATCCTGAACGGTTTAGTGCGAATGTAATATTGCGGGGCGCTTTTCAGGAAACGGTATTGCCCAATATCGCGTTCATTGGTGGGGGAGGAGAACTGGCTTACTGGCTGGAACTCAAAAAAGTTTTTGAAGCTGTTCAGATTCCCTACCCGGTTTTACTGTTGCGGAATTCTTTTCTGTTGCTAAGTTCAGCGCAGTCCGCTAAACTGCATTCGCTCGGTTTTAGCGAAGCGGACCTGTTTACTGATGAGTTTACGTTGATCAATTCTTTCGTAAAACGCGAAAGTCATCACCAGTTGAGTTTTTCTGCCGAAATACAGCAGGCTCATGACTATTACAATCATTTACGACAAGTTACCGATGCGGTAGATAAAACATTATCGCAACATGTAATGGCTTTGGAAAAAAAGTCGCTGAAACGTTTAACGGAACTTGAAAAAAAGTTACTTCGCGCTGAAAGAGTAAAATACGATGTTCAGAAAAATAAAATAACCAAACTTAAAAGGGATCTCTTCCCAAATAATAGTTTGCAGGAGAGGGTAGCTAATTTTTCAACCTATTACAGTGCTGATGGAAAGGCATGGCTTCAAATGGTATATACTGTTTCTTCGGGACTGACCAAGGGATTTGGCGTTATCAGTATCCAGAGTGAGCCGTAAAGGCGCTCACTTACTTTTCTTTCTTTCTTCTCCTTTGGAATTTTTCATTTCTGCTATAAGTTATTCATCGAACCCGTTGGGCCAGTCAAGTTTCAGTTTGGCTACTTTGCCACTTACTTCATGCCCCAGTTCCTGTTTATAATGGGCAATGGTTGCGGCTATGTTTTTATCGGTACAGCCAAGAATTTGTGCAGCCAGTATGCCAGCATTTTTAGCGGCATTTAATGCTACGGTAGCTACCGGTACCCCATTGGGCATTTGTAAAATAGATAATACAGAATCCCATCCATCAATGGAGTTGGATGATTTGATGGGTACACCAATAACAGGTAAAGTAGTGATGGATGCCACCATACCCGGTAAATGCGCGGCGCCTCCCGCGCCTGCAATGATCACCTGTAAACCACGTTCTTTTGCTGTGGTGGCATAATCAACCATTCGAAGTGGTGTACGATGTGCGGAAACAACGGTCAGTTCAAACGGGATATTGAATTGTTTCAGGATATCGGCGGCGGCCTGCATAATGCTCAGGTCGCTGTCGCTTCCCATGATGATGCCAATGATTGGTATTGGTGCCATAACGTATGTTTAATACTTCCTGCAAGGTACTGGATTTTTGGACGCTTTTACTATTCACCAATGGCTGGTTTATCCAATAGCTGGTTATAGCGTTTCTATCAGGCTCCTAACTCCAAACTCCTCCTATACATCTGCACCGCATTTTCATACCCCAAATAAATGGCATCACAAACCAATGCATGTCCAATACTCACTTCATCGAGTGAGGGGATCTGTTGTTTAAAAAATTTGAGGTTCTGCAGGTCAAGATCATGTCCTGCATTCAGCCCCAACCCCAATTCTTTTGCTTTCAGCGCTGCTGTTACATAAGGTGCAATCGCCTGCTGCTGATCGCCTGCTGCAAACTGCCTGGCATAGCTTTCTGTATATAATTCTATTCTGTCTGTTCCGGTTTGCGCGGCGCCTTCCACCATCTCAATCACCGGATCAACAAACAGGGAAACACGGATACCCGCTTTTTTAAAAACACCAATAATATGGGTAAGGTATTGTTTGTGTTGAATGGTATCCCATCCATGGTCGCTGGTTAATTGTCCCAACGCATCGGGAACCAGTGTTACCTGGTGCGGTTTTGTTTCGAGCACCAGATCAATAAATTTCTGTTCGGTAGGGTTGCCTTCAATATTAAATTCTGTGGTGATGATCTTCCGGATGGCTCTTACATCATCATAACGGATATGCCTTTCATCCGGACGGGGATGCACGGTAACCCCATCGGCGCCAAAACGCTGGGCATCGATAGCTGATTTTACCACATCCGGGTTATTGCCGCCACGGCTATTGCGGATAGTGGCGAATTTATTGATATTTACACTGAGCCTGGTCATAAGCAAAAATACGGAGGAGTTTGGAAAGTTAGGAGTTTGGAGTTGGGAGTTAGGAGTTAGGAGTAGTTTATTTTTGCCCTTGTCTATATTTTTATAAGTTCACCGTCTTTGGGAATGAGAACTTTTGATTCTAAATTCATTTCAGAAAGCGCTTTAGCCAGGTCAGTTCTTTTTATGAAACAATGGTTTACGGTGTCCATATGAACTGCAATTATTTTAGTTTTTGGAAGCTGTTCGTAAACTTTCTGTATATCAGCCGGTGTCATTGTTATTGGGTCTCCGGTCAGGAATTTTGCCCCGCCGGCATTAAGAATAATAGTTTTAGGCTTATGGATTAAAAGCGCTTTTGCAACATCTTCACACCAAATAGTATCTCCGGCTACGTAAACAGATTCTTTTCCGTGCTTAAAAACGAAGCCTGAAACATCTCCCATTTTTTTTCCAATTTCGCCAGTGCCATGTTGTCCTTTTGTTCTACTGATCAAAATTCCCTTCCAGTCTGATTTTGAATCAATTGAGGTTACATTCCTAAATCCCTGGTCCTTTATTTTTTCATAATCATTTGGTTGGCAAAAAATCGTTTTGTTTTTGTCTATTAGTTTTTGGGCGGTCGTGTCCCAATGGTCACGATGAGTATGCGTAATTACAATAGCATCCGCTTCACTAAGCATTTTATCTAATTCTTCGTTGTTTACCGGTAATTCAACCATTGGAAATCTAATATCATTTCCACAATTCTGAATGGGGTCTAACCCATTTTTTGAAGACAACATTGGGTCAATCAAAAAAGTCAGGTTATTGATTTTTATTAAAACTGTGGCGTGTCTGATTAATTGGATACTATTTTGTTTATTCTTTTTATTTATTTCAAATGCAAGCAGGTAAGGTGATGTACCTGTCAATATCAGGCTTTGTAAAAATGTCCTTCGTTTCATTTTATCTGTATTTTTTAGCTTGTCAGGTTGTTAATGATGCACCGGATCCATTTACAATGACCGTTAACGGCAGTTTGTCTAAATACTCCCTTCTCCGAAAAGTCTCCCGCAGGGGACTTTTCGCTTAGAACGATCAATCTCCATGTTATACCAATTCTTCATGAGCATTGCTATAAAGTTAATTTAATATCCTGTAATTCCATATAGGTTATCACAGGATACACTCCCTGTTTTCCCGTGTAATAGTATTTCGCAGAACTGTGCGCATAATGCTCAGGCAAAGTTGCCAACCCGGCTTTACAGGGGTTTAGATGTATATAATTTATCTTTTGTTTCATAAACGCAATCGTTCTACATTCTTTTCTGTCAAATGAGGGCTCAAACACTTGATGTTTTTTGTTGTGCAACCGCTCCGTTTTGTTTACCCATGATGCCAATTGTTCCAGTATCTTATTATTACCCTGCTCATGTAATCGTTTTACCAGTTCATATGCCATAAAGCGTTTGCCATTGGCTACAACAGTAGTGATGGGTGTCTGGCTGGCGCTGAATGCGATAAGTACATGCGCATGATTGGGCATAATCACATAGCCGGCAATATAATGACCCGCTTGTTTCAGGTAATCAAACCATGTATACAAGGCACTGTATCCATCTGTTATTTGAAATAATGGCATCCACCTGGCACAGGTAAAGGTGATGAAGAATACCCCATCGGGTTCCCCTATTTTTGTTCGTACACTCATCTGTTTGTTTGATGAATGCAATTTATAGGGAGAACCAAAACAATATATTGCGGTTTATACCTAACGCTTACTGTTTTTAGCCGGCAGTCCTTATGCGGGAACCGCAAAGTCCCCTATCGGGAGACTATGTGGGGAATAAATATTTTTGTTATCGGCTGTTTTGTCTAACATGTCATTGTAGTTTTCTAATTTCTTTGTTTAGCTTCTCGATTGTGTTGTTTTTATTTCCTATGTCTGAATTAAGGGAAGATACTGCAACTCCTGTTGACATACTATTAACGATAAAGACAACTAATGCAACTGCCAACACTGCACCGCCAAGATAAATTATAGCAGCACAAAGCAAAACCAATAATACTTCTATTAAACCATGAGCAGAACCTATAGCAATTGCAATCGCTAATCCTGCGAGCCAAATAAGCAATCCTCCGCCCCACATTTTCCATTTCTGTCCAAGTTCAGAATTTTGGCTGTCTACTTGTGATTGCAAGCCATTAATTTCATTTTGTATGCTTGCCTTTTGTCTTTCAATTTCTTCAATGCGAATTAAATTATTTGCCCTGGGTAATGCTAAAACTCTTTCTCTTTCAAACTTTACAAAGTCAATGATTGAGCCAGTAAATTCTTGCGAAGATATTTTAGCAAGAACTTGTCCTTGTGAACTAATGTTTGCTCCTGAACTGATTGTCCATGTATTTGAAACCAAAAGCAAGTCGGTAGCTTCTTTTGCTTCCAAAAATGTTTCATGTTTTATTAGTTTGTCAATTAATGAAAGACGTGAAGTCGCAATACTATTGGGTAGAATTACTTTGCTACATAATTCATATTTTGCTTTTGCTTCTTGCACTGCTTCAATACGCAGTTTCTCTATAAGATTTAGTATTTCTGGTTTGGAATTTAGGTCTAAATCGGGAAGCACTTCCATAGACAAGAAGCGATTTATCCTTATTGCTTTTTCTAAAATTTTTACCGCTTCTGCTACTTGCTGATTTGCTGCTAAATATTTTGCTTGCATCAAACCTGCCTTAGTCATATCTGGAAATGTTTTCCATGCTTCCGCTGCAAGTTCTACTGCGGCTGAAAATTTTTCTTGCAAGTAACATGCTTCTGCTCCAAATAGTAAGGCTTCTGCTGCCTCTAAAAGAAATCCTTTATGAAATTGTAATAAATTATTTGAAACATTTGTTCCATTAACTAACGCTTCTGCTAAATAGTATCGTGCTGAATTTTTAAAAAAAATCTCGGCATTTTTTGGGTCAAGATGCTTTGTCGATTTTAAATAAATAAAGCCGATATGATATAATGAAAAGAAATCTTTTTTCTCTTTCTCAAGTGCTGCCTGAAATTCTTCCAACGCATCTGTATAAAAATCACTTTCTGAGTTTTGTCTAAAAGCATTTTGTAAATATTTCATTCCCTCGTCAATGTGATATACTCTTTGCTTTTGACTGTCAGGAATACGCAATAAATTTTGGATTTGTCCTAAATATGCATGAGTTATTTTTTGCCCTTCTACAACTAATGAGAAACCATGTCCTACTAAATTGGACAAGCCGTGAATTCCGTCATTAATATTTTCTAAGTTATAATTAAGGTCAGTAAATCCGCTTTCAAGTGTTGAGCAAATAGCATCACTTGCATGTTCAATTGCCTCTCTGTGTTTTTGCGAAGAAACCTGAATTGCGTTTTGAACTTCCTTAGTCTGTATGGCAACAACTGCCGCATTCATTTCGCCTGTCTGGCGAATAGCATTGTCAATTTGATTGACATAGTTCTGGTTTTGTAAATATTTGCCATATTGGCTCATTCGACTTTCACCAGAATACCAGTTGTAAGAAAAGTTTGCCATGGTTAAAACTTATTTGATTGCTGTCTATGGAGTGTACGTTTAAATAGCCGCTAACAATAAATATACGAAAATTATTATTTAAACTTATTGATTATCAATGTCGTTTTATTTCGTTTTTTTGACTTTTTTTCTCCGCATAGTCTCTCGAAGAGGACTTTGCGGTTTGAAAGCTGCGGAAGATTGGTTTCACGGAATTTCACGCAAATAGCAAAGGAATGATTTCAAAACCAGAAATTCTCATCAAATTTTCTGCATCATGGATATTTGTCAATTCTTAAACGCAAAGTCCTCTTCGAGAGACTATGCGGAGAATAAAGAGGTTATGAATCCATGCTCGATTACTACGCCAAAGTAGCTCCGCAACTTAATGAACCGCTGTATACGAGACCCGCCTGGCCTGCCCTGACGTAAGGAAGGGTACAGTGGTGTGAGAGGCGCACCTCATCGCTTACAAGCGGTGAGGCCGCCTACTCGATTACCTGCAGGCCTTCTTTGGTTGCCTTCTCTTAAATATTATTACCTTGCATTTATACAATGATTTGAAATGAAAAAATTTAAAGAAGTGGTTTTAAATATCTGGAAAGATCCAGTATGGAGTAAAGTAATATCAGTAGGAATAATTGCAATTATTACTATTTCCTGGGCAAAAATTACGAATCACTCATGGAAAGAGATATATGATTTTGTTTTGGGAGTATTATCGTTTAAGCTGCCAGTCTATTTGTTTTTGTCAATCGTAGCTCTTTACTTTATTGTCAAAGTTTGTATTCGGCTTTTCAGAAAGCGTAAGGATCCGCTTTGGGACGAACAAATTGGAAATTATACTTTTAAGGAATTGCATAATACTCTATTTACAGAAACCTTCCCCGTTACAACAATGAGAATGCAAATGTTAGGCATGCCGGCTCCAACTGATAATCTACTTTTCCTCTTTCAAATGTATTATTCATACTTGAATAAGGGTATTGATTTCGATGATAACATTGATGACGGGGGCTACCTATATAGTGTGCTTGCTCCTAAGTTCGTCGGATATGGTCTTGTTGAAGCTTACCAAAAGCCACTCAATGACTTACCAGATAGAACAGAGGTCGCTTACAAAACATCTGAGTTAGGTCATAAGTTTCATGCCTCACTCGACAAAGCTTATCTCCCTGAAAAAATAAAAGAGCTAAAAGCAAAAATGAAATAGCATGATCGTGAATTCTCAATAGGCTTGCAGCAGACCCAATATTACCTACAGGCTTTCGATACTATGCTGGGAAATGCTCTATTTTTGTAAAAAAAATAAAAGTATGAGTTATGTATACTCAAATGGGCTATGTAATGAGGCATTTAGAATAATGAATTCAACTGATTCACTTGAGTCCAGATTAACAAGAGCCTTTTCCGAAATGGGTGTTTCCACTTATAGAGATACCTCTGATGATATCTGGAATAAATGGAAAACCCTTGAAAAAAGGTATTATACAGTAACTAGTGAAATTTATAAGCAAAAACAAGAAGGTGTTGTTATTGACGATACGCCTGATGAGCTGAAACAATTTGGTGAATCACTAATTGAATTGATTGGTGAATGGCAGGAGTTCAACAACAGTGAAATCAAGCAAGGCAGGCGTAAAAAACCTGACTAAGTTGTCCCTTAATGCAATATTTTTCTCAATTAAATAAGTGAGAGGTACTTAAATATGAAAGTGGCTCAATAGGCTTGCCGCTAACAATAAATATACGAAAATTATTATTTAAACTTATTGATTATCAATGTCGTTTTATTTCGTTTTTTTGACTTGCTAACGTAAGTAACTTATAAAACGAAATCCATCAACCCAAAAAACGAAATCAGCAAAAAAATGCTACTTTCAAAACATACACTCACACCCATCCACAGCAATGCCCGGATAAATAGTCTTTTGTACTTAAAATAATAAGAGAGGGAATATGAATGTACGGAAAATAGTTAGAAGTTAGGAGTTTTTTCACCTTTCCCTTAGCTTTGCCAATCAAACTTTTTCTTCATTCAATGGTTACTACACAATGAGCTATGTTTCCCTCGAAGAATGTTTATTGGATCTGGAAAAGAATGGTCATCTCATAAGGATCAAAGAAGAAGTGGACCCTTACCTCGAAATGGCCGCTATTCATTTGCGGGTATATGAAGCGGGTGGTCCGGCACTTCTTTTTGAAAAAGTGAAGGGATCCCGCTTTCGGGCCGCTTCCAATATTTTTGGAACAATGGACAGAAGCCGGTTTATTTTTCGCGATACTTTTCAATTGGTACAAAAACTGATTACTTTAAAAGATAATCCTATCAACGCTTTAAAACATCCCATTGATAATCTACAGGCGGCGCTTGCCGCGGCTAAAGCATTTCCGTTAAAAAATCCAATAAAAAAAACCGTTTTATACGAAGAGATACAGATAGCTGATCTACCGCTTATTCAACACTGGCCAAAAGACGGCGGGGCTTTTATAACCCTGCCACAGGTTTATACGGAAGATTTGGATCAACCCGGTATCATGAAAGCCAACCTGGGTATGTATCGTATACAGTTAACCGGAAATGAATATATTTTAAATAAAGAGGTAGGCCTCCATTATCAGTTACACCGCGGTATTGGCGTACACCAGGCCAGGGCCAATGCCAAAGGACTACCCCTGAAAGTGAGTTGTTTTGTGGGTGGTCCACCCGCGCATTCAGTAGCTGCCGTAATGCCTTTGCCGGAAGGCATTAGCGAAATGACTTTTGCAGGAGTATTGGGTGGAAGAAGATTCCGGTATTGTTACCGGGATGGATTTTGTATCAGTACTGATGCGGATTTTGTGATAACAGGAGAAGTATATCCCGGTGAGAATAAACCAGAGGGTCCTTTTGGCGATCACCTGGGCTATTATAGTCTGCAACATCCATTCCCGTTAATGCGTGTACATAAAGTATATGCGAAGAAAAATGCGATCTGGCCGTTCACAGTGGTAGGTCGCCCTCCCCAGGAGGATACCAGTTTTGGGGCATTGATACATGAACTTACCGGTGCGGCCATTCCGCAGGAAATACCCGGTTTAAAAGAAGTGCATGCGGTAGATGCGGCGGGTGTGCATCCATTGCTGCTGGCTATCGGTAGTGAACGCTATACGCCTTATATGCCTGCCAAACAGCCGTCAGAGCTATTAACCATCGCCAATCATATTTTAGGAACCGGTCAGTTAAGCCTGGCCAAATTTTTATTTATAACGGCAGATGACAGCCATCAACTAAGTACACATCATGTACAGGAATTTATGGAGTATGTATTCCGCCGGATAAACCTGAGCCGCGATATACATTTCCATACCAATACAACGATAGATACGTTAGATTATTCAGGTACCGGATTGAACAGTGGGAGTAAAGTGGTGCTGGCTGCCTATGGTGATGTGTGCAGAGAACTGGTTACAGATGTTCCGCAGGTATTGAAAGGGCTAACTGGTTTTGAAAATGCCCAACTGGTTATGCCCGGTGTTATTGCATTGCAGGCAGGTAAGTTTATTTCGTATGAACAGGCTCATACAGAAATAGCTGATCTTAATCAGCAATTACAATCAACCATGGATTCTTTAACGGGTATAGTGTTATTAGTGATATGTGATGATGCCGGTTTTACGGCCGGCAACATCCGCAACTATGTATGGGTAACCTATACCCGATGCAACCCATCGCATGATATGTATGGAATAGATTCATTTACAGAAAACAAACACTGGGGATGCCGTGGCCCATTGGTGATGGATGCCCGTATCAAACCTCACCATGCGCCACCTGTTGAAAAAGATCCAACTGTTGAAAAAAGAATTGACCGGCTATTCATGAAAGGCGGCAGCCTCCAGGGAATGGAGTAATTAATGATTAATAATGACCTTCAACAGTAGCAAGGTTCTTATTTGTGCGAATAAAAAACAGGAAAATACCAATCAGTTGACCACCGCAAAATCAGGCCGCTTTATTAACTGGCTCACATACCTGAAACGAAGGTCGGTATTAAAAGTAACGTTCCAATGGTTCACACCTAAAGTGATACGTGGATAATAGAAAGCTTTTAATTCCATTGTACCAAAAACCAGGTTTTCATTTCGGGTTCTTACACCACCACCCCATGCGGTATATATATCGCCCACGTCTATCCTACGGCCAATTGCTTTAAGAAAACTGACATTACCGAAGGCAAAGGGCGCGAAGCTGAATCCAACAAACTTCCAGGTATTATAGAATACTGATTCATATTTAATGGTAGCACGGGTGGAAACCTTTAATGTAGGATCGTTCAGTTGCGGGATACCAAAATCACTGGATAGCCTTAATGGATCATTCAAAAAAGTATTTATTAATTGCGTGATACTACCACTCATAAAATGACGGATATACCAGCTACTGTTACCAAATCTTCTTAGCTTGGTAAACATCTCAAGGCTGGTTAACAGGCTGATATCTTCAAAACGGCCTTTTTGGTAATAGGTACCCAACCGGATAATATAATTGAGGTAATTTTTTTTGTTGGTGAAATAGTTTCGCTGGTAATCGAAACCAAGATAAGGCCGTGATACCAGGTTTCGGTTTGACCATCCCCCAATAAAGGAAAGACTGAATCCTTCCGGTATATCTTCGTTACGGCCAAATCCATAGAGAAAATTGGTATGATAATAATCCTGCTCGAAAATGGTAAAGGAACTGAGCACCGAAATAAGATTGGAATAATTAATATTATAATTGGTTTTATACAGGTCTGGTAAATCCTGGAAACTCCGGTGAATACCCCGGATAGAAATTAATTGCTTATACCTTGATTTAAAATTCTGTTGCAATTGTTTTCTTGCACCGATATTATAGCCAAACCACCCGTCGAAAATGCGGTAATGGTATTTGAAATCAGAACGGTATAAAGAATCGGGCAGGTAGGCATTCGTTGTGTTATGGCGGGCTATCTCAAAGGCGCCGGTCCAAACATGGTATGGGCTTACCAATGGTAACTCTCCCAGCAGGTAAAGACTTTTTTCTTCTCTTCTCCCACTGTTGAAGGCAGGTGCCTGGTTTTGATAACCTGCCGCCAGGTTAATGAAACTTCCAAACAGGTTTCTTTTCAGAAATTCGAAACCGATACCATATTGAGGGCGCCTGTCAGCGTCAAAAATATTTTTTACCTGTATCCGGTTGCCTTGTCCGAATAAATTATCATCATTTATTTCAAAACCGGCCATTTTAGCTGAACCCAGGTCAAAGCTTCCCCCAATAGGGAATACATCTTTACAAATAATGATAACATCAACGGAATCAGCATCCGCAGAGGGTTTCTGTACGGTAATCCTGGCATCCTGTAAATAAGTTAATTCCCGTAAAAATCTTTCATTATCGGCCAGTAAATAAGGGTATAGTGTATCTCCCGGCGAAAAGAAAAGGTTATTGAGAATAACCCTGTTAGTAGTACTGGTATGCAGGGCATCGCCAATATTGTTGAAGATATTTCTGTTATCATTTGCTGTATCATTCACCGATGTATTGAACCCGATTTTTCGAACCAGAATTTGCCGGATGATCTTACCCCTGTAGGGAGTAAAAACAGCTTCATTTTTGATAGCACCTTCCGAAGGTAAAAGAATATCAGGGTGATTAACCGATAAACTCTTGCCAACCCTTCCTAATAATCCTTTCCCATTTGCCAGGAAAAAAACAGAGTCTTTGGATGGTGTAACCTGCGCATCCAGGCAATTCATACTAATACCTGTCAACAGCAACCAAACTATTTTTTTACTGATATGAAGTAAAGGCCAATGCATCATTCGTAACTTACTGAAATTATTAACGCTTTGAAGGTAGATAAATCATGCGGTAAGACACCTGGTATACGTTTGTATTGGCTAATTAAGTTCCATGCTGCTGCCTGTTATCGTTTTCTCCATCACTATAAAATACAAAGCCTGTTTGGGCAGGCCAAATACGGGGTCTGCGGGAAAGGGTTCTGTTTCTCCGGTTGGCCGGTATCCATGGCGTTCATACCAGGCAATCAATTCATGCCTGATAGCAATCACCGTCATGGTAATTCCATTGCAGTTATGTTGCCTGGCATAGGTTTCAGCGGCCAATAATAATTGTTTACCTATGCCCTTTGCCTGCAGAACCGGGTTAACAGTTAACATGCCAAGGTAAAGTTTGGTTCCTTTCTTTTTTAAATACACGCACCCCATCACGGTATCATCGCCATCTGTGTATTTCAAAAGTACCGCGTCGGGATCCTGTATAAGTTGTTTCAATGCACCAGGGTTGGTCCTTAACCCATCCAGCAGGTCGGCTTCTGTTGTCCAGCCTTTTTTAGAACTTTCTCCCCGGTAAGCGCTGTTTACGAGTTGATCAATGGCGTTAATATCTTTATTGGTAACGCTGGAGATTTTGTTTTGTGAAGGCATACAACGAAACAATTAGGCAAATGAATAATGATCACACGAAATTATTTCAAAATGAGCAAATGGGAAGGAACTGTTTCAAAAAGGAAATGACTATTAACAAATAGCCGATCACTTAGAGTGCTTTCATTGTTATGCTATCAAAGAATGGTTACCCCATTCAGCCTGAATGGGTCTAATAAGTTGTTTTCCGGATCAAGCTCTGTAATCAGTACATCAATATCCTGAACACCACAAACCCTGATTCGTTGCGAGGAGTTTAATTTTTCCGAGATGGTCATGACCACTGTTTTAGCGGCAGCTTCTATCATGGCGTTTTTTACCTGTACAATATCCCAGTCATTATCTGTTATGCCATGTTCCGGATCTATGGCATTGATGCCCAGGAAACAGAGGTCGGCCTTAATGTGTTTGATTTTGCTGATTGCTTCACCGCCTACTGCTATCTGTGATTTTTTGGCAATCTTATCACCAATAAAGATTACTTCAATATTTGGGTGTTGCGCATATTCATACGCCGCGGGGATACTTACTGTAAAAAAAGTTGCTTTTAAATTCTCCGGCAGCAGCCTGGCCATTTCTATGATGGTTGTTCCGCCACCGGTAAGAATGAACATACCATCCTTTATTAAGGCCGCCCCTTTTTCTGCTACCATTTTTTTACTGTCAACATTATACACATCGCCCCTTAGATAAAAACTATTAAAAGATTTTGAAAGCGCGCCACCATGTACTTTTATTATTTTTCCTGTTTCCGCCAGTTCATTCAAATCACGCCGTATGGTATCCTCAGATACGTTTATGGAAGTACTTAGGTCGGCAGATAATACACTATTATGCAGGCTTACCTGTCGCAAAATATAGGCCTGACGTTCTTTTTTGAGCATAGAATGCGGTTAATTCTAAAACAATTTCACTATTTTTTTTTATAAAACAACTAAAAAACCGCAAATTGTTGCATAATTTCCAAAAGAAATTTACAAAAAGCCGCAATAATGAACAAAAATTTAGACAAACTTTGCAGTATTGCATCCGGTAATTCAAGAATTATTATTGGATTGATGAGTGGTACCTCATTAGACGGACTTGATATTGCTTTATGCCGTTTTACCGGTAGCGGACACAAAACCAAAATTGATTTACTTCAATTTGAGACGATTGCCTATGAAAATGACTTTACAGTGGAGATCAAATCGGTTTTTTCAAAAAAAAGTGTTTCACTCGAAAAGGTTTGTGTACTGAATGGATGGGTAGCGCAGCAACATGCCCAAATGATTTTACATTGCCTTACTAAATGGAATATAGGGCCGGAAGAGGTTGATTTAATAGCCAGTCATGGCCAGACCATTTACCATGCCCCTAAATTATTGCACCCCAATGACAAGTTTGGCAATGCAACCTTACAGATAGGGGATGGAGACCAGTTAGCCGTAACCACCGGTATCATTACTATCAGTGATTTCAGACAGAAACATATTGCTGCCGGAGGCGAGGGGGCGCCCTTAGCGGTTTATGGGGATTATTTTATTTTTAGCAAAGAAGGGGAGAACCGTATTATGCTGAATATAGGGGGGATTGCCAATTTTACTTATTTACCGGGTAACCTGGATGCCCGTACCATCTTCAGCACTGATACCGGTCCGGGTAATACCCTGATGGATGCCTATGTTCAACAGCATTTTCAACTGCCTTACGACAAAAATGCGGCCATTGCCAGGTTAGGAAAAGTGAACGAAAACCTGTTAGCACAATTGCTGCTGCATCCTTTTTTTGAAAAAGGGTTTCCAAAAACAACAGGGCCTGAATTATTCAACCTGGCTTATTTAGAATCCGCGCTTATTTTGTCTGGGATTGAATCCATTTCTCATTTTGATATGATGGCAACGATTAATCGCTTCAGTGCCGTTACCATTGCAGAAGCCATACAAAGAAATTTGCAGGATCAGCTTTCCTATTCGATCTATACCAGCGGAGGTGGGATGCATAATCCATTACTCATGGAGCAGATTCAGTTACTTATGCCCGGATACAGTTTCCAGACAACCAATGCCTTGCAGATAAACCCTGATGCCAAAGAGGCTTTACTCTTTGCTGTTCTGGCCAATGAAACCATCGCCGGTGGCGATATAGCCATTGGTAACGGATCTTCAGATATTCCCTCGGTTAGTATGGGGAAGATCAGCTTCCCGGGGTAATAGCGGTTACATACACACAAAATATACCCTATACAAGGTATTTTTATGGTTTTTAAATAGTCTCTTTGTAAGCAAATTACCCATAAGCATCTGGGCAGACCAAAACCATTATATAAAAACCTGCATGTTATGATTCGCGCTATTTTTTTAATTGTGTTTATTTTATTTTTTGTTGCCGGCTATAGTCAGCCTGAAAAATCAACCGTTGGGCCAACGGTTGTAAACCTGGGGAAAAACAATCCATTTGTGCTGAAAGGATTACAATGGAGGAGTATCGGACCATTTCGGGGAGGGAGAAGCCTGGCAGTTACGGGTGTTATAGGAGACCCCATGACTTATTACGCGGGAACGGTTGGGGGTGGACTGTGGAAAACAACCGATGGTGGTAATGTATGGAAGAGTATTTCTGATACTGCTTTTCATTCGTCTTCTGTTGGCGCTGTTGCTGTTGCCAAGAGTAATCCCAATATTGTGTATGCCGGAATGGGTGAGGTTGAAATGCGTGGTAATATTTCTTTTGGAGATGGGGTTTACAAAAGTATCGATGCCGGTAAAAACTGGCAACACATGGGTTTGAAAGCATCTAATGCCATTGGAACAATTGCCGTGCATCCTTCTAATCCTAATTTGGTATATGTAGCGGCACAAGGTAAAATCTGGGGGCCTACGCCTAATAAAGAAAGAGGATTGTTTAGATCTAGAGATGGCGGTAAATCCTGGGATAAAATTTTATTTATAGATGATACCACTGGTTGTGTAGATATAAAAATGGATGCGGTAAATCCTTCTATTCTCTATGCATCTATGTGGAAAGCCTGGCGCACACCTTATTCTTTGAGTAGTGGTGGTAAAGGAAGTGGTTTGTATAAATCTTTAGATGGCGGGGATAGCTGGACTTTGCTTTCAGAAAATTCCGGAATGCCTAAAGGTTTAAAAGGAAAAATAATTTGCACTGTTTCCCCTATTGATCATAATAAACTATGGGCCATTGTAGAGAATGAACAATATGGAATTTACCATTCCGCTGATGGCGGAGATAGTTGGCAAAGAGTTAGCACTTTGAATGACCTAACACAGCGTCCTTGGTATTTTAGTCAGCTGTTTGCTGATACTAAAAATGAAAATACTTTATATATTTTAAATGTTGAATTCTGGAAATCAATTGACGGGGGCATTAGCTGGAAAACAATTGCAAACAGGCATGGCGATAATCATGATATGTGGATTAATCCGGAGAATGCCAATAACTATATCGTTGGAGATGATGGGGGCCCTCAAATAACTTATGATGGTGGTAAACATTTTACGGACCAGCATTTACCTACGGCACAGTTTTATCATGTTAACCTGGATAATGATTTTCCATACAATATTTATGGTCCGCAACAGGATAATAGCAGCATCAAAATTAAAAGCCGTACCACGGGGGAATTTATTTTAAAAAACGACTGGCATCCGGTTGGAGGTGGAGAAGCTGGATATATAGTACCTGATCCATTAAATAGTGACATAACGTTCGGTGGTGAATATGATGGTATTATGAGTACCTATAACAAAAAGAATGACCAGTATAGATTTATCTCTGTTTATCCGGAACAGAACTATGGTATAGCCGCTGAAAAATATAAATATAGATTTAACTGGACCTTTCCCATTGCCTTCTCTCCCCATAACCCAAAATGCTTATACGCTACTTCAAATAGGGTTCACAGAAGTTTTGATGCCGGACAAAGTTGGGAAGATATTAGTCCTGATCTAACTCGTCATGACCCTAAAACATTACAACCCAGTGGCGGGCCCGTTACGCTGGATATCACCGGAACCGAAACCTATGCCACTGTATTTGCTTTTGCTGAAAGTTCGGTTACCGCGGGTGTTTTATGGGCAGGTAGTGATGATGGATTAGTGAATGTTAGTAGGGATAATGGAAAAACCTGGACCAATGTTACACCATCTATATTACCTGAATGGGCGATGATCAGTTATGTAGAGCCATCACACTATGATGCGGCTACTTGTTATATTTCCGCAACACGTTATAAACTTGGCGACACAAAACCTTATTTATTAAAGACTGCCGACTTTGGTAAAACCTGGGTGATGATTACGAATGGGTTAAATGAGCATATTTATAGCCGCTGTGTACGTGAAGATCCAACACATGAAGGGTTGCTGTATGCTGGATTAGAAACCGGTATCATGGTTTCTTTTACAGACGGAGCTGATTGGCAAAGTTTGCAGTTGAATTTGCCCAATACACCCGTTCATGATATTCAAATACAAAACCGTGAACATGATTTAGTAATCGCTACACACGGACGTTCATTCTGGATTTTAGATGATATTACCGCATTGTATCAAATGTCTGCCGAATATACCAAAGCAAATTCATGGTTATTTAAACCCAGGAATACTTACCGATTTCCGGGTACTGGTGGTGGTGCAATAGTGGAGCATCCACAGGAAGGGCAAAACCTTCCCAATGGTTTAATCGTTCGGTATGCTTTTAAGCAGAAACCTACCTCTGAAGTAAAACTGAGTTTTTATGCTACGAACGGAGATCGTATTATCAGTTATTCCAGCATCTATGATAATAAAGGAAAGTTAGTGCCAATTGCTAAAGAGTTTCATGAGCACAAAACAAAAACACTTTCTGGATTATTACCTGTTAAAGAAGGAATTAATCAGTTTGTTTGGGATCTGCGTTATCCTGAAACAAAGGGCGATACTAGCGCTACTTTTGAAGCTTCCTTACAAGGACCGAAAATTATTCCGGGTAATTATACTGTAAAAATGTTTGTGGGTGATACTTTATTCATGGAGCAGCCCTTCTCTATTCTCTCAGACCCAAGAAATCCCGCTACGATCAACGATTTAAAAGCACAGTTTGATTTGAATACAAGCATTTGTGCCAAGCTGAATCAACTGTCAAAAGCTACCACTCAAATAAAAGAAGTAACTGCTCAAATCAATGGGTTCCTTACAAAAATATTGGATCCTGTTTTTGCCAAACCGTTTATTATGAAAGGCAATGAAATCATTGATTCGCTCAACCTGGTAAAAAACGAATTGTACAATGAAAAAATACAGGCTAATGAAGATAATCTTCGATTTCCTCTAAAACTGGAAGAAAAACTGGCTACTATGAATAACTTATTGCAAGCGTCTGATACCAGACCAACGGCAAGCATGTATACTGTTTACTATAGCCTTAGTAGCCAAATTGATACCCAGTTACTTAAACTCAAATTAATTATGGATACCAAAGTACCCGCGTTTAATGCCATGGCAAAAGACGTGATGCTGTTGGGCCCTATACAATAAATACAGCAGGCTTTATCATCGTGGTATCTTAATACCCGGAAATAAAAAACCGTTTCAAACTAATGAAACGGTTTTTTATAGCGGGTACAGTTATATTATTTCTTTTGAACAGTAGGATAGTGGTCGATAGTTTCAAAAACAGTACGTTTATCTGCTTTTAAAAGCGAGATAAACCTTCTCAATGAATCGGCGTATCGCGGTTTTTCAAATAGCCTGTCATGCGAAAGTATCACAATCGAATTCAATTGATTGGTGTTTCCATCGTCAAAGCGCTGATTTATTTTTTGGATCATTTCATCTACACTTTCCTTTGGCGCTTTGGCCTTCCTTTGTTGCCCCCATTCCAAATCCCAACCTATAATCTTATAGCCCAGCGAATCCAGTTTTTTAACCAAGGGATTGCCTGCTTTTTGACCTTGGATATCTCCATTGGAAGCCCAGGTATTATTTCCTGGGAGACGAATAATTTTAACAGGGATATTCAATTCTTTTTCATTTCTTAAAAAATCATTCAAAGCGCTATCCATCATAGTGGGCGAATAGAACTTGCTGTATTTATCTTGAAATCCGTGGCTAAAACTATGATTGGCTAATAAGAATAGCGGATAGTCGTTACGAATCGAATCAATTAACCTTTTTTTCAAAGGTCCAACTTTATTAAAGCCAACCGAGAAAAAAGTGGCTTTAACACCTTCAGATTTAAAAACTGAACGGCAATTAACCGTTCCGGGTGGTTGCGGGGAATCATCCCAGGTTAGGTAGATATATCTTTTTGAACTGTCATATTTAATAGGTGTTCCCGGTACCTCTTTCCCAACCGCTATTTTGGATGAATCAGCGTTTTTAGTATCTGTTTTACCATTATTACAACCGGTAATTGCAACCAGAGCCAAAACACTGAAGACTACTCCGGAAATCATTTTAATCAAATTCATGGTTTATGCATTGTTTCAAATCAAAGATAGGCTGGTGGGCAGTTTAGGCGGTTGTTTATTTATCCTCACCTGTGAAAAGGGAAGCAATGTAACAGCGTATTTGTCCACAAAGAACAGAACCCCTATACCAGCCTCATCTAAACCGTTCAGAAACGGTATAACATACCCTGTCATTGATCCGTCTGAAAATTTCGTCATTGATTTTTCGATGCTTCCTCAATTGCCGGGTGGCAAACAATCTTCCTTCACTGTCGAAATACTGGGGTTGTGCGTAAAAAGTAAGGGTATAGTATTTTTCGTTGTTAAATGGCAGTCGAAAGGTTACGGGTCTGAACGACATATAGACCAGTGACCTTTTTTGCTGGTTCGAATAATAATCCAGGTTATTGATCCAGATACATTTAACAGCGCGCATTTGCATAATTAAGCCGGTAACTTCCTTAACGGGAAATTTATATTTTACCAGCGTATCCTGCAACCTGGTTTCGGTTACTTCAAACTCATAGATAAGTTTAATGGAGTCTGTGATGATTTCAAACGAAATATTATTAAACGTCCTGTCGGTAAAAGCAACTGAAAACTGGTTATCCTGGTAAAGCTTTTTATAAGATTGTTCAATGGTTGTTAGTGTTTGTTCATTTTCATAGAAGTAGTTGCTGCTAAACTTCTTCATGGAGGTACAGGACCATAGCAATACACTGCAGTATACAATCAACCCGAGTTTAGCGCTTTTATTGGGCATGGGTTGTTTTTTTAACGGCTGTTGTAATACCAAATATGATTTTCCCCAAAAAAGAAGCTGATAATAATTGCCGGCTTTTAAAACCATAGTCCCAATAAGTGATAGCGATCTTATCATTCACTTCCTCTACATCCAGTAAAATAATAAAATGGGAGGGTATGCCCACTTTTAACCGGTTATGATTTCGCTTAAATAGTTCAACATTGTTTACAAGTAAAGCCACTGTACCGGTTTGTAATTTGTTGGCCAGGTACTCATACATATCCCTTATGCCTGGTCTGAATAAGTCTGAACCAATGGCACTTACCTGGTAATTAAATAAGTTCCGTACCATCCTGTTGAATTTCGCGAAATTTACACAGGCCCATAATTTATTTTCATCTCCTGTATGATATTGCTTATCAAAAAAATTCAGATAGCCTTTAAAATGATCAGCCAGCGCCAAAAACCAAAGTTGATCCGCGGGCCTTATGTCGAGCTCTCCTTTAAAACTAAGTGTGCCGGCGGCTAATTTTACTTCTTTTGAAGGTTCAAAATATTCTTTTCCATAAATGGCTTTCCCATTCCTGTACAATTGTATCATAAATGTCAGGTATCCCAGTGGATCGTCATGCAGCGGTAAATAAGAAAATGCGGCATACCCACAAAAATTGGTGCTGATACCTTCATAAATGCTTAAAGGGTTATCAATATTTTTCTTCAGGTTTTGCAGAAAGAATACAGGTGGTACATTTGGCCAAAAAGTACTGGCAGCTAATTCTTTATTTTTTTCCAGGTAAATAAGCGCCTGTTTTTTGGTAGACAGGGGAGTGGTATCTGCCAGGGGATTTTCATTGGCAAATACATGGGCAATACTTCCCAGCATAAGAAAGATAAGCATATGTAATACTGGACTCCTGATAAATTTACCTGTTTTGTAAAACAACGATACCATTCAATAGCGCTTAGTGAAAATAACAAATTAGCGTCAAATTCATGCATAAATACTAATCACCTGTTGTAAGTTAAGGGGGCACCCATAAAAAAAGGCCCGCTTCAACAAGCGGGCCAAATCATTAATTATTAATCACTAATTATTAATTGATCAATACCTGTAAAGATCAGCTTTAAACGGACCAGACTTAGGAATGCCCAGGTATTCAGATTGAGCATCGGTTAATACCTCCAGTACAGCACCTACTTTGGCAAGGTGTAAACGGGCAACTTTCTCATCCAGGTGTTTAGGTAACACATACACTTTGTTCTCATAGTTACTATGGTTTTTCCATAATTCTATTTGAGCCAGTGTTTGGTTAGAGAAGGAGTTACTCATTACAAAACTTGGATGGCCTGTGGCACAACCCAGGTTTACCAGACGGCCCTCTGCCAGCAGGATGATATCCTTGCCTTCAATATTATAGAGGTCAACCTGTGGTTTAATGGTGTCTTTGGTATGACCATAGTTCTGGTTCAGCCAGGCAACATCAATCTCAATATCAAAGTGACCGATATTACAAACGATTGCTTTGTCTTTCATTGAACGGAAATGTTTTTCAGTAATCAGGTCGCGGCAACCGGAAGCGGTAACAATGATGTCGGCTTCTTTAACGGCCTCAGCCATTGGTTTTACTTCAAAGCCTTCCATAGCGGCCTGTAAAGCGCAGATAGGATCAATTTCGGTAACGATCACGCGGCATCCCGCACCTTTCAATGATAAGGCAGAACCTTTACCAACATCACCATATCCACCAACAACCGCAATTTTACCGGCCATCATAACATCGGTAGCACGACGGATCGCGTCTACCAATGATTCCTGGCAACCATATTTGTTATCGAATTTAGATTTGGTTACTGAGTCATTTACATTAATAGCAGGGATTGGTAAAGACCCCTTCGCCATTCTTTCATATAAACGGTGAACACCTGTTGTGGTTTCTTCAGATAAGCCTTTGATGTTGGCTACCAGTTCCGGGTAAACATCAAATACCATATTAGTTAAATCACCGCCATCATCCAGAATCATATTCAAAGGACGGTCGGCGCCACCAAAGAATAATGTTTGTTCAATACACCAATCCGCTTCTTCCTGTGATTGACCCTTCCAGGCAAATACACCAATACCGGCAGCGGCAATAGCGGCGGCAGCCTGGTCCTGTGTAGAAAAAATATTGCATGAACTCCATTTTACTTCAGCGCCCAGCGCTACCAGCGTTTCTATTAACACAGCCGTCTGGATAGTCATGTGCAGGCAACCTGCAATACGCGCCCCTTTCAAAGGCTGGCTTGGGCCGTATTCGGCACGGATAGACATAAGGCCCGGCATTTCTGCTTCAGCTAAACGGATCTCTTTGCGACCCCAATTGGCTAAACTCATATCAGCAACCTTATTGGGAACACTGAAATCAATGGATTTGGTAAGAGTAGACATAGTTTATTTTTTGTGTAGCACAAAAGTAGTTTTATAGAATAAAATAGCATAAATATTATTATTTTTGGAATAAACAGGCTGTTTTCGCAGATTAAACTAGTATATAATCCCTTTTTACCATGGCAAAAACAATTAAAAAAGACGAATCCACTAATGGCGCCCTTTCATTGGATGAAAAGGATTTGGCCATACTTCGGGTATTGCAGCAACATGCCAGGGCAACGGTGAAAGAAATTGCTGATACGGTGCACCTGAGTACCACCCCTGTTCATGAGCGGATTAAACGAATGGAAGAGTCTGGTGTGATCAGGCAATACGCTACGCTGTTAGATCACTCGAAAGTGAAAAAGGGATTGATGGTCATTTGTTATGTATCACTAAAACAGCACAACAAGAACGCCGGAGGAAAATTTATCAAAAGTATCCAGGAAATGAATGAGGTAATTGAGTGTTATAATATTTCCGGCGAGTTTGATTTTATGCTGAAGGTAGTGGCAGAAAGCATGGACGCCTACTACGATTTTCACGTAAATAAATTAAGCCAGGCCGAAAATATTGGTCATGTACAGAGTGTCTTTGTAATGGGTATCATTAAACAAACACATGTGCTCGTGCACTGATTATGGTGAAAGGTATCTAATTAATCAGCGCTTACATACTTTGTAAGCTTTCCTGGATAGTCTGGATCCTTGCTGCCGCATCTGCCTGTTTCTTTTTTTCCATTTCCACTACTTCCGCTTTGGCATTTTGTACAAAACGTTCGTTGCTGAGTTTCCTGGTTACCGATTCGAGAAATTTCCGCTGATGATCAAGGTCCTTTAGTAATTCAGCTTTAAGCGTAGTATTATCCAGTTGTTTTTCTGTTTCAATAAAGAATTTATCTTTCTCCACCGCTACCACAATGGTATGGGGAATGGTAACGGTTGTATAACTAACCGTTGCCGCGTTTACCTGCTTGATCAGAATATTTTCTATGGCCTTATAACCGGCTATATGATTAGCCTGTATATGTAATGTGATCGGGTCCTTCGGTTTTAACTGGTTTTTATTCCTGGCGTCTCTCAGGGCAGAGATTACCTGTTTCAATAATTCGCCTGCTTCCAGTATGGGTTTGTCAAATGACTGTAAAGCATCAACCTGCCTGATGCAGAGATCCTCTTTCTGTTCTCTCAATAAATGGTAGATCTCTTCTGTAATGAATGGAATAAAAGGGTGTAACAGTTGCATCAGCTCTTCAAAATACACAACTGTTTTTTCATACACAATCGCGTCTATCGGCTGTTCAAATCCCGGTTTGATCCATTCCAGGTACCAACTGCAGAAATCATCCCATACCAGTGAGTAGACGGTTTTTAAGGCTTCGCTGAGGCGGAACTGGACCATCATTTCCTCAACTTCTGTTTTAACCTGGTTGAGGCGGTGCTGGAACCAGGCAATCGCGAAGTCTGAAGTTTGGAGTTTGGAGTCTGGAGTATTGTTTTCCTGACTTCTAACTCGTAACTCCCAACTCCTGACTAATTTCAGCGCATTCCAAAGTTTATTATTGAAATTTCTTCCCTGCTCCAAAGCCGATTCATCAAAGAGGATATCATTACCGGCAGGAGAGGCGATCATAATGCCAAATCGAACGGCATCCGCGCCATACTGATCTATCAGGCCAAGCAGGTCGGGAGAATTTCCCAGGCTTTTACTCATTTTTCTTCCCTGCTTATCACGAACAATGCCTGTGAAATAAACATCTTTGAATGGCTTCTCATCCATGTATTCAAAACCTGCCATGATCATCCTGGCTACCCAAAAGAAAATAATTTCAGGAGCGGTTACCAGTGTATTCGTTGGGTAATAATATTTTATTTCAGCATTACCCGGATCTGACAATCCTTTGAAAACTTCGAATGGCCAAAGCCAACTGGAGAACCAGGTATCGAGGCAATCATCGTCTTGCCGGATATCGTCAATCGTGAGTGGTGAATCGTTAGATTTGAGTTGTTGAAAAGCCTCTTCTTTAGTGGCAGCGACTGCAAAATTTCCATCAGGCGAATAATAAGCAGGTATGCGATGGCCCCACCATAATTGACGGCTAATGCACCAGTCTTTAATATTCTCCATCCAGTGCCGGTACAAATTTTTGAATTTAGCAGGGTGGAAATTGATCTCTTCACTCATTACGGCACGCAGCGCGGGTTCGGAAATATTTTTCATACTTACCCACCATTGTAAACTAAGCCTTGGTTCTACCACCGCATCCGTTCTTTCACTAAACCCTACCTGATGGGTATACGCTTCTGTTTTTACCAGGTGGCCGGCTGCTTCCAGTTGCGGAACAATTTTTTTTCTTACGTCAAAACGGTCCTCACCTATAAATAATTGCGCGGCCTCACTCATCGTGCCATCATCATTCATCGTATCAATAATTTCCAGCTTGTATTTCTGTCCTAGCTGGTAATCATTCATATCATGTGCCGGCGTTACTTTTAGGGCGCCGGTACCAAAATCAATGGTCACATATTCATCCGGGATGATGGGTATGCGCCGGTTTATTAACGGAACAAAGGCAAATTTGCCATGCAGGTGTTTATATCGTTTATCCGAAGGATTTACACAAATAGCCGCATCTCCAAGAATCGTTTCTGGTCGTACAGTGGCTATAGTGATATAGTCTGCAGATACCTCATTTTTAGTAGTATCCCTGGTTGATGAACCGTTATCTATCGCATACCGTAAATAATAAAGGTTACCCTGTACCTCCTTATAAATTACCTCTTCATCACTTAATGCCGTTTTTGCTCTCACATCCCAGTTAATCATTCGCTTGCCGCGATAGATCATTCCTTTTTGATAGAGGTCGATGAATACTTTAATAACAGATTGGTAGTATACCGGATCCATGGTAAAAGAAGTACGGTCCCAATCCAAACTACATCCCAGTTTTTTTAATTGCTGTAAAATGATACCACCATATTTTTCCTTCCATTCCCAGGCATATGCCAGAAATTCATCCCTGCTAAGTGATGATTTGGTAATTCCTCTTTCGCGCAGCATGGCTACTACTTTTGCCTCAGTAGCGATAGAAGCATGGTCTGTACCCGGTACCCAACAGGCGTTTTTGCCATGCATCCTTGCACGGCGGATGAGAATGTCCTGTATAGAATTATTCAGGCAATGCCCCATATGCAGCACACCGGTTACATTGGGTGGGGGTATCACTACTGTATAAGCTTCTCTTTCATCTGGTTTGCTGCTGAAATACCCGTTATCCAACCAATGTTTATACCATCTGGCTTCTACTTCATTTGGGATATAATTTTTGCTTAGTTCCATGTTTTACGCTTAACGCTTAACGCTTACTGTTTAACGCTGAAAGCTAAAAGCGTTAAGCTTTCAAGGGGCTGCTTTCTGCTTTCAGCTTTTAGCGGACAGCTTTGAAAAGTGCAAAAGTAAGGAAAACCCATATAGGGCCTGATGAAAAGGGGGGGCAGGATATTTTGTAAGATGTCATTTTTCGCCATGCACTTACCAGGTAAGCAACTGCAAACCCCTTTCAAGGATAGATACAGATTTATTTTCGGTGGAGGGTACTGCCTCATTAGTGGTACCTGCATTCTGGCTTATCGAACTTTTGGCCATAGACAGTGAAGTGCAGCATTTTTTTACTGTATTCCCTATCTCAACGGCTCTGGCGGTAGATGGTTGATAGCTACAGCTACCTAACAGCAAAATTATTAAAAGGGATAGAATTGGTTTCATTTTACTGACTTCATGATCAAAAGTATTCAGATTACACCTGATTTTTACTTAATTATTGTTAATATTTACTAACGTTTGCTTTAAAAAAAAGTTACAACCCCGCTGAATATTTTATAAATACCCTTACCGGAAGATTTGGTACAATCCATCTCTTTTTTCTTTTCACGGATTTACTATCGTTATTTTGTAGCTATGCAGTATGCGATTGTAGACATTGAAACTACCGGAGGGTTCCCCCGGCAGCACGGTATTACCGAGATAGCCATTGTTTTGCATAATGGCACCGAAGTAGAGGGTAAATACCAGACCCTGGTAAACCCACACCAGCCTATTCCGCCATTTATTGCCAATATGACGGGTATTTCTGATGAGATGGTAGCGGTGGCCCCCTCATTTGAAGAAGTGGCCCCCCGGATTTTTGAGTTACTGCAAAACAGGGTTTTTGTTGCCCATAATGTAAATTTTGATTTTTCGTTTGTAAAACATTACCTGCTGGAAGCCGGGTTTCATCTGCAAACACCCAAACTCTGTACCATTCGGCTAAGTCGCAAAGTTTTTCCCGGTTTCCGGAAATATGGGCTGGGTCATCTTTGCAGGGAATTGGGTATCCAGGTTGAGAACAGGCACCGGGCCTATGGGGATGCATTGGCCACCACAAAAGTGCTTGACCTGGTTTTGCAAAATAATGGGCAGTTAGTGATCAGCGAAATGTTGAAGAAAGAAAAAAAAACCAACTCCGGCATCCCTAAAAATTGACTGCTAAAATTTCAATATTTCATGTTCCCATTTGCATCAGTTATTGCATCAAAAATTAATAGTAGTAAAAAACAGGTAGAAGCCGTTTTACAGTTGTTTGATGAAAGCGCCACTGTTCCCTTCATTGCCCGTTACCGGAAGGATATAACAGGCGGATTGGATGAAGTACAGATACTACAGATTCAGGAGGAAGCAAAATTCTTAAAAGAATTTACAGAACGTAAGACCTACATCGAAAAATCGATTACCGAACAGGGAAAGATGACGGAGGCTTTACAGGACAAGATTGATAAAGCTACTACCATGGCAGAACTGGAAGACAGGTATCTGCCCTATAAATCAAAACGAAAAACTAAAGCACAAACAGCGCGTGAAAATGGCCTGGAACCTCTATCCCTGCTGATGTTGGCCCAAACTGCCATTGAGATTGGCACAGAAGCTGAAAAATACCTTACTGAAAAAATTAAAACAACAGACGAAGCATTACAGGGCGCGCGTGATATTATTTCAGAAACCGTAAATGAAAATTTATTGCTTCGTGCCAAAATGCGAAAACTGTTTGAAGATACCGCAACGCTGCAAAGTAAACTGCTTACTGATAAAGAAACAGAAGGGATAAAGTACAAAGACTATTTTGACTTTTCTGAACCCATCCACAAGATTCCTTCGCACCGTATCCTCGCTGTTTTACGCGGGTTTTTAGAAGGCTTTTTGCGTATAACCATCTCGCCTGTTGAAGAAGAGGCGCTGGCCATACTCGGGAAAGAATATGTGAAAGCATTAACGCCATCCACTGAACATGTAAAAAAAGCGATCAAAGACGCGTATCGCCGTTTAATGCAGCCTAGCCTGGAAAGTGAATTCAGAACCGCGCTAAAACAAAAAGCGGATGAAGATGCTATTAATGTATTTGCGGAAAATCTTCGGCAGTTGTTATTAAGCCCGCCTTTGGGCAGTAAAAGAATTTTAGCCATTGATCCGGGATACCGGAGTGGTTGTAAAGTGGTTTGCCTGGACGAAAAAGGGGAACTCAAAAAAACGGATCTGATTTTTGTACATGAAGCCAACCGGATGCAGGAAAGTGAAAACAAGATCAGGATAATGGTAAAAGAATATAAGATAGAAGTATTTGCTATAGGGGATGGTACGGCAGGCAGGGAAACAGAACAGTTTATTAAAAGAATGCAACTTGGGTTACCGGTTTTTTTGGTGAATGAAGATGGAGCTTCTGTCTATTCTGCTTCTGAAACTGCCCGCGAAGAATTTCCTGAGCAGGATGTAACGGTACGAGGCTCAGTTAGTATTGGCAGAAGATTGATGGACCCTCTTGCCGAATTGGTTAAGATTGATCCAAAGAGTATTGGCGTTGGACAATACCAGCATGATGTAAATGCTTATCGGTTGAAAGAAAGACTGGATCAGACTGTTGTTAGTTGTGTAAATACGGTGGGGGTGAACCTGAATACAGCGAGTAAACATTTGTTGAGTTACGTAAGTGGCATCGGCGGCTCATTGGCTGATAATATTATTACTTACAGAAATGAAACAGGCCGGTTTACAAATAGGGAACAATTGCTGAAAGTGCCACGGCTGGGTGGTAAAGCCTATGAACAGTGTGCCGGATTTCTGCGTATCAAAGACGGCGAAAATCCATTAGACGCAAGTTCGGTACATCCTGAAACCTACCCCCTGGTGCAAAAGATGGCAGCGGATATGGGTATTGATGTAAAAACCATGATAGGCAATGAGGCGATACTGAAAAAAATTAATCCCGCAACGTATGTTTCGGAAAAATGTGGCGAATTAACCATCAAAGACATACTAAATGAATTAAAGAAACCCGGCCTCGACCCGCGTAGTGAACTGGAACAATTTGAGTTTGCCAATATTTATAAAATAGAAGATGTTCAGGTAGGCATGATTATTCCCGGCTCTGTTACCAACCTCACCCGCTTCGGAGCTTTTATTGATATAGGGGTAAAACAGGATGGCCTGGTGCATGTAAGTGAGATTGCCAATAAATATATTACTGACCCCGGGGAGGTACTGAAACTGGGACAAAAACTAAACGTAAAAGTGCTGGAAGTAGACATGGTAAGGAAGCGGATTGCATTGTCGGTTAAACAAACGGAAGAAGGGGCGGGTAAGGAAATCAACAGTCAAAAGGTAAAAGTCAAAAAAGAGGAGGAATTGAGTGTGGGGGATGCTTTGAGTTTGCTGAGGAGAAAGTTTGGAAAATAAATTCATTGTTTTAAAATTAGTAACTTAGCATTTAATTATCATCATATGAACAAAATGATTCTTGCAGTACTGCTATCTATCTCCGCAATGGTTGTTACCGCACAAACAAAAGTTAACCCTGTTATCAAAAATTTTGGCACAGTAACGGAAGTGCCTTTTTCTGTTGAGAACCCTGTTACCGGACTGGGGTATAAAATTGTGGTAGAAGTTAGCGCCGACAATACAAAGCCCGCGGTAGTTCATGATTTTTTTGATAAAGTGGCCGCGGTGGTTAACCTGCACGCGCTGGGGGGCGTTCCGGCAAAAAAATTGCAGGTGGTGATGGTTATTCATGGGCCCGCTGCACAGTTCGTACTCACGAATGAAGGCTACCAAAAAAAGTTTGGAACAGATAATCCCAATATTCCATTGTTTAAAGAATTAGTGGAAGCAGGGGTAAAAATATTTGTTTGTGGTCAGTCATTGAATAAAAGAAACGTTCCCATAGAAGGGGTTACGCCCGAAGTAAAACCTGCCTTATCTGCCATTACCACCCTAACTACCTATCAGTTGAAAGGATATGCTTTCTTAAAATACTAATCTCCGCGTATCCGCTGCTACTCTTTTTCTCCGCGATAACTAAAAAGGGTTTACCAGTCTAATACTCCGGATGCACACCCACATAATTCAACGGGGTAATGGCTTTCAACTCTTTCTTTACAGCAGGGCTTACTTTGAGTGTACCTATAAAATCATGCATTGTTTTCTTATCAATGGTATGGTTGCCGCGGGTAAGGTCTTTCAGCGCTTCATAGGGATTAGGATACTTTTCACGACGCAGAATTGTTTGAATAGCTTCGGCTACCACTGCCCAGTTATTTTCAAGATCTGCTTTCAATTTGGCTTCATTCAAAACCAATTTGCCCAAACCTTTTTCCAAAGATTTTAACGCAATGGCCACATGTGCCACCGGTACACCCAGGTTGCGCAGAACGGTTGAGTCTGTGAGATCGCGCTGTAACCGGCTGATAGGAAGTTTTCCGGATAAATGTTCCAATAAAGCATTGGCCATTCCCAGGTTACCTTCCGCGTTTTCAAAATCAATCGGGTTCACTTTATGCGGCATGGCCGATGAACCTACTTCACCTTGTTTTGTTTTTTGTTTGAAGTAATCCATGCTGATATAGGTCCAGATATCACGGCACAGGTCAATCAAAATAGAATTGATGCGTTTGATGGCATCCAAATGTGCGGCCAGGCTATCGTAGTGTTCTATCTGAGTAGTAAACTGCATGCGCTGTAATCCCAATACTTCTTCTACAAATTGATTGCCTAATACAACCCAGTTCTTTTTTGGGAAAGCGATATGATGGGCATTAAAATTTCCGGTTGCCCCTCCAAACTTAGCCGCATAAGGGATACTTGAAAATAATTCCACCTGGTTATTCAATCTTTCTACAAAAACCATCAACTCTTTGCCTAACCTGGTTGGTGAGGCAGGTTGCCCGTGTGTACGTGCCAGCAAAGGAATATTTTTCCATTGGGCAGCCAGTTGGTATACATAGTTCTGCAGGTTGATGATAGAAGGCAGGTATTCGTGCTCCATACAATGCTTCCAGCTTAAAGGAATCGCGGTGTTATTAATATCCTGAGAGGTAAGCCCAAAATGAATCCATTCTTTCAGTTGTGGGATGGCAGCTTTGTCTAATTGCTCTTTTAAAAAATATTCAACTGCTTTCACATCATGGTTGGTAACCGATTCAATCTGTTTGATCTGCTGTGCATCATCCAAACTGAATTCATCCATTACTTTTTTTAGTTGCAGACGGGCTTTAAGGGGAAGTTTAAAGAACTTCCTGTCGGCCAGGAAGAAAAAGTATTCTATCTCTACCAAAACACGGTATTTGATCAATGCGTATTCAGAAAAATACTCATCAAGGTGGTTCACCTGTTTACGATAACGGCCATCAATGGGGGAGATGGCTGTGAGGTTGCTTAGTTCCATAGGGGGGATTAATTATTAATTATTAATTTTTAATTATTAATTACTATAAGTTTCTTTGTGCAAAATTAACCGAATTGAACAAGAGAATACGCATTGGGGCAGTAAGTTATTTGAATACGAGGCCTTTACTGTATGGCTTGAAGCGTTCAGGACTGATGGAAAAGATAGACCTGGTGGAAGCTTATCCGGCCAGGGTGGCGGATATGTTATTAAACGATGAGATAGATGTTGGGTTGGTGCCGGTTGCCATTATACCGCTTTTAACCGAATCACATATTATAACAGATTATTGTATTGGTGGGGATGGTGAAGTGGCATCTGTTGCCCTTTTCAGTGAAGTACCCATTGAGCAGGTGACATCTGTTTTACTTGATTACCAGAGCAGAACCTCTGTAAATCTTGCCAGGATTTTACTGAAAGAATACTGGAAATTTAACCCGGTTCTCGCCGATGCCAAAGAAGATTTCAGGAAAAGTATTACCGGAACCACTGCCGGTATTGTAATTGGCGACAGGGCATTGGAGCAGCGTAACCTATCTGCCTATACCTATGATCTTGGTACAGCCTGGAAAGCCCTTACCGGCCTGCCCTTTGTATTCGCAGCCTGGGTAGCCAATAAGCCATTAGGTGAAGCATTTGAAGACGCTTTTAACCGGGCCAATGGGTATGGCGTTTCTCATATAGCTGAAGTAGTTGCCGAAAATTCGTATACTACGTATGATCTCACAAACTATTATACAAAAAATATCAGTTACCGGCTGGATGATGCCAAACGAAAAGGACTTACCTTATTTCTTGAAAAACTTAAGAGCCTTTAACTTTTGTCGCACACCTAATTAATTATTTTACCGCGTTATTCGTCATTACTTGTTTGATATTCGATATTTTTAAGCCCCCTATGGCATCTATTACTGTCATCACCATCTGTTTCAACAATCTGGCCGACCTGCAAAGAACCTGCGCTACGATTGATGCTCAAACACATTTGCCTAACGGGCATTGGGTGATCAATGGGTCATTTACCAGTGATATTGAACAATGGTTATTGTATACGCCACAGCCGGTTTACCGGAAATGGATGAATGAGAGGGATGAGGGTATTTCAGATGCCTTTAATAAAGGGATTGAAAGAGCAGGTAGTGAGATCACTCATTTATTGCATGCCGGTGACTGTTATGCTTCGAATGATGTGTTGGAAGTGGTTCTTAATAATTTTGGGAAGCATCCCTCCGTGCAATGGGCAAGTGGTAACATTCAAATGAACAGGGGGGGGCGGTCGGTAGTAGTTGGTAAACCATTTGAGAGATCCAAACTTTACAGGGGCATGCGCAGTGTTTCTCATCCTACCTGGTTTGTAAAGAAAGCGGTGTATGACAGAATAGGAACATTCAACAATAAATACAAAATTGCCATGGATTACGACCTGATGTGCCGTATGGCCAATGAGCCCTATCTCTATATTGATAAAGTGATGGTGGTGTTTGATGATGCCGGTATCAGTAACAGGAAATACCTGGATTCATTGAAAGAAAACAGGCAGGTATATGAGTCATATTTCGGATTTTCTTTTCTGTTGGTTGTATGGCAGTTAAGGCTCAAACTGCTGCATCTGCTGTTGCAAACCCCTTTTGGAAAATGGCTTTTCTACCTCAAAAAAAAGATAGGGTTAGAAAATCTATAGGTTGCGCGGGGAGTTCAGGATAATTTATCAGCGAAATGATGATGGATAGCGAGTATTATTTTATCGGCTTTCACTGAATCATAGGGTACCCGTACTACAAATTCATACCGCTGCTTTACGATGGCATCCTGCATTAATTCTTTTTCAATTTCGTCAGGGTAAACCGCATAAAAATTCGCGGCCATAAACATAGGGTATGGTGCAAAGCGTTTGTATTGTGATCCGTTGAAGATGCCAAAAACCGTGCAACCTACTGCCGCCGCCAGGTGTACAGAGCCCGTATCAACGGATAAGAGACATTGTGCTTTTGTAAAAATAGTGAGCATCTCCGGGAGCGAGGTTTTGCCGGTTACATTGATTACCGGGTGCCGGTATCCTTCGCAAAAAGCATTCGCATAAACGGCATCGGCCCCGGTGCCACAAACAATAACTGTCCACCCATAGTTTTCAAAAAGATACTTACTGACACGTATGAAATTTTCTGTTGACCAGATGCGTGCCTTACTTCTTGAGCCTGGAAATACTACGAAATAGTTTTCCGGCAATTCGAGCGACAAGGCAGGCAAACATTCCGGATATAACCGGGTATCAGTAATAGCTGACTCTTTGCCGGTAATAAATTCAGTAAATAACCGGTTCCTGTAAAACTCAAAAATGGGTTTCTCAGGATAAAGAAAAAGGTTGGTATAGAGGTTTCGGTCATAGCCGGTTTCATAGGAATGGGTACTCTCCCGGTTGGCTACCATACCCAAACTGGCAGGGGCTTTGGCAGCTTTAACGATACTGTCGTCATACCTTTTATCTCTTGAAAAAGTGGGATTGATGACTACATGGTAACGTTCCCTGTAGATATGTTTAAGAAAATGATAGCGATAATTCATTTTTTTCTTAAACTGTATCTTATCCATCCAATAAAACCGGGAAATGAGTTCTTTGTCTAAACACAGAAAAAGGCTTTTCCAGCTTTGGTTGCCGCAGAAATGAAATTCGTAACCGCTGTATTTTTCTGATGATACCATCTCTTTGATGAAAGGGCGCCAAAGCATAAAATCACCTATCTCATCAATCCGTACAATCAGCAATTTTTTAACCCCGCCGCCTTTTCGCGGGCCAAGTGTGGCTAACCAGCCAATAATCTCATATAGGATGCCTTTCAGCCTGTTCATATATACAAATGTAAAGGCTATGGCAATATAACGAACTTTACATTTTTAGTTTACTTTTACCATTCACTCATTCTATCATTTATTCATTCATACCCCATGTTCGCATTTGAAAAATTTAAAGAAAGGGTTTACGTTAAACTCCGCCGCACACTTTTTCTGGAGAATATTGATTTGAAGTTATCGGATGCTAATAGTTTGCAGATTGATGCGTATATCCAAAAAAATCTCTTTAATCATCCGCGCTACCAGGCTCCGGATAAATTAAACTGTTACGAATTTCAGGCATTCTCTCAGTTTGGGGAAGATGGCATTATCCAGGAAATATTCAGGCGTATTGGTACTACCAACCGCTATTTTGTTGAGTTTGGCGTTGAAACGGGGGTGGAAACCAATTCAACCTATTTGCTATACAATAACTGGAAAGGATTGTGGATGGATGGAAGTAGTGAGCACATACAAACCATTCATCAAAATTTTTCAAAAACGATAGCGAAAGGGGATCTTACCGCCATTCAGGGCTTTATTACCGCGGAGAATATTGAGCAGTTATTCAGGCAGGGAAATGTACCCGCTGAGTTCGACCTTTTATCCATTGATATTGACCGGAATGATTATCATGTTTGGGAGGCTATTAATGCCTTCAAACCCCGTGTAGTGATTATCGAATACAATGCCATATTCAGGCCGGGTTGCCATTTTGTGGTTGCGTATGATGCCGGTAAAATGTGGGATGGAACCAGTAATACCGGTGCCAGCCTGGAGGCCTTGTATCAATTAGGATTAAAAAAAGGATATACACTGGTTGCCAGTTCTTTTTCGGGTGTGAATGCTTTTTTTGTGAGGGAAGATTTGATAGCAGATAAATTTACAGGGCCATTTACCGCGGATAATCATTATGAATCGCCAAAATATTTCTTGTATCATACGCCGGGACATCCAAGAAACGTGCAATTATAGCAGTATTATTTCTATAAATTTTCGGGTGGGTGATGATCAATGGGTGGATCGTTAAAAATGCTTCTCTCCCTGCAGGAAAATAGTTGCCAGATCTTCATCTTCTTCATGAAAAAGACAAAGATCATAGTAGACGATTTCACTGTTACTTTCATCAGCGTAGTAGTGCAATTCTTTAATAAGGGTTTGGTTGGTAATGGGTGCGGTTAGCATATACCTTCCCCTGTTATCAAAAAACAGCACCTTTCGGTAGCCATATTTTTCTAAAGATAATAAGGTAGATAAGCCGTCTTCTTTGATGGCATCCATATTGCTTTTGTTGTATTCAAAATACAAAACAGGTTTATGTTGCTGAATAAGTGCGAATGCGCCTCTCAGAATAATGGTGTCAAAACCTTCGGTATCCACTTTTAATAATTTCAGGGTAAGGTTACTTAGCCGGTGTTCTGCCAATACTTCATCCAGGGTTTTAAGGGTAAGCTGGTTTCCACTGGTTTCAGATGGCACCAATGTAGTGTTCCATCCGCCCTTTTCCAATGCTACCTGCAGGGTTTGACTTTTTTCTCCAAGGAATTCTTTGATAATGGTAACCTGTTGAAACTGTGCAGTATTTTTTTCGAGAAAACCATAAGATATAGCATCCCCTTCAACACCTATGATGGGTATATCAACAGCGGATTTGATAACAGCAATGGTATCGCCTACATTGGCGCCAATATCCAATACCGTCAGGTCTTTGTATTTGTCGAAAATGCATACTGTAAGCCTTGCCAATTGGGTGTTCACTTCAGGCTCATATTTATAGGTACTGATCTGTGGGTTATTGCCTGGCATATCCACAAAGTAGTTACCCACTTTTACCTTCCTTACTATTTTAGCTTTGCTTTCGCTGTGCACATTCACTTTTATGATATCATACCCAATTGTATTCAAAAAACCCCGGATCATTTTTCGCATAGTTATTTATTTTATTGGCCCAACAGGTCGGTTACAATTTTTTCAAATTGTGGCTGGTAACAAAAATCATAGGCGTTGGCGCCTTCTACCAATACATTGGGGCATTGCGGAAATACTTCTAGTACCCTTCTCACTTTCAAAGCTTCTGCCAGGGAAAAAGGGAAGGATTGGTTACCAATGAATAGTTTGCTGCCTGCAATTACAGAAGCCAGTTCTAAAAAATTAGTTACGGGTTGATATACCAGGTTGGGAATTTGTTTTTTCATGTCGTCAAATTCATCCGGCATGCCTACAAAAAAAAGGGTTGGATATTTTTTAAGAAAGCCATAATCGATTTTTGGAGTATGGTAACGGCTGCTCCTGGCAATAACGATGGCATTTGTATACCGTTCGTTTGGTATTACCTGTAACCATGGCTTACCAAGATCGCAGCTTATGCCATAGGTAAGAAAATACCACCTGGTAATACTTCCCATCCGGTAGTCAAAAGGAAATTCTCTGAAAGCAGCCAGGTCGTAATGTATCGTTTGATTGGTAAGGGCCTCACAGCGTAAAAATGCCGGCTGAGCTAGTAAAAGGGGGGCAAATAGTGCAACACTTTTTTCAGTCAGCATTACATTGCCATTGGGATGCTTCATTTGTTTGGTAAAATCCCTGTTTGGTTGGTATAGCGATAAATATAGATTGATCTTCCTGCCGGCGGCTAGGGCATACATGGTGGGTATCGAATAAATGATATCACCGGCATGGCCACTATGCGAAAAATTAATTTCATCGCCTTCTAGCTGAATTGGGTGCAGCACATCCGGCAGATTTTGCAGCCCCTGCAAAAACTGTGTTTCTTTTTGCCTGGCATTAAACCCGGCTTTCCAGTCTGTAAATATTTTGTGTAACCAACTCATTTACGATTGTTTCGTTATTTTCAAAACCATCACTACATTGTAATCTATCACGCAATTATTGTGGTACAGTATATCGAAAGTAATACCTGGTAATTCGTTCATCCGGGCAAGCATAAAATCATAACCCATGGTTGCATGAATATGATAGGGATTCATGGGAACGCCCATTTCCCTGCAATACACTTCATATTTCGGTTGATCAGGAAATACTAAAATAAGATTACCGCCGTTTTTTAATATTCGTATGAACTTTTTTAAAGCATCTTTTGTGTCAGCAAAATCTTCTATTAAATGGCTGGTATATACATAATCATACGTGTTATCCGGCACCGGAATTTCATTGTTAATCACATCGCAGGGAATGTCTACTTTATCTTTGCCGGTATAGGTATAGGGTTGGGCAAAGTCAATTCCATCACAATTTACTTTCAATATTTTGTCGCCTCCAAATCCTATATCACAACCTTTACCCAGGCAATAGGGTAGTACCCAATGTCGTACTTTGGATGTTTCTGAAGGGCCTTTGAACCTGATACCGGACCACCTGCTGATGGTGCCCTTTATTTTTCTTTCTAATGTTAGCAGTAAGCCCATACAATATAAATAATCAATGATTCAATAATCCTTTTAAAGCATCTATCCGAAACCGGATAACCGGCCATGCTTTGGCAGGTGTTCCCTGCAATGTATATTTTATTCCGAGTATGAATGAGGCGCCTAATTTAAAAATATATTCTACTATTTTTTTATAAAAAGCCGCCTTGCCTTTTTCTTTCATTCTTACTCTTTCGCCTCTCCCAATACCACTGGCAACCCGGTACATGTATTCAGGAGTAAGCTTGGCCGTTTCCACCACATGCTGAACCCGGATAGCGGGATCATAGTAAATGGTTCTTCCCAATGATTTTAACCTGAAAAAAAAATCCTTTCCTTCACCCCCGATCCGCAAATTACCCAACACGCCGGGCAGGGCAGGGTTGAATCCTTTAATAGCATCAAAATCGGCTTTGCGGATGATCATATTCGATTCCAACGGGTACTTATTGGCGCTGAAAACACTTACTCCCTCACTGTAATGGAAATTACCCACCAGCGAAGATACATAATGACTCATCCATTCGGGTTCCTTAGGAATATACCTCGGAATAATGCGCCCGCCCAGTCCGCCGGCATCCGTATGCTTTTCAAAAAAACCGACAATTTTTTCCAGGTAATCCTTGTCCGCAACCGCGTCATCATCCATAAAACAAAGCAGGGGCGATTTTGCATGCAGTGAACCGGTATTTCTTGCCAGTGAGGCCCCCTGCTTTGGCTCATTCATATAGTAATACCGGGCATCTGGATGAGAGGCAATAAACGCTTTACAGATTTGTTCAGTCTGATCAGAAGAGTTGTTATTCACTATAATCACCTCATAACATTCTTTGGATAAGGTTTGATGGTACAGGCTCTCCATCGCTTCCCTAATATACAAAGCGCGGTTATACGTACAGATCACCACCGATATTTTGAGAGGATTGCTCATAAGGCCTGTAAAATGGGTAGCTTCATATCAGGTGGTCTCTTTTGGTTTCCGGAATGTAATGATAGCCGAACTTAAGAGTAATAACCATATAAAAGCAGAAGCGCCAATGGCTGCTTTATTGCTGTTGTAAAAAGAGGCCGGTTTAAATTCAAAAATAATCTGATGGTTTCCCGCGGGCACCTGCAGGCCCCTTAGAACATAGTTGGTTCGGATGATGGGTGATTCTTTACCATCAATCGTTGCCACCCATCCTGCATCATAAAACACTTCACTGAATACCGCGAACTCATTGGTTTTTGAAGACGAACGGTATTCTATTATATCATTATCATTCTTAATCAGTTTGATAAAGGCGGTACTGTCAGTTAGTGGATTGGCGGTAAGATTTTTCTTTAGTGATTCTTCAATGAGGGCGGTGTCTTTAGGACTGAAACCGGTTAACGCTGTCATCACCTCGGCCGGTGTTTTTTTATAGTTGATTGCCTTAACAAACCAGCAGGCGCCCAGTGCGCCGGGGTTTGGCTGTGCCATCAATTGCTGACCATTTTGTTGTGAGGAAGTGATAATGTACTTCGTATTCAACATGTTGATAACAGGCAAACAGTTTGGAAACTGATACAGTTGTTTCTCTATCAGATCCTGGTAAATACTCAGTTTAGCCGGATGGTAACCTCCGATGGATTTATGAAAATAAGAGGGGAGGGCTCCGCCATTAAAAGCAGTAGAGATACCCTGTGATACATCAAAAACACGGTAGTATCCGGTATCCTTTAAAAGCTGTTCATCTACCGCCGTTGGCTTGAAATTATTTTCATAGTCGGTACTTTCCTGGTAATGATCCGCATCCAGGTATTTGGTATCAATCACCATCACATCTATAAATGCCATAACACCTATGATCACTGTTGCCATCAGTGCATTCAGTTTCTTTTTAACAAACAGGAAGAGAATGGCTCCGGCTAAAGCAATAAATAGTAATGAGCGCAGGATATCACTCATAAATAAACTTTGCCTGTCCTCTTTCAATCCATTGATAAAAGATCTAACTGGCTGTTCCAGGGTAGCTTTCTGTTGCGGATCGCTGATACTATTGATCTGTTGTAATAACATTTTATCAGTTTCACCGGAAAAGTCACTGGAAAAATAAACGGCCAATGCTATTACAAAAACACCTGCCACTACCAGCAGTGCTTTCCGGTATTTCTGAAGTAGCAATGTACGGTTCGACTCAGTCAAAATAAAATTGAGGGTTAATACAGACATCATGCTTAGCAATAAGGCAGGCACTACCAGTATCATACTGGGTGCCCTGAACTTATTGTACATGGGAAGGTAATTGAGCAACTGGCTGTTAAACCCTTCAAAATATTTTCCCCAGCTCATCATGACGGTAAGAATGCAGGTAGTTAATATCCACCATTTGTGTTTTCCATCTAAGCATACAAAACCAAGCAGGGCCAGAAAGCAAACGATGGCGCCTAAATAAGGCGGGCCGGCTGTTCCGCCTGCACCATCAATGCCCCCCCAGTAAAATTGCAGGTATCCCTGTAACTGTTGCCCCAGTTGTTGCGGCATCTGCTGCAATGCTTCTATGGCTTTTGATTTTTCTTCCGCTACTTCCAGGTTTCCACTGCTGCCGCCGTAAATTCTGGGGAACATCATTACCAGTGGCTCTGTCTTATACATACTATAGCTTAGTGCATAGTCTTTACTTAATCCGGTTTTGGTTACACTGCCTTTTTCATCACCCAACTGACTTCCGCCGCGGATGGTTCTTTTTGAATATTCGTAGGTGGTGAACAGCATAACCGCATTCACCAAAATTCCCAATATGGCAGCGCCCAGGGCAAGACCTCCGGCTGTAAATAAATGTTTAAAATCTTTTTCTTTTATCCATTTAATGCCCAGGCTAATGCTCATGATCAAAGCGATTAGAAAACCATAATAGGTTATTTGCAGGTGGTTGGCTGATATCAGGAGTCCGGTAAATAAAGCGGTCAGGGCAGTTCCCCACAGATATCGCTTATCATACAATAACAATAATGATCCTATAAATGCCGGTAAATAGGCAATCGCCTGCATTTTGGTATCATGCCCAACAGAAATAATAATGGGATTATAGGTTGCATAAGCATAGGAGAGCGCGCCAAACAAACCGATATATGGGTTTACTTTTAATACCTGGCTCAGAAAATAAAAGCAAATACAGGCAAGAAAGAAAAAACTGACAGGTTTGGGTAGGTTTAAGGTGATAATGGAATAGGCATACACGATCGAAACCGGATTAGTACCCACACTGGTAATCTGGAAAGCGGGCATACCACTGAACATCCCATTTGACCATAATGGAAAATAGCCATGTGTTTTTTTAAAATCAAAGGAGTTCTGGGCCATTCCCTTCCACTGGGTTACATCATGCTGTTGCAAAACTTTTCCTTCCAGTATGGGTTTACAGTAAATAAGGGCCACTACCAGGAAAACAACCACCGCGATTACATGTGGCGTTATATTTTTCCATTGAAATTTTTTCATCGGTTATTGGTTAAGTGAAGCAAATTAATGGTATTTTGAACGAAAATTTTTATGAAGGGGCTTTTATTTTTATCCAGGCTGGCATTGATCTGTAATGTACTCTTTCTGTTTTGCCTGGTATTACAAAGGACAGATGATTTTATGACCAACACCGAAATAAAAGGGATTGTTATCGTACTGGGTTGGTTCCTGGCCCCATTTATCAATTTGGCGGCAAATAGTTGGTACCTTATCAGGCGCATGGGCAAAGCCGCGGTAAACCTTCCTGCCTGGTTAGCAGTTACAAACCTGTTATTTCTGATGCTTCAATTTTTTATTCATTTCATGCTGACATAATGATACATGCTATCTTAAAAGACCGGCCAACCAAATTATTCCTGGGTATCACTGCTTTTTTTGTAGCCAATGCCATCATAGCGGAATGTATTGGGGGTAAGCTGTTTTCACTGGAAAAATTGTTCGGTATAGGGCCCTCCAACTTCACCATTTTCGGGCAGGAAGGTTTATCGTTTGACCTAACCTGTGGCGTATTAATATGGCCCCTTGAATTTATTATTACTGATATTGTAAATGAGTACTTTGGCCCAAAAGCAGTTCGCAGAATCAGTTATACCGCCATAGTTCTTATTTCATATGCTTTTCTGATGTTTTACGGAGCCATGAAAATTCCACCTGCCGATTTCTGGATCAGTTCCCGTCAATCGGATGGAATACCCAATATGCAGGATGCTTTTGGTGGCATTTTCGGGCAGGGCATGTGGATTATTTTGGGAAGCCTTGTCGCTTTCCTCGTGAGCCAGTTAGTGGATGTAACCGTTTTTCATAAAATAAAAAAAGTAACCGGCGAGAAAATGATTTGGTTGAGAGCCACAGGGTCTACCCTGGTTTCTCAGTTAGTAGATAGTTTCGTGGTTTTATTCATTGCATTTAAAATTGGGAATGGCTGGAGCTGGCAGTTGGTATTGGCTATCTGCCTGCTGAACTACCTGTATAAATTTACCATGGCCATCCTGTTAACGCCGTTTATCTACCTCATCGAAAAACAAATTGAAAGATATATAGGCCACGAAACTGCCCGAAAAATGAAGCTGGCCGCCATGGGAAGGCCGGAAGAATAATTACTAATTATCAATTAATCAAAGGGAGCAATGCTTTTTCCCGTCAGCCAGGGATGGCTTTTCCCTGATCAGGTTGATGACTACTTTGTCGATGGGTAGCGACATATGCGCTGTGTTTAATTCTTTCCATTCAATCCACCTGAATACTTCACTTTCGCCATTGGGGTCGGCAATTTGGTGCGGGGCAAAATCGAAGGGAATGATGTTTGTTTTAATTTGAATGGGGGGCGCCGTTTTTACCAGGTAATAGATAGAGATGATCTGGTCTGTATTATTGAATGCCGAAATCTGAAAAAAATCGGTGGTATACAGGTGTTCGCACACTTCAACGTTTAATCCAGTTTCTTCCAGGAATTCCCTCTTCAGGCAATCCCTTGGACCTTCCCCTTTTTCCAGTCCGCCACCAGGTAATTTGGTGAAATAATTTCCACGGATAAATTCATCACTCACCAGCAGGCGTTTGTTCTCGTCAAATAATAATCCGTAAACCCTTACATTGAAAAGCGCCATAATCAAAACCATTTTTTCTTCATGAAATACCAGCTTATAATCAGTGATACCATCAGTGAAATAACTACCGGAATATAGAAGGCATGGGTAGAATGCTGGTAGGGTAATTCTACGTTCATGCCAAAAATACTGGTAACAAGTATTGGCAATGAAAGGATGATAGTAATGGATGTTAATCTTTTCATTACCGTATTCAGATTATTGCTAATAATACTGGCAAAAGCATCCATCGTACTACTCAGGATATTCGTATAAATATTAGCCATCTCCAATGCCTGGCTGGTATCCACAATCAGGTCCTGCAGGAACTCTCTTTCCTCTTCATTCAGACTTAAGAAGTTGGTTCTTTCCAGTTTCATCATCAGCATTTCATTGCTTCTGAGCGCTGTTACAAAATAAACCAAACTTTTTTGTATCCGCATCAGATTGAGCAGGTCCTCATTGCTGTTGCTGCTGTACAAACTGGTTTCGTATTGGTTGCGCCTGTGATTGATCTCTTTCAGAAACTCCATGAAGTTTTGCACTACCTTTTCAAAAACTTTCAGGATCATCATATTTTTTTTATCAGGATGCCGTTTCTGAAATGAGTTAAGGAATTTTTTGATGGCGCCGTTGTCAAAAGAGTTTACAGTAACAATCTGCGTATGTGTTAAGATGATGCAGATGGGTATCGTTATGTAAAATGCGTCACTATCGTTAAATGAATTATTTTCAGTTGGTGTTTTAATAACAACAAATTTCACATTGTCTTCCATTTCATACCTCGGCCGTTCATCAATATCCAGTGAATCGCGCAGAAACTCAATGGGTATTTCAAGGTCCTCACTTAGCTCAATAAATTCTTCTTCTTTGAATGGGGGTACCAGGTTTACCCATACGCCCATATCAGGCTTGTCAATTTCAAGTGTTTGTCCGTTTATATTTTTGAAGTATTGAATCATGCGGGAGAGGGTGTTGTAATTAATAATTAATAATTATAAGACTACTTACTACTTATAACTCAATAAGCCCTTTAAAAACAAAAACGGCGGGTCCGCATAGCCAGATATTTTCAAAGGACCGGCTTCCTGTTTTTTCGAACTCAACAGCCAGGTGTCCACCTTTTGTTTGCACTTCTATCCGGTTAAATCCATTTTCATTGTGTGCGAAAACCAAAGCTGAGGCAGTAACGCCGGTTCCACAGCTATAGGTTTCATCCTCTACGCCACGTTCATAGGTTCTTACAATAATAGCGTTGTCGTTGGTCTCTACAAAATTCACGTTTATTCCATCCGCTTCAAAGTCTTTGCTGTAGCGGATAGACTTGCCTTCCGCATATACATCCTGCTTCATGATATCGCTCACAATTTTTATGTAGTGGGGTGATCCTGTGTTAAGTATAAAATCACCTTTGTGCATGTCTACTTTTGTTACATCAACCATTTTCAGGTGTATCCACCCATGTTCCCCAAAATAGGCCTCATGCGGTCCATCAACTGCTATAAAATGATACAATTCTTTGTGTATCCCGCAATCATAAGCAAATTTGGTTAAGCACCTGCCCCCATTGCCACACATAGAACCTTCCCGGCCATCTGCATTATAATATTTCATTCCGAAATCATATCCGGGAACTGAATTTAATAACATCAGTCCATCAGCGCCTATGCCAAATTTCCTGTCGCATAAGTTGCGTACCTGTTGCTGGCCAAGTTCTATTTTACCTTCCCGGTTATCAATGATAATAAAATCATTTCCAGTGCCCTGATATTTGTGAAATGTTACGCTCATTAGGGTTATTAATTTATTGGTTCGCTATTATTTCCAAATTTTTTGCAATCAAACGCTTAACTACTGCCGCGCTATCTTTGCTGAATGTTTTTGCTACACGGTTGGCTACAATGGCATTTAAACTGAGGCATTGGTGTCCTAAAAGTTTGCCCAGTCCGTAAATGGCGCTGGTTTCCATTTCAAAGTTTGAAATGCGGTGGTTACCGAATCTGAATGAGGTAAGTTGATCTACCAGTGCGGGATTGGTCAGTCCCAAACGCAATACCCTTCCCTGGGGGCCATAAAAGCCCGGGCAGGTAACCGTAATGCCCTGGTGAAAACCGTCTACAAAATATTTTTGAATTGATGGACCGGCCGAGGTAATATAAGGGGCTGTAATTTGCTGACTAATCTGCGTGTGTGTGTCAAATGCCTGGAGAAGTTGCTTTTCTTCTTCATTATTTTCCAGTCGATAAAAGTTCAAAAGGTTATCTATACCCAAGCCATGAGTGCTGGCAACAAAACTATCCACAGGGATATCCGCTTGTAAAGAGCCTGAAGTGCCAACCCGGATAATGGTAAGATGGGTTAGTACGGGTTTGATGGTGCGGGTGGTAAAATCAATATTGACGAGTGCATCCAGTTCATTTAATACGATATCAATATTATCCGGGCCAATACCGGTAGATACAACAGAAATTCTTTTTTTGCCGATAAAACCGGTATGGGTAATAAATTCCCGGTGCTGGGAGGTAAATTCTATACTGTCAAAATGGGCACTTACTTCCGGCACACGGCCGGGGTCGCCTACGGTGATGATGGTATTGGCAAGTTCTTCCGGTTTCAGATCAAGGTGGTAAACTGCCCCACGGCTATTAATGATCAATTCACTGTCTGCTATTCTGTTCATCATTGAATGGTTAGTCAACAAATTTCGTCATAATATGTCACTTAGTATTATTGTTTTTTAGTATCCTGGTTACCTGGCGAACAAGCGATACTGGATTAGTAGGCTCTGTAAGAAAAATAGCCATATTTTGTATTTAGAATTTTAAAATTCCTTTGATTGCTTTATTTTCGTTGCCGGTTAAGTACAAAAGCCTTGTTTTTCAGGGGTTTGTAGTTGTTTACTGACAGGTTTATTTGCTTAAAAAGGTCCTGTGGCCGAGTGGCTAGGCAAAGCTCTGCAAAAGCTTCTACAGCGGTTCGAATCCGCTCGGGACCTCTTCTTACAACCGTTACCTAAAACCCGCTAAGAGCGGGTTTTATTTTTTATATACTGGTAATCAATAATTAATACATAATAATTATATATATTATAAATTTTTTCTCTAATCGGCCCTTTTAAGGCTTCCTTGCCTTCTCCTTAGGTTTAAAATGTGGATATCTTTCTTTAAACTATAGCCAATTTTAATCTTTCTTAAATGTTAAATATATTATTTTTGTAGTGTTAATCCTACAAATGCTTCGGTGTATTTGTCGGAGAGGCGGAGGAAAAACTCGAATTTTTATTATTAAACAGAGTCATTTCCCATATTAAAATCCAATTCCTAATTATACGATTAAATTAATCGGTACTCAATTGTTAAACTATTGGGTTCCATTTTTTGAAGTAATGATGCGTTTGAATTTTTACACAAAACTAATTTCAGGACTAATTTCTTCGCGAAAGACGGTGGCATTGTTTTGTAGCATACTCTTCTCTGTTGGATTTGGTTATTCACAAACTGCTGCAAGTGGGATACAATTCAGTGGGTATACTAATTACGACTACATTACCGTTCCTTCAAGCCCTTCCTTAAATATCAGTAAAGCCATCACTTTGGAATCATGGATATTTCCAACATCGAATGGAGGAGTGCAGGATGTTATTTCAAAGTCTTCCGCCGGTGTAGGTACAGGTTATATTTTTCCGAGAACGGTAGACGGATGGAGAAATGTGGAATTTTTGCTTTACATGAATTATTTCGGATGGGTTTCTCTTTCGGTACCCTATCAGGCAGATGCATCTAATCTTATTCAATTAAATCAATGGCATCATCTGGCGGCTACTTACGATGGTACTGACATGAAAGTGTATATTGATGGAATTCTGAAAGGGTCATTGCATTTTGCCAGTTCGATCGCGGTTAATAATAATCCTTTAACCATAGGTAGCCAGGAAGGTTATCCTGATGAGTTTTATTCTGGAAAGGTGGATGAGATTAGAATTTGGAACAGGGCTTTAACACAATGTGAGATAGCCAACCAGATGAATTGTGAATTAAATCTGGCTGCTCTTCCCTCAGGCCTGGCTGCCTATTATCAATTCAACCAGGGTATTCTGAATGCCGATAATTCTGCCATTACACAGGTAACAGATTATAGTGGAAACGGAAATACTGCTGCTCTCACTGGTTTTCTTGGCACCGGATTTTATCCTTCCTGGGTAGCGGGAAAAGTTACTACAGGCGTAACCTGTGGGGCAGTTGCAACGATAAATGCAACGGCCTCAAGTACATTCGCGAATATACCAATGGGTGGTACCATAGCACTATCCGCTTCAGGAGGTACTTCCTTTTCGTGGGTAGGACCCAATGGTTTTACATCAACTCTTCAAAATCCTACTCTTACCGGTGTGGGAATGGCAGAAAGTGGTATTTATACCGCTACTGTAACCAATAATGGCTGCTCAGGATCTGCTTCCTCTGCCGTAACAGTATCAGCTTATGGTACTGCACTGGACTTTAATGGCAATAATAATTTTATTTCAATACCACATAATACTGCTTTTGTAACTCAAAAGAATCTCTCTTTTGAAACCTGGATCTATCCTACCAGCAGCACACCTGCCGTTCAGAATGTGGTTTCAAAATCATCCTTCCTGGTGAATGATGGATTTATTTTTCCAAGAACAGATGATGGCTGGCAAAATTTCTCTTTCTGGCTGGCAATTGATGGCCAATGGAAAGCCGTTACTGCCGCATTCCCTTCTTTAAATCAATGGCATCATGTGGCGGCTACCTATGATGGATTTTTTATGAAAATATACCTGGATGGTATATTAAAAAGTTCCCTCGCTGTTTCGGGTAACATCACCTCTAATACGAATGATATTTTTATTGGCCAGCAACAGGATCAGATTGAATATTACAAAGGAGGGCTTGATGAACTTCGGATATGGAGCAGAACATTAACTCAATGCGAAATACAAAATAATTATACTTGCGAATTAAATACAATCGGTACGGTAACTAATCCAAATCCCCTGGCCTCTCAAATTGGGTTGCTCGCGTATTATCAGTTTAACCAGGGCCTTGCGAATGCAGATAATTCTGCCGTTACTACTTCTGCAATCAGTACAACCGCTATTAATGTGCTGACTGATATCAGTGGCTCAGGCAACCATGGTTCATTGCATAATTTTAGTCTTACCGGTACCTCTTCTAACTGGATGGTTGGTGGCACAGTAAATGGCAATACCTGCAGCGCCTTTACTGCCTCTACAGCATCAGTTACCAGTAACGCGGCAATTGTAGCCGTAGGCTCGCCTATTACAATGTCGGTTAACGGCGGCACTGCATGGTCATGGACCGGACCGGGCTCACCGGCATTCACTTCCAATCAACAGGCAATTAACATAGCTAATGCCCAACCTGTAAATAGTGGTATCTATACTGTTTCGGTAACCGGTAGTGGTGGTTGTATTGAGGATATTAGTACCTCTGTTAAAGTGGCTAATAGAGCAGGTACCCTGCATTTTGATGGAAATAATGACCTGGTTACCATTCCTTCAAATGCTTCACTGAATATTCCCAATACGATAACCATTGAATCATGGGTATATCCTACTGATGATATCAGGCAAACACAGGATGTGATGGGAAAATCCTCTTATGATATTAATACAGGCTATATTTTCCCCCGAACAGATGATGGCTGGAAATCATTTGTATTTTATCTCCATATAAATGGAGCCTGGCAAAAATTATCAGCCATATTCCCTAACCCTGCCCTTAATAAATGGAACCATCTTTCCGCTACTTATGATGGATTCTTTATGCGGATTTATCTGAATGGCGTTTTACAGGCATCCAAACAGGTGAGTGGAAATATTACACAGAATATCAATAATTTAATGATCGGTCAGCAAACGGGTTATAATGAATATTTTTCAGGACAGCTTGATGAAGCACGTATCTGGAACAGGGCGCTGAGCCAGTGTGAGATCATCAATAACATGGGTTGTGAATTAGCCAATTCAACCGTGGCCAGAAATGGCCTGGTTGCCTATTACCAATTTAATCAGGGGTTTATTGGTGAAAATAATGCCAATGAAAATACCCTTATTGATGCAAGTGGCAATAATAACACCGGTTCACTGCAAAGTTTTACATTGTCCGGAACCGCTTCTAACTGGTCAACAGAATATATTAGAGGCATCTGTGCTGCCTATTCTGATCCAGGTGTAAGCGCTTCAGCCAACGGCTCAATATTTGGTATTGGAAGTACCGTTAAATTATTTACCAACCATTTGGTTATTCCATCTTCTTATTCCTGGGATGGGCCTCAGGGTACTGCATTCTCAACTATTAAAAACCCAACCATTTTAAATGCACAAACATCTGCAACCGGCATTTATACTGTAACTGCTAATTATGTTAATTGTAGCGTGATGGCAAGTACTAAGGTTAGCGTAAATGCACTTAGTCCGATTGAAGCAAACGGACCTACTACTTTCTGTCCCTCCGGATCTGTGAGTCTGCTTACCCCCAATGCGGGTATTGGTTACCAATGGTATTTGAATGATGGCATTAATGGAGATGTAATGATTGCAGGTGCCACCGCAAATACCTATGTGGCCGGTCAAAGTGGTAATTATTGGGTAACCGTTAATAATGGACAAAATATATTAGTTTCTGTGCCTATTACAGTTCTCGTAATAGATAACCAGGCTCCACAGCCGGTTATTGCACAATTGTTGCCAATGACATTGCAGTTGCCCGGTAACAATCTCCCTGCCATTGTATCTTTATACCCTACAGCTACTGATAATTGCAGAGGTACCATCACCGGAACAACCACTGATGCCCTAAGCTTCACCACCCCTGGTACGTATAGTATTTTATGGAAATACGATGACCAAAATGGACAGATCGTTACTCAATTACAGCAAATAAATGTTTTAAAACCGATAGATGTTACTCCACCTGTTTTGACTTTGCCTGGAAATATCATTGTTCCGGCTGTTCTTACTTCATGCGGGGCTACTGTATATTTCACCGCAACTGCAACTGATGATTCAGGAGATCCTGTTACGATTGCGTATAGCCTGGCTCCGGGTAGTTTATTCAGTGTAGGCAATACAACCGTAACTGTTACAGCAACGGACTTAAGTAGCAATGCCGCTACCGGAACATTTACAGTAGCTGTACTACCAACAGTTGTATCGCCTGTTTCAGGCAATAATATTATTTGCGTTGGGGCAGCTACTATTTTGACTACCACCACAACAACAGGTGGCACATGGAGCAGTAACAATATGGCAGTGGCTTCTGTTGACCAGTCTGGAAATGTGATAGGACTGCTTGCCGGTACCGCAGATATTAGGTATACCAATTCCTGTGGTGTGTTTGCATCCATACCGGTAATAGTAAATGCAATACCATCAGCGCCGATAGTATCAGTTACAGATAATTGCGGAACATCTGCCTTAACCGCTTCCGGTGTAACAGGAACCTTATTATGGAGTAATGGCGGAACAACACCAGGTATTACTGTTCCTGCCGGTACTTACACAGTAACACAAACTGTAAATGGTTGTGTAAGCCCCTCAGGCAGTGGAACAGCTAGCCCGGCAACCATACCATCAGCGCCGATAGTATCAGTTACAGATAATTGTGGCACATCTTCCTTAACCGCCTCCGGTGTAACAGGAACCTTATTATGGAGTAATGGTGTAATAACACCAGGTATTATTGTTTCTTCCGGTACTTACACGGTAACACAAACTGTAAATGGTTGTGTGAGCCCCTCAGGCAGTGGAACGGCTAATCCAAAAGCAATACCATCAGCGCCGATAGTATCAGTTACAGATAATTGTGGAACAGCTACCTTAACCGCTTCCGGTGTAACAGGAACTTTATTATGGAGCATTGGTGGAACAACACCCAGTATTACTGTTCCTGCCGGTACTTACACGGTAACACAAACTGTAAATGGTTGTGTGAGCCCCTCAGGCAGTGGAACGGCTAATCCAAAAGCAATACCATCAGCGCCGATAGTATCGGTTACAGACAATTGCGGAACATCTACCTTAACCGCCTCCGGTGTAACAGGAACCCTATTATGGAGTAATGGTGGAATAACACCCAGTATTACTGTTCCTTCCGGTACTTACACGGTAACACAAACTGTAAATGGTTGTGTAAGTCCTTCCGGAACCGGAACCGCGGTTTCATTAGCTATCCCATCTACTCCTGTAATTACGGTAGTGAATGGTTGTGGTTTTTCAACCTTAACCGCATCAAATACAACCGGATCCTTATCCTGGAGTAACGGTTCAACCGGTACTTCCATTACGGTTACCAATGCGGGATCATATAGTGTAACTCAAACAGTGGGTACTTGTATAAGTACCGCGGCTACAGCTATTGCTTCCCCAATTCAAATTCCTTCTGCTCCTTCCATAGTGGTCGCTGATAATTGTGGAACATCTACATTAACTGCTACCGGCGCGAATGGGGCAACGTTCAAATGGAATGATATTGCCAATTCAACTACGGCTACTATCACAGTGCCGGTTGCCGGTACCTATATGGTAACACAAACAGTAGCCACCTGTATTAGCGCTGCCGCATTTGGTATTGCTTCACCGAAAGCCGTTCCTGTTACACCAACCATTACGGTTGTGAATAGCTGCGGATCAACATTAGTAAGCACTGACGCGACCGGTTCTATTTTGTGGAGTAATAACGGAGGAACTTTATCATCCTTTACCGCTACCGCCCCCGGTACCTATACCGTAACATCAACTAATGCCAATGGATGTTCTGCCACATCTGGTACTACTTCGGTTACCATTAATTCAATTCCGGTTGTTGCTCCAATTACAGGAAATGTTTCTGTAACAACAGGGTATACTTCTCAACTTGCAAACGCTACAGCAGGTGGTGTATGGAGCAGCAGTAATAGCGCCATTGCATCTGTAAATGCCTCCGGTTTGGTTACCGGTGTAACTGCCGGAACCACTGATATAGTTTATACAGTTACTAATAGTACCTGCACAACAGCTGTAACTACGCTTATTACCGTAACCTTCCAACCTATTTGTTCTGTATTGCCGATGGCAACTATTACGCCATCTACTGCTGATGTATTATGTAATAAAGTAACGCTTAACGGTTCAAGTTCTGTAGCCGGCTCAAGCTATAGCTGGATGTTTGGCGCCAACAGTTTGGGTTTGAACCCATCACTCACACTTGATCTATCAAGTGCCGATGGTACTTACCAATTGTACGTAACTGCTAATGGATGTACCAGTCTGGCAGCCAGCTACCAATACCAGAAACAATATCTGGCTAATAGCTATACGATACTTGCCTTTAAAGAGATTAAACTGGGTAAAAACAATACTGTAGCAACGGGTAGTCTTGGCGTTACTTCAACGAAAGGGGTTATAAAGCTAAACAGCAATACTTCTATAGCTTCTGCGGGTTCTTTTGTAAAAGCAAGCGCTATTAAAAAAGAAGGATCCGGCATCAATATCGGAAACCCAATTTATAGCGCCGCTACCGGAATTGTATTACCAACCATGTACAATAACACAGTTAACGTTAATAGCCTCTCTGGTAGCATTACTGTAAACCGGAACAGCACAAGGGTATTGACAGGAAATTATCGGAATCTGACACTTAAGAAAGGATCATTCACAACTTTAAATGGCAATACATTCGGATCTATCAAAATGGAAGAAGGTGCTGAAGTAATCTTTACCGCTGCCATTATCAATATTGATAAATTAGATGTACAAAACGGGCCGGATAACGGATACTCTTATATTCGCTTTGAACAGCAAGCTAAAGTATTGGTTAGCTCAGGTGTAAGTATCGGAAGTAAAGTGTTTATTAACCCTGATAATCGAAATGTAACCTTCTATTTAGGTGATAATTCGCCGGATAAAGAGAAGTTCACCGTAACAGGTAGAAATACAAAAGTAAATGCGAATATTTATGTTCCTGACGGCGAACTGAAAGTAAATGGTGGCAATGGTAATGATGAAGGTGATAATCATGACGGTAACGATGATGACCATTCCGGTAATCATAAAGGAAATCATGATGATGATGATAATGACCATCATGAAAAGCATGATAACAGTCACGTATACATGACAGGCTTCTTTATCGCGGAAAAAGTGGAAGCAGAAGGTAAAAATATCATCTGGAATAGCTTTACATGTGATGCGGCTTCTGCATACAGTCCTAATAGCTTTACTGTAAATACTGTTAATCAAACGGTAAGCCAGGAAAAAATGGTTAACATTGCTTCCACAGAAGAGGAGTTAAAAATTACGGTAATGCCAAATCCAAGTACTACCTATTTCACACTCAAATTTGAAAGCAAATACCAGGTTCCGGTAAACCTGAGGGTAATGGATGTGAATGGAAGGGTAGTAGATGCAAAATCGAAGATCAGCCCGAATAGTACCATCCAGATTGGAGCAGGATATACAAGCGGCAATTATTTTGCCGAAATGATTCAGGGTACTCAGCGAAAAGTGATACAACTGATAAAAGTAAGAGGTTAAAAGAAACTCCCCACTAAGGATTACCATACAATGAAAAGCCGCTTTTATCAGCGGCTTTTTCTTTTGATACCAATATTTTGCTATACACTCACGGGTTTCTTGCCAGGTATCCCTCTCTTTACATGGAAAACACACAATAGGAATGATTTTTTGTCGTTTTAATATACATGCTGTATTATTAACATCTGATTTTGAGGAGGATATCTCTTCAGAAACCAGCTTATTTGAAAATTATTAAATCAGGATTCATGAAAAAAGGTCTACTCAGAATCATTTATTCCGCTGTATTTTGTTTGATGTTTTTGCTTGCCGTGCCCTCAATTGCAGCGGACTTTGTTAAGAAATTACCTGCTATTTCCGCTTCAGTAGCCAAACCGGCAACCGTTGGAGACCTGGTAACGAAAAAAAGTTATGTATACCCCATCATTTTTCGAATGGGTCAAATAGGTGTAGTAAATGATCCGGGTTTATGTGGTGCTATCGTACCACTGATACCCCCCTATGCTTATGATAGCAATGGACTGCCGGTAACGATTACCAATGACGCACCTGCTTTTTTTTCTGTGGGAACAACGGTCATTACCTGGACCGTAACGGATGCTGCCGGCAATTTTGATACGACCACGCAAAAAGTTACAGTCATTGATAATGAACTCCCTTCTATTCAAATTGCTAACGTAACCGTAAATAATACAATCGGATTATGTGGTGCTTCGGTTAATTTGGGTACACCGGTTACTTCAGACAATTGCGGTGTGGTAAGTGTTACTAATGATGCACCTTCCTTTTTTCCTGTAGGCACTACCCTTGTTACCTGGACGGTAACAGATAAAGCGGGATATACCAATACAACCATACAATCTGTTACAGTAACTGATACACAGAAACCTTTTATTAAAGCGCCTTCTTCTAAAACTGTAAGTGTAACCAGCCGTTTTAGTACTGTTTCAAATATCAAACTTGGACTACCATCAACCTCAGACAATTGTGGAGTAAAGAGTGTAACTAATAACGCTCCGCTGGTTTATTCAGTTGGAACCACTTATGTTACCTGGACTGTAACAGATGTCAATGAAAATACTGCTACCGCTATACAAAAAGTGACTGTTAAACTGGGTAGTACCAGGAACAAATCAACCGGAACTGAAAACAATAATTCGATAGTTATAAAGACTGCCAGGGAAAATGAAGTGATGGCGGATGGGCTGAAAGTTACGGTAACCCCTAACCCTAGTACCAGCTATTTTACCCTGAAATTGGATAGTAAATATAGTACGCCAATTATGCTACGGGTAACAGATGCCTTAGGCAGGGTAGTGGATGCAAGGTCTAATCTTACTTCAAATACAACAGTTCAAATAGGGCAAACCTACCAGGCTGGGCTGTATTATGCCGAAATTGTTCAGGGTCCACAAAGAAAAGTAGTACAATTGATTAAAGTGCGATAATACCCGGTTGTTTTAATAATTACAGCTGTTTCATGCAGGCATCTATCTTTGTGAAGACGGAGATAGATGCCTTAAAGATGAATTTTAGGTAAGTTGCAGGAACCTCATTTTCGATGATTAACCTGATGGATTCTTTTACCCAATGGACGGTTTCCTCTTATGGTTTACCCATTAAGCAGATGGCGAGAGAAGATTCAATTTGTCAGTATACGATTCTACACCAGGATTATTTTGAAGTTACTGATTTGTCGAAAGATGATCGTTTCAAAGATAGCAGCTTTGTTGCCAATGAGCCCAACTGTTCCTATTATTTTGGTATCCCCTTACAAACATCAGATGGATTTAACCTGGGGTCTCTTTGTTTGCTTGATAGTACCCAACAAAAAATCTCTTCTGCAAAAATTGAATTATTACAAATCATTGCTCATGAAATGATGAACAGGATACTATCTATCCATGAAATACAAAAATTAAATAGAATCACTTCTTGAACTGGCCAACGGGCTATTAGATGCTGAAAAACAAGTGTAGGGTAAAATGGAACAGTTGGTGGAAGTTGAATTTAACCTGCATGAAAATAAGTAATACGCCTTAGTGAAAGGTGAAAATGTATTAGGTTTGTAGCAGACGATCTAAATATACATGAAATACTCACAATCCATTGGAATAGCGGCTTCACTCGCTTTATTGGCAATTTGTTTTTTACCCTGGACTTATATCGCCAGCCAGCAGATAACTATTAGTGGGTTTAATTCAGCCGGTACCGATTTCGGCAAACCTGCGCTGTTCAATTTTTTTGTGTCTGTATGCATGCTCATCCTTTTTGCAGTACCGTTAGTATGGTCGAAACGCGTAAATGTATTTTTTGGTGCGCTCAATCTGGCCTGGTCATTCCGGAATTACCTCTTAGTTTCCGGTTGCCTGATGGGTGAATGCCCAGAAAAAAAACCGGCACTGTATCTATTGGTTGGACTCTCTATCCTGATGCAGTTAATGACACTGCTTCCTAAAATGGACATAAAGAACCAACCATAAAACGGCTACTACCCAACCTTGGGGAACTGCCTGATTTTTATTACTTCAACATTTGTAATGATCTGTCAATAATAGACACACAGTCAAGTACCTGTTCCCTGTTAATTACCAAAGGTGGTGCAAACCGGATTTTATCACCATGCGTTGGTTTGGCCAGCAATCCGTTTTCTTTTAATGCCAGGCAAAGCTCCCAGGAAGCATCAGGGTTTTGGTGTTTGATTACGATGGCATTTAATAATCCTTTACCACGAATGGTTGTGATAAAAGGGGAGGAGAGTTTGGCCAGTTCGGTTCTCAGCAATTGTCCCATAGCATCGGCATTCTCTGCCATCTTTTCTTCTTTCAATACAGTTAAAGCAGCAATGGCAACTGCACAGGCCAATGGGTTGCCACCATAGGTAGAGCCATGTTCGCCAGGTTTTATGTTCATCATAACAACATCATCCGCCAGTACAGCGGATACCGGCAATACGCCGCCACTCAGCGCTTTTCCGAGAATTAAAATATCCGGTCTTACCTGCTCATGATCGCAGGCAAGCATTTTACCGGTACGGGCCAATCCTGTTTGTATTTCATCGGCAATAAATAACACATTGTGGGCCGTGCATAAATCCCGGACGCCCGTTAAATATCCTTCATCTGGTATCACCACACCTGCCTCGCCCTGTATGGGCTCAACCATAAAAGCAGCTACATGGCTGTCCTGTAAGGCCTTCTCCAAAGCAACCAGGTCATTGTAAGGAACATTTTCAAAGCCGGGCATAAAAGGTCCGAATCCCTTATAACTACTTGGGTCTGTTGACGAAGAAATAGCGGCCAGCGTTCGTCCCCAGAAATTGCCTTCAGCAAAAATGATTTTAGCCTTATTCTCCGGCACTCCTTTATGGGTATATGCCCATCGCCTGGCCAGTTTGATGGCCGTTTCTCCACCCTCCACGCCAGTATTCATCGGCAATACTTTATCATATCCAAAATAGGTGGTAATAAATTTTTCATATTCACCCAATAAATTATTGTGAAAGGCCCGGGAGGTAAGTGTTAACTTTTTTGACTGATCAATCAGTGCGGCAATAATGGCTGGATGGCAATGCCCCTGGTTAACGGCTGAATAGCCACTTAAAAAATCATAATATTTTTTGCCATCCACATCCCAAAGAAAAACGCCCTTTCCCTTATCTAAAACCACAGGTAAAGGATGATAATTGTGTGCGCCGTATTGGTCTTCCAGGGCAAGAAAGGCAGCAGTGTTAGTAGAAATAGTATAAGACATGGGAGGAGTAATTAATAATTAAGAATTAATAATTGATAAGAAGATAATAGAAATAGAAGTAAGTTATGCCAGACAAATTATTAATTCTTAATTATGAATTTTTAATTGTCTTATCAGGAACAGGGATGATCGAGGAAGTCGGGATTGAGATGTAGAAAACGCATAGTTGTTAATTCATCTGCAAGATAATTGCTGGATGCGATTATTTCTAATTTAATCTTTACTTTAGACAATAGATTTTTAAAAGTAAACTCATAAGATGCACCTGGGTAAAAGCGGTCATATCTGAAAGGGTTTTTATTGGGAATGGAATTTACAGGATACCTTATTTTCGCACAAAATGATTCCCTTGGCATTACCAGAAGTAGCGGTTGTTATATTAAATTACAATGGCAGGATGTTTTTACAAACATTTCTGGCTTCTGTGGTGGCGTCTACTTATGAAAATATGCGGGTAATTATAGCTGATAATGGCTCTACAGACGATTCTCTTGATTATATCAAACAATATTATCCTTCATTAGAAGTACTAAAAAATCCTGTTAATGAAGGCTTTGCCGGAGGATATAACCGGGCATTGAGTAAGGTTAGATCCGACTATTATGTTTTATTGAATTCAGATGTTTCCGTATCACCGGGATGGATAGAACCCATTATAGCCCTAATGGAAAGCGATATAATGATAGCTGCCTGCCAGCCCAAGATGCTATCCTGGTATCATCCTGAACTCTTTGAGTATGCAGGTGCAGCGGGTGGATGGATAGATATTTTGGGCTATCCATTTTCACGTGGAAGGATTTTTGATGTTTGTGAAAAGGATGAAGGGCAATACGAGGATAGCCAACCCATTTTTTGGGCCTCGGGTGCGGCCATGTTTGTGAGGGCCAAAACTTTTCATGAACTGGGTGGATTAGATGCCTCTTTTTTTGCCCACCAGGAAGAGATTGATTTATGCTGGCGGATGCAACTGGCCGGTTACCGGATTATGGCCTGCCCGCAATCAGTGGTTTATCATGTGGGTGCGGGTACTTTGCCCAGGGGAGGTAAAAAAGTGTTTCTTAATTTCCGTAATAACCTGGTCATGCTCTGTAAAAACCTGCCCTGGCAGGAGAAAATCTGGAAATTACCTGTTCGGATTGGTTTAGACGCCATCTCTGCCTGGAAAGGTCTTTTAACAGGTGATACGGCTTTTTTTGTAGCTATCTTGCAGGCGCATATAGCTGTTTTGAAGCGTATCTTCACAGATTATCACCCGGCAAAACCTCCGGGCAAGCCATTGACAAGTTTGGAAGGCGTTTACCATCAATCAGTTGTTTGGCAGTACTTTATCAACCAAAAAACAAGATTCCATGAAATTCTTGGAAAGAAGGCTCAATAATTTGTAACTGTACCTTATTTTTGCAAAGCAATTAAAAACTATGTCACAAGAAACTAACGAGGGCACACAAAAGGATTTTACTAAAAGCTGGGTAAATTCGTCAAAATTTTTGTTCTACCTGCAGGTATTCTGCCTGTTATCCTTTGTTTTGGGCGGTTGTTACCGTTTGTATAATCAGCGTTATAAGGGTGCGCCCACTGTGGAAGTGCAAAAAAGTTCTCAATACAAGCCTGAATACAAGTAAAATTGCAATAAAAAATTTTGTCAGGAATGCTGGATGGTTATTTTTGCAACCCAATTCTTAGTTCTTATTTATAAAATGCGAAAGTAGCTCATTTGGTAGAGCACGACCTTGCCAAGGTCGGGGTGGCCGGTTCGAGCCCGGTCTTTCGCTCTGAGTCCCGTCCCGCCAGTGGCGTGATGGGCTTTTTTTTGGAACGCTCCCGAAAAACGGGACAAGCTCCCGATGAGATACGGGACAAGCCCTGGTGGTGGAATTGGTAGACACGCAGGACTTAAAATCCTGTGATCAGCAACGGTCGTGCGGGTTCAATTCCCGCCTGGGGCACGGATTACAGCCGTTCAGAAATGAACGGCTTTTTTGTTTGGTACAATAGCCTTCTGTTAACCGGTTTTTATTATTGATCTTTCTTGGAGCAAAATAAAAGGTAGGATCATCTTTCATTCTTCTTATAAAACTGTCCAATATTTTTTGATGGATTGAAGCAATTTTATTCATAATAGTGTTTTGAATATGTTAAGGGCAATATTTTTGTAATTTTTATTGGTTATTATTATTGATCAGGTTGACAACAACTTTTACCATAATATCCTTTTCATCCGGTTTACTTTCTGCTATCATTAATGTAAGTGCAACCAAAGCATTGTCGGCAATTTTACGACTACCATCTCCTTTGTACAAAATGCCGTTCTTTTCCAGGAACCAGACAAACAGGAATGCAGCTATACGTTTATTGCCATCAGAAAAGGAATGGTTCTTAATAACGAAATAAAGCAGATTAGCGGCTTTTTCTTCAATGCTTGGATACACAAATTCACCACCGAAAGTCTGGTAAATAGCCGCCAGCGAACCTTGAAATGATTCGTCTTTTTCATTGCCAAAAAGCGTACTCCCCCCAAATTTATCCCTTAACCCATCAATGGCTTTCATGGCTTCGGCATAATTGATCTGGAACAATTCTTCCTTTGTAGTGGCACCAATTTCCAATACCTGGTGGTCATACCGGTCAAGCACATCAAGGGCATAGGTATAATCGGTAAGAACTTTCAGTAATCCGGTGGCTTCATCTGAATTGAGAGGTTGTGTTTCTATGACATTTCCCAGCAGCTTTACCGCCTGTTTCAGGCTTTCTAACTGCTCTGCCTGCTCTTTTAAGCGTTTTTCGTTGATGGAATACCCTTTAATCAGATAATTTTTGAGTACTTTATTTGCCCAAATACGAAATTGTGTACCATTTTGTGATTTTACCCGGTAACCCACTGAAATAATCACATCTAAAGAATAATATTCAATCTTCCGTTTGACGGATCGTTTTCCCTCTTTTTGAACTGTCAAGGATTCCTTGACAGTTGCCTCTCTATCCAATTCCTTTTCATTATAAATGTTCTTTATATGCAGGCTCATATTCTGCTTCGTCTGCTGAAACAACTGCTGCATTTGACTTTGGGTTAACCACACAGTTTCATCTTCCAGTTTAACATCAATAGAGGGTTGCCCATCCGGTGCCTGGTATATAATGATTTCGCCTGTTTGCATATGAATAGCCTTAATAGAGGGTTACCTTATTATTGAACTTGTGTTTTTTGCGCAAGTTGCAGTGCAAAAATAGCCGCTAATTTTTCACTTTTTTTGAAGTATTTTTAAACAGGATTCAAGTCGCAAAGAGGCACGAACCCGAGGGTTTAGTACGTTTTAGGGTATTGTATTAAGTAATTAATTATCAATAGTGTTAGTACTCCCGCCTGGGGCACGGATAATCAATCACTTAAAGAGATCGCAACAGCGGTCTCTTTAAGTGATTGACCAAATTTGCCTACAACTTATTTTAACTGTGCTAATTGACTTTCTCTGTATCACAAAAATTCAGAGATGTAAAAGAACTTTGGTATTTAAATTTACGATTTTAGTTTGGTCAGTTTGCCTTTATTGTAGCATACTTTTTCAAAACAGTTGACTTTTGACGAAACTATAACCGAACTGTATTTCGCCAAATGAATTGACTCTTTTATTACATTTTCGTTATTAGCCCTGTAACAATAGCAATTCCAATACTCAATAAAGTACCAATGACAAGGTATTCTGTTTTTATTTCTGGCCGGTCTTTTTCATTGAATCTTAGTATGCCTTTTGCGGCAACCAGTAATCCTATAGCTGAATATTGACTTAGCAGCATAAGGACGAGGACAATAATACGTTCGGCTATTCCAATCCATTTGCCTGCATTAGCCAGACTGTTGTCTTTGTCTTCGACTTTTTCCTGCCATTTCTTAGTCAACTGGCCAATTAAGATACCAGCGGGAGTTGTTACAAAAACAAAGGCTGTAATTATCACCCAGATATGAGAATTTCCATTAAACTGTAACCATGCAGTCTTTGTGGTTTCCCAGTTGATAAAAGTGAAGTACCAGCACCCTGTAATTACGGCTAAATGTAAAAGTTGGTCTATTAAAAAGTAACTGACTTTTTCTTTTTGGTAAGACTTCCACGCATCAATCAGGATATGGGAGATAAGTATGATCAAGGCTACTCCCCAATACTTCCATCCTATGAATACCCATGCCAATACTGCGGTGATCAATCCATGCAAGTAAAGGTATGGGGAACTGAAATGCCGTTCTTTTCGCTGTAGCACCCAACCGGTCAGTTGCAGTACAAAGTCGGTCAGCAAATGCGACAACAACAGCTTAATTAACCATATAGTTGGTACGGCCATAATTTATAATTTATCAATTAATAATCGGTAGTCCGTTAGTAAGGTATTTATTTCAGACCATTTTGCAGCTTGCGTATGCTTATTGATGGTGGCCTGTGATTTTTTAAATTTCTTTGAAATTTCTATTTGTGAATAACCCGAAAGAAGTTCAAAGATAACCGCTGCCTGCTTTGTGGTTAACTGGGAAAAAAGCAAGTCGATATAATTTGCTGTTATTTTCAATCCCACATTAACAATATCATTTGGCGATTGCATCAGCAGGCGGTTTTCAGATTTGTTCATATCATCGAATGGCCTGCCTGACAGAAGAAATGCTTCCCCGGTAGCGGTATTCAGGCTTTTAATAGGTGCATTCACACTACCAATCCCAATGCTTGCCCTTACATCTGCAAGTGGCTCTGGAGATTCGGGTAGCAACCGTTTTGCCGCAGCCCTTGTTTGGAGTATTACCTTTAGTGCGTTTTTAGGATCGGGCATATATACCTGGAAGCTGTCTCCCCTGTAAAACTCAAACTTATACGGCTTTAAGATAGCTGACAATGCTGTTGTCAGTTTTCTTGTGTCTGCTTTTTCAAGCATTGTTGAGTTTACAATATCCGCGGTTATCACTGCTGCTATTGCCATTAGTGGATGTTTATACAAATATAACCTAAAAAGGCGAATTTCATAAAAAAATGCCTAAAAAGGCGAATTTTTAATATTATCGCCTTTTAGGGCTATTCTTCTTCGGTATATTATTAATTGGATAAAAAACGTGTTCCGATATTAATCAATACAGTCGCAGCAATTGAAACCCAAGAATATCGATTTGTTGAAAAAATTACGGAATGCTCCTAAAAACGGGAATAGAGATCCCGCTTGAAAAGCCTTCTGTATATGAATTCCCTTTTATATCATTTTTCATGTAAAAATACATTTTGTAATTATTTTTCACGAATTGTAAGTGTTTTTCATAATTTTACGGTATAATCATTATTCATAAAATAAATGAAGCAAAATCAAGTTTCACAAGAAATAAGTGTTTTTCATGGAAGAAGCACTACTGAAACTGGTTTATTAGCTGGCTATGGTGCGTTGATTGATTTTTATTCATTGGATATTCCTATACCTTATTGCCTGGTATTGATCAGTCATAAGCATAAAAAATACCAAACAGAGGAATGGTTGGTACTCACTCCGAGACATATGCCTGAAGATACATTAGCCGGCCACCTGGTATTGGCGCTTAAATATGAAGGCATTGATTTAGGTGTATTGAAAGCCTTATTCAAAAAGGTAGGAGCCAAAACCATCATAGATATTGTGCAAGCTGAACCATCAGGACAATACAGCAGGAGAATATGGTTTTTGTATGAATGGCTGCTTGGAGAACAGCTAATGATACCGGACATTACAGCCGGTAATTATGTTGATATTGTAGATGAAGCAATTCAATTTGCAGGGGGCAGTAAAATATCAAAAAGGCACCACGTCCGCAATAATTTACCAGGTGTACCGGGCTTTTGCCCGATGATCCGTAAAACCATAAAACTGCAAGAGTTCATTGACCAGAATTTTCCTGAAAAAATAGAGAAGGCTTTAGGCGGTATTCATGCGGATGTAATGGCAAGAACCGCTGCATTTCTTTTGTTGAAAGATTCCAAGGCATCATACGCAATCGAGGGAGAAAAACCACCTCAAAACCGGGCGCAGCGCTGGGGTAGGGCAATAGGCCAGGCCGGACAAAAGGCAATTACAAAAGAGGAATTAATCCGGTTGCAGCAAATTGTAATTGACAATCCGAGATTTCTGAAGATGGGTTTTAGGGAGCAGGAAGGATTTGTAGGGGAGCACGACAGAAAGGAAGGAACCCCCATTCCAGACCATATTTCAGCAAAATGGAAAGATATTGATCTACTTATAAAAGGATTGATTGATACTAATGAAAAACTGGAACATACCTCTTATGATGCAGTGTTGACGGCTGCTGCAATTGCATTTGGTTTTATTTTTATACATCCATTCGTAGATGGCAATGGTAGGATCCATAGATACCTGATCCATCATGTATTGCTAAGGAAAAACTATGTGCCTAAGGGAATTATTTTTCCTGTATCCGCTGTTATATTAGAAAGATTGGATGAATACCGCCAGGTACTTGAATCATTTTCTCTACCACGTCTGGAATTAATAGACTGGAAAACTACAAGGGACAACAATGTTGAAATTTTGAATGAAACGATTGATTTATACAGATACTTTGATGCAACAAAGCAAGCAGAATTTTTATATAGCTGTGTAGAACAAACGGTACTGGATACTATTCCCAAAGAAGTGGCATACCTGAAAAAGTACGATTTGATGAAATCCTTCTTAGATGATCATTTCGATATGCCAGACAAAATGGTGTCTTTGCTAATCAGATTTTTAGAACAGGGAAATGCAGTATTATCAGAAAGAGCGAAAAGTAAAGAGTTTCAGGCTTTGACAGAAGATGAAATCAAAACAATAGAAAACAAATACCTCGAAGTGTTTAATGAATAATTTCCACCTGGGGTACGAATTACAGCCGATCAGCAATGGCCGGCTTTTTTGTTGGGTACATTTACTTTGTTCCCGTATGATTCTGCCAATAAAATTATCCCAGGGCTACTAATTGCTTTATTTCACTGTCATTCAGCTCACCTATCCATTTTTCGCCGTTGGCAACGGCAAGGTTGGCCAATTGTTTTTTACTACGCAGCATATCATCAATCTTTTCTTCTAAGGTACCTTTGGTAATCAGGCGGTGTACCATCACATTTTTTTGTTGGCCTATGCGAAAAGCCCTGTCCGTAGCCTGCGCTTCAACCGCGGGGTTCCACCACAGGTCGTAATGGATTACATGGTTGCCGGCAGTTAAGTTAAGGCCTGTGCCACCGGCTTTGAGGCTTAAAATAAAAGTATCATTGATAGGATTGTTTTGAAAGGCTTTTACCATATCATCCCTTTCTTTACGGGTGTTGCCGCCATGTAATTGCAATGCTTTTTTACCAAAATGCGCCTGTATTAAATTACGCAACAATCCACCCATTTCCTTGTATTGCGAAAAGATGAGTACTTTTTCATTGTTTTCATAAATGGTTTCCAGCAGTTGCAGCAACAGCATGGTTTTACCGGATTGTTCGGCCGCTATTCGGTTGGTGTTTTTAAGGTAGTTAGCCGGGTGGTTACAAACCTGTTTTAAAATAGTGAGCAGTTTTAAAATAAGCCCCCTGCGGTTTATACCTTCTGCCTCTTCCACCTCTTTTAATAAATCGGTTGTCATGCTTTTATATAAAGACGCCTGCTCTTTGCTCAGGTTACAGTATTGGTTATTTTCAACTTTTTCGGGCAGGTCGCTAATGATGCTTTTATCTGTTTTTACCCTGCGCATGATGAATGGGGAAGTGATTTTCCTGAACTTTTCCAATCGTTTTTTATCCTGGTTTATTTCTATTGGTTTTGCATACTCCTCATTAAACCAATGGGTACTACCGAGATATCCCGGATTAACAAAATCAAAAATACTCCAGTATTCCATCAGCCTGTTTTCCACGGGCGTACCACTCATGGCTATCTTTATACCGGCAGGAATTTTTTTTACCGCTTTTGTCTGAGCGGTTTCGGCATTTTTTACATTCTGCGCTTCATCAATTACCAAAGTATACCATTTTTGTTTTTTGAATTTTTCATTGTCGGTGCGTGCAATACCATAAGTGGTAATCACTACATCCATACCTTTAAAATCCACACTGCGCGAAGCGCCATGAAATATGGTAGCCTGCAAGCCGGGAGCGAACTTTTCTATTTCTGCCTTCCAGTTGCTCAGGAGCGTGGTGGGCGCGATGACCAGTGCCGGTTTCTTTTTCAACATTCCTTCTTCCTTAAATTTTTGAAGCAGGGTAATAACCTGTATGGTTTTACCAAGGCCCATATCATCGGCTAACAAAGAACCAATTCCCAATTGGGCATTTTTATACATCCAGCCAAAGCCCCTTTCCTGGTAATGCCTTAAAGTGGCAGTCATGTTTTTGGGTAATGCAACAGATGCTGTTTTAAGAATATCGTTTATTTTTTTCTGAAGTGATTTATCTATCTGCACCGGGGCGCCTTCATAATCGCCACTTAGCGCTGCCTGTAATAAAGTAAAGGGTTTAGGAAGGGTAGGGGCATCCAGTTTCTTAATAATTTTTTCTATATCCTCCCCGTTCATCATCACATATTGGTCCCTGATTTTTATCAGTCCCGCGGATTTTTGGGATAGGGATAAAAATGCTTCTTTGCTTATAAAAGTATTACCCATGGCCACTTTCCAGGTGTTTGCTCTCAGTTTTTGATAGTAATATCAGCAGTTGAGGCAATGTGGTTGCGTATTCTTTTCCGTTAACGGCAATAATGGCGGCCTGGCCTTTATCATTGTAGGTTATGGTATAATGATAGTACCGGAAGTCGTTGGGCAAAATATCCGCCGCCTGTTTTAATTGGGCAATATAATTGGCTTCATACCGTGCCTGCCGTTTGTAATGGTTTTGTATAACCGGTTTAAAATCGGTATCATAAAACAATGGGTTGGCGGTAAACAATAAGGGCAGTGTAGGCAAGAGGTTTTCAATCAATGAAAAATCAGGTACTTCTTTTGGCCCATCCCACTTTACCGGTTTGTATTTTTTATCGGGAATACAGTCATGAATGGAAAATATTTTTTCGGTTTCCAGGTCCTGCAGCAATAGTTGGTTGGTAGAAAGCTCCGCTAATAAATTAAACCGGTGAAGGCCGAATACGAGGAAAGGGTTTTGGTCTATTTCTTTGGCTATGATATAAATAACGGCTGCCAAATGCTTGCAGGGTACGGCCCAATCGGGGCAGGAACAATTCAGTTTGATATCCTGCCAGCTTTGCGGAAATATTTTTATATGCCTGTTCCCGGCCAGTGTAAGTAATTCCTCCGGTAATTGCCTGTTCAATAACTGCGACAGGAGGAGGGGATCTTTTTTTATGGCATCGATAAAAAACTTTTTTTCTTCATCGAAGAATGGCGGTACTATGATGTTGATATCATAAGGTTTTGGCCGGCTGCCTTTTACTTTTGCCTGTATGGAATTTTCATGAATACTGATAGACGCTACCATGCCTTTTTTTGCATAGTTTTTGCCCCTGGGCAGGCGGTTGGTAAAATCAATCCTATCGAGCGATTTGAGCCATTGCTGCCCCCACCAGGTACGGCCATATTGTTCCATTAGTTATTTTTTTACAATAATACAGCGTGAAAACCGGAAATGGCTAACTTTTTATGAGACATTGTATGAGTGTTAGTTTTATACAAAGATGCCGGAACATAAAAAGAGGAAAACACCAGGCATTATTTCAGTGTGAACATTCCTGAGATTGTGGAAGGGACGAAAAGGGTTGATTTTGAAAAATTAGCTATTTGATTATGCATATCTTTGTTAAGAGTATAAAATTTTAGCTATGATAGCAGAACAATCCAAAATAATTGTTGACATCGACAATCTAAAGAATAAGATTCTAAATTCAACAGATAAGTCTGAAATTATCAGTTATCTATTACAAGTGATTCACTTAGCAATAGAAGTTTCACCTAAAATTTCAGGGCCATTAGCTAACTATAAGAATTATTACCAAGAATCGAGGCAACGAGCAATCAATATGCTCCGCTTAGATTTGAAAGCAATTGAAGATGGTAGCTATTATAATTTTGAATTGATACATTTTCAAACAGCCTGTTCTATACTTATGTTGTTATTGACAATGGTAGATGGTGGAGTTTCAGAAATTGACAGTATAATTAATGGGTTAAGCTAATTCTTTAATGAAATCAGAAAAAGAAAAACAACACTTTGTTCCGAAATTTTATTTGAAAAAATTCTCCAATCAAAATGATGAGAGAAGTGTTGGTGTTTTTTTAAAAGACAAAAGCATTTTTATTAAATGTGCATCAATTGAGGGTCAATCACAAAAACCATATTATTATGGCGATGATGGCAAAATTGAAAATATATTAATGGAAATAGAAGGTCCCGCTTCAAGAGTATTTAATAAAATATGTGAAAATTGTGCAGTTGTTAAAACCCCCGTTGAGGATTACTTCAGAATATTACATTTCACAGTTAATTTATATTTGAGAAACCCTGTTCAATCACAGGCACTTTTAATGTCAGATAATGGGTTTAATAACCATTTTGCAAAATATGAATCAAGCCCTGAAATAAAATCATTATTAGATAATAAGCTAACTGCAACTCAATCAATAATTTTTTCTTTAGCTCAAAGCCCAAAAATAGCCCGAATATGTCTTGATTTGTCATGCAAATTAATTATAAACAAAACCGCTGCTCCATTCATAACTTCTGATAATCCTGCAATTAAATATAATATCATTGCTGACAGATATAAAAGAATTTCGGCAGGATTTACTTCTTACGGATTGCAAATGTTTCTTCCATTATCACCAACATTGATGTTATTGTTTTATGATTCAAAAGCATATAAAGTAAAAGAAGATGAGAAAGATTTGATCTGGATAACTAATAATTCAGAAGTATCTCAATTGAATCTTATGCAAGTTCTTAATTGTTCAAACTGTTTATATTTTAATCAGGCCATTTCAGAATCGGAAATAATATCCTTAATAAATCGTTCAAAAAAGTATCCTGCCCCTAATGAGATTATTCCAACGGAGTTTGGAAGTTATTTCTTTCAAGCAATTTCAGAGTTAAAAATTAATTTAAGCCTAACCGCTATACAACCTTTAATAGAACAGCATTTCTCTTTGGAGGGTCAATTGATATTACCAATGCGTCAGCATGCAAAGAAGATGAGGGAGTTTTTTAACAAGGAGAAACTCTAAAAATCAGATTCAAATTCATACTGTTGGTGTGTATTACAAGCTGATACTTTAAAATAATTACTGGATGATGAAGGCTATGTAGGTAACATCGGCTCAAGCAATTGTGGCCGACAGAATAATGTCTTTCATCTACAGTAAAAGATCCAGCTTCTGTTGCAGAAAGGCCCCAACTCGACTGATTAGTAAGACACATCATCAAATTTTGTATATTTATTCAGCGGTATTAGGCCCAGTTCGGTGAAAGTGCACCCAACTGCCTTAAAACCGTGATCGTTGTGCGCCATGCTATGGTGTAACTTCGTAATTTCAACAGACATCAAAACCATCTGACATGAAATTTTACGCTCACTCTTCGAAAATACAAAAGAGTTGCAATGCCACCCAGCGGCAACCCAGAATTACATCACAATTATTTTTTGCTATAACTCATAGACTAAGACCATCAATCTGGTTGATATTTAATAGATCAAATTTTCCCAATCTTTAAGCATGCCAACAAAAAAAGATAGCCATTGGATACCACTTGCTGATTTAATGACTGTTTTAATGATTATTTTTCTTTTTATGGCTATCTCCTACATCATAGATGTGACAATTCAAGACGTAAATAGGCATGTTATCCCCACCAATATTGAAGTGACAGTACAACTTTGATTCTGATTGTAATAAATGCTAACTTTGCAAACAAATAAATAACAAAATGGCAGAAGAAGAAATTGAAATCAAAGACAGTCAAAAGTATGAAGGTGATGATGACAGTCAAGACCAAGATATTAGTTTTACGGAATATGAAATTTCCGCTTCACCTAATGACTTTAATGTTAGGACACTTTATGACTTCATTGATTCTGGGATTGTAAAAATACCTGGCTTTCAGCGAAATTACGTTTGGGACATCAAGCGAGCTTCAAAGCTTATTGAATCTTTATTAATTGGAATTCCTATTCCCCAAATATTTCTATATGAGCAAGGGAAAAATAATTTTTTAGTCATTGATGGACAACAGAGGTACTTCACTATATACTTTTTTAAGAATAAAAGGTTTCCGAGAAAAGAAAAGCGTTTCGAGTTGAGAAAAATATTTGATGATAATAAGGGAATTCCTGAAAATATTCTTGCCGACAACAATTATTTTGTTGACTTCAATTTAACATTGCCTGAGCAATTGCCTCTGCGAAAGAATAAGTTCAATAAACTTAACTATGCAACGCTTTCAGAAGATGACAGAATAGCGTTTGACTACAGAACAATTAGAAATATTATTATAAAACAGAATTCTCCAGAGGATGGGGATTCAGTTATCTTTGAAATTTTTAACCGATTGAATTCTGGTGGTGTAAATTTGAAACCGCAAGAGATACGGACGAGTTTGTATCATTCCAAGTTTTATGATATGCTTTATCGAATCAACCTCGATAGTAATTGGAGAAACTTGACCCCCCAAAAAACACCTGACTTGAATATGAAAGACGTTGAAATTTTACTTAGAGGATTTGCAATGCTTATAAGTCATAACGAATACAAGCCAAGTTTGACGAAATTTTTAAATGATTTTTCATCGAAGGCAAGAAAATATGTAGAAGAAGATATTGCATATTATGAATCACTTTTTAAAGCCTTTGCAGCAGCAACAGTAGCACTTGACACAAAAATATTCTTCACAAAAACTGGCAGATTCAATATAGCTATATACGAATCAATTTTTGTTGCCCTTGCAGAGGATGCACTTAAGGAAAAAAATACAACAATTAAAGAAACTGATACTGCTAAAATTCAGCAACTTAAGGAGGATAAAGATTTTATTGCTGCAAGTCAATCTAGTACAGCAAGTACAACTAATGTCATTTTACGAATCAACAAAGCCAAAGAGTTGCTATAAAATGCCTAACCCTGTTGAACAAATTAAATTTGAATATGATGCTCTTGTTGAGTATTTAACAACGAAGCAGCCGTCTCTATTAAACGACTTAAATAAGAACTTTAGAAAAGTTTTACTTCTCTCAGCGGGAAGTTATTTTGAAAATCAAATAACTACTATTCTTATTAATTTTGTTAGGGAGAAATCAAATAATGATTCGAGGATAATTAGTTTTCTTGAAAAACAAGCAATTAGTCAAAAGTATCATACACTTTTCAGTTGGGGGGAAAGGGATAAACCTGAAAGTCCTGGTAAAAATGCAAATACATTTTTCAAACTTTTTGGTGACAACTTTAAGGTTCAAATTGATATTGATATAAAATCTCAAAATACAGATACTCCTGCACAAACGGCTGACAAAAAAAATCTTAATGAATCAATTGAAGCATTTATTGAAATTGGACATTTAAGAAATATTCTTGTTCATAGTAACTTTGCTGCATACAACTACGACCAAAAGACTACAGAAGAAATATTTTCGTTATTTAAAAAAGCAGAACCATTTTTAACATATTTAATTGGGAAATTAAATTGAATATCGATAATAAGAATAAATTGTAGAAAAATAGAAGTGCTACTTGAAATGCTTATTACAAGATAGTATGGTATACAGAATGGATTATTTCTGTTAAAATTATCACATGACCGGCAGTCAGCATTTGTTCATGAATGTCTATTTTTTTAACCTGCTGTTTTGTACGCCCATCAAGTCTTTTAATCTCATTTTCCTGAAGACATTTATCAATAATGACAATCATCTCTTCCGAAAGCTTCCTTTTCCCACGGTTCTCGCTGTGGTAGATAGAACCAGTTTTCAGATATTGATTTAATAGAGATTTAGGATTATCCTGGTCACTTATTGGGGAAGCCTTGAATTGCTCATATTCCTTGATCCGGGCACTGACTGTACCACGGTGAATCTTTAGCTTTTTAGCTATTTTACGAATACTAAGGCCTTCCCTGAAAAATAGTAATATGATCTGATGATTAGTCGCCACGTCTAACATGAATTTATGTCCCTTTGGTTCCTTGCAAAGGGACGGGTTAATTACCCGCTAGACTGGTACACTTTTCACTCGGAATAGTGGTACATAATTGAATCGGTACAAACAGAAGTGCAATGCTATACAGTTTATTTGCTACCTGTAAACTACACAATGTAAATCCTATCCAATGGCTTACCTACGTCTTTGAAAACATCAACGACCATAAAATAAACGCCATTGAAGAACTGCTACCACAAAATTATGCCGAACCATTGAATAAAAAATGAAGGGGTTGGCTAAGGGGATACGCAGTAATAATAGAAAATGATTCATTCTGTTTGCGGCAGGCGTTAATTAAAGCCATTGCTATCAATAAGATAACAGGAGCCAATAAAAACCTGAGTTTTGGGTTGTTTGTTCTCATTTTTAAGTCACTTCACGCATAGAACGCTGCTGCTGCAAAGCCAGAACCTGTTTAACTAGGTAAAAATACAGCGTGTTTTGGCAGGCAGGAATGTAGAACCTTGCTTTACAAATACTTTTCTAATAAAGGCATGTCTTTGTAAATTTTTAATAAGGATATTGTTTCAGCCCTTAATTTGGTTTTAACAAACAGTTTCGTTTCTACATTTAATAATTCACCAAGGCCTTGCATAATATTTTGGTCATTCATTTTTTCTAAATGTGTAATACAATCTTGTAAGTATTCGGAGAGTGATTTTTTCATTCGGTACTCCACAATCTGTTTATTGATAGTTGTTTGATGTTGCAGAAAAAACCAACAATCAAATAGATCTCTATTTGTAAAAGTGGAACGATCTAAAAGTGCACAAATTTTATGTGCAAACATATCCGGCCGGGTCATAACATTCATGCTGATACCTAATAAATTTTTAATTTCATAATGATTCTCAAAAGCACGAGTAGATATTTCAATTTTTAATTTTCTTTCTCCTGATCCATAGTCCAACACAATAATTAGTCCATAATGCTTAATGGCTTCATCATCTATTTTACCATATTTTAGTACAATTGAGCGGATCCTTTCAAATGCGATAACTTCTTTTTTTGGTTGGATTAGATGAAAATCTAAGTCAACTGAAAACCTGGGTAGGTCATAAAATAACATAAGCGCGGTTCCACCCTTAAAGCCGAGTAGTGAACCAAGTTGAATATCTTCATAGATGTCTTTTAAAATTCTAACCAGGTATGATTTGTGTTTATTTATGTTCATCAATTAATATTTTATTTACACGTTTTGTTAGTGCTTTAGAATCATAAATAGGTAAAAGTGATAATACTTTTTGTTTATCTAAAGCATCTAAAGTGTCAAAATAGGTATCGCCATTCAAATAGAGCATATCTAAAAATGCTCTTTCTTTTGAAGCTATATTCACACCATCTTCTCTTGCAATAATCCCATTGGTATTTAATAAAATAGCGTCTTTAATTTTTCGATATTTAATATTAATCCCGTCAATTTGTACAGATCGGCTTACATAACTAACCAGCGTAATAGTGGGATCATATTGAAATTGTAGGCCTTCCTTTTGAAGTACGTAATCCAAGGATAAATACGATGGTGTATATAAGGTGCCTGCTAATGCGATTTCTGAAAAAATGGGCTTGGTGTACAAACCTTTTCTGGGATTTTTTAAATTACCTTTTGATACCTGATAATGTACTTTTTTAGTTAATGATATGGGGTCAGATTCACCGGTAAGCAAAGCAATATCAGCAAGACCGAATACTGATTTTGGACTTTGATATAGTTTTAATATCCAATTAGATATTGTATTTCGCGAACTCATTATACGAATAAATAGTATGTATGGTTCTTAAAATTAGTTATTTTTAATGAATAATAAATAATACGTATCAGAAAAATCACTTTTTTCAGAAGTAATGACTAAAAGTTTGATGCACAGCATAAAAAAAGAGACGGTAAATATCTCGTCTAAAATAAACCTTCCAAAAGGGTTCTTTGTTGATTTTCAGTCCTTTAAACAGATGCCATCCCGGGTAAATAAAACGGAACGCTTGCAAAACAAAAAACACAAAGTGTTTGAATCCTATTCTGACAGGAAGGAATGTAGATACTCTATCAAGAGAATCTGCGCGGAAGAGTCAACCATACAGTTTCGTTTTCCAGTCTAACGTCAATAGAAGTCTGCCCATCCGGGGCCTGGTATATAATGATTTCTCCTGTTTGTATATAATTAGCTTTAAAATTAGGTCATCCTTCCTTTTGAATTACCGACTACACGAATTTTTCCCGGTAGTTGATTTTTCAGCCAGGCGATTAAAAAGCACAGGTATTCACAACAGAATGATTTAATTTATATAAGTAAATGGATGAATGGTAGTGTTTTTGGGAAAGCAAAAATGAAAGAACGGAAAAATGGTGGAACCCAAAAGCACATTTGCTGAAGAGGCACCTGAATAACTCCCGAAATTTCAAATCAACAGCATACTATGCAAATTTTTATATATCTTCATAGCTGTTTTTCGGCCAACATATATCCTATTAAAATCCAATGTGAGAAAAAGAAATTTATATCTTATTTCTTTGCTGTACACTATTTTGGCCGTACAGTCCTTGCCTGCCTGGTGTCAATCATCTACAGCCTGTTCTTCTTTCATCCGTCAAAAAGATACGATCATCTGCCCGGGAATAAGCGTTTCGCTTAACCTTCTCAACCCTCCCAAAAATGACACCCTTTTGCCGGGTGTATGGAAATTGCTTATTAAAGGGAGTTCAATCGACAGTATTTTATTCAATATCAAACCATTTGGTTACGACAAAGCCAATCAGTATTTATATTCCATTATTCACAAAAAAATTATACGATTCGATTTAAAAGCCAACACCATATCATCAATACCGGCAAACAACTGGCCGGACGATTATACTGAATTTACTTATGATTACACTAATAAGCGATTGTTATGCTGGCGTGGTGGGCGAGACCTGGTATATGCCATTCCTGCTATTGGCGGTAACTGGACCCCTGTTGGCGGAGGAACCATCGACAGGGAATCTAATGGTTCTTCTGTGTACTGGAATCCCATCAACAAACAGGTAGGTTTATATGGCGGATATGGTTTTAACCAGATGAAAAGCTGGATTTTTGAAAACGATGGAACCGGGTGGCAGCAGAAAAAATCCAACCCGTTGATGGATTCAACCCCTCCCAAAGGCGGGAATATTGTAAGCGCCAATGGCGATGGTACAAAACTTTATTTATTTTCAGGACAGGGTAGTTATACCGGCAATGAACTGGATGGAACCTGTACACTTGGGAGCCCCTGGGCCACTGCCAACGGCAGGTTCTGCTGGCTAAGGGATTTATGGGAGCTTGATTTGACAACATATACATTTCAAAATATTTTACCGGTAAATAACCAATCCATACAATACGAGGGAGCCCTGGCTTATCATTATGACAAATCGCGATTTTATTTATTTGGGGGATACCAGCCAACAGGTAATTATTTGGCAAATCAAAATCTGCCCAATACCAATAAAACATTTGTCTTTCATCGCAACATTGATAGCGGGTTTGTAGAATTTCAGGGAGAAGGGGATGTTCCGCCGGCTATGCCGGGAACGCTGTTAAACAATTATACCTACTATGATTCTGTTGGTAAAAGAATGATATGGGCAAGATATGATGGTATATGGGCGTATTATCCTGATTCAACAACCGTTCCCCCTACGCTTACACCCATCGTATGGTCAACCGGGGATACAACCGCTTCTATTACGGTGAAACCCTCTCAAACAACCGTATACCGGGTAACACGAACCTCCGGCAGTTCTGTTTGCAGGGATAGCATCACCATTACTGTCAGAACAAAGCTGTCCACTCCTGTTATTCATACCGATTCAATAGGTCTTGCCATCATTATTTTCAGGTGGGATCCCGTACCTGGCGCCACGGGGTATCTTATTAGCATGGACAGAGGGAACACTTATACAAATCCCATGAGTGGCCCACAGGGATTAGTGCAAATGATTACGGGTTTACTTCCCAATCAGACAATCAACATAGCGGTAAAAGCGCTGGGGCCCTATTCTTGCCAGGAAAGCGACACTGTTCAGGCGAAGGCTACGACCCTTAACCCTTTTGGCGATGGTATTTATGTACCCAATGCTTTTACACCCAACGGGGATGGCGTAAATGATGTGTTTCTTACTTATGGAACCGCCATTGCATCTGTAAGGTTGATGATCTATAATCAGTGGGGGAGCCTGGTATATACATCCACAGATATTACCAAAGGATGGGATGGAACCTATAAAGGCGGAAAAGCGCCTGCCGGTATCTATGTATATGCATTGGAGGCCAATATGCGGGATGGAAAAAGGGTTACAAAGAACGGGTCCCTTAGCCTGATCAGGTAGCAGATACCCGGCGGCAAATATGGACATAAAACAAATCAAATGCGTAAACTTTTATTACTATCAGTAGTGAGTCTGTTTATTTCCATTAACTGTCTGCGTGCCCAGGTAGATCCTCATTTTACGCAATACTATGCATACCCATTGTGGCTCAATCCCGCTTTCACAGGCGCTATAGATGGTGATTGGCGCGTTACGGCCAATTACCGAAGCCAATTACCCGGTATCATTTCTCCTTTACATACACAGGGCCTGACCGGCGATATAGCATTGCCAAAAAACATTGGTATCGGACTTACCATTCTGAACCAGGTAACCGGTGATGGCAGCTATCATTATACAAGCGGGTACCTGTCTTTATCATACCAGGTACGTCTTACGCGATACAAATTTTTAAGAGGAGGGTTTCAGTTAGGGATGTTAAACAGAAGGGTAGACCCTGCCAAACTGCAGTTTGGAAATCAATTTAATCCTGTAATAGGGTATGACCCGTCACTCACTTCCAACGAAATATTTTCACACCAGTCTGCTACATCGCTTGATGGTAGCGCCGGGCTTATGTACTTTGACGGTGATCCGTCAAAATCCTTTAATCCTTTTATAGGCGTGAGCCTGTATCATCCTACACAGCCTAACAGCCGGTTTCTTTCGGGTATGAATGACAATAAGGTGCCGGTCCGTTATTCCATTCATGGCGGTATCCGGTTTCAACTGGGTAACAGGGCTGAACTGATACCGCATGCTGTTTACCTGCAACAAGGTAATGCAAGTGAGATAGCAGGAGGAATGGTATGTAATTTAAAAATAGAAGAAGGCAAAGACCTTATCTTAGGCAGCACTTACCGCCTCAATGATGCCATAGCCCCAACTATCGGTTTACATTTCAATGGCCTTACCATTGGATTAAGTTATGATATAAATATTTCACAGTTGAAAACGGTATCCTCCTCCAATGGGGGATATGAATTATCTATCAGCTTTACCCATCAAAAGAAAATTCCGGAAGCCAGGTTTATATGCCCGAGATTATGAAAAAAAAATATGCTCATATTACCTGTGCCGTGATGCTGTTTATCGCATTTTGTGTGCCGGTTTATATATATGCCCAAAGCGCAGGAAAAATTAAACGCAGGGCCAATGCCGGTTTTCAAAACAAAGACTATTACAATGCGGCAAAATTGTATTCGGCCATACTGTATGATAGCCCTTTCTTAAAAAAAACTTCCGGTATATTGTACCCTTTTCAGCCAGGTAATTATAAGCGTATCCGAAAGATCAGCCAATCAGAAAGAAGTTATATTTTGTATCAACTGGCAGAATCGTATAGATTATATAATCAGTATAAAGAGGCGCTTCCCCAATATGAACAATACCTTTTATCACCTGACGCCCGGTTTCCTTTGGCCCGGTTATGGTATGGTATCTGTTTACTTGCAAACGATGAACCCGAAAAAGCGATTACAGCATTCAATACTTTCCTTAAAAATTATAAGACAGAGGATGGCTTTGCTCAAAAAGCAAGGTTGGGTATAGCTAACGGTAACTTTAACATCCATAATAAATCGTTACCGCCCGGGGCTGTTATAACAAAACTCCGGTTTCCTGTTTCTTCAGACGGGTCTGATTTTGCCATGGAAAAAATTAATGACAGTTCTTTTTGGTTCACTACTTCCAGGCATGAAATGAATAAAAGAAAAGAAAAATGGTACCCGGTCAGGTTATATTCCGGAAATTTCAGGAATGATACTGTTGAAAGAATTGCCGGATTTTCTGCGGCTGATATGAATATGGGCGCCTCGTCTCTATCGGCTGATGGACTTACGCTCTATTTTACAGGATGGAAAGAAGACGCGAAATCATTACAAACAAACTATCATATCTTCTATACAACACGAACCTCCATTGACTCTAAATGGAATACGATGGTTGCAATGCCTGGCCCTGTTAATATGGCAGGTTTCAATTCCAGGCAACCTTTTATTACAAGAGACAATAAACATTTATTATTTGTATCCGACCAACCGGGAGGCTATGGTAACTATGATATATGGATGGTAAATATGGATGGAACACAGCCGGCAGGAGCGGCCCTGAACCTGGGTAGCCATGTGAATACAGATGCCGGAGAGGCATCCCCGTTTTATGATGTGGAATCCGGTTACCTGTATTTCAGTTCAAATGGCAAAACAGGAATGGGTGGGATGGACATATTTAAAATAAGTGGCCAACCCATATCTAATCAATGGCCCGGCCCCGCAACCAACCTGGGGTTCCCGCTTAACTCGGTAAAAGACGATTTGTATTATACAAAAGTACCCCATTCAGATACGGCTTATCTTAGTTCCGACAGGGCTTCTGCCTGCTGTATGGAGTTATTCAAAGCTATTCATTTACCATACACCGATACATTAAACAGGCGTACAAATAATAAAAATTTTCCGGTAATTCAAAACGAGCCTGTAAACAAAATCTTGCAGGACTCAGTTACAGAAGAGAACTCAGTAAACAGGCATTTGATAGATTCCATTAACGCAGTTACGATTGGAAGACAGTATATACATTATAATTTTGCCAGTGCGAGGATAAGGAAAGCGGACTATCCGCAACTGAATAATATTATACAAATGCTGGAACATAATCCTGCATTGAATATTTTGGTAGCTTCTTTTACCGACTGTATCGGTACAATGTCTGCTAATGTACTGCTGTCTAGAAAAAGATCTGAATCGGTAAAAGCATATTTAATAAAAAAAGGGATTGATCCATCCAGGATTAATATTGATTTTTTTGGGAAGAAACATTTTATTATAGCATGTAATGAAAACAGTTCTTATAATAAAGAAAAACAAATTGCTAACAGGCGGTCCGACCTGATCATAACTAATGAACAAATCCCCAAATGGAAGCCATCGGGCAAAGAATTGGATATCCGGGAAAGACCAACTGATTCTTCTACCATATCCGTACATAATAATACTGGCGATCAGAACAAATATGGCAATAACAGCGGGCGGGAAACGGGTTATGCCAGGGCACTTCCTGAATCATCCGGGAAACCGGTTGCATATATGACTGTTGACAGTATGTATAATGACTTGAAAATAACAGAATTGATGGATAGTACGCCCAGGCTGAAAAAACCGGATATTATTGAAGAAATGACAAGGAGAACGCCAAGGAAGTTATTTGAAGTGTATTCTGCATCAGATTCTGCGCGGGTAGAACTGTATGATAACGGCGTATTCGATTATGATTCAGTTTCAGTGATCTATAATAAGAAACTGGTTATTTATAAACAATTATTGCAGACGAATAAACCCATCAGCTTTTATGTGAAACTGGATACTGATCAACGTAAAAATGAAATGATATTTTTCGCAGAAAACCTTGGACTAACGCCACCTAATTCAGCGCTGATGATTATAACTGACGGAGATAACAAACGGACAGAAGTAAACGTTTCAAGTGACCTGGAACACAATGCGGTCATTTACTTTATTAAAGTAAAAAAGTAAAGGGGGCAGCATTGGGAGAAGAAGACTTAGAAACGGGTACATCTTAGTTTGTCTAATGTAGAATTCCGGATCTTTAAAAAATCATGGTAAACAACCGTCAGTTCCATACCCCCGCGCCAGTTGGATACCACTTTCAATTTTGAAATATTAATGTCATAGCTTATACCAATGCTGATGTGATTGAATCCTATCTTCACTACCGGTATCAAGGCATCTCCCCATCTCATAAAACTGCCTATATAAAAAATATCCGGGTCGCCATTATCATACTGTGTAACATCAATGCCATATAAAATACCACTCAACAGTTGGGTATTGCCATTTTGTATAAAATAATCTGTGAATGCCGTCACATGCCCTCTTTCTCCTGAAGGAACATTGATGCCAATGTTGACAGCTATTTTGGGTGAAAGAAATCCTGATACATTACCGGTTACTGATTTGATAACAGGATTGGTAATATGTGTCATGCCGGCTGCAATGTAATAATTGGTTTTATTTTTCAGTGAACTACTGAAAGAAAGTCCGGCATTAAGATCCCAGTAAGAATAGCCTGTACTCCTTATTGGCTGTGCACTGGAATTAGAAGGATCATAAGAGCCACCACGAAATTGATCGCCCAGTTTTAGTTGTGTAGCATCAAACTGACTTGATACAGGGCCGCCCATGAATGCGGCTGTTAAATAAGTATCATTTTCCTCACTTAGTGATTTATGAAAACTAATTGAAGGCAGGAACTGTGTTCTTTTCAGGCGAATATCCCCCGCGGCATCAACACTCATTTGCGACGCGATGGTAATCAGGTCATGCTTACTGCCAATAGGTATTTTATGTTCGATACTAAGAGAAGTGGTACGGAATGGCACCGTAACACTGCCCCATTGATCGCGGTATGACATAGATACACGGAGGTCACCGGTAAACAGGCCCGCTAATGCGGGGTTACGCAATAAAGGCTGCTCATAAAACTGCGAAAAGGTGAAATCCTGCGCGCTACTTATATGCGTTCTGAAAATACCGGTCAACAGTAAAACCGTTAGTATAATTGACCTTTGTATATTTTTTCTTTTACTCATTTTAAAATGGCTGTATTGCCTTTAAAGATTGAGGGAAGCCCTTTCTCACAGATTACTTCACACATATATACAAAAACATCCGGCGGTGCGGCATTACCCCTTATTTTTCCATCCCATGCATAAGCCGGATCTCCGGGAAGGAAATTTGTTTTTTGAAAAACCATTTCCCCCCAACGGTTAAATATTCTCAAACTCTTTATCATTTTAATTCCACTTCCCTGTACCAGTAATACATCATTAATACCATCACCATCAGGCGTGAAAGCATTGGGTACAAATAATTGTGTGGAAGGACAGAACGTTTTAATACAAACAGTATCAGTGCTTACACATCCATAGATGTTAACTGCCAAACAACTGATACACACATCATCTGAAACGCGAAGTTGTGGTGTGGGACAATTCAGGCAGGATAATCCCTGAGAGCCATTCCAGTGCCATTTACGGATATCGCCAGTTGCCGCGGTTACATTCAGTTGATAAGGTTGCCCCGCCATGATAATGGTATCTTTTCCAAGCCGTATTGGAGTAGGGTGTCCCACAACAATCCTTACTTCCGCGGTATCTGAAAAACAATTGAAGTTATCCTTCCCAACCACACGATACGTTGTAGTAGCAAGCGGATTAGCAAAGGGCCTTGCTGAGGTTTTACTGCTAAGGCCCGTTTCGGGATACCAGCTATAATTGACAGCGCCTGCTGCAAATAACTGTTTAGTGGTACCCGCGCAAATGGTATCTCCTGAAGAGGCAAGCATTTTTAAAGGCTGAATTACATTTACGTTGGTAGTTTTGATGTCACTGCAGCCATATTCATTATAACCGATTACTTTGAATTGGATATTGTTAATGGGTTTTACTTTTGGTGAACTGCAATTATTACAAATGACATTGTTGTACTGATCTGTCCAGATATAACTCATTGCCCCATTCGCTTGTAATTGAATTGCATCTCCTTTGCAGATGGTTGCACTATTGTTTACGGTAAGAACAGGCGCTGAATGAATGGTAATCTTTTTATAAGCTGAATCCAAACAATGGTTAACAGTTGATACAGTCAATTTTATCGTATAGTTACCGGTATTAGTATATTGCACTGTTACAACGGAGTCCTTGGATTTAAGGCCATTTGCCATGTTCCATAAAAGATAGGCAATGGAGTCCCTCGAATTCACAACAGGTGAGAGTTGGAACAGTTGACTCCTGCAGGCATCTGCAATGGAATTGATATTTACTTCGGGGAATTGATAAATCGTCACCGGGAATGTAGCCTGCGCTGTACCGGTACAACCGGTAATACTTTGTGCAGTAAGGGTTACTGTATATGAGCCGGCTTCAGTAAAATCAATAGTATAATTTTTTGTGGGGATGGTATCTCCCGGATTGATGGACCATTTCCAGTTGTCAATGCCAAAACCTGACAGGCTTTTATCAATGAATTGATACGTTGATTTTCCGCAAATAGCCATACTTGTTAAGTTGAACCATGCTTTAACCTGGTCAACTTTAACAGTAACGGTACTGGTAGAATTGGCGCATACACCATTGGAGATCGCCCATTCAAACCGGTAAGTGCCAATTTGTAAACCGCTGACAATAGCGTTAGGTAATGAATTGTCAGCAAAAGTTACGGCAGATGGGCCTGATATAAAACGCCATTTGCCAATGCCGGAAGCAGGGATATTGCCATTCAGTATTGTAGAAGTATTTGCGTTACACAATACCTGGTCCGGGCCTGCATTGGCAATAGTAGCAGGTTCTAATACTGTTATGGTGATGATGTTACTGTATTGTAAACCACAGCTACCATTCTTCACCAGTACCCTGTATTGTGTAGTTGAGGTAAGATTAGTATAAGTATAGGTAGTTAATGTATCAGCAATTATATACCAGGTAATGCCTTTATCAGAAGAAGATTCCCAATGTATAACGTTACCGGTTTTACCAGTTAAAGTAAGATTACCTCCGTTGCGGCCAAAACAAACAATAGCGCTGCCGGTAAGCACACCCGCTACTGTGGCGGGATCTACCGTAATGACGGCAATATCAGAATAGGCTGCTGAACAAATACCGCTTTGTACCATTACACGGTATCGGGTAGTATTACCAAGATTAGAATAGGTGTAGGTGTCGGTGGTATTATTGATGGAGGTCCAGGTACTGCCCTTATCCGTTGAAAATTCCCAACGGGTAATATTACCCGTATGGCTACCCAGGTTTAAAGTGCCCGTATTATCGGTTGCACATACTATGGCATCGGCTGATAATTTTCCTGGAACGCTGGCAGGATTAACTGTAACCGTAACCATATTGGAATACATAGCGGTACATACACCACTTTGTACCAGTACCCTGTATTGGGTAGTCGCTGTCAGATTATTGTATACGCTGCTTACTGTGGTATCAGTAATACTTGTCCAACTGGCGCCGCTGTCAGTAGAAGTCTCCCATCTTATTATATTGCCGGTAAAACCCGATAGAGTTAATGTACCTGTATTGGTGCCGGTACAAACGGTATTATCATTAACGAGCGTTCCGGCAAAAGTGGGCGGATCAATTTTAATAGTGGTGGTGCTTGTTGAGATAGGACAGATACCATTGGCAATGATCCATATAAATTGATAAGTACCGGTTGTTAAACCGCTGACGGTTGTGCCGGGTAACTGTTTATTGGTAAACACTGCGCCGGTGGGTCCTGATACCTGGGCCCATACACCTGCACCGGATGAAGGTATGGTAGCGTTCAGTTTTGCAGCACTGCTGTTACATAGAACCTGGTTGTTGCCCGCATTAGCGATTGATGACGGCTGCAAAACGATTACCAGTACAATATTTGTATAGCTTGTTGCACATACACCATTTTGTATAAGCACCCTGAACAATGTAGCAGTGGTAAGATTGTTATAAATAAATGTATTGCCGGTACCGGCGATGTTGTTCCAGGTTGTTCCATTATCGGAAGAAGACTCCCAATGTATGATGTTTCCGTTATTACCGGAGAGTGTGAGCGTACCGGTATTGGCAGCGGCACAGACAGTAGCGGCGGCAGCGAGCGTTCCTGCTATAGTAGGTGGATAAACAATGATCCGGACAGTATCTTTTGAATCGGCACAAAGTGCATTGGAGATCGTCCAAATGAACTGGTAAGTACCGGCGGTCAATGCATTAACCGTAGTAGCGGGGTCATTAGGATTGGTGAAGGTAGCCGTTGAAGGATTGCCCGCAAGAGCGGTCCATATACCGGTACCTGAAGCAGGTGTATTGGCGGCGAGTGTTGTGGCGGTTACATTACAGAGCAACTGATCAGGCCCCGCATTGGCAATAGTAACAGGCTGCACCACATTAATGGTAACGGTATTTGAATAAAGTGCGGGGCAAACAGTATTCTGTACATAAGCCCTGTAAGCAATAGTAGCAGCGAGATTGTTATAGGTAAATGTATTGCCGGTATTGGCAATGTTGTTCCAGGTTGTTCCATTATTGGAAGAAGACTCCCAACGGATGATGCTGCTGACATACCCGGAGAGTGTGAGTGTACCGGTGTTAACATTGGCACAGACAGTAGCGGCAGCAGCGAGTGTGCCCGCAACAGAAGGTGAATACACCGTGATCCGGACAGTATCTTTTGAATCGGCACAGAGTGCATTGGAGATCGTCCAAATGAACTGGTAAGTACCGGCGGTCAATCCATTAACTGTTGTGTTAGGATCAGCAGGATTGGTGAAGTTAACCGTTGAAGGGTTCCCGGTAATTGCTGTCCATATACCTGTACCCGAAGCAGGTGTATTGGCGGCGAGTGTTATGGCGGTTACATTACAGAGCAACTGATCAGGCCCCGCATTGGCAATGGTAACAGGCTGCACGGTGTTAATGGTAACGGTATTGGAATAGAGCGCGGGGCAAACAGTATTCTGCACATAAGCCCTGTAAGTAATAGTAGCAGCGAGATTGTTATAGGTAAATGTATTGCCGGTATTGGCAATGTTGTTCCAGGTTGTTCCATTATTGGAAGAAGACTCCCAACGGATGATGCTGCTGACATACCCGGAGAGTGTGAGTGTACCGGTGTTAACATTGGCACAGACAGTAGCGGCAGCAGCGAGTGTGCCCGCAACAGAAGGTGAATACACCGTGATCCGGACAGTATCTTTTGAATCGGCACAAAGTGCATTGGAGATCGTCCAAATGAACTGGTAAGTACCGGCGGTCAATGCATTAACCGTAGTAGTGGGGTTATTAGGATTGGTGAAGGTAGTTGTTGAAGGATTGCCCGCAAGAGCGGTCCATATACCGGTACCTGAAGCAGGTGTATTGGCGGCAAGTGTTGTGGCGGTTACATTACAGAGTGACTGATCAGTTCCTGCATTGGCAATGGTAGCTTCCTGTAAAACGGTAATGGTAACAATATTGGTAAACAACGCAGGGCATACGCCATTTTGTACTTTGGCCCTGAATTGTGAAGTTGTAGCCAGGTTATTATAAATATAAGAAGTCAGGTTAGCTGTATTCGCAATAGCAAGCCATGAACTGCCATTATCAATTGACACTTCACCTTGTAAAATACTACCTCTGAAACCGGATATACTTAACGTGCCTGTATTAGAGGTAATACATACAGTAGCATCAGCTTCTATAGTTCCGGCAATGGTCGGCAGTTGTATGGTAATGTTAACAGTATCTCTTGAATCACTACATATACCATTGGAGATGGTCCATACGAACCGGTAAGTACCGATAGTTAAGCCATTAACAACGCTCTTGCGATCAGCGGAATTGCTAAAAGTGACCGATGAAGGATTTCCTGCAAGTGCACTCCAGATACCTACACCTGAAACTGGTGTATTAGCCGCGAGCGAAGTGGAGGTTGTATTACAAAGTGTTTGATCCGGCCCTGCATCCGCAGGTGTAACTAATTGTAATACGGTAACGGTGGCGGCAATACCGGAATATAATTCTGCACCAACTCCATTTTTTACAAGGGCCCTGAACAGGGTAGTGGTGGTCAGGTTATCGTATGTATAAGTAGCCTGATTGGTACCAACAGTGCTGACTATTACACTCCAGGTGGCTCCATAATCAATAGAAGATTCCCATTGAAGTACCGTTCCAAGATAATCGCTTAATACAAGTGTACCATGGTTATTACTGGTACAAACAACCGCATCCGGACCAATCACACCGGGATTTGTAGGGGGCTGAACAGTGATCTGCATGGTATCACGCGAAATAGCACAATAACCGTTGGAAACGGTCCAGACAAGCTTATAGTTTCCATTTGTAGGAGGGGTGCCGGGGTTAAAAGCCAACCCTCCCACGGTTGTATTAGGATCTGATGGGTTTACAAAACTCAATGTTGAAGGCCCACCTGGTAAAACTGACCATGTACCGGTACCGGAAGTGGGTGTATTAGCGCCGAGTTTATAACTGGTGATACCATTGATCACCGTTGTGTCTGGTCCTGCATTGGCTGTTGTAACCGGTTGTAATACCGTAATGGTAACTATGTTGGAATACAGAGAGGGACAAACCGCGTTTTGTACGTAGGCCCTGTATTTGGTAGTGGCAGAAAGGTTGTTGTATGCAAGTGTATTGCTGGTATTGGCCACATTGGTCCAGGAGCTGCCATTATCAACGGAGGATTCCCAGCGAAGGATACTGCTGAGGTAATTGCTGAGTGTAAGTGTGCCATTATTCGAAGTGGCACAAACAGTAGCATCAGCGGCAAGTGTACCGGGATTTGTTGCAGGATTTACAGTGATCTGAATAGTGTCTTTTGAATCGGAACAGGTACCATTGGATATTGTCCATAGGAATTGATAAGTTCCGGCAGTTAATCCATTGACTGTAGTAGCAGGTGAGGCTATATTGGTGAAGCTAACCGTTGAAGGATTACCGGCAAAGGCAGTCCATGTACCGGTACCGGAAGTGGGTGTATTAGCGGCAAGCGTTGCAGATGCCACATTACAGAGTGACTGATCCGGCCCTGCATTGGCAATGGTTACGGCTTGTATTACGGTAATGGTAGCGATACTTGAATAAAGTGGGGGGCACACACCACTTTGCACGTAGGCCCTGTATTGTGTAGAGGTTGCGAGATTATTATAAGTAAGTGTATTTCCGGTATTGACAATGTTGTTCCAGGTTGTTCCATTATTAATGGAAGATTCCCAATGTAAAATGCTGCCGGTATAACCGCTGAGTGTGAGCGTTCCGTTATTGGCAGTAGCACAAACGGTGGCGCTGGCGGCAATGGAGCCGGGCACTGTTTGCGGGTTTATGGTGAGTTGAACGGTATCTTTTGAATCGGCACAGGTACTGTTGGAGATGGTCCACACAAACAAATAGGTACCCGTAGTTAATCCATTGATAGTAGTGGCGGGGTCAGCGGCATTGGTGAAAGTAACGGTTGAAGAGTTACCTGTCAGAGCCGTCCATGTACCGGTACCCGATACAGGTGTATTGGCAGCGAGCGAAGCAGAAGTGGTATAGCAAAGTGTTTGATCGGGCCCTGCATTGGCAATGGTTACGGGTTGTATTACGGTAATGGTAGCGATACTTGAATAAAGTGGCGGGCACACACCACTTTGCACATAAGCCCTGTATTGAGTAGAGGCATTAAGATTATTATAAGTAAGTGCATTACCGGTATTGGCGATGTTGATCCAGGTGGTACCATTGTCAATGGAAGATTCCCAGCGAATAATGCTGCCGGTATAACCACTGAGTGTGAGTGTGCCATTATTGGAAGTAGCACAAACGGTGGCGCTGGCGGCGATGCTACCAGGCACTGTTTGCGGGTTCACGGTGATCTGTACGGTATCTTTTGAATCGGCACAGGCACTGTTGGAGATGGTCCATACAAACAAATAAGTACCCGTTGTCAATCCATTAATAGTTGTGGCAGGATCAGCAGCATTGGTGAAAGTAACCGTTGAAGGATTACCTGTCAGCGCCGTCCATGTACCGGTACCCGATGCAGGTGTATTGGCGGCGAGCGAAGCGGAAGTGGTATAGCAAAGTGTTTGATCGGACCCTGCATTGGCAGTAGTTACGGCTTGTATTACGGTAATGGTAGCGATACTTGAATAAAGTGGCGGGCACACACCACTTTGCACGTAGGCCCTGTATTGTGTAGAGGTTGCGAGATTATTATAAGTAAGTGTATTTCCGGTATTGACAATGTTGTTCCAGGTTGTTCCATTATTAATGGAAGATTCCCAATGTAAAATGCTGCCGGTATAACCGCTGAGTGTGAGCGTTCCGTTATTGGCAGTAGCACAAACGGTGGCGCTGGCGGCAATGGAGCCGGGCACTGTTTGCGGGTTTATGGTGAGTTGAACGGTATCTTTTGAATCGGCACAGGTACTGTTGGAGATGGTCCACACAAACAAATAGGTACCCGTAGTTAATCCATTGATAGTAGTGGCGGGGTCAGCGGCATTGGTGAAAGTAACGGTTGAAGAGTTACCTGTCAGAGCCGTCCATGTACCGGTACCCGATACAGGTGTATTGGCAGCGAGCGAAGCAGAAGTGGTATAGCAAAGTGTTTGATCGGGCCCTGCATTGGCAATGGTTACGGGTTGTATTACGGTAATGGTAGCGATACTTGAATAAAGTGGCGGGCACACACCACTTTGCACATAAGCCCTGTATTGAGTAGAGGCATTAAGATTATTATAAGTAAGTGCATTACCGGTATTGGCGATGTTGATCCAGGTGGTACCATTGTCAATGGAAGATTCCCAGCGAATAATGCTGCCGGTATAACCACTGAGTGTGAGTGTGCCATTATTGGAAGTAGCACAAACGGTGGCGCTGGCGGCGATGCTACCAGGCACTGTTTGCGGGTTCACGGTGATCTGTACGGTATCTTTTGAATCGGCACAGGCACTGTTGGAGATGGTCCATACAAACAAATAAGTACCCGTTGTCAATCCATTAATAGTTGTGGCAGGATCAGCAGCATTGGTGAAAGTAACCGTTGAAGGATTACCTGTCAGCGCCGTCCATGTACCGGTACCCGATGCAGGTGTATTGGCGGCGAGCGAAGCGGAAGTGGTATAGCAAAGTGTTTGATCGGACCCTGCATTGGCAGTAGTTACGGCTTGTATTACGGTAATGGTAGCATTATTGGAATAAATGGAGGTACACATGCCACTCTGTACAAGCAACCTGTAAAGCGTAGTGATGGTAAGATTATTATAAGTGAGCGTGTTGGTGGTATTGGCGATGTTAGTCCAGGTGGTACCATTATCGGAAGAAGATTCCCAACGAATAATATTGCCTGTATAGGCAGAGAGCGAAAGTGTTCCGCTGTTGGCGGTGGCGCAAACAGTAGCATCGGCGGCAAGGGAACCCGCTATTGTTTGGGGATTGACTGTGATTGTAACAGCGTTAGAGTAAGCGGAACTGCATACGCCACTTTGTACAAGCGATCTGTACAGCGTAGTGATAGTAAGATTAGTATAAGTGAGCGTGTTGGTGGTGTTGGCGATATTAGTCCAGGTGATACCATTATCGGAAGAAGATTCCCAGCGAATGATGTTGCCGGTATAACCGGAGAGGGTAAGTGTACCGTTATTGCTGCCGGCACAAACTATAGCATCGGAAGTAAGTGTTCCGGGAGCTGAGATTGGATTAACGGTGATGGTAACCGGATTAACATAGGCAAAGCTGCACGCACCATTCTGTACAACCGCCCTGAATAATGTGGTTGCGGTAAGATTGCTGTAAGTGTAAGTACTGGTGGTATTGTTGATAACAGTTGGCCAGGTAGTGCCACCATCTGTAGAAGATTCCCATCGAATGATATTGCCTGTATAACCAGATAGGGTAAGTGTGCCATTATTATTTCCGGCACAGACAGTTGCATTGGCAGAAATGCTACCGGCAACGGATTGAGCGGAATTGATGATCACAACCGTATCTTTTGAAACTGCACAGGAACCATTGGAAATGGTCCAGGTAAGCTGGTAAGTGCCGGGTATCAATCCATTTACGCTGCCGGAAGGCGATGAAGGGGCTCCAAAAGTTACTGCTGACGGGCCGGACAGAAAAGCCCAGTTCCCTGTACCGGAAACCGGGTTGTTACCGGCGAGTATAGCGGTGGTGGTATCACACAGCGCCTGGTCGGGCCCTGCATTGGCCACTGTTGGCAAAGCATATATTACTACATCCGTTGAATCTGTATTGCTGCAACCTGAAGGGGAAAAAGCGGTAATGTGATACCGTACCGTTGCATTGGCAGTGGAATTATTGATCAGTACATCATTGATCTGATTGGTGGTGGTGGCAACAGCAACTGAAGAATTACCGCTTGCCGTTCCTGAAATAACAGAAGAACTCCAGGTATAAACAGAGCCTGTTAATGAACTGCTGAACTGAATATTAGTGTTACTGCCTGTACAAATAGTTGTTGCATTATTTGTAATGGTAACAGCAGGCTTTGGCTTGGCGGTTACAGTAAATGTAAAAGGTGTTCCGGTACAGGTATTGTTGGTTGGGGTAAATGAATACGGTATGATGGTATAGATTACTACCGCATCGCCCGTACTGGATAAGTTAACCAGTGAGTCGATAATATTTCCCGTTCCGCTTGCTGTATTCCCGGTTAATGAACCTGCAGTAACTGATGATGCCCATGAATATGTACTTCCTGAAATAGTAGAAACAGGGGTGAAGTTCAATGATTGGTTTGAACAAATGGTTTGGACGGAATTTGTGCCGGTATTATCGGGAGCAATTCGCAATGTCATGGAGTCTATACTGGTACTGGTGCCGCAATTACCGGTTGAATTTATTGTAGAAGACCCTTGTAAATAAATTTTGATCACCCCGATAGTCTTATCGGTTCCACTTGGGGTATAGGTAGTATTGAGCGCATTTGGGTTAGAAAAAGTACCCGATCCCGTAGTTGACCAGTTGTATAAGTTGGTAACCAGCGAAACCTTTCCCAAAAGATTAATAGGCGCCGTATTGTAACAAACAGTCGTATCATGAGACCCCTGTATGGTATCAGCAGCTATTGAGTTTTTGTAAACGATCTGCGTGTCTACACAGGTTATACCATTTGTAGTAAACTGTACAACTACCTGAAAGGAGGATCCTGTCAGGAGCTGAACACGCGGATATTGGGAACTGGCAGTGGAAGATCCCTGATAGGAAAAAGAGCCACCGGTTATGGCCCAAAAAAAACTATTACCCGCATTGCTGTTACTGTAGGTTACGCCATAATAGGTATCAGTAGCGTTAAAGCTTGCAATACCATTGTTACATTCTATCAGATCAGGATGTAAAACAGCACTGGCGGTTGAGATTGTTTTTGTAACTGTTGCTGAACACCCCGCTACAGTGGTTACCGTATAAGAAATAATAGTTGAGCCAAGGGCTTTAACCGATACTAATCCGGCGTTACTAACTGTTGCAACAGTTGTATTACTGCTGCTCCAAACACCTCCCGGGGTAGCATCACTCAATGTAATGGTACTTCCCACACAACCTGTAGAATTACCGCTGATAGACGCAACGGTGGGTGTTGGGTTAACGGTAACAGAGATACTCGCATTAGACGAATTGTCTAATCCATCTTCAACCTCAAGTGAATAAGTACCACTGGCAGCAGTAGTTACATTCGTGATAGTTGGGTTCTGCTGTGTGGATGAAAAACCATTGGGGCCTGTCCATTTATAAGTATATGGCGCGGTTCCACCGGATGGGGTTGATGTCAGGTTAAGACTGTTCCCAGAACAAACCGGGCTATTACTGCCAACGGTAAGTGAAAGAAAGTTATTATTGGTGAGTGTAGTTGTACCGATGCCTGCATTAGTAAATCCATCCCCGCCGGGTACACTTATGCCCGTTGCAATGTTTTGTGTAAACACATTTGCCAACATAGTATTAGGGTATGGATTACTTGCATTTTGTGAGAGTGCAGGTAAACAATACCACAACATACATATTCCCAAAAAGAGGGATTGTTTGAGGGTTTTCATAGAATTAGGATACTTAAATTTACACCTTAAAAACCACCCTTTCAGCCGTCAAACAAAACTCAGTGTAAACAACCGAAACACACGTGTATTCTACTGTATTACTTGTCCAATTTTATCGCCCTCTTTGTAGTAGTTTAACTATTAACATTTCCCATCTATACTACTATAGTGCGGAAAGATTCATTTCGTATGTCTTCCCGTTAAAATATCCAACTATCCATTCTCTTAGCAACCGTCATTGGATAGTGCAGGAACTGTTTTGAAAACCTTCCTTTCTACTAACTCTTTTCAAGAATTATGTAATATCATATGGGTATGATTTCTGAAATTGCACGCTAAGATTCATTAATGGACATGGACTTATTAAGATTAAAAATGTATGGGCTGCCATTGCTTATGGAAAAGTATGGAGAGATAAATTCCGTAACAAAGCGAAGGAAGGGAGGAACAATTTATTGGGTAGATACTACTATCGTTGCTTACTCATTTTATAGACTCCGGAAATGAATTGGATAATATAATACGGGATATTACTGAAAAAACAGAACCTGATAATTTTAATAAATACGAGATTTTATAGATTAATCAGGATAAAAGGTTTTGCCTTGCCAAAAACTCCAGTTTTTTATTGGCATCCAGTAATTTCAGGGTTAGCTCTTTATTCTGGCGCCTTAGTTCCATTACTTCGAATGATTTTAAAATAGTATTTTTTACTTCCTCCTCATTCCAGGGTTTAGACAGGTATTTATATACCTGTCCTACATTAATCGCATCAATCACTGCAGTGATATCTGTATAGCCCGTAATCAGGATCCGGATGGGTTCGGGATGCGTATCAAGAATAGATTGAAAAAATTCAATGCCCGTCATTTTAGGCATTCGTTGGTCGCTCAGGATTACGTGTATCAGTTCCGTTTCCAGTATCATTCGCCCTTCCTCAGCAGATTCCGCGGTAAAAATGTTGAAAATTCTCCTAAAAGCGGCCTTAAAGGAGGTGATATTGTTGGGTTCGTCATCAATATACAATACATTGATATTTTTATCTTCCATAAGCTTTTATGGGGGGGGTAAAAGCATGATTATTACATTAAAAATAGTGAATTCATTATTTATTACCACTTTTATGATAAAATGAGTGACTTTTTCATAATTTTTACAATTAGAAAAGCGCTGAAGAGATGAATGAAGCAGTAAAATTTGATTCCGACATCAGAATAAGGGCTTTCAGGGCCGTTGATGACCCTGAAACCTGCCGTAAATTTATTGAAGGTCATAGAAAGGTTTTAACTATCTATGGGATTGAAAATATAACTACCAATACAGAAGACTGGATGTTTCGCCGATCCATATTCGTAATTGTTGTAGAAAAATTAGATGGCAGTAAATTGTATGGAGGGGTTCGAATACAGATTGCTGATGGCATTCACCCTTTACCCATCGAAGAAGCTACTGGTAAAATGGATCCCGCCATTTATGAGATTGTTCGTAAACATGCCAAAACAGGAGCTGCTGAGTTATCTGGCTTATGGAACTCAAAAGAAGTAGCCGGTTTGGGTATAGGTAGCCTCTTTCCATCACGGGTGGCGGTGGCGCTGGCTACGCAGATTGGGATTAATACTTTTTTTACACTTTGTTCCCCTACCACCGTTCGCTTTAAAGATTGGATGGGTGGAAAAATTCTGGATGAAGTAGGTAATAATGGAACTTTTTACTACCCGAAAATTGATCTGTTGGCTACCGCATTATATTCGGATGATATGTTCCTGCTTTCTGCAACACATCCGCGTGAAAGGGATAAAATACGCTTCCTTCGTAATAACCCTGAACATATGGCGGTTGAAAAATCGCCCTTTAAAAACCACCATACGAATATTCATTATGCTTTGGCTTTACATAATATAGATACCAAAGAATTTCATATTGATTATAAACCCTTTCATCAGGAAGATATAAATTAATACAAATGCGAAAAATCTTCCTGGCTTCTGTCAGTAATATATTGATGATTGTTTTGCCCTTATTGGGGAAGCCTGCACTGATGCTGAACGGGAAGATACTTTTTATCATTGCCGGCAGTATCTGTATGTGGCTAACGCAGCCACCGGTAAGTGTAAAGGAAACCAGCGACCAAAAAAGCAGTGACCGCTTTTCAGTAGTACTTATCCTGCTCATGTCTCTGGTGAGTGTAGTAGTACCAATTGTAGACTGGGCCTATTTTTCATCCGATTGGAACAGTGTAAGTATGTTAACCATTGTTGGGGCATGTATGATTATTGCCGGTATTTCCTTCAGGGCCTGGGCTGTACATTCTTTGGGAAAGTATTTTACAGCAACTGTTCAGATCAAAGAAGATCATCGCCTGATAAAGACAGGTCCCTACCGCATAGTAAGGCACCCCAGTTATACCGGCGCTTTTATGGCCATCATTGCAGGAGGAGTTATACTGGGTAGTTTAACAGGATTTATAATATCTTGTATGGCTATGATTATTGCTTATTACGTGAGGATAGGTATTGAGGAAAAAGAATTGATTGCCCGTTTTGGCGATGATTACCTTGCTTATAAACGGGATACCAAAATGATGATTCCTTATGTATGCTAATTGTAGATACCTGTTCCTTAATATGGTTAGTTCCGCAATACCAGCCGTAAAGAAAAAAGGGGTAAAGCATCTGTTGCTTTTCTTTGTTTTCTTGTTTATGTTTTCCCTTACAGGGTTTACCCAACTTGCTATAATTACCAATGAAAAGCCTGCTTATACGATTTCTTCAGACATGGAACAATGGGTAGACAGTATAGGACAGTCTACCGCAGAAAAAGTTTTACAGCAAGCTAATTTTATAAATACAAATGGAAGGATACCTGTTTTTCCTAATCATATAAAAAATGTATGGTTCCGGTTTTCTGTCAAAAATCTTTCCAGTTCGCCCACTGCTTTTCTGAATATCGCTTATTCGAATCTTTCCAGGGTTAGTTTGTACAGCGTTGAAAGGCAGCGGGTTACATTGATGGGTAAAGAAGGGAATGAGGTGATACAGGCTAAGGGGATAGCAGGCTTGCCAAACATTATTTTTAACCTTCAGGCAAACCCGGATTCAACAAAACAATACCTGTTACATGTATACAGTCAGCACCCGATCATTATTCCAGCCAAGGTACTTACCAATAATGCGCTGCATGAATCCATTAATTTGCAAAACAGTATAATCAGTTTATACCTGGGGATTCTGATAGTTATGTTTTTGTATAACTTTTTCTTGTTTTTCGCTACCAGAGATAACAGCTACCTCTATTATATCATTTATATTTTGTTTCTGGCCATTGCCCAAACCACTATTAGCGGGTACGAATTCCGGTATATATGGCCGGGTAATCCAGCCATTAATTATTACGCTGTAGTGTTTACTTCCTCTCTTTCAGCCATTGCAGGATTGGTATTCAGTATGCATTTTCTGCGAACCTCATTGCATGCCAAACGGGTACACAAATGGTTACAATTGCTTATTGTTATTTATATTCTTGGCATCTTAAGTAGTTTTTTTGGTAATCTGGCTATCAGCTATCAAATACTTAATTACAATGGGTTGGCTGGTGTTGTGTCGGTGTTAGCTGTCAGTTTTTATATCGCAAGAAAAAATTTCCGCCCTGCTTATTTTTATCTGATTGCCTGGTTGTTCTTTTTAATTTCTTTTAGTATTCTTATTCTGCGCAACCTGGCCATATTGCCTTATACTAATTTTACCACCTACGTAATTTATGTGGGTTCGTCATTAGAGATTGCGCTGTTATCTATAGCGCTGGCAGATAAAATTAATGTGTTAAGAAAAGAAAAAGAGCTGTCTCAGGCAGAAAGTTTGCGAAGATTGCAGCTAAATGAAAAATTAATCCGCGACCAGAATAGTATGCTGGAGAAAAAAGTTGCTGAAAGAACGGAAGAACTGCAGCTCTCAAATACTAATCTCAGTACCGCTTTGGTGAACCTGAAAGATACACAGATACAATTGGTGGAAGCGGAGAAGATGGCTTCCCTGGGGCAGTTAACGGCAGGTATAGCGCATGAGATCAATAACCCGATCAATTTTGTAAAATCAAATATCAAACCATTACAACTTGATATTAATGATCTGCTCGCCGTAATTAATGAATATAATACACTCCATACCCTGCCCAATACAGCTATCCCGGATAAACTGCAATTTATTGAGAACCTGAAAAAGAAAATAGATATTGATTATGTAAAATCTGAAATAGAAAGCCTGGTTAAAGGGATACAGGAGGGGGCCGAACGTACGGCAGAAATCGTGATGGGGTTGCGGAATTTCAGCCGGCTGGATGAAAGCGAGATTAAAGCGGTCAATATCCATGAGGGACTGGAATCTACACTCTTACTTCTGAAGAATTTACTGCCTGAGCATATAAAAATCGTTAAAAATTTTGAGGCAAACGGGCGTATTGAATGTTTTCCTGGTAAATTGAACCAGGTTTTCATGAACATCCTGAATAATGCCATACAAGCCATCAAAACCAAAGCCGGTCCGTCTGAGGAGGAGTTTGTTACCATCACTACTAAAAACATGGGAGATCAGCTGCTGATAAGTATCAAAGACAGCGGTATAGGTATGACGGAAGCGGTGAAACAAAAAATATTTGACCCATTTTTTACTACTAAAGATGTTGGGGAGGGTACGGGGTTGGGCCTGTCCATTGTTTACAAAATCATTCAAAAACATATGGGAAAAATAGAAGTTATTTCTTCAGAGGGAAAAGGTACAGAATTTTTAATAACTTTATTCTACAAGTTACCTGAATCAATAATTGAATAATCCACTATCCGCATGAGTAATCACATTGATGCCAGAATCAAAGTTTTGTATGTAGATGATGAACCCAATAACCTTCTTGCCTTTCAGGCCGGGTTCAGAAGGCATTACGAAATATTTACAGCCAATACCGTTTCGGAAGGGTTGAGCATTCTTAATGAGAATGAAATTGAGGTAATTATTGCCGATCAGCGCATGCCCAAAACTTCTGGTGTAGAATTTTTCAATATTATACGGAAAGTACACCCAGACCCTGTAAGGATACTGCTCACAGGCTATTCCGATCTGGAGGCCATCATAGATGCCATCAATAAAGGAGAGATTTTCAGATACATTAAAAAGCCATGGGATGAAATTGAATTGATGACTGCCATCAAAAACGCCTATGAAATATTCGAAACGAGGAAACAGTTGAAAAATAAGGTTGAAGAACTGCAAAGGGCCAATGATGAGCTAAATCGCTTTGTTTACAGTACTTCACACGATCTACGTTCACCACTCTCTAATATACTGGGTATTTTAAATGTGGCTAAACTGCAGGAACCGTTAGCGGATCCCCGCGAGTATTTTGATATGATTGAAAGCTGTGTAAATAAAATGGACGGTTTTATTCATAAGATCATTGAATATTACAAAGGAATCCGTTTGGATGAAGTATTCGAGGAGGTTGATTTTAAGAAAACGTTTGTAGACAGTATTGAGCTTTGTAACATGCAGAACCCACAGATAGTTTTTGAGGTAGAGGTAAACCAGCCCGGATCCTTCTCCTGTGATGCTTTCAGGCTGTCATTGATACTGAATAACCTGATATCCAATGCTGTAAAATATCAAAGAGTAGACGAGGCAAACCCCAAAGTAATACTCACAGCTACTATAAATGAGAAAGAGGCAAGGATTAATATTGAAGATAACGGAGTGGGTATAATTGAAGAGCATGTGAATAAGATATTCCAGATATTTTTCCGTAGTTCCGACTTTAAAAATGGGTTGGGCATCGGTTTGTACATCGTAAAAGAAGCCCTTACTAAAATTGGCGGCAAAATATTGGTAAAGTCTGAATTTGGAAAAGGTACCACGTTCACACTCGTGGTTCCAAATCAGCATTCATTGCTGAACAGGCCGGCTAACTAAGAATGACTCGTAGTGAATAACCATTGTTTAATTTGCCCTTTTTCTGTGCAACGATAGTCTGTTTTCATTTCAATGCCACTACCGGCTAATGGTACTTTCTTGAGTTTCCCTGATTCATAGAACCGGTTGGTAAAGGATGTTTTGCCACCGGATTGTACTTGCCGCAATCATTTAGTTCTGTATTTTTAGTCAAACGTTAACAAATGTCACATTTATTCCGGCATACCGAAAAGGACTATTTACATTGCAGTATTGCCATACAACAATTCCACCATTTATTCTTTATTTTTTAGCCCATGGCCATATAAACATATACTATGCAAAACACTTCTGACAGCTTTTTAAGACTGGTAAAGATCATGGATGAATTGCGGGAGCAATGCCCCTGGGATAAAAAGCAAACCATTCATACACTTCGTTCACTAACCATCGAAGAAACGTATGAACTAACTGATGCGATCACGGATAATGACTGGAAAGGGATCAAAGAGGAATTGGGGGATATATTATTGCACATTCTTTTTTACGCAAGAATAGGAAAGGAGGAGGGGCAGTTTACCTTGAAGGAAGTGATGGATGGTATTAGCGAAAAGCTCATATTCCGGCATCCGCATATTTATGGGGATGTTACGGTAGCGGATGAAGAAGAGGTAAAACGGAATTGGGAAAAACTGAAAATAAAGGAAGGAAAAAAATCTGTGCTTGGCGGGGTTCCTCCCTCACTTCCCGCGATTGTAAAAGCATCCCGGATACAGGAGAAAGCCAAACAGGTAGGCTTTGAATGGGACAACAAAGAAGATGTATGGAAAAAAGTAGAAGAAGAGATAGGTGAGTTGAAAGAAGCCATTGCAACGGAGTCGAAAGTGAAAATAGATGAGGAATTCGGCGATGTTTTGTTCAGCCTGGTAAATTATGCACGGTTTTTGCAGGTAGATGCGGAAGGTGTTTTGGAAAAGACCAATAAAAAATTCATCTATCGCTTTCAACAGATGGAAGCCATTGCAGCGGCCAGGGGGCAGAAACTGGATGATATGTCGCTCACCGAAATGGATCATATCTGGAATGAAGTAAAAAAGCAAACAGCACATACTTGATCAACGCGTTAAAAAAAACTACGTTTAAACATGCTTACCTGGTTATTACAGCCGCCTGGTTGTATACGCTATCTTTTATTTTTATCAATTACTGGAGCTATTATTCCTCGCCACAAAAGGTAAAGAGCCAGCTGGAAAACAGGCTGCACCAAAAGGAAAGAAACTTTACTGCTATTATTGGCGATACCATAACCATTGCTTCTTTACTAAATGCACCCAATACTACCCCTGATCCGCTTAAGGATGAAGTAGGGCTTTTCATCTACCGGCATATAAACGGCCAGGCGCTGCCAAAGCTCCACTATTGGAATACCAACCGGATATATATTAGCGGCGATGACCTTTACCGTAAGGAGGGTAGCTATTTTGTATCCTACCAGAATGGTGATTTTGAAATGATCAAAAAGACCATCCGCCTGAAAAGTCAGACCGTAACAGTAGTGGCCATGATACCCATTCGATGGTCTTATTTTATTCATAACAAATACCTGCAGGCTGATTTTGCCGGATTTAGGGGGTTAGATGAACAGTATGGGATCAGTAAGAATAGTAGCGCCCTGCCCATTAACAATGCTATCGGCCAGGAATTGTTCAGGATTGAACTAAAACCCGGTAAATCATTTATTGGGTATGATGTGTTTACTGTGTTATTAAGAGTAATAGCCATCATTTTTTTACTGGTCTTTTTCCATATAATCGCATTGGAACTGGTTAGTCGATATCAATTCAAAACAGGGTTTCTTTTTTTGCTGGGAGCAGTGTTATTACTAAGATTGATTACCTATTTGTTCTCTTTCCCTTTTGATTTCAGCAAATTGCCATTATTCGATCCATCAGTGTATGCTTCCAATTTTTTGCATCCTTCGCTGGGCGATCTATTGGTGAATACCATTCTAATGTATTGGCTGGTTAGTTTTTATCAATCCCATAACGACCATCGTGCCTGGTTTCCCAACCGCTTTCCACAAAAGCTATATCACTACTTAAGCCTTTTTATATTTACCGTAATCTGTTTTTTTCTGGCGACTGTTATTATAAGCCTGGTACGTGATTCCAAAATTTCATTTGATGTTACCAATATTTTCAGTCTTACCATTTATAGTGTTATCAGTTTCGTAATACTTTGCCTGCTGGTACTTTCTTTTTTTATTTTCTCTCAGGTACTACTAAGGCAACTTATCAAAAACCGCATGCCACTGTTTCATCAATGTCTTGCCGTAGTGGCCAATGGGTTTGTATTTCTGCTGATATTACCCTTAACGGCTGATATCCCTGTGTATTTATCAGTGTTAATCTGGCTGGTATCTTACCTGTGTTTATTAAATTTCAGAAAAAATGATTTGATTATTTCTTTATTAGGATCGTCTGTCGTTATTTTCTGGGTGATGTTTTTTGCGATGACAATTGCCGCTCTGGTAATCTATGAAAACAGGAAAGTAGAATTTGCGCAAAGACGATCCATTGCGGAAAAACTGGCATCGCAGACGGACCCATCGGGAGAGAACCTCTTGAATATTGCTACCACTAACTTCGACAACCGTTTTCTGGCTGATAATTACTTCAGGCTGGAAGGAAGTGAGTATGCTAACAAATATTTTAAGGATAGCCTGATTAACCAGAATTTTTCAGGCTATCTCAACAAATATGATACCCGGATATATACTTTTGACAGCCTTTTTCATCCGCTTTTCAATGAAGATTCTGTGAAGTATGCCACATTGAAAACCATTCTGCTTAACCAGGCAAAACCTACCGGTATAGCAGGTTTATTCAGTTATGAAAACCCGGTAGAAGGATTCAGTTACCTGTACCAGAAAGAAATAAAGGAACAAGATCATATTCTGGGCTATCTCTTCGTTACCGTTAAATCGAAGCGCTACAAGAGTGAGGCTTTGTATCCTGAATTGTTTAACCAGGTGCAGGATATTGCAGCTGACCTGAATACAAACTATGCCTATGCAGTGTATAATAACGGACGGATTATGAACCATTTTAATACCTATGGCTTTCCATCCGTTTTATCTAAAGATCAGATACCGGCCTTTGAATTTTCGCAAAAACTGGTAGGTAATTATAGTGAACTTTGGTTTAACAGTGGAAATAATAAGCAGGTAGTTGTTGTAAAACGGAATGCATGGTTAATGGAGTCTGTAACTTTATTCGCCTATTTCTTCTGTTCTTTTCTAATTATCATATTGTTGTTTCAACTGGGAGGCTTTATTGTAAAAACACGCTTTAAATGGGCCGGGTTCAGGCAAATGCTGCGACTTACTATCCGCTCTCAAATACAGGCTACCATTATATTTCTGAATGTTTTCTCCTTTGTTGTGATAGCCATTGCCACTATTTCGTTCTTTATACTTCGCTTTCAGCGTAATAATGAGGAAAGGCTGTCGAAATCTATCCAGGTAATGGCTAATGAAGTGAATAATAAAATGAATTCACTCGCTGCGTTTGATGATGTGCCGGATAATATCGGCGTTCGTTCCGGCCTGGAGAATACCATCGCAGAAATATCTGATCTGTATAATGTTGATATCAATTATTATAACCTAAGTGGCAACCTGGTTATATCAACGCAACCCTATATCTATAACAAACACCTTCTCAGCGGACTCATGGAACCCCATGCTTACGCCCAAATGCAGTCGGGCGGTAGTATTCATTATTTACAGTCTGAAACGGTGGGCTCTCTCGAATACCTGAGTATTTATGTTCCCTTAGCTGATGAAAAGGGAAATAAGTATGCTTATCTGAATATCCCGTATCTTAATTCACAAAGCGAACTAAACCAGGAAATATCCGGGTTTCTGGCCACACTCATTAATCTGAATGCTTTTATCTTCCTGGTCGCGGGCGGTATAGCTTTCTTTTTAACTAACCGCATTACCGCCTCTTTCAGCCTGATAGGTAAAAAAATGCAGGAAATGAATCTGGGTAAGATTAATGAAGAGATTACATGGAATCAGAAAGATGAGATTGGTATGTTGGTAAATGAATACAATACCCTGGTTAAAAAACTGGAGATCAGCGCCCAGGCATTGGCGCAAAGTGAAAGGGAAGGGGCTTGGCGCGAAATGGCCAGACAGGTGGCGCACGAGATTAAGAACCCGCTTACCCCTATGAAACTGAGTATACAGTATTTGCAGAACGCGATTCAGAGAGGAGCGCCGAATGTAAAAGAACTTTCGGCTAATATGGCTGTTACTTTAATAGAACAGGTAGATCAACTCTCAAAGATTGCGGGCGACTTCTCGCAATTTGCCAATATTGGAAATGCCCATATTGAGCAATTTGATATGGATGAAATATTAACTTCCCTTATCAGGCTATACAGCACCAATCCGGGTATTCAGATTGAATGGAACAGGCAGGATGGTTTGTATCAAATACTGGCGGATAAGGTTCAGATGAGCCGTTTATTTACCAACCTGCTACAGAATGCCATTGAAGCAGGCGAAGGTTCAGGTAAGATTGTTAAAGTAGTGATCAATCAAAAAATAGAAAATGATTCGATAGTATTTTCGCTGAAAGATTATTCCGGCGGTATTCCTGAAGGAATGAAAGAAAATATTTTCACACCCAATTTTACTACTAAGTCATCTGGCACAGGCTTGGGGCTCGCTATCTGTAAGGGTATCGTTGAGAAAGCAAATGGGCAAATCTGGTTTGAATCTGAGGCCGGTGTTGGAACCGCATTTTACATCAGGTTGCCGAAAGCCTAAGGAATATTGACTATTGAATGACGCATGACGATGTGTGGGATTGGTTCAATATTGCCGCTTTAATAGTAGTCAGCTCAAATTATTTTCTCTTTGCCTGCTGCCCTTCAATGAATTTTTCAATTGCCTGTAATGAGCAACTGCTCAGGTTCTTCTCTTTGGTTAATCCGGCTTTTTGTGCTACCAATACACCATAGCGGCAATCATCAAATCCATCAATCGAATGTGCATCCGGATTGATGGAAATCAAAACATTCTTTTCCAAAGCATAGTCAATCCATCTCCAGTCAATATCCAATCGCCTTGGATGGGCATTTAACTCTATCGCCACCTGGTTGGCTGCGCAGGCTTCTATGATCTTCTGATGGTTTACCGGGTATCCATTTCTGCTTAGCAGTAATCTGCCCGTCATATGCCCAAGAATAGTGGTAAAAGGGTTTTCAATGGCTCTTAGTAAACGCATCATCGCTTTTTCCTCAGTCATTTTAAGATTGGAATGTACTGATGCGATCACCAGGTCAAATCCCGCTAAAAGTTGATCACTGTAATCCAGGCTGCCATCATTCAGGATATCACTTTCAATACTTTTAAAGATTTTAAAGGGGCTGAATCTTGCATTGAGCTCCTCAATTTGCCGGTGTTGCGCCCTTATCCGCTCTTCTGAAAGACCATTTGCATAAAAGGCGGATTTTGAATGGTCACTGATTACCAGGTATTCCAGTCCTTTTTCCATAGCCCCATTAGCCATTTGTTCCAGGGTATTTACCCCATCGCTCCAGTTGCTGTGGCTATGTATAATTCCCTTAATATCTCCGGGTTGTATCAGATCGGGTAGTTTAGCAGATTTTGCCTGATGGATAATGGTTGCTTTTTCTCGTTGAGCAGGGGAAATGGGATTGATATTGGCAGTACTAAAAATTTCAGACTCCGATTGATAGGCAAAAGATGCATCCCAGTGGCTTACCTCATTCCAGGCGATCAGGAAATCTGGACTGCAACTTGTTTGAAAATATTTGCTGATAAAAAGAGGGGGCTTTGTACAATGAAAGCCAAGTGTCACATTCTCTTTTCCCCGGAATGAGATATAGTCATCGGTTGCAGAGATGGTTTCAAATTCATGGGTAGAAAAAAAGGTCTTCAGCTCAACTACAGATACAGTAGACACCCATTCTAAAGTATGAATTATCTCCATTTGCCTTCTGAATTCACCCGTTAATGCAAACCGGCTGTTTGGGAAACTGGTTTTTAATTTCTCATCTACAGATTGTGCAAAGGATTCTATCTGCTCAAATAAATACTTACCCATTGTACCCAGATAAAATTCAATCGCTTCTTTGATGTTTTGTTGCGATTTTTCACCAAAACCTTTGTAAAGGGTAAGGCGGTTCTCATCACAGGCATATAACAATTCTCCCAGGGATTCTATCTCCAGTTCCTTCCAAATGGTGGCAATTTTCTTCGGACCGATACCTTTGATGCCCAGCATGTCGAGAATGCCGGCTGGTGTTTTTTGCAGGTATTCCTTCAAAATAGACAGCTCCCCGGTCTCTAATTGTTCTACTATATTTTTGCCAATCGCATCCCCGATTCCCCTGATTAAAAATATTTTTTCAAGGGGTAATTCACTCAGTGGAGAAGGAAGTTTGTCGATGGTAAACGCTGCTGTTGCATATGACCTGGCTTTAAAACTATTATCGCCATGTATATCCATCAGCTTTGCTAATAGGGAAAAATTTTCTGAAATGATTGTATTGTCCATAGCCTTACTGGTATTGAATCCTGAAGGTAGGTAATAAAAAAGTCCCGGAAATTTCCGGGACTTTAAATCTATTTCTGCGAGAGAAATAAGAAGACTACTTTTTCTTAGCGGCTTTCTTTGCAGCTTTTTTAGGAGCGGCTTTTTTTGCAGCTTTTTTAGGAGCAGCTTTCTTTGCAGCTTTTTTAGGAGCGGCTTTCTTTGCAGCTTTTTTAGGAGCGGCTTTTTTTGCAGCTTTTTTAGGAGCGGCTTTCTTTGCGGCTTTCTTTGCAGTTGCCATGTTTTTGTAGATTTAATGGTTAGTTAATACTCTAAAAGTAAAAACTTATTTGGAACTACAAAAAAATATTTTTAAGCGGTCACTTCAACGGGTGATACCGAGATAGTGGTTCTGTCGTTTCTACCCTTCTTAAATTCAACTACTCCATCGGCTAAAGCGAACAAAGTGAAGTCAGTTCCAACACCTACATTCTTACCAGGATGATACACTGTTCCTCTTTGACGAACAATGATATTGCCGGAGAAAGCGGGTTGACCACCATATATTTTAACCCCTAAACGTTTGCTTTGTGAATCACGGCCGTTCTTTACGGAACCTTCACCTTTTTTGTGTGCCATAGTTTTTTGTTTTAAAAACTAAATAATAAATAAGAGAGACGAATCTTTCTGATCTTTCATTTAATCGTTAGCGCTTACTAAGCGATACTTTCAATTTTAATTCTTGTATAGTGGGTTCTGTGACCATGCTTCTTGCGGAAGCCCTTTCTTCTTTTCATCTTAAAGGCGATCACTTTATCACCTTGTACCAGGTCGCTGATAATTTCTGCTTTTACAGTTGCCTTTACAGCACTGCCCACAGAAATAGCGCCACTGTTGTCTGTAAACAACACTTCGCTAAACTCAACTTTGTCTCCGGTTTGACCTTGCAGGTGAGGAACATACAGGCTTTGACCTTCCTGTACTTTAAACTGCTGACCTGCGATTTTTACAACTGCTAACATAGCTACCAAAATTAGGACGGCAAAGGTAGGGTTTCGCACCGAAAAAATGCAAACATTTTTGAAATAATTCTGTCAACATAGGTGGAAAACAAGAAAAGCCCGAACTTCTGTCTATTTTTGCCCACCTTTAATGACCCTTGAAAGCTATGAATCTGAAATCCTTATTGGCTCGTCCTTTTGCCAACTTTATATATAATAAAACCCAAAAAGGAATGGTATCTGCCCTGGAAGACCAGGATGACATACTAAAAATGCTGCTAAAGATCGGGAAATCAACGGTTTTTGGCAAAGATCACCACCTGGAAGCGGTGATGGACCATGCTTCCTTTATCCAGGCTGTTCCGGTTCGTGATTATGAGCAGTTGAAACCTTATATCAACCAGGTAAAAGAGGGTAAGCAAAACGTATTGTGGAAAGGGTCTCCTATTTATTTTGCCAAAACCAGCGGTACCACCAGTGGGGTAAAATATATACCCATCACCAAAGATTCCATCCCTAATCATATTAATACGGCCCGTAATGCACTGCTCTGCTATATGGCAGAAACGGGCAATACAGGCTTTGCAACCGGAAAAATGATTTTTCTGAGTGGGTCTCCGGAATTGGAAAGGATTGGCAAAATACCTTCCGGCAGGCTTAGCGGAATCGTAAACCACCATGTGCCTGGCTATCTTCGTTCCAATCAATTGCCCAGTTATGAAACAAATTGTATAGAAGATTGGGAAGAGAAACTGGATAAGATAATAGAAGAGACCTGGCAACAGGATATGACACTAATTAGTGGTATACCACCCTGGATGCAGATGTATTTTGACCGGTTGATGGAGAAATCAGGAAAGAAAGTGGGCGAACTTTTCCCGAATTTCAGCCTGATGGTACAAGGTGGCGTGAATTTTGACCCTTATAAGGCCAGGTTGATAGAAAGTATTGGTAGAAAGATAGATTCCATTGAACTGTTTCCGGCAAGTGAAGGATTTTTTGCTTTTCAGGATTCACAGGAAGCGGAAGGATTGCTATTGAATACCAATAGCGGTATTTACTTTGAGTTTGTTCCTGCCGGTGAAATTTTTTCAGAAAACCCTACCAGGTTACCCCTCAGAGAGGTAAAGACAGGTGAAAATTATGCAATGATCATCAATAGCAATGCCGGTTTATGGGGCTATAATCTGGGGGATACGGTGAAGTTTGTAAGCACAGAACCTTACCGGCTGGTGGTAAGCGGAAGGATCAAACATTTTATCTCTGCATTTGGAGAGCATGTAATTGGGGAAGAAGTAGAACAGGCACTATTAAAAGCAGCAAGGGAAGAAGGCGTTAACATTACCGAGTTTACCGTAGCGCCTATGGTTCAACAAGGCAAAGGTAAAAGTTACCATGAATGGTTTATTGAGTTTGAAAATGAGCCCGCTGCATTGGATAAATTGAGCCAAAAAATAGATGCCTGTCTAAGAGAAAAAAATGTGTATTATGATGATCTGATCACAGGAAATATTCTGATGCCATTGCAGATCAGAACCATCAGAAAGAATGGGTTTATCGATTATATGAAGTCTGTAGGAAAACTGGGCGGACAGCATAAGGTGCCCAGGTTAAGCAATGACAGGAAGATAGCGGAAGAACTGGAAGCATACCTGAGTATTCCGTAATTTGTAACTATTAAGAAATCTATTGATGAGTCAGAAACGTATTGCCATATTCGGTTCAACAGGATCTATCGGAACGCAGGCCCTGGAGGTAATTGCTGCTAATCCCCTGCTCTTTACAGCTGAAATATTAACGGCGCAGACTAACGATGCATTGCTGGTAAAGCAGGCAATTCAGTTCAATCCAAATATGGTGGTGATAGGGGATGAAAAAAAATATGTTGCTGTAAAGGAAGCCCTTAAACATACCACCGTTAAAGTATTTGCAGGCGAAAAAGCTATTGAAGAAGTGGCTTCCATGGATTGTTATGATATGATGCTGGCAGCCATTGTAGGCTATGCCGGATTAAAACCAACCTTACGTGCCATAGAGATAGGCAAAGTGATAGCGCTGGCTAATAAAGAAACTTTGGTAGTGGCTGGTGATATCATCATGCGTAAAGCGATGGAAAAACGTATACCGGTGATACCGGTAGATAGTGAACACTCTGCCATTTTTCAATGCCTGGTAGGAGAGGGCAGGAATAAAATTGAAAAAATTATTCTAACAGCCAGTGGCGGTCCGTTTCTGGGTAAGAAACCTAATTTTCTGGTTAATGTAAAAAAGGATCATGCCCTGCAACATCCTAACTGGAATATGGGTGCCAAGATTACGATCGATTCTGCTACACTTATGAACAAAGGATTGGAAATGATTGAAGCCAAATGGTTGTTTAATCTTACTTACGATCAGATACAGGTAATGGTACATCCTCAAAGCATTATTCATAGTATGGTACAGTTTGAGGATGGCAGTATTAAAGCGCAAATGGGTTTACCGGATATGAAGTTGCCTATACAATATGCCCTGGCCTTCCCTAACAGGATACCGAATGACTTTCCGAGATATGATTGTAAAAAACCAGGTACCCTGAGCTTTGAAGAGCCTGATATAAAAACTTTCCGAAACCTGGCCTTAGCCATGGAAGCTTTGCGCCAGGGGGGAAATTTGCCCTGTATCCTGAATGCAGCCAATGAGATAGCGGTATATGCATTTCTCAGAAACCGCATCGGATTCCTTGATATGACGGAGGTAGTGGAGCAGACCATGCAAAAAATCGCCTTTATTGAAAAACCTACTTTAGAAGAGTATTTTGAAACCGATGGCGAGGCACGTAACTTCGCAGCTTCTTTGTTTCACATGTAATTCATCCATCAATAACAACCACCATTAAAATAAAACCCCTTTGGGTAACAACTGTATGAGTTTATTAGCAATCGACTGGATTAGTGTAGCCGTAAAAACAGGACAGTTCATTTTGTCTTTTTCCATATTGGTAGTTCTGCATGAACTGGGCCATTTTTTGCCGGCCCGATGGTTTAAATGCCGGGTTGAGAAGTTTTATCTTTTCTTCAATCCATGGTTTAGTTTATGGAAGAAAAAAATAGGTGAAACAGAATATGGGATAGGCTGGGTACCATTTGGCGGCTTTGTAAAAATAGCCGGCATGATAGATGAAAGCATGGATAAAGAACAAATGAAATTGCCGGCACAGGACTGGGAATTCAGGTCAAAGCCGGCCTGGCAAAGACTGATCATCATGATTGGCGGGGTGATAGTAAATGTGTTATTAGCTATCGTTATTTTCATTGGTATTACCTGGGTATGGGGAGAAGAAAACCTGCCGGTAAAAAACCTGAAATATGGCGTTTATACAGATTCCTTAGCCAAAAGCATGGGACTCAGAGACGGTGATAATATTGTTGGGATAGATGGCAGGCCCATTGACTATTTTGGCACGCTGGAATCTGAAATTGTGTTGAGTGAAGCAAAAAAACTGGAAGTAATCAGGGAAGGGCAAACCATTGAACTACCTGTTCCGGAAGGCTTTATCAATAAAATTGTCAAGAATAAAAAATTCAGTGGGCTGGTGTATCCGCGATACCCGGCTATTGTTGATTCAGTATCGAAAACAGCCAATTTTACAAAAGGCAGGTTGCAGAAAGGCGATAAATTAATCGCCTTCAATAATAAACCCTTTGACTATTATCATGAGTTCGATAAACTAAAAAAAGGGCATAATGATTCGCTTGTTCAGATTACTGTTTTACGTGGAGTTGATACGGTTACCGTAAGTGTTATAGAGAATAGCAAAGGTTCGATAGGTTTTTTTGCCGTTAGTCCTTTGGTATTATTCGGAACCGTTACTAAAAATTATTCATTCATCGAATCTATTCCCATTGGTTTTAACCGTTGCTGGGAAACCCTGAACCGTTATGTAACCGGTATCAAGCAATTGTTTACCGGCAAAGTAGCGGCCAGTGATTCCCTGGGAAGTGTGATCAGTATTGGCAATACATTCCCCGGAATATGGGATTGGGAAAGGTTCTGGACATTAACCGGCATCTTCTCCATCATCCTTGCTTTTATGAATATATTACCCATTCCTGCCCTCGATGGCGGGCATGCCTTATTTACACTCTATGAAATGGTCAGTGGCAGAAAACCAGGTGATAAGTTCATGGAATATGCTCAAATGGCAGGCATGATACTGTTATTGGGATTAATGGCATACGCTTTGGGGTTAGACTTTTGGAGACTGTTTAAATAGTTAGGAGTTAGAAGTTTGGAGTATAAATGATCAAACTCCAAACTTCTAACTCACCGCTGGGGTCGTATTGGTTTTGACAGCATAGGTTACGGTTGGTGTAAGCATGCAGTGCGTTGCGTAGTCAGCACTTAAATCTGAATACGAAAACTTCAAATGGCAATACACAGTATGCCATGGCTGCTTAATCAGTGATTGAGTAACCATTCGGGCCGCGGCTAAGGTTCGCCTGTTACCTCTTGCTGCCGCCGACTTAAAACAAAAGAGGATGCCGCAACAGAAGGCTGTGACTGTTGTGTAAGACTATTCAGCTAAGTGTGCAATTGGTTTGTTCATTTCCTGTTGCGTGCCTACAAATAATAATGAAATAAGCATGTAGAAAGCTAATGGCAGCGATGTTTGGACAGGGGTTCGACTCCCCTCGACTCCACAAAACCTCTGAAATCCTTACTGCAAAAGGGTTTTGGAATTATCTAAAAACTCTATGGAGTGATGAAAATCACTCCATAGAGTAATTTTAAGTGTGTAGCACTATTGATAACATCAAAAAGTAGTGCTATGATATCTAAAGAAAAATTGGCTGTTTTGTATCCACTGAATCGAAACATGATAACGCCTTGGTTTATTCAGTATCCCAATCCCAATGGGGGCAAACCTTTAAAAAAATATGGAAAACTTAATCGGTTATCAAATCCTGAAGAACGTCTTCGGGAGGCCGAGGCAATGATTAAGTCAATAAATCAGTACTTGAGCTCGTTGATCTTCCCTGATGATGATATCCCAAAGTTTTTAGATGATGTAGTTAAGGCAAGATGTATTGGTAAAAGAAAAAAGACCACGTACGGTTATTATTCTAAGCTTAAAATGTTTGTTCAGTGGTACCGTTTATATTCCGATCGCCGTATAAATGAAATGACCGGGAATAAATTTTTAGCATGGGTGAGTAAACAACCAGGAATAAATAGCAACACAACAATCAATGGCTATCGCCGACACTTGAAAAGTTTCTTTGAAGATTTAAAGGGCTTTGGTATCGTGTCTATCAATCCTTTCACCTATACCCGTAAGCTTAGAGAAACGCAAACAACAAATACATGGTTTCGAAAAGAGGTGCAGGTTTTGTTAAAGGAAATGATCATGGAGAGGGATCTGCAATTATGGATAGTTTGCCAGGTACAGTATTATTGCTTTATCCGTCCTGGTGAAGAAATGAGGGCCTTAAAGGTTTGTGATATTCTTACCGATCGTAAGCACTGGAGGTTTCGTGTTGAGGGCACTGATGCAAAGGTTGGCCGGTTTCGATTTGTGCCTATTCCAGATGAACTAAAACTTTTTCTTGAGCCTTATATCTCTGGGTTTCCTCCACACTATTATCTTTTTGGCCGTGGGCGAATGCCATCAAATCTCCCTCTTGGAGCGAATACGCTTTATAATAGACATAGGGCTTACCTGCAGGCTCTTGGCCTTCCGGAGGGATATACTTTATATTCCTGGAAAAATACTGGCGCAGTAATGATGTATGGCGCAGGTATTAAACTAAAATACATATCTCTATTAATGGGTCACACGAACATCGAGACTACCGATAGATATTTTAAAAGCCTGGGTATTGATGATATTATGGATGAAATTTTACATCAGTATCCTATTTTATAGGCCCGGTTATCTGGGCGATAGGTTTCTTTTTTACTTCTTTTAATTGCTTTATTTTTCAAAATGTTTGTATGATTTTATCCTCTAATTTATCAATAAAATCAAGTGTTCCCGGCGAAATTTCAATAAATTTTGTCGGGTTACCCGCTATGCGGCACGGCTTGTCCTATCAGCTCCGAGTGCGGACACCTGATTACTAAGATATATGACAGCCCCCCTTATGCTTAGCTACTGAGCGTCGGGTAGGGCATGTGTCCGGACACGGACTGATGCCCTGCTATGTATTAGACAAGAATTCTGATTGACTGGAGCTTTAGTGAAGCGTAGCGGAACGTGAGATACAGGCAAGGTGAATTCGCCTGCGTTAGGGATTGAAGCTAAGTACCAGGTACTGCGGAAAGCCCGGGCCATCGGCAACGCCTATGACATCTTCATATCCATACCTATTGTGTTGTTTATTTGACTCTTTACATCCCATTCGTATAACCCCCAAAGGATCATATCGAATGCATCGGATCCATGTGTAGAATCCTCTGCTGGGAAGAGGGGATCTTTCTCGGTTCGTTTGTCTTTCTTGGTTGCTCCATTTACTATAATTGCAGGTGACTGCTCGATGCTTTTAATAAGTTGATCACACGCACTTTCATTTACTCTCACCGCATCTTCTCCTTTAATCTCCAGCCATTTCTTAATGTTCTCATGCTTAATGTCGTGGTCCGGTTGCTCCCCGATAAAATGCTCTACCACGCACCATCCGTTAGCGGAAAACGTATTGATCACAACATCTTTAAATGTTGTCTTAATTGGGTTGCGGGGTATTGCCGTCTGGTCATAAATGAAGTGGATTGTCTTATTCTGATGTGATGCATATTTCTTACATAGATCATTAATTGCATCCTCTATCCCCAACGGGTGCAATACGTATATGTAGTCGATTACGTTAGTTGTTGTATATACGCTGTCTGGCAGTTGTGTGCGTTGTACGATTGGTATCGGACTTATCCTGAAATTATAATCCATTGCGCCAATGATTGGCTCCATCGGGTTATAATCATCAATGCCCTTATACTTGTTCTCCTGGGTAAATGTGGGATAGAATGTATTCTCAACCTTGTCAGGATCATTGTTAAGGATGGCTATATCGAACTCATACTTTTTGCATGTGCGCTTTTGGGATTTAAAATAGAATTTTCCAACAACCGCCATATTTTCATAAGGCTTCATGTCGCTGACGTATACCAGATGTTTGCGAATCCGATCGGCTTTCTCCTTATACTGCTCAATTAGCTTTGTTAGTAAATACTTTTTTGATTTGGATACCTGATTAGATTCTATTTGCGCTTCAAGGTTTATGATCTCATACTGTAGCGTAAGCACAATCTTAACGGCCCGCTCGTTAACTAACTTTCTTTTGGCCAGCAGCCATTTAATGTTTGGTCCGAACTTATCAGTAAAAAACCATTTACTAAGGTACTCCGGCAGATGGCCAAAATCCTCCACTGCTCCACGAAGCGCCGGTATTACTTCAGTATTAATATCGGATTCTTTTAAGAATTTTACTTCATCCCCAATTGCGGCTTGTGCATTGAAGGCATTAGCTGAACCTTCAACTGCAAGGCTTACCAAACATAAAGCCATCCCGGATGGGAAGCTTATTACTTTCTCAAACCGGTCCAGTGGTACCAATGGTTTAGTCCAATGATCAGGGGGCCTTTTATATTTAATAAAATCAAGTCCCTCTACCATACCAAGTTTTTCAATGAAGAAATTCATGATATTAGGTATAACACGATTCTCCAATCGCTCATACGTATCCGAAAAGATCAGTATCTGACTTCGGGGCATTACTTCGCTTAGTCTTAATATTCTGGGGCCAATACCTCCGCTAGTTTTCCCTCCGGCACGTGGCCAAAGGCAATAAGTGGTATTGGCATTGACTAGTGTAATTAATGCCTGGCTATCATTTAGGGTTACTTCAACCTGATCAGTAATCATCTTTATCCTCCAGCTTTTTCAAAATATCGTCCGCCTCTATCATTGCATCGTCAACAGAAAACACTTCATCTTCGCTGCCATTAACTACCAGTGTTTTATTGTTTTGAATAATATTGTACACAATCTTTTTAGGTGATCGTGGTGCATGCTCATCCGGATATTTTTCATAATACTTCTGCAGTATCTTTTCCAGCAGCGCTGCACCCAATCTATCGTTATCTATATAAGCTTCATTTATCTTTCTCTCGAGGAACTCAATGCGTCTGCCAATGGCATACTTCTTATTTAATGGGGTAGTGCTACTGAATACGTACTCAGCATTTACAATATCACGGAAGGCAGTATCCCTACTAATTTGGTATTTGCCTCGAATGAAATCTGCAACTTTCTCTCTGCTGTATTTATTCTCCCTAAGCTTCTCGTCTGCAAAGCGCCAACGGTCCAGTAGTTTTAACTGGATATCGTTCAACTTGGCCATTTCTAAGTCGCCTCCGTTTTCCAGGAACAATACTATCGCGTCCCTATTTTCAGTATTATATCTCAGTCTCTCCGTTGCCATCTTTCATAATTCGTTTACGTGTTTCATCAAAATATTTGAGTCCTAACGTTTGTGCCGGCGAGCTTCCGGATCTTGCTAACAGCATTACACTTTCCCTTACGGCCAATTCGCTGCTATAAAAGCCCTTAAAGTATGCTAATGCTGCGGGGTGATTATCGTCCTGTAGTATTTCAATAAACTTAGCCACCGGATATCCTAAAGCAAAAGCAGATTGCCCTGGCGTAAAAGCTGCGGCACCCATCCGCGTTATTTCTTCCAGTTCTTCATCGTTGAATTCCATCTTCCAAAGCTTTTTTCATCCACTGTAATTGTAGTTCTATTGCCGGTGGGTTAAGGCTTATTACGCCACACTCATATCTTTTGTTCTCTGTGTAATTGGCACTACCAATTACCGCGATCTCCCATTCTTTATTTTGAATAACAGAAACCTTTGCGTGTGTATCAACCAATACCATCTGATCAGCTACTGCTTTCATTATCTGTAGGCTCCCAGCCGTACGTACATCGATGCGGTTATCCAGGATGCAGAATAGCTTATCAATCATACCATCATTCTTAAGCTGTGCCAATATCCTGGCAGGCTTTTCACTCATAGCATAACTACTCAGATAAACAGTGGCCGGTCCTGTAATATTCAGGATAGCCAGTAACATTTCATGCATGCTCCAGTCGCCGTTACTTACCCAATAAATAGTTGCATCTTTTTTTATCAACTGTATAACACTAGCCAGTGTGCGGCTATCACTTACAGCTTCAGTCATAGATCCGCATAATAACCCACCCCCAACTTGCTGGCAGTTATTTTTTTGATCAAACCGCACAAAATCAATTCTTTTCTTTGTAATCATTCCCGGTGGCTTTTTTATACCTGGCTTTCCAGTCTATATGCAACTGGACATAAATGGGTTTGCCCGGGTGGTTGATCATATTATTTTTTGCCCTGCGGATATTTCTCTTACAGGATTCGATAAATGCGCCCAGGGACACAGGGTCTGTTGGTGTTTTATCCTGCTCCTCCTCTATATCGGGTAGCCTGCCATGCTTCTCATAGTAGGTGCGCTTATCCCATATGCGCATTACCTGCTGTTCAAGGCTTAAAATTTCATTAGCAAGTTCTTTACATGCCGTCCGTGTTTCTGTGCTGTTATCCTTACCATAAGCCTGCATTTGGTGTTGTTTAAACACCATCTGCTTATACAAAGGCTTCCATTCCTTCTCAATGGATTTTAATATATCGGTATCCCCTGCGGGCATTTGCTTTAATACGGACTCCTGAATAGGTTCCGGTGGCCTTTTCCTGGTATCGCAGATAGCCTGCAGTCCCTGCTCCATTTTTTGTTTGGTAAATGGGGTTTCTCCTATGGAATCAAATAGGTTTTTCAAGCCGTTATCATCGCCATAAAGGTTGTATAGGTGTAGGCCTACGGTAAAATTTCGGTGTCCGTTCAGCCAGTTCTTTATGAGTTGCATAAAACAAAAGTGCGGACACGTGTCCGCACTCGAAAGGACAGTAGCCCTTATTGCTATTTAACGCATAGCCACTTAAATTCATCCCCTTCCAGCTCGTACTCATAGTGCATATCCCTAAGCAGATTATGCAGTTCTGTTAGCGGTATCTCAACACCTGTATGTTTTAAGATAATCTGCTGTATTTCCTTGCTGGTAAACAGGTCGGTGGCCTTATCTGTTTTGGCAGGGTCGTATTTAAGACTAAAAACGGTAAGCGCCTGGTAAGCTTCTGAATCTTTACTCATGACTGGCCTCCTTTTGATTGCCGGTAATAAACACCCAATCGTGTTTAAACCGGTCCTTTAGACTAAGATGGTCCACCGGGGTAAGTAGCAGGTGATCTTCCAGCCAAATATCCAAAGTATCCATGGCTTTGCTTATACGGTAAAGTGCATCATTAACATGGATGGGTAGTTCCATTTCTTTTGTAAGATATAGCTCTCCTGGTACGTTGTTGGCCAGGTAAATGGAGCTGGCACAGCTTTGGGCAGTAATCCAGCCAATCATGCGCAAATGGGTTAATGTTTCCATTTGGTAAGCGGGGTTGCCCAATAAAACATGGTGATGCGCTATGGGCTGCCGGTACTGGTTCAGCATTAGTACCATAAGGCCTACTTCAATATCAATGGTTTCTGCCCAAACGGAGCGCATGTAATGTGCGGCAGATGCTGCATCATCAACAGTTTGTACGGGACTTGGTAAATCGTACACCAACTTAAAGTGTGGGTACTGGGGGTGCGGCCGTGTAGCCTGCAGTTGGACTTGTCTTTGCATAACAGAAATTTAAAATGCCGGAGGTGCAAAGACAAGACACCACGAGGGTGAGTTGAATTGGAGGCCTTACGGACACTCCCCTCCGGGTATTTTTAATAAAATGGTTAATTTGGAACATGCGGTGTTTGTCTTTGCACTGCTAAAATAGACAATATTTTAGAAATCACTGTTTTTTTGAGAATTCATTCTGTTTTTTAAGAGTTCGATCACAGATGTTATTTCTATACGGGCCTGTTCTTTTACCTGCTGCCAGGTAGATTTCGTAAATCCGTTCCCCTTTTCTGACTCTAATGCGCCTCCATCTCTCATACCATACGGTTCCCCTTTATGATAGAGGTCTGTTATTATGTATCGATACCTACCCGGTTTACATTGAATGGTAAATTGGTAAATGGTATAACCCCACGGATCGTTTACAAGAAAAGATTTTACACGGTTTTTTATGATCGGTTTTATCAAAATCGTTTTACTCACATCATCCTGGAGATCAGTAACAGCCTTTGCGCTTTTGAAAATATCCGAAACAAAAAACCTGGCTCTGCTGTAAAGTTCTGTATCGGACGCTCCTTTAACCTGTATTACCTCTGTGAACGTGTATTTGTGGGTAGTAGAATCAATTGGTAGCTCATTTTTTGTTTGTTGAGATTGAGCGGAAACGGCGATTGATAAAGATGCTAATAGAAAAAGGGAAATAAACTGGTTCATATATTTTATTTTCCACTAATATACTAAATCGCTTTATAATCGGCACTTGCCTTAATTACCCACCTGAAAAACAATGAATTAATGCCATCGGCATCTTTGTAGCTCTTTTCATAAAGGCCATTGCTGGTTGCGGCCCATGGAGCGGAGGGGTTAGTTTCATTATGCAGTTCATCCTGCGAAATATTGTAGACACTACCGCTAATTATTGTACTATAATCAGAAAAAGCAGTGTACACACCGGTTTCGCTATCGCTATACTCCAGTGTTAAAAATACCTTTAACCCGTATGCGGTTGCAGGTACCGTGCCTGCAGCATCTGCATAGCAACGAATAATTGGTTTGGCCCTGCGTACAAACGTCCATAACAACATACCATAGAGGTAAATATCGGCTGCGTCCTGCTCGTCTTCCCACCCAAAACGCAGGTAAATTGTATTACCGTAGGCATCTGGTGTAGTGGCTACGAGTTCGGTATCGTTAAGCAGTAATGGCAGTAAAGTGGCCTGTATAAAGCCACGATAGGGTATAGGATCAATATATTTTTGAATAAGGAACGGTTGGTTCAAAATATTAATCACATCATCCCATTCAAGGTTTTCAAGTTCATGTAGCGGCAGGTACAACTTTTTTTCAACAGGTGTATTAACGCGGTTAATATTTAACCAGTTGGTAAACCAATAAGCAATAAGGCCGTAATCGGTCTGGCCATTCTTATGTTTAAATACATTGCTCCATCCGTTGGCAACCGTTCCGTTTGGCTGAACAACTGTACTGCCGGCATAGGGGTAAATATTATCGCCAACCGTACCATCAGCCTTAACCTCACTAACCATACCATGATAAATAAGGTTTCTAATACCCCACTCTTTATTGCGTGGTTGCATACAACGGGCAAATAATCCGTAATATTCTACACCGGTAGCAGATCTCCTGTAGTAGGTAACTACTGTAGGCAGTGTGGTGCAATTAGTTTCAACGGTATCGGTATTATTCTTTACATCTTCATCGTAAATATTATCAGCAAATTTTTCCCACACCCTGTTGTTTACTATAGCATCAAACACGCATTTGAACCAAGCGTTTTCATAAAAACTATAAATGACGCTGTTATCGTACTCTGCGCTGGGGGTGGGCAGGTTAGCCTTTTTAAATACCGGTTGAGCTATGGTATAATTAGTAAAATCAGGCGTTGATACTGCTCCATCGTTGCCGGTGAATGAATTTTTAAAGCTAAACTTCTTTGTATCTGCAGAAAAATCGGTAGTACTTATTGGTCCTGCGTATGGTGTAAAATCTTTTACTTTCCCATTTCCAACTTCTTTAAGCGCTATCAGGTAGCAGGTTCTTGTATCGCTGTCAAAAATAGGCGCCCATCCATACCGCTTGCAATGGCTAAGTATAAACTCGCTAATGGTTACCTCCGGGCTTACACATTTGCGCAGTTGTATTTTAATTACGTTCAGTACGCCTATTAATGGTATGCCGTCTACCTCTCCGGTTTGGTAGGTAGTTTTAACAGGGTTCACATTAAGTACCAGCAGTTTTTCCCAAAACACATCATTCAGACCAGTGGTATCAATTTGCCATCCCAGCTCCTCAAATATCAACTGCAGCATATTTTTTAAGCGTGGCTGCGGTACTGGCCAGCTATACGGAATCAGTTGCCCCGCTGTTTCTGTTATGCCGCTATCCAGCAGGCCACGGCCAAGCATATTCATCCACCCGGTAAAGCCATCATCTTCTATCCAGCTTTCGTTTCTAATCGGTGAAAATACATAATCAAATGCGCCCGTCCAGGTTGCATGCACGTGCTGCCAAAAACCATTACTGGCATCCCATGGATCCCATGTAGTGAAAGGGAAGCTTCTGGTACCGCCCAACTCCAGATCTGAAAGTTTTTTATCCTTTATCGGGTTAAAAAAATCACTGATGCCCGTAAGTAAATATCCCTGCACATTTCCCTTACCAGGTTGGTGCCTGTTAGTAAGATTTTTGTCTACTACCAGTGTGCTCTTAAACCGGTATGTTTCATTATCAAAAATATTAACCGGTATTTTAAATTTGTTCTTAATCCCATACTCAAAAAAAACATCGCCTAATAGCCGGGCGTTGGCTTCATCGTAAACAATGGTTACCGGTAGGGTATATTCTGCCAATACATTATCGGCCAAAAATAAAGGGCTGTTACGCTCCATTTCAATGGCGCTGCCTGGCAGCAGGGTTAAAAACTGGTTATTGTATTGCAGCCTCAGCATCAATAGTATATTTCGGTATCGGTAGCAATACCCAGGCTAATATCTTTAGGGGTCAATACCGGGTTATTAAAAGGCAGCATCCATTCTATTGGGAAGCTTAATTTTTTATCTGATCCGGCCCGCAAATCCACGCTTCTTTGGATGATTCTTGCACGCACCCACCGGCCATCTATGTAGTGGTAAATACTTTGGCTTATTAAAATATCAACTAACGCCTCCTGCAGGCGCTTCATCTTGCCATCGGCAGTACGCAAAAATCCAATATCGCCCTTGTAAATATCTTTTTTGGTAATACTATTGTCTGCAGTTTCACCATTTTTTTGGGTAGCACTCCCGTCGTTCACATCCATTGTACCTTCCGATTCCTGTACATCCCTCTCAATACTCCATGTTATATCACCCTTTACACGAATTGATTCTGCAGCTCCCAGGCTATTGTGGTATAACAGATCATAGCTGGCATAGTTAGGCCTGAACTCAATGTAAAAGCGCACAGCATTATAAATAACTTCATTGGCGGCATTCAGTATACTCACTTCATAATACCTAACCGGGTATGCGGCAGCAATGCCGGCAATATTTAAAATGCCAGGTGAAACATTCAGGTGAAAAAACACACCCTGGCTAAGATCTATTGCAGTATCTTCAGATGCTTCTACTCCATCAATTCGCATTACATTTGTGTGTATTTTAAACCCGGCGCCAGTAAGGTAAATACTTAAGAATACCATCTCGTCTGAAAATACAAACCTGTTATTAGGCATCCAGGTAAAGAAACTTTTATTGGTGGCCTGGTAGGTAAAATAATTATTCCGGCTGGCCATTTGTTTTTCAATTCCGCCTTTTAGTACCCTTCGTACATGAGCAGTTTCTGTTTCATTCCATACCGGATTAGGGTCTGCTTTCGTTACCTGTCTGTAACGTATATACAACTCTGCGCTTTGCTCACTGGCATCTTTAACAACATAAGCAGTGTTTGGTAAAATATATTTCAATAGGCTATCAATTCTTTCGCTAAGGTACAGGTATGTTTTACCATCGCCGTTGGGCTTAAGGTTAAATGTTTTCTGTAAGGTATAGGTATTTATTACCGCTACAGCCAAATCAGCCGTATGTGCCAGTGCGGCTTCAGTACTGGTATAAGCAACAACGGTATAGGTTTTACCGGCTGCAGCAATAAAGGTATATGTAAGCCATCCGGGTTCCGTTACATCAATTGAGAAGTTTTTAAAAAGCTCGGTAGCGTCTTCTTTTATAATCAGTTTAGCATAGGGAGATCCCGTAGCTGGCCAGCTATCGAATATGGGCAATATAACCCTAACAATATCTCCTGCATTAACAGCCAGGCTACCGGTATTATTGGCAAATTCAATAACCTTGTTTACTTCATTAACCAGGATAAATAAGTTAGCATCAATATACGGATCAACAAACTGGTTACAGGTCCAGTTGATAAAAATAGATCCTTTTGTAATGCGTGAGTAAAGTTCTACCTGCAGGTATAACCCCTGAGGTGTTAGGTTGTCTGTAAAAAAAGCATACCGTATATCGTTTTTTGAGAATGATAGCGGTGAGGGTCTTTCAGTTACACGTGTGCTCATATATTCCAGTCGTTTGCGTTATACTTAAATGTGTACCCCGGAGCCTCGTCAATAAATACCAGGTACCAGCCATATAAAACTTCATTAATCGGGCCTATCATGTCTGCTTTGGCTCTGTTCATATCAAACATAAACAGGTTATTGCCGCAGGTCCCATTCTCTGCCACGTCTTCAATCATGTAGGCAATAGCCTGGTCCATCACTTTTTCTGCATCTTCATATGCAGCCTGTATTGCATCACTCTTAAATGGGTGAGTAGTCGAATCAAGTGTGGTTAAAAAATACAGGTGGTTACCTATCATTTTCATTGGCAACCCTGTACCGTTTTGCCGGTAATTAATATTATTCCCAATATGTACCATGCAGGGAAAATGAGCCCAGTTAACACATGCCGAGTTAAGTTCCGCTTCATCATTTATACGGTGAAAGGAAAATCTTGTTTGCCCTTCGGCTATTACAGCCGAATGGGCCACCAACTTATTTTTAGTGGCAATTGTTTTAAAATAATTGGTTCTATCCTGAAAATTACTCATACGGGCATTCGTTTTTCAAGCTCCTTACTTTCTTCAATCATAATAGTAAGGGCCATCATTATTTTATGTACAAAACTGTTTTCAACGTCTTCAAACGTTCCATACTTATCACCGGCAACACTATGCATCAGGGCAAATAATCCTTCGTTAAGATTGGCCGGGCCGGATTCTTTTTTTGGAAAGATTAAGGGGTAGTTGTTTAGCATAAATAACCTACACCCATCGTACCAAAGCATGATAGCCTGCTTAACAGACAAGGGCCATTGGGCTACCCTTTTTTTGTGCCAGGAAATATCTCCAAAATTAAAAGGGATGCGGTTATCTCCGTCCGGGTTCCGCTCATGATCATAGCCTGTCTTACCCTGCCTGTATAAGATGGCTACCAATTGATCAAGATGGGTAATATCTTTTTCCTGCACCAATAAATGGTAGGCCATTTCGGCATGGTTAAACTCATTCATGCGCAGGTTGTCAAAATGGCCGTCAGGGCCATAAAACCCCTTGTATTTCGGTATTAATTGTTGGGTAAGCGTATTCTCTTCCAATATCCATTTAACATGCTCCATAGCCCTTACACGTAAATCCATTGGTATAAAGCAGAACCGTAACAGGTTTTTATTGCTTAGTATCTGCAGCCCCCTTGCAAGCTGATCATTACCGGTAAGGCCACTATGCCTCAGCCCGGCCATGCGTACCATTTGCCTGCCTGATACTTCGTTCCATTCCTGGGGGAGAATAAAATGCCGGCCTGATTTTCTATGGTAAATAAGTTCTATCAAAATCTGACAAATGTTTTAGATACTCCCAGGCCAACGCCCATTCTTATTTTTTGTCCATCAAAAAAATATCCTGCCTGTAAGCCAATACTCCATTTTTTGGGGGTAGGAGTTATTTTTATACCAGTAAGTCCAGATACTATTGATTTTGGATTTTTACTACTAATATCTAACATTAGCTCATTTTTAAATAGACCGATGCGTTTATTATAGGTTACGATATTCAAATCTTCATTAATAGTATAGTTCCAGCTACTATCATTATTCAACTGCCCTGTAAGAATTAACCACGGATCATTGTAATGAACCTCAATGCTCTGGTTACTGTCGGCAAGTAACCTGCTGGGAATACTGCTAAAAATAATATTATCTGAAGAGTCGGGAGGAATTTTTTGTATTGTAAATGAGGTATCTTTTTTACCGGTAATAACGTAAAATGGGCTGAAGCTTCCGGAAGTTTTAAGGCTAATCTTTACCAGGTCTTTTATGCGCGACTCTTTTATCTTCAGCGCACGACTAAGGCTATCAATTGTTTGTTTATAATCATTCCTTAACCCTTGTTTTTGCACATCAGAAGCCGTTGCTACTTTAATTTCCGTATGTACGGTGCCCGCAGCATCAGTGTACTGCGTTGGCGTGTCTGGCTGACTAATAATACCCATTAGGGGAGTAGCGCCGGGCCGATGACAGGTTCGGAAAGAAACCACGCAAATTAGTAAAATAATCAGGAGTGATTCGATAAGAATCAGCCTGTTCTTTATAACATCTCTCATTGTATATTATTTGTGTACATCACCTTGTGGTGCCTTGTTAGGAATTATGTCAAATAATCTTTTGACAATATTAATAATGCTCCAGTCTTTAGCTGTTGGCTTAACCCTGAGCAATATTTCGTAAAAGAATACGGCTGTAGTGCCTACTGCCTCTTTGTGAGAGAGGATGAAATCGAAAATCTGTTTCATAATTGAATTATTGAATGGTGATAAAAATCTTTTCTTTCTTCTCGGCCGCTTTCAGCTTGGCTACGAGTGTTCTGTATGCTGCCCTGCTATTGATCACTTCATTTTCTCCTATTTCACTACCTGTAATCAGGCACCCTGCAGTGTCCGCAGCCTTTTTTCCTGAATGCATACGAATGCCAACATAGCCGGGCACACCTAAAAGCAATGGCATGTATTGTTTAAACCGGTCGCTCCAGGTAATTACAACTTCATAAGTACCCGATGGTATGGCGGTTTGAGCAAACACTTTTTTTTCTTTTATTTCTTCCAGTGGCATTTCACTTGTCAGCCCACGGTCTTTATCTTCCAGTATAAAGCACTCAAATACGCCCTCTATCGTTAGCTTTCCGATAGTACTGATATTGGTTCTTGTATCGCGCTGTAAGAGTAGTTTCATAAATTATTTTTTAAGGAAAACCCGTTTAATTCGTTTTATACACCACTTCCATAACTGCGTTGTAGCCAGCCCGGCCAGCGTACCAACAATACCGGCAAAAAAGGCGTCTTTAATATTTTGAGGCACTACCCAACTCATGTGCAGGTCGTATATCTGTCCAAAGTCATATAGCCATTTTCCGGTTGCAGATACAAATCCGCAGATGGCGCCCAGTAAGTGATCGTGGTTTTTTGGTTCCATTCTGTTATGGTATAATGTGGTTATATTTTTCATAAGCCAAATACTCCGTTTCTGTTTGCATTGGCACTTTCTGCCGCTACTGTACCAGGTGCGGTATAATAATCGCTGGCCCTATAAGCGCTAAAAACCTGTGCGCTGGCAGTAGTATCCAGGTAGTCTTTCAGTTTTACCAGGTAATCATGTCCGGTTTCTCCTGAGGTATCGGCAAGCCGCCCCAATATACCATCAGGCGCCAGATGCTGGCCCTGGTTAATTTGATCTGTATTATTGGTGAGCGACACAGTAAAACCATCAACACTTATCCGGGTTGGCAAAAGCAAAACGGCCTTGTTAATTGTTAAATGGGATACTGCCTTTTTTAATAATTCAATGGCCCTTTTTTCTTCAGTAGTTGGCTCGGATTTATCTCTTAACAACTCAAAAAAGGTATCGCCGATTAATGTGCGCACAAATTCATCTTCTACCTGCTTAACCAGTGGAAGTAATACCATGAATGTTCTATTAGGCTGGTAAACGGTAAAATACCTTGTAAAATCAGAGCCGGTTTTAATAATGGTTTTTACCTCATCCGGAGCGGCCCAGTTCAATACTGTTTTATTCAGGAATAAATACTCCAGCAACACCTCTAATGCGGCACACGATTTTATTGCCAGTGCCTCTCTAAGGTTTTCAAACTCCCACCGGTGGGCGGCATCCAGGTTCTCGCTTTTTGTAACAACAACGCCCAGTTCTCCTATTTGCACATGCAGGGTAGGCAGATCCTGCCAGTAAGCAAGGGCTACCACAGCTCTGCGTACCTTATCTAAAAGCGATGTCATTACTGCAGTAGCATTTCCGGCTTGAGCCACCACCAGCGCATCATACAATGTTTGGCCTATTAATGGTCTAATAAAACGATCCTCTGCGGCACCAATGTCCGGCAGGGTGGCATTAGAATTAGTGTATCTAACTCTCAGGTATGATTGCACCTGTGCTATGGTGGTTATGAGTGCCATTATTGTGTATTAGTTTTTGTGGATCCACCGGTATCCAGAGTGGTTAATAATTCGCTTTTATAGCGGAATACCAGGCGCGGGATAATTGTTCTTTTAGAAAGGAAAGCAGTATTACCATTAACCGTAGATACATTATACTCCATCGGAATTTCTAATCGTTTACTCCAACCGTTGTATTTTTTAACCAGGTCGAAAACATTAAGGTTTAATGCCCTTTCAACATGCATCATCATTAACTGTACAGCCACTGCCTCGCGGATATCACTACCACTACCAGCCCCGCCACTGGCGCCATCACCCAGCAGGTTGCCACCCCAAATAGCCGGATTAAAGAACATAGAGAACAGTATCTGCTTGTCTGCAGCAGCACTATCAGGTAAAAATTTACCTTCTTTTGTTTTATCATCAAGTACATTAATCTCAATATCTGCAATAGCCTCCTTTGTAAAAGGATCAATATATTTCCCGGCCATAATTGTCTTGCCGGCATTAATGTCGCCAACTAAAAACTTGTTGATCTCATCATACTTATCATTAATAATTTCCTTTCTTTTTTCGGGGGTATAATTTCCCCATCCTTTATGTATACGTGTCCAATAGCTCTCCGCAATCAGGATCACGTATTTTATGTTCATCGAATTTTTATGAAGCGCCTTCTTAAATTCAGGTACATCACGTGTTACTTTTACCCACGCCCTTGCAGCCTGCCATATGGCACGCGGATAATATTGCCGGCCATTTTTTAAAATGCGGTGTAGTACGCCAAATTCAAAAATGGAAGATGAATCTGCTAACTCCTGTAATTCATAGCCCTCGCGCAAAAGCTCTATGCGGCGCATAGTTTTTGGATCATAAGTATTTATTTGGCTCCAGTCAGATGCCAGGTACATATTTCTTATAATACCCGTTGATGCCTCTCTTTTTTCAAGCCGGGCGGTATATACATCTGTAGCCGCAATGCGGTTTATTTTTTCCCTTTTCTTATTCAGGATAATCTGGGTTGCACCCCAACCGTAAGCGAGAAAATTATAGATATTACTATAACTGTACTGGAAGCTTTTATTTAACTCAAGCCAGTCTTGTATTTCGGCATCTATAACGTGCTCTAAAACCTCTTCCCCTTTATTAACAGATAATAGCAGGTATGGCTCCAAACCTTTGCCAATTGCCATTCGTACCTTACTGTCAATACCGGCGCTCAATACGCCGCAGTTTTCAATATCTTCGGCCATTCGTACCGGTTCCTGGTTATCATCGCCCCAATAGCTCCATATCGCAGATGAGGCTATGGTAGAAGAGTCTGCAGGCTGGCTTACCTTGGCCCCGTCTGTTTTTACATCTGTGTAAAAAACAGCTTCAGCCGATATCCCATAACCTATTTCATCTTTTACAATTAGCATGGCAATTATTTATAAAACTGCTTTGTAGTTAAACATGGTTATCAATCTCAAATGAATCTTAACAATGTTGCCAGTGGCCAGTACACGAATATTCCTGGTACTATTTGCGTAATGGTTAGGATTTTTCAGAAGATCCTGTTTTAGACGGTTCACCGCTTTTCGTTCATCTGCAGTAGCATGCCTATGCTTACAGGCCTGAGCAAACCCAACATATTCGCCACCGGTGTTCTTGTGCTGATCAAGGGTGCGAAAACCAATAGCGAAGGTTTCGCCCTTATCCATACAACTAATGAGATCTTGTAATGAAATTGTATCCATAATGCACTATAAAAGTGATTATGATAGGTGAGATAGGAAAGGACAGTGCTTTTTAAAAAAAACTATCTCATAGAGGCTTCGTTAAGAATGGTGTTTTTTAAAGCTGCAGCATCCTCAATTTTCTTAAAGCTTATGTTTCCAACAAAAGGCTCATCCAGTTTTTTTAAGAAGGCCAATATTAAGCCCTTCATCTCCGGATCAGATTGCACTACCACCTGAGCAGGAGATGAAGTAGTTGCACCTGCGGTATCAAAAATTCCGCCGTCTTTAAAATGCCTTAACTTCTGTAGGCGTCTTGTGGTGCCGGTATAATCAATAGTTTGTAATGGCCTGGTTTGCCATTGTGGTAATACCGGGGCACCATTACGGTGCATGCTGCTATGTAGCAGGGTATCTACAATGTTTTTATTATTGCGATAGGTGTTATCGCTTAAAATCATATACGGCTCATTGCCTTCCATCTCACCCACTTTTTGTCCGGTTAGGCTATCAATCATATTAATGCCTCCCTGGATGTGTTTGGCGCCCTTAGTAACACCACCTTTGCCAAACTTCTGACCCGATATCGCAGCTATTTGTGCGAGGGTTGTTCCAACGGTAAAGGCAATATTAATAGCTCTGAACGCACCAAGTGAAAGAATATCTGCAGCTCCTGGCTTGGCAGCTAAAACAGCAGTTATGCCCATAGCTCCATTAATTAACGCCTGGGTAAGGGCTATTCTTTTACCTCTTTCAAGCTGTTTCTTTTCAAGCTCATCTTTTTTCTTTTGATCTGCAGCGTCTAATGCGGCTAACCTTTTTTGTTTTTCCTGCTCAGTAATAACCTCGTTTTTAGCCAGGCTCTCTATCGATTTTCTGCGTGCATCATTTGCCTTAAGTTCTTTATCAAGCAGCGCCTTCTCTTTGTTATTGCGAGCCTGGTTAAACGTGTCAAGTATGCTAAGCGCATTAGATATATAACCAAGCACTTCATTAATCTGACTGGCATAAAAATCGATTGTTACTTCGTTCTCTTTCTGCCGGTAGCGTTCACGAATAACCGCTTTCTGCTGTTCTGTTAATTCAGTAGCTGACAGCTCCTGTGCTTTCTGAACTTCTAATAAATTAAGTTCAGCTTTTAGGCGTTCTTGGTTATGGGGAGTTGATACTAATACCCGAAGCTCTGCTGCAGCTAACTGGTTGGCCCTATCTTTTTGAATTTGTTTTTTAGCATCGGCGGCCAGTTCCTCATTACTTTTTGTCTTATCATCAATGGCCTCCTTGTTCTTTTTTTTCTTAAACTGCACCAGGTCGTCTTCTGCCTTTTTAACATTACCAAGTGGCCCGTTTATGTAGCTCTGTGCAATGGCAATTAGAAAATCAAGCGCATCAATGTCTATCTTTCGTACATCCGCATCCAGCCGTTTTTTATCAATAACCTGGTCGGTATATTGTTTCAGCTTTATTTCTTTCTGCTGCTCTGCACTATCAATAGCGGCCTGTATTGATCTTTTATAACTTTCATCCTGATTTTCTTTGTCCAGCTTTGTACCAAATGCCAACAGTTTTTGGCGTTCCTGTTCTAACAGGAACGCAACGGCCCTATCCTTTTCTTTTTCTACCTCAATAATATTCAGGCCATGTTTTACGGCTTCGCCAATCAGCTCTTCATATTTGTGCTTTATGCGGTCTATTTCTTTTTCATCGGCCTTTTTCCCAACCTGCTGTAGCTCAAACTCAAAGTCTTTAAGTCTACGTAACAACTCCTGTTGTTTTTTTATCTCTTTATCATCAGGTGGAAGAGAAATATCAGTGGCATCTGGACTTCCATTTTGAATACCGGGAACTTTTTTGATTTTATTATTAAGCTCCTCCGTTTTTTTATCTAAAAATGCAATCTGTGCATTTACGTCTGCAATGCTTTTATCAATCTCACTTCTCTTTTTGGCAAAAAGGTCGAAATTCTGTTTACCTGTAGTTTGAATAGCCTTGCCATTAATTATAAGGGGGGAGGCCTTACCGGCATCCTGTGGTCTTTTTTGTGTTAAATCAAGTAATTCTTTTTCCAGATCAACCCTTTTTTCAAATAGCGCCTTTTGCTGGGCTGCAGCCGTTAAAGCATCTATATAATTATTAACCTGTGTAGTAAGTTTTCCTGTTTTTGTGGCCTCTAAATCAAGATCACCAAAGAACTTTGGATTAATGGCAATTATACCATCAATTGCTTTTTTTCTTTCTATATCGGTTTTGGTAACATCATGCGCAGCTTTTTCGTAGTCATGTAATTTTAATACCGTTTTTGCCACATGCTGATTAGCGGTTTCCTGTATTGAGGCCCAAGATTCCTGAACTTTCTTACCCCTTGATAATTCTTCGTTGGCTCTCTGTTGTGCAGCAGTAACCGCTTTAGTACTGCCAGCAAATAAATGGTAGGCAATAGCTGCTGCGCCAATCAGTCCGAGTATTATACCAATTGGGCCAAGACTGGCTCCCATTGCATAGTTGTAAAACTGTTGTGCAGCAGCAGCCAGTGTTAATCTACCCTTAACAAGGTCTAATGCTATGATATATGCCATTTGTGCACGAGTGGCGATATCTTGCGTGATAGCTGTAATCTTAGTTACAGTAGCATTATAAATTTTTAAAGCAGAATCTTTTATTATTGAGGCGCCGGTTTTAATATAATTAGCATTCAGTAAACCCAAACCTGCGGCTAATAGGTAAAGGCCGTTTTGATTTTCTTTAATCCATTGTGGAGCGGCCTTTAATACATCAATGAAGGAAGAGAAGTTTCTGATTAAGCCAACAATAAAGTTTGTTATCGTTTCACTTTGAACCAGTGCCCCTATTTTCTTTCCAAGCTTATCCATTTCTGCACCAAGCGTGTTATTATTAAGCGAAAACTGTTCTGTAATTTTATCAGTTTTTTTCAAGCTCTCCGTTGCCAAATTAGAACGCTGTGATAACAGGTCAATATTCTGGCTTAGTTTTACTAAAACCTCTTTGGCTCCAACGCCCTGCGTTTCCATATCCTGTATTACTGCATTTAAAGCAACTACATCACTGCCGCCTTTTTTAAAACCTTCCAAAACTTTTTGAAAAGCTGCAAAAGGGTTATCGCGCAACTCATTTTTAAATTCTCTTATCCCTACGCCAGCAACCCGGGCAAAAGAATCTGCGTTTGATATCATTTTATCAAACAGCTTTACCATAGCCGTTCCACCTCGTTCAGGGTTAATAGCCAGCTCCTGCATGGTGGCTGATAGCCCCAAAATTTCACCAGATGTAAGTTTGGCAGTAGATATAAGAGGGGAGAGCCGTTTAGCAAAATCGCTTACTACCGGGGCCGTAGCGGCACCTTCCTGTGCCAGGGTTACCAGTGCATTACCAATATTGCCCAGGTCTTTATCAATGTGATCGCTTTTAATGTCGGTAAAAACGTTTCTTAATAAAGCGAGCTCAGTAGTTATCTGTTCGGCGCCGCCGCTAAACTCTGAGCCTAACACCACATTGGCGCGGTCTATCTGTTCTACAAATCCGAGCAGATCTTCTTTAGCCACATTAAACTGTCCACCAATTTCTGCAATCTTCAAAAGATCTGATTGTGCAGTTCGTGTATCAATTTTTTTAAATTCGCTTGCCAACTGGCGAACTTCAGCACTGGCCAGTCCTGTTGTTTGCTGTACTTTAGCCAGGCTATCGCTCATCTTGGCATTGCCACTTACAATGCCAGATATGTAGCCGGAAATAGCCCCTACAGCGCTTTGAATGGTATTGCCTATCAATACACCAAATGCAACTACTTTAGCTTCTTGCAGCCAACTGCGTTGGGCATTAGCAACACCAAACATTGAGGTGCGCATTTTATCAAGGTCTGCAGAAGCTTTTTTGTATACAGCACTCTTGGCATCTAATTCTTCCTGTGTACCTATAAAACGTTTCAACTCATTTCTTAAGCGTGAAACATAGTTTTCCATTTGCTTGAACGATGGAGTAATGCCACTATCTATCTGCTGTTTTATTTTAAGCTGCGCATCGCCGGTTTCTTTCAGGCTTTTGTTATAGCCGTTTATTTTTATGCCAAGTTCGTTATACCGGGCTTCCAGTTTTTTTATATCGCCACCGGCGGCGGCAGTATCTTTTATCTTCTGCAGCAATTTCTCCTGTTCCTTACGGGCATTGGCTATTTTGGTATTAAATCCATCCGCTTTTACCTGTAGTCTGCCAAGGGCATCTTCTGCAGCAGCCTGGTCAATGAAAATAACTACCCGTTTATTTTTTACATCGCTCATTACTTAATGGTTAATGCGTTAATAACAAGATCACCCTGTCCATCGGCCACTATATCGCCAAGGGCATCCATTCGGCTATCAATCACCGGCATAAGCCACTCCTTGGCCTGTCGGGGATTATTCTTTCCGTGGCCCCGGCTTACGCCCTTATGCAGGAATATGGCACTGCGGGGCATAGAGTAACTAATACGGTTTACCAGTTCAAAATCTTTCCTGAGCTTACTGCGAAAGGCGTTAATTAATGGTCGTGGGTTTTGAGAGTACCGGTATCTCTTTATGTTTAATCCATCTATGCTATCCCGTACCTGGCTTACAGTTTCATCGTTCCACTGTTCGATGTTGGCATTGAGCGCCGCGATATCTGATTGGTTGAACATGGTGGTAGGTTATTAACAAAGCCCCGCCCGGCTATACCGAAACGGGGCTTTGTTTAGTGAGTTAAGCCGCGGTTATTTTGTGTTGCCGGTAGTATTATCATCGGCTTTTATGTTTGGCTTCTGAACCCGTTTTGCTTTGATATTTGGATTACCTGCATTTAACAGTAGCTCTGCTACCGGTACAGGTATATCCTTCAGCTTGCCGGTATAGAAATCGGAGATAACTGATATATCAGATTTAGCCAGGTTCTCAAAACGAGTCGCAACCTCTGTGTTTGTAAATTCCATATTGGTATTTTAAAACGGGTTAACAATTAAGCCCTTTCTGAAATCGCAGCAGTATAGAAATACTTGCTGATGGTTTCCAGGGTAAGCTCATAACCTTTGGCACCGCTTTTCAGTTGGCCGCTGGTAAAGCTTCCTTTTTGCGCTTTAGCAGGTGCACAACCACAACCAAACTGAATGAACTTTTTACCAATACACTGGTCTTGTACAAACAGGATCAGTTCCTCATTCAGGAAGTTGTTGATTAATTCCAGAGTAATGGCGCCATCTCCAACAAAGAAGATTTTAGGAGTCCAGAGAATACGCAGGCTTCCAGACTCTCCCTGTGTTTCACCCGGAGCCTCAATGGTATCCTGCTTAACATAAATACTCATCGCTTCTTTTCCTACGGCCCATACGTGAGCCGTTGCAATAGTGTATTGTTCGCCGATAAGCGGTGTAACGGGGGTTAACACAGGTTCTTGCAGGGTTGTAAAATCAGTTTTCAGGTTTAACCAGGCTTTCAGGTAACCTGTCTCCTGCAGACTAACATCAGCCCTTTTGTAATTTTGATAACGACCAGTATTCATGGCAAATAATTTTATTTTTGAATAATATGGTTACAGTACTTTCAACATCCCACTTTTGTTGGCAATCAGCTCGTTCTGGATAGTTTCATCCTTCGCGATTTCGGCCGCAGTTAAGGCAACACCTTTATGTGTTATCTTAAACCAGTTAAACCCGTAGGTAATACCTCCATTTTTAAACTTGAAGTCTTTCAGGTTGATATCAGTAACGGGCACTGATGCTTTCTTTTCCTTGCCTTTGCCAGAAGAAAGTTTCTCAACTTCTAAAGTCAATTTTTCGTTTATTTTTAAGATATCATCTCGCTCTTTTGTTAAAGAGGACATATCTTCTTTAGCCTGGTTGAGCTCTACAGTAACAGTGGCAAGATTCTCATTGGCCTTATTAAGCTGTAGCTTCAGGTCTTTTACCTGATCTTCTGCGCTGAAGGTTTTATTATCTGTTGACATGGTTAAGTATTTTAATTTTAATCAGCCCTCATATTTCAAAGGGCTGATTGGTTCATCGTTTTATGCCAGATCTTGGTCGTTATGGAAAACGAATTCAGGAACCTCGAAATTCAACGCCTCCCAGAAGTCGGTATAAGCACTTACCACACGTGGAGAAAACTCTTTTACCAGCATTGAATTTGCCAGAGAAGCTTTCTTTTGAGGACGGATTCGATTCAGAGGGACAGAGCACCAAATCAGATCAGATCCCTGGTGGCTTTCAAGTCCAACAATGCTTACCTGGGGGAAGTCTTCAAGAATAACCAAGCCACTTACACCTTGATCAGTTACGAAGTTGAACTCCTTTCCATATTTTGCACGCTTGCCTCTGCGGTATTTGTACCGGTTATCCTTACTCATAAAAATAAAGTCTATCTTATCTCTGAACTGAGAAGGTATTTGGGCGAACCACTCTTCTATCTGAGTACAGAAATCGGCATCAGAAGCAGCAGGGGCTCCCATTGCGATGGCGCCATTACCTAAATTGGTTCGACCGGCTGTATTATAACCACGTATAACCTTGCGTAAACCATCCATTGAAGTTCCGGCATCGCCTGCAATACCTGCTACAGGGGCGGCGTACACGCCCTTAAAGTATTCTGCGGTTTCAAAGTCCTCCTCCATCCTTGTATGAACGTGCTGATCCATCCACCAGCGAACAAATGGCCATTTTGCGCGCTCTACTTCCTCTACATTGGTAAGGAAACCAAGGTAAGATGGCTCCAGATCGTCCGGAGTTTCCAGAAGATCAACCTTTAATTTAAAAAGCGGAAACAGGTTTGGCACAAAAGTAGTAGTACCGATGGGCGTATAAGCCTTTTGGAATGGTTGTACAACTCGGTTTAATGAAGATAGGTTACCACGCCAGATAGTATCTTCTGTGGGCCTGGTACTGAAATATTTTGCTGTTTCAGAAGGCTTATACAGCATGCTTCTGAGATTCTTCTGGTTGTCGGAACCAGGTTTATAGTATGCGCCAAATTGGGCTACTACTTGTGCTACTTCTATTGCCATAACGCAGTATTTATAAGGGTTTACAATTTTGTTTAAATTTTGTTATAGAGATCCTTCTGGAAATCCATTTTCGTAGCATCAACATTTTCTCCACCACCTGTTTTATCTTTTTCTGAAATCACAGTGCTAACAGTTGCCCCATCACTTTTACTGAGTTTTACAACCTCTTCTTCCAGGGATGTTATCTTGGTATTATTTGCAGCAATAGTTTGCTCCAACTGAGATACTCTGGTCTGCAAACCATCGCGTTCAGTAGTAATTGTGGCCAGGCTTGTTTTAAACCGGTCAAGCTCTGTAATAACAGCTTCCATACTGTCTACATTGGCATCGCTCAGTTTAATTTCAGAGGCCGAACCTACTGCTGTTGAAAAGCCAATCAGTCCGAGAAAATTTTTCCATTTCATGGTATTCGATTTTTGGGTTTGTGTAAGTGTTTGTTGTGCCTGGCCAAGTTCCAAGGCCTTTTTTACGGCACCTTCAAAATTGCCTATTGCATCTACAAGACCTCTTTTCATTGCTTCAGAGGCTATGTAATGACCGCCATTCAATACAGTCTTATCTGCGTTGGGAAGGTTTTTTTGAATAGCAGAAGTAAATATGCCATTGAGCGGATCTAGCCATGTTTTAATAAGTGGCTCGTAGTTCGATTTGCCGTCCTGGTTTTTACCATTGGCCTCACGGAACTGGATATTTTTTTGCGTACTATCTGAAGCATATACCTCGTGCGATTTAATTCCGATTTTATCATAATAAGCAGTAAAATCGCGCCAGGAGCACATTGTACCAATACTGCCAACAGTAGCCGTTTCGCTTGAAGCAATACGGAAAGCGGTTGAAGAGCCTAACCACATGGCGGCGCTACACATCATCCCGTTAACAAACGTAACAACGGGCTTTTTGCTATTAGCAAGCTCTATGGCAAATTCCTGTGTGCCATCAACAGAGCCTCCCGGACTGTCAACGCGAAAAACAATAGCACTGATAGAAGGATTATCATTGGCCTGCTGCAGGGCTTTTGCAAGAGATTGCGTGCCTACAGATCCACAATAATCGTATTTCATAACAGCGCCATGAAGCTCTATTACAGCAACGCCGTTGTTAACAGCGTCTGTGACAGAACCAATCCGGTTAGCTTTCGCATCAACTGCCCAGGCATATTCTTTGGGTTGCTCATCTTCATCGCCAAGATCTACAGCCTCTCCTGCAAATAGCTTATGAACCATTAACGACAGGCTTTCTGCGTAAGATGGCAAAAGCATCCACGTAGTATTAACGGCCTGTAGCAAAACTTTGATATTCATAAAGTAAAAGTGATTTTTAATAATGAGGCGATGAAGGACAGTGGGTTAATCGGATCTTCGTAAGGTGTATATTTCAAATGTTGACACTGCGGAGCCTGATTGATATCCAATAAGCCTGTAACTTTTATATCCCTTTCGCGCCGGGAATACAAATGTTTTTTGACCATTACCGTCAACTCTGGTAAGTGAGTCCAGATTTTCAAACTTATTAGTTTTAACGGTTCCCTGGAAATACCAGGTACCGCTAACCGTGCCAGATACCTTAGTATCATATACGGTTATACTTTGTGTTGTGCCGTCAACCGAAAGGTTGGCATACGCCGTATCAGCATTAGTTAAGGTAGATGAAACGCCACCTGCCGAGGCGGTAGTTGCCGTTGGTAATAGGGTTGCGATCTGGGCCTTTGTGGTATTATTTAACGCGGAAAGAAGCAAAAAGCAAAGGGTAAGTGCAAATAAATTTTTCATGTGTTTAAGAGTTTTTAATGATAAACATTTTATGGAACAAATTTGTTCTTAAATAATTGGCACTGAAAGGACAGTACATTTATAGCCTCATGGGAGGTTTATATTTTTATTTTTGAAACCGCCCAATCTTATTAACGCTGTCGATATTGTTGCCGATCTCGAACAATGCTATTGAAATGGAATCACGCTGCGCTTTATGAGCGACTGTATCCATCTTCGCCACCTGTTTGTTGATAAACGCGAAAATGTTATTCCATTCTGCAAGTTTGAATTTTGCAGTTACAATTGTGTTACCGGTTACTTTTTTTGGCTTCGCAGAATAATACCCAGCTGCGAATACAGATGCGAGCATGATCGCTGCGAAGGCTACTTTTGTGATTGTTTTTTTCATTGTTAGTTTATTTTTTTGATTAGTAAAAAGACGTTTGTATGCTTATTTTTAATGTTTTTTTGAAACAGAAGAAGCTGTTCTTCACCTGATTTTGTTTTCGCCTGTTGTGTACAGAAGAAATTCTCAAGGGTATTAACTATCTGTATACAGTTGTGTTCTTCGTAATTATCTTCCAAGAAGCTCTCCATCTGTTTTTGAAAAACATCTTTCGCTTTATTTCGTTTAATCTCGTTTAACATTTTAAAAAAATTATAGCCCCGTTAAAGTAAATTGGGCGGTGAAAAAGAATGTTCTTATCCCAGTCGCTGTAGCGTAGCCATTAATTCCAATTTTTGTCGAAGAGTATGGTTTCAGAATTACATTAGCGGCAGTGCTGGTTCCTGTATTTGCCGCACCACCCCCCGTTGTTGTACTTGAAATAGTCCAGCCTGATGGTAGACCAATAGCATAAAAAAAATCTCCTGCGCCATCTGGATTGATTTTAAAGGAACCGGAAATGGTAACAACACTGCCGTTTCGACTATAAGTTAATGTACCGTTAGACCCGTATGTGCAATTCGTTGAATCGGTTCCGGTTGCAGGAGTGTATTCGCCACTGTATAAAGAAGCGGAAGTGGTTGTTAGATACCCGGCATTGTTTGTAAACTGTGAAATATTAGCAGACGCCATCATACCAGTTGTAACTACTCCTGCCGATATTGTTGTTGCATTACCTACACTTATTACATTACCCGTAAGATTCGCATTTGTTATTACGTTTCCGGATGTTAATGCTGCTGCTGTTCCTGTTAGTCCTGTACCTGAGCCTGAAAATGCTGCTGCTGTTACACCGAATGAGAATATAGCGTAACCATCTCCGCGCACTTGAAAATATGCCTGTGTATTTAATTGATTAACGACCGAAAAGGAATAGTCAGAAGAATTTGTTCCAGCATGAACAGTAAGACCGTAGGACTGTCCACTTACAGAAGAACCTGTAACAATAGCGGAGTAATAATTCGGAATTCCAGCATTTGCATTCAAAATTCCTTGTAACGTTACTGATTGATCTGTAGCTATATTCAGTGCGATAATATTATTAGTTCTGAACTCTAATCCATAACCAGTATTAGCCGTAAGTACTATCTGATTTACAGCACCGCCTATATAATTCGTATTACCTATCCAACCTTTATTTATTCCGTTTTCCTGAAAATAAATAATAGAACCATTGCCAGCTATTCCGTTCATATTCAAGATTCCATTTCTGGACGAAGTACCTATCCCAACATCGTTTCCCAATAAAATTGTTCCATTATTTGTATAAGAGTAAATTATATCGGATGCTATCCAGGCGCTTGATTGCATTGTACTAAAACTCGCTGCTCCGGCTGAGATACTACCTACAAATGTTGCGGAAGGTGTTGCTCCTAAGCCGAATGTCAAAGAAGCGACTCCATCCGAATAAATAACAGGGTAATAATCAAATGTAGAAGAGTACCCACCTATTCTGATTTCTCCTGTGTTATTATACAATTCTATGCCTCCCTGTGTTACTCCACTTGCTTGCAATGTATATCCATGCCATGCTGTGCCTAATGTTGAATTAACTATGATACCTTTTGTGGATGCAGAAGTAACAGTTATATTATCACTAAACGCCCCCGTCGTAAAACTCGCTGCTCCAGCTGTTATGGAGCCTGCCGATGAAACTGAAAATTTAGTAGTTAGTGCATATGCAGTATTAGTAATTACAGAACCATTATAAGTAAGCCAGCTCAAGTTTCCACCAGAAAAACTTAATTGCCCGATACCTTCACCCGTAGTGTACTTAGCAATCGGAGTAGATGTAGCGTTATATTGAAAATTAGAAGTAATATATGCATCATAGTTATCCCTATACATAATGCCAAACCCACCAGCAGTAATATTACCATATGAGCCAATATAGGATGTTATTGGGTTATAGCCGAAAAATGACATAGCGCCAGTCATAGCAATATTAGTTCCGTTTATAGTTTGTGTTGTTGTCGCCCCCCTCGCGGTAACAGTAGCCAATGTTTCCCCTGTACTGATTCCGGTACCACCATTTGCCACCGAAACTATTCCAGCAATGAATCCCGCTCCGTTAGTCAGTTGATTCGTATTAGTAGGAATAGTTATTACACCTGTTGCAGAATTATATGCACCCGATCCGGCAACAAAAGATAAGGCTGCGCGGGCCAACGCATCTGTATACTGCGTAATTGTGTTAGTAATTACACCTGTTGTGCTATTATAAGATATTCCTGTACCTGCGCTAATAGCGGCTCTCGCTAAAGCATCTGTATATTGCGTTATCGTAGAAGCGATAGCTCCGTTTGTAATACTTATACCACTCCCTGCTGAAAAAAGCGACCTTACTTTTATGTGAAAATTCGCTATTGCAGAACTGTCTATTGAAAGAGACAGCGTGGGCGTTGTGGTAGGGTTGGTAACCGTTCCGGTTATGCCGGTGCTATTTGTAAAAGAGAAATTAGTAACATACGTACCTGCCGGCTGATAGACAGGAATATTCAATATTCCTGTTGTATTATCGTATGTAGCCGCACCGCTCGTTCCTGTTGTTGTTATTGATTGTCCTGCACGTGATCTGGCAGCCGTCCAGTAGTAGTTTGACCCTTCTGAAATATGTGTTGTCAGAAGATTCACATTACCGGTAAATCCATTCACGCTCTGAACGGGTGCGTCAGGCGACAATAATACCTGCCAGTTAGCTAACGTTGAGGCAGGTTGTCCTATGAGCCTATAGTTCTTATTTTCGTCAGTTCTAATTGCCAATGCACCTACATTAGCCCCGCTAACCGCCAACATAGCTACTTGAGAGGCAACCACAAATGTTTGTCCGGTTTGTCCAAAATCAATTCTGCTTGAAGGGATTTTGCCCAGAGCATCTAAGTCGGCGTAGCCATTAGCTATTCCCTTATTAGCGATGTTTTCAGGAGTGAATCCAAGTGCGTTTTGTTTCGCATTCCATGCTGATGCACTTGCTATGTAAGTATCCGTTATCGCAGTAGCATTCCACACACCTGAAGCGATAGTCCCAACTGAAATTATAGAACCGCTCCCAGCCAATGGTGATTTTGTTTGTACCCTTCCCTGCACTGCCGCAAGGCTATCGTTTACATTCGTTTTTGTGTAGGCATCCGTAATTCCATAGCCCCCAAGTGTAGTTGGTGTGCCCGTGATCTTCGCCCACGCAAGTGATGTTATCCATAACGGATTACCATAACTGCCAGTTGTATATACTCCATTTGCAACAGTACCAGAATTGCCCGTTATAGATATATTCCATGTACCGTTAGCCCTGGTACCGTCAAGCAATGTATAATTAGCTGTCTGAACCGCGGTATCTGTATATTTTGTATACCGGCCATCCAAGGAAACAGATAAACGCTGCCCACTCCGCCTTATCAGCGAATAAACACCGTTTACAAAGTCTGCTCCTGTTGGTATTTGTTGATAGGCTGAATCCCAGGAAGGTGCAAGTGAAGCTGATGTAATAAACCCGCGTGGGTTACTCCAGTATGGATAGTATTTAGACGCCGAATCACTAATTGCAAGTTTTGTTTGTATCCTTCCCTGCACCGCCACAAGGCTATCTAAAAACCTTGCAGATAATACATAAGATGGCAACATTACAAACTGCGTATTACCACTACCGGTATTCATTAAGAAACCACCGGTTACTGTCCTAGTGCTGTTAATAATCTGCAGCTCTGCACTGGATGAATCTCGTGTTTTTATAATTACCTTCTTACCATAGATAGGGTTATCCTGGGCTGGTAGTGGTAGCGCAGATACACAACCAAATAACAGAAGTAATAAACAAAATTTCTTCATCGTGCTTATTTTATTTGAACAAAACCTTCGGCAACGCCGGTAAGGTCTATTGTGAATAATGTGGTGGCAGGGGGGGGTGCATCGCAAGTGATCGGCACGCTAGATAGTGTGTATATTGATCCGTCTTTAAACCAAACTTGTATTAGTGGAAAATTGCCAAACAAGGCTTTTCTACCTGCGTTCCACCCAATTGTTACAACGTTTGTGCCCACAAATGGTATCGTCTCTGTCTGGTTAGAGGTATCACCAGTTCCGGAAGATCCTCCGGGTGCAACATCACCAGGCGCCGGTGTAGATGTTTGTCCAAGAAATGATGGCAATATCAGTGCCTTCTGAAGGCTATCTCCAGAGAAGGAAAAAACTGTTTTACTTGTTGTTAAATAGCCCTTTCCCCCATCATAATTATGATCAAATTCAAGAGGGCTTTCAACACTACCTATGTATAAAAAAAAGCCACCGGATCTTTGCTTGCCAACAACAATAAATCTGTGGTGGGCCATATTTTCAAGTACAATTCTGTTACCGCGTCCATCACCAGGCTGGTAACCATCTACTTTTTGTTTGTAATAAATACCGGCTTTAACTTTCTCCTGATTTTCAATAAACCCCAGTGAATTATCCGGTACACGCACAGGGCCATACCATGTCTTGCCTGCCTTTAAGGTTGGTTCGGTAACCAGCTCCTGGTTAACGCCAAGGAGTGGCTCAGTTTCAATATCCTCGGCAAGAGCATAATACCACTCGTACATACCTCCATCATAAGTAAGGCCTTTTGTAAGCGTTGTAACACCTTGGTAACCGGTTTGCATACGGCTAAATTGATAAGTTAGCCGTAAATATAAAAGGACAGTGCTTTTTAGAAGAATCTGGCCTGAATAGCCTTTTCTATGTCAGGGGACAAAATACGCTTATATTTTTCTTTATTTTTTTGGCGATACCGGTATTCCATCTTTTTGATACTGTCGAAAGTGATGTCAACATCAATTTCAAAATTATACCTGGTGCAAAAATCAAGAAGGGAGTCTTTTCGCTTAATATCAAACATATCAAGCAGTGTGCAGTAGTTTACCAGCTCATCTTCAAACTTATTTTCAACCAACTTATTAATGTACACCGCCTTCTTAGGGTCAATATCGGTGCCGTATCTATAATGTTTAAGCCACTTGGCAGGCATCTTTATATCAATAAAGTTATCGTATTTGTCAAAAGCCTTGTGCACTACAGCCGTATTTCTGTCAGGATATACGTTTTTAGCTAATACAAGGGCCAAAACCTGCCCGAAGTAACTATTAATACTAAAAATAAGTGGGTGGCCGTATTGGGCCTCCAGATATTTTTTAAGATATGCTTTAGTAGGAAGGGTAACAGTAAAGTAAGACTCCATCTTGGAAAGACAATTTCGGAATAAATTTTATCAATAACGCTAATAACGATAAAAAAAATATAGAAAACCACTTAGCAGGTATCATTTTCCATCGTCCTACAGACCTACAAACCTACAATAACCTCCACCGACCTAAATCATCCTACATTTTTTAGTTATACTTACATAAAATATACATTGATTATCAATTAATTATATTTATAGGTGTATGTAGGTTTATGTAGGACGGGTTTTTCGGTAAGTGTTGAGTAATTGTGTTTTTATTAAAAAATATCTTTTTTTACCCAAAAAGTGGTTTTAAAAGCAAAAAATGATTGTAGGATTAAACTATGCATAACCTACAAAAAAGCCCCGCAGGTGCGGGGCATGGTTATTTTGTAGGTTCTGCATAGTTTAAAACTTGTTTTTCTTCCATTACTTATAGTTGTTTTAATGAAAAATCGTTTTTGAAGGTGAATCCTGAATATTCTTCCATCTGGATCATCTCTTCCAGTAAGCCATCATCATCATGCTTTGCCGCTGTTTTCAGATCATTTAGTGATCCCATAATGCAATACCTGCAGCTTACCCGATCATTACCGTATGCATATGCTGGATGGAATGGCCACCACGCCGGCACGATACCGGTGTGGTTGTATTCAGTTCTGGCAGCTTGCAGAAGTAACGGTGTCATACCGTGCGTTATCCAAACATCTTCCAGTGTGTAGTTAAACACAGGGTACCAGGTTAGAATCAGTTTCTTTCCGGGCCTGTAGGCGTTTATAGCCTGGTCAGGTGTCATACCTGCGTAAAAGGTTGATGAATTGCTACGGATCGAAATAGCGGGCTTCTGTGATCGTTTTGGGCTTTCATCGGCGCGGATGCCTTCGCAGCTGATTATAAAATCATTTCCAGTAGCGATAAAAAATACATTGATGGGACCGCGTTTCAAATCGCTGGTACAGTAGCGGATATTTGCACTACTCCAAAATGGAATTCCTTGCCCTTCTACCTTTAACATTCTTCGTTGCCAGTATTCAAGTAACCCAGCGCCGTCTTTTCTACGGCACACATATAACGGCACATTACAGGCTTCGGAATTTTTCTGGCATTGTGGCATCGATTCTTTCCATTCGACCTTACCCAAATCGGCATGAATAAGGCCCGTTAACGGCATAGCGATGTCGTGTAATGATTTTACCATTGCCTGACCGTCTTTTCCGCCGGAAACGCTTCCATACAACTTTGCGCCTTTATCTATTGCATTGTATATTAATTTGATTGTTTTCTCATCAAAGAGCTGCGGACAGTTGCGGAATTGATGCTCATTTTGCGATTTAGAATGGTGAGTGTCTATGGCCGTTGATTTCATAAACCAGATTAACATTAATATCATTAAGCATTCGCGTTACCAATTTTAAATTATTGTATGCTTGGTACTCGTCGGTTCCCAAAAAATAATATCTCCAACAAAAGGAAGTTCATGAGTCCTCCTCCACCAGGTAAGCATTAAATGAAAACATCCTAAAGGCTGCTCCGGAGAGGATCCCTCAATCCGGAATCCATCATTATAAGCAAGTATATCTCGTTCTATACTGGATAATACATTGTATTGTGGAAGGTGATCGGGGGTTAATACTATATTCTCTATCGCATATTGCATTTCAGCCCGAGTTAACAAACGATTAAACAGTACGATGCCGTATGAATTATCAATAGCAATGGATCTGGCGTCTGTACATACTTCTTCGCGTAGCTTCCTGCAGTATTTTGTTCTAAGGCCGAAATATAGGTATAATGTATCGCCTTTCTTGGCATATCCCTTCTCCCGCCTGGTACGGATAGTTTGGCGTTTAGTTCCGTTTAATACCAATGGAACGAATCGTTCTTGAAATGAATAAGCTGGCATAATTATATTTTAAGTGAATTTAAAAGTATCGTCTTCCTGTTTTTTAATGATGGTGCTGAATGGCAGTTGCGATTTGTCTACTTTTTCCATTGTACTAATAAGTCTTTTGGCACTTGTAAAAATTACCCGCTTTTCATTGTTATACTCAACCTGCATCTGAAGACATTTTCCATCAAATTTTGAATCAACAATATCAAAGTCAATGACGGTAATTTGCTTTTCCAAAATCCGGTCAACTTTTATTTTATCTCCTACCAAGCCTTTCTTTTCATCCTTAATTCCTAACTCATTAAACTGTTTCATTCAATAATTTTTTAAGTAGGTGTTTGCTATTACAATGTTTTGCCCATCCTCGGTAGGATGCTATACAATGGGAGGATTTTTTGCGGAATACCGCGCGTGCAAAATTTTTCTTGATACTTGGACGTAGCAACGTATGACGTGGAAAGTGTTTGTACCCGCCAACATCAACGCCACACCATACAGGAGATACCCGGTGATTCCTTTTTACGGTTAGCTTCAAATTGGTCTTTAAATACTCTTTAATCGCTGCCAGCAACTCATGCAGAAACGGCTTGCTATCCGAGAAAATAACGATGTCATCCGCATACCGGAAATAATGAATAACACCCATCTGCTCTTTAATCCAATGATCAAAGGGTGTGAAGTAAAAGTTGGCAAAATACTGGCTCAGATAGTTGCCAATCGGTACGCCATCGGCACTGTCGATAATCTCATCCAGCAGCCACAATAGATCGCGGTCTTTGAACTTCCGGCGCAGCATCCCTTTCAGGATGTCGTGGTCGATATTGCCATAGAACTTCTGTATATCCAGTTTTAGACAGTAAGTAGTACCGGCCATATCAGTATCCAACGACCTACGGATCGCATTTTTAAGCCCAAGAATACCTTTGCCTTTTATGCAGCTATAAGTGTCTGCGGTGAATAAAGACGTAAAAATCGGCTCCAGGAGGTTCATTACGGCATGGTGTACGATCCGGTCAGGATAATAAGGCAACTTGTAGATAGTTCGCTCTTTTGGCTCGTAAATAGTAGCTGTTTTGTAGCTGGAGGTCTTATAGGTCTTTTCCTTTAAAAGCACGAAAAGGCACTCCAGGTGGGCTTCGCTATGCTTGTCATGGTTTGATACACCGTACTGGCCGCGCTTACCCCTTCGCGCCCGCTGATCGGCGAGGCGCAGGTTATCCTTGCTGCATATTTCCTGATATAGATTGCTGTACCGTTTCATGCCTTTGCTTTGTGGGTCTCCTTCTCAACCGTTGCCGGGATACCAAAGCCCCTGTAAGTTTTGTTACCGTGATCTTTTGCCAAGAGGCAAGGTCTACGCTGTATTAAAATCATCCTGCATAGGTGGGAACTGGCATTCGTGTTCGTGTTCGTCCAATTCGTGTTCGTGTTCGAGAAGCTGAAGCCTGCACCTGACAGCGTACAACCTTTAAGTTTTACCAGCAATGATATTCAACGAACATCTGTTCGCCATGCTCAAAAGCATGCTCCATTTGCTCAGTTGTTTCCGTGAAAAGGCGGGAACCGGCACGCGTGAACGTGTTCGTCCAACCCGTGTGCGTGTGCGAGAAGCCGAAGCCCGCAGGTTTGTTTTTGTCTTTTTTGAAACCAACAAAGCCATAGATTTTCTTTTGGCTGGCATTAGTAATATCAGCTTTCCATTTACCGTTGATGGCTTTAAAGAAAATCTCCAACTTCTTACCAGCTATATCACGGAGGAGTTCACCGCTTTTATTCCACTTCTTAACGAGTGCAACGGCATCTAATCCTTCCGCTTCGCAAGCGGTTTCAAATGACGTGATCTTTTTGTAGTTCTTGTTCATTTGGTTTGGTTTATTTGGTGTATAATATTTTCAAATCTTCATCGAAATATTTCACGGCATGTAATACCAGTGATTCGGATTTTAGCACAAGGCGGGAACCGGCATGCGTGTCCGTGACCGTACAATACGTGTACGTGTGCGAGAAGCCGAAGCCCGCACCCTTAATTTTTCTGTAAACAGGCCAATACTTTCCTTCATTGGCATCATTGTAGTTCGGTTTCCAACCATCATTCAATGATTCAAATAATAGCCTAACCTTTTCTACTGTGTTTAACCATGCTTGTGCTTCGTTAGCAGGGATTGGGTAAGGCAAAGCGATTGCCGGGTTGATGCCATGATCTTCATAAACGGCATCCCATGATTGTATCCGATCGAATACATCAATTGCGAATACCTTCTTGTCGAACAGATCAGCGAGAAGCTGTTTTCCGTTTTTGTCTGCATTTTTAAAAGCGTGCAAGGCTTTGTCTTTAAGAATCTGTAGTGTTTCCATTGTTTTTGTTTTATTAAATGAATATTAAGAGGCCTTACTTTTAAATCGTGCGATCTCTTTTAGTTCTTCGGCCATGGCCTCACACCATACGCGTACTACATGAGGAACCACACTATTCCCGATAAACTTCTTTTGATCCCCTTGATTTCCGTATAACTGATACCCTGAAGGAAACCCTTGAATTCTCAAAAGCTCGTCTACTCGCAGCATCCGCATTTTTATATCGATAATCTCATAAACAGTCATAAATTGTTTGATCTTAATCATGATTTCGCTATCCGTATCATAAATTGCAATCTGAACCTTACCGGAATCAACCTGAACGAAATACAATGGTGATTTATCTTGGCGGGCTACTATTACGCAGCAAGGTTGTTCAAGACTCCCTAAATTGCCTCCCCATGAGGGATTGATTAAATAATGGTGCTTTCGATTAGCTGTGATCACTCCTGCTGGCTCTTCTATAGATCTTGGAGCGTTGGTAAATTGAGTGTCCATAATGAACGGAACTACTTCAACTAACCTGTGTTTATCGGTTGGCAGTATGGTTCCTGCCGGGACGTGGATAGATTGATTTTGTGCTGATGTACCAAAATGCTTGTCGATAAAGAACTCAGGCTTTACAAGTTGGAAACGATCTTTTGTAGGTATTACTGGACAAGGATTTTCTACCGATGAAACATTATCGCCGTTACCATAGTAAGCAGCAAGGAAGCACGGTTGCACCAGATCCTGATTGCCGCCGGTGGCCGTTATAGTTCTGGCAGGGCTTTCGACATCAACCAGTTTGCTTTCAGG
>JALNZE010000033.1 GCA_023229465.1 Chitinophagaceae bacterium
CCTTCAATTAGTAGTATTGCGGTTGATTTTAATGATGGTGCAGGTTACAGAACTATTACCATAGGACAAGCTATAAATATCAGCTATGCCGATACCGGAAGAAAAACATGGACGTTCCGGCTAACGCTTACCAATAACACTAACCTGTACAGCCACACTGAAATGCAAATTGAGTTGGAACCAAACAAATATGGAAGTGCAGGTGGGGTTTCGACAAACAGTTTTGCAAGACCTGGCGGGCCTGTATTTTTAACTGCCGATAATGCGCACAATGGCGAGGTAGGACAAGGCTGGATAACGGTTGATTATGCCAATGCTGACCTGCGGTTGAGAAGGCCATTGATTGTTGTGGAAGGTTTTGATCCGGGGCATTTGCTGGCGCCTGAAAGACAATTTGGATATACAAATTTTGGCACTTTTTCTATTCAAGTAAGCGATGGAGGTTCTGCACAATTACGAAATTTATTACAAGGAACTACACAGCAATACGACATCATTTATGTTGACTGGTTCCGCGGAACGGACTTTTTACAACGCAATGCTTTGTTGCTTGAAAGGGTTATCCGTTGGGTAAACGAACAAAAAGCCATTGATGGTTCTGTAGAACCCAATGTAGTATTGGGCCAGAGTATGGGCGGCGTTATCAGCCGCTGGGCTTTGCGCGATATGGAAAACCGGGGATTAAATCATCAAACGCGTTTGTTTATCAGTTGGGATGCGCCACAGCAGGGAGCCAATGTTCCTGTTGCGTATCAACACCTGGTTCGCCATGCAAACAGCTTATTTATTCAGTCTGCTATTCCTTTTTTGCTTGGGGGTAACAACACTATTAGAATAGTGAAAAATACATTGAATTTAATAGATGTACCTGCGGCCAGGCAAATGTTAATGAATAGAGCGTTGTCCAACGGCCAAATTGATAATTCCGATCACAATGCCTGGCAGCTTGAATTGCGTAACCTGGGCTATCCGTTGCAAAGCAGGAATATAGCTGTAAGCAATGGATCGGAATGTGGGGTAGGGCAGGGCTTTCAGCCTTATGCCGATTTAATAAATGTAAACGGCAGGGCAAACACAAGGTTTTTAAGTGAGCTGGCTTTAGGTACAGGGGCAGGCTTTAATGGTTGGTTATATACCTCATTATTAACGAATAAACCACAGTTTTTAGTAGGTATCGTTACCGGCCGCAACGATTTATTCTTTGAGCTGAACTGTAAAGCGCAACCTGAAAATTCAACTAACCAGATATACAAAGGAAAAATTACTTTCAGAAAGAAGATACTGTGGCTGGTAAATGTAAATACAACCATCACTGACCGTTTAAGAAATGCGGATGCTTCGGTTTTGCCCATTGATGGTACGCCAGGTGGAATGACTGATACTGAAATTAATCTGCAAAATACTTCTTTTCAAAACTGGGCAATCAAGTATAATATTTCAGCAAGCAGTATTCCTAACTTTAATTTTATACCAACTACAAGCGCCCTGGATATTGGCGGTGGTAATGCAACACTAACCTTAACAAACTACCAGGCCGGCTATGTTGGCGCAACGCCACCCGCCGCACCATTTAATACTCCATTTGCTAACTTCACCACCGCATTTAACCAGGTATTTGTTTCAAACGGAAGCGTAAATAATAATGAGCATCATATTCAAATCTCCCCAAGAAATGGTAACTGGGTAGCGGAAGAATTAAATGGAAATGTGAATGTAAGAACCAATTGCAGCGCTTTTTGTGGCAATACTGCTATAGCAGGGCCGGATGCGGTTTGCAGTTCAGGAAGCATTTTTTCTGTTCCCTTTGTAGCAGGCAGCGCTTATTCATGGTCTGTTGACAATCCAAATCTGGCAACTGTTTCTCCCAATGGAAATAGCGCAACAATTACGCAAAATGGATCATTTAGAGGGTCTCTTCAAATAATGGTAACCGTAACAGGGGCATGCGGAACAAATACCATTAGCAGAATTGTATGGGTAGGCGCTCCCCTTGTTCAGGGCTGGTACAATTCACCTACTAATTCCGCAGAACCCATGCAGCCTTCAAGTAGATTTGAATTTAACTGGAACGACGCCTGTTTTGGACAGTACATCAATACAAATATGCAATTTTCTGCGGGCGCAACTGTTGTGTGGGAGGATGCCGGCAATTCCGGCGGTATAACCTGGTGGCAGAATGGTAATAATATAAGCTTTTATTTTTCTGATATAGACCAGTATGCCTATTTCAGAGTGATAGCAACGAATGCTTGTGGCACAACCAGTGTACTCTATCGCTTTCGTTCAGTTGCCTGTTCCGGTGGAGGCATGCTTATGCTGGCTGTAAATCCAAATCCTTCAACCGCCAATACAAAAGTTACCTTAACAGAAAAAGGAAAACCAGGCAGCAAGAAGGATATCCGGCAAATAAAAATTATAGATAAAACCGGGCTTACAAAAAAACAATACCATTATGGGGCGGGAGTAAAAAACCCAATAGTAAACACCAGCGGACTTTCACCGGACGTTTACACCATTATTGCCTTTGACGGTAACAGGTGGGCCGCGGCCAGGCTGGTGGTGCAGTAATAGGTATCAATAATCGCTTTATGCAGGCTGCCTGATTTTGGGACAGCCTGTTTTTTTTGAATGTTAAATGAGGGGATAATAATTCAATATTTAACATTCATCATTCAAAATAATCATCTCTCATCCTTCTAAGCTCCCCCAATCCCCGTTCATACTTCACTTCGCAGCGTGTATCACCTGTTTTTCCCCAAAATAGTTTCCGTCTTATCCTGGCTAAACAAAACCGATTTGCCGGAAGCGATTGTCCACCTGTTTCCCGGGAAATAGGGTGTTTTCACGGTTGCGGATGAAGGGGTTATGGAATAACTTAGAGGCTAATAAGGGTTGAAACAGGTAATTTATCAGAACTATACAAAACCATTTTTACCAGCGGGTTCAATAGCAATGTAGGCAGTATGCGCCACCTCAGACTGCCATTCGCCTCTTTCGATAATGATTTAAAACAATCAACCCGATTATTTAAAATTAAAATTTACGCAGATTATGAAAAAGTTGCTAACTGTTTCTGTGGTAATATTTATCGGCTATTTCCTATTTTGAGGCGCCGGGAAAGTTATTTGTTTATTGATACCTCTTGCGGGAAATGATTTTTTATTTTTTTAATTCGTCTTTGGCTACCCCCCCCCCTTAGTAGAAAAGAAACAGCGTCAATGATTCAACCTTATTACCTTATTCTAAGGAATAAAATGAAAATAGATGATACAATCTATACACCCGTTTTACCTGATAACAATCGGGCGGCCTTGCATCATCAGTTAAAATAAGGTAATAAGGTTGCAGGGATTTAATGAGCCATTTTTCTACTAAGGTTAAAGTTCCTGGCTGTGGACACACAAGGGAAGGAAATAAGGCCTGCCCGACCGGGTACCCGTCCGGACCGGGTTATCCTGGCGGGATTCAGGCGGGTTTTAAACAATTACTGTTATAAGCCATTCCATCACCCAAATTATTAATTAGTCAAGATGAATAATCCTATCTTAACTACCAGTCCCATTTTTGGGGTACGTCATAGTAGTTGATTATAGTTCATTTCACCGTAATTTCGAAAACCGCGGTTAACATTATGACGATTGAATTGGATCATATAATACCCATACCCCTGAAAGACAGGTTTCTGCAAAGAAATTCGGAAGTCTGGAATACCTCATTAACTTTTGAGCAGGGCCACTACATTAAAATAAAAGCCCCCAGTGGAACCGGTAAGACCACGCTGGTTCATATCCTTTATAAGGTACGCCATGATTATGAAGGCGCGGTTCTGTTGAATAATACCCCTATCACCTGTTTGAGCGAAGACGCGCTGTCGGAACTAAGGCAACAAAAAATAAGTATCCTCTTTCAGGATCTAAGGTTATTCCCCAACCTCACAGCCAGGGAAAATATTGAACTCAAACGTATACTGCAAACACCGTATTATGAACCTGAAATGATAGAATCAATGGCAGAGGCCCTGGGGGTACTTCCTGTTTTAGATCAAAAAGCAAGCTTATGCAGTTATGGAGAGCAGCAACGCATTGCCATTATCCGTGCATTGATACAGCCATTTACCTGGCTGCTAATGGATGAGCCATTCAGCCACCTTGACATAGCCAATACCCGCAAAGCCGCAACCCTGATAGATACAGAGTGCAGGAAAAGGAAAGCCGGCCTGTTGATTACTGACCTGGATGAGGATGACCATTTTAATTATACAAAACAGTATCATCTATAAACCGAAGAACCCAATCGAATGGATGGATTAGAGCGCTTATTAAAAAAATTAATCCGATCAGGCGCCGGCCGTAACCGTTTTGCATTGGCGATTACAGGCTTATCGGTTGCCATGTTACTGATATTAGCCGCTGTACAGATACAGTCGAACTATCATGACCTGTTACACAGCAAAACCAACCAGGATAGTATTGCCAATTTTCTGGTACTCAATAAAATATTGACCGATCAAAATATGGGCGCCACCGCTTTATCAGACAGTGACATCAATGACCTGAAGCAACAACCCTTTGTTGAGTCGGTTGGATTATTGAGTCCGGGCCGTTTTAAAGCATCCATACAAAGTTATAGTGACCGGTTTCCTTTTTATACGGATATCGCTTTTGAGAGTGTACCGAAAGATTTTATTGATGTAGCCGGTAAAGACTGGATATGGAAGGAGAACCAGCAACTGGTTCCGGTTATCGTGCCCAATATGTTTCTCGATTTTTACAATTTTCAGTTTTCTTTTTCACAGAATTTACCACAGCTTACGCAGCAGGTAGTGAAGATGATTATTTTTAAAATAAACCTGTATGGCCCAAATGGGATAGTGAGTTTTAATGGACAGGTAGTGGGTTTTAGCGACAGGATTTCTTCTTTGCTGGTGCCCCAGGAATTTATGGAGTGGGCCAATAACCGGTTTGGTAAAAATAAGGATACCAAACCATCACGGGTAATTATCAGCACAAAAGATCCGGGCAATCCAATACTGGTTCAATACCTGAAAGCGAAAAATTTAAGTACCGATGCCGATAAAACGCGCTTTAGCCGGTACAGGCAGGTAGTGGATCTGGTGGTTACCATTTCAGGTATTACGGGAGTTATCATGCTGGCATTCGCGCTGTTGATCTTTTCTTTGTTTATTCAGTTAACCATTGTTGCCTGTAAAGAAGAAATTATTTTATTAATTACCCTGGGGGCCTCTCCCAAACAACTGCGAAAATTTTTGATGAAACAATTTTTCCCGGTTAATATACTGATCATTCTTGTATCTATTGGGATCATTGCCATTTTGCAATATGCAGTACACCATCAATTGTTATCGCGGCATATTTATGTAAATGCTTTGCCATCCTATACTGTTTTGATCGCGGCGCTAACCGTATTAATGGTTACCTGGTGGGTAAACCGGTATTTTATCCGCAAATACATTTCGCTGTCGGCAAAATAGTAGGCAGTATGCCCGTAATATAGCCTGGCGCCTGCTGATTAAACCTTTTTGAAGCATTATTTAACCCAAACTGGTTAGGTAAAAACCCCCAAAAATGGTAGAAATACGTTAAACCCCCGGTGTTTTCACCGTTTTACCACCGTATAAACACCGTTTTTTTATCAATCAGAAATATCTAACTCATTTATTTTCAATCATTTAGGAAAATTTCTGTTTTTTTTGCGAAAAAAGTCTACGAATAGAAAAAGGGAAATGTTAACTTGCAACCCAAAGAAGGTCGCTACATAAAATACTGCGACGCTCTTTTAAAACAGTTAAACCAAAGAGTTATGAAAAAAAATTTATCAATTGGCAGCCTCTTACTGTCTGCGGTAATGATGGTGGTTGTTTTATCAGCCTGCCAAAAAGAGCAATCAACCGTTACTCCAGAAACAGCAGCTATTTCCTCTGAACAGGTAAATATTGTTGGAGTAAAACTTGATGGTACTGTTACTGCATCGTATGCAGCGGCTTTAGCGGCCAATTATGCCAAAGTATATCATGAAGATAACCAATCACAATATGTTGTTTTTAAAGCAAACGACTTAATCGCCTTTGTTACCAGTTTAAAAAACAAAGGTGCAACTGATATTTATGTGAACTTTGGTGTTTACGGTAAAGGAGCCGCGGCGGTTAATGCAAAAGATAATGGCCGTCTTACTGTTTTCTTTACCGGTAACAAAATTCCTGCCCCAAGAGGTGGACCAAGAACCAATGCCGGGGATGAAGAATTTTTAAACCATGGACAATTAGTACCTTAGTTCGATGGAATTGACGGTAACGTTCGGTTTTGAAATTATTAGCCTTTTAATTGCACTATTTTTTTATATACAAAAACGGAATAAAATACTTAAGTATTTTATTCCGTTTTTGTTTTTAACAGTTATAGTAGAATTTACAGGTTGGTGGTGGACTGTCCATAATGGACCCTGGAAATTTGCAATGTATAATATTTTTACACCAGTAGAATTTCTGTTTTATGCTTTCCTCTTTTATATTCATTTAAATAAACCCATTTTTAAAAAAATTATTTTATTCTTTTCTCCAGTTTTTATTCTGTGCACTGTACTAAACATGTTATGGATTCAAGGAATAAATAACACTTTCAATAATTATATATTTTTACTGGGATCTTTTTGTGTTGTAGTATTTTGCTGTTTATACTTTTACGAATCGGTTTTGCCCGACAAAATTGACCTACAATTATCTTTGCAACCCTTCTTTTGGATTTGCAGCGGATTACTTATTAATTATTTGGGCTCAGTAATTATTAATGCATTATTTGAATATTTGACAAGCAATGATCTACAATCAGAAGGAAGACGTATTTACATAACAATTAATAACAGTTTAAACGTAATTTTATACAGCTCGTTCTGTATTGCCTTTTATCTATGCCCAAACCACAAGAAGATATCCTCATCTCAATTGTAGTAGCATCAATATTTTTTATATTGATTGGTAGTTTTTTGTTGCTGGTCGTTTTTATTTTTCTTCGAAGGCAAAGAAAGAACAAGGAAGAAAAGGAAGAAATGAAAAACCGTTTTGAGCAAACCCTGCTCAAAACACAGCTCGAAATTCAGGAACAGGCTTTTGCCTACATCAGCCAGGAAATTCATGATAATATCGGTCAGATACTAAGCCTGGTTCGCCTTAACCTGAACACATTCGGCGCGGTTGTTTCAGATGAAAAAATGGAACAAACAGATGAACTGCTGGGCAAAGCCATCAAAGACCTGCGCGATCTGAGCCATAACCTGCAAAACAACCGTATCTACGATATCGGTATTGTAGAATCTATCCGGCAGTTACTACTGTCACTGAAAAAAACAGGCAAGTATACTACTTCCTTTCAAGCCTCCGATCACTTTCACCTGCTCGATCCTAATACCGATATCATCCTCTACAGAATGATCCAGGAGATCGTTAACAATATCATCAAGCACGCGTCCGCCACAAATATCGAAATTGAGATCAAAAGTGAAGCGGAGGTAACCACCATCCGCATTAGTGATAATGGCATAGGATTTGACACCGCCCTCCTGCAAAGAGCGCGCGCAGGTATTGGCTTACAGAATATCATTAACCGGGCCAAAACAATTGAAGCCGGTGTGGATGTTAAAAGTGAGCAGGGTAAAGGAACTACCATAACTTTGTATATCAAACCCAAACTAACTTCACTATGACCTCTGTTGCTTTAGTTGACGACCATGAATTACTCCGCACGGGCCTTGCCGCTATCATCGGTACATTTGAAGGTTTTAAAGTAGTGATGGAGGCGAATAACGGCAGAGAGTTCATTGAACAGTTAAAAGGTAAAACGCCACCCGATATTGTACTGCTGGATATTACCATGCCGGTAATGGATGGCTATGAAACCGCTATCTGGATCAGGGCCAACCTGCCTCAAATTAAAGTTCTCGTACTGAGCATGCTCGAAAATGATACCGCCATCATACGAATGCTTAAAAACGGGGCAAGGGGCTATATTCTGAAAGACAGTAAACCTAAAGTCTTTAAAGACGCATTAGACAATGTCCGCGACAGCGGTTATTTTATCAATGAACTGGTGAGCAATAAACTGATGCATTATATTAATCACGAAGAAGTATTTGAAGGCGACGCTTTTATACTTAACAACCTGAGTGAGAATGAAACCGTATTCCTGAAATGGATCTGCACGGAAAAAACCTATAAAGAAATCGCGGATGAAATGTGCCTGAGCCCCAGAACCATTGATACTTACCGGGATAACCTTTTCAAAAAACTGGATGTAAAAACAAGGGTTGGCTTAGCCATTTTCGCTATCAAAAACAGTATTGTGAATATCTGATGCTATCAATGACTTGCTCATGTATTATATCAAAAAGGGTACCCCGGATATTTTTATGCCTCCTATTTAGTTTCTACGGTTTTATTTCCAGCCTAACCCTGCAGGCACAAAACCCTATTCCGCCTATCGGGCAATGGCGCGAACACCTGAATTACCAGCATACCATACAGGTACTGAAAGGTAACCAGGTATATTGTGCCACCCAGACCAATGTTTTTGCCGTTACCGGTCAAAATGAAATGGAACGTTACAGCAAAATGACCGGCCTGAATGATGTTGGGGTGCAATGTATTGGGTGGGACGCGTTAACTGAACAACTGGTGGTGGTATACACCAACAGTAATGTAGACCTGTTAAAAAATAACAGCGTTAAAAATATAGGCGATATCAAAAGAAGCGCCATCGCGGGAAATAAAACAGTATATAGTGTTTACTGTAAAGATGGATTAGCCTACCTATGCAGTGGTTTGGGCATTATTGTAGTAAACCTCATTAAATACGAAATTAAGGATACCTGGTTTATTGGCAACAATGGTACCCAGGTAAAAGTGAACGGATTTACCGGTGATGGAACTTTCTTCTATGCCGCTACGGATGAAGGCATTAAAAGCATAGCTGTTAACTCGCCGGCTATCTCCAATTATGCCAACTGGAAAAGCCACAGTGGCATAAGTACGGGAGCCGTTAAAAATGTGGTATTTACCAATCAAACCATTATTGCCGAAAAGAACGACTCGGTATTCAGCTTACAGGGTAATAGCTGGCGCTTGCTGTACGCGGATACCGCATGGCCCATCACCAATATAACAGCATCCGAAAATAAACTGTTGATCTGTCAACGAAATACCAATGGTAATGCACGGGTGATAGTAGTAAATACAAATGGCACCATTGAAAAAACTATCGCGCAAAGCAACGTACTATTACTGCCCGGTTCAGCTATATCGGATAACGGCATTGTATGGATTGCCGACAGGTTAGGTGGCTTATCCTCTTTCGGAACAGGCTTTGAACGGTATATCCCCAATGGCCCACCTGGAAAAGCGGATGGCGATATGGTAAGTAAGGATAACCTACTTTATGCCGCGGCGGGCAGCATTAACAGTAACTGGCAGAACCAGTTCAACACAGATGGCGTATTTACTTTTAAACAGGATGGCTGGCAATACAAAAATAGTAATAATACACCCGGGCTCGATTCTGTCACCGACTTTATTGCTCTGGCTATCGATCCCATTAACCAAACTGTTTGGGCCGGTAGCTATGGAGGCGGACTGGTTAATTTTATAGAAGGATCGCCACCCATCATCTATAAAAAAAATAATAGCACCTTACAGGAAGCAATAACAGGCAAGGGTAGTTACCGGGTAAGTGGACTGGCTTTTGATCAGAACCATCATTTATGGATCAGCAATTATGGGGCCGCGCAAAACCTGCAGGTTAAAAAGGCCGATGGCAACTGGAAGGCCTTCACCATTCCATTCAGTCATGTTGAAAACGCGGTGGGCCAGATAGTAGTGGATGATAGTAACCAGTTATGGATAGTGAGTCCGAAAGACAACGGCGTTTTCTGCTATAACCCCGGTCAAAGTATTGATAATATCGCTGATGACAGGTGGAAATTTTACAGGCAGGGCAGCGGTAATGGAAATCTTCCGGGCAATCAGGTTCTCTGTTTGGTAAAAGATAAGAATGGTTTTATATGGGTAGGTACCGACAGGGGTATTGGCATTATTCAATGTATGGCTGATGTATTTAGCGCGCGAAGTTGCGATGCCCTGTTACCCATAGTACAGCAGGACCGGTTTGCCGGGTTGTTATTTAAAGATGAAACCGTACAATGCATGGCAGTGGATGGTGCCAACCGGAAATGGATAGGCACTAAAAATGGTCTGTGGCTGATCTCGCCGGATGGAGATAAAATTATGTATCGTTTTACAGAAGAAAATAGTCCCTTACTACATAATGATGTTAAAAAAATAGCGGTTGACCCCGTTACCGGTGAAGTATTTATAGCCACCCTGAATGGTATCTGTAGTTTCAGAAGTACGGCAACAGAAGGGGGCGCCGGCAATGAAAATGTATTGGTCTTCCCCAATCCTGTACCACCGGGTTATAACGGAACCATTGCCATTCGTGGATTGGCAGACAATGCACTGGTTAAAATTACTGAACTGAATGGCAGGTTAGTATACCAAACACACGCATTGGGTGGCCAGGCCATTTGGGATGGGCGCAATTACCGGGGTCAAAAAATAGCCGGTGGCCTCTACCTGGTTATTATCAGGGATGATAGTGGTTACGAAAAAATAGTTACTAAAATAATCATCACCTCAGGGCGCTAATGCATCATCCCGCATTACTCAGCATCCTTCCCGGTTTTTTTTGTTTGATTAAAAAATGCCGCTCGCTTTGGCCCTGGAAAAGCCACGTCACTCCCTTTTAATCCATGCCATAAAACCCGGTTGAATTCAAGATCCGGAACAGCATCTTCTTTAGTAAGATTAAATTTTTCTGATCTGCGTTGCCATTCATTCATAGCGGTATTTTTTTCCAGCAGGTCAATATTAGCGGCCCTTACGGTAAAGGGTGTAAGGGTGGGCACGCCGGTAAAACTGCGCCACATGGGTTGTGCAGCCGCGTCGTACTGGCTCATAGGAGCGATCCCTAATATCAGTTCCATCGTACGCAACATAGAAGAGGTTGAATACATTGTGTGATCTACAAATCCTCTTTTTACAAAACCTCCTGCAACATAAGCAGGGCTCCTGTGTGCATCCACATGATCGGCGCCGTTTTGCGCATCATCTTCCAGGATAAATATGGCGGTTTCTTTCCAGATAGGACTATTGCTCAGGTATTCTACAAAAAGACCAACGGCCAGATCATTATCTGCCACATGCGCGTATGGTGTGGGTCTTCCTTTTCGTAACCCTTCTGTATGGTCATTACAGAAACGTACACTATTAAACCTGGGAACCGCGTTTATTGCCAGTAAAGAATCGAAATCGCGCTTCCACTGGTAAAAGCGAACAGTATCCTGCACTTTATTATCATACCCGGTAAAATACGGGCAGTAATGATCTTTTAGTACCGGTATATTAGGCTGATAATTATCCGCGAATTCACCATAGGTCCTGTAACTCACCCCGGCACGTTTGCAATGATCCCAGATAAAACCTCCCTTATTATTGGCAACTTCCCTTTTACCCTCCGCGTCATAGGCGCCACCACGGCCACCATAACTGCTTACCCAGTTCTTCTCTAAAAAATCAGTAGCATACGCGCCCATGCTCCAGTTATGTCCATCGGCGCTTACTTCTCCATCTACATAAAAATTATCGAGCAATACAAATTCTTTTGCCAGTGCATGTTGATTGGGGGTAACCTTTTCACCAAATAATACCAGGCGCGGATCGCCATTGCCTTCTTTGATATCTCCCAAAACCTGGTCGTAGGTCCTGTTTTCTTTGATAACATAAAACACATATTTGATAGGGCCCTGCTCACCCACTTTGCGTGGGATAGGATTACCCGCCTCTCCCTGTGCCAACTGCTCTTTTACTTTATTATAGGGCGTATTCCGATAGACCACCTGGGAATATACAGCCAACTGATTTTCGGTTGGTTCATCTATTACACTCATCGTTCCTTTAAACAGGCCGGCAATATATTGTACTTCTTTCGGACGGTTAGGATCACCTTGCTGATAAACAACCTCCTGCTTAATGCCGAAAGGATTGGGACCGTACAGATTGGCCATGGAAGAAAATCCTTTTCCATTAGCGACAAATATCTTATTGCCAATTACTTTTACATTGGTGGGATACCAGCCTACCGGAATAAAGCCCCTGCTCTTACTCTGGCCCGGCTTTGATACATCAAATACAGTGAGGCAATTATTATCGGCGTTGGCTATATACAATAATTTTTCATCCTTATTCAAAGCCAGTCCATTGGTAGTAGAGCCATTGGGTGCATCAGGATAAAGCGCTACATTCAATGTTTCAATAACCTGTTTCCCTGAAGTATTAATCACAGAAACGGAGTTATCGTTTGAATTGGCTACATATAAATATTTACCGTTTTTTGACAGGACCAATTCATTGGGATTATCGCCCACTGTAATTTCAGCTACCACATTCTTTTTTTCGGTATCAAACACATATACTTTATCGCATCCCCAGCAACTGATATATAAATTTTTCTGATCGGGAGATAAGATGCAGGCATAAGCCTCTCCTCCTAATGCGATGGTATGCTCAACTTTTTTTGTTTGCAGGTTAACCAGGTAGAGTGATTTGCTATCCCTGGATACTACATACAGTACCTGTTTAGCATCATCTATCGCGATACCGGCGGGCGCTACTTTGTTGGGCCATCTTTTTCCAAGTACTATACTGTCATTCAGTACCAGCCTGTTATTCTCTACCGAATATTCTAAAATCCAGTTGTCATGTCCGCCTGAAGCGTATAATTTTTTTTCATCATTGCTGAATTGTAACCCATACCAGCTTTTTGGCACTACTACATTATCCAATACTTTTTCTGTGGCAGGATCAATTAACTGAATGCTTTGTACACCCTGGCCATTATTGGTAACTGCCATTAATTTTTTTGACTTACCCACCGCGATATTCAGTGGAAGATCGCCCAGCGGAAAGCTACGGCCAACAGGTGTTAAACTCCATCCATTGGGGAGTGTAACCTTATTTAATTCAATATCCTGGATGGTTTGGGCAAAACCGATGGCAGTAAATACAAGTACCCATGTAAAAGTGAAAAAAATTTTCATATATAGGCTATTAAAAAGAAAATCAAAAATACAAATAATGAAGCGGTAAAACCGGAAGCAACAATTAATTAATAAGGCCTGTTTATTTCAGGCAATCATACACCATTTTCTATTGTTTGGTAAATTCATAGCTTCTCAGCGGCTTAAATTTATAGCCACCCCTGTCTCCGGGTATTACCTGGTATTGAATCTGTCTGTATAGGGTTCCGGTACCGGAAGTTAGCGACGCGCTATCTGCCGGATATACCGGGAAGCGGCGCATCAGGTTTCCTTCCATCAAAAAATAAGTATCATTTCCTTTATAGCCAATACGCAATTTCGGATCATCATAAATATCCGGGAACAGGATGGGCGCCACATTTTCATTTTTTTCTGAACTGATACCAATCACATTGCCTTTGGGAATCGAATCATTATTCATCACATAGATCACCAGGTCAGGATATCCATCGCGGTTAACATCATCCACTTCCGCTTTGGTAATTCTTCCTTTGATATCAAAGGAAAATTCCCTCACCGCTTTATCAAAGCCGATAGGTGAAACAGACGTTGTATTTTTATCCGTACCCTTGTTACTGCAGGTTAAACGGTACCCTGATTTGCCCAACTTCATCGTGGTATCTATTTTTTTAAAGGGAACCTGTGCCTGTAAAAAAGCCGTTCCACCAAAAAAACAGGCCCCTGCTAAAAATAATTTTGTATACATATTCAACTCGCTGTTTATAAAAGAAGGTGTTAAGATAAGCAAAATTTCCACTCACATATTTCTACGATACTGTCCGCCTACTTCATACAGGGCGTGGGTAATCTGTCCGAGTGAGCAATACTTAACAGATTCCATTAATTCGGCAAACAGGTTTTCATTGTTAATGGCGGCTGTTTTCAGTTTTTGTAACGCCTTATCGCTGTGGCCCTCATTCCTTTTTTGAAAAGCCAGCAGGTTTTGTATCTGCTGATCTTTTTCTTCGGTAGTACTTCTGATCACTTCACCGGGCAAAATAGTGGGGCTTCCTTTTTTATTCAAAAAAGTATTCACGCCTATCAATGGTAATTCGCCTGTATGTTTCAGTGTTTCATAATAGAGGCTCTCTTCCTGTATCTTATTACGCTGGTACATACGCTCCATGGCACCCAATACACCGCCCCGTTCTGTAATACGGTCAAATTCAGTCAGCACCGCTTCTTCCACCAGGTCCGTTAATTCTTCAATAGCAAAACTACCCTGTATAAAATTTTCTGTAACAGCCGTTCCCAGTTCGCGGTTAATAATCAGTTGTATGGCCATGGCCCTTCTCACACTTTCTTCGGTGGGTGTGGTAATGGCCTCATCATACGCGTTGGTATGAAGGCTATTGCAATTATCGTATATCGCGTACAATGCCTGCAGGGTAGTACGGATATCATTGAAATCAATTTCCTGCGCGTGCAAACTGCGGCCACTGGTTTGAATATGGTATTTCAGTTTCTGTGAGCGGTCATTGCCTTTGTATTTTTGTTTCATGGCTTTTGCCCATATACGGCGGGCCACGCGGCCAATCACACTATATTCAGGATCCATACCATTACTAAAGAAGAAAGAAAGGTTGGGCGCGAAATCATCAATATGCATTCCCCTGCTCAGGTAATATTCTACATAGGTAAACCCATTTGATAAAGTAAATGCCAATTGTGTAATGGGATTGGCGCCGGCTTCCGCGATATGGTAACCACTGATGCTGACACTATAGAAATTACGCACTTTCTGATCAATAAAATAAGCTTGCACATCACCCATCAGCTTTAAGGCAAATTCGGTTGAGAAGATGCAGGTATTCTGTGCCTGGTCTTCTTTTAGTATATCGGCCTGCACGGTTCCTCTTACCTGTGCCAGCGCTTCCGCTTTTATTTTTTCATATACCTCCTGGGGCAAAACTTCATCTCCGCTAATACCTAATAATCGAAGGCCCAACCCCTTATTACCTTCGGGTAAACGTTCAGGCAATGCAGGATTATAATAAACAGGTTTGGGCAGATGCGCGAATTTTTCCCGTATATACGCATCCACATCGGGCCATTTATTATTTGCCTCTATCCATTTTTCGCATAACTGGTCAATAGCGGCATTCATAAAAAATGCCAGTATCATGGGAGCAGGGCCATTAATGGTCATGCTTACCGAGGTCTTGGCATCACAAAGATCAAAGCCACTATATAATTTTTTGGCATCATCCAATGTAGCCACGCTAACACCGCTGTTACCTACTTTCCCGTAGATATCAGGGCGGCGTGCAGGATCCTCGCCATACAAAGTAACACTGTCAAACGCGGTAGATAAACGGATAGCCGGCTGGCCAATAGAAACATAATGAAACCGTTTATTGGTTCTTTCGGGCCCTCCTTCACCGGCAAACATCCTGGTTGGATCTTCGCCCTGCCTTTTCAGTTCAAACACACCGGCAGTATAGGGAAATTCGCCGGGCACATTTTCCTGTAATTGCCAGCGAAGTATATCTCCCCAATCTTTGTATCGGGGTAAAACCAATTTAGGAACCCTGGTACCACTTAAAGAGGTAACCTTTAATGGTTGTTTGATCCCCTTACCCCTTACTTCATATTCAAAAAAGTCTGACGCGTATTTTTTACAGAGGGCAGGCCACTGATCCACCAGTTTTTTACAGGCAGGATGAAATAGTTTTTCAAAATGCATCTTCATTTCTAAAAGCGCGGGCTCGGTACGACTCTCTTTTTTATGCAAACCCGGGGTATGGTGTAATGCATGGATGGTACCACTGATTTGATACAGCTTAGTGGCCATCAAGCACTGTTCGCTAACCCAGGCATCATAGCTCCTGTTATTCTCTGAAATTTCAGATAAGTAACGAACCCGTTTAGGCGGAATGATCTGCGATTTGGTGGTGGTCAATTCACCCTTACCCGCCCTGCTATGCATAGAGGGGGTACCAGAGAAAGTGATCGTACATTTTTTCGCTATCGTATCAATGATCCGGTCAAATAATTCATTGATACCTGCATCATTAAACTGGGCGGCGATGGTACCTACAATGGGCAGGTCCTCATCTTTGGCAGCAAATAACTGATGGTTTCGTTTGTATTGTTTGCGAACATCATGCAAGGCATCCAGGGCGCCGGCTTTATCGAATTTATTGATACAGACAATATCCGCATAATCCAGCATATTTATTTTTTCCAGTTGAGAGGCGGCGCCGTACTCTGGTGTCATCACATATAAACTCACATCGCAATAATCCAGGATAGAAGCATCACTCTGACCAACGCCGGCGGATTCCAAAATAATAAAATCGAATCGGGTTTCCTTACAAATATCAATCGCTTCCTGCACATGCGCGCTCAATGCGGTATTATCATCCCTGGTAGCCAGGCTGCGCATATAAGCACGGCCATGCGAGATGGCATTCATGCGAATCCTGTCGCCCAGCAATGCACCACCCGTTTTTTTCTTAGACGGATCAACAGATATTACGGCAATGGTTTTATCTGTAAATGCATGCAGGTATCTTCTTACAATCTCATCTGTAACCGAACTTTTTCCGGCGCCACCGGTACCGGTAATGCCCAGGACAGGGATGGAGGAAATGGGAGTAGGAAGTTGGGAGTTGGGGGGTGGGGTTCCATTTTCTGCATTAGTAATCGCACGGGCAACTTCGCGTACATCTTTTACTTCACCCAGTGTCATCGGATTTTTATAGAGACCGTTGCCATTCAAACTAAAATCACATTGCCTGATCAGGTCTTCGATCATACCCTCCAGGCCCATGGTTCGGCCGTCGTCCGGACTATAAATTTTGGATATGCCGTATAACTGCAGTTCTCTGATCTCTTCCGGTAAAATGGTGCCGCCGCCGCCGCCGAATATTTTGATATGACCACAGCCATTTTGATCCAGCAGGTCCTTCATATATTTAAAAAATTCTACATGTCCGCCCTGGTAGCTGGTAATGGCTATACCCTGCACATCTTCCTCAATGGCGCATTCTACAATTTCTGCCACCGTTCTGTTATGGCCGAGATGAATAATTTCGGCCCCCTGTGCCTGTAGAATCCGGCGCATGATATTAATGGCGGCATCATGGCCATCAAATAAACTGGCGGCTGTTACTATTCGAATTTTATGCTGGGGGGTATATGGCATGCACTTGTTTTGGGCTCAAGTACAAATTTACAGTATTGGAGGCAAAGGTTAACGGGTGTTAGCTTTTAATTGGGAGCATTTATAAATTATGGCATTCATAAAGTTACATTCTGTTAAACGTTGATTTTATCCGGGCCGGTCATAAAAATTACCGCCACTGTGAAAGAACCCGGGTACCATCCTATTATTTTCCAGCCAATGCCGGTGGCAGTATTTTGTTGGGTTTCAACAATATGGTGAAAGCTCATTTACTTAATCTATAATAGGGTATTTCTGCCGATGGTATGAATCCGATTTTCTGAGCTAATTTGTATGAGCCAATATTTTCTAAACGACATGCCCAAATGGGTTCATAATTATTTTCAATACAATAGTCAATCAGGGCTGAACAGGTATATTCCGCGAATCCTTTACCACGAAAGGCTTCAACAGTTTCAATACCTAATTCAAACTTGTTGTCATGAATGTATGATGAATAAGCGGTTGAGGCCAATTTATCTTTATAAAATAAGCTAAACCCTACTCCATTTTTCAGAAAGTCATCTTCACTATCCCAAAAATAAAATGGAACAACACTTCCTTTCATATCCCTGAAAATCTGCTTATCCGTTCTGACAATCCTTATATCCGGAGCAAGGTTTGTTTTCCTGAAGTTCAGGTATTTATCGCGGTTGAACCTGAAATTAACCCTGGTATTCAGCTCAATGATTCCTGTTTCTTCCTTCGCCTTATTCTCTGCCGATTTAATTAAGTGGTCTTTAAATAATTCCCTGAGAACATTGTTCCAATTGCCGGGAAACGCCTGCATCCATTCATGCGTAACCCGAACATGATGTATGTTTAGCGAATAGTCACGAAAACTGCTATTGAATGCTTCGTTGTTGCAGTCGCCAAATAACAATGTCATGCCATAAGGATGAACCACATAAAAGGTTTGGGGATTGCCTGGATCATCAACGAAAATCTTACCAGTTACTTTATGTTCAACTACTGAACGGGCAAATAAGTTATTAATGGTAACTTTCTTTAAGGGTTCAGTAAGTATTTTGTAATCTTGTTTTTCTAAGAGTTTCATGCTTGGTTACCAGTTAAATTTGTTTTATCAGGTTGTTCGTTTCATGTCTTGTTGAAGCCCGTATTGACGTGTTAGCGGCTGAGCTTCTGTTCCACGATAAAATTTCTGTCAAGTTCTTGTTCATTTATTTAGTTGCTTTGTAATAAGAGTAAGTCCCAATCTTGGTATTTATGAAATCCATTTCAGTTACATTTTTAAAACCCGCCTGTTCTATTAATTTAGGTAAAAGTCCATTTACATTATCGTTTGTAGTTTTAAAACCGTCAAGAATTTGAACAAAATAGAAGGCAATTCGCATCATTTTGGTTTTGGCTTGTCCCCAATCTCCAATTGTAAGTTGTCCATTATGTTTTAACACCCGATAAATTTCTTTTAAACAAGATAATTTAGTTTCCTTGTCAAGCTGATGAAAAACCAATGAACTGAATACTTTGTCAAAGGAGTTGTTGGCATACGGGAATATTTTCCCATCATAGAGATCAAGGGGTATGTCAAGTCCAAGTTTATTGATTTTATGCTCTGCGATTGCTTTTACTTTGGGGTCAATATCTACGCCTCTAAGTTTAGCAAAGTCATTTCGCTGATGAGCAAGAATTATATTTTGTCCTGTTCCGAAACCAAACTCTAAAATAGTTTCATTGTTTTCAGGTTCCAATTCGTCAATGAGTTTTGCTCTAAATTTCTTTTCGGGCATTGTCAATTTAATTGTCAAGTCGTAGAAACCCGTCAACCAATCGTAGCCTAATGCTGGTATAAATTCTTTTTTGTTTGTCATAAGCTGTATCGTTTTCCAGTCTAAGTATAAAGCTAAATTTTTGAAACGGGTACCAGCCAAGCCATCTTTTCAGTTTGAACGATACTTTTTGCCCATATCATTAATTGTTTGCCTTTTTTTACTCAATACTGAATACTTTGTACTATGTATCCAGTATTAAAATACGCCGGCAAGTCTTGCTGTTTTTTTAGTGAAGGGATGTTTTGTTCCATGTTAGTTAGTTTGGTTATTTAGAATTCTCCCGGATGGCCTTAATCCCTTAAACAAAAGCCAAAAACTCAATACTATTTCGAAAATAGCCATAGGCGAATCGAACCACCAGAGGTTAACTGTGCTGGCGAAGTCAGGGAAAATGATGAAAGCAATGGTACAGGCCACACACCACGCAGAAGAGATTAAACCGAAAGCAGCCAGTACTCCTGGGATATAATTCGACTTATACCACAACCAACTGCAAACTGTAGAGGCTAATGACCAAAACAGCAAGCCAACATAATAGGCATCATAACCAGAGAGGTAAAGCTTTGCCAAAGCCTGCAAACGATCCGCTTCAAAAACTCGCAAATAATCAGTGCTGCCGATAAGACGCAGAGCAGTAAAAAAATTGAGTGCTATAAAAATCCACACCAAAGCATACACGAATCTTAAGAATGTCGCAAGCAATGCAACAGCCCGGTTTACCGGCTTTAGGATTACGTAAAGTGCTGTGAGTAGTACTAGAATGCCTGCGCAATAAATCAGGTAAGCGATGATGTCGAAACGAAATAGTGATTCATGCGCCAAAATATTCTTCGCGGTTTCTACAGCATTGCTCTCGACCATTAGACGAGCATTGATACCAAAATTAGCAGCAGCGATTATCGCTGTGGTCAACAGGCAAGCAAGTCCGGCGACTTTTGCAGCTTTTCGTTGTGAATCGTCGATGGTGGTGATTGTCATTTTATCAGCTATTTATTGATTATGTTAAGTTAATCCGAAACATTCATATATAATAAATTTCAAGAGGCTTACTCCTTGTTATTTTTTTTCAGGTTGTCCGCTACCAGGAAAACAATACCAATAGCTACCCAAAACGCAGCTTTGGCCCAATTGGCTGTTTGAAATGCCTCCAGTGCAGCAACACCAAAAAAAAGCAGGAATACTGCAAAGTTCGTGCTTAGTCGTATTTTTCTCATAACAGCTTTTTTTCCTTTCTTTCTTAGATTATCAGGTGTCAATAAATACTTAATAGCTGTATCCAAGTTTTATCTTATACCTGCCTCTTCCGCCGGCAAACGTCTGTTCCAGTTTTAAAACTTCTTTGGTTTGTTTACTTATCCAGAAAAGTTCCTGGTTTCGTGGAAGACTACCGTGCTTTAACAACCAGCAATCTATTTTTTGATTATTGTATCCCGTAAGAAATCCGCTACCAATAACGCTGTAAGACACATACTTAGGCACTCCAAAGCCTGGATCATAGAAGTTTATTTTAAATGTCACCCCATTTTTATACGGAAGTAATGGAAAAACTTCAAGGTCGAGGTGCCAGTTTAGAAAGTATTGCGAACAGGCAATTTCAAAAGCTATTTGTTGCTTAATACTGTTGGAATCTTTTTTCTCAATGAGTAGAACATCTTTGTCTTTTGCCTCCTTTTTGATGAAATCAAAAGTAGATTTACCGTTTCTTTTCCACCAGCCTTCGTGGTAAAGAGTAGCAAAATCTTTTTTATCAAGCACTGAATAAGTTTTATGAACAACAGTATCGTTGTCTTCCCATTCCTGGGTAACAGATATAGCCTCTTTACTTTCATAATTTATAAAGGCAATTGACCTAGACCAAAGCTGGTGCATTTTTCGGCTGCTGTCTTTGCCCATTTTAAAGTAAACTAAATACCGGTGTGTACCGGGTATTAATACTTTGGTGTTTACTTTAGAAGCATCAATTATGATCGTATCTGATTTTTGGGAGTATCCCGGTAAAGTCATAAAAAAATAAATGACTATCAGCAATATTATTTTTTTCATGTTTATTTTTCTTTGGTTTTAAGCTGTAGTTTTTTAATACATAAGACCAAGGTATTACAAGGAGGTCTATAACAATAGAGGTGCTTATTTTCATCTATCCTATATTTCGGTTGACGCTTCTCTACCCGACTCCATACTTACTTGCTTGTTCCACTTCGTAACATTCACGCCCTTCACAAGAAGCCACAGGGCCAGTGCGAGGATGGCGAGAGGTGTTGGCAAAAGGAGGAAGTCGGATGCATAGTCCGGTGCCAGGATAAGCAAAAAGTTTCTGATAACAAAGCCAGCGCCAGCGAGCACTAGCAGTATACCCAAAAACTTTGGTAAATAACCCGATTGAAAGATTAAATATCCACGGAGAATAGAAGCAACCCCATAGAACACCATGAATATCCCACCACCATATCCATACAACTTGAGCGACAGCAGCACGAGAGAGTTCACTTGATTAGGCGAAAAAGTCTTCAGATAGTCAGCGTCCAATATTAGTAACACCGCAAAATAGAATAGTTCAGCGAATGCGAAAGTGACGGTTGACACCAGTCCAAAAAAGGCTGCAAGTAATGCAATATCTTTACGAACCGGCCTAAGCAATAGGTATAGAATCACCGTTAATGAAACATCACATACAGCTTCTGCAAGGTAGCTTGCGAAGCCCAGGCGGAAAAGTGAGGTAGAGGCATGGATATTGATGGCGGTAGCTGTTGCATCACCTGATACAATCAGTTTGTTAAGAACGAAGAATTCACCGAATCCTCCCGCCAGGATTGAAATGAGGAAAAGGACTCCCGCAGTTTTAGCATAAAATTGTGGTGAAGTTTTAACGGTCTTACTATTTGGGTTCATTTTTTGATTCTTTAATTTAAAGTATAAAGATTGTCCTTTGAAATTGTTACATCACCAACTTGTTGTGCGTTCGTTATTGTTTGTCAATTGTTGGTATATTATTTTTCACACCCTTAATTAAAAGCCATAGAATTATTGAAAGTTCTCCTAATCCGTAAAACACAAATGCAAATTGGCTAACAAATGCTCTGTAACCGGGGAAAAGCAGCGTTGTAAAACTTTCGATGATGTAAGCTATACCGCCCATAATTAAAAATATTCCCAGTATTCGGGGAATGAATCCTGACTTATAAACCAATTGTCCAAAGGGTATAAGCCAGAGCCCCCAGAATATTTCTAAAATAATAAGTCCGTAATGGTGCGTTTTAATAAATAACATTGCCATATCCTGTGCCTGTGCAGGATCAAGTGATTTCATTATTTCTCCTTTTAAAAGCATAAGGGCGGTAATCTTGAAGGTCTCAAGAAGAAAAGTAATGGGAACTTGCAGGATCAGAAAAGTAACCATTAATTTGGCCTTATGTTCGTTTACATTTTTAAACAAACGATAAAGCACAAATACTAATATTACAAACAGGATCGCGCCGGTAAGATTACTGACAATCTTCGCGCGAAATAAAAACTCGTTGTTAAGAATTTTTTGAGCAGTTGCAAAACTGTCTTCCTGTACCGTTGTCTGGTATGGAGCATACATCATACCATAGGCTGCCATGATTCCACCAATAAGGTATAGTAAGCCCGCAAGCCTTGCGGTCTTTTTGAGTGAATCTATCGTTTGTTCCATTTAATCTGTTTTTTATTAGGAATCAATTTACCGATTTCATCTCAGGTATTTTTGCAGCTTTTATCAGAAGCCAATATCCGGGCGTAACACAATCAAGCCCATTATTTTTAGAACTGTTTATTTCTTCATCATTATTTCAACAATATATTTCCAGCGCTCTTTACCCATACGAAGCCCTGTGTCATAATCGTAATTTTGATCCTTATGCAAGAATATCTGATTAAAGAAAGCAATGAAAGCGGGAGTCAATAAACAGCGGATTATGGTCTATAAACAACGTAGTTATGCCCATCACTGAAATAGTATAGGTACACAAATATGGGGTAGTTATTAATGAGAGCATAATTTAGTGATACATTAAAATTTATTTTGTATCTTTATGAGATGATAATGATAAAAAAGCGAGGCAGCAAAGACAGCCAGGAAACAAAAAGGAAGTTGGCGGTAGATTT
>JALNZE010000006.1 GCA_023229465.1 Chitinophagaceae bacterium
ATGTTGAAGATTTTATGAACAATAGGAAAAATGACAGAAAGCAGGTGCAAAAATATTTTCATGTAAGCCACGTCAGATATGCAGCGTAGAGAATTCTGTATCACTAAATAACTAAACGATTAATAATAAGGTTAGTCCATCCATCTCTGGCATATTGATATCACTAAGTACGAGAGAAACATCCGGATTTTGTTCAAGTTTCAAAATGGCATCATTACCATTTATCGCAAAGATGAACTCATATTTTTCTTCACGGATCTGTTTTCTGAATTTCTGTTTGATCAGTGTTTCCAGATCTATCTCATCGTCTGCTACAAGTATTTTTGCCATTAGTTAGATTTTGAGTTTTTCCTTTAGCAGGGTAAAGTCAACAGGTTTGGTTAAAAAATCATCAGCGCCAAGTTTCATGGCCTGGTTATAATTATCCTGATCACTATAAGCGGTAATCATCATCACAATGGGTGGGGGGGTATGGTATTTATGTTTAATCTTTTCAAGCAGTTGCAGGCCACTCATGCCCGGCATATTAATGTCAGATAAAATGAGAACCGCTTCGTGGTGGTTTTTATTCAGGTATTCCAAAGCCATTTCGCCGGAAACAGCAAATGCGAATTCAACAATACCCTCCCGGATCTCTTTACGAAACCTTTGCCGGAAAAGGGTTTGCATATCCAGTTCATCATCTACGACTAGTATTTTCATAAAACGCTTTTGTGAATTTAAGGTTATTAAGTGGGTAAAACAATATTGAATTCCGCATAGGATCCTTCTTCAGAATTTACTAATAATTCGCCCCCATGACCCTTTGTTACAATATCATAGCTCATTGATAATCCGAGCCCTGTGCCTTCACCAGTGGGCTTTGTGGTGAAGAATGGCTGAAATATTTTTTCTCTGACTTTTTCCGGTATGCCCATGCCGTTATCCTTCACTGAAATCATTACTTTGTTTCCCTGTTTTTTGGTACTCACCGTTACTGTGGGTTCATATCCTTCAATGCCTTTCTTTTTCTTGTCGTTAACCGCATAAAAAGCATTTGTGATAAGATTCAGAATAACCCTTCCTATATCTTGTAGCATCACATTCGCTTTTCCGATAGACGGATCAAAATCTGTTACCATTGTAGCATTGAATGATTTATCCTTTGCCCGCAGGCCATGATAGGCGAGGCGCAAATATTCATCCGCCAATGCATTGATGTCTGTAGGTTCTTTTACCCCACTGCCGCTGCGGCTGTGTTGCAGCATGCCTTTTACAATGGCATCGGCGCGTTTGCCGTGGCGGTTTATCTTTTCCTCATTACCAATAACATCATTGGCAATGGCTTTTACTTCCTCTAAATTTCCTTTATCAATTTCATCTTTCATTTCCAACAGCAATTCCTTATTAACTTCAGAAAAATTATTGACGAAGTTTAAGGGGTTCTGAATTTCATGGGCAATACCCGCGGTAAGCTCTCCCAAGCTGGCCATTTTTTCGGATTGGATAAGTTGGGATTGAGTGGATTTTAAATTTTCCAGTGTTGTTCTTAGTTCTGCGGTTTGCCTCGCTACTTCTACTTCAAGTATTTTTTGCTGGTGCACTGCCTGATCTTTCTTTTCTTCATTTAACTGCATAACCTGGTTTGCATTTTCTCTAACTTCTGACAGGATTTCTGTAAACCGAAGCGATACATAAGCCATCAATGAAAGAGGAAAGGAAAGATAAAAGCCGGTTAAAAAAAGATAAATACCCGGGATATTCTGTGATCGATTGTATACGGTTAAAGCAACGAATCCCAATAGAAAAAACAAAGTCAACAGTAACCCGGGCACGATAACCCATTGGGCTCCCCGTAACTTTTTCCAGGAAGAAATTAAATAATAGATACAAAGGAACAGTGATATAGCAACGCCCAATGCAATTCCCACTGACTGGCTTCCAATACCTACAATGGCATTAAGGATACCCAGGACTGTATAGACAACTAAAAGAATTCTCAGTTTTTGTGGCACACTGTGTTTAAAAACCTGTGAAATAATCATGGGTATAATACCGAGAAGCAAGTAGTTGCATAAAAAATAGAGTGAGTTATATATTTTGTAGTAACCGAATGAATTTGAAGTATCTTCTCTTAGCGTGAGTATACAAACAGAGAAGGCAAAAATGGTTGTATACTGAGCTATCAGGCGCAGATTTTTTTCGCGGGGGTTTTGAAAAGTTAACAACCAGAAAAGCACTGACAATAACATACATACGGACATCCAAATGCTGCTATACCTTGGCCAATTGCTGATATACTTTGAGAAAAATGAATAGAACCGGGGGCCGGTAAGCCTTACAAACAGGCTAAGGCCTAAATCCTCTGATTTCAGCTTTCCGGAGTACAAAACCACTTCATCCACAAAATGTATCGCAATGATATGTTCTTTTCCAGGAACTAACGTAACCCGAACAGGGAGTTTATTGTTGGGATTGAATTCCTTAAAAGGCTTACCGTCTGCGCCGGTGTTTCCAAATGATTGGATCAGATTTCCATCAATATAAAGTTCCGAGGCTGCCCAGCAATAAAATCGCAAACCGAGGGGCATATTCCCAAAAGTAGTATCCATGTTGACTTTCAACCTGAGCCATCCTTCCAGTTTTCCGTTTTTATCCGCCAGTTTCGCAGATAGTTCTGCTGGTTTCAGCTTTCTCCAGCCGGAAAGATTAATTTCCTTGTTAGCCCATCCGGGTTCATGTCCTTCTCTGAAGAGCCATCCATCCATTGTACTGATAAATATCTCTTCACTGCCATTAAACATGCCGGGAGAGAGCATCAATGTTGTATCCTGTGCATAGGAACTATTGATACAAAAGAAGAAAAGAAAAATGACCAGGAATGTTTTCATTTTACTATTTTGATGGATCAGGCTATGTTTAAATGTATGATAAACTCCGCACCTTCGTCTTCTTTCCCCTTGCCTATCGGCAGGCAGGTGAGAAATACCATTTCTCTTCTTTTTCATCCCAGTGGGTTCTAACTTTTTGTTGCTCAAACAGCTTCACTTCATTTTTCATTTGCTCATATATTTGCCGGTAAACTAATCATAAACTCACTCCCTTCACCTTCCTTTGTTTCCACCTTCAAATCACCACCATGTGCTTTTACGATATCATAACTTAAACTCAACCCTAATCCGGTTCCCTGCCCGGTGGGTTTGGTGGTGAAGAAGGGCTGGAAGATTTTGTCGATTACTTTTTGGGGGATGCCATTGCCATTATCTGTAACCCGTACGTCTACCCCCTGCGGTCCCCCTGGGAGGGGGACAATTCTTTTGGTAATCACTGATACAGTTGGTTCATAACCGTCTCCCATTTGTTTTTTCTTTTCTGTTACAGCATAAAATGCATTGGTGATAAGATTGAGTATTACCCTTCCAATATCCTGTGGAACGATATTGATGTTACCGATTCCTGCCTCGTTGGCAGACAGGGATTGATCGAAATCTGTTACCATTGTTGCATTAAAAGATTTGTCTTTCGCTCTTAATCCATGATAAGCGAGGCGCAGGTATTCATCAGCCAAAGCATTTATATCAGTGGGTTCTTTAGTGCCACTGCTGCTGCGGCTGTGTTGCAGCATGCCTTTTACAATATCTCCTGCACGCTTGCCGTGGTGGTTAATCTTTTCGAGGTTCTGTTTCAGGTCTTCTGCAATCTGTTGTGCTTCTCCGGTATTTCCTTTTGCTAATGCTTCATTCATTTCATCTACGAGTTCCGTACTTACCTCACTGAAATTATTCACAAAATTCAATGGGTTCTGTATCTCATGCGCAATACCGGCAGTGAGTTCACCCAGGCTGGCCATCTTCTCAGACTGTATCAATTGTGTTTGTGTGGCGCGAAGGTCTTTCAGGGCTGATTCTATCTGTTGGTTGGCGGCTTCCAGTTTGGTAAAATCTTCGTAGCGTGCATAGGCCGTTGAAAACGCTTCGGCCAAAGCCTGCACCAGTTCTATCTGTGCCGTTGATAAATCTTCTGCACTGCCCACATACATCATGCCTTGTATAAAAGGAACAAACTGAAGTGTTAGTGATTCCGGGGCTTCTTCGCCACCCTGGTAAGTATTTACATTTTGTATCTGCCCCCGCGATACCAGGCTCTGCGCAAATTCAAGAAACTGTGCTTTGCTCCAATGAGAGATGTATACTTTCTGTTCTCGCCAATGAGCAGTGGCATTGCTGGTAATATCCATTGTGTCAGCATCCAGGTTCAATGCCGCCAGTGATTTTCCATCGGGGGTAGAAAGATAAAAATGGATCTTTTGTTTTTCTTCATCTACAATAAAAACCCCACAACGAAAAAAAGGAACACCCAAAGCTGTTAGTTCACGCCATACTAATGGAGTGATGCGTTGCAGGTCTTCTGCAGTGCGCATAGAGGCGATCTCCGCACGAACCCTGTCTAAGGAAGCTTCCTTTACAGCAATCTGTGTGCGGGCCTCAGCATCTTTTAAGTCTTTATAACGTTTATAAGTAAGGCTTAACACAGAAGTAAACCTGCGGTATATTTTTAAATCATCTTCTGATAATGGATTTTCTGTCCATGCATATACGCCTCCTTCGGTAAAGAAAAAGAAATAGCCATATTGAACGGTATCGTTGGGATAATCGGGATAGGAAAGCTGGGGCCTTACCAACTGGTAATATTCTTTGATCTCGTTGCCGCGCAAAACCGGATGGTATTCTTTTTGCAATATCCAGTTATCAAAAATACCCTCTAATACAGGATGCCCTGCCATTTTTAACCTGCCAATCACTTCAATAGAATTACCTTCTTCTGTGGTGTTCATAGAAGATATCTCGGAATAACGGGTTTCTTTATTGAGTAATCCTACCCCACATCTTCTTGGGGTGATGTTAAAGTGTTCCAACTCGTGGTAAAAAACGCCGATGGTAGCCACAATATCTTCCGAACTATGCATTGACATGGCCTTTGAACGAACCCTTTCCAATGCCGTTTCTATCCGGGCCTCACGGGTCTGTGCCTCTGCTTTTTGCAGATCGAGGAAACGGATGTAGGATTGTTCGAATACATTCGCAAAGCGTTTTATAATGACATTTTGTTCATAAGTATAGGGTATCGCATTAAAATTACTAATCGTAAGAATAATAGACTTCATAAATACGATAGACCGTGAAAGACCTTTAGCTTCCTTTACATATATTTTTCTTTCGTCACTATCATAGTGATTCAATATTGTTGTCTTATAAAAGTGCTGCATAGCACAGTTCTTTTCCTCATAGTTGAGGGTATCACTCATGAAGTCCAACCCCTTTTTTACTGCTTCAATGCAATTATCAAAGAGCGGGTGATTAATATAGGGCAAATGAATAATATCAGGATATGCAAAATCAGGAGTGGCCAACCACATAGTCCAATCCCTTGAATTTGTAAGGAAATTAAAATTTGCCAGGTCAAGATTGAAACCAAGCTGTTTAAATTGCTCAATAACAACAATAATCACTTCTTTTAATTCATTACTAGAGTGCATCGCCATACTTCTGCTGCGCACTTTTTCTAAAGCGGTTTCTATTCTTGCCTCTCTTGCCTGGTCTTCGGCTCCTTTTAGGTCCTGGTAGCGGCGGAAAGTGAGAGCGAAAACGGCGGTGAATTTTTTGAGCACTGATTGAACTTCTGTTGAATGCGGATATTGTGTAAACGTATAAATGCCGCCTTCTTCAAATAAATAGATATTGCTGTAATGCGTTTCCTTTGGTTCATTGTAAACAGGCAGATGATACGTGGAAGACTGCGACACCGCTGCATAATAGGCCTGCCTGTCTTCCCCTTCGAGTTTGTACTGGAAGGTTTCGTCTTTGTTCTGCCAGGCAATAAAAGCCTGTTGCAATAAAGGATGGATATTCATATCCAATAAGCCCGCCACTTTCCTGATCTCGCCCTCTTTATCTGTATAGGAGTTCCACACTTCCATGGTTTTGTTTTCATGGATGAAGAGGATGCCACAACGCATGGTTTCGATACCCAGTTTAAAAAGTTCTGTAAACATAACTGCGGTGGCCGAGGCCACATCTTCGCTGTTCTGCATGGACATAGCACGGGCACGCACGCGTTCGAGTGCTGCTTCTATCTTTGCTTCCTGTACCTGTATTTCCGCTTTTTGCAGATCGAGGAAGCGGGTATAGGTAAGATTGAATACTGAGGCAAACCGGTCTAATAATACAAGGGTTTGATCCGGCAAGGGTTCCAGCGTGGAGATATTTAGCCAGCCCTGAGAAAAAAAGGAGACATGGTGTAACCTTCGGTCATGGAAATAATTGTCATTGATAGACATGCCCAGTTCTGTTCGCAGGTAGTGTATCCATTTTTTTAGTTCATTACCCTGGAGGTCAACTACCAGGGATGGTTTACCTGCCTTCCAGCTTTCAAACAAAGGTTGTACGGTAGTGGGTTCTGTATTGCGCGCCGTAAACCGTATATTGATCTGTGTACCGGTCTGATCCGTTGCCCATACTTCCGTGGTGCCCGATTCCTCGTCAATGATACCGATGCTGATGCGGTCGGGTTCATTACCCAGCGCTGCAAATTGCTGAAAGAGTACGGCCGCGGCTTCAGCCAGTTCTTCACTTTTCTGCATTGCCATGGTTCGGCTTCTCACTCTTTCCAATGCGGCTTCAATTTCCAGTTCTCGCTTTTGTATAGTTAGCTCAATTTCCAGTTCGGATATTTTTGCCTTCAGTAATTCCTCTTCATTATTTCCCATACAGAAATTATTTTAATAGAATTTGTGTAGGCTCTCCTTATTTTAATGCCGGTATTAATTATCGTTTTCTAAGTTATTGTTTTTATGTCTCTCTTCAATTTTTAGATTATCTCCTTTCACCGTTTGTGGATAAAGCGTAGATCGGTATGTATGCGTTTTGTGTTGGTTTACCTGGTTGTACCCAATTAAAAATGCCCTCACAAAAAGGGCATTTTTAGATGTAGCGAGAACGAGATTTGAACTCGTGACCTCAGGGTTATGAATCCTGTGCTCTAACCAACTGAGCTACCTCGCCGGTTTTTTCCTGTAGCTTTTCGCTAACGGGCTGCAAATATAGGAGGTTTGGGTAAAATGAGGCCGTTTAGTAGGCCAAAAGTTTACAGATACGCTCTGCCACTTTAGTGGCCGTAGGCAGCATGGCGGCTTCCAGCACCATATTGATGGGTACGGCCGGCAGGTTGAGCGCCCCCATCACTTCTACTTTCGCGTCCAGAAAATGATAGCAATGATTGGATATACGCAAGGCTAAAGCCTCCGCGAATGAATTATTCTGCTGCTCCTCACTCAGTACCAACACTTTTCCATGCCGGCGCACTGCTGCAAAAATGGCTTCCTCATCCAATGGAAATAAAGTTCGCAAATCAATGATCTCTACCCTGCCGGGTAAGGTTTCCGCGGCGGCTTTTGCCCAATATACCCCCATGCCATAGGTAATAACAGCAACCGTTTCGCCCCTGCTAAGGCAGGATGCATCAGCCTCTAATACCTTACCCGCTTTACCCAGTGGCAACACATAATTTTTAGCGGGCTCCGGCATACGGGCCTCATCCGTTCCGGGTACCTTACTCCAGTATAGTCCCTTGTGTTCCAGCATAACTACCGGGTTGGGATCGAGAAATGCCGCTTTCATCAGTCCCTTCATATCCGCGGCATTGGACGGATACACCACTTTAATACCTTTTATAGACAGCAGCATACTTTCAATACTGCCACTATGGTAGGGACCGCCGCCGCCATAAGCCCCCGTGGGTATGCGTAAGAGCATTTGTACCGGAAATTTTCCGTTGGAGAGATAACAGGATTTAGCTACTTCCGTTACCAATTGATTGATGGCGGGATAAATATAATCGGCAAACTGTATCTCTACTATCGGCTTGATGCCAAGGGCGGAAAGGCCAACGGTTGAGCCAACAATATAGGCCTCCTGGATGGCTGTATTGAATACCCTGTGTTCTCCAAATTTATCCGCTAAAGTAGCCGCTTCCCTGAATACCCCTCCCAACCTGGCTCCTACATCCTGGCCATATAATACTGCTTCAGGATAGTCGGTCATCAATTCCTCTACTGCCAGCAAAGCCGCATCAACCATCATGATCCGTTCCCCGTTTTTTGGATTCCGGTGACCGGTTTCCTCTTTAACGGGCGTGGGAACAAATACATGATCCTCTACAGAACAGGTATCGGGGTCGATGGCTTTTTGCGCCAAATAAAAATCCTGTACCACTTTTTCAAGTGCATTTGCTTCCAGTTGGTTTATCTCATACTCACTATACCCCACCCCGTTTAATAAAATACGAAGTTTAGGAATGGGATCATAGGACCCATGCTTCAAAAGATCTTCTCTATCCCGATAAAATTCTTTACGCACCCCGCTGGTATGATGCCCCAGCAAAGGCACGGCAGCATGCACCAAAACGGGCCTGCGTTCCTTTCTTGCATAAGCAATGGCCTGTTCCATGGTTTCATAACTGCTGATAAATTCACTGCCATCACATTGCATTCGTTTGATACCTTTAAAACCGGCCGCATATTCATACGCGTTCATGGTGCGAATTTCACCGGATGAGGCGCTGATACTCCATTGATTATCCTGTACCAGGTATATAATGGGCAGTTGTTTTAGTGCCGCGAACTGAAGGGCCTCACTTACTTCTCCTTCTGATAGGCTGCCATCACCCAATGAACACACCACAATCGGTAATTGACCATCTTCCGATTTGCGCAATAAGGGGGATGAAGTGCGTTCTAAAAATTGTATGCCCTGCGCGATACCGGTGGCAGGGATGGCCTGCATACCCGTGGCACTGCTTTGATGAATGATGGAGGGGCGATGCTGATCACGGCTGCCCGGGTGACAATAATAGGAGCGCCCACCAGAAAAAGGGTCTTCTTTTTTGGCCAGTAACTGAAGCATTAATTCATAAGCAGTAAACCCCGCGGAAAGCATCAGGCTATCATCGCGGTAATACGGACTAACCCAATCGCAGGGTAATAACTGCATACCTGTAGCAATTTGTATCGCTTCATGTCCGCGGGAGGTGGAGTGTACATATTTACATACCTGCCGGTTAACATCATACGTTTCAGCCATTGATTTGGCTGTAACCATCAGTTGGTAAGCTTGTAATAATCGGTTAGGCGTCAGCATCTGTTCAACGTATGGTTGGGCATCAGCAATATCATTTTTTACCACTATTTGATTTCGAGAAAGAACATTTTTTCATCCCCATAAAATCCTTCCAGCATATCATCTGTAACACATTCTCCTACTCCTGCCGGTGTACCGGTATAAATCAGATCGCCAATATTAATTGAAAAATATTGTGAGATATGAGATACGATCTGGTTGAATGAAAAGATCATATCATCAGTCGTTCCCCTCTGAACGGTTTCTTTATTTTTTTGCAAAGAAAATTTGATAGGATTGGATAAAATTTCTGGCGTGAAAGGCACCCATTTACCAATGATGGCCGAGTTATCCCAGGCTTTTGCTTTTTCCCAGGGTAGTCCCTTTTTCTTTAGTTCGGCCTGTATATCCCTGGCAGTAAAATCGATACCGATGGTAAAAGCGTCATAATACGCTTCGGCGCTGTCTTCGGCTATATGCTTTCCATTCTTGCAGATGCGTAACACAATTTCTACTTCGTAGTGCAATTCATTAGTGAACTCAGGATAAAAAAATGGGGCATTAGACTGCATGAGTGCAGACTTGGGTTTCATAAAAATGACCGGCTCTTCCGGAATGGCATTACCTAATTCTTTTGCATGATCAGCGTAGTTACGTCCAACACAGAATATTTTCATGAGGCTACTATTTATTTTTTGCCACAAAGGCGCTAAGGCTCAAAGTAACACAAAGTTTTTAAGAAGGTATTCACCCGGTAAAATCCAGGCTATTGGCCAGGTTCATTGTTTTTTCCAGTCCAATGGCGGCAAATGATTCAATCAACTCACAACACCTGGCAATTTTTTGGTCTACGAGCGGTTTTTCACTTGCTAACCATTTTCCCAAAACAAAGTCTATTTGTCTGCCTTTGGGAAATTCGTTTCCGATACCAAAGCGCAATTTAGGATATTGATCGGTGCCCAGCGTTAACTGGATATCTTTCAATCCATTATGTCCCGCATCGCTTCCTGAGCCCCGCATACGCAGCTTATTCAAGGGTAAAGCAAGATCATCCACCACCGTTAGTGTATGTAACAAATCAACCTTCTCCTTATCCATCCAGTACTTAAAGGCCTTTCCGCTGAGGTTCATATAGGTAGTGGGTTTTATACAGATAAAAATTTTACCCTTCCACTTAACTTCCGCTATTTCCGCTAACCTGTCGGTCTTAAAAAGACCCCCATGTTTCAATACGAATGCAGTTATCACATCAAACCCGATATTATGACGGGTATGGTGGTATTCTTCGCCTATATTACCTAAACCGATGATAAGAAACTTATGCATAATCTGTTCAAAAATACCCCGTAATACCGAAGGAACAAAAGTTTGTCAACCCAACCTGCCATTCAAATTCAGGTTTCGGGCTACCTGAAGCATAAAAAAGCCCGATAAAATTTACCGGGCTTTTTAAAAACTATCTTTCTTAGAAAATCAGGCTTATTTTTTCTTCTCATCCTTCGCAACGGCAGTAGTAGTAGTAGTAGTAGCCGCGGTTGCTTCTTCCTGTTTCAACAGACGCGTTAACACAACAGAAGCGATAGGGATACGTGGAGAATTCAAAATTTCCATACCCACTACTTTCACATCTTCTACTCGAATGTTACCATTTAGGTCGAGGTCGGTAATATCAACAGTGATGGTTGATGTAAGATCTTTAGGCAGGGCCTTTACTTTCAGCGATTTCATTTTAGTAACCAGTTTACCACCACCTTTCACGCCGATAGAGACACCTGTGAATTTAAGGGGTAAGGTCGCGACTACTTTTTTATCGCCCACCAGTTCCAACAGATCCACGTGGATCAGTGAATCCTGTACCTTATCAAATTGCAGATCTTTTAAAATGCATTTGTAAGTTTTGCCATCTACTGTAACATCGGCCAACTGAAATTCACCAGTGTACACCAAAGGCTTAAAAGCCCTGGCTGAAGCGTAAAAATTTACCTCCTGAGCACCCCCGTAAATTACACCCGGCACATTGTCCTGAGAGCGAATCTGGCGGGCGGCTTTTTTGCCATGCTCGGTCCTCAGGTGACCTTCGATTGTAATTGTTTTCATGTATTTATTTTTTGGACGGCAAAGGTAAGGGAAAGTTGGGAGTTAGGAGTTAGAAGTCTGGCGTTTTATTCCAACTCCTAACTCACTTATCTCTTCCCCTCAACTGGGAGTGTATAAACAAACTTGTAATGCTCTTATTTTCATAGGCATTACGTATAGCAATCGCGAACAAATCGGCAACCGAAATAACCTTTATTTTGGGAGATGTATGTTTTAGCGGGATGGTATCGCAAACAATTAATTCTTCTAAAACACTGTTCTCAATATTTTCATAGGCTTTGCCGCTCAAAACAGGATGGGTAATCAGCGCCCTAACGCTTCTGGCGCCTTTTTCTTTCAAAAGTCCTGCCGCTTTGGCCAAAGTGCCACCGGTATCGCAAATATCATCTACCAGTACAATATCTTTATCGGTTACATCGCCTATCACCACCATACTGGCTATTTCATTGGCCCTTTTACGGTGTTTATCGCAGATAACCATTTCTGCATTAAAATAGCTGGCTATTTCTCTAACACGGTTAGTACTGCCTACATCCGGCGCCGCAAACGACAGGTTAGGTAGTTTCAGTTGTTCAATATAGGGGATAAAAATAGCTGAACTATCGAGGTGATCTACCGGCACATCAAAAAAACCTTGTATTTGTGCCGCGTGCAGATCCATGGTAATTACCCTGTGTGCACCGGCAGCTTCGAGTAAAGTGGCTATCAATTTTGCACCGATGGCTACACGGGGTTTGTCTTTCCGGTCCTGCCTGGCAAATCCATAATAAGGAATTACAGCAATGATCTTATGGGCGCTGGCTCTTTTGGCAGCATCAATCATCAGTAATAATTCCATCAGGTTTTCGGTAGGCGAATAGGTGCTTTGTACCAGAAAAACATAGTCGCCACGAATACTTTCTAAAAAAATAGGCTGGAATTCTCCGTCGCTGAATTTTTGAATATTGATTTTACCGATGGGGGCGCCAAAACGCTGGGCAATTTTTTCTGCCAGTTTCTGCGAACCGGTGCCGGAGAATATCTTGACGGATGGGCTCATAAATAAAGTAGAATGTGCGGCGAAGATATTGATTAGGTTAAGAAATAGTAAATTGATTGTATAATAATTTTTAGTATGAGGAAATTTTCTATTAAGGAATGGGCGGACGAGGATCAGCCCCGCAAAAAATTATGGCTCAAAGGAGCCCATACGCTCAGCAATTCAGAGCTACTGGCCATTTTGATCAATAATGGAACCAGGGATCAATCGGCCATTGATGTTGCCAGGAGCCTTTTACAGACGCAGGATAATGACTTACAGAAATTAGCCGGCCAAAGTGTTAGAGAACTGGTTAAACAAAAGATTAAAGGCCTGGGCGAGGCCAAAGCCATCACTATTGCGGCTGCGCTGGAACTGGGTATTAGAAGAGCTGCTTCGGGAAGGAAAAGGGAACTGGTAACCAAAAGCAGTGATATTGCCGAATACCTGCGCGCTACGCTGGAATACAGGAAGCAGGAGGTATTTGCCGTAGTTTACCTGAACAGGGCCAATAAGATTACGCAATTTGAGATTATCAGTGAGGGGGGAATGACGGGCACTGTAGCGGATCCAAGGATTATTTTAAAGAAGGCGCTCGAAAACGATGCCACATCGATCGTGCTTTGCCATAATCATCCCAGCGGTAATTTAAAGCCCAGTAAAGCGGATGAATTAATTACCCAAAAAATCAAACAGGCCGCTGCATTTCTCGATATCCTTGTAATGGACCATATTATCGTAAGCAATGAGGGGTATTTTAGTTTTGCGGATGAGGGGATGATGTGAGGAGTTAGGAGTTAAAATTCACTCCAGACTCCTAACTCTTCTACGCCTGCGCCGTTGGCCCACCAAAATTCATGGGTATTTCAATATTCTCAAGATCCTTGATGGCGCCATTGGCGGTTTCGAAGCGTTCGATATTTTCTTCGAAGGCTTTCATGAAACGTTTGGCGTGCATGGGGGTGAAAATAATTCTGGATTTTACTTTGCTTTTGGGTGTGCCTGGCATCACGTTCACAAAATCAATTACAAATTCCGCGTTGCTATGCGTAATGATAGCTAGGTTGGCGTAACTGCCTTCTGCTACTTCTTCACTGATTTCTATATTTAATTGGGCGGGTTGTGGTTCCATATTATTTTTATAATGGGTCAAAAGTATTTAAAAAAGATAAGTAGTTGTGAAGTTTCCTGCTTAAAAAAAAGGGACCGGCGTTTGCCGGTCCCAGGTAGTCTTTCTAACAGATTTGAGGATTAATCAACGTCCCAGAAAATTTTAGTTTTCAGCGGATCTACCGTACCCTGCGCGTTTACATTGGCGCCATTAGAACCTAATTCAGATCCTGGATAGAACAAACGTAATGGACGGTCTGTTCCAAGAACATTTTTAGATTGCGGTGTTACAGGGAAATTGCTTTTACGGTATTCAGACCAGGCTTCGAGACCATTAAAATAAGCCAATGCCAGCCATTTCTGTTGAGCAATCGCGTTTAATTTATTGGCAGAAGCCGTGAAATCCGCATTGTCAATACCACTGGTTAGCAAAGCTGCAGCATTAGCAGTACTGGCGCCAAGGGCACGGAATGATTGGGTAACCCCTTCATCATAGTATGATTGGGCGGTACCTGCTAAGTTCACACTTGCGCCATACCGTTGTTTGGCTTCGGCAAGGTTTAACTGAACTTCAGCAGCAGTCATGAGTACAAATAGATTACCAAATTTACCTTTGATCAGCAATGCCGGTCCGATGGCACAGGTTACTGCTGGAAGGTATCCTGAACTTGAACCAAAGGGCACACCCAGATAGTTAGCGGCGATTTCAGGCTTCGCACTTACACCTGGGTTGGCGCCATTTTCATTACCCGGTGCATAAGCCATACGTTTCAGGCGGAAAGTGTCATTCGTTGCCACCAGTTGCGCTATGGAGTACTCCGTTAAACGTGGAAAGTTATTAGTAGACCTTCTTGCTCCGTTGGCATCATAACCCCATGTGTCGTAGATAGGATTGGTTTGTCCGGCAGCAGCCACATAACCAGGATTTACGCCCACTTCGGCGCCGGTAATAAAACCAGACCCTTCGGTAATGATTTTATTGATTTCACCGGTGATATAAGCATCGCGTCCGGTAATACGTGACTGGCGCATGAGGATGCGTAATTTCAGTGAATTAGCAAACTGTATCCATTTAGTGGTATTTCCTTTAAAAACGATATCAGATGACACGTAGGCGCTGGCAAAAGCATTGGCTTTCAGATCAGTTATGGCACCACTTAACAAAGTAATTAAACCTTCATACACTGTTTTCTGATCATCAAATTTAGGCGCCAGAGAACCCACACCTTTTAATGCATCGCTGAATGGAATATTACCATAGAGATCTACCAGTTTCTGGTAGTTGAATGCCATCATTACCTTAGCGGGTCCTTTCAGGTAATTCTGGTTAAACTTGGCCGCATTTTCGATGACAAACTGATAATCTTCCAGGTTATCATACGTGCCATCCCAATAGTTAAAATCACCATTAGTGAACTCATACTTGAAGAGCAGCGTTTGCAGGATATAACCACTGGATTGGGTCCAGTGACCTGACCAGTACATGCCGGTTTCATTTGCGCCCAGCAAACTGTTGGCAGAAACATTAAGGGCATTTGAAATAACAAATGCGGGTGTAGCTGTTGGCAGAGAGTTCGGGTTTGTATTTACGTCCAGGAAATCTTTTTTACATCCCGTACCAACCAGTACCGCCAGTGCGCCGATATATAAATATTTTAGTTTCATACTTATTATTTTAATTGAGGTGGTTGATTAGAAAACAAAATTTACGTTGAAACCATAAGAACGAACCGGAGGTGTCTGGAGGGTATTGTTAATACCGATACCATTGCCTGGGGTATAACTATATTCCGGATCAGTGTAATAGTTTGATTTATCCACTATGGTAAAGAGGTTTCTTCCGTAAACAGCTATACTGGCAGCAGAAAAAATCTTTGTCTTTTTAATTAATGCCGCAGGTAAAGAATAAGAAAGATTCAGATCACGCAATTTGATAAACCAGCCTGGTGTAACAAAGTTTTCCCTGATCAGGCGGTAGTTACTAACCCAAAGTGCATACTCTGGTTGACGTACCTGAACAGTAGTGTTTGGCGTTTCTTTTCCTCCCCCATCGATGTAATAAGAGTTAGGGAAGATTTGTTCTCCCCTGTTTTCCGTCCATTTACCAGAACCGGTAAAGGTCATCGAACCACCAAGATCTGAATACATTACGTTGCCACCGCGATATTCAAAGTTGAATGATAAGCGAACATCACCATAAGTTACAGCAGATCCTAAACCAACCATGTGACGGGGTAAGGTACCACCGCGGTTAGTAAGGGCCGTATTCTGAACAGGGTAACCTGTGGTAGCATTCACTCTTCTCATACCAGAACCATCAGTAGCATAAAAATATCCGGTGGTTTTCAGTATTGGGAAACGCTCTCCCAATACTACGTTTGAAGTCGCGTAATTATATCCACCGTAAGCAAACGCGTCAATGCCAGGATACAGGCTCACCACTTTATTATCGTTGTAAGAGTATTTAATACTGGCATCCCATTTAATCTTACGATCGCGCAGAATCTGAACTTTCAGGTCAGCCTCATAACCAAAATTTTTCACTTCACCCACATTGATCAATAGGTTATTGAACCCTGTTGAATTAGGCACTTTAACAGTCAGTACCTGACCAATGGACTTCTGATTATACCATGATACGTCAAGGTTTATCCGGTTATTTAAGAGGCTAAATTCACCACCTACTTCTGTAGAAGTAACAAATTCAGGTTTCAGGTTGGCATCGGGTAATACGTTACCAACTGATAAACCCACCGTGTTACCATAAGGGAAGTTATTTCCATTTGGATAAGTCAGATCAAGACCATACAAAGGAATATTGTCGTTACCATTCTTATTGTATGATCCACGCAATTTCGCATAGTTCAGTATCCTTCCTTTCAGAGAAGGAACAGCATCCGTCAAAATGAAAGAAAGAGCGGCGCCATAATACAGGTAAGAGTATTGATTGGCAGACCTGGTAGGCTTGAAGAACCTGGAAGTGGCATCGTAACGAGCCGTCAGGTTCAGACTCAGGTACTCCATTTTTTTCAGGTTAGTGGTCAGGTCACCATAATAACCAAACTTGCGTTCTGTAGTATTGCCTTCACCACCATACAAATTACCCTGCCTGTTATCAACGTTGTATACACCCGGTACCACGATAGAGCTGGATCCAATAGTAATCCCTTTAGTAGTTCTTTGGTAAATACTATACCCTAAGGTTAACTTATTTTCAAACCAGCCCAGATCTTTCTGAGCGCGGACTTGAAATTCATTATTTACCACATTCTCCGTAGTAGAGTAATCCGATACCCCACCCACTACATCAGAAATAGCACGGTAAATACCGGGATAATCATCGTAGGAAGTGAAAGGTGCGGGAATAAAGGCATCGTTCTTGGCCCAGTCTGAATACTGGAATTTCTCAATAGTATTCTTACCGGTTCTTGAATTATTCATTATACCCAGTCTGTTAAATATCTGTAACCAGGGCAATGCATGATAAACGATTTCAAAGTTACCCTGGATGTTGGCATCCTTATATTTTGCCCTACGGATATCCTTGTTGAAATACGGGTTATTGTAATAATCATTATAATATCCGTTTGGATTAGCGAACTTATTAGAACGCCAGTCGCGCATGGTAGTCAAATCAACCCATGAAGCGGTATTGATGATATCATTATAAAAATCTGAAGTGGTTCTGTCGTAAGCAATCTGGGTAAAACTTGCATTATAGCTGGTTGACAGTTTACCATAGTCTTTTGAAGCCTTCACACGAACACCCGTTCTGTCGCTCATATCACCAGGCACAATACCATTGATCTTCTGATTTTCAACAGACATGAAATAAGAAGAAGTTTCATCTCCGCCCTGGAAGCTAACCTGGTTGTTGGTAGACACACCAATATCAAAACTTTTTCTTCTGATATCGCCAACATGCGCATAAGGAATAATTAATTTACTGCCATCCTCCAATACACGTCCGGCAATACGCAAAGAACCATCATAAGCATCACCATATTGCTGGTTCTCATAAGAGCGCCAGTTTGCTTTCATACGATTCAAATAATTCGCATCGTATAGCGGGTCGCCATAATTGTACTGGTAATATTGAGAACCTGAACCATATTTATCCTGGAACTGAGGCAGGAAACTGATCTGTTCAAAGTTGGTAGCGTTTGAGTAAGACACTTTCAGCCTGCCTTTGGTACCCTGCTTGGTAGTAATAACCAGGGCGCCATTGATACCGGCGGAACCGTATAAAGTGGCAGCCTGTCCACCTTTCAGGACGGATATGCTTTCAACATCATTTGGATTAAGCAGGGCAAGTATAGTGGAAGTGGTTTGCATACCATCAATAACCACCAGTGCTTCATTATTACCGGTTAAAGAGCGATACCCGCGCAAAACAACTTTCACGGAAGGGTCAACACTATTATTCACTGTATAAATAGCCAGGCCTGATACTTTACCGGAAAGAGCCTGGGTAAGTTGAGGCGAACGGCCTACTGTAATCTCGTCATTAGATACCCTTGCATAAGAGTACCCAATTTCCTTACTTTTCTTTTTAATACCCTGTGCCGTAACCACCACATTTTCCAGTTCATTAATGTTTTTGGATAATGAGATGCTGAGAGAGGCTGATTTACCCACTTTTAATTCAACATCGTTGAAGCCTACGGCTGAGAAAACCAGTACAGAATTGTCTGTTGCATTAATTTTAAATACACCATTCGCATCCGCAATGGCAGTTGTGCTGGTTCCCTTAACTTTAACGGAGACGGAGGGAATGGGAACTCCCGTATTATCTTTTACGGTACCCGTAACCGGACGTACCTGCGCAATGGCAGCTATCGAAAAACATAGCAAAGCCACTACGAATGTGGATACAATTTTCTTCATGTTTTTTTTATTTTTGGGGTAAATTTGAGGAGCGAATATAACCAATAGCGATTAAATGTTAAAAAAAGTATAATTCAACAAATTTTACAATCAGTTAACATCGGATTTACTGCTCATAGACCGATGAAGCAGACAAAATGCTGCGCAAAAATACAAAAAATAGTTAATTGTGTTTTTTCAATACGTCTAAGTACTTGATTTATAATATATATTGCAATTAATTCAATATGAAATTTTTTAAAAAAAATCTAAAAATGAAATTTTACGTTGGGAACAACCTCAAATAGGCAGATTATTCCTATCCTTAAAAAAAATGGCTATAAGAAGTGGCAATTCAGATATTTTTGCGGGATTATGTTACTATTAGATGGTAAAATCGCTTCCGCGGCGGTTAAAAAAGACTTACAGTCAGAAACCCAAATCCTGGTACTATCCGGAAAAAGACCCCCTCACCTGGCTGCTATTCTTGTGGGTAGTAATGGCGCCAGTGAAACCTATGTAGCCAGTAAAATAAAGAACTGTGAAGAAACGGGTATCAGATCAACCCTGATCCGACTGGACAGTGAGGTGGATGAGTCGGTACTGCTGGAGGCAATCAACCTATTAAATAATGACCCTGAAGTAGATGGCATCCTGGTTCAATTACCCCTTCCCAAACAGATTCGGGAACACAAAGTAATTGAGGCCATCAATCCTGCCAAAGACGTGGATGGCTTTCATTCCAGTAGTGCCGGCAAACTGGTACAGGGCCTGCCCACTTTTATTCCTGCTACTCCGTATGGCATTATGCTCATGCTTGCGCATTTTAATATTGAAACCAAAGGCAAACACGCCGTTGTAATTGGCCGAAGCAATATTGTGGGAAGGCCCATGAGTATTTTACTTAGCAGCAACCAAAAACAGGGCAATTGTACCGTAACCATCTGCCATTCCCATACCTCCAACCTAAAAGAAATCTGTTTACAGGCCGATATCCTGGTTGCCGCGCTGGGCAGACCTGAATTTGTTAAAGCAGATATGATAAAACCAGGGGCCGTGGTAATTGATGTAGGCATTACCCGCGTAGATGATCCAAGCGCCAAAAAGGGATTTCGGATAAAAGGAGATGTGGCTTTTAATGAAGTAGCCCCTCTTACATCGGCTATCACGCCGGTACCCGGTGGGGTTGGGCTGATGACTATTGCCGGTCTTTTAAAGAATACATTACAGGCGTATAAGCAGAACAGGGGGAATGATGCCTGTTCAAACAGCCTATAACCAACTTAATTCATGATGACCACTTCTCCCATCACATCCCTTCCCGTTATGGAAGCTTTCTACACGCTGCAGGGCGAGGGCTTTCACCAGGGGCGTGCCGCCTATTTTATCAGGTTGGGGGGATGTGATGTGGGTTGTTTCTGGTGCGATGTTAAGGAAAGTTGGGATGCCTCCAAACATCCGCGAGTAGCTATCACCAACCTTGTTAAAGAAGCTATTCAATACCCGGGCAGACTGGCTGTAATAACCGGTGGGGAACCCCTTCTGTATAACCTGGATAATTTAACTGACCAGTTGAAGGAAGCCGGTTTTGAAACCAATATTGAAACGTCCGGCTCATCACCTCTCAGTGGTAACTGGGATTGGATCTGCCTCTCACCCAAAAAATTCAAAGAACCACTGGCAGCTATTCTTCCGCTCGCCAATGAACTGAAAGTAGTGGTGTACAATACACACGATTTTGCATGGGCAGAAACCTATGCAGCTAAAGTGAATGCCAATTGTAAATTATATCTGCAACCTGAATGGGAGAAAGCCGAGGAAGTAACACCCCTGCTGATCGATTATATCAAAGCCAACCCACAATGGGAACTGAGTTTGCAGGTGCATAAATATATTCATGTGCCTTAAGCGATTATTGTTGATCGGGCTACCAACAGCGGCAGTACCCTAATTTTAACACCCCCTTATTGCCCTTTTATCGAACTTGCGCGCATGATAAAGCCTATCAAATATGTGGTACTCATTTTTGCATTATCAGCTTCCGGCTTTTGTTTTTCGCAGGTGTACTATCCTGAACAGGTAAAGGCAAAGGCTGTGAAACTTTACGAAAAAGCACTGGACCAATTAAAGGATGGAGCTATTACAGAAGCCATTCCCGTACTGATGGAATCGATCGGCGAAGACACCAATTTTGTAGATGCCTATCTTTCACTGGGCGGGGCGCTGGGGCAGCTAAAAAGATACGACCAGGCTGTAAAACTGTATGAAAAAGCAAGAAGTAAAGACAGCGCCTATTTTCTTATCTATCACCTTCCTTACTCAATCAATTTGGCGGGACAGGGTAAATTTGAAGAAGCCCTGAAAGCCATCAATGCTTTTGAAACATATCCCAAACTAAACGACAGAAGTATCAAAAGCGCGCAATATCGAAAACAATGTTATGCGTTTGCCATCCGATATGCTTTACAACATGCGGATACCAAATATGATTTTTTACCTGTTAATCTTGGCGACAGTATCAATACCATTCATTCAGAATATTATCCGTCCGTAACGGTTACCGATAGCTTACTGGTATATACCAGAAAAGATCCCCGGGGAAGAGAAGACTTTATTGAAAGCCGGATAAACAAAACTCAATTCGGACAATGGAAGAAGATTGAAGGGGACATTAATAGGGAAACCAATAAAGGGGCACTTTCTGTTTCCCAGGATGGTGAATGGATGGTATTTGCGGGAGATATTTCCACACAGGGCCATAGAAGTTTTGATATTTATATTTCTTACCTAACGCCGGAAGGATGGAGTGAGCCACAGAATATGGGACCCAATATCAATACAGATTTTTATGAAAGCGGTCCCACACTTTCTCCCGATAAAAGGGCATTGTACTTCATCAGTACACAGCCTGGCGGATATGGTGGCAGCGATCTATATGTAAGTTATCGCCAGCCAAATGGCAAATGGGGGCCATCTGTCAATATGGGTCCGGATATTAATTCGGCCAGTGATGAACAGGCGCCTTTTATTCATGCGGATAACCAGACATTGTATTATACCTCTAACGGATTACCGGGTTATGGCGGCTCTGATCTTTTTGTTTTGCGCAAAGGGATAAATGGCGAATGGGGCAAACCGGAAAACCTGGGATACCCCATCAACACCATCGAAAATGAAGGCAGCCTGGCGGTTTCATCCGATGGCCTTACCGCCTATTATGCCAGCGACAGGAGTGATAGCCGCGGCAATCTTGATCTGTATAAATTTAATCTTCGTACTGATATCCGTCCTTACAGAACCTTATATGTGAAAGGTAAAGTGATGGATAAAAAAACAAATAAACCGTTACCCTCATCGGTCGAACTCATTGATAATACCAGTAATACCGCCTTAATGAAATTGCAGACGGATGAAATAGGGGAATACTTCATTACCCTGCCAACAGGTAAGGATTATACTTTTTCGGTAAACAGGAAAGGCTATTTATTTTATAATGAACTGTATGCATTAAGCAGGCAAGAGGCCGATAGTGTTTACCGGAAAGATATTTATTTACAACCCGTAGAACTGAACACGGTAAGCACTTTCAACAATATCCGGTTTGCTACCAATGCCTCTCTCTTACCCGCATCCGCTTATATAGAATTAGATAAACTGCTACAGGTACTTTCCGAAAATCCTTCGTTACAATTAGAGATTAGCGGGCATACAGATAATATCGGGCATGCGGAAGACAATCAAAAACTCTCTGTTAACCGTGCAAAAGCCATCGTAGATTACCTGGTTGGCAAGGGTATTGGCATCCAACGTTTAAGTTATAAAGGCTATGGCGCCGCAAAGCCTGTCGCAGATAACAGTACCGAAGCCGGTAGGGCGCAAAACAGGAGAACTACGTTTACAATAACGGGGCTTTAGCGTATAAATACTCTTTTTTCTTTTTCATTTTTGGTGGAACATTGGCCACTGTTTTACGAAAGATGAAAATGCTATGCAAGAAGAGTTATTGTACCAGGTTGCCCTTACAATGATACCTGAACTAGGCGCCGTAAAAGCCAAAATACTTACCGAACATTTTGGGAATGCGTCCGCCATTTTTCAGGCAAAGAAAAAGGAGATAAGCGGTTTGGAAGGCATTGGCGAACTCAATGCCAGGAGACTAAAAGAGTGGAATAATTTTAGCGAAGCTGAAGCAGAAGTTATTTTTACAGAGCAACACCATATTCAAACGCTATTCATATCAGACAAAGACTATCCCCAACGGTTATTGCATTGTTATGATCCTCCTACGCTTTTATATTATCGCGGCAACGCCAACCTGAACAGTTCCAGAATTCTCAGTATCATCGGAACCAGGAATCATACGGAATATGGCAAACAGGTTACAGAACAACTGGTACAATCACTGCAATCGCAACAGGTAATAATTGTAAGCGGACTGGCATTTGGAATTGATGCCATTGCGCACAAAGCCAGTCTGCAAAATCATTTGCCTACCATTGGTGTATTGGCACATGGTATGGATACCTTATATCCTGCCCAACATAAATCGCTGGCAAAAGAAATGCTGCGTGAGGGTGGTTTACTAACAGAGTTCAGAAAAAACAGTAAGCCAGACAAACATAATTTTCCAAAACGAAACCGAATCGTGGCAGGCATGGCTGATGCTACGATAGTGATTGAAACCGCGGTGAAAGGAGGGAGTATGATAACAGCAGAATTGGCTTATAACTATAACCGTGACCTGTTTGCCATACCCGGAAAAATTACTGACGCGAAAAGCAGCGGATGCCTTAAATTAATCAGTCAGAATAAAGCGATACTGCTTACCGGCGCGGAACAACTGGTAGAACTGATGGGCTGGGAAGAAAAGAAAAAAAATAGTAAAAAACAGAAAGCGTTATTTATTGAATTGAGTGTTGAAGAAAGAGTGATTGTAAACCTGTTAAATGAGGAAAAGGGAACCCCCATTGATACTTTATATATTAAAAGCGGATTGAGCAGCAGTAGTGTTGCCGCCGCAATTCTGAATCTGGAAATACAAAATGTGATTTGTTCGCTACCCGGAAAAATGTATACCCTACTGTAAATGATGATGGCAGATTTTTATTCGGTAAGTTCGAACAGGGCCTCGGCTTTAGTCATCAGTCTTTTTTTCTCTTTTTTTTGCCAGTTCAGCAAAAAGAACATTGCCATCATGGCCAATAAACCAGGCAGTAAAAATGCATAGACCAGGTTATCCAAACGGTTTTGATAGATCCAGCCTGAAATGATGGCGCCACTGCCAATTCCTAATTCAAGCGCGATATATACGGAAGCCACTGCGCGCCCCCTGTTCACTATCTTACATCGGTCTACGGTCCATGCCATGATAGTAGGGCCATTCATTCCCACACTGATCCCAAGAATGGAGGCGCTTATCATTACCATGGTAACCGAATGCGCGAAAGCTAAAAAGGTCATGGCAATTACCATGGTAAAAGAAGAGTAGATTAATACCCTCACCCGTCCATACCTGTCTGAAGATTTTCCTGCTACCAGCCGTATTAACAAAGAAGCCACCGTATAGAAAGCATAAAAAATTCCTTTGTTGTGCACGCCTACCGATTCACTCAGGTCGGGTGATAAAGTGAGTACACAGCCAATTGAAAAGCACAACAATAACATGATGACTGCCGGCTGAATTGCTGTTTTTTCGAATATCTCTGATTTCTTAATCCTGAGTAACCTGGGAGAAAATTTTTGAGGGTTGGGAAGTGTTTCTTTAATATTCATCAAAATCAGTACAGAACCCAAAGCAAAAAAAGCGGAAACATAGAACATGACATTAAATGAATAATGCATAACCAGGTAACTGCCGGCCAGCGGCCCTACGGAAGATCCTAAAGAATAACCGATTGCCAATGCCCCCAGGGCCTCTCCCCTTCGTGACTCATGTACCACATCCGCCCCATATGCAGAAGTGGCAGTAGGTTTAAAGCCCGTTGAGAACCCGTGAAAAAAACGCAAAAACAAAAAGCCGCTCACAGTGGTGAGAACAGGATACAATAAACTGCAAACCACACAAACAATGGATCCAAAAATCATAACAGGTACCCGTCCAATGGTATCGGTTAATTTACCGCTGAAGGGTCTGGAGATGCCGGCCATTAAGGTAAAAAGCGCGATGATCAACCCTTTGTATTCAGCCCCTCCCAATTGGGTTAAATACCCCGGCAATTCTGGAATCATCATACTAAAACTGGCGCTGAACAAAAAATTGCTAAAGAATAGTAATCCAAATTGAAAATTAAAAAAGGGGGCGTTCGTAGCTGGTGAGGTGCTGGTCATCGGGACGAAGGTAATTACTTATTGCAGGATGGTGAGTCGTGAGACGTGTGACGATTACGAATACAAATCAGTGTAAGAAAAATTTTTGGACGCAATTTCCCTCCAGCTGTATCTTTGCACATGGCAATAAGAAATACTTCTCCCGGCAGTAAGTCTGCCCCCTCCCGGTTTTTTGGCGAAGGCCTTACCTTTGACGATGTATTATTGGTACCGGCCTACAGTGAAATACTACCCCGTGAAACCAATATCAGTTCTCATCTTACCAAAGACATAATACTAAATATTCCCATGCTGTCTGCAGCCATGGATACCGTTACGGAAGCCAGTTTAGCCATTGCATTGGCAAGAGAAGGAGGCCTGGGCATACTGCATAAGAATATGAGTATTGAAAAGCAGGCAGAGCAGGTAAGAAAAGTAAAACGCAGTGAGAGTGGTATGATCATCGACCCTATCACATTATTGATAGATGCAACCATCGGTGATGCCCTGAAACTGATGAAGGACAACAGAATAGGAGGTATCCCGATTATTGATGCACAGCATAAGCTGGTAGGCATACTTACCAACCGCGACCTTCGTTTTGAACACGATAACCATCGCAAGGTTAAAGAGGTGATGACCAAAGAAAACCTGATCACTGCCCCTGAAGGCACAGACCTGAAGAAAGCCGGGAAAATATTACGCCAATACAAGATTGAAAAATTACCCGTGGTGAATAAACAGGGTAAACTAATCGGACTGATTACCTATCGGGATATACTTCAATTAAGAAATTATCCGAATGCAGGTAAAGATTCGCTGGGAAGATTATTGGTTGGCGCGGCACTGGGAATTACGCAGGATCTGATGGACAGGGCGGCTGCTTTACAGAATGTTGGCGTAGATGTGGTTACACTCGACAGTGCCCATGGACATAGCAAAGGAGTGATACAGGCACTGAAAGCATTGAGAAAAAATTTCAAAAATTTACAGATCATAGCGGGTAATGTAGGAACCGCTGCAGGGGCCAAAGCATTGGCGGAAGCAGGCGCTGATTGTGTTAAGGTAGGGATTGGTCCCGGTTCTATTTGCACTACCCGTATTGTTGCCGGCGCCGGCGTTCCACAACTTACCGCTATCATGGAAGCAAGTAATGCACTGAAGGGAAAAGGCATTCCGGTAATAGCAGATGGCGGTATCCGTTATACCGGCGATATGGTGAAAGCCCTGGCTGCCGGCGCTAATGTGGTGATGATGGGTAGCGTATTTGCAGGCGTGGAAGAAAGCCCTGGCGATACAATTATTTACGAGGGCCGTAAGTTTAAAGAATACCGTGGCATGGGTAGTTTGGGCGCGATGAGTCAGGGCAGTGGTGACCGTTATTTTCAGGATGTGGAAGAAGATATCAAAAAATATGTTCCGGAAGGTATAGAAGGACGGGTTGCTTTTAAAGGAAGCCTGAGTGAAATTATTTACCAGTATGTGGGAGGTTTACGATCAGGTATGGGCTATTGCGGCGCCAAAGATATTAAGGCGCTCCAGCAAGCTACTTTTGTAAAGATCACACACTCGGGCATCAATGAGAGTCATGCACACGATGTATATATAACAAAGGAGTCTCCGAATTACAGCAGAAAGTGATAGTGAGTGATAAGTAGTAGGTTCTAAGTAATAGCGAAGTACCGTATCTTTCTAAAAAATAATTGTGAAAAATAAAGGGCTTCCGCTTTTATTGGTTGCATTGGTAAGCTGCCTGGCAGTTTTCGCACAAACCGAACCATCCCGCCTGCGTATCAGCATACTTACCTGTGCACCGGGGGATGAATTGTATGCCACTTTTGGTCATACTGCTATCCGTATTATTGACAGTAGCCAGCAAACCGACCTGGTTTATAACTACGGAACATTTGATTTTAATGACCCTGACTTTTATTCAAAATTCACCAGGGGTAAACTGGATTATTTTTTGTCAGTGGCCACGCTTCCCCAATTCATGTATGAATACCAGGTAGAGAACAGGGATGTAAGTGAACAGGAATTACGTTTAACAGACAGTATAAAGCGGGCAATCCTTACCGCGTTAACTGAAAACTTAGCGGGAGCCGCCCGGTATTACAAATACGATTTTTTATATAATAACTGCACGTCAAGGGTAAGAGACATACTGATTAAATATGCGGGGTTGAAAGCGAACCAGACATTGGTTCCCGCCAAAACAAGTTTTCGGAATATGTTGCACGAGTACCTGGATAAAGGGGCAAAATCATGGAGTAAACTGGGTATTGATTTGTTATTGGGAAGCCCGATTGATCAACTGGTAAATATACCGGAATCGATGTTCTTACCGGATTACCTGATGAAGGGAATTGACAGCTCCGTTCATAGCAAACCCTCAGGCATTTTAGAAAAAAAAATATTACTATTCAGGGGAATTCAAAGCCAGGAGCCTTTCCATAACCGGCCCTTCTATTTTTTCAGTGTATTCGCACTGCTGGTGGCCGGCATTTCTTTTATCCGGCATAAAGCGGCCAGGCAAATGACAAAGGCAGTAGATTTTATGTTGTTCCTGGTAACAGGACTGGTTGGTTTTTTAGTATTGTTTATGTGGTTTGGTACTGATCATACATCCTGTGCAGCCAATTACAACCTTTTGTGGGCGCTGCCTACCCATCTGATTGCAGCCTTTGCCCTATGGAGAAACCCAGGTTGGCTTCAAAAATATTTTGGCTTTTGTTCTGTGTACTATTTATTAATCCTTGTATTCTATTTCTTTTTACCCCAGCAATTGAATACCGGTTTCATTCCATTCATCCTACTATTGCTGTTCAGATCATTGCAATGGAGAAAAAAATAACCCTGGTGAAAAAATCATTCCGCTATCAAACAGCCAATATCGCTTACAGAATTTCAGGGAGCGGGAAACCCTTAGTGCTGGTACATGGATTTGGAGAAGACAGCCATATCTGGGATGAGCAGGTTTCTTTTTTACAACAGCACTGTTTATTAATTGTACCGGATCTTCCGGGATCGGGGGAATCGGAGAGGTTGGAGGAAAAGTTAAAAGTGAAAAGTCAAAAGTCAGAAGAGAATAGTGGGGCAGAGCCTGCCATTGATGCTATTTCGATAGAAGATTATTCCGATTGTATCAAGGCTTTACTGGAGCAGGAAAATATTGCAAACTGCACCATGCTTGGCCATAGTATGGGAGGCTACATTACACTTGCCTTTGCAGAAAAATATCCGGAGGTACTGACTGGTTTTGGATTAATCCATTCCACCGCTTTTGCAGACAGTGAGGAGAAAAAAAGGAACCGCCAAAAAAGTATTGAACTGATTGAATCCTATGGGCCCTACCCTTTTCTGAGAAATACCATCCCTAATTTATTCGGGGCAAAATTCAAAGCTAACTATCCTGAAAGGGTGGAGGCACTCATTCAGTCGTCACAAAATTTTACAAAAGAAGCTATAGAACAATACACACTGGCCATGATGAATCGTCCGGACAAGACGGCTGTACTGAGAGGCAACCCATTGCCGGTTCTTTTTGTAATGGGAACCGAAGATCTCGCGGCTCCCATGGCGGATGTAATGCAACAAACCCCGTTGCCAATCCATTCTATTGTGCGGGTTTTACAAAACACGGGGCATATTGGCATGTGGGAAGCCACTGCGGAAATGAACAGTATCCTGCTGGGTTTTATTAACAGGCCCTGATAGCCTGCATCGAAAGAGCAGTTAGTGTAAGAAAATGAGTATCCTTTTATTACCAGGGCAGCAATCTGTACATTCTTTCCCTCTTTAAAAAACTGTGGTGAATCAGTTAAATAGTGATTTCAGGATATTGAATAGTGATACATATTGTACATTCACAGTGTGATCAATTAAATATAAAGAATTAATCTTTACATACTAAGTGGAATTATTTAATTAATGCTGATTGAGAAGAACCAGTAAGATGAAGAAACTATTTATTTTGTGTATACTCCTGTGTTTTACTTATCAGGGATTTGCCAATCACTTAAAGGGAGGATGGATACAATATACATATATCGGCCCCGGAGCTACTGTAAATAGTTCAAGATACCAGATAACTGTACGACAATACCTTGATTGTAATTCAAATGCTGCGCAAAGGGACCCTGATGTGTATATTGGCATATTTGATGGCGCCACCAATCTGCTTAAAGATAAATTAACCATCCCATTAACAAGGACGGACAATCCAGATAAAACAAATTATAATCCATGTATTTCACAGCCACCCCCTAAAGTATGTTACATCATTGATGTTTATTCACAAACCATAGATCTTCCTCAGAATGATGCTGGATATACCTTAACTGTACAGCGATGCTGCCGTATTCTTGGTATTAATAATATAAGTGGCAACTCAAATAATATTGGCATCAGTTACACCACTAAAATTCCAGGCACCATAAATAACATCAACTATGCGACAAACAGTAGCCCCGTATTTGCGCAAAAAGATACAGCACTTATTTGTTTCAATGCCCCTTTTACTTTTGATTTTAGTGCCACAGATGCTGATGGAGACCAGTTAACCTATAGTTTTTGCGATGGATTGGTGGGAGGTAATAATACCCAGGCGGGTGCAAGACCTAATCCACCCACAAATCCGCCATACGGTTTAGTTTCCTATACTACTCCCAATTATAGTGGATCTTCACCTATGGGGGTTCAGGTAACAATAGACCTGCAATCAGGTATTATTTCCGGAACCGCACCTTCCGCAACAGGTGATTATGTGGTTTCTGTTTGTGCAAGTGAATTCAGAAATGGGGTATTAATAGGAACAACTAAAAAGGAAATACATATAACTGTTGCAGACTGTTCAATTTCTGCAGCAACACTTAAACCTACTTATATTACCTGTAATGGCACAACCCTTAGCTTTCGAAATGAATCTACCAATTCGAACATTAGTTCATATGTATGGGATTTTGGTATACCCTCATTAACAACAGATACCTCCACCAACCCTACTCCTGATTATGATTATTTAAAAAGCGGTAAAGACAGTGGCACCTATACTGTTAAATTAAAAGTAACGGCAGTAGGCGGCTGCCAGGATTCCGCTACTTCAATTGTAAAAGTGTATCCGGGCTTTGCGCCAAACTATACAGTAACAGGCACCTGCTTCCTGAATAATTATACCTTCTCTGATGCAACAGTTACAAAATATGGTTTGGTAAATTCCTGGGTATGGGATTTTGGAGACAATACCACGCTGGCTGATACGGCACATAGTAACGATTCTGTTTGGAAATATACCTCGCCTGCCAATGCGCAGGTACGATTAATAGTATCCAATACCAAAGGATGTATTGATACCATCACAAAATCTTTAACGATTCTTGATAAGCCCATTCTTAACCTGCCATTCAGGGATACATTGATCTGCAGTAATGATACCCTGGCGCTAAAAGTGATCATCGGCAGTGGATCTGTTTTATGGACGCCCATTAACGGCCCTAATAAAACAAGGATACTGAATGCTGCCACTGCCTCTCCCCTTGTGTTCCCCAGAGATACTACCAGGTATTATATATCGGTAAATGATAATGGCTGTGCCAATACAGATTCAGTTACGGTTAATGTGCTGCCATTCATCGCGGCAAAAGCAGGTATTGATACCGGTATCTGTAAAACCGATACCATCCGGCTTCATCCGGTAAGTGACGCGCTCAGTTATCAATGGACCGCCTCTACCGGAGAAACAGTTCAGGCTATTAAAAAACCATTGGTTCAACCTTTAACCAATACGATGTACCGCCTGGTGGCCAACCTGGGTAAATGTGAGGCTAAAGATTCTTTTACCGTAAAAGTGGCCCCATACCCCAATGCCTCCGTAGGCGCTGATGTTACTATTTGTTATGGCAGCAGGGTTCAGTTAAGTGGCGCCATTACGGGTTCCGTATTCTTCTGGAGCCCCACCAATTCACTGGTAAATGAAAATACCATTAGTCCTACAGCGGGCCCAACCAAAACCACCCAATATATACTAACAGTTACAGATACCATTGGTTGTCCGAAACCCAAAGCAGATACTATACTGGTAACCGTTATCCCATTCATCTATGCCTATGCAGGAGTAGACACTGCCGTTGTACCCAATCAGCCCATTCAGTTACAGGCAAATGGAGGAACCGGTTATCGCTGGACACCCGCTACAGGATTAAGTGATCCTGCTATAGCCAACCCAATTGCCTTATTAGGCAGTACGGTTGATTCTATTATATATACTGTACGGGTTAGCAATGCACTTTGTTTTAACGAGGATAAAATAGTGGTCAGGGTATATAAGAATGGCCCCGACATTTTAGTTCCTTCCGCCTATACGCCCAATGGTGATGGTAAAAATGATATTATCAAACCTATCTTATATGGTATCTCCAAGCTAAACTACTTCAGCATTTACAGCAGGTGGGGCCAGTTATTATTTTCGACTTCGGAGATTGGGAAAGGATGGGATGGTAATTTTAGAGGTACCCCCCAGCCTGCCGGCGCTTATGTTTACCAGGCATTAGGTATAGATTATACCGGAAAAACTATTTTCAGAAAAGGTACGATTGTACTGATCAGGTAAAGAGAAACCTGCTTGTTTTTAGTAAGTTTTGGGCAGGCAGGCAATGGCTTAGGATGAGTTGCCTTAATTTTGTTCTCTTATAACCACATTATGACTAAAATTATTCTCATCACAGGCGCCAGTGCTGGTTTTGGAAAAGCCATCGCGGAAAAATTCGCTGCTGCCGGCTGGAACTGTATTATCACCGGAAGAAGAGCCGACAGGCTGAAAGCATTGGCTGAAGAACTTCAAACCCAATATGCAATAAAGGTACTTCCGTTGGTGTTTGATGTTCAGGCAAGAAAAGAAGTGTTTGCAGCGCTGGAGAATTTACCGGAACAATGGCGCAATATTGATGTGTTGGTAAACAACGCGGGACTTGCCTTAGGACGGGATAGTTTTGAAAATGCAAACCTGGATGACTGGGATACGATGATAGATACCAATGTTAAAGGTATCATGTATGTAACCAAGGCAGTCTTGCCTTATATGACCGGCAGAAAAAAGGGGCATATTATCAATATGGGATCAGTAGCGGGAAAATTAGTATACAAAGAAGGGAATGGGTACTGTGCCAGTAAGCATGCGGTGGATGCTTTAAGTAAAGCCATGCGTATTGATCTTCTTCCCTATCGTATAAAAGTTACGGCCATACATCCCGGAGCGGCAGAAACTGAATTTTCACAGGTTAGGTTTAAGGGTGATGCATTGAAAGCCAAACAGGTATATGATGGCTTTACCCCACTCTATGCCGGAGACATAGCCAATATTACCTTTTATTGTGCCGGCCTGCCCGAAAATATTTGTATCAATGATTTGGTCGTTACCTGTACAGCACAGGCCGATGCCATTTATATTCAAAAATAAATTTCCCGCCTACGCAACCTTTCAAAAAAGCCTATCGTCTTGTATGTAAGAGAAATTAATAAACGGTATTCGACCTCAGGGCAAGCCCCGGGGTATTGAACCAGTTAAAACCTAATAAAGACAATGTTCCTATAGCTCCCCAAAAAAAATATCAGTTCTTCCGTTATAACCCTATCTGAACCAGTCATTTTAAAGCTCAGTACAGTTAAAGAGAATAGTAATATTACAAAGGATACCATTAAAGTTGCGGGGGCGCTTAAACCCAAAACCAGCATGCCTTACCTGAATACAAATAATACCCACACGCTTTTTGCAACCACGAACTTCAGCCTGGGCTATCAATTCCGGGCAGGTAAGATCGGAAGTCTTCGAATAGAACCCTATTTAAATTTACCGCTTAAAGGAATCGGAAAAAGCCAGGAGCGTATTATCAGCAGAGGCGTTTACCTTGGCTGGATCTACGATTATCCTAAAAGAAAGTTAAAGCATTAAACACCATTAACCCTCTCTGTTTTCTGGCATGATATTTATGATGTAAAAGCCACTGGACAGACTTATATCTTTTATTTATATACAAAAAAAGGAAATGAAAAAAATGAAAAAAATCTTATACGCATCCCTTGTACTTGGCATTATAATCATGGGCGCTGCTTATTATGGCTATACAGAATATAACCGTAAGAGTACGAACCTGGCCGATGCCAAAGCAGACTACATAGTATCAGTGAATGATATTATCAGCCAGTTCAGTAAAGATGAGCCAGGCAGTAATGCCAAATATTTATCGAAAGTGATTGAAGTATCCGGGCAGATAAAGAAAATAGACGAAGATGAAAATGGGTTTTATACACTTGTATTAGGTGATACGGCATCTATGTCTTCTGTGAGATGTAGCCTTGACAGTATGATCAATAAAAAAGTGAGCAGTTTCACCACCGGACAAACTATTTCAATCAAAGGAGTGTGTACCGGATACAGTACAGATGATATGGGGCTTGGATCCGATGTTATCCTGAACAGATGTGTACCAGCTAAGAACTAACCTAATTTATCAGACTTAAAACACTAATCAAATAAAAAATCTTTCTGTTTGCCGGTATTATTACACTGGCTATCACTTCACGGGCTCAGGACAAATATTTTACCAAGAATGGAAAGATAGTTTTTGATGCCACCTCTCCTAAATCACCTGAAAATATTGATGGAACTAATAAGAACGCTACCTGCGTACTTGATAGCAAATCCGGAGAAATTCAGTTTGCTGTTTTAATGAAAGGCTTTGAATTTGACAGAGCCCTGATGATGGAACATTTTAATGAAAACTATGTTGAGAGTGACCGGTTTCCCAAAACAGTATTTAAGGGTCAGATTGTAAATAACGAGACCATTAATTATACGAAAGACGCGGTATACCCTGCCAAGGTAAAAGGCAAATTAACTATGCATGGCGAAACAAAAGAATTGGAAACCGAAGGTAAGATAACCGTTAAAGGAGGAAGGATTTCAGTAACCGCTGAATTTGCCGCACTACTGGCCGATTATAAAATAGCGATCCCCCAACTCGTAGCAGACAAAGTAGCCAAAAATGCAAAAATAACTGTTGATTGCTCACTGGAGCTTTTGAAAAAATAATGCTTACCCACCAAAATTAATCACATGAAGAAGAAAATAATAACATTCAGTGCGGCTATCCTTTTAGCTGTATTATTCTCCCAGAGAGTACAGGCCCAGGAAAAAGATTTATTGGAACTGGTTGGTGAAGATAAACCTCAAAAGGAAATCGTAAAGAATGCTTTCAAATCAATCAGGGTAATTAATGGACATTCAATGGAATTTCTATCACCCGGCACCATGGACTTCAGAATACTGCACCGTTTTGGGCAGTTAAATCAGGGCGCCAAAAATTTATTCGGTCTTGACCAGGCAAGCATGCGGTTAGGTTTGGATTTTGGATTAACACAAAACCTGATGGTAGGTGTAGGTAGAAGTACCTTTAAAAAAGAATTGGATGGCTATATCAAATATGCTCCCATCAGGCAATCCACCGGAAGTCACGTGTTCCAATTACATGTATCCAATGCCGCGGGGATGAATGAAAGAGCCTTCATCACAGAAACAACCGCCAGTTGGGAAAAAATTGATATCCGGTTCGGCTTCAACCTGTCGAGGGTATTCCAGTTATGGAAAGTAAAAAGATGATTTCACTGTTTGCCGTGACAATTATTTGCAATCATGAAGGGAAAAGCAGATACTTCGATATTCCGTGTTCAATAGTCAAAATTATTCTTCCTCGCTTCCAGAAAATCATTCCATATCTCCCTCACTACTTCGCCTGCTGGTTTAATCTTTTTTATTAAGGCACTCACCTGGCCTATTTCCAATTCACCCTCTGTTAAGTCGCCTTCGAACATGCCTTTTTTGGCGCGGGCCCTGCCCAATATTTTAGTCAGCGCTTCTTCATCTGCGCCCTTTAATTCTGCCATTCTTACTTTCTCATAAAAAGGATTTTTAAGCAGCCGGACCGGCATTAATTTTTTCAGACTCATTTGCGTATCTCCTTCTTCGGCATTAATCACTGCTTCTTTAAAAGCCGGGTGTGAAGAGGCTTCCGGCGTACATACAAACCTACTCCCTATCTGTACCGCCTCTGCACCCAATACCATGGCAGCCAGCATCTGGCGGCCGGTGGCAATACCACCGGCGGCAATCAGTGGAATAGATATAGCCTCTCTAACCGCAGGTATCAAAACCATGCTGGTAGTTTCTTCTCTTCCATTATGGCCGCCCGCTTCAAATCCTTCAGCAACAACCGCATCACATCCGGCATCCGCTGCTTTTTTAGCGAACTTGCTGCTGCTGATTACATGCACAACCTTGATCCCATTTTCTTTGAGATAACCAGTCCAGTTTTTAGGATTACCGGCACTGGTAAAAACAATAGGTACTTTTTCTGCTACAATAATCTGCATAATCTCTGCAACAGAGGGATACATTAGCGGAACATTCACGCCAAAAGGCTTATCAGTGGCAGCTTTGCATTTTTGAATATGCTCACGCAACACTTCTGGGTACATAGAGCCGGCTCCTATCAGCCCCAATGCGCCCGCATTACTTACCGCACTGGCCAATCTCCAGCCACTGGCCCATACCATACCCGCCTGTATAATGGGGAATTTAATTTGGAAGAGAGTGGTAATTCGGTTTGTCCATGGTTGTTCATCCATAGTTGCTGATTTTTTAAGCTGCACTACCCAAAATCAATCTCAGTATTATCACCTATGTTCAGGCTACGGCTAAGCCCTTTTACAGAGGCATCACTTCCAATCAGGGAATTGTCGAGTACCACTTCATACAGACTGGTATAAGAACCGATGATACTGTCGCGAATGATAGAATGTTTGATAGAAGTATTGGCGCCAATCGCCACATGCGGGCCGATAATTGAATTAGAAATATTACAGCCGGGCGCTATGCTTACCGGGGGAATGATGATGGTATCTTTATACTCATGCTTACCTGTAATATTTCCGCCAAATTTTTTAAGCAGTGTGGCATTACTCTCGAGCAATGTTTCTTTCTTGCCGCAATCAAACCAGTTCTTTACTTTGAAGGCCTGAAATTTTGCGCCACGTTTAATCATGCATTCAAGTGCATCGGTAAGGATGTATTCACCTATTGGATTGGCTTCTTTTGTGTGCAAATAATGCAAACATTCAAACAGGATTCGGGTCTCTTTAATTTTGTATAATCCCACCAGTGCCATATTACTTTTTGGAATGGCAGGCTTTTCCACTAACTGTTCTATAAAACCATCCTCGCCCACAGAAGCAACGCCAAAATTGCGGGGGTCATCTACTTTCTTAATACCGAGCATGCTATATGGGCTATCCACCACTTCCTTCACATCATACTCACAAATCGTATCACCCAATACCACAAACACTTCATCCGTACCTACAATTGCGCGGGCCAGTTCAATTGCATGCCCGGTTCCCTGGCGTTCATTCTGAAAAACAAAATGAGTAGTCAGATTAGGGTAGGTCTGTTTTACATAGTCTTCAATTTTCTCTCCCAGATAGCCAACAATAAAAATAAATTCAGAAATACCTGCCTCGTGCAACTGATCCACAATAAAACTCAGGATGGTTTTACCGGCAATAGGAATCAAGGCTTTGGGTTGGGTATAGGTATGTGGTCTTAATTTGGTTCCGGCTCCGGCCACAGGAATAATCGCTTTCATGGGGGTCATTTATGTTGAAAACAGCACTGTTAGCTTATTACACAATTACTTTACCTCTTATAAACAGATTTTCAAGAGGCCGAAAATAGGAAAATATGGCTATAGGGCAAGTTTTCCTATAAAATGCCCTGTTTGCCACTCACTACTAATGCCTCTCTTCTTATCTTTGCCGCAAAATCGAACAAATGCAAAGAGATACCCTGGTTTTTGACCTCATCAGACAGGAATTGGAAAGGCAAAGACATGGAATTGAACTGATTGCCTCTGAAAACTTTACCAGTTTACAGGTAATGCAGGCCATGGGCGGTGTAATGACCAATAAATATGCAGAAGGATACCCGGGCCGTCGTTATTATGCCGGTTGTGAGATTGTGGACCAGACAGAACAATTAGCGATTGACCGTTTAAAGCGGGTATTTAATATTGGCTATGCCAACGTGCAACCCCATAGCGGAGCACAAGCCAATGCAGCCGTGGCACTGGCCGTATTGCAAGCGGGTGATGCTATTCTGGGACTTGACCTAAGCATGGGCGGGCACCTTACGCATGGGTCTGCGGTGAATTACAGTGGCAAACTATATAAACCACATTTTTATGGGGTAACCCGTGAAGACGGACTGGTAGATTATGCTATGCTGGAAGCAAAGGCCCGTGAAGTAAAACCAAAATTAATCATCTGCGGCGCCAGCGCCTATAGCCGTGATTGGGATTATGCCCGCATACGAAAAGTAGCCGATGAGGTAGGGGCCCTGGTAATGGCGGATATTGCGCATCCTGCCGGACTGATTGCTAAAAAATTATTAAACGACCCATTCGATCATTGCCATTTTGTAACGTCTACCACCCATAAAACATTACGCGGACCCCGTGGTGGCATCATCATGATGCGCAAGGATTTTGAAAACCCCTTCGGGCTGAAAGACATGAAAGGCAATATCCGTATGATGAGTAATTTAATGGATATGGCCGTATTCCCTGGCATTCAGGGCGGACCATTAGAGCATGTGATTGCCGCAAAAGCCATTGCGTTTGGCGAAATATTAAGTGATGAGTTTACAGACTATGCTAACCAGGTAATTAAAAACGCCCAGGCATTGTCTAAGGCTTTGGTGGCCAAAGAATACCAGATTATCAGTGGAGGAACGGATAATCATTTAGTACTGATTGACCTGCGCAATAAAAATATCAGTGGCAAAAAAGCAGAGCAGGCATTGGTATTGGCGGATATCACCGCCAATAAAAATATGGTTCCTTATGATGATAAGAGCGCATTTGTAACCTCTGGTATCCGTTTAGGGGTACCAGCTATTACTACAAGAGGTATGAAGGAAGAACACATGCAGTTTGTAGTAAATGTAATTGATAAAGTATTGATGAATGCGGATGATACACAGATACTGCAGGCAGTAAAAAAAGATGTGAATGATTTTATGTCGCAGTTTGTATTGTATCCGGAATTAAGTTAGGAGTTAGGAGTTTGGAGTTATTTTTTCACTTTTTTCTCACGACTCACGGTTGCGTACAATATCATTTAAAGGCAGTACATTAGTGCAGGCCAATCTATTGAAGACACTTTTTAAATATTGATATGTTACAACGCTTACAAACTATCTGGTTGTTAATCGCTTCCCTGCTGGCTTTTGCTACACTGAAGCTTTCATTTTTTAGTGGTAACCTGGTGGTAGATAATGTAAAACAATTTCAGCGGTTTACGGCTATGAACAGTATGCTGTTAATGATTCTTACGGTAGCTGTTGCCATCAGTTCGCTGATCACTATCTTTTTGTTTAAGGATAGAAAACTACAGTTAAAGATTGCATTGGCTGTTTTTTTTATATCCCTGCTGAATCTTTTATTGTATTACCTGCAGACAAAAAATTATATCCCAACAGAATGGACCATCGACCTAACCTCTGTATTTGCTTCCGCCATTCCCTTCTTTCTTTTATTTGCCATTAGCGGAATTTATAAAGATCAGAAACTGGTAAAGAGCCTGGATAGGTTGAGGTAGGAAGAATATAGAATGATGAAGTAAAATTACATATTTCGACCCTCAACATGCTACAGGTATTTTCCCGTATGGCTTTCTTTCACTTTCTTTATTCCAGCCGGAACACCGGCATACACAAGGTTCCCGCCTGCATCGCCTGCTTCCGGACCGAGGTCGATGATCCAGTCGGCAGATTTAATGATGTCTGTATTGTGTTCGATAACAATAATGGAATGCCCCTGCTCTATAAGGGCATTGAAGGAGGCGAGTAGTTTTTTAATGTCATGAAAATGCAGGCCGGTAGTAGGTTCGTCAAATACAAACAGCATATGACCGATGCCCTTTCCTTTGCCCAGAAAACTGGCCAGCTTTACACGTTGTGCCTCACCACCGCTTAAGGTATTGCTACTCTGGCCGAGTTTGATATAGCCTAATCCTACATCCTGCAAAGGTTGAATAGCCGTTTTGATGGGTTTCTCACCGGCAAAAAAATCAATGGCTTCATCTACACTCATATCCAATACATCATAAATACTTTTTCCATTGAACTGCACTTCCAGTACCTCTTCTTTGAAACGTTTACCTCCACAAGATTCACAGGTAAGATGAACATCAGCCAGGAACTGCATTTCTACCACCTGTTCCCCTTCTCCTTTGCAGGTATCGCAACGGCCGCCATCTACATTAAATGAAAAATGTTTGGGTAAAAAGCCACGTGTTTTAGATAAAGGCTGTTTGGCAAATAGCTCGCGGATATGATCGTATGCTTTTATATAGGTAACCGGATTACTGCGTGATGATTTACCAATCGGATTCTGATCAACCATTTCTATCTGTGATATATAATCAACATCACCGCTAATATTTTTATGCAGTCCTACTTTTTCAGAGAACCCGCCTTTTAGTTTTCTTAAAGCAGGAATCAATACCTGTTTCACCAAAGTGGTTTTTCCGCTTCCGCTAACACCACTAACCACACATAATGTATTTAATGGGAAAGCAACGGTTATATCCTTCAGGTTATTTTGTCTTGCGTTTTCAACCACAATACTACGGTTCCATTTTCTGATTGATTTGGGTGGATCAATATGCAGTTGCCCGGAAAGATATTTACCCGTAAGGCTTTCAGGGTTAGCGATTATTTCATCATAATTACCCGCTGCCACTACTTCTCCACCAAGATGTGATGCCAGCGGACCCATATCAATGATATAATCCGCCTCACGCATCATCATCTCATCATGCTCAACAACTACAACCGTATTGCCCAGGTTGCGCAAAGATTTTAATACACTGATTAAACGAACCGTGTCCCTCGAATGCAACCCTATGGATGGCTCATCCAGTATATATAATGAGTTGGTTAGGTTACTGCCCAAACTTCTGGTTAATTGAATGCGTTGGCTTTCGCCACCACTCAATGAATTAGCCAAACGGTTGAGTGTGAGATAACCCAATCCCACATCTAATAATGTTTGCAGGCGTTGATGAATTTCAATTAAAATTCTTTTGGCCACCTGTTGATCATGTGCCGATAAATGCAAATGATCAAACCATGTTTTCAGATCCTTTACCTGTAACCCACACAATTCGCCAATATGCTCACCGCCCACTTTTATATATAATGCTTCTTTGCGCAAACGATAGCCCATACAATCAGGGCAGTTGGTTCTGCCTCTATACCTGCTTAGTAAAACACGATACTGAACCTTGTATAAATTTTGTTCTACCTCTTTAAAAAAATCATCAATGCCCTGTACATTTCCTTCTCCGCTCCATAATTGGGTAAGTTGTTCTTTGGTGAGATCGATAATGGGTTTATGAATAGGGAAACCAAATTTCCCCGCACCTTTTACAAACTGTTCACGCCACCAACCCAGCTTCTCTCCTTTCCAGGGCGCTATGGCACCTTCATATACACTTAGTCTTTTATCAGGGATTACCAGATCAGCATCAATACCCAAAACCTGGCTAAACCCTTCACAGGTAGGGCAGGCGCCAAATGGATTATTAAATGAAAACAGATTGGGTACGGGCTCTTCAAACTGAATACCATCCAGTTCAAATTTATTACTGAAATGTAAGAGGTTGATGGCATCAACCTCTACGTACATTTCGCCTTCCCCTTCATAAAATGCCGTTCCGACTGAATCAGATAAACGATGCAGATCCTCTTCCTCAAACTCTTTGGTTACTATGCGGTCGATCAGAACAAAAGTCTGGAGTTGGGAGTTAGAAGTTTGGAGTCTGTAATTTGGAATCCGGAGTTGTTTTTTTAAATCTGTATCGGGTAATGCGAGTAGTTCTTCAATCCTCATAATCACTCCAGGTTCCGGATTCCCAACACCCGGCTCTTTACAGTACATCCGCGAAAATCCTTTCTGCATCAATATATTCAACTCTTCCCGGGTAGCTCTGTTGGCATGTTGTTTAAACGGAACAATGATTACTACTTTGGTTCCATCTTTCTTTTTGCTGATGGCATTCAATACATCGGCCACATCATCCTTCTTTACTTCCTTACCACTGATGGGTGATATTGTTTTGCCCACACGTGCAAACAGTAAACGCAGGTAATCATACATTTCCGTCATACTGCCCACCGTACTTCGTGGCGTACGGGTAATTACCTTTTGCTCGATAGCAATGGCCGGGCAAAGTCCTTTGATGTAATCAACATCCGGCTTAACCATCCTGGCCATGAACTGCCTGGCATAGGCACTCAGACTCTCGGCATAGCGCCGCTGTCCCTCTGCAAAGAGCGTATCAATAGTGAGAGAAGATTTACCACTACCCGATACACCGGTAACTACTATTAATTTATTACGGGGAAAACTGACCGTAATATTCCTGAGATTATGTACCCGCGCGCCTTTGACAAGGATGACACCGGCATCTTCTAAATGAGACTGAATGGAAAGGGACTTTGTTTTCGTTGCCATACTATGCGCAAATTAAACACATTATTGACGGTTAAGTCTTAGAATAAGGACCAGTTACCCAAGTTTTTTCGGGAGAGGGTTGCTTGCCTGGCTAACAAAGAAAATGTGTATAACCCCGATACCTTAAAACCATCTTTTCCACAAAAAAGTACTGATATGAAAAGATGTATAATTTGTTGCTGAAATATAATGAGTTAGTAGGTAAACACTCAAGAAAAAGTTCTACCGATATTCTAAATAAGAAGAATTTTACGCAAAAAAGTTGTTATGAGAAAATTGGACCAGGCATCTGATACTGATTTGATCCGGGCCTTTCAGGATGGCGATACCAACGCTTTCGAAACCCTTATCTACCGATATAAGGACAAGCTATTCTCCTCTATTCTCTTTTTTGTGAAAGACAGTTACCTGGCCGAAGATCTTTTTCAGGATGTATTTATCAAGATCATAGATACGCTGAGGAATAAGCGATATACAGAAGAAGGCAAGTTTCTTCCCTGGGCCTTACGGATTGCACATAATCTTTGTGTGGATTATTTCCGAAAGGTAAAACGCAGCCCTTCCATCCGAACCAGTGATAACCAGGACATTTTTGAAGTTTTACAGGTTTTCGAAGAGGGTCCGGACGCTAAGCTAATGCAAGGCCAGAGCCACGAACGTGTTCGCATGATGTTAGACCTGCTTCCGGAAGAACAGCGTGAAATTATTGTACTTCGCCATTATGCCAATATGAGTTTCAAAGAAATTGCCCTGATCACTAATTGCAGCATCAATACGGCCCTTGGCCGCATGCGTTATGGCCTGATTAATTTACGGAAGATGATGACAGAGAAACAAATCGCCCTGTAATTGTATTGTTAATTCCTATCAAATGCTTCTTTACCACATTGCAACCATTGCCGGTATTCTTTTACATCCGGCGTATACCCAACCGGGTTATTGAGCAGCTTTTCTTCCGTATCTAAAATCACATAAAGGGGTTGGGTTGACTGTCCAAAATTTTCCGTTTGAAAAGTGGCCCATTTATCACCTATCGTAATGATATCTTTTGAATTACCGTCCTTAAAAGAGTACGTAAACCTTTGCTCAGCGGGCAATTTCTCTTTGTCATCAACATATAAAGAAACCAGTATAAAATTTTCTTTGATATAGGTATATACCATAGGATCTGTCCATACATTTTCTTCCATCTTACGACAGTTCACGCAGGCCCAACCGGTAAAATCAATCAGCAGTGGTTTATGTTGCGCTTTGGCCAATTGCAATGCTTTCGAATAATCATTCATTACATCCGCTTCGAGTCCCTTCCCAGCTATATTATCCTTGCCATAAATACTATAACTGAATGGCGGAGGGAAGCCGCTTAATAAGCGCAGGTTGGCATATTTGGTTTGTGTAACCCCCGGCAGCAGGTACAAAGTAAAAAGAAGGGCAACAGCGCCCGCAATTTTTCTGCCGGTACTTATCTTCATCCCTTTATAGTCGTGCGGCAATCTTAGTACCCCAAATAAATAAAGTGTTAAGCCGCTGCCAATTAAAATCCAGATACCAATAAATACTTCACGCTTTAATAAACCCCAGTGCATAACAAGATCGGCATTGGACAGGAATTTAAAAGCCAGGGCCAATTCTAAAAATGCCAGTACTTTTTTAACCGTATCCAGCCAGCCGCCGGATTTTGGTAATGACTGTAACCAGTCAGGAAAAATGGCAAACAACGCGAAGGGCAATGCCAATGCCAGTCCAAACCCCGCCAGGCCCGATGTTAACTGCCAGGCGCCGCCGCTTAATGATCCCACTAACAGAGAACCTAAAATGGGCCCGGTACATGAAAACGAAACGATAGCCAGTGTGAGTGCCATGAAAAAAATACCGAGGATACTACCCAACCCGCTTTTCGAATCTGCTTTACTGGCAATATTACCAGGAATTGTTATTTCAAAATAGCCAAAGAAAGAAAAGGCAAAAAAGATAAAGACAACAAAGAAAATTACATTGAGCCATGAGTTAGTAGAAATATTATTGAATATTTCCGGCTGTACATTACCAAGAATATGAAAAGGCACACTGGCCAGAATATAAATTAAAAAGATAAAGAACCCGTAAAAAGCGCCATTTCTGATAGCCTGTTTGCGGTTAGACGCTTTTTTGGTAAAGAAAGAAACGGTTACCGGTATCATTGGAAATACACAGGGGGTAAGCAATGCAATCAACCCTCCCAAAAAACCCAATAAAAAAACAGACCATGCACCGCTGCTCACAGTATCATTTTTTTTGCCGCAATCACTAACAGGATCGGCCAGGTTGACGGAACCTATTTTAATTTTTTTTGAATCAACAGAAACCACCTCACCTCCTTCCAATGCTACTTCAAAAATTTGTTCTGCCGGATGAAATTCATTAGCCTTGCCCAGATTAGCGGAAACCATCCCTTTTAAATTGGCAGGAATAAAGCCATCAATCTTTACCTGCTGTGAGAATGAAATGGTTCCGGTAAATACCTTCAGCTTTTTATTAGCAAAAAGCGGATCAGCAATGGTTTGTGGTTCTTTATCAAAAGAGGGGGGTTCAGGAACGAATGCTTTTTCGTAATCAGGAATAAATTTGGGAGGCTCCAGGCCTTCTTCAGAAGGGTTGATACCATATAAATGCCAGCCGGCAGGGACCGTTGTTTTTGCCGACAGTTCATACAATCCTTTACCTATCTTTTTTGATGTTACCTGCCAGGTTAATAAACTATCTGTTTGTGCAGAAACAAACAGGCACAGGAAAACTCCAATACACAAAAAAGTAAGTTTCTTCATTTGCAATGCCATATTATTGGAGCTTCAGGTCGAAAGATTTTTTTACAGGAGGTAAGCAACGGCTGTCATCACAAACCATATATTCAACAATGCCACTCACATTGGTTTTGATATTGCCTTTCAGTTTTACAGATTGAACAAACACTACTTTATTACTATAGTAGGATACCGCGATTGGTTTTGGACCGAAATTACTATCCATTGTTTTTTCAAGCTTTCCAATTTCTTTTGCCGTACCCTTTTGTACAATAACCAGTGGATTGGGTTTGAACCTGATTTCTGTAGCAATCGGGCCACCTTTACCGGTATGCTGAGAATAGATATGCCATGGGTGCTCTACAGTAGCCGTTAAAATAATCTCATAAGAATCAGCCGTCTTCTTTTTTGCCTCATACGTCCAGCTAACAGGATTCTGTGCCTGGCTGAATACAAATCCGGCTGTCATAGTCAATACAAGTGTTGCGAATATTTTTTTCATGTGCCTTTTTTATTTTAATTAGTATATAAAATTCAAGCGCTTTCGGTGAGGGCTCAGTTCAATCCCAATAATTCAAATACTTTTCTTCCATCCAGGTTGCTCATTGCTTCTGAAGAAGCCCGTTCAGGATGTGGCATCATTCCAAATACATTGTTTTGCTTGTTTCGGATACCGGCAATATTTCTCATAGCTCCATTCGGATTAGCTAAAGCATCAATCGTGCCATCTTCGTTACAATACCGGAATATTACCTGGCCATTGGCCTCTAATTCAGCTAAAGTGGCCTCATCAGCGAAGTATCTGCCTTCCCCATGTGCAATGGGTATTTTAAGGGCCTGGCTATTTTCATTTTTGATAAATACATTCTTACAAACAAATTGCTGATTGGCATTTTGTAATAATACGCCGGGCAGTAAACCGCTTTCACAGAGAATCTGAAAACCATTACAAACACCCAATACTTTACCGCCTTTATTGGCAAATGCTGTCACGCTTTGCATCATCGGGCTAAAACGGGCAATGGCCCCGCAGCGGAGGTAATCACCATAGGAAAAGCCACCGGGTAAAATAATGCAATCATCCGTTGTAAACATACTCAGGTCTTTGTCTTTGTGCCAAAGCATGATCACTTCTTTACCCAGGTCGTTCCGGAGGGCGTCCTGCATATCTCTATCGCAATTGGACCCGGGAAATACCACAACACCAAACTTCATATCTTAATTTTTATGCTTAAAAACCATCAATCGGATAAGGGACAAAGGTAATACCTCGCTCGTTAAAGCCGGGCTAATTTTTAAGGAACCACCAGTTATTAAAGATGATAATGCCCATAGCCAGCCAGAAAAGTAAATTGGGTAATAACAGTTTTTTAGGATTTGAAAATGCATTGGCGGCAAACGCCCCAAGGGGTACCAGGCTCAGTATCCCGGACTCAATACCCCCTTTCAAAAAAATAAAAGGGATGGGCAATAAAATGAGCAACATTACCATCATAACCCCCCAATTCTTCCTAATTTGGATGATCATCCTTTTAACTGAAAATTGCCAGTAATATAATCCAAAAAGCAGCCATAGTACCAAAAGGGATACGCTGGCAGCCAGTTGCATATCCCATTGCGCTACAGGCAGGTTCCATTGCAGGGAGGGCAAAAAAGAGGTGAGAAGTATGGTCTGATCGGTAATGAATAACCAGGAAAAAAGGAAATAATAGGGTACCAGCGCCCCCATCAGTAAAACTAACCACTCTGCCAGACTGAATGGTCTTACCACTGCAAGGGCAAACAGTACCACTACAATCATAATGGCAGTTGGATGATAACAAACTACTGACAAGCCAATAATCAGCCCGGTATTAAAGAGCAGGGTTTTGGGTGAAGGGTGATTATACAGGCGACTTAATTTGATGAATAACCAGATCAGCAGAAAATTAGCCATTAGCGCCGGAGAAATACTACTCCATTGGATAAGTATACCTGATAGCAAAACATACACCATCGCTGTAACAAAATAGTTCTGCTGAAACATCCTTAGATCATTCAATACCATATTCAAACGGATAGCCTGAATGAGTACTAACAGATGATAGATGATAAACAACAGGGTTTGCGACCGGCCCGCTACATATTTACTGAGCAGAAAAGAGAATACGCCGTCATTTGGGTGATAAACAACCAATGGCGCCTGCCAAAAAAAATGCAGGTGTATGCCAATGCTGAGAATGGCAAGAAAGAAAATAGTAATGATTGATTTATCTCTGAATAGGAAAACCACGGGCGTACAATTAAAATTCGATTTTTGCAAAACAAGTAAACCCACGGTATTGGCAGGGAACAATCGCTTGCCTGGCGCCGACCTGCTTAGCATGCCTGGGCATAAAATCATACCCTTTATCCAGGTTCTTATAGGTTGGGTTCCTGTCTAACTGACCAGATGGCAACATACTCTGGTCCGTTAGAATCATATCCCTTTTTTCCTGCACATTGAAAATAAAACGAAGCTTTTCGCCGGTATTGAAAACGCCAAACCCAATATAATTATCTGTATTATCATCATACTGCGATTTTCGCAAAACATTGCTCCATTCCATTTTGCCATTGGGTGAGAAAGAAATTACGGCAATATTATCAGCAAAATACCTTGTGAGTGAATTGGCATTATTATACATAGTAGAGCGCCACCATGGATAGTAGCCAACCGGGCTACTCCAGGTATAATAATCTACAGGTGACCAATAAGGCGATCCATATAAATAATCCCAGCGGTTAAGGGTATTACCCCTGGAACTGGTGTAGGCAGATTCGGAAACAATAATGAAGCCCCCATCTTTACGCAGGATAATATTTTTTAGAAAAAAGTCGTTGAATGCCGTTTTAATACTGCCGTCCCCTTTTGCATCTTCCCTAAATTCATCAGAAAAAACAGTAGTGGCATTGAGTATCTCCTTGTTCTGTTGTTTATCCCAAAGGGTATAATATAGTCCCTCTATATTTCCTCTCCTGCTTTTGCTTACAAAAGACGTAATCAGGTAATGTTTATTCAGATTATCCGCCTTGATCCTGATATCATCCAGATAAATATTATTGAGTTTCAGGTCAGTATTTGTATAGTTGTCAGACAAAGCCGGTTTGGTTATCAGGCTTATTTTATTAATATTATCATTCGAAGAAGTACCCGAGGCCCTTACGCAAACAAGGTCGCCATCATTGTCCAGCGTAAACTCTGATAAGAAATCATTTCTTTGGGGCATACTAATATTCAGCCGTGATTTTTTTAGTAAGGAAAGATCTTTATTAAAAAGACAGGTAGTAAGTATGTGAACTTTATCGTTTCTGGTATTTATCTTAAATACCATGATTTGCTGTTTATCCTCGCTGTTGATGAAAGAATAAATCTTATTACCAGACGTGTAATTCATATTGTCTGTGGAATCCAGGAAAACGGGGTCACCCATTTTTTTACCCTGGGCGTCCAGTTTTACTGCCATACAAAACATACTGCTTTTTTTCTGATACTGGTAAATCATGTATACATGATCGGTATACTGCAAAAAATCAGTACTTAATACCCGGTAATTAATAAAGTCTAACCGGGTTTTTTCCACAGGTTTCATGTCAGCATCAAAACCGACAATATAGTGCAGGTCACGATAATTTTTATACACCAGTACCTTCCCGTTTATTTTGCCCAATACTTCAAAATTCAGTAAACGGGGGTCATCACGGTCAGGTTCTGAATAGGTTATTTTTTGGGCAGGCAGGGTTATGCAGGCAAGCAGGAAGCAGGCTATTAATACAGGTACTTTACTTTTCATTTCCTGATCAGGATTTATAACTCAAATGTAAGGGAACTGACTCTTACCAATACCTAAATTAACAGTAAAAGCGGAACAAAAGCCTTCTGATGTAATATTTGGAAGGAGAGATTGATTTTACCTATACATTTGTTCTATATTTTTTCTGCTTAATCGTAATACCCTCTTTGTGAGTAAGAATTTCAACAAGGTTACCTCTGCCGGTCTGATTATCGCATTGGGAATTATTTACGGAGACATCGGTACTTCTCCCCTGTATGTTTTAAATGAAATCATTACGGGCAGAGCGATTACAGAAGAGTTAATTCTCGGGTCCTTATCCTGTATTATCTGGACCCTTACCCTTCAAACTACTGTTAAATACGTAATCCTTACCTTAAAGGCCGACAATAAGGGAGAAGGGGGCATTTTTAGCCTGTATGCCCTGGTTCGCAGGCGCCGGAAATGGCTGGTTGTGCCGGCAATGATTGGGGGTGCGGCCCTTCTGGCAGATGGCATTATAACCCCGCCTATTTCCATAACATCTGCTATTGAAGGCTTACGCCAGATTCACTCTTTTAAATCTATCCAGCAAAGCACCATCGTTGCCATTGTAATTGGTATTATTAGCCTGTTGTTTTTTATGCAACAATTTGGCACAGCCTCTATTGGAAGAATGTTTGGTCCGATAATGGGTATTTGGTTTGCCATGCTTGCCGTCCTGGGCATTTCGCATTTAATGGATGATGTTAATGTTTTCAAAGCATTGAGCCCGCATTATGCCATTGAATTACTAACTAAATATCCAAAGGGTTTCTGGTTACTGGGCGCTGTTTTCCTGTGTACAACGGGTGCTGAGGCCCTGTATAGTGATCTTGGTCACTGTGGCCGGGCAAATATTCGGGTATCATGGGTATTTGTAAAAACCTGTTTGATTTTGAATTACCTCGGGCAGGGCGCCTGGTTATTAGCCAATCACCAGGGAGAAATCATCCCACCGCAAGTGATGGCAGATGGGTTTAATCCTTTTATCGGAACCATGCCCCAATGGTTCAAACTGGCAGGTATTATCATAGCGACTACGGCTGCTATTATTGCCAGCCAGGCATTGATTTCAGGTTCTTTTACCCTTATCAGTGAGGCTATGCGGCTGAACCTCTGGCCCAAAATGAAAATCAATTACCCAACAGAAGAAAAAGGGCAGTTATATATTCCGGGCATCAGCCTTTTATTATTTATTGGTTGTGTGGGCATTGTTTTGTTCTTTCAAAAGTCATCCAATATGGGCGCCGCTTATGGGCTGGCTATAACCCTGTGCATGATCAGTACCTCCCTTCTCTTTGCCAATTTTCTGGTAAGCCGAAGAACAAAGTCTGTATGGATTTATCTGTACCTGATTGTTTACCTGGCTATTGAGGCTTCTTTCCTTATCGCCAATCTGGAAAAGTTCCTGCATGGCGGTTATGTAACCTTAATCGTTGGCGGTGGCTTATTCGCGGTTATGTATGTCTGGTTCCGTAGCCGTAGAATCAAGAACCGTTATGTAGAATTTGTACGAATGGAACATTATATACCGATGATCCAGGAATTGAGCAACGACAAATCCATCACTAAATATGCCACCCACCTGGTGTATATGACAAGCGCCAATAATCCAAAGGAAATTGAGCATAAAATCATCTATTCAATCTTGAATAAAAAACCCAAACGCGCTGATATTTATTGGTTTGTGCATGTGGATGTACTTGATGATCCTTACACTTGCGAATACACAGTGGAACACATTATTCCCAATGATATTATACGGGTGGAATTCAGGGTTGGCTTCCGTGTGGAGCAACGCATTAACCTGATGTTCAGAAAAGTAGTGGAAGAACTGGTGAATAACAAGGAAGTGAATATCACCAGTCGTTATGAGAGTCTTGAAAAGAATAATGTGGTGGGTGATTTCCAGTTTATTGTATTGGAAAAATACCTTAGCCAGGATAACGAATTGCCTTTCTTTGAAAGAATCGTTATGAAACTATATTTCTGGCTCAAAGAAATCAGCCTGGGTGAGGAGAGGGGTTTTGGACTTGACCCCAGCAATGTAACCATTGAAAAATTCCCATTGATCGTGGCGCCTGTTGCCAAATTCAACCTGAGAAGGGTTTATCATGATGGAAGCGAATCGGAAGATGAAATTGGTTTCTAGCGGATATATACCCATCAGGCAGGATCATTTCTGTTTTTTATGAATTAAAAAGCAGAACTTAGGAAACTAAATGCTACTATTTGTTTCTGATTGTTGTCTATATCATTATTGGCTACCTGCTACTGGTTGCTATCGTTTATTTTGTGCAGGAACGATTTATTTTCAAGCCTGAAAAATTACCACAGAATTTTGAATACAAATATGAAGCGCCCTTTGAAGAACTATTTTTTAAGGTTGCCCCCGGCATAAGTATTAACGGCCTGCATTTTTATTGTACGGACCCTAAGGGACTTATTTTATATTTTCATGGCAATTCGAGAAGCATTAAAGGTTGGGCAAAATATGCAAAGGATTTTTACCGGTATGGGTATGATGTGGTATTGGTAGACTACCGCGGTTTTGGAAAAAGTACCGGTAAAAGAAGCGAGAAAGAAATGCTGGCCGATATGCAATTTGTTTATAAAAAGCTCAACGAAAAATATGCGGAACATCATATACTGGTGTATGGCCGCAGCCTTGGCAGTGGCTTTGCCACAAAAATTGCGGCAGACAATATGCCCCGCTACCTGATATTAGATGCGCCTTACTTCAGCTTTATCAAACTGATGGAAAGATTTACCCCTTTTCTTCCACATCGCTGGTTTCTGCGGTATCACCTGAGAACAGACCGCTGGATAAGCAAGGTAAACTGCCATACCTACATCATCCATGGAACCCGCGACCGGCTGATACCTATTAAACATAGTGAGAACCTGCAAAAAATAAATCCCCATAAGATTACGCTTATCCGCATACATGGTGGTGGGCATAATAACCTGCCGTCCTTTAATGAGTATCATAACTTTGTCCGTGATATTTTAAAGTACTAAACATTCACACTTACCTTTGCCCCCTGTGAAAAACAAAAAGAAAATTTTCCGCTGGCTCAAAATCATTATCATTATTTATTGTTTAACAGGTATTGGTTTTTATTACCTGCAGGAAAAATTAATATTCCATCCGAAAGTAATCAGTCAGGATAGCAGCTTTCATTTTACCCAGGCTTTTACGGAACAAACCATTGAGTGGGACAGCCAAACAAAATTTAGTATGGTTAGGTTTACGGTTCCCGACACGCTAAAAAAAGGCCTGGTAATTTATTTTCATGGCAATAGAGAAAATGTAAACCACTACGCTGTATTTGCCAATACATTTACCCGAAACGGATATGAAGTATGGATGCCTGATTATCCCGGTTTTGGTAAATCAACCGGCAAGCTATCTGAACAGATCCTGTATGATGAAGCGCTGCAGGTGTATAAAATGGCCCGCATACAATACCGACCGGAACAGATTACAATTTATGGAAAGTCAATAGGCACCGGTATCGCGGCACAATTGGCTTCTATCCGTGATTGCAGACGCCTGATACTGGAAACGCCCTACTATAGCATTATATCCCTCACCAGGCTTGCAGGCTGGATGTATCCGCTTAACATGCTGCTGAAATATAAGCTACCCATACACGAATACCTTAGCAAGGTAACCGCGCCCATCAGCATCTTCCACGGTACGTCTGATGTTGTGATCCCTTATTTTAATGCCAAAAGGTTACAGAAAAAACTAAAACCCACTGATGAGTTCATTACCATCGAAGGTGGTTCACACAAAAACCTGAATGATTTTCCCCTGATGCAAAAAAAATTAGACAGCCTGCTGCATCTATGAAAATTACTACCCTTATTTAGAGGGCTGTTTCTCTCACAAAATCTTTCAGGGGCCAGGATTTTTAAAAATCAATTGCCTGCAGGTTTCCGTCCTACCCAAAACTGAAAATAATCTTCCCTCCTGCAGCTTACGGGAATGCCGTTCTGTAAAGCGGGCCGCCAGAAACCCATTCCCCTAAGCATTAACCATATTGCCTCTTCAAAATAGGGTAGCTCATTTTTGGGCCAATGAACCGTTTTAGCGCCGGCACTCTTCGCGTAACGGGTTGAGGCAACCCGTACAAACTGTGCATCCGAAAGCAGGCCATACTGATCAATGACAAACGAAAAATAAATACGCAGGTATTTAGCGGTATCACCATATCGCCCTGCCATGGCCAGTAGACTGTCGAACCCGGTAAAATGTGTAAAGTAATAGCGCCTGCTGGAATCAATGCCCCATAAAAACAAAGGCGCTTTTTGCACATGACTAACCGGAAGGATATGATCCTGTTTTAGTAATGACTGCCGGTATGGATTTTGTGCCATTGAAATGACTGTGTAACAAAGTAAACAAACGGCTAACATGCTTTTCATGACTAATGGTATTTCTCCGGCAAGTAAGTCATTTTCAAAACTGCGGCGTTAGGTATTTATAACACAGGTATTACGTATTTATTCTTGTTTGCAAGTACCTTGGGAGGGATGGAAGCGATGATCTCCTTTTTTAATATTTCTATCAGTTTTTTCTTAACAAAGTCGCGGTGTACCACAATACTCACTTCGCGCATAGGTGCCGGTTTCTTAAAATAACGAACCTGACCAAGTTGTTTCTGCGACATCCCTATAGTGGATAGTTCAGGTAAAATAGTAATGCCGTCATTCGTATCCACCATTCTGCGGAGCGTTTCGATGCTGCCTGCTTCATATTCAAAGTAGCCGGATTCACGACCGGCTTTTCGAAGTTCACATAAATTAACGATCTGGCTTCTAAAGCAATGCCCTTCTTCCAGTAACCATAATTTATCCGGATCAATATCTTGTGGAAGCATATAGGATTTTTTATAAGCAGCATTTTTTTTAGAAACATAAGCCAGCAGTTCTTCATAAAAAAGAACCTCTTCTTTAATGCCGGGCTCCTGTAAGGGTGTAGCCAGTATACCCATATCAATACGACCAGAGCGAAGATGGGTAAGCACCAACGCGGTAGTTAATTCATTTACTACCAATCGTACCAAAGGATATTTTTTCGTAAACCGCTGTACAAACAAGGGAAGCAGGTAAGGTGCCAGTGTGGGGATGATAGCCACTTTTAATTCACCCGTGATCATACCTTTCCTGTGCTGAACAAGTTCATCCAGTATATTTTTTTCCGACATGATTTTTCTTGCCTGTTCTATCAGTTCAGCGCCCAGTTCTGTTGCAATCACGGGTTGTTTGCTCCTGTCAAATATTTTAACACCCAATTCCTCTTCGGCCTTATGTATCTGCATACTTAAGGTAGGCTGGGTTACAAAACAATGTTTGGCCGCTGAAGCAAAATGACGGTAGGTATCTACGGCGATGATGTATTGCAACTGTACAAAAGTCATGTTGATAGATATTATCTATGAGAGTATAAATTTAATTGATTTGATTGATAATGTAAAATGAATCATATTTACCCTTCCCTTACACACGCTAAAACCAACTATATGAATGAAAACAAAAAATTAACGACCGCTTCAGGCAGTCCGTTTTATTACAATGAAGACACCCAAAGTATTGGCCAGCGCGGCCCCTTACTGCTGCAGGACTATATCCTTCACGAAAAAATGGCCAGTTTTAACCGGGAGCGTATTCCCGAAAGAGTGGTACATGCCAAAGGATCCGGCGCTTTTGGTACTTTTACCGTTACCAACGACATTAGCAAATATACCAAGGCTAAAATTTTTAACCAGGTAGGCAAACAAACCAAAGTGCTCGCCCGCTTCTCTACCGTGGGTGGAGAAAAAGGGAGTGCAGATACGGAAAGGGACCCAAGGGGTTTTGCCCTAAAGTTTTATACCGAAGAGGGCAACTGGGACCTGGTGGGTAATAACACCCCTGTTTTCTTTATCAAGGACCCGAAAAAATTCGGCGATTTTATTCATACCCAGAAAAGAGATCCCTATACTAACTGCAAGAGTCCAACCATGATGTGGGATTACTGGAGCCTGAACCCGGAAAGCCTGCACCAGGTAATGTTCCTCATGAGCGACAGGGGTACCCCCTATGGCTACCGTCATATGAACGGATATGGCAGTCACACATTCAGCTTTATCAACGCCCAAAATGAACGCCACTGGGTAAAATTTCATTTCAAAACCGCACAGGGTATCAAAAACTTCAGTAACGATGAAGCGGCACACATGAAATCAGTGGATATGGATTTCTCCCAGCGCGACCTGGTTGAAGCCATTGACAGGGGTGATTTTCCAAAATGGAACGTAAAAGTGCAGATCATGACAGAAGAGGAAGCGAAAACATACAAGTACAATCCATTCGATCTTACCAAAGTATGGAGCCATAAAGATTTTCCATTGATTGATCTGGGTGTGATGGAACTTAATGAGAATCCGAAAAATTATTTCGCTTCTATTGAGCAAGCCGCTTTTGCACCTGCGCACGTAATAGACGGAATTAGTTATTCACCTGATAAAATGTTACAGGGACGTATACTTTCTTATCCCGATGCACACCGTCACCGTTTAGGCACCAACTATGAACAGATTCCGGTGAACCGTTGTCCTTACGCGGTAAATAATTACCAAAGAGATGGCCAGATGCGGGTAGATGACAATGGAGGCAGCAACCCTAACTATTTTCCAAATAGTTTTGACAATATTGTGGCAGATGAAGCATACAAACAGCCCGACTGGCAGATGGACTCATTGATAGCAGGATGGTTCGACAGGAATGCTGAAGGAGAAAACGACCATTTTTCACAACCAGGAATTTTCTACAGAGAAGTGCTGGGTACACAGGATAAGAAAAACCTGGTCAACAATATTGTTGGAGCCATGAGTGGTATTTCAGGACCCAAAAGAGCAGAGATCATTAACCGCCAGCTTTGCCATTTTTTCCGTGCCGATATTGGTTTTGGGATGGAGGTAGCACAGGCACTTGGGGTAAATGTGGAGGATGCCATGCCCAAACAACACCCTACCCAGGAGGTTACGGCAAAAGCATAAATCTAAATAATCGTAATTTTATAAAAAGCCATCTCATTTGAGGTGGCTTTTTCTTTTATCTTTATTGCCTAACGCTTTCCGAGCCATGACCCTGATTATCCTTCTGCTGGCTGTTTTATTATTGGTGGTACTGATTACTGCCGTAAAACTGCACCCGTTTATTGCTTTCCTCATGGTATGTATTCTTACGGGGTTAAGCAGGGGCATGGAAGTGGGTAAGATCATCGGCTCCGTACAAAAAGGGATTGGTGATCTGATGGGCTCTTTGCTGATTATACTTTGTACAGGCGCCATGCTGGGCAAATTAGTTGCCGACAGCGGGGCCGCTAATAAAATCGCCTCCGGACTGATCCGTGCATTTGGGATCAAACATATACAATGGGCCCTGGTACTCACTGCTTTTATTGTGGGCATCCCTTTATTTTATGGGGTAGGTTTTGTATTGCTGGTTCCACTGGTAATTGCAGTAGCTGATAAATACAAACTGCCGGCCGTTTACCTGGGGTTGCCTACACTTGCCGCGCTATCTGTAACACATGGCTACCTGCCACCTCATCCTTCTCCCGTGGCTTTGTCTGAACAGTTTCATGCAGATATGGGAATGACCCTGCTTTACGGAATGATGATAGTGATACCTGCCATTATTATTGCCGGTCCCGTATTTTCTGTAACACTAAAAAAATATACATCCAAACCACTGGCTGTATTTACCAATCAAACGGTACCGGAAGATAAACAACCGGGCATGCTTTCCAGTTTATTGGCTGCATTCCTGCCCGTACTGTTTATCGCGGCGGATACGATTGTAAAGATTACGATACCCCAAAAAAATACGTTTACCGCCATCATACATATTCTGGGTGAACCGTCTGTTGCCATGTTACTTTCTTTATTGATAGCGATCTATACATTGGGTATCAAACAGGGAAAGAAAATAAAAACAATCATGACCCCAATGGGCGATGCTGTTAAAGATATTTCGCCTATCCTGCTCATTATTGCAGGGGCCGGCGCTTTAAAACAGGTTTTAATGGATTCCGGGATCAGTACTGAATTGATTCAACCGTTAACAAATCTTTCGTTGCATCCTTTACTGCTGGCATGGGGTATCAGCGCTATTATAAGAGTAAGTATCGGATCGGCTACTGTGGCAGGCTTAACAACAGCGGGCATTGTAGCTCCCATGATTGCCAGCTCCGGCGTTAACCCCAGCCTGATGGTACTGGCCACCGGTGCCGGCAGTTTGATGTTCTCACATGTAAACGATCCGGGGTTCTGGATGTTCAAAGAATATTTTAATCTTACAGTTAAAGAAACCATCAAAACCTGGAGCATCATGGAAACCATCGTTTCTGTTGTAGGATTAATAGGCGTATTTATCATCAACTACTTTTTATAACTTTTATTTTTATTGTATGACCCCTGAAGAAAATTTCGCAAAACTTGCCCTCGCATTACCACCTGCCCCAAAACCATTGGGTGTGTACAAACCTTTATTGATTGATGGTAATCATTGCCTGGTTTCCGGCCATGGAACAGTTAAGGAAGATGGCAGCCTGATCATTGGCAGAATTGGAGAAACCATGACTATGGATGAAGGCAAACTGGCGGCCCAACAGGTTGGACTGGCCATACTCTCTACCCTGAAAACCCATCTCGGCTCACTCAACAAGGTGAAAAGGGTTATCAAAGTATTGGGCATGGTAAACTGCACACCCGGTTTTGAATCACATCCTTTTGTAATCAATGGCTGTAGTGAATTGTTTGCTGCCATATGGGGCGATGATAATGGCATCGGGGTAAGAAGCGCTGTTGGCATGAGTTCCTTACCCAATAATATCCCGGTAGAAATTGAAGCAATGTTTGAATTGAATGAAGAGAAGTGAAAGTGGAGACGTGAGAAGTGAGACATGAAAGAAGTAATTAATTTCTTTATCCGAAAATCCGCAAATGATGGACTGGTACCAGGTAAATAATATAACAAAAATAGACTCCCCTTCACTTATCGTGTATCCGCATCGGGTTAAAGAAAATATTGACCGGCTGATTACAATGGCGGGTAGTTCAAATAATGTAAGGCCACATGTGAAGACGAATAAAATGGCTGAAGTATGTTCTCTTCTATTACAGGCGGGCATCAATAAATTTAAATGCGCCACTATTGCCGAAGCGGAAATGCTGGCAGAAATTGACGCACCCGATGTTTTACTGGCCTATCAACCTGTTGGGCCCAAGGCAGACAGGCTTTTACAACTGGTGATGAATTTTCCGGATACCCGTTTCTCCTGTATTATTGATAACCCGCATACCGCTTCTATCCTTTCTGAATTATTTGCTTCACACCAGCTCATAGTAAATACATTCATTGATCTTAATATAGGTATGAACCGTTCAGGTATTCTTCCGGAAAAAGCATTGGCATTATATAAAGCATGTCAATCTTTATCAGGCTTACAAATTATTGGATTACATGCCTATGATGGTCATATCCGGGATACGGACCTGAACCTGAGAAACCAGCGTTCAGATGATGCTTTTGCCAGGGTAACGCAAGTAATCAAAGAGATAGCGGCAATTTCTCCGGAAAGCCTGCAAATAGTCATTGGCGGTTCTCCCTCTTTTCCAACACATACCAAACGCAAAGGAGTTCAATACAGTCCGGGCACTTTTGTTTTTTGGGACTGGGGCTATAAACACCTCGTACCCGATGAGCCTTTTGAGTATGCGGCATTGGTGATAACACGCGTTATTTCTGTTATTGATGAGCAAACGGTTTGTACCGATCTCGGGCATAAATCTGTAGCTGCAGAAAATCCATTACCCCGTGTACATTTTTTAAATGCACCCGATGCTACGCCCATTTCACAAAGCGAAGAACATCTGGTACTAAAGTTCCCGGGTAAAACAAATTGGCAAGTGGGGGACGTATTGTATGGGGTACCGGTTCATATTTGTCCGACTGTTGCCCTCTATGATACAGCCGTTATTGTAGAAAATAATGAAGTGGTTAACAACTGGAAAGTTATTGCCCGAACCAGAAAAATTTCCATCTAATCTCTGCTACTCATGTTCATCATTGACGCCCACCTCGATCTCAGCATGAATGCCATGGAATGGAACCGCGACCTCCGTTTACCTGTTCATGAAATCAGGCAAAGAGAAGAAGGCATGACAGATAAGCCAGACAGGGCAAAAGGCACCGTTGCTTTTCCTGAATTACGCAAAGGAAATATCGGGCTGGTAGTGGCCACACAAATAGCACGTTTTGTAGATAAGGACAGTTCGCTGAAAGGCTGGCATTCACCCGAACAGGCATGGGCACAAACACAGGGACAACTGCAATGGTACAGGGCCATGGAAGATGCGGGAGAAATGGTTCAGATAACAAACAAAGAAGGCCTCAACAAACATGTTGCCCTTTGGCAGAATACAACGAATCAGGATACTAAACCCATCGGCTATATCTTAAGTCTGGAAGGCGCCGATTCATTAATCACCCCTGATCATTTACACCGAGCATATGCATATGGTTTACGTGCGGCAGGCCCTGCACATTACGGGCCAGGCAGGTATGCCAATGGAACAGATGCCACGGGCAGGTTGAATACTTTGGGCAGGGCTTTACTAAAAGAAATGGAGCAACTGAATATGATCCTTGACGCCACTCATTTATGCGATGACGCCTTTGGGGACGCGATGGAAATTTTTAACGGAACTATCTGGGCCAGTCATAATAACTGTCGTGCTTTGGTTGATCATAACAGGCAATTCAGTGATGACATGATTAAAATTTTAATTCAAAAAAAAGCGGTAATCGGTGGTTCACTGGACGCATGGATGATGGTTCCCGGATGGCAACGCGGGGTATCATATCCGAAACAAATGGGATGCAACCTCGAAAAAATAATTGATCATATGGATCATATCTGCCAGATAGCCGGTAATGCCTTACACATTGGCATCGGTACTGATCTGGATGGCGCCTACGGAAAAGAACAATGCCCTTATGACCTGGAAACCATTGCTGATCTGCAAAATCTGCCTGGCTTGCTCATGAAAAGAGGCTACTCTTTTTCTGACTGTGAAAATATTATGCATGGTAACTGGTTACGTTTATTAAGAGCCACCTGGAAATAATACACGCCGCTCTGTGAACCTCTGCTCCCCCTGTGCCGCTCTGTGTTGAAAAAAATCATTGCACTCCGGTTTTTTTCAACACGGAGGGCACGGAGATTGGGAGTTACACAGAGAGAGCTGACTCTTTTAGCACTACCTTATTTTTAGAAATTTTTAGCAAGTGCTTTACCCCTACTTTTAATGCATAATTATTTTTTGCATGGCTCACAGGAAAATCAAAACATACCGGGTAAGGGTAGTCTTTAATATGTGAATGAATCACAGAGAACACATCAGTACCAAAAGGGATTGAAGTATCTTTCATCTCTGTAAATCCGCCAATCATCAATCCGGCCAATTGATCCAGCATACCGCTTCTTTTTAACTGGATCAGCATCCTGTCTATATGATAAATATATTCACCCACATCTTCCAGGAACAGAATTTTTCCTTTGGTCTGAAAAGAGGAGATACTACCAATCAAATGCGCTACCAGGGAAAGATTACCCCCAATCAATTCGCCTTCCGCTTTTCCCGGTCTGTTAAAAGGATGGGCATCACAGGTATAATTTGATGTAATTCCGCTGATGGCTTTACGGAGTGATTGTACATATTCTTTTGTATGCTCCCCATCATTAAAGGCCGCCGCCATAGGTGCATGCATGGTGGCAATTTTCAGTTGGCGATACACATGTGCATGCAAAACAGTGATATCACTAAACCCTATCAGCCATTTTGGTTTTTTTTTAAATTTCCTGAAATCGAGTTGATCAATGATGCGGCTCATCCCATATCCGCCCCTTCCGCACAAAACAGCTTTCACTTCAGCATCATCAAGCATGCCCTGCAGATCAGCTAATCTTTCCGCATCTGTTCCGGAGAAATAATGAAACCGGTTACCCAAACTCTTTCCTACCCTAACTGTAAAACCCCATTCCTGTAAAACCCGTATACAGGTTTCCGCTTTCTTTTTGGGCATATACCCGGCAGGGCATACAATACCTATCAGGTCTCCTTTTTTCAGGTACGGGGGTATTTTAATCATCTGACAATATTACAGAACAGTATTTATATGATAAAAACTGTTGTGCGCATTAAGCCTGGGAACCACTATCCGTTTACCCCGGGCCAATTATTGCCAGCTTCAATTGTTTGCTTACTTTTACACCGCCCTGCTGCCCTATTAAGGTATATATGCGGGCGAACCCCACCCGATACTGCGACATCCGGTTAAGGCGTGCAACAAAGATGCCCAAAGAACTAATGAATTGTAGAACATGAATCAACCCAAACGATACTTAATTACTTCCGCTCTTCCTTATGCAAATGGATTAAAACATATTGGCCACCTGGCAGGCGCCTATTTACCGGCAGACATTTATGTGAGATACCTGAAAGCGAAAAAGCTGGATGTAGTATTTGTTTGCGGCAGTGATGAACATGGTACAGCCATCCCCATACAAGCCACCAAAGAGGGAACCACGGCAAGGGCCATTATTGATAAGTATCACCCCATCATGGAGCAGAATTTTAAGGATATGGGCATTGACTTTGATATTTATCACCGCACCAGCGATCCCCTGCATAAGGAAACCGCTCAGGAATTTTTTACAAAACTGAATAACAACGGGGATCTTGAGGTTAAAGAAACAGAACAATATTTTGATGAGCAGGCCAATAGCTTTCTCGCGGACAGATACATTCAGGGAACCTGCCCCAACTGCCATTTCGAATATGCATTTGGCGATCAGTGTGAGCGTTGCGGTAAAAGCCTGAGTCCGGATGAATTGATCAATCCCGTAAGTACTTTAAGCGGCAATAAGCCCATCAAAAAAATTACCCGGCATTGGTACCTTCCGCTTAACAGGCATGAAGATTTTTTGCGCAAATGGATCCTGAAAGATCATGCCAACGACTGGAGAGCTACGGTTATTGGTCAATGTAAAAGCTGGATCGACGGCGGCTTACTGCCACGTGCCGTAACCCGCGACCTGGACTGGGGTGTTTCGCTTCCTGCCTCAGTAGAAGGCGGCAAAGGCAAGGTTTTATATGTGTGGTTTGATGCACCCATCGGTTATATCAGCGCTACCAAACAATGGGCGAAAAATAATAATAAAGACTGGAGGCCGTATTGGGAAGATAAAGATACCAAACTGGTTCATTTTATCGGAAAAGACAATATCGTTTTTCATTGTATCATTTTCCCCATCATGCTGAAACTGCATGGCAATATTTTACCAGATAATGTGCCGGCTAATGAATTCATGAACCTGGAAGGCGATAAGATGAGTACCAGCCGCGGTTGGAAAGTGGAGATGCAGGATTATATTGATGACTTTATTAAAAAAGAAAATGGCGGCAGCCAGATGGCAGATGCATTGCGCTATTACCTTACACTTATCGCGCCCGAAACCAAAGACAGTGAATTTACCTGGCAGGGTTTTCAGGATGCCAATAACAGTGAGCTGGTGAGCATATTTGGTAATTTTGTAAACCGCTCCCTGGTGTTAATGCATAAATTATGTAATGGTAAAGTGCCACCATTACACCTTGATACTTTAACGGACCTGGATAAATCTACCATTGACGAGATAAGAATAGCCAAAGAAAAAGTAGCATCCCTGCTGGAACAATATAAGTTTCGCGACGCGATGTTTGAGGTAATGAACCTTGCCCGAACCGGTAACCAGTACATGCAGAAAAAAGAACCCTGGATTGTAGTGAAACAGGCAGGTGACAATGGAAAGCCCACTGTTGAAGCGCAACAATCTATAGATAATACCCTTCATATCTGTTTACAGTTATGTGCCAACCTTGCCATACTCATAAATCCTTTCCTCCCGTTTACAGCCCGGAAAATGTGTTACCTGATGAAAGTGGTAGACAAATTACTGGACTGGGAAAATGCCGGGAAAATGAAACTGCTGAGTGTAGGTTATTCCTTACGCGCACCGGAATTGTTGTTCCGGAAAATTGAGGATGCGGAAATAACGTATCAAATTGAAAAATTAAAATCGGCTATCGTGAATCGTGAGACGTTGGTCGTGAATAAAAAAAATACTATGGAAGAGAGTAATCTGTCAGCAGGTGAAGAAAAAAAAGATATACCCGTTAAACCTGAAATTGTATTCGATGATTTTGCGAGGACCGATTTGCGTGTGGGAAAAATCGTGAGTGCGGAAAAAGTAGAAAAAGCCGATAAATTATTGAAGCTGCAGGTAGATCTTGGTTTTGAAACAAGAACCATCGTATCAGGTATTGCGCTTCATTTTAAACCCGAAGAAATTATTGGCAAACAGGTAACCGTAGTTGTAAACCTGGCCCCCCGGAAAATGAGGGGAATCGAAAGCAATGGAATGATACTGATGGCAGAGAGTGCAGACGGCAAACTTCATTTTATTAATCCTGAAACCGATATTAATCCGGGAGCGGGAGTGAGTTAGGCTGCTGTTAAAGGTTGAAAGTATAAAGCGTTATTATTATTTTTCAAAACTCACACACTCCTTCAATTCCCTTTCAGAATACGCCACTCCGTATTGCTTCAACACATCATCCGGCACGCCGTTCCATTGATTGGGGGCATTGCCCACGTAACCCAGATCCTTTACGCCCATTTCAGAAGTATAGAAACCCGTTGTAGTTAAATTTCGCATCATCGTAAAAAAAGTAACCCCCTGTTTCATGGCCGGCTTTGCTTTTTCTGGGTACGCTATCTGGTCAACGATAGCAATTTGTTGTTTAGCATCGCAGTCAATAAATGCTTTATCATAGGCTTTAAAACATTGCATATCTAACCAACGCAATCCACCCCGCAAAGGTGTTTGGTGATAAGGCATATCCTTTGCAATAAACTCTATAAAATCGGGCACTTTTGCATCAGAGGCTGAACCACTCACAGCATCTTTAGGCATAATAATATCTGCCAAAGCGGTAATAGTGGCCATTTCATGCACCGTAAAGAATTTTTCGTTGGCAGTCAACTTCTTCAGGTAATCTTTCTCTTCCTGCATTCTATCAGCATCCAACATTGCATCTGGTGATTCGGCAATAGCTTTCTTATCGCTGTTTTTGCAGGCATCTACCAATACACCGGCACCTACAGTGCCTATCAGTAAGGCTTTGATCGATTTTCTTCTGTCCATATATCGCAGATTAGTGTGAATTAAAGATTTTGTTTTTTCATTTCTTCAATAATATATTCTGATGTTCTCATGGATAAAGCCAGTATCGTCCAGGTAATATTCTTATCGGCCTGTGATACAAACTGGCTGCCATCTACACAGAACAGGGTTTTACAATCATGCGCCTGGCTCCATTTATTCAAAGCCGAATTTTTTCTGTCATTGCCCATCCGTACGGTACCCGCTTCATGAATGATATTACCGGGGTTATTCAAACCATACTTATTTTTGGCGGTATCTTCTCCCCCCCAGGTAATCACAGCTCCCATATTGTGTAATATCTCCTTGAAGGTTTCTTTCATGTGTTTGGCCTGATTAATTTCATAATCAGAATGCTTAGTATGAAAGCGTAAAACAGGAATACCAAATTTATCCACCACAGCCGGATCAATTTCGCAGTAGTTATTGATATTGGCCACAGCCTCTCCTCTTCCTGCCATACCCACGCCTGCACCATAAAAGAACCGAACATCTTCTTTTAAGGATGCACCATACCCCCCTGAATCCTTGGTTTTACCATTCACCTGAAACTTGCCGTTTTGGCCCTGCATATCAAAACCAAAACCATAGGCGGGCTGCGACATACCACCCCAGTATTCAATATGATAGCCACGGGGAAAATCTAATTTTTTATTATCCAGCCACCAGGGCGTATACACGTGCATACCACCCACCCCATCTTCATTGTACCGCTTACGGCCAAAGAGTTGTGGCAATACACCACCAATGGCGGCGCCGGTAGAATCGTGCAGGTATTTACCAACTACATTACTATCATTGGCCAATCCATTCGGGTGGCGGGTAGATTTTGAATTCAGTAATAGTCTCGCTGTTTCGCAGGTACTGGCCGCCAATATTACCACTCTGCCACTTACCTGGTATTCCATATTATCCGTCTTATCTATATAAGAAATACCGGTTGCCACACCACCCGCATTCGTAATTACTTCGCGTGCCATGGCATTGGTAATCACATCAATATTTCCGGTGGCTACCGCGGGTTTGATCAATACAGAGGAGGATGAAAAATCGCCATACACTTTACAACTCCTGTTACACTGGGCACAATAGAAACAGGCGCCACGCTCTTCATTTATTTTTTTAGTAAGAATGGATAAACGAGAAGGGATCACGGGTATGCCCAACCCGGTTGCCGATTTTTTTATCATCAGCTCATGCAATCTTGGCTTGGGTGCAGGTAAAAAAATACCATCCGGATCATTCGGTAATCCTTCATTGGAACCAAATACCCCTATCAACTTATCAATTTTATCGTAATAAGGTTTTACATCATCATAACTGATGGGCCAGTCATCGCCCAGACCATCAATACTTTTACGCTTAAAATCCTTCGGACCAAAACGCAGTGAGATACGTCCCCAGTGATTGGTTCTTCCCCCAATCATACGCGCACGCCACCAGTCCCATTTGTCGCTGCCTTCCGCCATAGTATAGGGTTCCCCATCAATTTCCCAGCCCCAGTAACAGCCATCAAAATCGCCGAATGGCCTGAACTTAGTGCTGGCGCCTCTTCTTGGTGAATCCCATGGATTTTTTAGTTGAGAAGAGTGTTTGGCGGGGTCATAATCAGGGCCCGCTTCAATCAGGCAAACTTTTAAGCCAGCCTTTGATAAAGTATAGGCAGCCATGCCACCACCGGCGCCTGAACCTACAATCACCGCATCATATTTCTTTGCCTGTTTTTTGATCTGGAGATCTCCCATAAAGCAGTCGTGTTTTTGGTATGGTTAGAGAGAATGAATGTAAGATATTTCGGTTAGTACAAAAATATTTTTTGTTGGACGGAATGGTTGTTGGTCGGGCAACCAACAATGGTGGGAGTCTTACCTATGATTTTAACTTTAGTTATTTATAAATATTTTGTAAAGAGTAAGCAGAAATCTGCAAACTGATAATACTTTGCTATTTGCATGAAATTCCGTGAAGCCAATCTTCCGCAGCTTCCAAACCGCAGGGTCTTCTTCGATAGACTATCAGAAAAATAAGATTTCGGTTTATTGTTTCAGAAAAATTTACACGGGACTGAAGTCCCAAATCGAGATCAATTATGGCTATTCTTACCACGCTCTAAAGAGCGCGGCAAAGTGAATTTTGTGTTGCCATGCTCTTTAGAGCGTGGATAAAATATAACTCAGGAAAACCACATCGGAACTTTAGTTCCGAGTACATCATAGAGAAACACATTTAATTCTTCCGAACACCTGTGGTCGGGCAACTAACAGGTGCAGACCAACAGGTGCAGACCAACAATGGCAAGTTGTGGTAAGATAACCCAATAAATTTTTCGCCTTATCATAAAAGAAGCCACTCAAAGTGGCTTCTTTTATATTTTGATACCCGAATTAATTAACTGCAACCCATACTGTTACCGCAGTTCAAACACTTATAACAGGTACCGCTGCGGATGGTGATGTGGCCGCAGGTATTACAGGCGGGCGCATCACTCTGCATACTCTTGGCGGCGGCATTCACTGCATCCATACCAGACTCGGCCCTGACAGGCGCCGTGGCCCTCTGCAGTTTTTGTGGTTGTGCCGCCGTAGTTGCATTTGCTGAAGGAGCAGTAACGCGTACACTGCTCAACTCAGGCTTTCCCAAAAAAGTAGCTTCTCCCTCCTCTCCTTCACCGGTATTACCGATAGTTGGTTTGTCGAGTACATGTACCAGATCTGTTCTGCCTAAATATTCAAATGCAAGGGCACGGAATACAAAGTCAACCAACGAAGTAGTGGTCTTGATATTCGGGTGATCCACCATGCCTGATGGTTCAAACTTGGTGAACACAAATTTCTCTACAAATTCTTCCAGCGGCACACCATACTGCAAACCCACAGAAATAGCGATAGCGAAACAGTTCATGAAACTGCGAAGGGTTGAACCCTCTTTGGCCAGATCAATAAATATCTCTCCCAAAGTACCATCCTGGTATTCACCGGTTCTGAGGAAAATAACCTGTCCGCCAATCTTCGCTTTCTGTGTAAAGCCCCTGCGTTTACCCGGCAATGATTTCTTTTCTACAATACCCGATAAAGCACGTTTGAATTTGGTATCAGTAGAAGCCTGCATACGTTTTTGCACTTCTTCCAGTAATTCATCCACCGTTAATGTACTCAGGTCAACAATATTCGAAGGCGCCTCACTAATTACTGCCTGTGCATGATCACTGGTAGCTTCTGTTTCTTCCGCTTTCTTTTTCTTGTCTGATTTATTACTCAATGGCTGGCTCAATTTAGAACCATCTCTATACAGTGCATTCGCTTTTAATCCCAGTTGCCAGCTCAGCAGGTAACAATCAGCAATTTCATCAACAGTTGCTTCATGCGGCAGGTTAATAGTTTTAGAGATAGCCCCGCTTAAGAAAGGCTGACAGGCGGCCATCATACGGATATGCCCATAAGCATGAATATATCTTTCTCCTTTTTTACCGCATTTGTTAGCGCAGTCAAATACAGGCAGGTGTTCATCTTTCAGAAAGGGTGCGCCTTCAATGGTCATGGTGCCACACACATAATCATTGGCAGCATCTATCTGATCTTCTGTAAAGCCCAGTTCTTCGAGCAGGTTAAAGCTCCAGTCGCTGTATTGTGCTTCGGCAAAACCAAGACGCTGCATACACTCATCACCCAATGTAAAGCGGTTGAAAATAAAACCGATTTCAAAAGCAGACTTGGCCACACTGTTCAGTTTCGCAATTTCTTCCGCGGTAAATCCTTTTTCACTTAATGAGGCGGGATTCACAAAAGGGGCACCTTCAAAACTGGCGGCGCCTACTGCATATTTCTCAATGGCTTCTGCTTCGGTTGGATCATACCCAAGGTTTCTTAAAGCCTGTGGTACGGATTGGTTGATGATTTTAAAATACCCGCCACCACTTAATTTTTTAAATTTCACCAAAGCAAAATCGGGTTCAACACCGGTGGTATCACAGTCCATCACCAACCCGATGGTTCCGGTTGGGGCAATCACGGTAGTTTGTGCATTGCGGTAACCGTTTTTCTCTCCCAACTGCACCGCGTCATCCCATGCTTTGGTAGCGGCTTTCAAAATATAATCAGGGCAATATTGCGCCTTGATACCCTGTGGTTTAATGTCAATACCAACGTATGCCTCTTCCGCGTCATAAGCGGCCGCACGGTGGTTGCGCATTACGCGAAGCATATCTTCTTTATTCTCTTCGTATTTATCAAACGCACCCAGAAATCCGGCCATCTCTGCAGAGGTCGTGTAAGCAACACCGGTCATGATAGCCGAAATGGCCCCTGCTATACCGCGCGCCTCTTCACTATCATAAGGAATACCACTAACCATCAGCATGGAACCGAGGTTGGCAAAGCCAAGTCCGAGTGTTCTGTAATCGTAGGATAACTGCGCCACTTCTTTGGAAGGGAACTGAGCCATCAATACGGATATTTCCAAAACAGTGGTCCATAAACGGGTAGTATATTCAAACCCTTCTACATCAAAAATATTATTCTCTTCGGTATGAAACTTACGCAGGTTAATGGAAGCGAGGTTACAGGCCGTATTATCCAGGAACATGTATTCTGAACATGGGTTGGAAGCATTGATACGTCCGCCTTTCGGACAGGTATGCCATTCATTGATGGTGGTATCATATTGTGTTCCGGGGTCGGCGCAGCGCCAGGCGGCATAAGAAATTTTTTCCCATACTTCGCGGGCGGGTATTCTGCTCATCACACGGCCATCGGTTCTGGCTTTCAGTTCCCAATCGCCACCTTCTTCCAGGGCCTTGAAAAATGAGTTAGGGATACGAACAGAGTTATTGGAGTTCTGGCCGGAAACCGTTGCATAGGCTTCTCCTTCATAACTGTTGTCGTAACCGGCTTCTACCAGGGCAGCTACTTTTTTCTCTTCGCCCATTTTCCAGTTAATGAATTCCATGATCTCGGGGTGATCGAGGTCAAGACAAACCATTTTGGCCGCCCGGCGGGTAGTTCCGCCACTTTTGATAGCGCCTGCGGCACGGTCGCCTATTTTCAGAAAACTCATCAAACCGCTGGATGTACCGCCACCACTTAATTTTTCTCCCCCACCGCGTATTTGTGAAAAGTTGGTACCCACCCCTGACCCATATTTGAAAATGCGCGCCTCACGGGTCCAGAGATCCATGATACCGCCTTCATTCACCAGGTCATCGCTCACGCTCAGGATAAAGCAGGCGTGTGGTTGAGGACGTTCGTATGCATTGGTTGATTTCTTCAGTTTACGATCTTTCGGATCAACAAAATAGTGACCCTGTGGCTTACCGGTGATGCCATAACTTTCGTGTAAACCGGTATTGAACCATTGTGGTGAATTGGGTACACAGGCCTGGTTAAGAATACTGTATACCAGCTCATCATAAAATACCAATGCGTCTTTTTCAGAAGCAAAATAATTATAACGCTCGCCCCAAACACGCCAGCAATTGGCCATACGATGTGCCACTTCTTTAACGCTGGTTTCCCGCCCAATCGACCCATCCGGCTGTGGTACACCCGCTTTACGAAAATATTTCTGCGCGAGAATATCTGTAGCAATCTGGCTCCATTGTTTGGGAACCTCTACATTATTCATTTCAAATACTTTCTCTCCATTCGGATTTTTGATTACGCTGTCGCGGTAATCATATTCAAACATATCAAAGGGACTAACACCTTCTTGGGTGAATCTACGGCCAAATTGTAAGCCTTTGGCGGCGCGTGGGTTAGACATGCGTTATTTCAGTTTAACAGGTAATTGTAATGGGCCCCCGTGGTTAACGAATTGTTAAGCGGTTGACGAAAATATCCTTCCGTAAGCACAAATCAAGGTTGTAAATATCAACACATTGTGGATAAGGAAGGGGGATTATTTCGCACTTCAAATCCCCATTGAATTTGAGCGAATATTAACACATGTAGAAAAGAATTTTTGAGAAAAAACGTTGTAGAATGGGTTATTTTGCTTAAATGTGTCTAGGCGGTTTGGGGGCGGCGGCGGGGGTAGCCGTTCACTCCCCGGAGGGATAAGGAATAATGCCCTATCTTTCCGTTTTATAGGCACACGAATCTGCCTTAAAAAAATAAGTAAAAACTTTTGTGCATTTTTGCACCAGCACCATCTCATTCTGAATGAAGCAGGCCTTATATCAGCAGTTTGTTGAAAAAAAGCAATCGGGCAAAAAATCTTTTGCTGTTCTGATCGATCCCGATAAAGTTGACAATGAAAAAATTGATCAGCTGCTTACCCTTGCTGTTGCCGCGAAAGTGGATTATTTTTTAGTGGGCGGCAGCCTGGTGATATCCAGTCATCTGGATCAATGTATCCAGCAGATCAAGTCCTGCGCTACTATCCCCGTATTGTTATTTCCAGGTTCCCCTTCACAGGTAAGCAGGTATGCAGATGCCCTGTTATATCTTTCATTGATATCCGGCCGCAACCCGGAATTATTAATTGGTCAGCATGTAATCAGTGCCCCCTTTGTAAAAAACAGCGGACTGGAGATTATGCCAACAGGCTATATGGTGATTGATGGCGGAGCCCCTACCACCGTTTCCTATATTTCGAATGCAACCCCTATTCCTGCCGATAAAAATGACATTGCCATGTGTACCGCCATGGCGGGCGAGATGCTCGGCATGAAGCTCATTTACATGGATGCCGGCAGTGGCGCCAAAAGACCCATTACCGAAACCATGATCGAAATAGTGGCCCGTAATATCAGGATACCGCTCATTATTGGCGGTGGCATTACCGAACCGGAAAAAGCTTACCGCAACTGCAAGGCAGGCGCCGATGTAATTGTGGTGGGCAATGCCATTGAAAAAGATGCTTCCCTGATTGCCGAAATCAGTCATGCGGTGCATAGTACGCAAAATGCAGAACTCGGAACACACAACGCTTAACGCATTTACTGGCTCTTCCCCGCAGGCGGGGCCACTGGTCTCGATGCTCCCGGGTTATTCAATTCAGAAACATCTACCCGTGATGGCGTTTCTTTCCCGCTTACAATACCTTTCGCGCTTAAGGCAATTGATTTGATAATCATGGCCATATTCTCCATATCCAATGTACCAATTTCATCACCGGATGTATGATAGTTGGGTTCGCTATCCATTTTGGATGTAGAAATGGTATGTGCCGGAACGCCCAGTCTTGCAAGGGTTGCATTGTCTGACCGGAAAAAAAGATTTTGTGCGGGATAGGGATCCGGATAAAAACTAAACCCGGTTCCTGCCAGGTTTCCCTGCAGCATTTTACCCATATCCGTTCTTTCATAGCCGGTGATATATGCCGAGTTCTTACCCCATTTGCTTTCCGTTCCAATCATTTCAATATTGAACATGGCTTTTACATCTTCCGGGTTGAATTGCCTGGAAAAATATTGTGCCCCAAATCCACCAACCTCTTCCGCGGTAAACGCCACAAAAATTAATGTGCGCTCATTATTGTTCAGCGCTTTAAAATATTTCGCGAGCATAATCACCGCCGTTGTTCCTGCGGCATCATCATTAGCGCCATTAAAAATCGAATCCGCAAGAACATTCCCCAACCTGTCTTTACCCATGATACCCAAATGATCATAATGACCGGAGAAAATGACGTATTCATTTTTTTTCGATTTACCTGGCAAAATGCCCAGCACATTGGCCAGTGACTGCTCAGTAAATTGGTGTTTCGCCTCAAGGGTATAGGTTGCAGGATTTTGTGCTGTCAATACAAATACTACACTCTTATCCGTTTTATATAATTGTGATTTGAATCGGGTAAGATTAAAAAACGCTTTAGCAAACACCGTATCCACCAGTACAAAATAGTTTTTGTTAGCAGTCAAATACTTGCGTGCTTCTGCATTGAAATTGGCCCCGGCAGTAATGGTTACCTTTTCATAACCCGACTGCTCATTTATCTTCAGCTCTTCTTTACAGGTAACCACTATCACATCCCTGGTAGCTACCGAAACACCACCAAAACTGCAGTCAGCGCTAATGAATTTTGGCTTTACCATCGCAAATGCCTGCAGATAATTACCTGTATGGTTCCATGATTGCAAACCGGTTTTGGCAAATTCATCCGCTATAAATGCTGCTGCTTTTTCAATCCCTTTACTAAAGGTTTTTCTGCCTTCCATATCATCTGCCGACAAAATTTTTTCAATTCTTTCCACTTCTTTTGCGTTGATAACATTCGCTTCTTTCTGTGCAAATAAAAATGTTGTTATTGAAATCAATAACAACACGAGACTAATTTTTTTCATGTAACAATTTTAATTTTTTCAACTTCTTAGAGACTCATCATTTCTTTAAACTTAACGGTTTGCCTCCTGCTTACTTCAATTTTTTCACCCCCTTTCAGGTCTACCAGTAAACCGCCATTAAAATAGGGTTCAATTTTTTCTATCCATCGAAGGTTGATAATATGTTTTCTGTTGGCGCGGAAGAACATTCTTTCATCCAGTCTTTCTTCCAGCGAATTCAGCGATTTTAAGATTAGAGGTTTATGTGTGCCAAAGAATACCTTGGCATAATTTCCCACGCTTTCAAACAGGCGTATCTCGCCAAGTTTTACAAACCAGCAACGTTCCCCGTCTTTCACAAAAACCTGGTCGAACTCAGTTAAAGGCCCACGGTTAACTCCATTGATGCCAATATTTTCTTTGAATATTTCGGCCTGTAATTTCTGTATCGCATCAGCCAGGCGTTTAGGTTCTATGGGTTTTAGCAGATAGTCCAGCGCATTAACTTCAAAGGCTTTAATGGCATACTCATCATAGGCAGTTGTAAAGATTACTTTGGGCGCTTTTTCTACTTCTGCCAGCAAATCAAAACCGGTTTTGCCGGGCATCTGAATATCCAGGAATATCAAATCCGGATTCAGTGTTTCAATCTTTTCTATACCATCATCCACATTAGCCGCTTCCTCTATTACTTCAATATCAGCATGATCCTGCAATAATTTTTTTAATTCATTGCGGGCCAGTCTTTCATCATCAATAATAATCGCTTTGATCGCCATAGCACAAATTTAATGGTTGAATTTACAATTGTAATGGCTCTACCGGCATTTTTACGATAGCCTCTACCATTCCTTCATCGGTATTCCTGATCTCAAAACTGGCTTTTCCGCCAAATAATAATTTAAGCCGGTTACGGGTACTGTTCAGGCCAAATCCGTCACTAATACTGTCCTCTTCCTGTAAATGACCGGTATTCCGGACTATCAGCTCATGATGGTTCTCGCGATAATCAGATATTACCTTTATTAAACCGCCCTCCTTATGTTTGCCAATACCATGTTTAATGGCATTCTCAACCAGTGTCTGGAGCATCATGGGGGGAACAGGCTGATCAAGGGTATCTTCATCAATATCATATTCTACCTGCAACCTGTCTTCAAAACGGATATATTCCAGGGCCAGGTAATCTTTTACAATACTCAATTCCCTTTCGAAAGGGAGGGTTTCCAATTTTTCGGCCTGCATACTGCTTCGCAGTATATTGCTTAACTCGGTTATGGCAGTTCTTGCTCTCTCGGGATTCTCATCTACCAATGCACGTATACTGTTCAATGCATTAAAGATAAAATGGGGATTGATATGTGATTTGATGGTTTTTAGTTCCAGTTCTTTTACCATGCTCTCCAGGCGCACTTTCTGGATTTCTGTTTTGGAACCCAGTTCTACATAATGCCAGATATAATAAACGGAAACCCATACCAGAACAAGGGGAGAGTCTAAGATTAAGTTTGAAAGGAATCTTTTTTCAACAGAAACCTTCACCTTTGGATCGTACATATGCAACCATTCCACAATGGCGCTATTGGCAAGGTTAAACAACACCACAATGCTTAGCACTGAAACAGTGAGTAACCACCATTTTTGTACATGGATCGGGGGCCGCAGGCGCAGCCTTACAATCAATTCGCGTAATAAATGGGTAAAAACCAGTCCGAAAAGGATGGTTATGGCGATTCTTGGGTAGAGTATATTGTTGGTCTTGTTCTCGAAAATAAATGCGAAGAACACCATGGCTAAGCCATACAATAACCAGCCACCCAGCTGGCAAAACCAGTATAAGGAAGATTTACTTCTCATGTTAGCGCAAATATAAAATGAAACCATCCGCCATTCTTTGATAAATTTGATTAAAGGCAAAAAGAGCGCTTGTTTGGCAGAAAATATTGGTTTGACCCGTTGAACTATCCACTTTATCGGATATTTTATATAATTACCGGCGGTTGTGGTCATTTCAATTGTTCAGTTCGCTTTTTTGCTCACGCATAAAAGTGTATTTTTACAGTCTAAACCAAGCCTGAATGCAGATCACAGCAGGACCCTTATTAAAGTCTATTGATCATCCCGATGATCTTAAAAAGCTCAGCAGTAAACAATTGCACCAGGTTTGTAACGAGTTGCGTCAGTTCATTGTAGATGTAGTAAGCGTTCATGGCGGGCATTTCGCGGCCAGTTTGGGAGTGGTAGAATTATCCGTTGCCCTGCATTATGTTTATAATACCCCTTATGATCAACTGGTATGGGATGTAGGCCACCAGGCTTATGGACATAAAATTCTTACAGGCAGGAGAGATCAGTTCATTACCAACCGCAAATACAAGGGCCTGAGCGGCTTTCCCAAGCGAAGTGAAAGTGTGTATGATACATTCGGGGTAGGGCATTCCTCCACCTCTATATCAGCCGCATTGGGTATGGCCATGGCGGCAAAATACAAGGGTGAAACCCGGAAATCAGTAGCGGTAATCGGCGATGGTTCAATGACGGCGGGTTTGGCATTTGAAGCGATGAACCATGCAGGGGTGGCAGATAGTGATGTACTCATTATTTTGAATGATAACTGTATGAGCATTGACCCCAATGTTGGGGCGCTCAAAGAATACCTGACCGACATCAGTACTTCTCCCACCTACAATAAAGTGAGGGATGAAATATGGAACCTGATGGGCAAACTGCCTGTTGGTAAAAATTTCAGCAGGGAGATGGCCAGTAAACTCGAAGCCAGCCTGAAAAGCGTTGTAAATAAAAGCAGTAACCTGTTTGAAGCATTACAAATAAGATATTTCGGTCCGATAGACGGCCATAATATCACTAACCTGGTTGATACGCTCAAGGACCTGAAAAATATTCCCGGGCCAAAACTGCTGCATATAGTAACGGTAAAAGGCAAGGGGTATTCATTAGCCGAAAAAGATCAGACCAAATGGCATGCACCGGGCCTCTTTGATAAAGTAACCGGTGAGATATATAAGAAAAATATAAATGCACCACAGCCGCCCAAATACCAGGATGTATTTGGTTATACCCTGGTTGAACTGGCAGAACAGAATACTAAAATCATGGGTGTAACGCCCGCTATGCCCAGTGGTTCTTCTATGAAGTTCATGATGGATAAAATGCCGGATCGTGCTTTTGATGTGGGCATTTGCGAACAGCATGCGGTTACGCTAAGCGCAGGTTTGGCAACACAGGGTATGCGTGTATTCTGCAATATCTATTCATCCTTTATACAAAGGGCTTACGACCAGGTGGTGCATGATGTGGCGATACAGCAATTGCCGGTGGTATTCTGTTTAGACAGGGCCGGATTGGTTGGTGAAGACGGACCCACCCATCATGGATGTTATGATATTCCTTTTATGCGTTGTATACCCAACCTGGTAATCAGCGCCCCCATGAACGAACAGGAATTACGCAACCTGATGTACAGCGCGCAACTTGAGTCAAATAAATATCCTTTTGTAATTCGCTACCCGCGCGGCGAAGGCGTTATGACGGAATGGAAAACGCCATTTGAAGCGGTTCCGGTTGGTAAAGGCAGAAAATTAAAAGATGGTGATGAAATAGCCATTCTGAGTTTTGGCCACCCCGGCAATTTTGCACAGGCCGCTATCCGTGAACTAAGAACGCAGGGAATTAACCCTGCCCATTACGACCTGCGTTTTGTGAAGCCGATTGATGAAGACCTTTTGCATGAAGCTTTTGGCAAATACAATAAAATAGTAACGGTGGAAGACGGAACAGTAGTTGGAGGATTTGGTACTGCTATTCTTGAGTTCATGCAAAAAAATAATTACCACGCAACCGTAAAAATAGTAGGTATCCCCGATCGTTTGGTGGAACATGGCTCGCTCAAAGAATTATACAGAGAATGTGAATATGATGCACAAGGCATTGCGGACGCGGTGAGAGAACTGATGAAAGATAAAGTAAGTGTAGGTTCTATGATAGCAGGCTAAGTTTAGCTTGCTATTCAGAGATCGGCGTTTCTTCGATAATATCATTTTCACCAACCAATCCCTCCGCCTCAAGGTCTTCCTTGCGGTGATTATTCCATTCAACAATAAAATTATTCATCCCCTGACCCACCAATAGTTTCATGAATTTTTGCTGAGATAATTCAAGCAGTGAAAGGAAGAGAAAAAGGGCATGTATCCTGTCGTTACAGACCGAAAATATTTTTTCAAAAGAAACCGTTTTCTCTTTTTGTACCAGGTCCAGCATATAATCGCGGCTGCCTTCCATGGTATAATTATAGCGCACTACCGTATGTACCGGTTTATTCTGGCGCTCATGCACACGCTGCATCACTTTTTCAAACGCCTTCATGAGTTTGAACATAGTAATGGTTTGTATCTCCGTACCTTCTGAAGCATCCTCACCTAACTGTACTATTTCCCGCTGCAGGTTGCCGCGCTTTATCATCAGCATTCGTTGCGCTTCCATCTCAGCCATCTGAACAGCCGCTTCTTTAAAGCGTTTGTATTCCAGAATTTTATCAATAAGTTCCTGGCGGGGATCTATTTCGTTACCATCCGCATCCATTTCTTTTCTGGGTAATAATAGCCTGGCTTTAATACGCATGAGTGTAGAAACAAACAGGATGAATTCACTGCTCAATTCAATATTCAGTTTCTCACCCTGGTGGATATAATCGAGAAAATCATTGATGATTTTTGTGATAGGTATATTATAAATATCCAGTTCATCCCTTTCAATAAAAAACAAGAGGAGATCGAAAGGGCCCTCAAACTGATCCAACTTAATCTGGTAACTCACATTATTCACTGGTCAAAACTTTAGATGCAAAGAAAACTGAATCAGCCTGAAAAAAGCCAGGGGAAGGGGAATAGTTATCCACGGGGGACTTTTGGAGTTGGGAGTGAAAGTGAAGGATGAGTCATGAGAAAATGTTTTACTCCAGACTCCCAACTCCTAACTATTTCTTCAACGCATCCCTAATTTCAGCCAGTAACTGTTCCGTAGCGGATGGTTCTTTGGGTACAGCCGGTGCAGGGGCCTCTGTTTTTTTCATTCGGTTGATGGCCTTTATCACCAGGAATACAGAGAATGCTACCACCACAAAATCAAACAGGTTGGTGATAAAAGCGCCATATTGTATGGCCACTTCTGCAATAGCGGGCGTTACCAGCTTTCCGGCTGCATCCTGTTCTGCCGGTACCGCCTGTTTTAGTACCAGCACTTTGTCGGTAAAGTCTACCCCACCGGTTAGCATACCTACCAGCGGCATAACTATCCCATCCACAAAAGAACTTACTATCTTTCCAAAAGAAGCACCCATAACAAAGGCAACGGCGATGTCTACCAGGTTACCCTTCATGGCAAATTCCTTAAACTCTTTTATCATACCCATAACAATCGGTTTTATCGGTTAAAAATACTAGTAAACTATTCAATCCGAAATAGCCCCCTTATTTCTTTAGTCCGGGGTACTGATCTATTCCGGGTCGATGATTCGCACGGAAACTGTGTTTTCTTAAAATTATACTTTTGCTTTTGTAAAAGCGGCAACTTTGACCAAAATAAACCTGTGGGAGAAAAATTGATCAACTGGGGACTTTTTTCCCTGTTAGCGCTTATCTGGGGCAGCTCATTTATTCTGATGAAAGCAGGCATGAGCAGTTTATCACCATACCAGGTTGCCTCTCTACGCATACTCAGCGCAGGACTCGTTTTGATCCCCTTTGCCAGAAAAGCCCTGTTAGCAGTGCCCGGGAACAAACTGGCATTGGTTATTTTATCAGGACTGCTGGGGAGTTTTTTTCCCGCTTACCTGTTTTGCATTGCCGAAACCAAAATAGACAGTTCACTGGCGGGTATGCTAAATGCCTTAACACCCATATTTACCATACTGGTAGGTATTGCTTTCTTTCAGTTTAAAGTGCAAACAATAAAGATAGTGGGCGTTTTAATTGGTTTTACAGGCCTGTTACTATTAGTAACACCTGAATTAACGCTGGGCATTCAAAACTTTTCTTACTCTTTATTTGTTTTGGCAGCCACTGTTTTTTATGGACTGAATGTAAATTTGGTAGGCAGGCATATGCGGGGAATCGGTTCTTTACATATTGCTTCGCTCGCATTTGTTTTTCTGATCATACCATCTCTTATCATACTGTACTTCACCGGTTATTTTGCCTTATCATTAACAGAAAAACCGCTGCTGATGGCTACCCTCGCCTCTTTTGTATTAGGCATATTGGGTACAGCGGTAGGTTCCATACTTTTTTACATGCTGGTAAAAAGGGCAGGCGCCTTATTCGCCTCCATGGTTACCTATGGCATACCCTTTATTGCGGTATCCTGGGGCATATGGTATGGTGAGGTAGTCACTTTATTTCAGATAGGTTGCCTGGGTATTATTCTTGTAGGGGTATACCTGGCGAATAAAAAATGATTTACACAGACATCATCTCCTTCTCTTTGGCAGACAAATGTTTATCAACCAACAGGATGTATCTATCGGTAATTTCCTGAACACTTTTTTCGCCGTCTTTGGAAGCATCTTCGCTAAGTCCGTCTTTGGTTAATTTTTTTATCTGTTCAATGGCATCTCTGCGTATATTCCGGATAGCTACTTTGGAATGTTCACCCTCTCCACTGGCTTTTTTAAAGAGTTCCTTTCTCCTTTCTTCCGTTAGTGGGGGAAGAAACAAGCGAATCTGGTTACCATCACTCTGTGGGGTGATGCCGATATTGGCCTGCATGATGGCTTTCTCGATTGCCTGAAGCATATTCTTTTCCCAGGGCTGGATACTGATGGTTCTCACATCCAGCACACTGATATTGGCTACCTGTGCAATGGGTGTTGCTGCCCCATAATAGTCTACATTAATCCCGTCTACCATAGTGGGATTGGCTTTCCCGGCCCTTATTTTAGTCAGTTCCACTTCAAGGTGACTGATCCCTTTGCGCATATTATCTTCCGCTTCTTCTACAATTATTTGTAATTCTTCCAACATAATTTGTTTTTTAAACTGAGGCGAAAATAATGAATAGTTGGGTTATCTTCGCAGCCATAAAAAACAAAACGATGGCAAGCATCCAGGAATTACAAAATATTTCGAGCCAGCTCAGGCGTGACGTTGTGAGAATGGTGCATGGCGTACAAAGCGGCCATCCCGGCGGTTCATTGGGCTGTGCTGATTATTTTGCCGCCCTTTTCTTTCAAATTATGCACTACGATACGCATTTTTCGATGGACGGGAAAAATGAAGACCTATTCTTTCTTTCCAATGGACATATTTCACCGGTATATTATTCGGCGCTTGCCCGTTCAGGCTATTTTGAAGTGAAGGAACTGGCCAGTTTCCGAAAGATTAGTTCCCGCTTACAGGGCCACCCAACCACACATGAGCATTTACCCGGTGTAAGAATTGCGAGTGGCTCTCTGGGACAGGGTATGAGTGTGGCGATTGGAGCGGCCCTAACCAAAAAATTGAATGGCGACAATCACCTGGTATTTTCTTTACATGGAGATGGCGAGTTGGATGAAGGACAAAACTGGGAAGCCATCATGTTTGCCGCGCATCATAAAGTAGATAACCTGATTGCAACAATAGACTGGAATGGGCAACAGATTGACGGGCCCACCAAAGAAGTAATGGGACTTGATAGCCTTCGTGCAAAATTTGAAGCCTTTAACTGGACAGTGATAGAAATGAACGGGAATGATATGGATGATACAGTGGCTACACTGAACAAAGCAAAATCGCTCACGGGCCATGGTAAACCCATCTGTATTCTGATGAAAACAGAAATGGGTAAAGGCATCGACTTTATGGAAGGTACCCATGAGTGGCATGGCATCTCCCCTAATGATGAACAGTTAGCTAAGGCATTGGCCCAATTGCCCGAAACATTAGGTGATTATTAATGGCATTACTCAACTTTTGAGTGAGAACAATTGCAGGCTGGCTTTTCTGGAAGGAATATAGGCAGCCAGTAGGGCAATGAATGCTACTGTGCCTGTTACCAAAATAAAATCGGCAGCTACTAATTTTACCGGATAATAATCAATGATAAAAGTGTTGCCCCCTAGTTTTATCACCTGAAAACGGATTTGAATCCAGCAAATAATGGTTGCCAGCAAAATGCCGCCGCCACCGCCCAGTGCGGCCAATAATAAGCCCTCACTTAAAAAAATATGCTGAATTTTTTGTTCACCGGCGCCCATCGCTTTTAATACGGCGATATCAGTTTGTTTTTCCAATACCAACATAGTTAGCGCACCAATCATATTGAAAGCGGCTACAATAAGTATCAGCGACAGAATTCCATAAATCACCCATTTCTCTACCTGCATAACTGCATACAAACTTTTGTTTTGTTCATAGCGGGTTTCAACAAGAAACGAATTACCCAGTTGCGCCTGTAACAATTTTTTTACTTTATCCGGATCATCCGCTACTTTTATTTCGATGGCGCTATATTCATCAGCGGCCATACCCAGCATATATTTTACAAATGCCAGGTTACTGAATACGTATTTGTTATCAAAATCCTGCTGCACCGCAAAAGTGCCTGCCGGTATAACGTTGAATGAATTCAGGCCATCATCGGCAATCAGTTTGGCAGCCTGCCGGTTGGGCAGATAAATAGTTACGGGATACAACCCCTTTTCAACATTCAGTCCGGCGGCATTTTCAATGCCCGCCCCTACTACCAGTTTGGGTTCCTGGATAGTGCCTGTTTCAAATTTGCCACGGGGAATATGTTTGGCGCTATTGATCTGATTAACGGAAGTAAATTTTTCATCCACCCCTTTTATAGAAACAATTGTTTGAAAAGCGCCATTCAAAACAGCTTTTTCTTCGGCCACAAAACTAAAAACAGCAACGCCCTTTGTTGATTGAATCTGTTGCAGTTGGGATGGAGAAATATGAAAGGTTTTACCGCGGGCAGGTACAATACGCATATCGGCATAAAAATCAGCGTACAACCCTTTTACCAGATCTTCAAAGCCATTAAACACACTCAGTACAATTATCAATGCTGCGCTCCCCACGGCTATGGCTATCATACTTATCCATGCTATAATATTGATGGCATGGGTAGATTTACTAGATCTGAAATATCGCCAGGCGAAGAGGAGGTTCAAGTTTGGTTTATTAGTTTATGGATTAGTGGGTTCTCCCTCGGTAGAACTGCCTTCTGTCTTTTCTTCTCCTATTTTCTTAAATATTTCTTCCATCTTAAACACATAATCCAATGTGTCATCATGGTAAAAATGTAAAACGGGTATCCTGCGTAATTGGTGTTTTACCCGGGTGGCCAGTTCCCTTTTTATTTCCCATGCTCTTGATTCAATGGTTTTCATAACCGCTGCCGCGTCATTTACCTGGAAAAGACTTAAATAAATACGCGCTTCCAGCAGATCAGGGGTTACTTTTACAGAAGAAATAGATACCATACCTCCATCGATCATGCCAAGACCTAAACGCCTGAAAATATCATTCAGTTCTTCCTGTAAAGCACCTGCAACCTGCCGCTGACGTTTTCCCTCCTCCATATTCTAACATTTGATTGACTGCAAAATTACTTACTTTGCGCTGTTTTAAGTGTTTTATCCTTTATGAAGCGATTTTCGAGAATACTGTTTTACCTGAGAACACAGAAGCGGAACATACTATTGTATGTACTTTTCAATCTGTTATCCATCCTTTTTTCACTGGTTTCCCTTGCCATGCTGGCCCCCTTTCTGCAAATGTTGTTTGGGAAAGAGAAATTGATGAATGTGGCGCCTGAGTGGCAGTTGAATGCTACCGGCTTCCTGAACTATTTAAAATACATCATCAGTCAACTCATTACCCAACACAATGAAGTGTATGCACTGGGCGCCATTTGTTTCATCATTGTGGTATCGGTATTTTTCAAAAACATGTTCACGTACCTGTCGTTCCGCGTTTTAGCGCCTATGCGTAACTATGTTATGACCAAGCTCAGGTCTGACCTCTACGCTAAAATACTGGAACTGCCCATTGGTTTTTTCACTGAACAAAGAAAAGGTGATATCATCAGCCGGATGAGTAACGATGCCAATGAAGTGGAATGGAGTGTGATGAGCACCTTAGAGGGCCTGATCCGGGATCCTTTAACGATTCTGATCTACCTGGTTACCCTGGTATATATCAGCCCCGCATTATCCTTATTCTTATTGGTATTATTACCGCTTACCGGATTTATTATCGGGCGTGTAAGCCGCTCATTAAAAAAACAGTCAACCCATTCACAGGAACAACTGGGCACGCTAATGTCGATACTGGATGAAACCCTGGGCGGGTTAAGGGTAATCAAGGCTTTTAACGCGGAAAAAATACTACGCGGTAAATTTTTCAACACAAATGATAACCTGAACCATATCCGTAACCGGATGAATTTCCGCCGCGACCTTGCCTCTCCTATGTCGGAGTTTCTGGGCGTATTGGTATTGTCTTGTATATTATGGTTTGGCGGTAAACTCGTACTGAACCATGAGGCCGGATTGGGTGCGGATAGTTTTATAACCTATATATTGATTTTTACACAGATTATCAATCCGTCTAAATCCTTATCCACAGCCTATTACAATGCACAACGCGGTAGCGCCGCCATTCAGCGGATTGAAGAAATTTTACTGGCTCCGGTTACGGTAACAGATCATCCGGAAGCAACCCCCATTACCGACTTTCGTCATAGCATTGAATTCAGGAATGTTTCTTTTGCCTATGAGGATAACATCATTTTACACAATATAAACCTCACCATTGAGAAGGGAAAGACCATTGCATTAGTGGGTTCATCAGGTGCAGGTAAAAGTTCATTGGCTGATCTGGTTCCCAGATTTCATGATGTATCTGGCGGAGAACTATTGATTGATGGTGTGAATATTAAAAACTATACACTGCATTCTGTTCGAAGTTTAATGGGTATTGTAACACAGGAACCCATCCTGTTCAATGATACTATTTCTAATAATATCGCCTTAGGTGTGGATCATGTTTCTAAGGCACAGATAGCACACGCCGCAACTGTAGCCAACGCGTTGCAGTTCATCAAACAGAAAGAGGAAGGATTTGATTCGAATATTGGAGATCGTGGCAATAAATTAAGTGGTGGTGAAAGACAACGTTTAACCATTGCCCGGGCAGTTTTAAAAAATCCCCCCATTTTAATTTTGGATGAAGCCACTTCTTCCCTGGATACAGAAAGTGAACGTTTGGTGCAGGATGCGATCAATAATATGATGCGGAACAGAACATCATTGGTGATTGCTCACCGTTTATCTACCATCCGGCATGCAGATGAAATCATCGTATTACAAAAAGGGGAGATAGTAGAAAGGGGTAACCATGATCAGTTATTGGCGCAGAATGGCATTTACAGGAGACTGGTGGATATGCAGGAAGTGAGATAAAAGAAAAAGCCACCTCAAATGAGATGGCTTTTTAATGGTAAGGTTTATTTTTTATTGCTCTGATGTTTTAACCAATCCCAGCTTAGCTTCCAGGCTCAATGTGGCGTGGGGTACGGCGCGTAAACGGGCTTTATCAATTAGTTTTCCGGTAACACGGCAAATACCGTAGGTTTTATTTTCGATGCGCATCATGGCTTTTTCCAGGTGATCAATATAAGTGATCTGTCTGCTGGCCATCTGGCTCAATTGCTCCCTTTCCATACTCATACTGCCATCTTCCATGGTCATGTAACGGGCATCATCATTATCACCACCCATTTCATCTTTGCGGGTAATCAATCCCTGTAAATAAGCCAATTCCTTTTTAGCCGCATCCAATTTTTTGCCAATCAGGTCCCTGAATTCATTCAGATCAGTATCATTGTATTTAATCAGCGGTTCGCCATTACTGGCAGTCAGTTCCGCCACTCTTTTTTCTAATTGTGTATATCCCGGCTTGTAAGGAACACTCGACTTCGTATTGATTTTGGGTACTTTCACGTCTTTGATAGGTTCTGGTTGTTTTTTTATAGGTTTTACAGGAGGAGCCGGGGGGCCTTTCACCTCAATTTTTGGTTTTGCAGCCGGAACTGCAGGTTTAACCGGAACCGGGGCCGGAGCCACAGGTTTTGCAACCACTTTTGCCGCCGGTTTAGCAGGCACTACTGTTTTTGAATGCACCACTGGTTTTGCAACAGGTTTGGGTACTTCTTTAACCTGTTTTGACGGCACCTGCTTGACAGGTACTTGTTTTGCAGATATTTGTTTTGCGGCTACCTGTTTTGCAGGTGCAGCTTTCTTTGCAGGTACCGGAGCAGTTTTTTTAGGCGCCGGCTTTGCAGGCACCGCCTTTTTAGCAGGTACCGAAGTAGCTTTTTTGGGCACTGGTTTAGCCACTACTTTCTTAGCCGGAACAACTTTCAAGGCCTTTGCCGGTGCAGGTTTATGCACTGGTTTTGCAGCAGCTTTCTTAGCAGGCACAGCTTTAACCACCTTGGTTGGGACAGGTTTATGCGCTGCTTTCACAGTCGCTTTTTTGGCCGGAGCCACCTTTTTCGGTGCAGGTTTCTTAGTAGGCATACAAGTTTATCCTTTTTTATTAACTACCACTTTCAACAAAATACCATTGATTTCAATGTCGGCACCGTTCGTTATTTCGGGCTCCCAATCAATGCTATCTGCTAGAATTTCGCGGCAAATATAGTCGTTATATTTAATAATAGAGGGCTTCAGTAAGGGGGCTTCCTGAACAGATACGAATATACGGTCTGTGAGATCAAAACCACTTTCTTTTCTGATATTTTGAACCCTGTTTACAAATTCCCTTGCCTCTCCCTCCTGTTTTAGTTCATCTGAGAGGGTAATATCCAGCGCCACCGTTAAACTACCCTTACTGGCAACACTCCAGCCCGGAATGTCTTCAGCCACAATATCCACTTCGGATAATGCAATAGTAACCGGTTCTCCTTCAATGTGTATAGTATATTGCCCCTCTTTTTCAATCCTTGTAATATCCAACTGGTTAAAATTACTGATAGCTGCGCTAACTAATTTCATTTTTGCGCCCAGCCGGTTACCCAGTACTTTAAAATTGGCTTTTATTTTTTTACTGATTATCCCTTCGGTTTCAGTGATATATGCCATCTCCTTCACATTTACTTCTGCTTTAATCAGGTCCTCAATCTTTTCCAACTGCTCCTTCATCGCAGGGGTCAACACCGGGATCAATAGTTTCTGAAGTGGCTGCCGAACCTTGATATTCACTTTTTTACGTAGGGATAGTACCAATGAACAGGTATCCTGTGCCAAATGCATTCTTTCCTCAAGTGGGCCATCAATAACTGATTCATCGGCTACCGGAAAGTCAGTATGATGAATAGACCCCTCTTTGTATTTACCTGTAACCGCATTCAGGTTCCGGAAAACCGCATCACTAAAGAATGGTGAAATGGGCGCCATCAGGCGGATGATGGTTTCCAGGCACTCGTATAATGTTTGATAAGCGCTTATTTTATCCTGCTCATACTCGCCTTTCCAGAAACGGCGTCGGCATAAACGAACATACCAGTTACTCAGGTGTTCATCAACAAATTCTTCAATGGCACGCCCGGCCAATGTGGGTTCAAAATCATCCATACACCTTGTTACCCTATGAATCAGTGTATGTAGGGATGACAAGATCCACCGATCAATCTCCGGCCTTTCGGTGATGGGTATAGCGGCTTCTTTAAAAGCGAACCCGTCTACATTGGCGTAGAGCGCAAAGAATTGATACGTATTGTAGAGGGTACCAAAAAACTTACGTTGCACTTCCTGAATGCCTGCCATATCAAATTTAAGGTTATCCCATGGCGAAGCATTGGTGATGAGATACCAGCGGGTTGCATCGGCGCCATATTTTTTGATGGTCTCAAAAGGATTTACCACATTGCCCAAACGCTTACTCATTTTATTACCGTCTTTATCCAGCACCAACCCATTACTCACTACTGCTTTGTAGGCAACACTATCAAACAACATCACTCCCAATGCGTGTAAGGTATAGAACCAGCCACGGGTTTGGTCAACCCCTTCAGCTATAAAATCGGCAGGGAAAGCCTCCCCTTTATCTATCAGGTCTTTGTTTTCGAAAGGATAATGCCATTGGGCATAGGGCATGGCCCCACTGTCAAACCATACATCAACCAGATCAGGAACACGTTGCATGGGTTTCCCAGACGCGCTTACCAATATGATATCATCTACAAAAGGTTTATGCAGATCCAGTATCCCTTCATGTAAGTAATTTTTATTTACATCGCCCCCTAATAATTCACTGGCTTTACGGATGCCTTCATTTAATGCTTCAATCGAACCAATACATACTTCTTCTTCTCCATCTGCAGTTCTCCAGACAGGTAAAGGTGTTCCCCAATACCTGCTGCGGCTCAGGTTCCAGTCTACCATATTCTCCAGCCAGTTACCAAAACGTCCCTCACCGGTTGATTTGGGTTTCCAGTTGATGGTCCTGTTCAGTTCTATCATCCTGTCTTTTACCGCGGTCGTTTTAATAAACCATGCATCCAGGGGATAATATAAAATTGGTTTATCTGTTCTCCAGCAATGCGGGTAACTGTGCTCGTATTTTTCAACTTTAAATGCGCGGTTCTCTTTTTTTAATTTTACACTTATATCAACATTCACATCTATATAGTCCGGCTCGTCTTTATAATTCTTTACATATCTGTTGCTGAACTCACCCAGGCCCTCTACAAATTTTCCCTGCCGGTCTACCATAGTTAGTATACCAATATTATTTTTCTTACCTACCCGATAGTCATCCGCACCAAAAGCCGGTGCAGTATGTACGATACCGGTACCATCTTCGGTGGTTACGAAATCACCGAGAATAACGCGAAAGGGTTTGGCATCCGGCGTTTGGAGTCTGATAACTTCAGGAGCGTTTGCTTTATAGGGCAACAGTTGCTCGTATTCGCAGTTTTCTATTTTCGATCCTTTGCACCCTGCCAATATTTTCCAGGGCAGTATTTTTACTTTTTCAGTATACCCATCAAAATCACCATTTTCTCCCTCAGGCTTGAAATACTTACCCAGCAAGGCTTTCGCCAAAACCACATTTACAGGAATATGCGTGTAAGGATTAAATGTTTTAACCAGCACATACTCAATATCCGGGCCAACTGTTAACCCCAGATTCGACGGCAATGTCCATGGCGTAGTAGTCCAGGCAACAAAAAAAATGTCGCCATCCGATATTGTTGTAAACAGGAATTCACTCTTCTCATTCCTTACCGCTTTAAACATCGCCACCGCACTCGTGTCCTTTACGTCTTTATAAGTTCCGGGCTGGTTAAGTTCATGTGAACTCAACCCGGTTCCTGCTGCCGGTGAATAGGGCTGAATACTCACACTTTCGTACAGGAACCCTTTTTTATAGAGCTCGCTTAATATCCACCAGAGTGTTTCAATGTATTTGTTATCGAAAGTGATATACGGATCATTCAGGTCTACCCAGTACCCCATTTTTTGGGTCAGGTCATCCCATGTATCCTTGTAGCGCAATACGGCTTCACGGCATTTGCTATTATACGCCTCTACGGATATTTTTTTTCCGATGTCTTCTTTGGTAATACCGAGTTCCTTTTCTACCCCCAGTTCAACAGGCAGTCCATGGGTATCCCATCCTCCTTTCCTTTTTACCTGGAAACCCTGCATGGTTTTATAACGACAAACCATGTCTTTTAAGGTACGGGAGATCACATGGTGAATTCCGGGCATACCATTGGCGCTGGGTGGCCCCTCATAAAACACAAATGGCTTCCTGCCCTCACGCAGCGAAACGCTTTTTTCAAAAGCCTGTTCTTTGCTCCATTTGGCCAATATTTCCTGTTCTATTGCCGGGAGATTGAGCCCGGAAAATTCTGGATATTTAACGCTCATAGCCTAAAATCGCTTGAAATGTACTGCCCGTCCGGTCAAAGGCGAGTTTTAAAGGCTGCGAAGGTAGGAAATATTGAGATGTGAAACTTGAGAAGGCAGGGTCAATCTTGAATTGTGAAACACGCGGAAGACGACTCTCTCACCACTCACCCTAAACATTTTACATACTTAGTTGGTTGAAGTAACTTTAGCAGATGAAAATCGTTTTCTTTTCTGCCCAGCCCTACGACAACCTGTTTTTTAACCGGTATAATGATACACTTGGTTTTGAACTGGTATTCCAGGAAGTGCGGTTAACAGAACGAACCATTAACCTGGCTGATGGTGCAGATGCTGTTTGTGTATTTGTAAATGATAAAGTGACTGCTGAGGTTTGTAAAGAACTTTCAGCAAAAGGGGTTAAGATAATAGCGCTTCGTTGTGCAGGTTTTAATAATGTAGATCTGGAGGCGGCTAAAGCGAATGGCTTAAGAGTTTGCCGTGTTCCGGCTTACTCACCAGAGGCAGTAGCAGAACATGCACTGGCATTGATACTTACGTTAAACAGAAAAACACATAAAGCGTATAACCGTGTACGTGAGCAGAATTTTTCGCTCAATGGATTATTGGGTTTTAACCTGCATGGGAAAACGGTGGGAGTGATTGGTACAGGAAATATTGGAAAAGCCTTCTGCCGCATCATGTTGGGTATGGGCTGTAAAGTGCAGGCTTTTGATCTGATTGCCAATAAAGACCTTGAAGCCCTGGGCGTAACCTACCATCCACTGACAGAAGTATTTAAATCGGATATCCTTTCCCTTCACTGTCCGCTTAATAACCAGACAGCCTACCTGATTAATGATGATACTATTGCCATGATGAAAAAAGGAGTAATGCTGATTAATACCAGCCGGGGCGGACTGGTAGACACCAAAGCAACAATTAAGGGACTTAAATCAGGGCAAATTGCCTACCTGGGTATAGATGTATATGAACAGGAAGAACATCTTTTTTTCAGGGATTTGTCGTCCGCTGTTATTCAGGATGATGAAATACAGCGCCTTATGAGTTTTCCCAATGTATTGATCACCGCTCACCAGGCCTTCTTTACAGATGAGGCGCTCAGTCAAATTGCTACTACCACGTTAAATAATGTACAGCAACTATTAAAAATGGGTAATTTGAATAATCAGGCTGCGTTATTGGTATAAATTTTATCTGATATTCGTAATAGAAGTCAGGAAACACTAATTCAAGACCATGAAGCATTTAACTCTACGCATAGGTATCATTACGGCTGTTTTTTGCATGTTCATGGCATGTAAAAAAGAACTTAGTATTGAGAACGGTGGATTTGGCGGAACAGCACAGGGCGAACTGGTTGATTCTTTGGGCAATTGTAAATCTTACGTTATTACCGGTGAGTACAGTGTTGATTCGGCAATAAGTACTTCTACGCACTATACCTCAATTAAAGTAAATTTTACCGCGCAGGGCAAATACAAAATTTATACTGATACGATAAATGGTATGTGGTTTCTCGATTCGGGTTTTGCGGTAAGTAGCGGAGAAGCTGTTATCAAACTAAAAGGGTATGGAACACCCATACTTCCCAGGACCACTTATTTTACTATTTATTTTAATAACAATATTTGCGGTTTCGCCATAAGTGTTAACGGAAGTGTAATGGGCGGAGGTGGTAGCGGAGGAAGTGGTGGCGGTAGCGGGGGCGGCACAGGTTCGGGCGGTGATTATTTTCCAACAACATCAGGATCCTTCTGGACCTATCAATACTTACCCAAACTCGGAGCAATTGATACCTTTAAAGTAACTACTATTACCGGCCTGGTTCCTATTGATACCTTGAGCTATGCACAATTCGCCACTTCTTTAGCTGATACGTTTTACTTTGCCAAAAATGGTAAAGGAACCTATTTTGCTTACAGCACCATTGATTTTGATTATACCTTTCTTTTTGATACCATCCCTGATAAGTTTATCTCTTATCCCTTTCTGAAAGAGACTGCTTCTGTTACAGAAACCTGGGAAAGCGGCAGTTATGGGCCGGTTTGGACGAAGGGCGCAAGAGGCATATCTAAAGCGGTATTTACCATCATATCTATGAATGGAACGTATACCATCGCGGGAAAAACTTATCTGAATGTGATCAATGTAGAAAGGAAGATTCAGTTCCTGGCAGATAACAGCAGTGGCAACTATCAGACTTTATTAATCGGGAATTCTTTTTATGCCAAAGGCTATGGTTTAATCGACCAGGTAATTGGCAATCAAAATGTTTCAATAGTCAGAACACCCACTATTCAATAAATAACAGGGAGCAGCCATTAAAAAATCTGGTTTCTATCATTTACCAGGCTATCCGTTTCAATCGTATGATGTGTAACAATTTTATTCTTCCTGAAGAACCTGTTTTGAAAAAGAAGGATACTGATTACCCCGGTTGATATTGAGGCATCCGCAAGATTAAATACGGGCCGGAAAAATTCAAAATAATCACCTCCGATAAAAGGGAACCATGAGGGGTATTGTGCATTGGTGATGATGGGGAAATATAACATATCTACTACTTTACCATGCAACAGGCCGTTATACCCTCCACCGGGGGGCAGTAACCTGGCAATATTTTGTGAAATGGGATTGCTTTGTTCAAATAGTAAACCATAAAAGAGGCTATCAATCAGGTTTCCCAGCGCGCCGGCATAAATTAATGAGGCACAGATGATGAATCCCCGGTGATATTTTTTACGAACAAAATCTCTCAATAAAAAACTTCCCCAGATAACCGCTACCAAACGAAATAAAGTAAGCGCGATTTTTCCAAAACCACCCCCAAATTTCCAGCCCCAGGCCATGCCCTCATTCTCTACAAAATGCAGCCTAAACCAGTTACCCAGCATATTATGTTCTTCTCCGGCAAAATAGTGCAGCTTAATATAAAATTTCAAAGCCTGGTCGGCAAAGATGACCAGCAGAATGATAAATATGATTTGTCTTCCTTTCACAAACTTTATTTTGATGGTGGGCAAAGATAGTATTTGAGTGTTACAGGTGCGATATCTTGTAAAAAGTTTAGCATTTGTACCTTTTATTCCTCCATATACACCCGTTTCACCCGTTGGCTGATGCCTGTTATGATCTCATAAGCTATGGTGCCCGACCATTGAGCCAGTAGCCTGACAGCTAAATGATTTCCAAAAATCTCGACCTCATCCTCCTCCTGTACACCGGGTATATCCGTAACGTCAATCATCGCCATATCCATACAAACATGCCCGATAACCGGTGCCAGTTTCCCATGGAGGTACATGCTGCCGGTACCATTCCCAAATCGCCTGTCGTACCCATCGGCATACCCAATGCGTACGGTGGCAATCAGGCTGTCACGGTTAAGCGTTCCTTTACGGCTATACCCAATGGTATCAGCTTCCTTCACTTTTCTAATTTGTGCGATAGTAGATTTAAGTACCATCACTGTTTCAAGCGATAGTCCCTGTTCATCAGTACTTTCTACCCCATATAAACCTATACCCAGCCGAACCATCTCAAACTGGCAGCCGGGATGCCTGAAAATGGCTGCAGAATTGGCGATATGCCTGATAAATGAGTAACCCAGTTTCGTTCGCAGTAAAGCACAGGCTTCTGTAAATAATGCCATCTGATGCTCTGTAAAACTATCCTGCTCCGGACTTTCACTGGCCACCAGGTGACTGAAAACAGATTTAACAGCCATCGTATCCGCTTGTTGTAGTAACTGGGCCAGCGCAAGCGCATCACTAATTTCAAAACCCAGGCGATTCATACCTGTATTAAATTTGATATGCACAGGAAAAGTCTGTACGCCCTGGTGAGTAAGATAGGTATGAAACGAATGGTATAAGGGAAAAGAGAAGATTTCCGGTTCAAGGTGATACGTGGCTAATGCATCAAAACCGGCTTCATCCGGGTTCATCACCATAATGGGCAAACTGATGCCGGCCTTTCTTAGTTCTACCCCTTCATCTGCATAGGCTACCGCTAAGTAATCAACTTTATGATACTGAAGAATCCTGGCTACTTCTGCACTGCCGCTTCCATAGCTGAAAGCTTTCACCATGGCCATCAGTTTAGTTTCGGGCCGGAGTACTTTTTGGTACTCTTTGAGATTATGCACCATTGCCGAAAGATTAATCTCCATCACGGTCTGGTGTACTTTTTGCGCCAGCCAATTGGAAATTCTTTCAAACTCAAATACGCGTGCCCCTTTCAACAAAATGTATTCATCTTTAAAATGCTGCACACCCGCCTGCTGCAGAAATTCGGTGGTGGATTGATAAAAAAAAGCTGCCAATGGTTTTTTTCCCTTTGGCCTTTCTGCCTGGCAAAATAATTGTTGATATTTTATGATAGCCGGACCAATCGCAATCAATTTATCAATGCCCCTGCCGGCAACGCTTAGTGCAATCGCACGGTACAACTCTTCTTCCGGCATACCGGATTGCAGAATATCGGATAAGATCAAACTACTTAATTGATTACCTGCCTGCTGTTGAAGATAATCGAGCGCCAGATCCAGTGATGACAGGTCATTGCTATAACTATCATTCAATAAATAACAGTTATGAATGGCTTTCTTTAACTGCATCCGCATATCAACAGGTTCCAATTGCAGTATGCGTTCCTGTATCACACTCTCCGGATATTGCATTTGCAGCAGTACACACCAGCAGGTAATGGCATTGTCGATAGAAATTTTATCGGTAAAAGGAATCCTGAGCACAATGGTTTGCCTCATATAGTCGGCTGTAACCATTGTGTGCTGATCCTGTTTTTCTGCAGTTATAATCCGAAGCGTAGCTTCCGTTTCTCTGCTCCAGCTAAAAAACCGGGTTTCGCCGGAGAAAAGATTTCTGTCGGCCGATTCAGGCAATAAAGAGGGCTGTATCCCTTCTCTGCCAAAAACCAATGAACCGGCCTGGCGAAACAGCCTCGCTTTTTCGGTTGCCTTCTGCTTTTTATTGGTAAATCCTTCACTATGCGCTTCTGCCAGGTTGGTAAATACACCCATTGTGGGTTGAATAATATTGGCAAGCATGGCCATTTCATGCACGGTAGAAATACCTGCTTCAAAAATGCCCAGCGTATGTTGCGCATTAATTTGCCAAACACTTAGCGGAACACCGATCTGTGAATTGTAGCTGCGCGGACTTCGTACAATCGTATGATCGGGCAGGAGTAATTGAAAGAGCCATTCCTTTACAATGGTCTTACCGTTACTTCCGGTAATACCTATCACAGGTATCCTGAACAAACTTCTGTGATAAGCGGCCAATTGCTGTAGGGCGGTGAGTACATCCGGTACTTCTAAAAATATTGCATCGGGAAAATCATTTATAGCAGGACTATGCTTTACAACAAAATTTCTGACGCCCCGTTCATACACTTCCTTGATATAGCTATGACCATCCCGTCGCGGGCCACTAAGGGCAAAGAAGAGTGAGGTTTGAGGAAATACAATTTTCCTGCTGTCGGTTAACAGGTATTCAATCCCTGAATCATCTACGGGGCAAGGCAGTGCCTGAATAATTGCCGCAATATGTTTAATGGTATAAGCCAAGATATCAGTATCAGTTAAAGAGAACCATCGTTCACATCTTTGGGTGTACCTTTTTTATTTACAAAAATGGAATAAAAAACAGATCCGGAAATACATACCAATATAACACCTAATGATAAGAATACCTGTGTAGATTTCGACATCCATTGATTCAGGTAATGTTCTCCCAACATTTTAACGCCAATAAAAATAAGTACCATGGCAATGCCCTGTTGCAGGTATTCAAATTTGGTTACAGCTCCCCTTAATAGAAAGAATAAGGAACGCAGGCCCAGTACAGCAAAAATATTTGAGGTATAAATGACCAGGGGATCTTTGGATATACCCATTACGGCAGGGATGGAATCAAGTGCAAATACCAAATCAATGGCAGCCAGTAATACCACTACCACAAATAAAGTAGTATAGGCGGGTTTCTCTTTTACACGGATGATGTACTTTCCGTTGCCATCATGATTAACAAGGGGCAGAAATTTTTTGAGAAACCGGTACACTTTGGAATCATGCGGATCAAACTCCTGTTCTTCGTTTGCAGTAAACATTTTATAACCGGTATACAATAAGAAAACGCCGAACAGATATAATATCCAGGAAAATCGGGCAACCAGGGCTACGCCGATAGTTATAAAAGCAACCCTGAATACAATTGCCATCAATATACCGATCAATAATACCCTTGGATAATGAATTTCTTTTACACTAAACGCGGAGAAGATGAGGATAAATACAAAAATATTATCAATACTCAGGCTCCACTCCATCAGGTAAGCGCTTAAAAACTCCAGGGCCAGTTGCGAGCCGGTTGCAGCAATACCTGTTGCAGTTGTTTCGGTATTTTCCGTCGCGAGAGCCGGACCCTGAATCCACATGAATACAAAAAACAGCAGGGCCAGCCCTACCCAAAAAAAAGTCTGGTACAAAGCCTGTTTAATCGTTATCGTTTGATTCTTTTTGCTGAGCAGACCCAGATCAAATACCAAAGCGATAGCCAATACAATTCCGAACACTAAATAAACGACCTGGTGGGTAGACATGCTTTTGATTTGAATGCCAAAGATAAACAGTTGAACGCTTTAAACAGATTTACTAATTAACATAATGATTGATCTGCCTTTTCTGTTTAACAAGATAATTACAACTCATATTTCTTTTTTCGCTGCCACTGAAAGAAAACACCTATTACTATCACCAATGTAACCGGTAAAGCGATATTAATAAACTGCCACATAGTTTTTTGTTCTTCCACTTTGGTTTTATCCAGGAGGCGTAAAACAAAATCTTTGTTACGGCTTTCAAAAAGATGGTTATTACTTACCAGGTAATCCATAGCGTTTAGAAAAAATTCCCGGTTGGCAAACCGGTAATTTTCCAGGGGCAATAAACCCATGGCCAGGGGTCCTGCTGTGTTACTAACCGAATTGGTTACAATATCCGCGTCAGCCACCACAATTTGTTTGCCTGCTTTTATGCCTGCGCTAAGAAAAGGTTTGCCTGTTGATCGCAATACTGAATCCATCACATTCTTACTCAGTCGATTGCTGTAAAGAGAAGTAAATTTTCCCTCCAGTAAAACAGCAACGGGTATATAGCTTTTATTAAAACTTACCAGATCATCATCCCCCTTTACGCTATTGATAGAAACGATTGCGGGGGAACTGATTCGGCGGCTATTGGTATCCGTTGCCAATAAAATGGTTTTAAGAATACCAGGCGCTTTCACTGTATCAATACTTGATGGAAATATCGGCAACACCCTGTCCAGGTTATTAGAAATAGGGTTGTTGCTTCTGGCAGAGAGAAATGGATAATAAGGCCAGGGAGAGCGCTGCATTTTGGGGCTGCCATCAGCATTCGCGCCTACCACAATGGGTATCTTGGAGCAGTTGAGGTCCTGCACCAGATCCGGGTTGATACGAACGCCATATTTAAAAAGAAGGTCATCCAGGTTCAATCCCCGGTCAAACGCTGTATACTCAGCCTGGCTGCGCATCAAACTGTCCAGTTCTGCATGTAGTTTATCTATGAACCAGATAACATGACCACCATTCATAACAAACTGGTCAATTTTCAGTTTATCCTCATCAGTAAATGGCTGAGTGGGTTTTACAATCATCAAAGCATCCATCAATCCGGGATCCGGAAAACCCATTTTCAAATCAAATACTGCCAGCCGGTATTCATTACGCAGGCTTTCGCCCAAATCATTCACTTTAAAATCAGTGGGTTCCCCGTTTCCTACTACATACGCAACAGTAGGTACATATTTCCGGGTAAGTTTATCAATCGCGTTTGCAAACTTATATTCAAGCAACGCTTCCGCGGCATTCCGGGTAGCTTCCACATCTTCCTGCGGGTTATCGGTAATTACATTGTATTGTTTAAACACTTTGCGGCTGCTGCGAAGGTCAACCGCAATGGGCTTTTGATTTTTCCGGTAACTTACCAATGCTGAGGGTATAATCAATTGATTAGTCTCTGTTTCAGTTTTGGAAGATGTTTGTTCATTCCTTTCGAAAACCACGCCTAATCTGGAAAGACTATCGTAGTATAACACTTTGGCAGTATCATTGGTAATCTCTTCCCCCGGTTTCTCAAAACTCACTTTAACCAGATTGCCTGATAAGGATTTGAACTCATCCAACAGGTCCTTTGTTGCCATACTCAGTTTTTTATAATCAGCGGGAAGGTCTCCGGTTAGAAATACCTGAATGGTAATCGCACTGTCTACATTTTGCAATAGTGTTTTGACAGAAGGGGTAAGGCTATATCTTTTTTCGGCAGTCAGATCCAGCCGGTAAAAAATGAGTGTTGAGAGATAGATCAGGATCATGAAAAGCCCTGTTAAACCCCCAATACCCTGTTTATGATGCCATAATTTCCGCATGAAGAATAGAATTAACGCTTAGTCAGATTTTTTTGTGTGATAGAAAGGAACAAAACGATGATTCCTATAAAATAAATAATATCCCTGCTGTCAATCACCCCCCTGCTGATACTGCGGTAATGAAAATTGATCCCCATCATTTCAATATAATAATCCAATCCTGCATTGAATACAGGTAATTTACTGATGGCATCAAACCCATTGTATAAGAGAAAACAGACAAAAGCGCCTGAGATAAAGGCCACTACTGTGTTATTGGTTACACTACTGGCACATATTCCGATGGCAGTAAAAACGGCGCCTAAAAAAACAAGGCCAATATAACTGCCGATGGTAGCACCAATATCAATGCCACCGGTTATACTGAGTTGCTGAACCGATACTGCATAAATGATAGTTGGTAATAAAGCGGTAATCACAACCAATAGCGATCCATAAAATTTACCCCACACGATTTGTGCAGGTGTTAGGGGCATGGTTTTAAGTAATTCGAAAGTGCCTGCTTTGTACTCATCTGCCAGGCTGCGCATGGTGATGGTTGGAACGAGGAATAATAATATCCAGGGAGCCAGGTTAAAAAAACTGCCCAGCGAAGCATAGCCAAAGTATAAGATACTTGTATCAGGAAAAACAAAAAGGAAGAGGCCGTTCAGCAAAAGAAACACCACCAAAGCAATATAGCCGGTGAGGCTGCTGAAAAATTGTTGCCATTCTTTTTTACAGATCATCCACATCTGCCAAAACTAACTGTTCTTGGGCAATCGGCGCATGGGTGTTGACTATTTGAAACCACTTTATGGATTTTATCACATTTGTGCCTGGGGGTTATACGGCAAAGCTTTCCCCGCAGCCGCAACTTCTGCTGGCATTCGGGTTATTGAAATAGAAGCCCTTTCCATTTAATCCGTCAGAAAAATCCAGTTCAGTATTCACTAAGTAAAGAAAGCTTTTGAGATCAGTAACTACTTTAATGCCATTGTCTTCAAACACCTGGTCCATCGGTTTCACTTCATTATCAAAATCCAGTTTATAGCTTAGGCCGGAGCATCCGCCACCTACCACGCCCACACGCAAAAAATAAGTATCATCTCCGCCCACACCTGCGTCTTCCATCAGTTGATGCACTTTCTTTTTGGCCTTATCACTTACGTAAATACTGTTTTCTGTAGCGGTCATACTTTTAATTAATAATTAGTAATTAGTAATTAATAATTTGGGAGTTAATGTATTTTTTCTTCGAAGACCAGTTCTTCGAGGTCGTTCTTTTTCCGGTAATCGTTGATGGCAGATTTGATGGCATCTTCTGCCAAAACTGAGCAGTGAATTTTTACCGGAGGAAGATTTAATTCTTCTACCAGATCCATATTATCTATCTGTACAGCCTGGTCAACGGTTTTACCCTTTAACCATTCTGTGGCCAGCGAAGAAGACGCGATAGCGGATCCGCAACCGAAGGTTTTGAATTTAGCATCGGTAATCACACCGGTTGCGTCATCCACTTCAATCTGCAAACGCATCACATCACCACACTCCGGAGCGCCTACCAAACCGGTGCCTACATTCTTCTTAGCCTTGTCCAACGTACCTACGTTTTTTGGATTGCTGTAATGATCAATTACTTTTTCTGAATATGCCATAATATTAATTTGAAAATTTGAAAATTAGTTAATTTGAAAATGAGGAAAAACATTTTACATTTCATGGTAAGCTAATTTGAACTCATTTTCAAATTTTCAAATTAGCTCATTTTCAAATTCTAGTGGTGCGACCACTCAATCTTTTCCATATCCACCCCTTCTTTGAACATTTCCCAAAGCGGGCTCATTTCTCTTAACTTCAAAACCGTTTCACTTACTGATTTAATCGTGTAATCTATTTGTTCTTCAGTTGTAAAGCGTCCCAATCCAAAGCGAAGTGAACTGTGTGCCAGGTCATCACCCAAACCCAATGCCTTTAATACATAACTGGGTTCCAGTGAAGCCGAAGTGCAGGCAGAGCCGGATGATAAGGCAATGTTTTTGTTGAAGCCCATCAACAACCCTTCTCCTTCCACATATTTGAAAGAGATATTGGTTACATGGGGCAAACGATGTTCGCGGTTACCATTCACGTAGGTTTCTTCAATTTGTGTTAATGCATTTTCCAGTTTGTCGCGCAGTTTACTTAAACGTACTGCATCATCAGCCATTTCCAGTCTTGCCAATTCACAGGCTTTACCAAAACCAACAATTCCGGGTACATTCAATGTGCCGCTGCGCATACCCCTTTCATGGCCGCCACCATCCATCTGCGCGGTTACTTTTACGCGTGGATTTTTACGGCGCACATACAAGGCGCCAATTCCTTTGGGACCGTACATTTTATGCGCGGTAAATGCCATAATATCAATACCGTCTTTATTTACATCTACGGGTATTTTACCTACTGCCTGAACGGCATCTGAAAAAAAGAGTATCCCCTGTTTTTTTGCAATGGCACTTATCTCTTTAACCGGCTGAATTACACCAATCTCATTATTGGCATACATGATAGCAATCAGGATCGTAGTTGGCTTTATGGCCGCTTCCAGTTCTTTCAGGTCAATCAGGCCATCAGCATTTACTTTCAGATAGGTAACCTCCCCTCCTAAATGTTCAATATGCTTACAGGTATCTAAAACAGCTTTGTGTTCTGTTGTACAGGTAATAATATGATTTCCTTTACCGGCATACATTTCAAATACACCTTTGATACCCAGGTTATCTCCTTCCGTTGCGCCTGATGTAAAAATGATCTCTTTTGGATCAGCGCCAATTAATTTCGCTACTTGCTCACGTGCATAATCAACAGCTTCTTCCGCTTCCCAACCAAAAGGATGGTTACGACTGGCCGCATTACCAAAATGCTCAGTAAAATAAGGCAGCATCGCTTCCAGTACCCTTGGATCCATAGGTGTGGTGGCATTATTATCAAGGTAAATTGGTAATTTCAACATATACACTTCAAGTTTATAATCTCTATGAAACACAAAAGTATGTCAATAGGTTCTATAAATTTGGGCACCAAAGCCCGTTCGGCGTGATTTTTCCTATTTCGTAAAGGCTTTGGTATAAACTAAAAAATCATGTTAAAAATTGAGCATATTGGTATGGCAGTCAAAGATTTTGCATCAGCTATCCCTCTTTTTGAGAAGTTGCTCAATACGCCATGCTATAAGACCGAAGTTGTTAAATCTGAACAGGTGAACACTGCTTTTTTCAGGCAGGGAGAATCCAAAATTGAGTTACTGGAAAGTACAGACCCCTATGGAGTGATTGCCCGTTTTATTGAGAAAAAAGGAGAAGGCATCCATCATATTGCTTTTGAAGTGAGCGATATCAGGGCAGAAATGAAACGATTACAGGCCGAAGGTTTTGTGCTACTGAATGAAGAACCCAAAAAAGGGGCCGACAATAAATGGGTATGTTTTTTACATCCAAAAAATACAAATGGGGTATTGGTTGAGTTATGTGAGGAGATGAAATAATTGATCACCCATATAACTCATTGCAGGCTGAGTTTTTCTATGGCTACCTGTGCGGCCACCTGGCTGGCATCTTTTTTATTATATCCTTTCCCTTGTGCCAATAACTGACCATCCAGCATGGCATTGATAGTAAAGAGGCGACGACTGCCTTCCATTTTTTCTTCAGCCAATTCAAAGCTTAATGCCTTTCCATTTTTATTGGCCCAACCAATCAGTTTATTTTTCAGGTTGATATCTATTAATTCCAGATCATCTACAAACATGTGAGGAATGACAATCTGTTTAAGTACCCAGTTATGGGTTTTGGCATACCCTTTGTCCAGGTATACTGCTCCAACCAATGCTTCCAGTGTATTGCCAAAAATCTGGCTGCCTTTCAGGGCATTGTCGAATTTATTGTAGAAAGTAAGTTTGCGAAGGCCCATTTTCAGCGCTATATCGTTCAACTGCTGACGGTTAACCATTTTGCTGCGCATTTCAGTTAAAAAACCTTCCCCTTTGTATGGATAGCGCTTGAAGAGATAATCGGCAACAATGGCACTCAAAATGGCATCCCCTAAATATTCAAGCCGCTCATTATTTTCATCGGCGGTTTCCTTTACCGAGCGATGGCTCATGGCCGTTCGATACAACAGAATATTTCCGGACTGGATACCCAGCACGTTTTTCAATTGTTTTTCAAAAGACGAATCGTCAGACTTTTTAAAGAGATTTTTGAGAAATTGCACGGATTTAAGCTACGAATTTTTTTACAATCACACAAGCATTATGTCCGCCAAAACCAAAAGTATTACTTAAGGCTGCCCTTACTACTCTTTTCTGCGGTTTATTAAAAGTGAAATTTAGTTTGGGGTCCAGGGTAGGATCATCGGTAAAGTGATTGATCGTAGGGGGTACAATATCATGTATCACACTCTGAATGCAGGCAATAGCTTCAATAACACCTGCGGCGCCTAAACAATGGCCCGTCATGGATTTGGTGGCACTGATATTCAAATGATACGCATGCTCACCAAATACTTCTGTAATGGCCTTTGTTTCGGCGCCATCACCCAAAGGCGTTGAAGTTCCGTGGGTATTGATATAATCAATTTCATCAGGGCGCATACCGGCATCTTTCAATGCAGCGATCATCACATTGCGCGCCCCCAATCCTTCCGGATGCGGAGCGGTTAAATGGTAGGCATCAGCCGTAGCGCCACCACCGGCCAATTCACAATATATTTTAGCGCCTCTTTTTATGGCGTGTTCATATTCTTCTAATACTACCACACCCGCGGCTTCACCCATCACAAAACCATCACGGTCCTTATCATAAGGCCTGCTGGCTGTTTTGGGATCATCGTTTCTTTCGCTCATGGCTTTCATGGCATTAAAACCACCCACACCTGCGAGGCTAATAACGGCTTCTGATCCACCACTTAAAATAATATCTGCTTTTCCTAAACGTATATTATCAGCAGCCGTAATCATTCCATTGGTACTGGAAGCACAGGCACTAACTACCGCGAAATTGGGACCACGGAAACCATGGCGCATGGATATCTGTCCTGCCGCAATATCCAATATCATTTTGGGAATGAAAAAAGGATTGAACCTGGGGGTACCATCCCCCTTGGCAAAGTTGAGCATTTCTTCCTGGAAAGTAATTAACCCACCAATTCCACTGGCGAAGATCACACCGGTACGGTCAACATCAACATTGTCTTTGCTGATACCGGCATCTTTCACAGCCATATCACTGGCCACAACGGCCAGCTGCGCAAAGCGGTCTAATTTGCGGGCTTCTTTCCTATCCATAAATTCGGTAGGATCAAATCCCTTTACTTCACAGGCAAACCGGGTTTTGAATTTAGACGCATCAAACGAAGTGATGGAGTCTGCACCGGAAACACCATTCAGCAACCCATTCCAATAATCAGTCAGATTATTCCCGAGTGGCGTAATTGTTCCGATGCCGGTAACAACAACTCTTTTAAACTGCATTTCATTACCTGTTTGAAGTGATAATCCGCCTTCTGTGGCACTAGGCGCCGCAAAAAGGCGGATTAAATTATTCCATAGCTGGAGTAATGTCTTACTTGGCGTGCTCTTCAAGGTAAGCTACAGCCTGACCAACGGTTGTGATGGTTTCAGCCTGCTCATCAGGGATGGAGATGTTGAATTCTTTCTCGAATTCCATAATTAATTCAACGGTATCCAGTGAATCGGCACCGAGATCGTTAGTAAATGAAGCCTCATTGGTTACTTCAGCTTCATCAACTCCTAACTTGTCAACTATGATTTTCTTTACTCTTGTAGCGATATCTGACATTGTAAATGTTTTTGTTACAGCCGCAAAAATATACTTTTTGTTAAATAAGCAATCTTTTAAGCCACATTTGTTTTTAAGACAATATTCGGTCTTTTCTGCGTGATTGACATTTTTACCCTATTTTTTTTGTAAAATGATCATTATCTTGTACACCTTACCCCCTATCTATGGCCTTAAAAATAATAGATCACGGCTCCCGGGATTATCGAAAAATGATTGATCTGCGCTATCAAATACTGCGAAAACCCCTTGGTTTGAGCTTTACAGAGGCTGATTTGGCCGCAGAAAAAAATGATATCCTGATCGGCTGCTATGATGATGATAAGCTGGAAGCCTGCTGCGTTCTCACCAAAACAGACCCCAAAACGGTTAGATTACGCCAAATGGCGGTTGGGGCGGGATTACAGGGAAAGGGCATCGGAAGGGTATTGATGAGTTTTGCCGAAAATATAGCCCGCGACCATGGCTATCGCCGTATTACCATGCACGCCCGTAAATCTGTCCTTGGTTTCTACGAAAAAAGTGGCTACAAAGTAACCGGTCATGAGTTCGAAGAAGTAACTATTCCACATCATGTGATGGAAAAGGAGTTGTAATTATTAATTTTTAATTATTTTCCTCCCCAGCATCCCACGCAACTCATGTCTGAACGCTTCACCCATATTCTCCTTGGGGATGAGAAAGAATGATCTGGCATCAAAATACAGGTGAAAAAAATGAGGACTCTCAAAGAAACGGGTAAAGGTCTGCCATGACCAGTTGGTAAAGCCACGTTCATTTTCCAGCCTTATCCCCTCCTCAGTAAAGTCTATGATAAATGAATCGCGGAAAGTGGCCGATTTTTTATAAATACTTTGAGGCAGGAAATACCAGAAAGTTGCCATCAGCATCAGCCAGACAAAAGACCCCAACAGAAAAGGTTCGGGACGGATTTTTTGGGTATAAAATAATACCGCGGCTATAATAGCGAATACATTCACTAAAATAATGAGAATTCGTATTTCAATCCGCTGCACAAAATGGTAGCGCAATGCCTGTATCACTTTCTTTTTTTCGTAAGAAAAACTATGCTGCATAGGATAGTATGAAACGTAAATGTAGAGAAAGAGGGAAACAATTAATAATTAGTCATTAAAAATTAATAATTGATCACTACTGCAAGGGGCTTTGTAGTTACTTACTATTTGTAAATGAGGTTACTAATTGATCGAGACTGGCTGTTGTAAGCCTTTCTTTTCCTGACGCAATCAAAATTCTATAGCGGAAAGTAGTAGATTGACCTTTGTGCAGTTTAAAATTAAGTACCTCTTTACCATTTGAAAAAACTTTTTGTCCGAGAGGGTTAGCTGCGAATAATCCATAGTTACGTGCATGCCAATAAGTAGGATAGCCGGGATTTTGCGGGTGATCGATGATGGCAATGCTGATGGTATCATTGCCTTTTTTCCCAAACAACATACACCAGTTTCCACGGCTTCCCCATACCGCCTCTCCCTCTTTGCCTTCAGCGCTAAGATAGTTTCCGGTTGTGGCAGCGTCTTTGGCAGCCGGAACTTTTGTGATTATTCCGTTTTCGTTTTTGTATTCCTTGCTTTGCAGTACAGGTAATTCCAGTTCATGTGCCACACGCAATCCCAACATACCATCTTTTACATCCGGCATGGTTACCTCCTGTTCAGCAGTAAGATCAGTTTGGCGGTCAATCATCCAAATACCCTTCATCGGCTCACTGAAGACATAGGTTGTTTTCTCTTTCAGTAAACTATTTTTCTGCTGGTTGGTCCAGTTAGCTGCATATACAAGTAGCCCCTGCCGGCCATTTTTGGTTTGCAGGATTTTTTCTGTGCGTATCCAGCCATATTGCTTTTTCCGCTCCGCGGGAATGGCATAAGAATTATTCCAGAAATCAAGCCCGTTCACATTTTCATAATTGAACCATAAACCAATATGGTGCGGATGATCAACAGGATCATTGGGCCTTGTATACCAGGGAAAACCCCTTGTAACGGATTCGCCGCCGGGTGAATAAATGGGGTAGAGAAAAGGCTTCTCCATTGTATCTGTATAAATAAATTCAGTAAATAATTTACCGCCAATACTGATGCTGATTTTCTGTTTGTCAGTATCCTTTTTCACCAACACTTTCGTTTTCGATTGTGCCATTGCGATGCCGGTAATCAACACGGTTAACAGGCCAAGTAATAAATTTTTCATCTAAAAATAATTGTATAAAAAATAAACCGGCAAAGTAATCCCTTCTGCTTTACCATTCAATATTTAACATTCACATTCTTCTTCCCTATCAAAAAATGCATCACCACCCAGGCAGTCAGGTATGCAGCCGCGCATACCACAAACATAATGTAATAGGCAGTTTCGATCTGGTTGATGGCACGGTAATGCACAAATATATTTTTCTGTACCAGAAACGATAATAATATCCCTCCCAATGCACCAAACATACCCCCGATACCAATAACCGATGCAGTAGATTTTTTGGGGAACCTATCACTTACCGTAGTATACATATTCGCGCTCCATGCCTGGTGTGCAGCGGCTGCAAGGCCTATAACTCCCACTGTCAGCCACATATTAATGGATCCTAACACCAGTGCAAACAGGATGGGTAATACAAAAAATGCATACAGGAGCATCGATATTTTCCTGGCTTCGCACACAGCCCATCCTTTATGCTGAATTAAATAGAATGGCAACCATCCCCCACCCACACTGCCCAGCGTTGAAACCAGGTACACAACGGCAACGGGCCAGCTCGCAGCAGTAATTTTAATATGATAGATACTTTCAAAAAAATCGGGTAGCCAGAAAATATAGAACCACCAGATAGGATCGGTTAAAAATTTCCCTATCGCAAAGGCCCATGTTTGCCTGAATGTTAATAATTGCAGCCAGGATAAGGCAGGCAGCGAATCATCTCCCACCGTTCCTTTTTCTTCTTCCTGATCACTTTCAATAAAAGCTAATTCCGCTACTGATATTTTCTTGTGCTTGCGGGGAACCTCATATAATACAAACCAAAAGATTAACCATACAAAACCCAGCAAACCGGTCAGGATAAAGGCCCATTGCCATCCCCATTGAACTACAATAAATGGCACAGTTAAGGGGGTTAGTATCGCGCCGATATTTGCACCTGAATTAAAGATACCCGTTGCCAGGGCCCTTTCTTTTTTGGGAAACCATTCTGCCACTGTTTTAATAGCAGCCGGAAAATTGCCTGCTTCGGTTAACCCTAAGATGCCCCTTACTATCTGAAATCCAGGCACGGTATTTACCAGTGCCGTGGCTATGCCGGCAAGACTCCATAAAAAAGTTGACAAGCCATACCCGATACGGCTTCCCATCTTATCAATCAAACTCCCGGCACCCAGCAGGCCTACCGCGTAAAATACTTTAAAAGTGATCTCCACATTCGTATAATCGGCGTCATTCCAACCCAGTTGCTGGGTGAAAGTTGATTTTAAAAAACTGATCACACTCCGGTCAATATAGTTGATGGTAGTAGCAAAGAAAATTAATGCACAAACCGTCCAGCGGTATTGACTCATTTTGGCTGCTGATAGTGTCATGAATCAGGATTTGATTGATTGTATAATAGACAGTACCTCTTGGGTAGCGGCCGTAATCTGTGCATAATTTTTTTCGTCGAGTAATGGCCGGGTAATAAGTTTGCTGCCCATACCCACGGCACAAACACCGGCTTTAAACCATCCGGCAAGATTAGCTTTATCCAACTCCACACCGCCGGTAGGCATGAATAATAAACCGGGAAATATTTCTTTGATGGCTGATACGAAACCCGGACCGAGTATATTACCCGGAAATAATTTAATGATGGTGGCACCCAGTGTTTCTGCCCGGATAATTTCTGAAGGTGTCATGCAACCCGGCACCCAAAGCATATTGTTTTTGTTGGCCTCAGAAGCAACTTCTTCCACTAAACCCGGACAAATGATATAATCCGTACCCGCATCAATAAAGATCCTTGCCATCTCCGCATTTTTGATGGTGCCAATACCGAGGTACATGCCTTTGAGTTCGGTATCACAAATTTTACGCATGTTTTTAAAATTCTGCAAGGCCGCTTCGCCACGGTTGGTATATTCAACCGCTCGGATACCGGCACTATATAAGGCTTTCAGCACTTCAATACTTACGTTGCTGTCTTTATAAAAGTAAAGCGGCAATAGGCCCTGTTGGGGAATTAACGCAAGCAGAACGTCTTTCTTTTCCATATGGCTTAATTTTCTGTAGTCCTGTTATCTGAACCAATTAATATCCTGTTATTTAATTACGCAAACCTTTATGTATTTTCATGCAATGAATCAGACCTGCTTTTATTTCTTGCCAGCAATTAGTGCAATTGCACGGCAGGAACTTTGAAGTTAAATAATATAAACACTTTACCACTGAAATATTTATCCTAATACGATTAATCATGCCCCAAAAAGTTGTTACACTCGGAGAGATTATGATGCGTTTGTCTACTCCGGGATTTGAAAGATTTGTGCAAAACAATCATTTTGATGTTACCTATGGCGGCGGCGAAGCCAATGTGGCCGTGGCCCTGGCCAATTATGGATTGGATGGCGTATTCGTTACCAAAGTGCCGGATAATGCACTCGGGCAGGCGGCCATCAACCATATACGCCGTTTTGGGGTAGATACCCGTTTCATTGCCCGGGGTGGTAACCGTTTGGGTATTTATTTTCTGGAAACCGGTGCTTCCATGCGCGCTTCCCAGGTTATTTATGACCGTGCAGGCGCCTCCATTGCCGATGTAGCGATCAGTGAATTTGATTTTGATAAGATATTCAATGGCGCCAGTTGGTTCCATACAACCGGCATCACGCCTGCCCTGAGCGATAAGGCCGCAGCCCTAACCGAAGCCGCTTTACAAGCCGCCAAAGCCAGGGGCATTACCACCAGCATAGACCTGAACTACCGTAAAAAGTTATGGAGCAAAGAAAAAGCAAGAGAAGTGATGACAAGGCTTTGCCGCTATGTTGATGTTTGTATCGGTAATGAAGAAGACGCCGATACCATGCTCGGTTTTAAAGCCGAAGGCACCGATATAACCAAAGGAGAATTGAACCTGGAAGGATATAAAAATGTATTTGAACAAATGAAAGAAAAATTTGGGTTTAAATACATCGCTTCCACCTTACGCGAAAGCCATAGCGCTTCTGATAATGGATGGAGCGCCCTGGTGTACAATGGAAATGAATTCTACCATACCAAACAGTATGAGGTTCGCATTGTTGACCGCGTAGGCAGTGGCGATTCTTTTGCCAGTGGTTTTATTTATGGCCTGGTAACCGGGCTGCCCATGCAGGAAGCCGCTGAGTTTGGGGTAGCTGCCTCTGCCCTTAAACACACTATTCCGGGCGACCTGAACCATGCTACCCTTCAGGAAGTGAGGGAATTGATGAAGGGAGACGGAAGCGGAAGGGTGCAGAGATAATTTGAAAATGTGATGATTTGAAGATTTGAAAATGATTTTTTATGATTATTGATAGTTTAGAAAAGGCTGATAAATATGCTTCATTGAATCCACTCTTTGCAAAAGCATTTGCCTATTTGCATTCTGTTGATTTGGCTACTTTGGAAACAGGCAGGTTCAATATTGATGGTGATGACCTGGTTGCGATTGTGGCTGCAAAAAAAGGAACGACCGTTGCAGAGAGTATCGCCTTTTTTGAATGCCATAATGCACATATTGATATCCAGGTTTGTATTAGCGGTAAGGAAATTTTTGGATGGAAACCGCGCGCTGCCTGCGTGTTACCAAGAGGGGAATATAGTGTAGAGAAAGATGTGTTGTTTTATGAGGATGCCCCGGATATGTTTTTTGGGTTAACCGGTAACCAGTTCGTTATTTTTTATCCGGATGATGTACATGCGCCAATGATTGGGGAGGGATGGATTAAGAAGATAGTGATCAAGGTGAAGGATAAGGCTGATAAATAATAAGGATACTTAATGAAAATACTTTGTATTGGTGAAGCCTTAATTGATATGATCTGTACAGAAAAAGGCAGCTCATTATCGGAGGGTAATCACTTTTTAAAAAAGCCGGGCGGCGCGCCAACCAATGTGGCCGCGGCTATTGCGGCATTGGGGGGAACGGTAGAACTGGCTGCCAAAGTAGGTAATGATCCCTTTGGCAAACAACTGATCAGCGTAATGCGGGAATTTGGGGTATCTACCCGCTGGATGATCCAGGATAATACGCATTTCACCACTTTCGCTTTTGTATCTTTACTGGAAGATGGCGAACGCGATTTTGTTTTTAATCGTGGGGCCGATGGTGAACTTACGCTGGAAGAAGTAGATGCCATTGACCTGGAGGAGGTATCCATTATTCATTTTGGTTCTGCCACAGGCTTTTTACCCGGCCCATTACAGGCCGCCTATCTGGGTCTGCTGCAGAAAGCCTTACAGAAAAATATTTTTATCAGCTTTGATCCCAATTACCGGCACCTCTTATTTAAAAATAATACACAGGATTTTATAGATCTGTCATGGGCATTTTTAAAGGCCTGCCATTTTTTTAAACTGAGCGATGAAGAAGCTATGCTCATCACCGGCGTAAATAACTTAGATGATGCTGCAACGATTTTATTCAAAAAAACTTCAGCCATTTTCACTATTACCTTAGGCAAAGAAGGCGCCCTGTTTGGTTATGATGGTAAGACCACTATCATTCCAGGTATTCCTGTTAAGCCGGTTGATACTACCGGTGCAGGCGATGCATTTGTTGGAGCGGTACTCTATCAATTAAGTAATAAATCACTTTCTGCCATTCAATCCTTATCAATTACTGACTGGAATAAGATTATTACCAATGGCAATAAAGCCGGCGCCAGAACCTGCGAATACCTGGGCGCCATGGAGGCATTCAAACATTTAACCAACCAGATATTTGATTAACCGGATGAATACCAGGTATTGAGCCGTATTCATTTAGTTTACTGGAAGTGGTGGACGAGCGCATTAATGAAGACTGATTACTCTTGTCATCCTCCATTGCCCGTTTTCATTGTGCCAGAGCTGAACAAATTTGGCGAAACGGGTTGGATTGCCGGTCTTCTCCTGGTTATTGTGAAACCCATGTATGCCCATTTCTACAGCGCCATAGCCGGGTATGGGATACACTTCGATACTCCCTATTTGAAGTTCACGGGTAACTTTTCCGCAAATATTATTTTTAAGTGCTTCCAAAATATCCTTTTTGGAGGTTGATAAGCCACCCTGGTCATGATAAAATTCAATATTATCAGACAGAATTGAAGCCATCACATCCAGCTTGCAGGTATTATATGCTTCAAAGAAAATACTATCCATGGAAACAATCTCATCATATATCTCTTTTGAGACCGGTGAATATTTATTAGCAGTTTCTGATTGAATTTTTTTTGAGGAATTACAAGCAGTAATAAGAACAGCTACTATTACAAAAAAAAGTTTATGTAAAATTTTCATTTTATTTTTTTAAGTATTCTTTATGGCAAACTTATTGATAAAGGTAAGTTTAAAAAAATGTTTTAAAAACTTATGATACCTCAAATGGAATATTGTGCAACCGATAGAATGATAATTTGTCCCAATATCCTCTTTGAAATACAATTTTATCATCCACCACCTTAAAGAAACCACAGCCGCGTAATCCATTGGGGTCTTTCCACTCCAATATAGCCCATTCACCATCCGCAAAAATATTTTCAGGAATACAAACCATTTTTGCAGCGGCAAATCCAGCCGCAAACATCGCACGAATGGCATCCCTGCCCGTAACAGGTTCATTGGCAACCTGGTGATTGATCGCGGTTTCATGATACAAAGCCGCGAGCCCATTTGCATCAGCTTCATTAAAAGCTTTTATCCATTTATCTAATACCTGCTTTGGCAACATACGTACTTATTAAAAGAAATAGAAAATTATATTAATTGATTGATAAAAATTTGGTGGTTTCCGGGAGAAGCCAATTTGTGAATATGTTTGCTTATGGCTTCTTCTCTATTCACATTGCTGTACGCCACTTAGCCTGGTCTATAATCTGAATGACTGTATCCTTCTGCAGGAAGAAGCAATAATCATTCTCACCAGCTTTTGCTAAACCAGCATCTGTTTTAAGCTCATACAAAGATGTTGATGGTTAATTACGTGCTGAGGAATAAAAAAAGATTAATGACCCAACAAAGAGAATAAAGAGCGTGAAAAAGATGATTAGCGCTACTTTCAGAAAATGATTCAGTTTCATAGGAGTAATTTTATGTTAATTTATTTGCAGAAATACTAATATTTACGCTACATTTTAGTTTTCAACTATTTCAAAAAAGCAGAGGCTTTCATTATAAAAAACCACTGTAAAGAAATAAATAAGATGCCATTTCCTGCCAGCCAGCCATTTAATAAGCAACCCCCAATTCCTCTGCATATCCAGGAGAAATGATGATACTTACCCGTAAAAGCGGCTTGGGGCTAATGCACAACAAGGCCAGGTTAAAATGTGTGTAGTACTATAAATAATAAAAAAGGGGATACGAATATACAAAAACTAACGAATGAGGATACTATTTTAATTGACTATTTCTAAGAAAATTCTCCCAGCGGGGAGCAGGGGGGGACCCTTCTGTTTTGAGCAGGTTTTAGAAACAATAAAAATCAGGAACTGCAAGTTCCTGAATGCCGATAAAAATCATAACCCCCTCATCTATAACCTATTACTTATAACTTAATACCAATGCTCAGATTAACATTCCGCCCATCAGCCGGCCAGATACCGGGCCCGGGATAAAATAAGGGCCGCTTGGTAAAATATTGACGGTTAGTGAGATTACTGATATTTACCCGCAACTCTATTTGCCTGGATAGCCGGAAGGTGGTATTCAGGTCCACAATACCATAAGCCGGTACCAGCCCTACGGCGCCGGTACCCAGTGTGGGTGTTACCGTATTGAGTGCATCGGCAAATGTTTCCGCTGTATAGCTGTACAATACAGAAATACTCGATCCGGCATACCGGTAAGTAATACCGTTGCGCGTAGTCAGATCAGGGGCGCTCTCTACTTTATTGCCATTGATGGTTGTATTTACATTTCCTTTTTTAACTACCGCATCCGTATATCTCGCTTTCATAAATGCAGTTGAGGTAAATACCGACAAACTATTTCGTTTACCTAAAACCCAATCTCCCTGTATAAATATTTCTATGCCCTTACTTAATGAATGTCCGATATTGGTTCGAAAAGTATATAATACACCGGCAGCATCTGTTTGGGCCAGTGTTCCAAAACGATCATATTCGCGTAACAGAAAACCCGTAATATCCCATTTCAGAAAATACCAGCTACCCCTGTAACCGATCTCCGCATTATAGCCCCTGGCCGCTTTTATTAACGGATCTGTTTTTTCGTAAGTAGAAGCGGGTATCAGGTCCTTAAATATCATGGGCCGGTACGACTGTGCCCAACCCGCATACCATTGTGTTCTGTCGGTTATTTGCCATGACAAACCCGCACCCAGCAGTGGAAACCGGTGATCAATGGCTAATGGTATTTTGTTATCGAGATAATAATTGATAACGCCAGTCATCTTACTTTGTCCCATTTCTACTCTTGCCCCGGCAGTAAACACCAGGTTTTGTAAGAGGGTATATTTATTCTCCGCGAAAATGGCGAGGTTCTTTGTTTTAAAATGCAGGTCTCTGCCCCAGGCAGGATCTACCAGCGTTAGTGTATAATCACTTCCTGTGGTTCCCTTACCCATTTGCCTGCGATGCAGATCGTTATTCATATACTGAATACCGGCAACAAAACTATGTTGTCGTTTACCGGTTTGGTACTGCTGTAATAACCTGAGTTCTGTGGTATAACTATTGAACACGTCAATATCTACCTGCCGGTTATTATATTGCATGGTAGATAGGTTAATGGTATCGGCTACATTCGTTGGTTTATCAAAGAGCACACTGTTTCTATTGCCCAATACAGCCGAGGTACTTAAACGTAATTGGGTTTGTGGACGCAGTTGCCAGTTGATAGTGAGGGAAGGAATATGGATATCGGGATTAAAATAATTTCTGGAACGGGTTGCCTGTGTTGGATCTGCAGCGAATAACGGATCGGATAATGGTCCGGGAATACGGTAAGTATACGCAGATCGCGCCCATTCTACTCGTACAGAAAAATTAGCGGATGCTTCATAGTTCAGGATAACGGCTTCTGCTTCCGCATCGGTATGTTCATTTTTACGGTAACCATCTCTTGCTTTTTTATTTACATAAGCATAGTAAGAGAGTTTACCTACACGCCCGCCAACAGCCAGGTAAGTACTGAGCAAATGGTAAGAGCCGGCTGTAGTAATGCTTTCGAAAGAGAAGGGCCTTGATGTATCTCCTCGTTTATTAATATAATTAAGCATACCCCCAAATTGCGCGCCATATTGCAACGAGCCTGTACCACGAACCAATTCAATATGATCAATACTTTCTAATGGCATATTATAATGGCTGGCCGGATAACCATACATATCTGAATTGGTAAGGATGCCATCTTTCCTGATATTAAATTCCCAGCCCCTGTGCGGGTCTAATCCACGAGTAGCAATATTAATTTGATTACCTGATCCATCCATATCATACACAAATACGCCTGGTATTTTAGCAAATACCTGTCGGCCAACTTTATTGGCCATATCAGCATCGGTATAAAGGAGGTTAACTGTTTCTGTTTTCTTTCCAGAAAAAATATAGGTACCCTGCACATCGGGAAGGGTTGATTTTTGTATCGAGTATAGATAACTATTTACCGTTACACTATCTATATTCTTTGATTGTAAAGTGTCTTTGCTTTCAGTTGTTTGAGAAAAAACAGAAAGAATATTGGCAAAGGATATACATATAAGTATTATGTTACGCGGTATCATACTATTAAATATTTTAAAATTAAAACTAAATAAAGCCCCCAGGTAGAAACCGAAGGGGCTGTTCAATAAAATTGCTATTTCCTTGAACGTCATATATCATATCCAAAAATCAATCCGCGCCATCCGTTTTAGCCCTCGCTATAGCATAACTACCCACTTTTTGCCCGGTAGTCAGTCCCACTTCACAATCGCTGCGATAGTGGATGCCACCATACATGCGCGACAAAGAAGCTTCCAATGCCATAGCCTGGTAAGCAGTTGCTCTTTCAGGTATGATATAACCTAAGATAGAAGCTGCCGCCCCACTGAAAGTAGAGTGCCCGGAAATATAAGCCTGGAAATTAGGGATGCCTGTTAATGTTTTAATGGCCGGGTTCATTTGTGTGGGCCTAGGATTTGAATAAAAATTTTTGGTATCCCAGCAAACGATCGCTGCATCCATTAAAGCCATATTCACTAATGCCATATTACGCGCCCAACGGACTTCGCTGAAATTTTTGGTAATGAAGTCTTCCGCCGCTATCGCATTCCAATGCCCGGGTGGTGCGTAAGTACCCACACCATCGGCCCAGAAATGTACAATGCGGATCCTTTCACGCGTTGGATGCGTAACAAAGTCTAATATCTCTGCTGTTTCTTTTTTCAGTTGCTCACTGGTAGTTGATGGTGGCGGTAACGGGCGTAAGGCAACCGTTGTTGCTTCATCAAACAGGCATGGTTTTACTTTTCCGAAAAGCGGTAACATGGGTGGCCTTTTCGGATTATCAAGGCTGATCCAGGCTATTTCACCTTTGGCGGTAACAGCATTTTCTATTTGTGCCCAATCGGCCGGGGTACCTATTGCGGCACCGGCTTTATCGGTTCTTGCCCTTGCAGTAATTTTTTGTGCCACCAGCCTGCCCAGCGCTTCACCTGCTTCAACATCACCGCGCGTATTGGCGCCAGCCATGATGCTTGTAAGTTCCTGCTCTTCTAATTTCTGTTGTATGTAGGCGATTTCACCCGGAAATAACAGCTTCATCATTTCGGCAGTTACACCCGCTAATACAGCACTCTCTGAAGGATAGGAAGGCAGGTCTGTTGGCTGCAATTTAGCCTGAATAGCTACATCTGTTTTATACGGCGCCGCACGGTTGTATAATTTTTTATAATGCCAGGCAGCTACCAATGCATCATACTGTGCCGCACTGATATAAGCATAGGCCCTTGCCGCATATGGAGGGTTGGCAAAAGGAAACAAAGGATACGCGAATGGATTAGCGGCACTGGGTGCGGGATATACACCGTCTGCTTTTTGATAAGGCGGAAGATTATATTTTGCCACCAGTTCCCTCATCAGTTCATTCCATCTTAATACGCCACCCGCACCCCAATAAGCAATCTTTTCTTCCTGCTCTTTGGTGATGTTTTTTTGCAGGGCCTTAATTTCATTCAGCTCTGCAATATAAGCCGGTGTGGTTACGGCAACCGGTGCCGCTACACTGAATTCTGTTGGGCCGGTCAAAAAAACCGTTTTCCACGAACCCGCGTCAATATCTGTTTTAGATGGGTTTAGCGCTGGAAGATAATCAGTTCGCCCCGAAGTAACTTTAGAGCAGGACAATTGCGCTGCAATAATCACTACAATGATAATTAATGTTGATAAAAATATCTTTTTCATGTTATTTTTCTTTTACAGGTTGAGCTAATTGGGTTGTCTTTTTGGCTTTGTGCGAAAAATCAAGAATGTAAAACACACCTCCGTTAATACTGCCTGCCTGGCCGATGTTTCTTCCGGCAAGGGTAATACTTCCCCCACCTATCAGCGCTAACCCATCCACTGCCTGTATATTATATTTGATATTGATACCCGCAGTAGTGGCATTCATTTTATTGCTGGGAAAAGGCATATTATTCCGCGTAATATCAAAACCGCCAAGGGTAGTCCAGTTATTAATGATCGCTTCAGCGATCATACGACCGCTTCGGTAACCCGTTCTGAGCTGAACATTGGATGCATCGGGCATAGACACTTCATTTGTTATGTGCTGCTCTGTTGTATAGTATGAATTGCGGTCTATTTTGATATTGCTTCGCACCACATACGTACCGGATGCCGTGGCAAACCATTTACCAACCTGGTAATCCACCATACCGCGCAAAGAAAGATTCGTACTATGCAAACCAATAGACAAAGGCAGAAAATCGGCCACGTAATTAGTAGTAGGGAAAGATATCCCGCCAAGGCCATATACAGATAGCGTTCCCTTTCCAAATTTCGTTTCTATCGGGTTCCATTTTACCCATAAAGAAAGATCCTGCATGCCATTTAAACCATGCAAAGTTCCGGCAGAAGCCCTGGTTTGTACATAAGGGATGCCAAACAAAAGATTCAGCTTATCCGAAACGCCATAGTTACCCATTACTGCATACATTTTTGTTGAAACTGTTCCAAGGTTCTCGTTATTTCTCTTAAGTGTTCCTTCCCAATAGTCTGTCCAGTTGCTGCTATTATACATCAGACCGGTACAGAAATTATTTTTAGTCATCATAATGGCATCCATATCTGTTTGGGCAGATAGCTGTATAAATGAAAGCAGCATGCAAAGACTGAGCAACCTTTTTTTGCAATAGCCAGTATTATATCTTCTCATAATAGAAAATTTAAGTTTTTTTAGCGATAAATAATGGTGTTGAAAAAAATTATTTCTTTTTCATTTTCAAACGGTCAGCCACTAATTGACCAATACTTTTTCCTACTTCCGTACTTACCATACATGAATGGTGGTAATGTAATCCACCGTAAAAACGGGCCCAGTTATTTTCATCCGCGGCTGCACGGAATGATTTGAATGAACGGTTTGCGATACCAAATTCCAGTTCAGTAGAATCGGTGTAAGCAAAATTATCGCCAAACACACTCGTTAATGCTTCTGCCGCTGAAGAGGAAATAGTAGAATGCCCGCAGGTATATTCAGGGAATGCCGGTGTTTGCAGGTAAGGGCGCCAGTTAGCATCAATATATTTATTGATCACTGTTTCGGGCCTGACCGTATTGTATGTATATTTTACATACCAGCATTGTATGAATGCATCAAATAAGGCAATGCTTGTTTTGGCGAATGCATATACGGTTGTTGCGTAATCCGCTTTTGCCACTTTGGCTGATATACCCACTACACTCATCCAGTGACCGGGAGGTGAGAATTTTTTGCTTCCATACATTACATGCCCTGTTACATTCATTTTAAACGGATTGTCATCCCAGAATTCAGCCATATGTTTTTGTTCCGGCGTTAAACTGTCAATCGCATTTTTAATTTTCATTACTTCTTTGTAATACATGCTATTCTTATCAGTGATATTGAAAGCAGGTGGCGGTGGCGGTGCAAACATAGAAGCGCTGTCAATTACCATCGGCCGTATCTCCATCCAATGAGGCTCTGCTGCCGACCCATACAAAGGCGGTGTGGGTACCCAACGTCCGGGAATATCCATCACATTATATTTTTCGGCGCCGCGCGTTTCCAGGTAATTGTCTTTCTTACTCCAACGGATAATAGAAGCCGATACACTATCTGCCAATAATTGTGAGGCTTTTTCTACATCTGACGGTAAGCCTTTATCGCGGGCTATCTTTAAAATACTGTCTTTGTACGTTTGCATACTTCCCTCAGGAAAAGTAACTGCCTCCCCTACTTTCATATAAGCCAATAATGCAGCCAGTTCAATATCCGCCGCTGCATTCACTGCCGGTAAGGATACCGGTTTCAGGCCATTCACCTGTCCTGCCAGTGACTGATACTGATCAGGATAAGCCGAAGCGATCCCTTCATAAGATGCAATAGCCGCGTATACATAGTTTCTTGACGCTACCATGGGTGGAAAATTGTTACCCATCACCACAGTATTTAATTCATGTACGGTCTGACTGAATAATTCCGGATTGTGCAGGTATGTTTTGTATTCATTGCTTTTATTACAGGCAAATAAACATACAACAGCGCAAAGCCCAATAAAGAGCCTCTTCATATGCTATAAAATTAGTAGGGAAATTAAATAAGAAAAAATTGCTTAATGAACCAACCTCAGGCTTGTGGCGGCCTGTCTAAGCGGCCGGGATATTCAGACTTCAAATCAGCAAAGATTTTCGTGCACCAGTTTGCAGAGAGATCCATATCCCTAAACTGCCAGGAAAAGGAATGGTGATCATCTGTAAAATCAAGTACAGAGAATTTAGCCGAATGAGTGTGATGTGATGTTGCCTTCTTAGAGGTATTATTGGTTACAAAATCATACGATAGCCTTGCAAATTCATCCCTCGCGTTTTTAACACCTGCACGGGCCGTATTCGGTATGCAGAGCAACTCGAGTGAATCCTGGTAGAAACGGCGTTTTACATAGGTATAGTTTACACCATTGATATCAATATTACCTTCTATTTTTTGAAATATTTCTGAACTGCTTCCATAGGGAAGACCGGCTGCTACCTTGATGCTGATCAAATCAGACTCGTTGTAGAGATTCATATCCAGTTCTGCCTGCATGCGCTGGTCGGCCATGTCTTCGAAGTAATTACTCAATAAACGGTAGCCTCCCATATTAAACAGAAGAATCCCCAATAGCAGTATGGAAGCGATTCGTTTCAAGTACCGTGAAAATACCACAATCTTATTTAACTGAAAAGATTTTTTTTCAAGCCACACCCTTTTGATAATCAGGCCTTTCCACTACTTGGGCGGGGCAGATTTCACCTGCATAATACCCTGAACTGTAATTTCCAACCCTCCAAAACCCATCAGAATACGCTGTATAATACCCCCTCACCGGTGGCAAAATACGGATTGGTTCCCCCTTTTGTTTCTGCAATTACCCGAAAGGGGGGGGGTAAGATTTGGGATATAGGCATCTTTAAAAAAATGATAGGCTTTAAATCTTAATATTGTGTATTATAGAAAATATGCATCGTATGAAAAAATGGTTTTTGATTCTATTGGTTATCGCAACTGCAGCAATAATATCCATCTTTGTATTTATTCCCGGTGAAATAACAATAGCAGGAGATAAAAAAGTAAACTGCCCGGCAGCTTCCATCAGCCGCTTATTTGAAAACCCGGATGCCATTCAAAAATGGTGGCCCGGAGAAATCATCAATGACACTGTATGTATGTATCAAGGTTACCGATACACCATACCAAAATCAAAATCGGGAAGCCTTGCTATACAGACAAGTTCCGGCCAATTAACCATAACCGGAGAAATAGCTGCCCTGCAATTATATAGAGATACTTGCGCTATAGAGTACAGGTACCTGCCTTTTGCACCAGGACTAAACCCCATACATAAACTGGATTATTATTTTAAAGCGATAGCCATCAAAAAACAATTGGAAACTATTCTTACCGCATTAAAACAATTTGCAGAGAAAAACGAAAATATCTATGGATTAACTATTCTTCAGGCGAAAGTGAAAGATTCTTCGCTTATCTCTACGTCCAAAACATTTAATCAGTTTCCAACAGACGAAGAAGTGGCAAAACTGATAGATAAACTAAAAGCGTACATAAGTTTAAAAGGGGGAGTAGAAAAAGATTTTCCGATGCTCAATATCAATATATCAATGGAAAATACATATGAGGTGATGGTGGCCATTCCACTGGTAAAAGACATTCCAGCTAATGGGGATATCATTCTTAAAAAAATGGTGCTGGGGAATATCCTGGAAGCAAAAGTAACCGGCGGCCAAAGCAGTATTCTAAAAGGGGAAGAAGCCCTTAAAAAATTTATGATCGATTATAATAAAGCCTCTCCGGCCGTTCCCTTTCAATTGTTGGTTACCGACAGGATACAAGTAAAGGATACAGCACAATGGGTTACTTATGTAAAGTACCCGGTTTTTTAAATTGAATAACCTGTAAAGAATCATTGTTTTTAGCAAGGATATAAGCTGGCTTTTGCCGGATATGTACCGCGGCAATATGACGGATTTGTCCTTTCAGTACCAATCCGTTTATTTTTTCAGTTGCAAATTTTCCATTCCCTTTATTAATGAGTAGGGTGCCAAAATCCGCATCATATCTGCCCATCTGGATAGTATTATCATAGAAATTACCAACCAATAAAATATCCGGCCATTTATCTCCATTGGCATCAACCACCATGGCATCACGCATGGGGCTTAACTGTGCTTCCCATGGCAATGCATCTATAGTAAAAATCAGGTTACCCTGGTTAATTAATACCGCGCTTGAAAAATAATCAGCCGTTAACTGTTGCGCCTTATTCAATTTATTGGGTGAAAGTATTTCCGCTAAACCCGCATTGGCAAAATCTGCTGCATACAGAAATTTCTTTTTAATAATGGGTATTTGTTTCTGCAGTTCCTCTTTATTGGCAAACGGAATTTCTTTCCCATTCAGGTAATAAGTAAGAATCTGTTCATGTTTCCCATTGTCGTCAAAGTCGTTATAATATAAGCGTACCGGCTCTTCTGTTGTTGCATGCAATCTTGCATTTAAACCGAGGTTGCCTGCTATTAAATCAATATTGCCATCCTGGTTAATATCAACAGGTAATACAAAGTTCCACCAGCCCTTTTTATCGGTAATTCTTTTTTTAGTGAAAGACCCCTTCCTATTGATGAAGGCATCAATTCCACCCCATTCGCGGCAAATAATCAAATCATTCAGTCCATCCTTATTCATATCGTACCACAAAGCCTGTGTTACCATACCAATATTGGCCAATTCCGCTGAATACTTTTTTGTTACATCTGTAAATTTTCCAGTACCATCATTTTGCAGTAAATAGGATTGTGGTATTTTACCATACTCCCATGGTACTACCCTTCCTCCAATAAATAAATCTACAAAGCCATCCCCGTTAAAATCATAAGGAGCTATGCAGGATTGTGTAACATATATATTACTGAATGCATTGGCCAGTTTGGTAAACTTCGCTTTCCCGTCATTCAGATATACCCTGGGCAGTAAATGTTCATCCTTCCCAAAATATTCATTACCGCCACTGGCCAGTACCAGATCCGGATGGCCATCATTGTTTACATCTATCCATTTTGCATCAACCGATTCATACATACTATCTAAAAACATGGATGGCTGCTTTGTTTGAATAAAGCGGCCATTAGGCTGTTGCAGAAAAACAGCATCGTGAAAAGTTTTGGAAGACCCCATATATACATCTTCCAGTCCATCATGATTAATATCAGCCACAGCCAGGGCCGGGCCTTCTGTTGAAACCATGTGTGGAATAAGGTATTCCCTGTTAAACTCAATAAAAGAATTTTCCCGATGCGCATAATTGAACCCGGTTTCTGTGGTAATATCTTTCATGGGTCTTGTTTCGTTTTTGAAATAAGACCTGATCCGGTTATAATCGAATGCAGGAAGCCCCGGCTGATAGGTTATCGAAAGATGGGGTTGCTTTGATTGAAGATTAACAGGCGTATAGGTGTTATCCGGCCAAATTAAAAAAGCAGCCTCAATTTTTGTATTTGCCAATCCAATATGCAGGGGAATGGCCATGCTTGATTGAAATCCCCTGGCTGGATTATTCTCATAGGTTCGTATACCACCATTCGCGAATACAACCACTTTGGCGCCCACTGCCTGGCTGTTCCCGGCCGGTCCTTCCAGGCGGATAGTGGCAAAATCAACAGAACCGGTACTGTTGGTTTTATTCTCATAAATAAATACAGGGTCATCTATATTATTCACAACCACATCCAGGTCTCCATCATTGTCTAAATCGGCATATACCGCGCCGTTTGAAAAAGAGGGCAGATTATTCAGAACAACGGAACGCATGTCTTCAAATAAAAGGTTACCCTTATTATGATAAAATTTATTGGGAATTTTTATTGCAGGAAATTTATTAACCAGCGAGAGGTCCTTATCATCCAATTTATTTTGTCGCAATTTTTGCTGCAACTCATCACTTGACACGAAATTTATATAATCAATATCATTCATCCTTTTAGGAATACCATTCGATACAAATAAATCCTTTAAGCCATCATTATCAAAGTCCATCCAGAGAGGGGCCCAGCTCCAGTCAGTAGCATATACGCCTGAATAAAAACCTGTTTCGCTAAAATGATTATCCTTTCTGTTATACTGAAGATTGTTGCGTGCATACTGGTAATTATAGCCAAAGTTCAGTTTATTCTGAAAAATATCATAGTCATCTTCACCCAATGACCTTTTTAATATGGTTGGATCTGATGGCAGCATATCCATCGAAATAATTTCCGGATAGCCGTCATTCGTTACATCTGCCACATCAACACCCATTGAGAACTGGCTGGTATGCATCAGTTGCTGATTATTCTCCTCGGTAAATGTTCCATCATGCCGGTTGATGTATAAATAATCATTTTCATGAAAATCATTTCCAACATATAAATCAGGCCATCCATCCAGGTTGATATCCGCCACTGCCACACCTAATCCATAACTGATAGCAGAACTATTCATTTTTGATTGCCGCGTTACATCTTCAAAATGTTTACCATCATTACGATACATACGATCTCCGGAAAGCGAATCGTAGGTTCCTAAAAAGCCTGAGCGTGGCGCATAACGTGCTTCGTGATTAACAGAATGATTTAATAAAAACATATCCAGGTCACTGTCACCGTCATAATCGAAAAAAACCGCCTGCGTACTGAATCCCGAAAAATCTAAACCATATTCTTTTGCTTCATCCGCGTAATTAGGTATCCCGTTTTTAATGCCCCTGCAAACAAGGAGTTGATTTTTGCCTTCCAATAAATTAAAGTTCCCTACACGGCAGATATAGATATCGAGTAAACCATCGTTATTGATATCTACAACAGAGATACCGGTATTCCATGCCCCATCGTTTGGGATATTGGCTTCTTTGGTTACGTCTTTAAAGTGCAGCTTCCCTTCGTTCAGATACAATGCGTTATTGCCCTGATTGGCCGCAAAGAATAAATCGATGTTACCGTCGTTATTAAAATCACCGGCCCCTATTCCTGCACCATTATAGTAGTACATGTATTTAAATAAATTGAATTGCGGGGTTGGGCGCATTTGATTGGTAAAACTAATTCCGGTACTATTTTTACCAAGGGTTTCAAATACTATCCCGGTTTTTGCCTCCTGCTTACAGGAAAAAAACACAAAGCCCATCACTATCAGTAAACAGTGTGCATAAAAAAAATCAGTACTCTTATCCCGCCTCTTTCGCATAATTATTTTTTCGATATTGATAAGGGAGCCTTAATAGCTGAAGAAACTTCATAAAGAACCGGGTACAGACTATTGCGCAGAAAAAGAATATTTTTTTGGTTACCGACTTTTATTTCCCGGATATCTCTAACCTGCCCGGTTATTTCCAGGCCGGATTCATTATAATCCAATGCTTTAAATATTTTATTCCCCTGGTTCAGTAACAAGGAACCAAAGCTGGCATCTATTCTACCCAACTGGGGAGGAAAGCCAAATTCATTTCCTCCTATCAGTATATCCTGTTTGCCATCATTATTTATGTCGGTGCAATAAATGGCATTAGCGGAAGAGAACTGAACAGGGGGGGGCAAATTACTAATGGTAAATTGTCCATTCCCGTTATTCCAGGCAATAACAGAGCTGCAAAAATTAAAAGTTCTTACAACAGATGATTTAATAATATCGGCAGTAAATAATTCCTGGATAGATTTTTTGGCAAAAACCTCGTGTTTTAAATTCTGTTTTTTTAAAGAAGGTATTTGTTCTTCTACATCATGCTTTAAAAAAACAGTCACATCTTTCTGATCGATTGTTTGGGTTACTATTTTTTCAAGGTTACCATTCATGTCGTAATCATTCAACCACAACTTTACAGGCTTCTCTTTTGTGGGATGCAGGTATCCGTTCTCTCCGATATTTCCGATGATAATGTCTTTTCTTCCATCCCCGTCTAAATCAGCTACAGCAATGGACCTCCACCATCCAAACAGATCAGCCAGGTTGGTTGCTGTTTCCTGAAATACCGAATTGGTATATGAAAATATATGAGGCGCCATCCAGTCTCCCACTATTACCAATTCTGGTTTAGCATCGCCAATAATATCTACCCAAACAGCATCAGTAACCATTCCGATAGCGGTAAGCATGGGCGCTTTCTCTTTGGTAACATCCATAAATTTACCTTTCCCGTCATTCTCTAATAATACACTGGCAGGATTGGCCCCATAGCGATATGGTATATTTCTGCCACCAATAAATAAATCCAGGTCACCATCCTTATCAAAATCAAGTGGTACCGCAACAGCCGTATTCGCATTGGTATTTGTAAAGGCATTGGGTACTGTTATAAAATTCCCTTTACCATCATTTGCATATAAATGATTCCGCATTAATAAACTGTTTGCCAACTGTCGGTCACCACCCGCGCCAACAAACAAATCCAGGTCACCATCCCCATCACTATCAAAAAATAAACAGGCCGTACTTTCTATACCGGCATCCTCCTGAAAGGCTTTGACCGATTTTTTAATAAAAGCCCCCCCTTTGGTCTGTAGGTATAACTGGCCGCCCTTATTATTAGACCCGCAAATAAATATATCCTGTAAGCCATCACTATTCACATCTCCTACCGTTGCCCCCGGACCCTCTTTCGAAAGCATGACCGGAATATTTCTTTCGGTATACAATTCCAGGAAATCATCTTCCTCATGTTTATCGAAGCTGGATTTTGTGGATTGTAATAAAGGTTTTACTTCATTTTTTTCCGGTAAAAATAATGGTGCATCAGTGGTAGGTTGTGTTAGTGTATGAACCTTATTAAGGGATAGTTTCCGGTAATGACTCACAGCACGGTTGGGCCAAATTATCTGAACTGAATCAATGGCGCTGTTTTTTCCTAAACCGATAACCGCTTTATAATCAACAGAAGATTGAAAGCCCCTGCTGGGAATAATTTCCCTGCTTAATACCTGGTCGCCAATGAATACTTTAATTTTCGCACCGATGGCGAATGTATTTTTATCTGAACCTTTTAAAGAGAAAGCGATATAACCGGTCCTGTTTTTTTCAACGCTTTTATTCTGATAAACAAAAGCCTGCTGGTTAACATTATTGACAATTAAATCCAGATCACCATCATTGTCCATGTCACCATAAGCGGCGCCATTTGAAAATGATGGCTGCGTAAAGCCCCATTTATCGCCAGCTTCTTCAAATGTTAGTTTACCTGTATTTCTATATACTTTATTTTTGAGAGGGGTTGAAGACATTTTATTAATAACATCATCCACTTCTTCTTTCTTTCCGGTGATCACCATTTTTTGCACAACATCATTTGCAAAGAAATCAATAAAGTCCTGGTTGGTTAAATCATGAAAAATGCCGTTGCAGATATATAAATCCGAGAACCCATCATTATCAGCATCAAACAGTAAACCACCCCAGCTCCAGTCTGAAGCGGGTACACCGCTATAATTGGCTATCTCCATAAACTTTCCGTTTTTATTATTCAGTTGAACGGTATTCTGCATATATTGGTGATAGAACCCTGAATTTTCTTTTAAGCGGTAAACATCAATATTATCAAAGGAAGTAGTGGTCTTTAACCGGAAATTGTCTAAGGGCAGCATATCGGTTGTAAAAATATCCGGGAAGCCATCATTATTCATATCCACCATATCGGCGCCCATCGATGCTAAACTGGTATGTTGCATTCTTTCTTCCAACTCATCTTTAAAATGGCCATTTTGCTGGTTGATGTATAAATAATCTCTTTCAAAAAAGTCATTGGAAACATAGATATCCGGCCAGCCATCCCCATTCACATCTCCTACGGTTACCCCTAATCCAAAACTAATCAGGCTGCCGTGTATACCTGCTTCTTGTGAAACCTCCCTAAATTTTCCATCTTCATTTCGATAAAGATGATCTCCGCCACCTTTTAACATGTCAGGAACCTCCCAGTTTTGTGCGGGTAGCTCTCTCTTGTTGGCATAGTTTAATGTGTTTACGGGAATGGGGCTGTTATTAATCATAAAGCAATCCAGGTCACCATCTCCGTCATAATCAAAAAAGGAAACCTGGGTGGTGTACCCAGAGTTAGCCAGGCCGTATTTTTCCGCGGATTCGGTAAAGGTCAGGTCCTTATTATTAATAAATAATTGATTTTTTCGCAACTCCGTATTCAGCATATTACCCGCGTTACTAATATAAATATCTAACCAGCCATCCTGGTTAATATCCGCGAATACTACGCCGGTGCTCCATTGTTGCTTTTCTGTAAACCCCGCTTTTACTGAAATATCCTCAAACTTAAAATCGCCTTTATTCAGGTATAATTTATTTTTTCCCTGGTTCGCTGTAAAAAAAACATCCGCTAATCCATCGTTATTAATATCGCCAATAGCAGCGCCACCTCCATTATAAAAATTGCGGTAATTAAAAATATTCATCGATTTGGCATCCTGAATCGTATTGGTAAAATCTATACCGGTATTCTTTTTCAATTCAAACAATTCACTGCCTGTATTAGTTGAATTACAGGAGGTCAATAATATGACTACACAATAAAGGGATAGCTGACATTTAAATCTGTACATGCCTAAAATTACAAAAAAGAGGCTGTATGAAACATACAACCTCTTCTTAGATGAATGATAAAAAAACTTAGTAACCTACGTTCTGTTTCAAATTAGGGTTTGAAGAAACGGCTACCGTTGGAATCGGAAATATTACTTTATAGCCATCAGATTTAGCTGGCCTTTCTCCAACAGGATCGTTGAATTTACCGAAACGGATCAGGTCATTTCTTCTCCAGGCTTCCAGGTATAATTCTCTTCCACGTTCGGCCAACAGGTTTGTTAAAGTAACAGAAGAAAGAGCTGATGCATTTCTTTTTGACCGGATACCATTTACGATAGCCAATGGTGTTTCTGCATCGGCACCACCTCTTAAGATAGCTTCTGCTTTCATTAAACGGGCATCAGAAAAACGGAAGAATACAAATTCGTTAGAACTTCCCCAACCACCACCATTGATGGAAGCGGGATCCAGTGGATATTTTACTGTACGGATACCTTTGGTTTCATTAGAGAAGAACAAACTTACATCAGGCGTAAATTTCAGTGGGTTTCCGCTTCTGTCTTTCAAATCAACCAACGGATTGCCAATACTTCCACCCTGGGGTCCCTGAATTTGTCCAACCAGGAATCCTGCTTTACTACCTACTTTCTCTGTATAACCCGGGATAGCATCACCTTTACGAACGTCGCCGTCTTCAAAACTGTTATAGAAATCAGATAAGGTAGTAAAACCGTTCCAGCCACTAGGCGCCTGGCTATAATGGAATCCCATGGCAGTGGCCCAAACTACGTTTATACCATCAGAATTGGCACGGGTAAAGATAAGTTCACTTGATTTTGCGCCATTATCCCATTTAAAATTATCCCAATAGTAATTAGAGATACTTAATTCAGCATTACTGGCAATATCATTAGTTAAAGCAATAACCGTATTCATATCTGCAGGAGCAAAAGTGAATGGACCGGCTGGTGTTGCCGGACTTTGTGTAAATACCGCTTTATTCAAAATAACTTTTGCTTTCAAAAATTCAGCAGCTTCTTTGGTTGCTTTACCCCTGGTTGCTTTGGTATATCTTGGTAAGGCAGCAATAGCGGCATCTAAATCAGCGAGAATAAAAGTAACCGCTTCTGTACGGCTGAATACTTTAGGTACCACATCAGCGCCATCTTTTGCTGCTCTGTAAGGAACCTGGCCCCATATATCACAAACTAAATAGGCAAAATAGGCCCTGATAAACTGAGCTTCCGCTTTGGTTTGGCCAGAGGCGGTTTCGGCCAGCAAAGTTGCCTGAAACAGGGCGCCATTTAAACCATTCCAGGTATCATTTAACTGGTTGTGGTTACCATCCCATGCATGTAAATGCAGTTTGCGCCAGGTACCAAAATCATCCCAGTCAGTACCACGAGTGGGCCCTAATATTTCATCGGTAGTATGTTCCTGGAGGGCAAACCAGTTACCCTGACCAGGTAATTGATTTAACTGATTGTACACACCGGCTAAATTGCCGGGTGTTGCTGCCCCACCGGTAGTGGTAGCAAGGCTTCTGGTGCCGTACAGCGTTTCATCCAGCTTGGTGCAGGACGACATTCCGATGCCCGCGAAGAGAACAAATAGCGGAATGAATAATTGATTATTTTTTATCGTTTTCATGACAAAATTCATTTTAAGTGTTGTTTAAATTAAAACCCAATATTTAATCCGATAGTGAATGTTCTTGCTTTAGGATAACCTGCATAATCAAAACCACGTGAAGGCACACCGTTTAATTGGTGGTCAACATTCACTTCTGGATCCAAACCGGAATAATTGGTGATCAACAAAAGATTTTGTCCGGAAAGAGATGCTGTCAAAGATTTAATAACAGTACTCTTAATAGCAAATGAATAACTTAAACTAACATTCGATAATCTGATAAAATCACCCTTTTCAAGAAAACGTGAAGAAACGCTACCCGGGTTAATTGGGTCCTCAGCACTATTGGCAACCGCATAAGTTACATTGTGGGCGGTTTTCAAACTTCCTTTCAGGAATAAAGCATTCCCGGTATTGTTATAAATATAGAAACCGCGAACTGAGTTTGCAAAAATACTGGCACTCCATCTTTTCCAGGTAAAGCTATTGGTTAAGCCGGCTGTAAAGGTTGGCAACGCGCTACCTAATAACTGATCCTGTGCACCATTTGCATAACGTGCATCTCCATTACCATCTAAGCCCAGATACTGTGGCATTTTCCAGGTAAACAAAGGTGACCCGTTTACAATAGTTTGTGCATAAGCACCCGATAAACCCTGTCCGTTAACGGCACCGGTAATTACTGAGTTTTGTCCGAAGTCCTGAACCCTGTTTTTCAGAAAGGTCATATTGTAATTGATATCCCAGCTAAATGAACCGGTATTTCTTCTGATAGCCTGGAAATCTAATCCAAGTTCCAAACCGGTATTCACTACTAATCCTGGCAAATTAACCCATCTGTTAGCAGAAGCTGCTGGCTGAGGATAAGAGGCTAAGAACACAAGGTCTTTAGTTGATTTTTTGAAATAGTCAATAGTACCTTTTAACCTGTAATCAAATAAAGAGAAATCTAATCCAACACCTGTAGTTGTGGTTGACTCCCATCTCAAATTTGGATTAGAGTTAGAGATAATAGTTGTTGAACCCAGAATAGTTTGTTGAATAGCTAAAGAAGCATAGTTAGGAAACTCCTGGTTACCGGTAATACCATAGTTAGCCCGGATACTGAAATCATTGAATAATTTACCTAAAGAATTAGCGGCAAAATTTTCGTTGATCAATTTCCATTTAGCGGCAAATGACGGGAAAGTACCATATTTATTACCAGCAGCGAACCTCGATGATCCATCCATTCTCACAGTAGCAGTTAAGAAGTATTTGTCCTGGAGACTATAGTTCAACCGGCCAAATACCGATTGCAGATCATATTTACTGCTGTCGCCGGTTTGCCATGAATTATTGGTAAACTTAGCCAGGTCCTGCACAAATACATCCGTAGCTTTTACTACTGGTTTACTCAGTCCCCAGTAAACGCGGTTATCCTGGTAATTTTTAGTGGTTTGGTAAGAGAAACCACCGATAGCGCTTAACTGGCCACCATTTTTAAATGTTTTCTCATAATTAAGTGTATGCTCAATCAGGGTAGTGGTTAAGGTATAGTCTTGTTTAAAACCTCTACCGTTACCATTAATCGGGTTATTCAGGTTAACAGAACCAATGCCATTGGTACCACCAAATGCATTGGGACTCAAACGTGGATCGGCAAAACCTTTTCTTATACTTTTAGAATTATCATAACCATAGGTAATCTTATACGTTAGGCCATTGGTAATATTCCAGCTAAGGCTTAAATTGGTTAAGAAGCGGTCAAGGTTGTCTTTATCAGTAAAATAAGACAGCATTTCCGCGGGGTTTCTATTACCGTCTAATGGATCATAGAAAGTACCATCCGCGTTATATACCGGGTAAGTTGGGTTAAATGCAATGGCTGCTCCAATCAAACTTCCCTGGTAACCGGCATCATTCGTATTGGGCGCATATTGGTTTTTTACATTCGCATACGTTACAATGGCATCAAATTTCAATTTATCATTCGCAAATTTCTGAGAAAAGTTAACCCTGGAAGTTACCCTCTTTAAACCGCTGGTTTTTACGATACCTTTTTGATCATCATAAGAAGCGCTGATACGTAAGGCGGTTCCGTTCTTTGAAAAGCCCCAGCCCAAATTGTAGTTTTGAGAAATTCCGGTCTGGAAAATCTGATCCTGCCAATTGGTACTAAATCCTTTATCAACCGAAAGTACCGCTGCTGCTGCGCTGGCAGGATCTGTACCGGCATCCAGGTTGGCTTTTTTAACACCTAACAAAAAGTCCTGTGCACTTAAAAGGTCATATCTGTTAGCGGTTTTGGAAAAACTGGTGGAAGTACTGAACGTAAATCCGCCTTTTCCTTTACCGCTTTTAGTAGTAATTAAAACAACCCCATTGGCGCCTCTCGCTCCGTAAATGGCTGCGGAAGAGGCATCTTTTAAAATACTGATGTTTTCAATATCATTGGGATTTAAGAAGATTAATGGGTTCTTGGGAGTTGAAGAGCCTTCCACACCGCTGGCAGTTCCTGAAGTACCCCCCGCATCTAAAGGAACACCATCCACTACAAACAGCGGATTGTTATTACTTCTGATAGAACTGGTACCGCGGATATTAATATTAATAGCAGCTCCGGGTTCGCCACTGGAAGGTGTAACACTTACACCGGCGGTACGACCCTGGAAAAGTTCTTCCGGAGAAGAAATAATGCCTTTGTTAAACGACTTCTCACCCAAAGAAACAACCGAACCGGTTGCATCTTTCAGTTTCCTGGTACCATAACCAATTACCACCACTTCACCGAGTTGCTCATTGGTGGCCTTCAAAGAAACCTCAACGGATGTTTTGTTTTGAATATTGATTTCCTGGGAGGCAAACCCTACAGAGGAAATAACCAAAGTGGTAGTAGCTGACGGAACAGCAATCTTAAAAGTACCATCAGCGCCGGTTTGGGCGCCAAGTTTTGATCCTTTTACAACAATTGATGCGCCAAGCAGGGGTGACCCGTCTTTGGCATCCGTTACTTTACCGGAAATGGTTTTGTTTTGGGCTTGCGAGGAGGTAACTAACAAGCAAGCAAATAAACCCATGAGAATGGGTCTGACAAGCTTCGAAAAATTCATAAATGGCAGTTTATTGGTTATTAAGCATGTACAAAATACACATATTTATTACAAAACAAATCTTTTGTTAATTTTTTTTAGAAATTTCTTCCCTAACCTTTAACGACAACACCCTAATTGTCAGCAACCAAACATCTATGACCACAGTTCCAATACAAACGATGCATTGGGTTGAGAATTGTGCAACCCAACCCTCTTTTTACGCTTTAAATATAGACAGATAGATGGATAGAAGGTATAAAGATTTTTTTTAATTTATAACTGAAACGGATGAGGAATCCTTTGTTATGGAAAATTTCTTATCCTATGTAAGCCTTTCCGAGTACCATTCAGTTAAACTGAAAATAGATCAATGCAATAATGGCTGCACTCATTAGCAACAAAGTAAAGACACCGGCAATATTTGCATATACGCCATTGGTAAATTTCCCCATCACTGCTTTATTATTGGAAATATGTAGTACAATGGCAATCAGCACCGGAGCAGTTAACCCATAGAGCAAGGCCGTATAAATCAATGCCTGAATGGGTGATATGCCGAGTAAATCCAGGGATAACCCTACTATTAATGATACAATAATGGTTGTGTAAAATCCCTTCGCTTCACTAAAAGTTTTGTCTAACCCCTTTGGCAGCGTAAACGTTTCGGCAATAATATAAGACAATGATGCTGCCAGTACCGGAATAGCCAGAAAACCTGTACCAATTACTCCAAAACTAAATAAGAGGTAGGTTAATTTACCGGTTAAAGGTTCCAATGCCTTTGCTGCCTGATCTACGGTATCAATTTGCCTGATCCCGGCGCTGTATAATACCGTACCCGTAGTAAGAATGATAAAAAACATAACCACGTTGGAAAACAGCATCCCAAAATCAACATCATTTTTCATATTGTCCAGGAGTCTTTTATTAATCATGATCTTTTTTTTGCGATGTGCCATATCTTCTGCTTCCATAGTTGCCTGCCAGAAAAATAAATAGGGCGAAATGGTGGTACCCAGAATGGCCACCAGTATCCCAAAAAATTCTTTATTAAATTGAATGGTCGGCATCAATGTATGCCTGAACACATCTATCCAATCTACTTCTACCATAAAAGGAACAATGATGTATAATAACAGGACCATACATAACCATTTTAAAATGGCGGCCAATCGCTGATAAGAAAACCGGATGATAGAAAAAATAAGTAACGCGGTAAATACAACACTGAAAGCAAATACAGGAACCTGCGGAAATATTAAATGTGCCACTGCACCCATTCCCTGTATATCTGCTCCGATATTGAGCGTAATAGCCGGAAAGCTAAACAGGATCATTATATATAAAATGGCTTTGGGATATCTTTTCTTAAGGGTAGTCGTCAGCCCTTCATTGGTAACCATTCCTATCCTGGCACACATTTCCTGGATAGCTGCCATTAAAGGAAAAGTAAGTAAGGCTGTCCATAAAGTTGCCAACCCGAATACAGCCCCTGCCTGGGAATAAGTAGCAATACCTGAGGGATCATCATCACTGGCGCCGGTTACCAGGCCCGGGCCCAGTACGCGTAATTTTTTTGTGATCTTCTGTAAATACGTTTGTTTACTTCTCATTATTTGTTCTGCGGATTACTTACTTCATACAGCCGAAGCTTATTTTTCAATTGCTGCATTTCATCCTGCATCTCTTTTACCCTGTTTAGTAAATGTGTGATCACATCTATACCTTCCAGGTTTATTTCCAGATCAGCATTTAACCTAACGAATTTTTCTACTTCAACTAATTGGTTACGGGTTAAACAATCAGCCTCATTGATCTTCACCAGTTCTATCAATCCATATTCCTCTAAAGAGCTGATGAAAGTAATATCTACCCCATGCTGCCTGCAAAAGATATCTATTGGTATGTATTCCCGTATTTCCATAGGAATGGGTTTATTTTGACAAGTTGGCCAGTTCCGTAAATAATTCTTTTTTCCGTTCTGATAGTTGGGTTGGTATTTGAATTTGATACGTCACATACAAATCACCGAATTGCCCCTCTTTTTTATAAACCGGGAAGCCTTTCCCTTTCACCCTTGTTTTAGTTCCATTCTGTGTTTCAGGAGGAATTTTTAATTTGATTTTACCAGTAAGCGTATCAACCATAATTTCTCCACCAAGCACCGCGGTATATAAATCAAGGTTGAAGCTTGTATACAGATCACTCCCTGCCCGCTTAAAATGGGGGTCACTTATAATGGAGAAGGTAATAAAGAGATCACCATCCGGACCACCATTCATCCCCTTACCGCCATAGCCTGCTAATTTAATGGTTTGCCCGTTTTCGATCCCCGCGGGTATTTGTATCCTTACCTGTTTTCCGTTGATATTTAAAGTTCGTGGATGAGAAGCAAATGCATCTCGCAATGAAATTTGTAATTCGCTATTATAATCCTGACCCCTGAATTTTGCCTGGCGGCTTCTGCCGCCACCTGTTGAACCGCCAAACATGGAGCCGAAGAAATCTGAATAATCCGATTCGTCAAAGCCGCCTGAAAAAGACTGACCACCCGCTCTTGCGGAACGGCCCTGCGCCTGCTTTGCTTTCTCAAATTCTTCACCATGCTGCCAGTTTTCACCATATTGATCGTATTTTTTCCTTTTCTCCGGATCGCTCAACACCTCATTGGCTTCATTGATTTGTTGAAATTTTTTATTAGCCTCCTTGTCATTCGGATTCAGATCGGGATGTAGCTTCCTGGCTAATTTTCTATACGCTTTTTTGATGTCATCACCGGTAGCCGTTTTATTGATTTTCAATATTTCGTAATAATCAATAAATGACATAATAGCTGTTTTAAAATTTCAGAGGGGCCCTTGCTCAATAGCGATGTTAAGGTACGAATTTTTCGGCCACGCAAAGTGTTATCCAATACTGTATCATTTATATAAAAAAGGGCCTGCAAAAAAATCCTGCAAACCCTTCAATGAAATAGTATGATAGATTAATACAATGTAAACTCTACTCGTCTGTTATTTTGGCGTCCCTTAGCTGTTTTATTACTGGAGATGGGTTGTGATTCACCATAACCAACGGCTTCAATACGCTCATTACCCGCACCTTGCGAAATCAGGTAATTTTTAACTGATTCTGCCCTGTTTTTCGATAAGCGCATATTGGCCGCGTCTGATCCGATATAATCGGTATGCCCACCTAATTTAAGACTGAATCCTTTTTTTATCAGCATCGCGGCTACCCTGTTCAGGTAAGGGAATGATCTCGCCCGGATAATCGATTTTGCAAAATCGAATTCCAGATTGCTGATGGCTTCCCGTACAATTTTTTTATCTTCTTCTGAAATGATATATGTATTATTCAGCACTTTAACAACCGTATCTTTTACCGGTACCGCAACAGGTAAGGCACAACCGGCGCCATCTACTTTCACACCTCCTGGCGTATTCGGACATTTATCAAAATAATCAGATACACCATCACCATCTGAATCAGCTTTCATTCTGCTCACATCATCACGTAAAGCATTGATTTCGGCAAGGCGTTGATTATATCTTTCCTCACTGGCTGCTAATGATGCCCGTAATGCCGCATCCTGCTCATTCATATTCTTTGCCAACTGTGCAGGAGGATTATGCCTGGCCAATTGAGGCTTGCCGGCATTGCCCAAAGCAAATTCAAGACCGATATGTGCATACGAAAATTTATCTCCAATATAAGGTGCCTTAAAATAGCCATCCAGGTTATCCGCATCTGCATAAGCCATGGTATAGCCCAGATCAAGATTCACACCGGGTGAAAGATTGGCCTTGATACCCAAACCGAAGGGAATATAAAATTCTGTCAGGCTTCCCGCAGGTTTAAATGCTACCGAAGTGCCGGTAGAACTTATGGTAGTTGGATTAAAATTTACAGCACCACCGCCTATCGAAATATACGGTTGTATAGAAGTGTGTAACTGCGACCAGTTAATATTACCCAATGTAACTACTGCACTTAAACTGGTTGCCCAATTAATATTAGTTGAAAATGACTTGAAAGGACTAACCGGAGGAGCGCCGGCCCATAGTTTGTCGTTATTGGCTTTTAAAGCGCCTTTCAAAAAATCAAGTTGCAATCCTAATCCGTGAGAGACCTGGTATTTGATGTATGCGCCATAACCAAGTGTTGGAACCCACTTAGAAAAATCATTTCTACCACCTGTAGCGGCAAATGGCGCCAAAGCACCTGCATGTAATCCAATAGACCAGGTTCTGAAACCCTGGTTACCGGTAAATAACGGAGGTTCAATAAGTGTTGAAACCCTTGTAGATGTGTCCTGTGCGATACTTTCTGTAACACTAATCAATGCTATAGAAATAAAACACGCAAATGATAATAAGATTTTTCTCATAACTAAAATTTTTCTCATGACTTTTTTTAGTGTTTGCTTTTCACCTTTCATTAGGTAAAAAACAGTTTAACAAAGCTGCAACAGTATGCCTGTATAATTATTACACAATGGAGTATAATAGTTACATCATTCACATATTAACTGGTAAACAATATTGTTATTGAAAACCATGAATGGAGCAACAAAAGCATTGAATCCGGTTTTTTATACAAAAAACCCCATCTATTGGGTAGATGAGGTGTGTAAGCTATTTAAAACAGCCCTTTTCTACAATGGCCTTCTTCCCTGGATTACCCGCAACAAGACAACGATAATTGCTATAACCAGCAGGAGGTGAATGATGCCACCTGTGCCATAGCCAACAAAACCGATAGCCCATAAAATAACCAGGATAACCGCGATTGCATATAATAAGTTTCCCATAATTAACTTTTAATTGATATCAAAAGAATATTGTTACCTACTTGTTTAAAAAGTGTATCGCAGACTCAACCCTCCATCAAAATAAACAATGCTTCCGTTAAAGAAATCAATGAAAGGTTTAAAGTCTACTCCTAAACTTATCGGCGCAGTTCCGAATTTATATTCCAGTCCTAACACGCCGTCAATACCAGCTACAGTTGCATTGGTATATAACCGGTTACCATTATAATAATAGCTTCCCCCATCACGAAAGAACCCCAGGTGACCACCCACTCCATAATAAAATTTAAATGCATTGGAATTATCTACCGGCACATGTACTTCATACAAACCGGTTACGATAAAACTCTTATTTCCAACACTCAGAATTCCTTCCAGTGCCGTTTTACTGCTGTTAAAATGTTTAACTGTTAAGCCGCTGGTTAACCCCCCAAACCTTACCCCTACCCCTGTATGGTAACTTTGTGCAGAAGCATTCATTGAAATGGAAAAGATGCAGATAAAAAGCATCAATACTAATTTTCTTTTTTTCATATGATGTAATAAGTTTTTAACGCGAAATTCAGGAAACATGACTATTCATTTTTCCTGAAAATAAAAACCTACAAGGCTTTCAAATTCGCTGCTTACGGCACAAAGTAACTTTAGTTTGTCTGGTGGATTGTTACACAAATAATAAAAGAAATTACATCATTCACATATTTCCGCGATCAATAATTAGTTGCCGGCCTGTTAATGAAGATAGACAGCTATCATTCAGGCAACAGCAGATTCAGCGCACCAGGAAGGATTTTTGCTTTAACGGTGTTCACTTTACCACGGCACTCTCCATCAATCTGGAAATGCACTTTTTTACGGGTGGTAAGTGTCACCTCATTTGTCTGAAGTATTTCAATTTTTTCAGGATCAAAGGGTTTGTGCGTGAACAGCATTTTTAGTAATTCCCAAACCGACAATTCCTTAAAAATGACCACTTCAAATTTCCCATCGCTTACATCGCCCAACGGATTAATGAGTGCGCCAGAACCATACGAACGGGCATTAGCCAGCACTACCATATAAACCCATCTCAAAATGGTTATTCCCTCTATCAGAATTTCAGTTTTAATTATTTTTCTTTGCCAGAAAACACGGAAGAAGGCTTTTGCATAACCCCATTTGCCCCTTTCCCTGTTCATGGCATAATATTTTATGAATAAAGCATTCATTCCAATATCACATAGATGAACAGATACCTCCTTATCATTGAGAAGGAGCAGGTCTACCTTTGTAATAACCCCATGTACTACTACATCCAGCGCTTCTGAAATAGCAAAGGGCAAATTGAGGTCGTTAGCCAGCCCATTAGAAGACCCTGCCGGCAAAATGCCTAAGGGCAGATTGGAGCCAATCAATTGCTCCGCCACTAATTTTATTGTTCCATCTCCGCCAACAGCAATAACTTTATCCGGCTGAAAAGATGAGATGTGTTCAGTTACCGCCTTTGCATCATTTTTACCGGTAAGGAAAAATATCCTGAAACACCCGGGTGAATTTTCAAAATATTGATGGATGCCATTCACCCACAATGTTTTTTCGTTCCCTCCGGATACCGGATTGATCACAAATAGTAATTTTGACTGTTCATCTACTTCCATCATATTACCGGCAATATTTGACAATTCTACATGCAAACTACAACAAGTATAGTACCCAAAAAACCTGAACAGAAACAAAAGACAGGTTGGATAGAGAAATGCTGGCAGTGGATGGGCTTTACACATCAGCCAACCCTTAAACTGTACCCCGGGTATGGTCATGCGGCACACCTGGTTATGTATGGCCATGCGCTTTCATTTGCACCACTGGCAAGAAATAAATATTCTACCTACTTCCTGGTTGATCTTCTGGCGCTTATCCGCTTATTTATTGTTAAACAGATTGCCGGACACAAAGTAAGATTGCAATGGGAAAACAACCTATTCAACACAACCACCAGTTCTGATGGTTTTATCCAATTGCAATGGCATTCAGAAGAACCCATGAATTTTGGATGGCATTCAATGCCGGTAGAACTATTGAATACAAAGGAAGCAGTGATGGCAACCGCTACAGGTTCTGTTTTTATTCCGCATTCCACCCAGTTTGGATTTATTTCTGATATTGATGACACTTTCCTCATTTCGCATTCAGCCAATTTTCGAAAAAGATTAGCCGTTTTATTCACCCGCAACGCCCGAACCAGAAAGCCCTTCGAAGGGGTAGTGAATCATTACCAGTTACTAGCTCAGGCCCATACAAAAGAAAATGAACCCAACCCCTTTTTTTATGTTTCCAGCAGTGAGTGGAACCTCTTTGATTATATAACCGAATTTATCCAGATAAATGGTTTACCACAAGGAATATTGATATTAAGTTCCATTAAGAAACTGTCACAACTGCTAAGAACCGGGCAAAATATTCATGGCTCTAAATTTGCCCGTATTGTGCGCATCCTGGAAGCATTTCCGAAGCAGCAATTCATCTTACTAGGTGATAGTTCACAACAGGATCCCAATATTTACACCAATATAGTGGAACTGTTCCCCGAAAGAATTCATGCCATCTATATTCGGGATATACATAAAAAGAAGAGCCGGCTGGTTCAGCATGTTTTACACGCAATGGAAGACAAAGGGGTACCCTGCTGTTTCTTTACGCATAGTATTGAAGCAATCGCACATTCAAAACGAATCGGTCTGATAAAATAATACCAGGAACCAGCCCGCTTATCCGTTTACGTTTACTATACAAAAGCAATATCAGTAGATTCACTTTAACAAATCACTGAATAATTGTACATTCATACTATACATTACCTCAATAATTTTTACAAATGCAAAAAAGGTCATTTTTAAAAGGACTGGCATTGGCCGGTTTAAGTACTCCTTTATTAGGTTCTTCCATGGATAAATGGATTGATAAAGTGAGCGGACTATCGCCATATAAAGTTGCCGCTGATGAAGATTTCTGGGCAGGTATCCGGGGTGAATACCTGCTTAAACCCGACTATATTAACCTGGAGAGCGGGTACTATAATATTCTTCCAAAAGAAATTCTCGAAAATTATATTGGGCATATACGCGAGGTAAATTACCAGGGCGCTTATTATATGCGAACGGTGCAATACGATAATAAAAAAAAGGCTGCCGCTACACTGGCCGGCCTGGTGGGTTGTACAGCAGATGAAGTTATTATAACCAGAAATACAACCGAATCGCTTGATATGATTATAGGCGGATTTCATTGGAATGAAGGAGATGAGGCTGTTATGGCTCAACAGGATTATGGAGCCATGCTTGAAATGTTTAAACAGGTTGCCAAAAGGCATGGGGTGGTAAACAGGATAATTTCTTTACCGAACCAACCATCATCAGATGAAGAGATTATACAACTATATGCGGATGCCATTACACCCAAAACAAAACTGCTCATGGTTTGTCATATGGTAAATATAACGGGACATATTTTACCCATTCGTAAAATATGTGATATGGCGCATAGCAAAGGTGTTCAGGTAATGGTAGACGGCGCGCATGCGATTGCGCATATACAATTCAATATTCCTGATCTGCACTGCGATTACTATGGCGCCAGTTTACACAAATGGTTAAGTGTGCCCCTGGGTGTAGGTATGCTGTATATAAGAAAAGAACACATTAATAAGATCTGGCCATTACTTGCTGAAGGCGACAGACCGGAAGGAGATATCAGCATTTTAAATCATACAGGCACTATCCCGGTTCATAGTGATCTGGCCATTAATGATGCGATTGCCTTTTATCATAAGATAGGTGCGGAAAGAAAAGAAGCGCGTTTACGGTATTTACAGCAATACTGGACCAGTAAGGTTCGTGATATTCCGAATATAGTGATGAATACACCGGCAGATCCGCAACGCGCCTGTGCCATAGCTAATGTAGGCATCAAGGGAATGAAGCCAGGTGTACTGGCTGAAACCTTATTGAAAAAATATAAGGTGTACACAGTAGCTATTGATGGCGCTAATGTGCATGGGTGCCGGATAACACCCAATATTTTTACAACGGTTGCCGAACTGGATATATTCGTAACTGCCTTGAAAGAAATGGGAAGCGCTTCTGTTTAGTGATCAGTTTTTTTCACCAATTTCATACCGGTAATTTAAAACATCCAGTTCTTTATCGGCATAAAACAGGTCCTTGGCAAACTGTTCCTTACCGGCGTTGGCTACTCCTGGCAACTGCCTGTAATACAGGATACCATCCCGTAGGTTATTATAAAAGGCAGTATAGTATTTTTTCTTTTTATTCAACTGATCCGGTTCTGTTTCTTCCTCAAGCTGCTCTTTCAGAAAGTCAATATATAAATACAGTTCCGCGATAAACATATGGGGCCTGTTCGCATGGGTAAGAATATTCTTTCTTCCATAGATATGATCGGTCATAGTTTGCAAAGAAACCACTTTAGAAAAATTTACAATATTCGGCCCCGGACAAATATTGACCGCACGCGTATTTTTTGCGAAAGGTAGTTGATAGAGAATGGCGGCAGAATTACTCAACCCCACGCATAGGCACTCTTTATTCAATATTTCCATCAACTGCTTTTCGTGTTCTCTTTCAGGCAGGTGAAGCGATTCCAACTGTGCCATTTTTAGTTTTTGATACTTCTGCGAGGCAGTACAAATCGGCTCCTTGGTAAACTCTGAATTTAAAGCCAGGTGCTTTTCGGGGCAGGGGCTGCCCGGCTTTCCATTATTAATACGCGCCCATTTTTCCTTTTCGGCGCTGGATCCTTTCAGGTAATGAAACCTGATGCCTATGGGAGAATTGTGGCTTAATACAATATCTTTTTCCTTCGCCGCGCATAACAGTTTCAGTGTATCCGCATCAACGGTGGTGGCTTCGGGTACTAACAGAAAAGGGGTACCCCATCCGGTCCTTTCAAATTGATAATGTTCATGCAGAAAAGTATCTTCTTCATGCGTACCAATTCCTCCCTGAACAGAAAATAATATTTTGTGGGGGGTCGTAAACTTTCTATTATTTTTTTTCTCCTGCGCGGATGCATAGAGCACAAAAAGGGTATCAATCAGTTCCTCTTTATGGGTAGCAAACTCTTCCAGTATGGGCCCCATCAAATTTCCGTCTGTTGCAAATGCATGACCACCGCAATTCAGCCCCGATTCAACCCTGAATTCACTTACCCAGATACCTTTTTTAGCTAAAAATTTTCCCTGTATTAACGCGGAACGGTAATCACTAACTTTTATGGCAATTTTTTTGGTAAATACCCCATCATTATTTACTTCAAATTCTTCGCACTTTTCCAGATAATTGTATAACCTTGGGTTCATGCCTGCCGAAAAAATAATAGAAGAATCAGACAGGTTACTTTTAGCATAGCCTCTTAATGCAGTAACCGCCTCGGATCCGTCTTCGATCAATTGCCCCTGCTTATCTACATTATTCCGGTCTAATTTGGTCATGATATTTACATCAATACTTCCCGGCCTTATTTCTGCCCGTAGCAGCGCTTCCATTTTTTCTTTTTCCCGCTGATCCGCGGTTGTGTTCATTTGCCGGTACAATTGTTTTAGTGTACTGTCTTCCGGCAACATCTCAAAATATTTGACTATTTCAGAGCCCGCTTCAAAAGCCGCTTTTCTGAGTTTTTCAACCTGCGCCTGAACAATCGTATTAACCAGGTTCAGGTAATCAGTAACTCTTTTCGCCCTGTAATCCTCTTCATGTGTATTGATAGGCTGGTAAGTGTGACCAATGGTTGGATAATAATGACTTCGCATCATTTCGATTAACTTGTCTTCGACTATTGATATGACAGAGTTAATACCAAACCTGGCAACTTTAATAGGCGTATCAATGGTGTAAGCCAATCCCATTACCGGGATATGAAATTTGTGCTGTGGAGGATAATACATGAGATGAAATAACTATGACTGTAACAGGTAATAAATAATTTTTACCGGAAAAAAACAGTATACAGACTGTTACAATGCCCATACTTGCCTCCGGGGGGTAAAGGTAACTATAATAAGGGATAATTGTATCCTTATATTATGAATTTACCTAAGACCCGGCACCCTCTTCCCTGCTCCAAAGCAGCTTTTTTCCAAATAATTTTGAACTATCTGTCATCTTTATAAAATCAAGCTGTACCGCCCAAACCTTACCTGGTATAGCCAATGATACCGGGTATTGGGCAAGATAAAATCCAGCGCCCTTTTCGGCAAGTGAATGCTGTTCATCCAGGATCATTCCCTGAAACTGCACACCGGCAACCACTAATTTATTTAGTTTATCCGGTAAAACGGTACCGGCGATTACAGGATTTTTTTTCAACAGTTGTGCATGACGCGTTTCAACAGATGATTTAAAATACAATATACCCGAAGCCGGGTCGAATGCATAAAAACAACTGAAACAATAGGGCTTGTTTTGTTCATCAACACAGCAGATACCGGCACAGGTTTGTTTTTGCAAAAATTGAAGGATAGCTTTATTCACAATAGTTTTATGATTCTTACCGGACAAGCTTTGGCAGCTTCCTGGGTTTGTTGAAGAATAATATCGTTTACCTGTAAAATAAAAACTTCTTTTTTAGGAATTGATTTCAGTAAAGTTGCTTTCCCGTCTTTCTTAGACATTCGCCAGAGAGCGGGCTGCATTTCATGGCAAATACCGCAGCCTATGCATTTTTTCCGATAATGAATAATCTTAGGCATTGGGGTTTTCTATCATTTTATATAGTTTATCGCCCGGGGTTATCTTGCTGCCGAATGGAAAGGTAATCTTGTCGCCTTTTACAGCAATCTTTGCCTGAACCCCATTTACCACAAGGGTTTCCAGCTTCTCTTTAGCCATTCCCATAGAATTTCCAGTAATCATAATAGTATCACCCGGCCTGATACTGCCCGACTCAATAATAAACTCACCAATTTTTATGTTAGGATAATACTTACTTCCTTTACCAACATACACTTTCTTTTCAGTAGCTACAGAACCCGGATGGGTAGTCCATTCGCCCAGCTTATGCCCAAGGTAATAGCCTTCCCAGAAACCCCTGTTGTATACTGTTGCCAGGCGGCTTAGCCAGTTGTCAATTTTTTCATTTGAAAAGCTATTGGTTTCTACTGCCTCAATGGCTTCCCTGTAACAGTTGGTTACCGTATATACATAATCAGCCCCCTTACTTCTTCCTTCAATTTTTAAAACATCTACTCCGCTATTAATTACCTGATCCAGTATGGTAATGGTACACAAATCTTTTGGCGACATGATGTATTCATTATCTATCAGCAAAGACTCATTTGTTTCAGTATCAGTAACGGTATAGGAATGCCGGCAATTCTGTGTGCAGGCGCCGCGATTGGCTGAGGCATTTTGCGTGTGCAAACTAAGGTAACATTTTCCAGAGATGGCCATACACAAAGCGCCATGCACAAAGGCTTCTACTTTTAGCGTTTCACCTGAAATTCCCACCACCTTCTTTTTTTTGATTTCCCTTCCGATCTGTTCAATTTGTTTTAAGGTAAGCTCCCTGGCCAGTACTACCACATCCGCATAACGGGCATAAAACTGAACCGTTTCAATATTACTGATATTGGCTTGTGTTGAAATGTGCAGGGGAATACCAAGATGATTGCAGGCAACTATCACAGCAAAATCCGCCGCGATTACCGCGTCAATTTTTCGTTTTTTAACTTCCTTTAAAATGGAATGGAGTAATTGCTTATCATGATCATACATCACCGTATTCAGCGTAATATATGATTTGATACCATTTGCTTTACAGGTGTCTGCTATTTGCCTGATATCGTCAAGCGAAAAGGCATTCACAGATTTTGCCCGCATATTCAGTTGCTCTACCCCAAAATAAATGGCATCCGCGCCTCCATTAATGGCTGCCTGTATACAATCGAAAGAGCCGGCAGGCGCTAAAAGTTCAATTTTTTTTGTATGCATAACAAGCGTGTATGATCAATTTATTCTTGCATCATTAAAGGAATTATCACCTTGGATGGCCATTTCCGGGAATGAATTTCTTATTAACGCTTCATCCATCCCTGCTCTTTATACCAGTTGATACTATGAGACAAGCCTTCTTCCAGGTTAAACTTTGGTTCATAACCAAGTTCTACCATTTCGGAACAATCTACACTCCAGTTCTTCGCTTTAAACTCTTTCAGCCGCTCCCTGTTTACAATGGGTACTTTCCCTCTTATATTTCCAATCAATTCTGAAAAAACAGCAAAGGCTCCGGCCACATTCGGGGGAATGATCAGTGATATTGTTTTTTTGTTTAGTCGTTCCTTTATTAACTGATTTACCTTTTTAGCTGTATAGGTTTGCAGATCAGATACCAGCAGGCTTTGGTTAAAAGCAGCAGATTCCATACTTAAAAAAATGGCGGATACCAGATCGTGTACATGAACAAAACTCAGTAACTGTTCACTGCTGCCAATGTATAATTCGAGGTGATTTTCAATTGATTTCAATAAAAAAAAGAAATCCTTATCCCTTGGGCCATACACCGCGGTAGGGTTGATAATTAAAAACGGGAAAGCAGGATTGGCATGTAAGAATTGTTCTGCTTTTAATTTGCTCTTACCATACTCGGTTAAAGGCTGCCTGGCCATAGTGGAAGTAATAGGATCGGATCCATTACCCGGCCCGAAAGAAGCCAGGCTACTGATGTATACAAACTTATCGGGCACCAGGTTATTTCGCTGCAAAGCCTGTACTAAGCTTTTTGTATGTTCAAAATTCACAAAATCAAATTCGGCTTTATTGATGGTCTTGGTTAACCCGGCTGTATGAATAATATAATCAAATCTGCCATATTGCTTTGCATAACCGGCAAGGGCCATATCCAATAAATGACTATTGCTAAAGTCTAATTCCAAAAAACGGATAGCCTGATCGCGTAAATATTGTTTACTGCTGGCTGATCTGATTCCGGCAAAAGCCTGGTAATTCCTGTTCAGGGCTTCTTCTACTAAAAAACTTCCGATAAAACCACTGGCGCCGGTTATTAATATATTCTTTTTCATCAGGGGCCTTTTCTGTAATTACAAATGTTTAATATAACACCTCCGTCTTTTATGTTGAACAGCATCATAATATTCCCAGATAGATTGAACCTTTTTATTCAGTTCCAGTTCAGGATTGGATTCGGCATACAGGATACCATTTTTTAGGTATGATTTGGTAAGCTCATGCATTAAGATGGCATTCACGCCCTTGCCCTGAAATTCTTTTTTCACGGCAACTAAATACAAATCGGCCAGTGTATTTTTTTTCAATGCCTTTAAAATATGGGCAAAGCCAAAAGGAAACAAACTGCCTTTTGCTTTTTGTAAAGCAAAGGATAAGGAAGGCATTGTTATGGCAAAAGCAATCAACTGATTATTGGTATCAACTATGAGCGGCACAAAATCTGTCCGGATAAAGGAGAAATATTGCCGGGTATAATACTGAATCTGTTTTTCAGTTAAGGGTACCACCCCAAATAAATCAGCATAGGCTTCATTAATTAAATCAAAAATACTTTTTGCATATGGCAGTATATCTTTTGCTTTCCGGGCATTTACTAAACGTAGTCCAAGTCTTTTTTCAACTATACCTGCTACTTTCGCTAACCGTTCCGGTACGCTTTGGGGCAGTGCAATTTTATATTCAACCCAATCAGCATCCTTGACATACCCCAGTTTTTCAATTAATCCGGGATAGTATGGATAGTTATAAATGGCTGCCAGGGTACCCAACTGATCAAAACCGTGTACCAGCATCCCTTCATGGTCCAGATCGGTAAAACCCAGCGGCCCATGCACCGCGGTCATCCCCTTTTCCCTGGCCCAGTTTTCAACCTGTTCTACCAGCGCTTTGGCGATCTGTTCGTCTTCTTCAAAATCAATCCATCCAAAACGCATATATGGATTCTTCCATTTTTCAATGTAGGCTTTGTTTAAGATGCCGGCAATTCTACCCACAATTCTATCCCCCTTATAAGCAAGCCAGTACCTGGCTTCACAATAATCAAATGCAGGGTTTTTATCTTTCCGTAATGTTCCCTTCTCATCAAACTTCATGGGTGGAACATAATAGGGATTGTTTTTATATAAGGTATAGGGGAAATTGATAAAGGCATCTAACTGCTTTTTGGTAGTCACTTCTTTGATGAGAACGCTCATGCGGATAATTTAATGAATACTAACAATAATCAAAAGCAGGAATTTGCATGGTATCAGTTCAAATTTAAACCTGTCTCATTTCGAATACATGTAATTCTTTAGCAATTTTGTCAATTTTGTCAATCACTTCATCCAGTTGCTGTTTTGTATGGGTAGCCATAATGGATAACCGTATCAGGGACGCATCGCTTTTTACTGCCGGCGACACAACCGGATTTACAAAAATTCCCTCTTCAAACAATCTTTGGTTAAACTGAAAAGTAAGTTCATTATCCCTGATATAAATTGGGATGATGGGTGAAGTAGATGTATTGATGTCGAACCCCAGTTCCTGTAAAGCATTGGCCATATAGGCTGTATTTTTCCATAAGGCTTCCTGGCGTTCCGGTTCTGCCTGTATAATATCCAGTGCCGCCAAAGCCGCTGCCACTGCTGAAGGTGGAACACTGGCGCTAAAAATCATAGGCCTGGCATGGTGTTTTAAATAATTGATGGCATCTTTAGTGGTGGCAATAAATCCGCCTACTGAGGCAAGTGATTTGCTGAAGGTACCCATGATAATATCTACCTCATCCGTTAAACCAAAATGGTTGGCAGTTCCCCTGCCGCATTCACCTATCACACCAATGGCATGCGCGTCATCAACCATTACCATAGCCTGGTATTGATTGGCCAGCCTGGTTATTTCAGGTAAATTACATATATCCCCTTCCATACTAAAAATGCCATCTACCACAATCATCTTGATCTTATCGGTTGGTAGGTTCTGCAAAATTTTTTCAAGGTCCGCCATATCATTATGGGCAAATTTCAATACCCTGGAAAAGGATAGCCGGCTTCCCTCAATGATTGACGCATGATCCAGTTCATCCAGGATGATCACTCCATTTCTGCCCGTAAAAGTAGCTACCGCACCCAGGTTTGCCTGAAACCCGGTGGTAAAAATCAGGGCAGCTTCTTTACCTACATGCTCCGCCAGCCTTTCTTCCAATTCTATATGTAACTGTGAGGTGCCGTTTAAAAAACGGGAGCCAGAGCAACAGCTTCCATATTTGTCAATAGCTTTCTTTGCCGCTTCCGTAACTTTCGGGTGGTTGGTTAAACCCATATAACTATTGGAACCAAACATTAATAATTTTCGTCCGTCAATAATCACTTCAGTATCATGATTTTCCTCAATAGGCCTGAAATAAGGATACAATCCTGCCTTTTTTAATTCATCAGGAATGGTAAATCCCTCCAGTTTTTCTATTAAACTTTGTTGTCTCATATTATCTTTTATACAATGTTTTAATGGCTATATATGACACTATCCCGCCAAAGAGCATTTACCTTGGTTTGACAAAAGATGGAAATTAAGAAAGATTCTACAAAAACCGGTACTCAATTTTCATTCACAGGCAATAAGCGCCTTTTAGAAATAGTCAACGCTTAGTAACTGTATCTAGAAATGGCAATCGCCGGATAGTAGGTGCTTCACTATAAATCAATAGGCTTTGTACAAAAGTAGAAAATCGATGGTTTGTATGCATAGTCAATTCTTAATAAGAAATGTCTGTTTGTTGGAATGAACAGAAGTCTATACTATTTTTTTATTATATATCAGTATTATTCGACAAATATAATAATAAAGGATAATTTTGTCCTTATATATTTTCGAATGCTCCTATGGCTTCAGATAAGAACAAAATAATGATTGCGGCATCCCTGGTAGCTATTTTCCTATGCTACACATTTTATATTTACGCGTCATTACCCGTAAAAAACTTTACAGCTAATGAAGCTGTCAGCAAAGGAAAAAGGGTATGGCAGGAGAAAAATTGTGGCGCCTGCCACCAGATATATGGCCTTGGCGGATATCTTGGACCCGACCTTACCAACGAATACTCTTTAAGAAGTACTGATTTCATAAAGGTCTTCCTTAATTATGGAACACCTGCCATGCCAAATTTTAATTTATCGGAACAGGACATCAATCACTTACTCGCGTTTTTGAAAAGCATAGATGCATCTGGCAAATCTGATCCCAAAACTTTTACCATACATTATAATGGAACCATTGAACAATAATCAGCCAACCACTATAAAGCTTTTTATGGTGGGCTCACTTTTATTACTGGCCATGGGAATGCTTTTTGGATGGATAGGCGCCCTACAATACCTGGTACCCGGATTTCTTGTAAAATGGCTTTCTTTTGAAAAGATAAGACCACTGCATGTTTCATCAGTAGTGTTCTGGATAATTCTTGCCGCAATGGGTTCTGTATTAATTTATGTACAGGAACATACCGGCAGAAAACTGTATTCGGCATTATTAACCAGGCTACAGCTATCCCTTTTTTCTCTTTCTATACCCGCAATTTTCATTTCATATTGCATGGGGATATTTGGTGGCAGGGAATATTGGGAGTTTCCACCGGTACTGGCATTGCCGATTATTGCCGGATGGATTTTATTTTTAATCAACTTTACCAGGTCGTTCGGAACATTCAAACAACAACCCGTTTACATATGGATGTGGCTAACCGGAATCATTTTCTTTTTATTTACTTTCCTCGAATCCTATTTATGGGTGTTCCCCTACTTTAGAAATAATATCATAAACGACATGACCGTTCAGTGGAAGTCCTATGGCTCGATGGTAGGCGCCTGGAATATGCTCATTTACGGAAGCAGTATATTCCTGATGCAAAAAATAAGCGGCCATAAAAACGATAGCCATTCACGAATGGCCTTTGCCCTATACTTTACCGGTTTATTTAACCTGATGTTCAACTGGGGACATCATATTTATACTTTACCCACTTATCACTTTATTCAATATATCAGCTATGTGGTGAGCATGACAGAACTGCTTATATTAGGACGGATTATCTGGCAGTGGAAATCATCCGTAAGCAAGGCAGCCATTCATTTTCATCATACCGCATTCAGGTTCCTGGTAGCTGCGGATATATGGATATTTCTATCCTTACTGCTGGCCGTACTCATGTCGGTACCCGCGATAAATGTATATACGCATGGCACCCATATCACCGTGGCACACGCGATGGGTACTACCATTGGTATTAATAGCTTTTTGCTGCTGGCCATTGCCGTTGACACACTGAGTAACTCCTGCAGCAAAGAAAGCATTAATGAAAAATGGATCACGAAAGGTTATTGGATCACCAATATTTCGCTCTTCATTTTCTGGATAAGCCTGGTTATTGCCGGAATACTCAAAGCCAAATGGCAGATGTCTACTGAAAAAATTCCTTTTAGTACCATGATGCTGCAATTAAGGCCATTCTTTATCGTTTTCCTTTTTTCGGGATTAACCATGATCGCAGGCTTTTTTATTATTCTGTACCCAATACTTAAGAAGCAAATTTCCTGTTACCTGGTATATATATTGGGAGAAAGAAATCCGGCTGAGGAGCCTATACGGGGAACGATCTCAATGGATTAGCTGGTAAAATAAATGACAAAATAAATAATGATACGACTAACCAAAATATTTCACTTCGAAATGGCACATGCCATTCATGGTTACAACGGGCCCTGCAAACATATTCATGGACATTCCTATGAGCTGTACGTTAGTGTTTGCTCAACGGGTCATTTCGAAAACTATATACCCGCCCCCGGCTTTGTGATAGATTTTAAAGAACTAAAAAAGCTGGTAAACAAGTTCATTATTGAACCATTCGATCATAAACTCGTTTTATCTGCCCAATTTCTAAAAGAACATCCCTCCTTAGCTACCCAGGAAAACCTGGTTACCTGGGAGGCTGAACCCACAGCAGAAAACCTGTTGCTTTATATACAGAAAACCCTGTCTGAAAACCTGCCGGAAAATATACAACTGATCTACTTAAAATTATATGAAACGAAAGATTCCTATGCTGAATGGCTAAAGGAATAGTATAGAAAGTAGCTGTATTTAATTAAGGTATACAAAGCCTCCTTTTCAAAAAAATAGACATGTTTTCTAAAGCAACAGAATACGCACTCAGAGCTACCATTTACCTGGCCCAAAAAAGTTCAGTGCATAAGAAAATCAGTATTGAAGAAATTGCCAGATCCATTGATTCGCCCAGGCCATTCACTGCAAAAATTCTACAGGCGCTTTCTAAAGATAATATGGTCATCAGCTCAGTACGGGGGCCCAACGGTGGTTTTTATATTACAGAAAAAACAAAAAAATTATCCGCCCGTATTATTCTTCAGGCTATGGGAGAAGAAGAACGCCTCGAAAAATGTGTGCTGGGCCTAAAACAATGTTCAGAAATACAACCCTGCCCCATGCATGCACAGTATAAGACTATCCGTAAACAAATAAAGGAACTGTTTGTTGCAAAAACGATTCAGCAACTGGCAGCAGAAATTAAGGATGGAGTAGTTTTTATCAATAATCAGTAACCAGGGTTTTGTTTCAAATATCCGGGAAGGTTACTAAACCAAGTCAATAGCCGTTCGCGGAAAATACCGGACCTTTATTCAGTATTGACTCAATTAAATGTAACCCCCTCCCCATGAACATCTATAAAATTACCTGCCTGCTGATTTTTTGTGGCTACCTCTCATCCGCATTCAGTCAACCAATGTTGCCTTATAACCGGCAGATCCGTTCTGCGGGAGATGTTATCCGTTTTGGCAAACGGGAACTTGAAAATCATGCCCTTGATGCAGCGGTGTTATCCACTGATGGCAAAGGGGTGATTGAAGACAGGTATGGTATTATGGCAATGGATGCCATTACCAAAAAAATGATTGACAGGTGGAGTTTTTCAGATATACCCCGTTACCGGAAATACATGAGTACCTATTCAGGCATCCGTTCATTTACCGAAAATGGAAAGACTTTTATTTTGTGGAGCGCCGCAGAAAAAGAGAGTGGCAGGGGCGCTATCATGATAGCCGAATGGGCCGATGGCTTTCAAAATTTTTCAGACATTAGTTTCGAAAAGAACTTTCCCGCAGGCAACGCGTTACCAAATGAAATAGAAATTTCCAGAGAAAAGGACGAACTTTTTTTATATGTAGTACTTAATGGCAACAACGAATTACTGAAGATCCGGTGGAGCAGCAAAGCTGTGGTATGGAGAACAGCCACGGGCATTGCCCCTTATGGGGTTACTATGGCAAATGGCAGCATCTATGTTAGTAACTGGGCCGGCAGTATTGCAACCGATAGTTCAAAAGAAAGAGCGGGTGTTCCCTGGGGGCTTGCTTATACCGATCCACGTACAGGAGCCACTGCTTCAGGATCGGTATCAGTATTCAACGCGCAATCAGGTAAAAAAATACAGGACATACAGGTGGGTCTCCACCCCAATGTGGTAAGATCATCAAAAGAGGGAAGGTTTGTATATGTATCTAATGGTTCGAGCGATGAGATTACAGTAATCAATACCAAAACAAATACCATTGCTGAATCCATACCCGTAGGATTATTAAAAGTAACACACAGTTTACAGGGAAGTACACCCAATGCCTTGGAATTAAATGCGGATAATACGGTGCTGTATGTGGCCAATGGATTTGATAATGCAATAGCCGTTGTTCGCCTGGGTAAATATGCGTCGCTATCCGGAAAGGGGCGATCATTGGTAACGGGTTATATACCTACAGAAGCCTATCCAGGTGGGTTAAAACTGGTACAAAACCGGCTACTGGTTACTAACCTCGAATCTGATGGAGCCAATGTGATTGACCTTACAAAAAAAGCCAGGTCCATTCACCAGCAACTGGCTTCTATTAGTATTATTCCGCTACCCGATAAGCTTACGCTTGAAAAATATACGCGGGAAGTAGCAACATTAAATATGGTGAACAGGGCCGGGCAGTTTCGTTTGCCCGCCCGGCCAGGTATGAAAGCGGTTCCGGTACCTGAAAGGCTGGGAGAACCTTCGGTATTTAAACACGTGGTTTACATAATTAAAGAAAATAAAACATACGACCAGGTTTTTGGTGATATACCGGCAGGCAGGGGTGATAGTTCGCTTTGCGTATTTGGAGAAAAAATTACACCCAATATGCATGCACTGGCAAAAAAATTCGGATGGATGGATGATTACTATGCATCAGGCAAATCATCGGCTGAAGGACACCAATGGACCGATGCCGGTATGGTATCTGATTATGTAGAAAAGAATGTAAGGGCCTGGTTTAGAAGTTATCCGCACAGACAGGAAGATGCATTGGTGTATAATAAAAGTGGCTTTATCTGGAACCAGGCGCTCGACCATGGAAAAACAGTTAGAATTTATGGGGAAGCCTGTAAAACGGAATACAACCCAAAACTGAAATGGGCCGATCTGTACAAACAATATACAGACCGGCAAAAGCCCGACTGGTATAACAAAACCACCATCGCCCGTATTATTCCCATCATACATCCCACATTCCCCGATTGTGATAACCTGGTATTCAGCGACCAGCAGCGGGCGGATATTTTTATAGAGGAATGGAAACAATTTGAACAGGACAACCGTCTTCCTAACCTGGTGATACTTTCACTGCCCAACGACCATAGCGCAGGTACCTCACCCGGCTTTCCAACCCCTAATGCCATGGTGGCCGACAATGACCTGGCCGTGGGAAGGATTGTGGAAATGATCAGCAAAAGCAAGTATTGGGATTCAACCGTGATATTCATTACCCAGGACGATTCGCAAAGTGGCTGGGACCATATTTCTGCCTACAGAACTATTGGCCTTACGGTAAGCCCATATAGTAGCGGAAAACTGGTAACAGCCAATTATAACCAGACCTCTATGTTAAGAACCATTGAACAGATACTGGGGCTACCACCCATGAATATACTTGATGCAACAGCCAGCCTGATGGCAGACTGTTTTCAAAACGAAAAAAAAGAAATCACCTATCAAGCCCTGCCAAATAATGTACCGCTCAATCAAATGAACAAAAACCTGCAGTCGCTGCAGGGAAAAGCAAAAAAGTTTGCGATACAATCACAAGAGGAAGTATTCAACGAAGTAGATGGCGGAAAAGATGATACCATGAACCGTATCATCTGGTACTATGCAAAAGGAAATGCGGCCTACCCAGGAAAAATGTACTAAAAGAAACAGACCTTATCCTACTATTACCAACATTACACTAAAATGCTAACCTCTCTAATGATACTTGTTTTTGTTTTAGGCTATGTGGCTATTGCTTTTGAACATCCCCTAAAACTGAATAAGGCCGCTTCGGCATTAATTACCGGGGTGCTTTGCTGGACAATCTACATGCTGCAAAGTGACGCCACCCATACAGTAAGTGAGGAATTATTACTTCATGTAGGAGAAATCTCCTCCATCCTTTTCTTTTTGTTGGGTGCAATGACCATAGTAGAACTGATAGACTCTCACGATGGCTTTGACATCATCACACAAAAAATAAAAACATCCAATAAGGCAACCCTATTGCTGATCATAACTGCGCTCACCTTTTTTCTTTCCGCCTTGCTCGATAATTTAACTACAGCCATAGTTATGACATCACTATGTTCAAAAATACTAAGTAACAAGGAAGACAGGTTATGGTTCGCCGGTATGATTGTGATAGCTGCCAACGCGGGCGGTGCATGGTCGCCCCTGGGAGATGTATTAATGAGAGCATAATTTAGTGATACATTAAAATTTATTTTGTATCTTTATGAGATGATAATGATAAAAAAGCGAGGCAGCAAAGACAGCCAGGAAACAAAAAGGAAGTTGGCGGTAGATTTTCT
>JALNZE010000050.1 GCA_023229465.1 Chitinophagaceae bacterium
AGAAAATCTACCGCCAACTTCCTTTTTGTTTCCTGGCTGTCTTTGCTGCCTCGCTTTTTTATCATTATCATCTCATAAAGATACAAAATAAATTTTAATGTATCACTAAATTATGCTCTCATTAATAGCTGCAAAAAAACTGTAAACCAGTTAAGTTTATTACCACCAATAACCAATACCGGGGCTAACACTTTTGGATGTTTAGTAAATAATATAGCATCATTACCAAAAAATGGTGATCCGACTTGGTCTACTCCGTTTGGAAAAGAAGGTGTAATAGTAATCTTCAGTTCCGACTGGATCGAATTTTATGTAGGGAACTATCAAGATGGTAAGCCCATTAACAGTATGATGATTCATTTTCAAAATTTACAACAATTAAAGGAAGGGGATTATGTTTGGAAACAAACAACTTTCGAAAATGCTGTAACAGGCTTTCCAGTATATTATGAAAACCACATTTATAGTAGGGCATTTAATTATAATAAAAATATTTGGATTTACTATGGCTCTTATGATAGTTCTGGAAAAGTTTCTATTACTAAATACGATTCTGTAAAACACATTATTTCGGGTGTTTTTAGCGGTACGCTCCGAGAAAAAAATGGAACAGATGAAATTAATATTACTAACGGACGGTTTGATATAAACTGGACTACAATAGAGTATAAAAAATTTTAATAAACAGAGGCGAACTGCCATTCGCCTCCTTCGATAATAATTAAAAACAATCACCCCGATTATTTAAAATTAAAACTTACCAGATTATGAAAAAGTTGCTAACTGTTTCTGTGGTAATATTTATAGGCTATTTTTTATTTTGAGGCGCCGGGAAAGTTATTTGTTTATTGATGCCTCTCGCGGGAAATGATTTTTTAATTTTTTTAATTCATTTCTGGCTAACCCCTTAGTAGAAAAGAAACAGCGTCAATGATTCAACCTTATTACCTTATTCTAAGGAATAAAATGAAGATAGATGATACAATCTATACACCCGTTTTACCTGATAACAATCGGGCGGCCTTGCATCGTCAGTTAAAATAAGGTAATAAGGTTGCAGGGATTTAATGAGCGATTTTTCTACTAAGGTTAAAGTACCTGGCTGTGAAGGACACACAGGGAAAGGAAATAAGGCCTGCCCAACCTCCAAAATCACGTTTCAGACATTCACTTCGCCGCGTGTATCACCTGTTTTTCCCCGAAATAGGTTTCGGGCTTATCCTGACTAAACAAAACCGGTTAGCCGGAAGCGATTGCCCCCCTGTTTCCTGGAAAATAGGGTGTTTTCACGGTTGCGGATGAAGGGGTTATGGGTTATCTTAGAGGCTAATAAGGGTTGAAACAGGTGATAATATGTGCCCCCCATACGGTTTGTATTGCAACGCCCCCAATGGGTAGAGGCAACAGATGCGAGTCAACAACTATCGAGTGTTGCAACGAAAGGAAGATTTGTAGTGTCAATACTAAAAACAGCGGTATGAAAAAATAATTTTTTTGATACTTATGAGTATGTTATTTGCCCTGACCATGTTTTTAAGCTGCAAAAAGGAAAAGACTGAGTTATGTCAAAGTGTTTCTTTAGGAGGAAGAATAATCGGCTTTGTACTGAATGGCTTGCTTTTGGATGAGGGTATAGACTTTTAAGCTTAGATAATTATACTGATACTGCATTGGATGAATGGTGTATGCTGACTTACATTAAATTATTAAAAAACGATAAAAACTGTTATGTATTACCAAAAATAATTTTTATTGTAAGATCATAGCTTTAAATATTTGCTTATGAAAACAATACAAATTCTTTTCATTGTAATTACAACTACCTGTTTTACAATAATTAGCTGCAAAAAAAGTGTAAACCAGTTAAGTTTATTACCACCGATAACCAATACCGGGGCTAACACTTTTGGATGTTTAGTAAATGGTGTAGCCATGTTACCCAAAAGTGGATCGCCAACTTGGAGTAATCCTTTTCCACTTCCTGCTCTTTATACTGAATTTAGGGAAGAAGTTAGGATAAAAACGGGAGGCGGATCCAACTCTCCAGCTACTTTTATTTGCTTGTATCTATATAATCTTTTTAGTAATGGGGCAACCAATTACGAATGGAAACAAACAGAATACGGTAGGGAAGCATTTCCATTATACAATAGCCAATTATACGGTGTTTTTATTGATCCCCAAACAAACAAATATGAATGGTATGGTTCTTACATTGGTTCGGGTTCAACTTCTATAACAAAATTTGATACTGTAAATAATACCATTTCAGGAATATTTAATGGGAGGTTAAAACAACGCTTTGGTAACGATACAATTACTGTAGATAATGGAAGATTCGACATTAATTGGAAAACCGTAGCAGATAAAAAATTCCCTTAATCAATAAAAATAGGAGGCAGACTGCCATTTGCCTCCTTCGATAATGATTTAAAACAATCAACCCGATTATTTAAAATTAAAACTTACCAGATTATGAAAAAGTTGCTAACTGTTTCTGTGGTAATATTTATAGGCCATTTTTTATTTTGAGGCGCCGGGAAAGTTATTTGTTTATTGATACCTCTTGCGGAAAATGATTTTTTATTTTTTTAAATTCATTTCTGGCTAACCCCTTAGTAGAAAAGAAACAGCGTCAATGATTCAACCTTATTACCTTATTCTAAGGAATAAAATGAAGATAGATGATACAATTTATACACCCGTTTTACCTGATAACAATCGGGCGGCCTTGCATCGTCAGTTAAAATAAGGTAATAAGGTTGCAGGGATTTAATGAGCGATTTTTCTACTAAGGTTAAAGTACCTGGCTGTGAAGGACACACAGGGAAAGGAAATAAGGCCTGCCCAACCTCCAAAATCACGTTTCAGACATTCACTTCGCCGCGTATATCACCTGTTTTTCCCCGAAATAGGTTTCCGGCCTGTCCTGACTAAACAAAACCGGTTAGCCGGAAGCGATTGCCCCCCTGTTCCCTGGAAAATAGGGTGTTTTCACGGTTGCGGATGAAGGGGTTATGGAATAACTTAGAGGCTAATAAGGGTTGAAAAAGGTGATAATGTGTACCACCAACTATCGGGTGTTGCAACGAAAGAAAGATTTGTAGTGTCAATACTAAAAACAGCGGTATGAAAAAGGTAATCTTATCGTCACTTACGGGTATTTTATTTACCCTGATCTCGTTTTTCAGTTGCAAAAAAGAAATAACCGAAGTTATGTCAAAATGTTTCTTCAAGAGGAAGAATAATTGGCTATGACCCTTGCCGGTAATATACACCCATCAATAAAAGAAAAGATGCGGGTTTTGTTATTGAAATTGATAATGGAATAGCTAAGGATACAGTAGTTAATTACAGCATACCCGAACATCTTTTCCTATTTCCTTTGTACACATACT
>JALNZE010000007.1 GCA_023229465.1 Chitinophagaceae bacterium
CCTGAACCTGTTGAAAAACGAAAACAGTAAAAAAAGAAGTATTAAAAACAAACGGTTACTCTGTGGCTGGGATGAAGACTTCTTGGCTAATCTGCTCTTGTGCCAAATTTAGATGCGTTTGCCCTGCTGCTCACCACCTGGCACAACAAATTGCAAAATTTTCAATACTATTGAGATAGCTAACCCTGGTAAGAACTATTACCTGTTTCACAGCCTGATTCCGCAACGTATCACAATCCTGTTCAATGTATATCCAAGTTTTCTTTCATGATACTCCATAATGTATGGAGGGAAGCCTCTGTATATAGCCTCATAATATGATTCCGAGATCGTTTTTGTAGAATATCCCAGGCTCATAACCATTCCCCTGTTTTTTTTCCCATTAATCAAATGATACCCGATACCCAGGTCAGTATATACCCCATTACTGAAACTACTTCCGCGGGTATCCCGGTAAAGTACAGGATAGGAATATTGTGATTCAAGTGGCCAGGCAATATTACTACCCAGGTTCAAATACGAAAACAGTAAACGATTCTTCCCAAAACCGGTTCGTACATCCACGAACAAGGGCACTGTTCGCACTTTATAATAATCAATGGCAGTACCAATACCTATACTCCATCCTTTTTTTTCAATACCTCCTGTTAACTGTACCTGTCCACTGGCAGAATGATCTCCATTTAACAGGGCAACCTGGGGGATCAGGTAATAGTCAGCCTTACCCGTTTTAGATTGTGCCATTACAGCGGCAGTAACCAATAATAATATCAACAGCAGCATACTCTTTTTCATCAGTTAATGTTTATTTTTTTTATTGTCAGATGGAATTCGCCAATTAACTATTCCTTTCAGGGCTTTCTGCTTTGCTGATATTCTGTGTTCCAGTCGAGTGGACCAAAGCATTTCAGCTTCAGCCGCTCACAGGTGGGGTCGAGCAGTGGCGCATTTGATTGTAATCTATGTTTCCACCACCCGCCTCGTCAAACGCAGCGTGCGCATTTAACGCACTGCGCTTTCCTAATGATTTCTTATCAAAGCTTATGCCTATTATGTCGGAGCCACATTATTAAAATTAGTTTTTACCTGTGCCTGAGCTAAATGGCAAAAGAAAATCAAATGAGTGAGTAAAAATAATTTAATCGCTTTCATAAAATTAGTTTTGGTGTTAAAAATGATAAATACATGAAATATTAGTGCCGATTGAAAATTTGTTACGGCCTATTTGTTGTGAGTTTTCAGGATAATAATACTTGACAAATATGTCATCATTATTCCAGTGATTCGATATAGGCAATAGTCCATCTAATCCTATGGAAATCTTTTTAGTAATATTCTTTTCCATTCCGATATTAAAATTAATCATCCTTCCTATTGACATAGATTTGTGGTTGACCTGGCTACTTTGGAAAGAAGAATTTGAAAGATATTCTGGTGTATACTTTTGTTTATAAGAATAGAATTGATTATAAGTAAGCGAACCTTTAATAGAAAAATTGTTCTTTAAATTTTTCGAATACCCAAAGCCAGCTAACAACTGGATATTATCATACTTATATGACTTTGTGTAAAAAGGCAAATTAGTGGGGTCATCAAATTCAAATGGCCTAGGAATAGCAAATACCTGCTTAAAATAGCCAATTCCAATTATTCCAAATATATTTTTATAGATGGTTCTGAAATGGTTAATGTTGATACCGTAACTAATAGCTTTACCACTTGGATATCTGGAACTTCCTAATTGATAGTAGGTTGCTTCTGAATTATTCCAAATTAAGGGAATTGATATTCCAATAGCGCTTTTCTTTTCATTCTTGCCTTGGGAATAACTCAAAATTGTTAAGGAAATAAGGAACATGATTAGAAGTTGTTTTTTCATAATTGGAATTTTTTAATGACGAAATATTTTTGGTTTACCTATTATGCAGTCTCGTTTTCATTTTCCTTAAGAAACCTGTCTTTTTTGTATTTGTTATAAATGCGTATATGAAAATTGGGGATATTTGTCGAATCTTACAAAAGGATTAATTTCAATCTGCCTGATTTCTTTTTGTGCAAGGGCAAAAGTTGGCAGAAGGAAGAAATATGGCTCATTTCATGGTTATTTATTTTGAGCGATTTGTATTTTGCCTATCACTGCGGCATTGCCTGCATTGGAATAATCTATGAAGTAAAGGCCGTCTTTCGCTACTGTAATGGCAAGGCCCTGCAAAGCAATCACATCATTGGCCTCAAAACCAACAACCTGTTTAATAAGCCAAATCTGGGAGGCAACGGCGGCATCCAATATCTTTAAGCCGGATTTTCCATCACAAACAAGCAAAAGGTTTCCATCTTTTGATAACCCTTTTGGCGAGGTAAGATTAAAGGATTTGACCAATACAGGGCTACTAAGATTAGCGATATCAATTACATCCAGTTGGTTACTGAACCCACCGCAGGCCGACCCTCCTGATAATGTTACATACGCATATTTATCGTCAGCAATCACAGGATCACAGGAACGGGCATGTGTAAACTGACTGTATTTTTGAGGGTTATCAGGAAGTGACGCGTCAAAAATAAACATACCTGACTGTGACCCGATGAATAGTTTGTTTTTATAGGGGAATATCGTTTCAATGTTTCCCTGTTGCAGGGGTACGGATGATACAAAAGATGGTGAAGCCGGCAGAGTAAGATTAAACACTTTCAGATCATTGTAACTAACCGTATACATCCTGCTATCCAGCAAAGCAAACCTTGCCAGTGAACCGGCGATACCAATACCCGCGGAAGAAACAAATGCTCCGGCGGCTTGTGAACCGGCCATTCCTGTACTGGATAAGAAAACCCTGCTATCTTTATTAAGCAGATGGGTAAGCGTACCACTGAATCTTTTATTGACACTTGTGTCAACCCTGATCCATTCTTTGATCACTTTTGATGTATCTGCACTAAATCCCTGGTAATACCTGTGCGGGAAAACGCCATTTAAGAATTGCCTGACAGTAATATTCAAGGGTTGACTGATATCAATCGTTACCAGGTCTGTATAACAATCCGCATATAAATAAGCCCCTTTAATGGCAAGGTCAACACAGCCGGGTATCGCAATAAAGGCAATATTGTTCGGTTTGGCAGGGTCGGCTATGTCAATAATATGAACGCCTTTATCTACTTCATTCAGAAATAAATAATGATCCTTCACTACTATTTTTCCAGGCTGCTCAATTGCCTGTGGAGAATCGCTTTTAATCCCTTCCTTTACTTCATCACGTGTTCTGTAAACCGGCCGGTAAAAAGTAAACTGTTCTATAACAGAATCTTTCATACAAGCGGAGAATAGTAACTGTATACTGATTATTGCAAAAAAAGAGCGTCGCATAAAACTGGTTTTAAAGTTGACACAGGCTTTGTAACTATCGTTGCATGTTGGTTTTCTTTTTAGGAACCATAAAAGTGATTTTTACCGCTGACAGGCTGAAATGCTGGCTTGCCGGTTCTTTTTTTGATAGGTTACTTACAAAATATTGAAATTGCGGTCCTATATAAAAGAAAGGTCGCTTTCCGATTGCCATGTCCAGGCCTGTTGAAAAATAAATTTGCACAGTTCTCATCAATGTATTGTTTTGGAAAAGTCCTCCTCTAAGGGCATCATAATTCAAACCATTGGTTGCAAAAAGCATTTTTACCCCGGTTCCCAATTGCCAGCGTAGAGAAACCTTTTTTGAAAGTTTCACTGGGGTATATAATTCAATACCAAGCCCCAGAAAATGATATTGATTCCTATAAGAAAGACCATCATTGCTGATATAGTAAAATCCATTGGAATTGTAAGTTCCTAATCCGCTGAAGTATACAGTACTATCCACTCTTCTACCTACACCTACTAAGGTTTGATATAAGTTATAGCCAAATAACAAACCGATTGTATGCTTTTTACCAATTGGCTTTGTTGCCTGAAATGCTATCCCCACCGAAAAAGCATCCTTTAGAACCGGTGAGGTAACGTTGGATTGAAAAGTACCCGATCCACCCCCTGAAAAGATTTGCGAACCGCTGGCATAACTGCTTTTCGAACTATTGTATCTGCTAAATAAGGATTCGCGTAAACCACTTGACCCTGCTTCAATAACCCCATACCATTTCCATTGTCTCTTTTTTACATTCTTCATTATATCATCCGATATTTTTACAATATTATTTAGGGGGCCATTTGATTGCACTGATTCACTGGCAGGCGACCCAACCGCGGTTTGACTGGTATCAACAAGATCACTTATACCGATTTGATAGCCATTTTCAGATTGTTCAATGGCAGTTGCCGTGAGAGAATCTGACCATTGGATGCTAATACTACTTTGCTTACCAGGTAACACAGTGCGTTTATTCTTCTCCGGTAAATCATTGGTGTTGGATACTTCAGATGGCACAAACTTCAAATCAGTATTTTTCAGGTACCTTTTATTTGGGTGACTATGTTTTTCCGCCTTTTTGTTTACCGGAATCAATTCAGTTGTAGCAGTTTGTTGAAGGCCCATCATTTTACCGGCTTCTGTTTGTTTTGTAACAATATTCCGCTTTTCAGTTTTTCCTTTTGATTGGAAAATTTGAGCGATGGTAGCCTTTGGCGCTTTTTCAAGATGGCTCAACTGAAAATAGGCCAAAAAAACACCACCGGCAATCCCGGGCAATAGTAAAAAGAACCAGATCAACCATCGGCTTTTTCTTTCTTTTTTCAATGCAGCCGCAATCCCATACCATACTGCAGGATCAGGCTTTATGGGCATATCAGCCAATTGCTTTTTTACCCGTTCTTCAAAAGACTCACCGGCCATAACTATCTTTTTTATCATTAACAGAATGAACCTCCAGCCATTTAATCAGCAATGCCCTTGCTCTTGCATATTGTGAACGGCTCGTGCCCTCATTAATTCCCAGCATTTTACCTATTTCAATATGTGTACACCCTTCTACCGCATGCAGGTTAAATATCGTTTGAAAGCCAGGAGGAAGCTGTCGAACCATATTTAGCAGATCCTTTTCATTTAATCTGATATCCGCATCGGGAATAACAACCGGATGCAGGTTATTTTCTTCAAAACTGAGGTCCAATTGGTACTGTGGCTTACGCTTGAGGTAATTAATGGCTGTATTAACCATGATTCGTCTGATCCATGCACCAAGATCTCCTTGCATTTTATATTGATGAAGATTAATAAAAACCTTAATGAATCCTAATTGTAGCACCTCCTCCGCATCATTCATACTTTTCGTATACCTGTAACAAATGCCAAGCATAATAGGAGAAAACAAATCATACAATTGTTTTTGGGCAATTATATTTTTTCGTAAGCAGTCCTTTACCAGTTTTTGATGGTCATCCATTTCGCAGGGTTCATTACTTTGACACAGGTAATTCTACCGGCGTTGCACTGGTAGCAAAGAATTTTATAAATTAAACTATATTTTAAAAACCAGGTCCCTGGCTAAACCCAGAAATTACATGTCACTAATTCACAATAAGTGGAGCTAAAAGGAAGAAAAAAACAATATCATTTAATTTTTTTCGGCAAGTTTCTTAAGATTATTCAGGTTGGTTTCCATCATAGGGCCAATAATCTTATCGTTCATCATAGAACCGAGCCTCTCCCAGGGATACCAGTTTAATTTTTCTTCAAATTGCCATTGAACTACGGTAATATTTTGACCGGGACTACCAATTAATTGCATCGTTGCAATTTGAAAATTCCCTTTTCTGGTTGTCCAAACAGTCCTTACTGTAGAATCTGATAATCCGGTGATACTCACTTTTGTGCCATTCATTTCAGCAAATGAAGCGGATTGAATAATTACAGAGGGATCACGAAACCCTTCCATCCACTCTTTCCATTGCCATATATCATTCACATACCGGATAATAGAATCTTTGGGCGCACTAACATTCACCGCCCGGGAAACCAACACAGTTGAGGGTAGCAATAGACCAATAAAGGAAGCTATCGCAAAGATGACTACTACACTTATTACTATAAACCTGATTAGTTTCATAACTCACTCCCACTTAAAAGTTTTAAAAGCAACCAAATAAACAATGATAGTCCAGGTTCCCAATATGCCCAATTCCTGCCAACAACTGGAAAGGCTGGCGCCTTCAAATGCAATATTACGCATTGCATTATTAAAATGCGTGAGTGGCAATATCCTGCAGATAGGCTGTAACCAGGGTGGAAATGCCTCAATAGAAAAAAAAGTGCCTGCCAACAAAAACTGTGGCAGTGTAATTATGTTCGCGAAGGGAGGAATCGTACTTTCGCTTTTGGCTACACTGCTCACAATAAATCCAAAACCCATGAACAAAACCAATGCAATAAAACTTAGCAGCATGATTGATAAAAAGGTCTGTATACCATGAACCAGGGTAAAATTAAAAACATAATGCCCAATACCTATCACAATTACGGCTGTGAGCATTTGAAAAATAACCCTGCTCAAAGCCTCACCCAAAACAATGTAAGACCGTTTAATAGGGGTAGCAAAAAATCTTTTTAATACCATCTGTTGCCGAAGATTAAAAAATAAAAATGCAACGCCAAACACACCAGAGCTCAATAACGAAAACCCCAACTGACCGGGGAGGATAAAATCAATTGTTCTATAAATTCGGCCCGGTATTTTTTGCACAGTACTGCTGATCATTGCAATAGTAGGTGCATTTGCATAACTTTTTTGATTGATACCTGCGATAACTGCATTAAGAATAGATTGTAATACCTGAATATTTTGTGGATTTACTGCCTCGGAACTGGTTAAGCTGATTGTATAGGGTGGATTACTCAGGCCGGATTTTTCTATTTTAATTATTGCCGTAATTCTTCCTTTTTCAAGATCTTCACGCACTAGCTCAGTAGCTTTTGTAACCAGGTTTACACCTGCAATACCCTTAATTGCCTGATAAATTGGATTAGCCGTATCAGTATGCTGATCAAATGCGATATTCAGGGAGACCCGCCCGCCATTGCCAATAAATCCAAATACAAGTATAAATATTAATGGGAAGGCTATACTGAATATAACCGCGGAAGGACTTCGGAAAATGGCAAGCAAACTAGCCCTGGTAATTGCCAGCATAGCCCGCAACTGATTGTAATTGCCTTTCATTAGATGTTCATTATAAGAACAAATCTATCTTTTTATTTCCCGAAAGCAAAAATCATTCTAAGGTGTTGGCGTAAGATGGAATCATGCAGGAATACAGTTAATGTATCTCTACCAAAAAAGGTAGCCTGGCCTGGGGAACACCCATCATGCCTTTTACCTTTTTCAATTCTTTGATTAACTGTAAGTGGTCGCTCCCTATTTCTTCCGATAACAGATCATTGCTGAGCGACTTTTTATAACTACTCAAAATCTGTTCAACAAGGTTTTTCTTTTCAGGATATTCTTTTAAGCGATATTCTTTCAGCTTTACCATTCTTGCCGCGCAATCAATTGCATCCTGCATGGTGCCGATCCGGTCAACTAACCCTACCTGAACTGCCCGGCTACCCGTCCATACACGCCCCTGCGCAACACTGTCAACATAAGAAATATTCTTGTTACGCCCTTCCGCTACACGCGAAGTAAATGTGTGATAAACAGAATCCGTTCCGGCCTGAAAAAATCGTTTTTCAGTTTCATTCAGCGGCCTGCCCATACTACCCATATCAGCATAGGGAGCGGTTTTTACGCCATCGAAAGTAATACCCAGTTTGTGCTTAAAAAATAACTGCAAATTAGGAACAATACTAAACACCCCTATCGAACCGGTAAGGGTATTGGCATTGGCAAAAACAGAATCGGCATTACAGGAAATATAATATCCGCCTGAGGCTGCCACATCCCCCATACTCACTATCACAGGTTTTGCCTTCCTGGCTAAGCTGATCTCCCGCCAGATAACGTCACTTGCCAATGCACTGCCCCCGGGTGAATTCACCCGGAAAACAATTGCCTTAACCGTTTTATCCAACCGAACTTTTCGGATAAGTGTTCTGAATACATCGCTTGCTACCTGCTCATTATCACCATTACCGGAAACGATATCACCATCGGCATATATAACCGCTATCCTGTTCTCACCCTTAGATTGATCATCATCAACGGCTTTTGAATAGTCACCAAAACTTACGAAATTTATTTTTTCTTTCTCACGCAACCGTAAACGGTTTTGCAATTCCTGCTTTACTTCATCATCATATTTCAAACCATCTACTAACCCACTCTTCCAGGCATCATGCGCGGTTTGTATAGCACCCACTAAAGCAAGGCTTCTGAGTTTGGCAGTATCTATTTTACGTGACGAGGCAGCCGCATAAAGGAACCTGCTGTATAAATCTCCCAGCCAAACAGATGTTTGTAAGCGATTGGCTTCCGTCATATGTGTTTCCCGAAGTGGTTCAGTGGCACTTTTAAATTTGCCCGCATAAAATATCTGCGGCTGAATTTCCAGTTTATCCAGCATCCCTTTCAGAAATATTAAATTTGAACTAAAGCCTGCCCAGTCCACACCACCCTGCGGATGGCAATAAATTTTATCGGCCGAACTACCCACATAATACCCCTTTTGGGAAATAGCTTCCCCATAAGCAATGACAAATTTTCTGCTCGCTTTGAAGTCAATCAATGCTTTTCGTAATTCCTCGCTCGCAGCAAAACCATTGCCATTGTTGCCACACAAAATGTAAACGCCCTTAACAGCCGTATCGGATTGTGCAAACCGGAGCATCCTTACCATCGTATACAGGGAAGGTACTTCAACGTCTCCTTTTTTTAAAAAGACACTGAAGGGATCATCCTGGGTCTGCTCTTTAAAATTGTTTGACAGATCCAATACCAGTACAGCTTTGCTTCCTACAATAGGTTTGTCAACAGATGTAGCGCTCAACACCAATCCAATCAGGATAAGAATACCCAAAACGATAAAAATAACCAGGGCCAGCAAAGAAGCAAAAAAAGTTTTAAAGAAACCGTTCATATATTAATTTTAATTTTATTTCAAAATAGCCCTCTTCAATTACATCATGACAGTTAATAGATACCTTTCTCAATAACTATTGCATTATTATAGTTAGATGACACTGAATTTAAAGATATTTGAACCTGATTATATTTCCAATTTATGAAGACAGCTTATTTGCTGATAGGCGGTAACCTGGGCAACCGATATGCCTATTTGCAGAAAGCTGTCAGCTTAATTCAACAATTCTGCGGAAAGATCGTTCATTCTTCCGGAGTTTACGAAACGGCTGCCTGGGGAAAAACAGATCAGCCCGCTTTTTATAACCAGGCAATTGCCCTGGAAACAGCTCTCTCCCCCAACGATCTTATGCTGAAACTACTGGAAATTGAAACAGCTATGGGTAGGGAAAGGAAAGAAAAACTCGGCCCACGTATCATAGATCTGGATATTTTACTGATAGATCATCTCATTTTAGCTACTACATTACTACAAGTACCCCATCCTGCCCTGCCTTTCAGGCGTTTCGCCCTGTTGCCGCTTTTTGAAATCGCTCCGGAAATCATTCACCCCATTTTACATAAAACCATTGCACAACTACTGGCAGATTGTTCAGATGAATTAGATGTGCAAAAAAAATCCTCGTATCCTACCTGATGGCGGTTAATTTTGGCCATCATCGCTAAAATATACATGAAGCATCATTTTATCACTGTTGAAGGAAATATAGGCGCGGGTAAAACTACCCTTACCCATTTATTAGCCAAACACTTTAATGCAAGGCTGATACTGGAAGAATTTGCGGATAACCCCTTTTTGCCTAAATTTTATGAAAATCCATCTCAATACGCATTCCCCCTGGAATTGTTCTTTATGGCAGAAAGATACAAGCAATTGAAAGATATGATTCATACAAAGGAACTGTTTCAAAGCGTTACTATCTCAGACTATCTCTTTACAAAATGTCTTTTGTTTGCGAAAGTAAATTTGCCGGAAGAGGAGTTCAGGCTATACCAGAAATTATTCGATATCATACAACAACAATTAACTTTTCCTGATATCCTGGTATACCTGCACGCCCCCGTACAAAAACTACAGGCCAACATTAAAAAAAGAAACCGGGCATACGAACAGGGTATCGCGGATGAATACCTGTTTACTTTACAGGAAACCTATACCAGCTATATTAAACAACATAATATCAAGACCATTTTTATTGATGCCAGCAATGCCGATTTTGTGGGTAATGAAAAACACCTGCAGGTAGTAATAGATGCACTCGATAAAGATTACGAGGATGGACAACATTACTTTAGTTTGCCCTAGAACTTCGATAAGTATGATTAGAAAGATAAGCTATGATTTTAAAACAGGCATGGTCTGAATCTTTCGTAAAATTTAATTCCCCCTTATGCCTAAACCCGTGAAAAAACATGATCCGTTTGCAGCTATTCGCATTCCGGAATACCGGAACCTGATGTTAGGGCGGTTCCTGTTTATTATGGGTCTTCGGATGATGGGTACCCTTGTGGGCTGGTGGGTGTATGAATTAACCAATGACCCTTTTGCCATCGGATTAATAGGTTTGTCGGAAGTAATTCCGGCTGTATCCTTATCACTCTATGCCGGCCATGTAATAGACATCAGTGAAAAAAGAAAACTGCTTCTTCGTGGAGTGGCGCTCTATTTTTCCTGTGCGCTGGTTCTACTGGGTCTTTCCACTCACTATACTTCTACGCAGCTAAGTAATCACTGGATCGCGTTCAGTATATATGTGGTTATTTTTTTTACCGGTATTTTCCGCGCTTTTACCGGGCCCGCTTTTGGCACCATGGTAGCCTCCATTGTTCCGAAAGAAACATTACAAAATGCCATTACCTGGAACCAGGGTACCTGGCTTACCGCATCTGTAACCGGCCACGCATCCGTTGGCTTTTTAATAGCAGGCATTGGCAATACCGTTTCCCTGGCTATTATCTGTTTATTGGTATTACTGGGGTTTAGTTTTATGTATCAACTGAAACCTAAACCCGCTTTGAATGAACCGGGCGAGAAGAATACTATCGACAGTGTTAAAGAAGGACTAAACTTTGTATTTAAAACCAAAGAATTGCTGGGGGCACTTACACTCGATCTGTTTGCAGTATTGTTTGGTGGCGCCGTTGCCATGATCCCTGTCTTTGCCAAAGACATTCTAAAAGTTGGGCCCATCGGTTTTGGCTGGCTAAATGCCGCGGCAGATATTGGCTCCATTATCATCATTATTATACTTACGCTATCACCGATACATACAAAGCATGGAAAGAAACTACTGCTCGCGGTTGGTGGTTTCGGTGTTTGTATCATCATTTTCGCCCTCTCTAAATTTTTCTGGCTATCCTTTGCGGTGTTATTATTAAGCGGCATATTAGACGGAATCAGTATGGTGATAAGAGGAACCATCCTTCAGCTTAAAACCCCTGCTCATATGAGGGGAAGGGTTATGAGTGTCAATTCCATGTTTATCAACAGCAGTAACGAATTGGGCCAGTTTGAGAGTGGAGTTGCCGCTAAATTAATGGGCGTGATACCTTCTGTAGTGTTCGGAGGCTGCATGACGGTATTCGTGGTAGTTAGTACCTGGATAAAAGCCCCCAACTTACGAAAAATGGAATACTAAGATTTTTGTATCTTGTTACTTCATTACCCACTTAATATGCCTACTATGCAACGCCGTTCTTTTATTCGTAATACAGGATTAACCGCCGGATTCATGGCCCTCTCATCCAGAGAATTATTGGCCGCATTGCTGCAACAGCCTGCTTTTAAAATACAAGCGCTCAGGGGAAATGTGAGCATATTTTCTGAAAGAGGCGGCACCATCGCTTTTTATGAGTCGAAAGACGGGTTTGCAGTGATTGACTCACAATTTCCGGATCCTGCCAAACACCTGGTAGAGGAATTAAGGAAAATAAAAGAACTGCCTGTTAAGTTCCTCATCAATACCCACCACCACGGAGACCATACCGGTGGAAATATCTCTTTTAAAGATATTGCGGAGCATGTAGTGGGACACGTAAATTGTTTGGCTAATTACAAAAGGATTTCAGAACAAAATAAATCGCTCGACAAACAACTATTTCAGGATATCACTTTCGGCGATAGCTGGAAACAAAAGATGGGTAAGGAAAAAATCAGGGCTTACTATTTTGGGGCCGCTCATACCAATGGCGATGCTATCATTCATTTTGAACAGGCTAATATCGCGCATATGGGCGATCTTCTCTTTAACAGGATGCACCCGTTCATAGACAGAAGTGCAGGCGCTTCCATCAGTAACTGGATACAGGTAATACAAAAAGCCCGCGATACATTTGATACGGATACACAATTTGTTTTCGGTCATGCGGCAGATCCTGAAAAAATTACCGGAAGCCTGGAAGACCTGGCCGAATTTGAATCGTATCTGCAAAAATTACTGGATTTTGTCAGCGCCGAAATCAAAGCGGGTAAATCAAAAGAAGAGGTCATTAAAAATAAAGATATCCCCGGCCTTAACTGGAAGGCCCCGGGCGCTGAAAGAAGCCTTACAGCCGCCTATGATGAACTTACTTCAAAGTAACCCTTAGCTTTTCAAGAACGTAATAGACGGCCGGGCAAAAACTGGCATTTTTTAAGGTAATCAGTGGCCGCTTGAAAAATACATCTTCATCGGTATACGGGAACCGATGACAGTCGGATGGCCTTACTTCATAAATACTGCAATAATTATCCGCTCCTAAAAAAGGACAGGGTTTGTTCTGGGTTACGTAATCACCATCCGTATCCAGGAATAAGTAGGTCTCTATAAAATCACCTTCTTTCATCCCCAAATGTTTGCTGATGCGTTTGATATCCGGCGTTTTAAACCGTGGCGAATAGCTTTTACAGCAATTCGCGCATTTTAAGCAATCAATATGGCTGAATGCCTCCTCATGCAGGCCCGGTAATTGTTTTAAAGTTTTATTTTTATTTTTTTCAGCGTTTTGCAGTACCCGTTTGTACTGTTTTTCGTGTTCAGCGCCGCGTTTTTCCCAATTATCTAATTTTACTTCACTCATAATAGCAACCATTCATTTAACTTATCCTGTAAGCGCTCACCCATACATTTACTTTGTAAATTTACTATATTTAATTCACGTGAATTCTACCTGTTGAATATAAATGCCGGCCAACTTTTAATCGGCCGGCATTTATAAAATCAATAACACGTTGCCTATTTTGCAACTAAAATTTTATACTCCTCCCAGTTTGTTCCGTTAAATACCCTTACTAGGTAGGTATCTGTCGGCAAAAAAGATATATCAATAGTTGCTGTGTTTGTTCCTTTAGAAAATTTGAGCCTCTTTTTAAAATTACCCAGTTTATCAATAATCTCAATTTCAGTAAATGGAGTTTTTTCAGCTTTGTTTTGCGCTGAAGAAACTTTCGTATTAGGTGAAACGGTTATGGTTGAAGTAGCAGGATTTGGCGAAACACTATATGAGGAATAGCCACATCCATAGGTCATTACCGGGAAAGTAACAACGTAGGGAACATATTGTGAAACTCCACAATTAACTGCTCTTACTGTTACGTTACAATCAGTGGAATTATTCCCATTGTTAGGAACAAATACACCAATATCGTGCGTGGCCCAGTAATCTGTTGATACATTTATTACAGTAGCCCCACCACTAAAATAGCCTCCTCCAAAAGCGGTTAACTGAAAGCCGGCAGCGCCAGGCGGATTGTAATTTGGAATAGAAAAATACTGCCAGGTATTGAGTTGCGATGGACACAGTGTTATCTGTTGGTTGCATGAGCCATTACCTATTGTTTGACAGGTAATTGTTGGAGGACCGGTAACTATGATATTGGGTTTACTAATTGATATGTTACAACCGTTTGATATATTCGCTGTCAAAGTGATTACCCCATTTGCATAGCTTATGAGTTTGGTTTGTGTAGCGTAAGGTGCATCTATCGTAACAATTTGATTAGGCGTAGCTTGCCAATATACCGATGCACCGGCAGGTAAATTAGAAATAGTATAATCGCTGGATGTTCCACAAACAGTATTATCTCCGGTTATTGAATTGCCGGAGAATACTGCATCACCAACAGTGACGAACTTATTTGCAATTGTAATACCACATCTGTTTGGAATATTGATTGTTGCTGTAAACATAACAGTACCGCTACTTACCCATGAAGCCACTCCTCCTGCCGAAATGGTGGCAACATTGTTATTTGAACTTGTCCAGGCAATGGTACTTCCTGTGGGTAATCCACCAACTGCATAAGTAGCCGTACCATTAGTACATAAAGCATCGTTCCCGGTTATTGAATAGTCATAGTATATTGCATCGCCAACAGTGACAGATTTACTCGAAATGGCAATACCACATCTGTTTGGAATATTGATTGTTGCTGTAAACATAGCAGTACCGTTACTTACCCATGAAGCCACTCCTGCCGATGAAATGGTGGCAACATTATTATTTGAACTTGTCCAGGCAATGGTACTACTTGTGGGTAATCCACCAACTGCATAAGTAGCAGTACCATTAGTACATAAAGAGTTGTTTCCGGCTATTGGATAAAGATTTGGAATGCTGTTTATAATACGGCACAGGCATTCAATCTGCCATTACCCAACTCTGCTGACCAACCATTCGCATTATAAGCATACCCACCAACTTTATCAGCGCTTTTAGTAATAATGTCAAAAACTTGCAGTTGGGTTAAATTATTGTTTAATGATAATACAAGTGCGGCAACAGCAGCCACTTGAGGGCACGCAGCGGAAGTGCCGCCCATACGTCCCGTGTAAGACAAATTATTTGTACCGGTGGCTGGTAATATTTCACCTAATGCCGGAGCGGCTAATGGCCAGTCAGGATCATTCCATTGATTATACCCATTATATCCAGGAATATCAATAGTCCAAACTTCTAAACCTTCTCCAGCAATACCGAAAGAAGCTGGCGGCATTAAAGGATATGCCTTATGCGATGGTGCAACAATATCAATAATTTGATTTGTTCCACTTGCTGTTGCATTGCTAGTTGGGCTATAATCTGCCTGTTTATCATCTCTGTCTGATGCGCCTACTGTTAGCACACCGTTTATTTGAACATTACTTGGGAAGCCAACGGTACCATTATGTCCAAGATAAGAACGATAAGCCGAATTACCCGCTGCAAATGCAACAACACACCCAAGGTTTCCTCTTCCCAGTGTAACAGCCCTGTTGATGGCAGCTACAATTACAGGAATAAAATTCGGATTGTCAGTGTATTGCCAACCCCAGCTATTTGAAATAACATCTGCCCCATTTTGCCAGGCGAAATCTATTGATGAAGCAACACTATTATTGCTAACACTATTACCACTATTATCAAATATTTTAATTGGCATGATACGAACATTCGGTGCAATACCTGTTATCCCTTCATTATTATTTTGTGTGGCCGCAATAATGCCGGCACAGGCATTACCGTGATTAAAGTTTAATCCGGGAGAAGGGTCATTAGCATTTTCTCCTGGAACAAAATTTGAACCATTTAAACGCACTTGTCTCGTATTTGGCAGATCTGGATGGTCTGGGGTTACTCCCGCATCAATTACCGCAACAATAATATTATTATTGCCAGTTGTCATAGTCCATGCCTGGGTAGCATTTATATCCGCTCCTGATGTGCCTGCATGATTTTCAACTGGATTAAAAACCTGCCCGGTATTTCGTAAGTAAAACTGATTATTGAAATAAGTATCATTGGGAATTACCTGGTGCATATCAATTGGCATGATAAAATCTGGATGACTATATTTAACCAAACCACTTTCCTGAATTTTGTTGGCAACTTCACAGGCATCATACGTAGAAGCTATTTCAATAACACTATAAAATTTTCCTTCCCTTACCTTTACATAGGCATCCAATCCGTTTTTCTTTATTACTTCATAAATAGTTAATCCATCATTGGGTTCTACTACTATTTCATTGGCATAATACATTTGCTGCTCTTTATACTTGTATGCGGGTTTAATAAGCTCAATATCCATCATTTTACCACTGAGCAACTGGTCAATGTTTTTAGTTCCGTTTTTTACATCTATTGTTATAGTAGTTTCGTTTTGATACTGGATTTTTTTCTTATCGCCCACTTCTGCTATCAAAACCAATTTAAGTTCATTTGCTCTTTCCTTATTCTTGAACTTTACTACAAACTTATCGGGTACTTCCTCAATAAAAACTTTTTCACTAAACGCATAGTAAAACTTTCTTTTATCCGGGGGCTTTTGTGCAGTAATCAAAATGAACACTAAGCAAACTGCTAAAATAAATGTTAAGGAGAATACCATCTTTCTCATAAGTAATATTTTATAGAGGTGATATACAGGTTATTAAAATTTCTTTTCTCCGAAAGCTAAACAATGGAGGCAATTGAATATTAGCCGGAACATTGCAATCGTAGTTATGGAATGTATTATTACTCGTAAACGTGTAATTAAATTTAATTTTGAATTTATTCTGAACATCAGGTTTAAATAAATAGGGGAACATTCCATCAACTCTATCTGATGGAAGAAATTGAAAAAGGCTGTCTGGTATGCCATAAGTAAGTGCTGTGTCCCTTGTAGCCCCATTGTCAATTTCAATAATAAAACCTGCTCCCATTACTTTTTGTGCACTCATAAAATTGTAGCAATAGTCAAAGCCAATTATCCTGCCCTTTGAAGAAACAGTGGCACATGAATCAGGATTTGGCTTTACTACAGTCGTTTGGGTTAACTCAGTATTTTCCTTATTACAACTGAAAAACGAGACCAGGATAAATAAAATACCCGTAAGTGACAATAAGATTATCTTTTTCATACCACTGTTTTTTGCATTGACACTACAAATCTTTCTTTCGTTGCAACACCCGATAGATGTTGACTCGCATCTGTTGCCACAACCGTGAAAACACCCTATTTTCCAGGAAACAGGGGGGGCAATCGCTTCCGGCAAACCGGTTTTGTTTAGCCAGTAAGTATATCCTTCATCTCAATATTTTCTTTTAGCCCGGCAGGTACTTTTTTACAACCAAAAAAAACGAAAAGGATACATAAAACTCCAGTGAGTAGCAGTAGATTAGTATTTTTCATTATATCAGTTTAAAATTAAAAGGACCAGGCTTACTTATTTTTATACAGTAAAACGGCAATTCTACACATTACCCAAGACAGGGGGATGTCTTTAAAGGGTTCGGATACCACACTCAGTGAATGAAATCTACGACTTGTTTAATAAAGTACCTAACTTATTTCAACACCTGCCCAAATTGCACACCCTTTCCCCAAGTTCAATAAGCCCTTTATTATCCTGACATATCCGCTTACCTTTGCGGCGATTTAACCGTGCCCGCTTTGCAGGCATCGTTCTACACGACAGGTAACTGAAACTCAAAACTTCGCAATAGTATATGAACCTTTTTGAACAAGCATCCCAGGAATTCAAGCAACGCCATATCGGCCCCAATGCAGTTGATACCCAAATTATGTTAGAAACTATCGGCTTAGGAACGCTGGAGAACCTGATCAGTAAAACGGTTCCGGCCTCTATCCGGATAAAAGGTGATCTGCTTATTCCCGCGGCAATTAGTGAAGCCGGCTATCTTAACGAACTGAAGGAAGTGGCCGCCAAAAATAAATTATACAAAAATTATATCGGCCAGGGATACTATGGTACCCTCACCCCCAGCGTAATCCTCCGCAATATTTTTGAAAACCCGGGATGGTATACCCAGTACACCCCCTACCAGGCGGAAATTTCACAGGGACGCCTGGAAAGTCTCCTGAATTTTCAAACGATGATTACCGACCTTACCGGTATGCCCATCGCCAATGCCTCACTGCTTGATGAAGCTACTTCGGCCGCTGAAGCCATGGCAATGATCTTTCATTACGCTAATAAAACTGATACCATCGGCAAACCTAAATTGTTTGTTGACAACGGAATCTTCCCGCAAACAAAAGCGGTATTGGTTACAAGGGCCGAACCCATTGGTATTGAACTGGTATATGGAGATTATAAAACTTTCAAATTAGACCATACCTATTTCGGCGCGATTATTCAATATCCTGATAACAATGGTTCTGTTGAAGATTACCGAACATTTATTGCAACGGTTCATGCAATAGATGGATTAGTAATTATGGCCGCCGATTTACTGGCGCTTACACTTTTAACACCTCCTGGTGAGCTAGGCGCCGATGTAACCATTGGTTCTGCCCAGCGCTTTGGAGTGCCTATGGGTTTTGGCGGCCCGCATGCCGCTTTTTTTGCCACCAAAGATGATTTCAAGCGTGGAATGCCCGGCCGCTTAATTGGAGTTAGTATGGACGCCCAGGATAACCGTGCCTTACGGATGGCTTTACAAACAAGGGAGCAACACATTAAACGCGAAAAAGCAACTTCGAATATCTGTACTGCCCAGGCTTTACTGGCCAATATGGCCGCCATGTATGCAGTGTACCATGGGGCGGAGGGACTAAAAAATATCGCCGGCCGCATACACCTGCTTACACAGGCTGTAGCTGAAGGATTGGGAAAACTGGGCGTAACACAATCCAATACTTTCTATTTTGATACTTTAAAAATTACCGGCATTGATGCAGTTACCATAAAAACGATGGCAGAAAAGTTCCATACCAATTTCCGGTATTTTGAAGATGGAACGATCGGTATCAGCATTGATGAAACAACAACAGTTGAAGATGCCAACACTATCCTCAAAATATTTGAAACCATCACTGAAAAAAATACAGGACATCAACTCAGCAGTTCAAATCTGTCAACTGTCAACTACCAACTGCCATCTGCGCTTCAACGAACTTCACAATTCTTAATGCATCCCGTTTTCAATACCCATCACAGCGAAAGCCAGATGATGCGTTACATCAAACAACTGGAAAATAAAGATCTGTCGTTGAATACCAGTATGATCAGTTTGGGAAGTTGTACCATGAAACTGAATGCCGCTACTGAAATGATACCGGTAAGCTGGCCCGGGTTTGGCGGATTACATCCTTTTGTACCGGCCAATCAAACAGAAGGCTATCAACAAATTATTGATGAGCTGAACAGTTATCTCTGCCAGATTACCGGCTTTACGGCCTGCAGCCTGCAGCCCAACAGTGGCGCGCAGGGAGAGTATGCGGGTTTGTTAACCATACGCGCTTACCATGCTGCCAGAAAAGATGCGCACAGAAATGTAGTATTGATACCCATCAGTGCACACGGCACCAACCCTGCCAGTGCAGTAATGGCAGGCTTTACAGTAGTAGTAGTAAAATGTGATGAGGCCGGCAATATTGATGTGGCCGATATGAAGTCAAAAGCGGAACAATACAAAGATACGCTGGGGGCTTTAATGGTTACTTATCCTTCTACCCACGGTGTGTTTGAAGAAACCATTAAAGATATTTGTCAGACCATACACGATAATGGCGGAATGGTATACATGGATGGAGCCAATATGAATGCACAGGTAGGCTTAACCAGTCCGGGCATCATTGGGGCCGATGTTTGTCACCTCAATCTTCATAAAACATTTGCCATTCCACACGGCGGCGGTGGTCCGGGCATGGGACCTATATGTGTGAATGATCAATTAGCTCCTTACCTGCCAGGACATCCGTCATTCAAAAATTACGAATCAGTTGAGGTAAATTCTCACGACTCACGTCTCACGGCTCACGGCTCCGTAAGCGCCGCACCTTATGGTTCTGCCAGTATTTTACTGATCAGCTATGGATATATCAAAATGCTGGGAGCCAATGGCCTGCGCATGTCTACAGAATATGCGATATTAAATGCCAATTACATGAAGGCCCGGCTGGAAAAATATTATAAGATTCTGTATACCGGCACTAATGGCACCTGTGCACATGAGTTCATTGTTGATCTTCGTCCTTTCAAACAAAGTGCGGGTATTGAAGCGGAAGATGTTGCCAAACGTTTGATCGATTATGGTTTTCATGCACCTACCATGAGCTTCCCCGTTGCGGGAACAATTATGATTGAGCCAACAGAGAGTGAAGACAAAGCGGAGCTTGACCGTTTCTGTGATGCGCTGATAGCCATTTATGAAGAGATCAAGGCTATTGAGAATGGCAAATTGGATAAAACGGATAACCCACTCAAAAATGCGCCACATACGCAAGCGGTTATTTGTGCCGATGAATGGAAACATGCCTATTCAAGAAAAGAAGCTGCCTTCCCATTATATTATGTTACGCAGCATAAATTCTGGCCAAGTGTAGCAAGAATCAATAATACATATGGCGACAGAAATTTAATCTGTACCTGTGAGCCGGTGGATGCTTATGTAGCCAATTAATAATTAAAAATTAATGTCGAATGTGGAAGTGTGTGTGTACTTCTTCATTCGACATTTTTGTAGACAGACTATATTCACCGTGTTCTTTTATAAGCAGATGCCCCCAACTGCCTCACCTGGTTTTCCAGTAGTGCAATGATCTTATCCTTATCGGCAATAGTTGTTTCCAGTTTCGCCAGTTGTTTATAGAGCAGATTGATTACTTCGTCTTTGGAGGTGAAATAAATTTGCTGTTCTTCCTGCAATTCAACTGATGTTTCATTTTTTTGTTTGGGCGGCGAGAGTAACATGGAACCCCTTCCTGTTACCAACCATATCAAACTCAGTTCTGTATAATTTTCCTTAATGCGCTCCAGGATGTCAGAACCTACCGCCCCCTTCCCTTTTAGCTGCTTGCCAAGGTAACCGTTGGATACCCCGCATACATGTTCAAAAGAATAGGCTGTAATATTACTATAGGATAAATACGCTTGTAGCCTGTCGATCAGTCTCATTAGGTATAAATACGTTAGAAAAAAAGGTATTATTTTGTTCAAAAATCATAGACTAAATGGTAATATTGTACAACCATAAGCTTTTACGAAATAAGTGTTTTCCCATAAACCAGAGTATGCGGTTTATACCTGAATTTGTCTGTTTTTTTAACGGAGCAATCTGCGTAATAAAGGCAAATTAATAGCTGATCCAATCATCGTAAGGCAACTGCTCCCATAAAAAAAATAATTGTATGCCCTTACATGAAGAGCACTGCTCAAAACCCTATTGTCAGCTTACTAATGAAGAGTTGGCCAACCCCTATTTAGTTATAGAAGAATTATTTGATTTTGCCCACCTTCCGGATGTTCGGGAATTGTTATGGGAATGGTTAAAAGTAACGGTTACGAGCAGCTACCACAGAACACTCAGTTCAAATGAACAGGAAGCGATTATCACGCTGTTTGAAAAACTGGATAGGCTGGTTGAAGCAGCGTACAGGCTACATGAGATTAATAAGGATACGGCAAAAAAGAAAATGAATTTACACAAGGGCAAAAAAAGAAAATAAACCGGCTTTTGTTGGTGTGTATTCCCTGCTTTCTAAAAGTATGCATGCGGTTTCTTTTTGCATTTCGCTGTATTTCTGGGTATATTTAGTATCCAAAAAAAAAATATGGACCAACGAATCATTAACCTGTATGATGAATACACGCATAAACCCCTGAGCCGCGAAGTTTTTTTGAAAAAGCTGGCCCTTATCACCGGAAGTATGGCGCTGGCTTTATCGCTTACACCCTTACTGGAGTCAAATACCGCCAAAGCCGCCACTATCGCGGAAGATGATGACGAACTGGATACCGAAACCATTTCATACGAAGTCAACGGTATTACCATGTTCGCTTATACCGCCAAACCCAAAAAAAGAATGAATATGGGAGGTGTACTGGTTATTCATGAAAACAGGGGATTGAATGACCATATCAGGGATGTTACCAGAAGAGCTGCCAAGGCTGGTTATATGGCCATGGCGCCGGATGCTTTATCCGAATCAGGGGGTACCCCGGCTAATGAAGATGAAGCAAGGAAATTAATCGGCGAACTTGACCAAAAAATGAACCTGGCTAATTTTAGTAATACTGTTGAATTTTTAAGAGCCAGAAAAGAATGTAACCGAAAAGTAGGTTGTGTAGGTTTTTGCTGGGGTGGTGGATTAGCAAACCAGTTGGCAGTGAACTTGCCTAAACTGAATGCGGCCGTAGCTTTTTATGGAAGGCAACCTGATACAGTGGATGTTCCTAACATAAAATCTCCCATTCAATTACATTATGCAGGCCTTGATGAAAGAATTAATGCAGGTATCCCCGCATTTGAAGAAGCCCTGAAAAAAGCCGGCACCAGTTATGAATTGTATTTGTATGAAGGAGTGAATCATGCCTTTCATAACGATACTTCAGAAGCGCGGTATAACGCATATGCGGCACTCACTGCCTGGAAGCGGACACTGGATTTTTTTGAACTAAATCTGAAATAATTTTACAAGGTCTTTTCAATAAAAGCACGAGATTTGCCACTCATTAACACCTTTTCCATGTCAGCCACAAAAGCATACGCGGCCCAAAGCCCTACTACTCCGCTTTCTCCCTTTAATTTTGAAAGAAGGGAACCCGGTCCTCACGATGTGCAGATAGAAATTTTATATTGTGGCGTATGCCATTCAGATATTCACCAGGTTCGTGATGAATGGGGTGGTTCTATTTATCCAATGGTGCCGGGGCATGAGATTGTTGGCCGTATTACCAGTGCAGGAGCTCATGTAAAAAAGTTCAAAGTAGGTGACCTGGCTGGAGTAGGCTGTTTCGTTGATTCTTGTAAAACCTGCACCAATTGCCGGTCAGGTTTAGAGCAATATTGTGATGAGGGAATGGTTGGCACTTATAATGGAAGAGAGAGAATCACCAATCATCCCACATACGGAGGCTATTCTACACAGATAGTGGTAGATGAGCAATACACACTTAAGATAGCACCAAATCTTCCCCTGGAAGGGGTGGCCCCCCTTTTGTGCGCGGGCATCACCACTTATTCACCCTTGCGTTATGTTGGAGTTGGAAAAGGGCATAGAGTGGGTGTACTGGGGCTGGGAGGCTTAGGCCATATGGCAGTAAAATTTGCTGCCTCTTTTGGCGCGGAAGTAACTATGCTCAGCAGCTCTCCCTCCAAAGAAGCTGATGCGAAAAAATTAGGCGCCCATCATTTTGCGTTAACCTCCGACAAAGCCACCATGAAAGGCTTACAAAATCATTTTGATTTTATTTTGAATACCGTTTCCGCTCAACATGAATATGGCCCTTATCTGGACCTCTTACGTACCAATGGTACAATGATCGTGGTAGGCGTTCCACCATCGCCATCAAAGGTTCCGGCTTTTAACCTGATTATGAAAAGAAGAAGTATTATCGGATCATTGATTGGTGGCATTAAAGAAACACAGGAAATGCTTGATTACTGTGCTGAACACGATATTGTTTCGGATGTAGAAGTAATTCCGGTTCAGCAAATAAATGAGGCTTATGAAAGAATGATTAAAGGAGATGTTCGCTACCGTTTTGTGATTGATATCGCTTCACTGAAATAAAATGATTGGGTGGAAGTAAACAAGATATCAGTCTTCTTCCACCATTTCCTTTTCTACAGAAAGAAAATCCATGAAGCTCTGTTTGGTCCATGATTTCTTTTCGTCAATCCAAATACAAACATGGTCATTTACTTTTGTAAGTAATTGCCATGCCTGCAAAGAAAGATGAGCATCTTTCGGCAATTTTTTCAGCGCAACATCCTCACCTAATTTGGCAATGATTTTTCCGTTTTTTTTCCGGAAAGTAGCATTGAAAAATTTGCCTACGGGAGCAGGCTGTTTCCCAAAAACGCAGTTGCCCAGTAATAACCCAATCACCTCTTGCTGGCTGGTATCGAGAATCATGTTCTGGTATAGAAAAGCAACCGTATTCCCTGATTTGTCGGTGATAGAAGTCATGCAGGTATTAAATATTGCCGCAAGTTAACATAATGGAGTATCAGTTAGACCAGGAAAGAATAAGTTAATATAAAAATAATTTAGCCCTCAATTCAATAACAACGCTATCAGTCAACGCTTATCTTTGTAAAAAAATAAACAAATGGGGGGGGTAGCGGATCAATTAGCGCAACTTAAAGCGGAAAAAGCCGCTGTTAACCTGCCATCTCACTCAATTCCAGCCACCGTAGCTCCTTCTCACCCAATAACTGGTCAATCACAATTATCCGATCACTCATTCTTTGCAATTCATCAAAAGGCATATTTCCTGTTCCCATTTTCTCGGCAATGGTTTTCTTTTCTGTTTCCAACAGGGGCATTTCCTTTTCTAATTGTTCGAATTCACGTTTCTCTTTAAAACTCATTTTCTTCTTTACAGGCAGGGCTGATGCATCCTTAGTAACCACAACTGATTCCGTTGTTTCTCCTTTACTTTTTCTGTCTTCCAACACATCCCACTTATTTACCTTCTTCTCATTTTCTTTCAGCCAGATACGGTACTGTGTATAGTTACCAGGAAAATCTTTAACAACACCATCCCCTTCAAATACAAATAAATGGTCTACCAATCTATCCATAAAATAACGGTCGTGACTAACAATCAACACACAGCCCTGGAATTCGCTGAGAAAATTTTCCAATACACCCAGGGTAGGCAAATCAAGGTCGTTGGTAGGTTCATCCAGGATTAGAAAATTAGGATTCGTGAATAACACGGTTAATAATTGTAACCTTTTTTTCTCACCCCCGCTTAAAGAGTTGAGATAAGTATATTGTTTATCGGGTGTAAACAAAAACAACTCCAGAAATTGCGCGGCACTAAGGCTTCCTCCGCCGGCTAGCGGAAAACTTTCGGCAAAAGTTTTTACAAATTCAATTACCCGCATATTCTCTTTGATCACCAGACCCTGTTGCGAGAAATTGCCGAATACCACCGTATCACCAATATTGATTTTACCGCTGTCTGCCGGTTCTATCTGTTGCAACATATTTAAGAAAGTACTCTTCCCTACCCCATTCTTCCCGATAATACCAATCCTTTCTCCCTTGCTGAAATTATAGTCGAACCCTCTTAAAACCGCTAGTTCGCCATAACTTTTATACACTTTCTTCATCTCCACTATCTTACCACCCAGGCGGCTCATCTTCATTTGCAATTGCAATTGAACATCTTCAATTTTTTGCTTAGCCCTGGCTTCTACTTCGTAAAAATTATCCTGCCGGCTTTTGCTTTTTGTTGTTCTTGCTTTGGGCTGCTTTCGCATCCATTCCAGTTCTTTCCGGTATTCGTTCCTGGCCTTGTCAATACTGGCCAGTTCACTCTCTACCCTAGCGGCTTTTTTCTCGATATAATTTTCATAGTCTCCCCGATACACATACATATTCTCTCTTTCCAGTTCCCAAATTTCCTCACTAACCGCATCCAGAAAATAACGGTCGTGCGTTACCAACAGCAGTGTTACGTTTTCCTGGTTCAGGTAATTCTCCAGCCACTCAATCATTTCTACATCCAGGTGATTGGTGGGCTCATCCATCATCAATAAAGTATGCTTATGATCAAACCCAATGTCAATAAGGGTTTTGGCTAATGCAACCCGTTTACGCTGTCCTCCGCTCAGATCACTTACCGCCTGCGTTAAATGATGCACATTCAGTTTGGTTAAAATCTGTTTCACTTTTACTTCAAAATCCCATGCATTCAGGTCGTCCATTTTCCCAAATAACTCAACCAATGCTTCCCCATCTTCACTTTCGCTGGCCAGTTCATATTCACGGATCACATTCATCACAGGATGATTGGTATGGAAAATATTTTCCAATACAGTCTTTCCTTCATCAAATTTGGGATCCTGTTCAAATAAAGCAACTGTAACATCTTTATGAATAAACAGTTTCCCCTCATCGGGGGTCTCATCTCCATTCAATATCCTGAGAAGGGTAGATTTACCAACCCCATTACGGGCAATCAGCGAAATTTTTTCTCCTTCATTTATGTGAAATGAAATGTTCTTGAACAGCGGACTAATACCATAACTCTTGGTCAAACCTTCGGCAGAAACGTAATGCATGCGGCAAAACTAAGCTATCCCCCTGAATGATGAATAACGAACAGGGAATAACGAATATCAAATTGCATTTTCTGCATCATACGTTATTCCCTGTTCAATATTCGATATTAAAAACCCTCCTCCCTGTTTTTCGTGTTTTATTTTCGAGTACTTTCGTATTAGCTATGAAAAAGATAGAACTGGAAATCGTTGCCCTTTCTCACAGTATCACCCAAACCCATTCATATGCGGTGGTGCTGGGCGAAATCAATGGGTTACGACGCCTCCCCATTGTAATTGGCGGATTTGAAGCACAGGCCATTGCTGTTGCTTTAGAGCATATGCAACCCAGCCGTCCACTTACCCACGATCTGATGAAAAATTTCATGAATGCTTTTGGAGTTGAATTACAGGAGATAATCATTAGCGACCTGCAGGAAGGTATTTTTTATTCTAAACTGGTTTGTTTTACGGTAAATGATACCATTGAAATTGATAGCCGTACCAGCGATGCATTGGCATTAGCGGTAAGATTCGGATGCCCCATTTTTACCTATGAGCATATTCTTGAAAATGCAGGCATCCTGATGGAAGATGGGGGTGGCAAAAAAAATAAAGGCGGGGCTGTTGGCATTGAAGAAACGGGCAGTGGAAGAGACGACCTGGGTAAAATGACACTGGAAGAATTGCAAACACTGTTAACTGAAGTGTTGGAACACGAAGACTATATCCGCGCCATTTCTATCCGTGACGAAATCAATAAAAAGAAAAAGATTTAAGAGAATGGTCCTATTTCCCAATTGCAAGATCAATCTCGGTCTCCATATCACCCACAAAAGAGAAGATGGTTATCATGATCTTGAAACCGTATTTTATCCGGTACCATGGCAGGATGCATTGGAAGGAATTAAGTCTGGCGTTAGCAGTGGGGAGTCTGGCGTTGTGTTTTCCACATCGGGCTTAGCTGTTGAAGGTAATGCCGAAGACAATCTCTGTGTAAAAGCCTGTCATTTATTACAAAAACACCACACTGCAATCGGCCCTGTTCAGCTTCATTTGCATAAAGCTATACCGATGGGCGCCGGATTGGGCGGAGGCAGTTCAGATGGCGCCTTTACGCTTACCTTACTGAATCAACTATTTCAATTGGGCCTATCGCAGAAGCAACTCCTCCGGTATGCATTGGAATTAGGTAGTGATTGCCCATTTTTTATTTTGAATAAACCCTTACTTGCAAAGGGCCGTGGCGAAAAAATGGAAGGTATTCAACTTGATCTGTCAGCCTACTCGTTAGTAATCGTACATCCCCCTGTTCATATATCCACTGCAAACGCTTTCAAAGGAATCACACCACGAATACCGGGTCGTAGTATAAAAACTATTCTGCAGCAACCGATAGAAACCTGGAAAGAATGGCTGACGAATGATTTTGAGGCCGGACTGTGTAAACAATATCCTGAAATTGAGCAGATCAAAGAATCATTATACAATTATGGAGCTATCTATGCTTCTATGACAGGAAGTGGAAGCGCCGTATTTGGGATATTTGAAAAAAATACAAGCACCTCCTTCTCTTTCCCTTCCGCTTACAGGATTTATCAACCAAATTAACAATCGTTAGTCCATTTTATTGATAATTTTCAATGAAATAGCCTTTTATTTAAATTTTATCAACCATTCAGGATAATTTTTTCTGATATAGTTTGATTATATCGCTTTTTTGCGTAATTTTCCAAAACGGTTGCCTGCCATTTATTTCCTGACTTTAATTCGATTGTACATGCTTGTTTTACAACATGGCGAAGGGTTGTATGATCCTTCATTTGAACATGATGCCTGTGGTATTGGTTTCGTTGCAAACATCAAAGGCAATAAATCCCATCAACATATTACTGATGCATTAACCGTATTGGAAAACATGGAACACCGTGGTGCATGCGGTTGCGAGGTAAATACAGGTGATGGCGCGGGTATTATGCTACAGATGCCACATGAATTCTTTTTTGATGAATGCCTGAAACTTGGTGTTCATTTACCCGCCTTTGGTAAATATGGTGTGGGTGTTATTTTCTTTCCCAAAGAAATCAGGCTACGTGAGGAATGCAGGGACATTTTTAACCGTGCCGCCGAAAAACTGGGTCTTGACATAATTGCTTTCCGTAAGGTACCCGTTAACAAAGAAGGCATTGGCCCTACTGCCCTATCGGTAGAGCCCTGTATGGAACATGTTTTTGTTGGCTGTCCGGATACTATTACTAATCCGGACGAATTTGAACGCAAACTTTTTATACTTCGTAATTATGCAACCCATACCATTCAGAACACTGTTAAAAAAGATGAGATAGGTTTTTATATCGCTTCTCTGTCTTACAAAACAATTATTTACAAAGGTCAGCTTACCAGCATGCAGGTTCGCGGGTATTTCCCCGACCTGAGCGATAAGCGGGTTGTATCTGCTTTTGGCCTCGTCCATTCCCGTTTTGCCACCAATACGTTTCCTTCCTGGAAACTGGCACAGCCATTCCGTTATATTGCGCACAATGGTGAGATCAATACTTTACAGGGTAACCTGAACTGGCTAAGAACAAGTGAAAAAGGCTTTACCTCTCCCTATTTCACCAAGGATGAAATGGAAATGTTATTGCCCATTGTTACCGTTGGCCAATCTGATTCTGCCTGCCTGGATAATATGATTGAACTGCTAACCCTTACCGGCAGGTCATTACCACATGTAATGATGATGTTGATACCGGAAGCATGGGATGGCAATGAACAGATGGATCCCGTTAAAAAAGCATTTTATGAATTCCACGCCTGCCTGATGGAACCATGGGATGGCCCGGCTTCTATTTCTTTTACAGATGGCAAAATCATTGGCGCCACACTCGACAGAAATGGCTTACGTCCATCAAGATATACAGTAACCCATGATGACCGTGTAATCATGGCTTCAGAAACCGGCGTGTTACCCATTGATCCATCTCTCGTAAAAGAAAAAGGAAGATTACAGCCAGGCAAAATGTTTGTAGTTGACATGGAACAGGGAAGAATCATCAGCGATGATGAACTGAAACAAACTATCTGTTCACAAAAACCTTATGACGAATGGCTGAATAAGTATAAGATTCGATTGGAAGAATTACCGGAACCACGTGTGATGTTTACGCATCTTGAACATGACCAGATTTTTAAATACCAGAAAGCATTTGGCTATTCAACTGAGGACCTGGATACTATTATTGCTGCTATGGCCATCGATGGCAAAGAGCCTATCGGTTCAATGGGAACAGATTCTCCACTCGCCATCCTTAGTGAGCAGCCACAACACCTGAGTAGTTATTTCAAACAGCTTTTTGCGCAGGTTACCAATCCGCCCATCGATCCTATCCGGGAAAGAATGGTCATGTCTCTGGCCACATTTGCAGGCAGTAATGGCAACTTGCTGGTAGAAGACCCACTGGCCTGCCATAGTGTGGCCTTAAAACATCCGGTTTTAAATTCTTATGAACTGGAAAAAATAAGGAGCATTGATACAGGTATTTTCCAGGCAAAAACTTTACAAACCTATTTCCGGTCAGATGGCAAAGCGGGCTCTTTAAAAGCAGGCCTGGATCGTTTATGCCGCTATGCGGTGGATGCGGTAGAGGATGGATTTGAAGTTATTATTTTAACGGACCGTGCCATAGATTCCGACCATGCCCCCATACCTTCCTTACTGGCCACCGCTGCTGTGCATCATCACCTTATCAGAAAGGGGTACCGCGGCCAGGTTGGTATCATTGTAGAAGCAGGTGATGTATGGGAAGTTCACCATTTCGCCTGCCTGCTTGGCTTTGGCGCAACAGCTATAAACCCTTACCTGGCCATTTCCTCTATCCGGGATATGAAACTCAATGGTAAACTGCAAACAGAGCTGGATTCAGATTACCTGAAGAAAAATTATGTGAAAGCCGTCAACGAGGGATTATTGAAAGTATTCTCTAAAATGGGAATTTCTACTTTACAATCTTACCAGGGCGCACAAATATTTGAGATCATTGGTTTAAACAGAACCGTGGTGGATCAGTATTTTACCGGCGCTACTTCACGTATACAGGGAATGGGATTGGATGAAATAGCCAAAGAAATTTTAGCCAAACATTTCTTCGCATTCAGCAAGAAGGATATTCCGATAGACAGATTGCCTGTAGGTGGCATTTATCAATGGAAACGCAAAGGTGAGTTCCATTTGTTTAATCCCCAAACCATTCATCTGTTGCAGCATTCAACCAGGATGAATGATTATGCGACTTTTAAAAAATATTCAAAACTGGTCAATGATCAGACTGAAAAAGCCTGCACATTAAGAAGCCAGTTCCGTTTTAAACGCAACAGGCCATCCATTGCAATTGAGGAAGTGGAAGCCGCGGAAAATATTTATAAACGCTTTGCTACCGGCGCTATGTCGTTTGGTTCCATTTCATGGGAAGCGCATACCACATTAGCTATTGCCATGAATCGCTTAGGCGGAAAGAGCAATACCGGCGAAGGGGGTGAAGATGAAATCCGTTATGAAAAATTACCCAATGGCGATTTGATGCGTTCAGCCATTAAACAGGTGGCCTCGGCGCGTTTTGGCGTAACCAGCCTATACCTAACTGAAGCTGATGAACTGCAAATAAAAATGGCGCAGGGCGCCAAACCGGGCGAAGGCGGACAATTACCCGGGCATAAAGTAGATGACTGGATAGGCAGAACAAGACATGCTACACCGGGTGTAGGATTAATTTCACCTCCTCCGCATCATGATATTTATTCTATTGAAGACCTGGCACAATTAATCTTCGATCTGAAAAATGCAAACAGGGCTGCACGTATAAATGTGAAGCTGGTTTCTAAAGCCGGAGTGGGTACCATTGCTGCCGGTGTAGCCAAAGCAAAAGCAGATGTGGTACTGATTTCCGGTTTCGATGGCGGTACCGGTGCATCGCCCCTCAGCTCTATTAAACATGCCGGCCTGCCGTGGGAATTGGGATTGGCAGAAACACATCAGACACTGGTTAAAAATAAATTACGCAGCCGGGTAGTGGTGCAGGCAGATGGCCAAATGAAAACAGGCCGTGATATTGCCATCGCCGCATTATTAGGAGCAGAAGAATGGGGCGTTGCTACGGCAGCATTAATTGTGGAAGGTTGTATCATGATGCGCAAATGTCATTTAAACACCTGCCCCGTTGGTGTGGCCACACAGGACCCCGCGTTACGCAAACGCTTCACAGGCAACCCGGATCATATTGTTAATTTCTTTAGGTTTATTACGGAAGAATTAAGAGAAATCATGGCTGAACTGGGTTTCAGAACAATTAATGAAATGGTTGGCCAGGCAGACTCATTAGAAATGAGAGACGATATCACTCACTGGAAATACAGTACACTGGATCTTTCCAGCATCTTATATAAAGAACCGGCATCCGCTGACACAGGTTTATACAAACAGGAAGAACAGGATCATGGAATTAGTGAAGTGCTTGATTGGCAATTACTAAAAGCTGCCCAACCTGCTTTGGACAAAAGTGAAAGGATCACCGCTTCTTTCCCTATTAAAAATACAGACAGAACAGCAGGTACCATTTTGTCTAACGAGATTACTAAAAAGTACAAAGCGGCCGGTTTACCGGAAGATACCATCCATTTTACATTCACCGGAACAGCCGGCCAAAGTTTTGGCGCTTTTAATACAAAAGGGGTTACTCTCGAACTGGAAGGCGACGCAAACGACTACTTTGGAAAAGGATTAAGTGGAGCCAAACTCATTGTGTATCCTTCCAAAAAAGCTTCCTTTATTCCGGAAGAAAATATCATTATCGGTAATGTTGCCCTGTATGGCGCTACTTCAGGTGAAGCTTTTATCCGTGGAAAAGCGGGTGAACGATTTGCCGTAAGAAACTCAGGCGCCAATGTAGTGGTTGAAGGTGTAGGCGACCATGGTTGTGAATATATGACCGGTGGTAACGCGGTAATACTGGGCAGTACAGGCAGAAACTTTGCTGCCGGCATGAGTGGCGGCATCGCTTATGTTTACGATGTAAATGCACAGTTTGACAAGCTATGTAATAAAGAAATGGTAGACCTGGATCCATTAAACCAGGATGACAGCCAATTATTGCATGATATGATTACCAGGCACTATGCTTATACAGAAAGCAGTGTTGCCAAATTTGTTCTGGGCGATTTCGAAAACCAATTGAAGAATTTTATCAAAGTATTCCCCAGAGACTATAAGAAAGCATTGGCTGATAAAAGTGAAAAGATAAAAGTATGAAGCAGTAAGTGAAAAGTAGTAAGTAATAAGTAATCATTTTTACAGTTTTGGGCGGGAGTAAGTATGGTTGATTTTGCAACAACGAGCCGGAAACTAATAAACCAATAAACTACTAAACCCCATGGGTAAACCAACCGGTTTTATAGAATTTACAAGGGAACTTCCTTTGAAACGTCCGGTGAAAGAAAGACTGAACGACTACCAGGAGTTTGTCTTAAAATTTCCGGAAGAAAAACTAAATCAACAATCGGCACGCTGTATGAATTGCGGTGTTCCTTTTTGTCATAGCGGTTGTCCTTTGGGTAATATCATACCCGAATTCAATGATGCCGTTTACCGTAAAAGCTGGCAGGAAGCTTACGAAATCTTAAGTGCCACCAATAATTTTCCGGAATTCACGGGGCGCATTTGTCCCGCCCCCTGCGAAACTGCCTGTGTACTGGGCATTAACCAACCGGCGGTAACTATAGAAGAAATTGAAAAGCATATCATAGAAATCGCTTTTGAGAAAGGCTTTGTAAAAGCCCGTAACCCCAATATGAGAACCGGTAAAAAAGTGGCTGTGATTGGTTCTGGTCCGGCAGGACTGGCTGTTGCCGCTCAATTAAATTATGCCGGACATACCGTTACGGTATTTGAAAGAGATGATGCCCCGGGTGGCCTTTTAAGATATGGAATTCCCGATTTTAAATTAGAAAAATGGGTGGTAGAAAGAAGGGTTGCTTTAATGCAGGAAGAAGGAGTTACGTTCAAATGCAATGCTAATGTAGGTGTGAATGTAAGTATCAATGACCTGTTGCGGGAATCACAGGCCGTGGTTTTAGCGGGAGGCTCCACCATTCCACGCAACCTGGCCATACCCGGGAGAGATTTAAAAGGGGTTTACTATGCAATGGAGTTTTTAAAACAACAGAATAAAAGAGTAAGTAAAAAAGAAGTAGTAGAGGAAAATATATTCGCAACTGCAAAGAATGTAGTGGTTATTGGTGGTGGAGATACGGGAAGTGATTGTGTGGGAACCGCTAATCGCCAGGGAGCTGTTTCTGTTACACAATTTGAATTAATGCCCAAACCTCCTGAAAACAGGAGCATTCAAATGCCCTGGCCCTCCTATCCTATAACATTGAAAACAACCTCTTCACATGAAGAGGGAGCAAACAGGCACTGGGCAATTGCAACCAAGGCCTTTATAGGTGATGAGAATGGTGAGCTAAGGGCTTTAAAAGTTATAGACCTTGAATGGAATACACCGGAAGCCGGCGAACCAGCCTCTTTTGTAGAAAAAGAAGGCACAGAACGCGAAATTCCCTGCGAACTCGCTTTATTAGCTATGGGATTCGTACATCCGCAACAGGAAGGGTTGGTGAAACAATTAGATGTTGACCTTGATGAAAGAGGAAATATTAAAGCTACTGAACAACGTTTCCAGACCAGTATTCCTAAAATTTTTGCTGCCGGTGATATGCGAAGAGGACAATCATTAGTGGTCTGGGCTATTAGTGAGGGGCGTGAATGCGCACGTAATGTAGATGAATACCTGATGGGTAATTCTGTACTGGAATCAAAGGACAAAAGCTATTTAATGAGTATCTAAGCAATAGTAGGAAAATATATAATAAAGCTTCATCACTCCCTGATGAGGCTTTATTATTTTCAAAATAATTCAAAGAATATTAAAATATTTATAATTTCATCGATCACTCATTGAAATATACATTATAATTAATAAAATGTTAAATAAATTATCATTTTATTGAAAAAAACATATTATTTTAGACAAATAAATTATTATTAAACATTAATCTAATATTAATTACTATTATGTCTAAAGCAACCGTTAAACAATTCGCCCCCTTTATCTTTTTGGTAGCCTTGGCCGTGGCTGCACTCTTTATTCCGTCTTTACCCAATTTTGTTGATGATGGAAAATACAATGCGGCTGATACTGGCTGGATCATTGTGGCTACCGCGCTGGTTTTTTTAATGACTCCCGGATTAGCCTTCTTTTATGGTGGCATGGTACATCGTAAAAATGTTATTTCTACCATGATCAAAAGTGTAGTTGCCGCGGGAGTGGTAAGCATTTTATGGATATTTGTAGGTTATAGCCTTAGTTTTGGAGATACGATCGGAGGCTTTATCGGTAATCCTTCTACACATTTATTTTTTAAAGGGATCAATTCAGGCGCCCCCTGGAGTTTGGCACCTACTATCCCACTGGCTCTTTTTGCCCTTTTCCAACTGATGTTTGCCATTATCACACCAGGCCTGGTAGTAGGCGCTGTAGCAGAACGAATACGATTTACTTCTTATATCTTATTTATTGCCTTGTTTAGCCTGTTAGTATACGCCCCTATTGCACACTGGACCTGGCACCCCGAAGGTTTTCTTTTCAAAATGGGCGCTCTTGATTTTGCCGGTGGAACCGTGGTACATATTTCAGCCGGCTGTGCCGCTTTAGCCGGGGCATTGGTTTTAAAGCGCCGCCAATCACATATTGAACAAAAAGAAATACCACCTGCGAATATCCCTTATGTATTAATCGGCACCGGCCTTCTCTGGTTTGGATGGTTTGGTTTTAACGCGGGCTCCGCCCTGGGTGCCAATGCATTAGCTGTATCAGCTTTCGGAACTACCAACACTGCTGCTGCCGCTGCAGGTCTCTCCTGGATGTTCTTTGATGTATTGCGTGGTAAAAAACCTTCTGTATTAGGGTTCTGTATTGGGGCGGTTGTAGGACTGGTAGCCATTACCCCTGCGGCCGGTTTTGTAGCGGTTCCGCAAAGTATTTTTATTGGCGTTATCGCCGCCATCATTTCTAACCTGGCCATTTATTATAAAAGCAAGTCAACTACCCTGGATGATACACTTGACGTATTTCCCTGTCATGGATTAGGCGGTATAGTTGGTATGTTAATGACAGGCATTTTTGCTACTAAATCTGTAAACAGTGCCGGTGCAGATGGCCTTTTTTATGGAAATGCCTCATTCTTCTTTATACAGGTTAAAGCATTATCTATCGTTGTTGTATATAGTTTTACCGTTTCATTTCTCATTTTCAAGTTCATCAATTTCATTCTGCCTATGCGGGTTAGTATGGAGGAAGAAGAATTGGGCCTCGATGCCACCCAGCACGATGAGAAATATGGCAGAACACCGCAACACGCATAAAAATAATTCCTGTTGTGGAGCAGCCGTTTTACAACAGGAATTTGATTTTTTATGCTATTTGAACAGATTTAGTAACTACTAACGAAGAAGCCTCTGACCAGGCTTACGCTATCTCTGTGATGCCCCCTTCATCAAAAAAATAAGGTACAGCCATATGATAAACTTCTGACCAAGTTTAAAGGCTGTACCCATTTATTAATCATAAAACCCATTGCAATGTTAAAGAAAATTTCAACAGTATGTATTGGAATTCTTAGTCTGCTGTCAGTAAATGCACAGACCGATTCCAGTAAAAAATCCACTACCACATTTACAGGTTCAATTGATGGCTATTACAAGTTCAATTTCAACAATCCTCCCGCAGGAACAAACAACCTGACCAGTTTCACCAATTCAAACAATTCTTTTGAATTGGGCATGGCATCCGTTAGAGTGGACCACAATTATGGTAAGGTTTCCGCAACTGCTGATGTTGGTTTCGGCAAAAGAGCACAGGAATTCTCATACAATGATATCGGAACCACGCTTACCGCCGTTAAACAGGCATATATCAGTTATGCCCCTTCTGATAAGGTAAAATTTACCATCGGTAAATGGGCCACACATTGTTCCTATGAATTAATGGATGCATATCTCAACAGGAATTATAGCATGTCATACGGCTTTTCTTATGGCCCATTCTTTCATACCGGTTTAAAAGCGGACATCTCATTAGGTGGTAAGAGTACCCTGATGCTGGGTATTGCTAACCCAACTGATTATGTAAGCGCACCTACTTCAGTGAAAGTAATAATAGCCCAGTTTAATACCGGATCGAAAGATGATAAGCTAAAAGCTTACCTGAATTTTCAAGGTAGTACCGGGTTAACTCATTTTAACCTCGTGGTTACCGGCGTATTGTCTAAACAGTTCAATCTGGCATACGATGGTACGCTCAGTTCGAGCAAGATAGGAACTGAGAACTCCAGTTGGAAAACCCATGCAATTTATCTGAATTATGACCCAATCAGCAATTTTGGCCTCACACTAAGAGGTGATTATTTTGATGACAGGAAACTAAACCCACTGATCGTTAATGCGAATAAAATTTTCGCTACAACAATTTCCGGGAACTTCAAAATAGACAACCTCACCATTATACCGGAATTAAGATTAGATAATGCCTCTAAAGAAATTTTTTCAAAAGGAACCGGTGTGGGAACCAAAAGCACTGCCAGTTTCATCTTAGCTGCCGTGTATAAATTTTAATAGCCCCCCATTCATAACCAAAAACTCAACAAATGACTGACCGGGTATGCTTAGCTTTCTAATTTCAAAAATACGGCCAACCTGGAAATGGAACATCCCCCGAAAAGAGCAAAACCTTTTCATTTTACTCAGGGTCTAAAAATTGCCGGCAACTGAGTTTTTGATATAGTAATAGTTTTATCCTTTATCTTAGTTTTCCTGCTTAAGGGGGAAACATGAAATTAACGGTGAGGCTGGTTCAATATATTTACTGCGCTTATGCCTACCTGGTATTTGTGGTAATTATGTTTGTGGTATTACCTTTCGTTTTAGTATCCCTATTGTTTGGTAAACTGCGTGGTGGCAATATGATTTACCAGTTATGCCGATATTGGGCGGCTGTATGGTACTTTTTTATTGGCATACAGCATAAAGAAATTTATGAGCACCCGCATGACCGGAGCCGGCAATACATTTTTGTGGCCAATCATATTTCCTACATGGATATACCGCCCATTGTGCTTATCGCTCATCAACCGGTACGAATCCTGGGCAAATATGAAATGGTGAAAATTCCTGTTTTTGGATGGATTTACCGGGCAGCCGTTATTTTGGTAGACCGGCGCAATTCAGCAACCAGGTCAAAAAGTGTGAGAGCTTTGAAATCGGCCCTTAAACACCATATATCCATTTTTATATTTCCTGAGGGCACTTTTAATGAAACCAATCATCCCCTGAAGGATTTTTATGACGGGGCATTTCGTATTGCTATAGAAACGCATACGCCCATTAAACCTGTTTTATTGGTTGATACTATGGATAGATTGCATTTTGCAGGACTCTTTGGGTTGACACCCGGCATTAGCCGGGTAGTTTACCTGGAAGAAATACCTGTGAAGGGATTTGCCATTAAAGATATACCGGTACTAAAAGAAAAGGTATACCGGATAATGGAAAATGGCCTTAAACGATATCGCAGCTACCCAACTGCTTAAAGTGTATTTTTGAATAAATTCATCTCTATTGTTTGTTGAAGTTATCATACCATTAGCCTTACCCAAAAACTATACCTGGGCCGTTCCGTTGCACCTGCAAAACGCCATACAACCTGGTATTCGTGTAGAAGTTGTTTTGGGTAAACACAAAAGATATGCAGGCATCATAAAAAAAGTACTCAGTACAAAACCTGGTGCTTTTCAACCAAAAGACATCCTGAATGTTTTAGATGACGAGCCCCTTTTATATCCGCAACAGTTACAACTTTGGGAATGGGTGGCACAATATTATATGTGCAGTGAGGGAGAAGTAATGCAGGCGGCCATCCCCTCTAACCTGAAATTATCCAGTGAAAGTATTTTAGTATGGAATGAGGAAAAAAGTGACGACTTCAGCAACTTATCAGATGCCGAATATATTGTTACTGAGGCCCTGGAATTAAAAAGGGAACTGCGTTTGAGTGAAGTGCAGCAGTTAATAGATTCAGTCAACACTTATCCCATTATTAAAAGCCTTATCGAAAAAGGGGTATGCCATGTTTGGGAAGAGTTAAAAGACAAATACAAAGCGAAAACAGAAACCTATCTTACCCTTAATCCGTTATACCATGTTGAAGATAAACTGGCCGATCTGTTAAATAACTGGAGTAAGGCGCCAAAGCAAATGGAACTACTGCTTTCGTATTTGCATTTAATTAAAACAGAAGGAGAAGTTACCCAGTCACAGCTACTCAAAAAATCAAATGCAACTGCCGCACAGTTAAAAGGCCTTTGCGAGAAAGGAATTTTATTCGTTGAAAAAAGAGCTACTGACCGCATCCGTCAGTTACCCAAAAACATCCAGATCGATTTTATCCTGTCTGATATCCAGGAAAAAGCTTTACAGGAAATCAAAACCAGCTTTAAAGAGAGAACCGTTTGCCTTTTACATGGGGTAACTGCCAGTGGTAAAACAGAAATATATACCAAACTAATAGAAGAAGCTATCCAGCAAGGCAAGCAGGTTTTATACATGCTACCTGAAATAGCGCTTACCTCGCAGATCATCCGTCGTTTGCAAAAACATTTTGGCGGATATATTGCCATCTATCATTCGAAATTCAATCCAAATGAAAGAGTAGAGATATGGAACAAGGTAAAAACAGGTGAAACTAAAGTGGTACTGGGTGCCCGGTCATCGTTGTTCCTGCCATTTAAAGAGTTGGGACTGATCATTGCAGATGAAGAGCATGATCCTTCATATAAACAACAGGAACCTGCCCCGCGTTATCATGCAAGGGATACGGCTATTTATTATGCCTCTCTTTTCGGGGCCAGGGTATTGTTAGGTAGTGCCACCCCTTCTATTGAGAGCTACTATAACTGTGACCAAAAAAAATACAGCCTGGTTACTCTTTTCGAACGGTATGGTGGTGTTGAATTGCCACGGATAGCCATTATAGATATTACAAAATTACCCACAAAAGATAAAACCAAGGTTGCATTAAGCCCGGCACTGATTACTGCCATGGAACTGTCACTCCAACAAAAAAAACAAGTGATACTTTTCCAAAACCGCAGAGGCTATTCGCCTTACCTGATCTGCCATACCTGCGGCTGGATACCGCAATGCGATCATTGCGATGTAACACTTACCTTTCACAAAGCAAAAAACAAATTAACCTGTCACTATTGCGGTACCACCTACCCTGTTATTCATACCTGTGCCGCATGTGGCAGCCATAATTTTACCCAAAAGAACTTTGGTACTGAAAAAATTGAAGAACTGGTAGCAGAAACTTTTCCCGATGCGAAAATTGCCAGAATGGATTACGACAGTGTGAAAGGAAAACATGATCATGATGCATTAATCAAACTATTTGAGCAACAAAGAATAGATATACTGGTAGGTACCCAAATGGTAGTAAAAGGCCTGGATTTTGAACACGTTAACCTGGTGGGAATTGTAGACGCAGACGGTATCCTCAATTTTACTGATTTCAGGGTAAATGAAAGGGCCTTTCAATTGATGGAACAGGTTAGTGGCAGAGCCGGCAGAAAAGATGGCAAAGGCACAGTGCTCATCCAGGTTAGTAATAAACACCATCCGGTATTGCAATTTGTACAACAGCATAATTACAAAGCATTATATACTTTTGAAATTGCCAACAGAAAAGAATTTGATTATCCGCCATTTACCCGCCTGATTCAGATTACTTTCAAACATAAGGAAAAACACATCGCTGAAGAAGCTGCCAATATAATGATGCAGGGTTTGAAGGCTAATTTTTCTAAACAAAGTAACGGCCCTGCCCAACCGGTGGTAGACAGGGTAAGAAATCAGTATTTATGGGAGATCCTGATTAAATTACCGAAAGATGCCAGGCAAATAAATTTGTGCAAGCAGGTAATTCAGCAACAGGCAATCATTATTCAATCAAATAAAAGGTATCGTGCTGTTTCCATCTTACCCGATATAGATCCAATATAACCTGTTCTTATATTTAGTCAAGGCATATATGAATATTACAGAAAACATATCCGTAAAATCTTACAATAGTTTTGGCATTGATGTAATCACCAGGTATTTTGCCACCTTCTCTTCAACAAATGAGTTACTGAATTTACTTGAGGATTACCGCGCCAAAAATGTATTGGTGTTGGGTGGGGGGAGTAATATTTTATTTACCAAACCATATGAGGGCCTGATCATTAAAAATGAGTTGAAAGGGATTGAATTACTGCATGAAGACAGTGAATGCTATTTTGTAAGGGCGCAGGCAGGTGAAAACTGGCACAGATTTGTACAATATTGTATTGAGCATAATTATGCAGGGGTAGAGAATCTAAGCCTGATTCCCGGAAATGTAGGCGCATCACCCATGCAAAATATAGGAGCATACGGGGTTGAGATCAGGGATGTGTTTTATGCATTGGAAGCATGTCATCTCAAAGATCATACGATGCATCGTTTTGGATTAGCTGATTGCCATTTTGGCTACCGGGAAAGTGTTTTTAAGAATAAATACCTTAATCAATTCGCAATTATGAATGTCACGTTCCGGTTACGTAAACAACCTGTATTCCAAACCGGTTACGGAGCTATTGAACAGGAGCTTGCAAAAATGCAAATCAGTAAATTAACCATTAAAGCCATTTCAGAAGCTGTCATCAATATCAGGAGCAGTAAGTTGCCCGACCCGGCAAAAATTGGCAATGCCGGCAGTTTTTTCAAAAACCCTTTGATACCCCTAACTCATTTTAAGGAACTGAAAAAATCATACCCGTCAATTCCCGGGTACCCGGCTAAGGAAAATAAAATTAAAATAGCCGCAGGCTGGCTAATTGAACAATGTGGATGGAAAGGATACCGCAAATCAGATGCAGGCTGTTATGAGAAGCAGGCACTGGTATTAGTCAATTATGGTAATGCATCCGGACAGGAGATACTGGACTTGTCAGAATCGATTATACAAACCGTATTAGCTAAATTTCAAATTACCCTGGAAAGAGAAGTCAATATCCTATAAATTCTTTGCCGGTATAAAAAACAAAGAGGGCTATCTATTATGCGATAGCCCTCTTTTACTTACCAATCCAGTCTCTTTATCTATTAATAATATTTGAGTTTCATTTCAACACGACGGTTAAGTCCACGCCCTTTGGCTGTTTTATTATCAGCAACCGGTTTGGTTGAACCAAATCCCTCAGTACTTAATTTTGAAGCATCAACACCGGCTTTAGTGGCCAGATAATCATAAACTGATATTGCACGGTTCTTACTCAATGGCTCATTTATTTTATCAGAACCTGTATTATCTGTATGCCCTTCTATATCCAATTTAAGCGCTGCATCTGCTTTCAGAATGGCTGCTACCTCTTTTAAAGATTTAAATGATTTAGACATTAATTTAGCGCTGCCTGTTACAAAGAAAATATTTTTTGAACTGGCTGCCACTTTCTTGATCACTTCTTCTTTGATTACCGGACAACCATTGTTTTCTCTAACACCTGGTACATCAGGACATTTGTCTTCTTCATCATTAATCCCATCTTTATCTCCGTCTGGAACAGGACAGCCCTGGTAACGGGCAACACCCGGTACATCAGCACATTTGTCTTCTTCATCATTGATACCATCTTTATCTCTGTCTGGAACAGGGCAGCCATTGTATTTGGCCAATCCTTTTACAGTAGGGCATTTATCGTTCTCATCATTAATGCCATCTCCATCAGTGTCTGGAACAGGGCAGCCATCATATTTAGCTACACCGGCAACCGCAGGGCATTTATCCTTACTATCCAGGATTCCATCTCCGTCTGTATCAATTTCAACCGGAGGCGGAGGTGGGGGGGCAACTACCAGGGGAACTTCTTTCTTTTCTTTCAATGGAGAGCCAATCCCAATTGAATAGTTAAGGTGATTCGTTGCAAAATTTGAAATTTTTGCATTATAGCCGAATAAGGTATGTACATAAGTGCCTTCACCAAGATCAAATTGTAAACCCAAACCGGTTGGCATGTAAGCCGCGAAATAAGTACCGCCATACATAGAAACACCCAGGCCGATGTTAAAGTAAGGAACTACAAAATACTTGTCGCGTAACAATTTGATATTTAAACCAGCGGACGTTTCCAATAAAAATTTACTATCAGTAGAGGCCGGCACACCTGAAAAATAAGAAAAAGGATACTTTACAAATGAGCCTCCAAGGGTACCAACAAAATCAACATGCTCTGTTAGACCTTCATAATAGTTGAAGCTAAGACCAGGCGACATGTCTTTTAATTTTGCCCACTGATTTTTAGATAATACAGTAGACAGAGAGCTATGATCAATCAGGTTAGCTGTGGTCATATCTTTCAGAAAAAAATTGACCGCTAATGTGGGTCTTTTTTTATAGCTGACTGGGGTCTGTGCAAAAGATCCTGCTGACAATCCAATAGCTATCAGGGCAAATAGGAATTTCTTCATAATACGAGTTTTAGTAATTAGGACAAAAATACAGGCAGAATCTGACTTTTAAAAATTATGATAACTTTATATTATACCCATTTTATTCCAAAGTCCCTTTTGCCACTACTTCCACTTTAACGTTGGTAAGTCCTTTTTTGATAAAATCAAGGCGATTTGCGGCGATTCTACTGAGATCTATTACTCTACCCCGCAACTGCATCCTTTTGTGCATCCTGTCGTTTATTCTCAATATGATGGATTTGTTATTTTTCAGATTGGTTACCCTAACCCATGTATTTAGCTTAAAGTTATTGCTTGCGGCCGACATTTTACTGTTTCGGTAGATTTCTCCGGTAGCCGTTTTACTTCCATCCAGGTTGCTACTGTAAAAACTGGCAATACCAAAAACTATATGGCTGTTCGTTTTCACCGGATCAGCCAGTACTGAGTCAGCCAGTATAATAGAATCCCTTATCCCGGTAAGGGTATCAATGGCTTTGCTTTCCGGGGATAGTTTTACCGTATCAACAGGCGTAATGAGTTCAATGGTTTCTACCTTAACCCGGGTAAGTCCATCATCCATAAAATTCAATTGCCTGGCTGCTCGCCTGCTAAGATCAACAACCCTGCCCTTTTTCTTCATCCGGGGATGCATTCTGTCGTTTATGCGAACAATCACTGTTTGTTTATTACGAAGATTGGTTACCAAAACCCAGGTATTCAATTTGAAATTATTACTGGCCGCTGTAAGCAAATTATTCCGGTAACGCTCGCCTGTTGCTGTTAAAGAGCCGTCCAGGTTTGCACTGTAAAAACTGGCAATCCCCATAACTGTTTTTCCTTTTCCAGCCTTACCAACTACTTTAAAAATTTGTAAACGGCCCGATTGGGTATTGTGTAAACTGTCTGACTTACCCGTTAAACTATCCTGCTGCGCCTCTGTTAAAAAGAATAGGTGCAGAAAAAGTATGAGTGACAGGTTTTTTTTAATCATACAGATTGCATTAGGAACAGAAAACCAGTGATGGTATTAGAGTAAAGTAGTGGAACCTGGTTGAAATACACTGATTTTTGAATACAATTTATAAAATAATAAGCCGCCCACAAAAGCCAAACATGATGCCAAAAATTAAAATTTATAATTCAGTAACATCTACTACTGCATTGATATTCAATGCTCCATGAATATGAGGAAATACTTCATTAATGGATCCTGCCAGCTCAAATACCAGGGGGCGATCTATCTTTGCTTTTTCAATTTTCAGCTTAAGCAATCCTTTATAACCCTGGTAATATCTTTCCAGCACTCCTGCTACCTGGTCTTCTGTACTGCAATGAATAAACCCCTCAGTTGCCAGGGTATCTGAATCGTAATGCCCTAATTCCTTCGCTTTTTCCCATTGTTCACGTGTGGTAACATGGTATATATAATCTGATTCCATTTGTCGTTTATTAAGTATATAATTTTGTTTTTGAATAACGCTTCACAAAATTACAGCCTTTATTTTGTGATCCAGCAACATCAGATCAACAAGAACAAGGGCGGTAACTGCCTCCAAAACTACGGGCACCCGCAAAGCAATGCAAAGATCATGGCGCCCTTTAACTGAAAAAGGACTAACCTGGTTGGTTTCCCGGTTCCAGGTTTGTTGTTCTTTTGGGGTGGAAGAAGTGGGCTTGACAGCAATTCTGTATACCAGTTCATTTCCATTTGTGATACCGCCTACAATACCACCGGCATGGTTAGTTGTAGTTTTGCCGCTTGCATCTTCAATGGGATCATTATGTTCAACGCCAAACATCTTAGCTGCCGCGAATCCTGCTCCGAATTCAATCCCTTTCACTGCCGGGATGGAAAATACTGCATGACTTATCAGAGATTCTACTGAATCAAAAAAATGTTCCCCCAAACCAACGGGCAGCCCATTTACCCTGCATTCAACGATACCTCCAATACTGTCTTTAGCCTCAAAAGCTTTCTGCAACCCAATTTCCAGGTTAGACTCGCCCCCTATCTCCAAAATAGCGGCTTCAACAGTTGTTCCTCCCTGGGTAACCTCTGGAATTTTCAAAAGTTTTTTGGCAATTACGCCTGCTGCAACCAGGCAAACTGTTAACCGGCCACTAAAATGACCTCCTCCTCTAAAGTCTTCGAATCCGCCATATTTTGCGTGAGCAGTAAAATCTGCATGTCCTGGCCGTGGAACCGCCCTTAGTTTCTCATAATCTGCGCTACGGGTATTTTTATTTTCAAATAAGATGGTAAGTGGTGCCCCCGTTGTTCGCCCATTAAATAGGCCCGTTTTAAAGATGGGTATATCAGCTTCTTTTCTGGGAGTTGTTCCCTTTTGAACGCCCCCTTTTCTGCGCTCAATATCTACTGTAAAGTCTTCTAAAGTCAATGGCAATCCTGCAGGACACCCATCAATAGTTAACCCTACGCATTCACCATGCGATTCACCAAAAATATGTAGGCGGAAAATGCGGCCGAAACTGTTCAAGGGGTAGCGTTTATGGGTTGATTAGTTGATGGGTTTACTGGTTTATTTGGAGGGATGCCCCAAGTTGTTTTAGATGTTCATAAAATGCAGGATAGGATTTATTAATGGCTTCTGCTTCTTCAATGACCACTGATCCATCCGCCCGTAAGGCAGCTACAGCAATGGCCATTGCAATCCGGTGATCATGTCTTGAATGAGCTATTGCTGCCTTTACGCCGGTTCCGCCCTTTATCAGCATCAGATCATCCTGCAAAATAATTTCAATACCCAATTTAGTGAACTCTTGCTGTAATGTGAGCGCCCTGTCACTTTCTTTATGAGCCAGCCTGTGTACCCCTTCGATAACCGTGGTTCCTTCACAATAGGCAGCAAGCGCTACCAGGGGTGGAAACAGGTCGGGGCAATCACTGGCATTGAAATGAAATGCTTTTAGTGGCAATGGCCCGACTTCTACCTGTTCAGCCGCTATTGTAAGCCCAGATCCACAATCTATCAAAGCCTGTAATACAGCCTTATCTGCCTGGGTAGAAAATAGGTCCAGCCCTTTTACAGTAATAGGTCCGGCTATAGCGCCCGCCACAAGCAGAAAAGCAGCTCCACTCCAATCACCCTCCACTGTATACTGTACAGGCAGACGGCTTCCCTTATGATGTGTATTTTGGAAGAAAAAATTTTCATAGTGCTGATTGGTTACCTCCCATCCAAAATGCTTCATTACCTGTAAAGTGAGATCTATATAAGGCTTACTTTTCAGATCCCTGACAGTGATAGTAACATCCTGGGCCCCTGCCGCACCATAGGCCATGAGCAGACCAGTTAAAAACTGTGAGCTCAATGAACCATCCACAGTAATATTTACCGGTTTAAGTGGCCCCTGTATCTGTAACGGGAGTTTGCCTTTATTTGAAAGAACTTTTACGCCAAGTTTAGGTAAAATTTCATCAAAAAAATCCATTGGCCTGGTTAAAAGACTGCCCGTACCTGTTAAGGTAATGGGCAGATGACTCAATGCAGCGATGGGGGTGAACATTCGAATACCCAAACCACTCTCACCACAATTAATTGCCTGATTGGCAGGTTGAACACCAGTTGATGATATCTTCAAATTTCCATTATCTTCCCTTACAACATCCGCGCCTAATTTTTGAATCACCTCAATGGCAGCCTGGTCATCGTTACTCCGCCCGGGATTAATGAGAATGGTTTGCCCTTGCTTTAATAAAGCAGCGGCACAAGCTCTTTGCATACTGCTCTTACTGGCTGCAGCATGAATGGTTCCTGTTAATCGGGAGGGGTTGATTCTTACTTCCATTTTCAATAGCGCACTGGTTACACCGGTTTTAGGGGTTTATACGGATGGTATTCCAGCAGATCCGTCTTCACGGGTAATGCCGATGTTTCTTAAAATTGTTTTAAAATATCCTGTAACTGCACCAATAACAAAGGCTGTACAACGCCTTTACCTGTTTTGGTGAGCAATATATAATTGATGCTCACATTGTCTTTCTTCTTGTCTTTCAACAATACCTTGAAAGCCTTTTTTGTGTCAAACTTCGCGAAAGTGGGCAATCCGTATTTGCTTAAGAGGTTAACTAAATCAGTTGTTCCGGTATACCCTTTTAGTTGTTGTGAGATCATAGCGGCATAAGTCATTCCAATACTGATAGCCTGACCATGGCTTAATTCATACATATTTTCAATGGCATGCCCGAGTGTGTGTCCAAAGTTCAACAGTTTCCTATCTCCCTGCTCAAACTCGTCTGCAACCACCACTTTTGTCTTGATCAATACATTCCTTTCAACCAGGGCGGAAAGAAGCTTACTATTTTTCTGAAAATTGCGCAAAGTATTATGCTGAAGCAGGGTAAACATTGCCGCATCTTTGATACAGGCATGTTTTATTATCTCAGCAAACCCGTTCTGCCACTCAGTTTTTGGCAAAGTTCGGAGGAAGGAAAAATCAAATAATAAAAATTTAGGCTGCCGGATTAATCCTACCATATTTTTATATAAACCAACATCTATCCCGTTCTTTCCGCCAATAGAAGCGTCCACCATGGCTAACAAAGAAGTAGGTACAAATCCGAAAGGAATACCACGCATATAAATACCCGCTACATACCCGGTAATATCTGTAACTACCCCACCACCCACACCAACCAGGGTTGTTTTACGGTCAGCGCCAAATGCCATCAGTTGGTCAATTACCACATCTACGGTTTGCTGTATTTTATATTGTTCTCCCGCTTTCAGTACAATCGTATTCCAACCTTTGAACCGGCTCTTGTGTTTGGCAAAAACATGTTCATCTGTAACGATGACAGCATTTTCTTTAGCTACCAGTTTTTCAAGATGGGAGAATTCAGCATCAAAAAAATATTGAACTGTACCGGCAGAGAATGTAAAAGTCTTTTTTTTCATCTGACTCAATTAGCAAATTCGCGTATAACGGATTGTATGATTTGAAATACTTCTCTAATCAGGCAATCCGTCAATCCGCTCATTATGAATTCATAATCTTATTTTGATGATTGATACTTTCCATATGAACGGCATCAAAATACCTGGTTACAAATTCTTTGCTCAATCCAAATTTTTCACCTTTGGCAAAAGCTCTTTCCAGGATTGAATTCCAGCGGTTGGTTTGCAGGATAGTAATATTATTGTCTTTCTTATACTTACCAATGTTTTCAGCAATCTTCATACGCTGACTCAATATCTGTATCAATTCATCATCAAGGTTGTTGATTTGCTGACGCAATTTTTCCAATGCTGCATGATATTCTTCAGAAGCTATATCTTCTTTTCTCCAACGAATACTGCCAATTAATTCACCAAGCTGTTCGGGTGTAATTTGTTGTTTGGCATCGCTCCATGCATTATCAGGGTCGATATGGCTTTCGATGATCAAGCCGTCAAAATCAAGATCAATAGCTGTTTGAGCCACTTCCAATAAAATATCTCTTCTGCCACAAATATGAGATGGGTCATTTATCAGTAATAGTTCGGGATACCTGCGTTTCATCTCAATGGCTAAATGCCACATAGGCGCGTTCCTGTATTCTGTATTACCATAAGAACTAAATCCGCGATGGATTAAACCAATATTTTTGATGCCGGCTTTGGCCACACGTTCCATAGCGCCAATCCATAATTCCAGATCGGGGTTAAGGGGGTTCTTAATTAATACCGGCACATCCACCCCACGCAAAGCGTCGGCTATTTCCTGCACACTAAAAGGGTTTACGGTAGTTCTGGCTCCTATCCATAAAACATCAACATCAAAATGTAAAGCATCCTCTACCTGTTTGCCGGTAGCCACTTCTACCGCAACCGGTAAGCCCGATACTTTTCTTGCCTGCTGTAACCAGGGCAACCCTTTGGTACCAATGCCTTCAAAGCTTCCCGGGCGGGTACGGGGTTTCCAGATACCGGCACGCATGATATCTACTTTACCCGTTGCTGCTAAGCGGGTAGCCGTTTGTAAAACCTGCTCTTCCGTCTCGGCACTGCAAGGACCGGAAATGATAAGTGGACGCTTTTTTAACAATGCATCCACGGATGTTGCTTGTTCAGTTGCTTGCTCCATAGTATTTAGACACTGGTTTATTGGTTGATCGGTTTAATGGTTTACTTTTTATTAGCCTTCCCCTCTTCTTGGGCGCTTAACAAAGCCACTGGGTCCTCCGCTATCGGCATCATTCATGCGAATTCTTCTTCCTTTATAATTTTTGCCATCCAGTGAACGGATCATTTGTTGGGAAGCCCCTTTATCGATCTCTATCCAGCTGGTCATATCCTTCATATCAATTTTTCCCAACACTTCTTTTTTCAGATCGCTCATATCAAGGATATACTGCAGGAAACTCGCTTTAAAGAAACCGTCTTTGGTTCCCAGGTTCACAAACAAACGGCTGTATCCTCCTCCACGACTGTACTCTTTGCGGCTATCGCCTCGTCCTTCACTTCTGTCATCCCTTCTTCTTGGGGCTTCACTCCTGTCGTTACTGTCTTTTCTGCTGCGTTCTCTCAGGTTAAGGTCTTCAGAATTTTCATAGTACTTCAGAAAACGATCAAATTCCATTGCTGCCACACGCTTTAAAACATCTTCTTTACTGATATCTGCAAACTTCTCTGCCAGCATGGGAACATAACTTTCGTAATCACCATGGCTGATATCGGCAGACAGTAATTTATCCATAAAGTGAAAGAACTGTTTTCGGCAAACATCTTTACCACTCGGTATATCCAGTTTATGGAACTGAGAGTTATTGATCCGTTCAATCTGTTTGAATTTATACATCTCTTTCGCGTGAACGATGGAGACACAGATACCCAGGTTTCCGGCACGACCGGTACGGCCGCTTCTGTGTGTATAAATTTCAACATCATCCGGTAATTCGTAGTTAATCACGTGGGTGATCCCTACTACATCAATACCTCGTGCGGCCACATCAGTTGCAATTAACAGTTGCAGGCTTTTATCACGGAACTGACCCATTACTTTATCACGTTGCTGCTGTGTAAGATCTCCGTGTAATGCATCAATATCATACCCTTCTCTTGTTAAACGTTCAGAAATTTCCTGTGCATCGAGTTTGGTACGCGTAAAAATGATTCCATAGATACCCGGATTGAAGTCGATGATCCGTTTTAAGGTTTCATACCTGTGCTGCGCAGTGGTAACATAATATTGGTGATCAATGCTTTTGTTAGCTGTGTTCACTTTACCTACGGTTACTTCTTTCGGATCCTTCATGTACTTCCTGCTAACCTTACGGATTTCAGGGGGCATAGTGGCACTGAATAACCAGGTACTTTCCCGTGCAGGTGTATTCTTCAGGATAAATTCAATGTCTTCCTGAAAACCCATGTTCAACATTTCGTCTGCCTCATCCAGCACTACATATTTAATCTGCTCCAGGTTGATCGCCTTTCTTTCAATTAAATCAATTAAACGGCCCGGTGTTGCCACAACAATCTGTACGCCCCTTTTCAGGTCGCGTATCTGTAACCCGATAGAAGCACCCCCGTATACAGCAACTACTGAGATACCTGTCATGTATTTTTTAAAGAGTTCTATCTCTTTTACAATTTGCAAACACAGTTCCCTGGTAGGGCAAACCACCAAAGCCTGTGGATATTTAGCTGCTGCATCAATTATGTGCAGCAAAGGCAAGCCAAATGCAGCAGTTTTACCTGTTCCAGTTTGGGCAAGGCCAATAAAGTCCTTGGTACCACTGAGCAAAATTGGTATAGCCTGTTCCTGTATTGTGGTTGGGTTCACATACCCCAACTCATCCGTTGCCTGAATCAACCTAGCGTCAATTCCCAACGCTTCAAATGTCGTCATGTATTAAAAAATTTGCGGCAAAGGTACTTTTTATATACCTCTTTCCCTGTTTTTTGTTTAGAACCCAATAGCAGTATGGATGGGAGCCTCCTGCGCACTCCCTTTATTTTAGTATCCGGCTAATTCCATTCGCATTCTCTATTAGTTCCTCCAGATAGGTATAATTTTCCTTTTCCAGGCAGGCTTTAAATTTGCGCAGTTGGGTTATATGTTCGTTTAATACATCCAGTACATTTTCCCGGTTCTGCATGAAAATAGGCACCCACATGGCTGGATTACTTTTAGCCAACCGAACCGTACTTTCAAATCCACCACTGGCCAGTTCAAAAATGGCATCTTCTTCCCGTTCTTTTTCAAGAACGGTATTGGCAAGGGCAAAAGAGGTGATATGAGAAATATGACTCACATACGCCACGTGTACGTCATGCGCGCGGGCATCCATATATACCAGGTGCATACCTAGTAGCCGATAAACCTGCTCCACCATTTCCACTGCATCCCTATCACTTTCTTCCTTGCCGCAGATAACGGCGGCTTTCTCTTCAAAAGCCCCTCTAACTGCCGCTTCCGGCCCACTGTATTCGGTACCCCACATTGGGTGTGTGGCTACAAACCGCCCCCGCCTGGGATGTATGGCAACAGATTCACAGATTATTTTTTTAGTAGACCCTACGTCCATTATTACCTGCTTACCCGCTATATTTAAAATTTGAGGTAACAAAACCTCTGAAACATTAATGGGCGTTGCCAGAATTACTAAGTCCGATTGCAGAACAGCCTCCGGCATCTCCATGATTTCATCTACCAGGCCTAATGCCAATGCTTTTTCGCGGTGCATAGTATTTGCATCTACCCCAAGCACCCTATCCGAGAAACCCTTCTCTTTAAGTGCCAATGCCATGGAACCTCCGATGAGTCCGATACCGATGATGGTTACTGTCATTTTAATTAATAATTAAGAATTAAGAATTTCTTTGTACAAAAAGCGCCCATAGTACTATTTAACAAGCAATAATTATTAATTATTAATTATCCTTTTTATCGCTTCTTCAAACTTCTCAATACTACCACATAAGCTTACCCTTATATAACCATCACCTGCCTTACCAAAAATGCCTCCTGGTGTAATGAATACATTTGAATGATATAAAACATGATCACTTAGCTCATATCCATTTTTATAATTTTGGGGGATTTTGGCCCAAACAAACATTCCAACCTGGTTTTTTGAATAGTCACAATTGAGTACCGTTAACAGTTCAAAAACTTTCTCTCTTCGTTTTGCATAAATCGCATTAATCCCATCATACCATTCTTTACCAAGCTGTAAAGCCTTTGCCGCTGCCAATTGAATGGGCAGGAACATACCGCTATCCATATTACTTTTAAAACATAAAATTTCATTTATGCGCTCTTTGGCGCCACAAAGCATACCCACTCTCCATCCTGCCATGTTATGGCTTTTACTTAAAGAGTTTAACTCTATTACTACTTCTTTTGCCCCTGCTACACTTAATAAACTGGCAGGGGTTTCGTTTAAAATAAAACTGTAGGGGTTATCATGACAAATTAAAATATGGTGCTTTTTACCAAAGGCAACCATCTTTTCGAATAAAGTTTGGGTGGGCAATTGTCCGGTAGGCATATGAGGATAATTTACCCATAATAATTTCACTTTACCAAGATCTGTTTTTTCCAAAGCTTCAAAATCAGGTTCCCAGTTATTGGCTTCAGACAATTCATAGGCAATCGCTTTTCCACCAGCTAATTTTACCGCACTGCTGTAGGTAGGGTAACCGGGGTTAGGGATCAACGCTTCATCGCCTTCATTTAAATAAGTCATACAGATATGCATGATCCCTTCTTTGCTGCCAATCAATGGCAAAATTTCAGTAGCGGGATCCAGCTTCACATGATACCATGTTTGATACCAATCCGCGATGGCATTTCTGAACACAGGAGATCCTTTATAACTTTGATAGGCATGCGTAGAGGGTTTGGCGGCTTCCTCCCGCAAGGTTTTTACTACCGCCGGATGCGGCGGCAAATCAGGACTGCCAATACCAAGGTTGATGATATTTTTACCTTGCTTATTCAGCTCATCTATCTCTCTCAATTTCTGAGAAAAATAGTATTCACCAATACCATCCAGTCTTTTAGAGATTTCCATTTCCATAACTTATCCTTTTACTACTTTTCCTTTTTTATAAATACCAAAGATCTTTACACTATTAGTCAATGATTGTATAGACTCCAGAACCGTATCCAGTTGATTGCGTGTTTCAAAATCCATATCGGCATAAAAACCGTATTTGAAATTACTCCCCGGAATGGGCATGCTTTGCAGTTTACTTAAATTAACACCACCCCCGGCAATTTGCGTTAGCACTTTTGCCAAAATGCCTTTCGAGTGGTTGGTTTGAAAATAGATAGATGCTTTATCGGCATTTACCATTTTCCCTGCTTCATCCTCTCTATTTAAAACCAGAAAACGGGTAACATTATTTTTAAGCGTATGAATATTAGGCATAATTACATCCAGTTCATACAGTGTTGCGGCCAATTTACTGGCAATAGCGGCAGCATGCCTGCTATGTTTCTGGTGAATATGCTTTGCACTCAATGCAGTATCTTCAGACTCAACCAACTTCCAGTCGTATTTTTCTAAATAATCAAGACACTGCAGGATAGCCATTGGGTGACTATGCACTTCTTTTATATCGGCTAAGCTTACTCCGGGGTTTACTAATAAATTCTGGCTGATAGACAGGTAAACTTCGCCAATTACTTTCAGCTTACCTTTTTGTAACAGGTTATAATTGGGAAGTATGCTGCCCGCTATAGAGTTTTCTATGGCCATGATACCACCTGCTGATTGTTTTCTATCTGAAGATTTTTTTACCAGTTCCCTAAATGTGTCACAGGGTATGACTTCCACCTGTTTTCCAAAAAAATGCCTGGCAGCAACCTGGTGAAAACTTCCTTCATAGCCCTGAATGCATATTCCACCCTTCGCATGGAAGGACGTTTGTATCAGGGCATTTTCGGCATGGGTACTGCTGGTCATATTTTCCATTTTTATCCCCCTCATTTTGATTAAGGGGGGGGATACAAAAAATCCCGGCCTTTGGGGCCGGGATTGTATTTTTAGTTTTTTGTTTATGCTTTCACAAATACTACCCGGCTTCTTTGTTCAAAGAAGAAGTAAAAGAAAAAATAAAAAGTATTTGCGATGATTGTTTTCATTCGAACCCAAATATAAGAATTGATTTAATTCAATGCGCACTTTTTATATTTTTATTTAACTAACAAACCTTAGTATTTGATAGAGTGTAGATCATAGGTAAGAATGCTTTTGGCTTCTTTACCGGCAGTACAAAAAAAGCCCCTCCGTGGAAACGGAGCGGCCTCTAACGATTGCTTGCCATATGAAAAAAATTGATAAGCTAATGCTGACCGGCAAGCTAAGTCACCTCGAAATCTTCCTCACTTAGCTTTACTTAATTACATTTTTGCAGTGCTATCAGCTTTTGCAGTGGTATCAACCGGAACAACGGTTGAATCTACAGCAACTTTAGTAGAATCTACAGCAGTAGAATCTGCTACAACTTCTTTGTTTTCACCAGTACCGCAGGCAGCAAAAGCGCCCAGAGCTAATACGAATAACAGCTTTTTCATTTTTTTGATTGTTTTGAAGTGAGTGATTTTAGTATTAATACCGGCAGGATATAAAAGGTAACCCTGGTAGTCTATATTTCCCGAAAAATAATTTTAGCCCTATTTTGGGTTACTTTTATCACTTATATCGTATTAAAAGGACAGATAGTGAAAGCCGATACCAACGAACAAGCATTACTGAAAGGACTGGCTCTTAATGACTCCAGGGCCATTGAGACCATTTACAAGGACAATTTTGCAATGGTTCAGGCTTTTATTATGCAGAATAATGGCTCTTATGACGATGCCAGGGATGTTTTTCAGGAAGCAATGATTGCACTGTATGAAAAAGCACAAACAGAATCATTTGTCTTAACCTGTCAAATTAAAACTTATGTATATTCCATATGCCGGCGTTTATGGCTTAAAAGATTACAACAACTTGGCAGATATTCGAACAAGGTTGACAGTCTGGATGAGACTGTACCGGTTGAAGAAGACCTTGAAATACACGAAAAGCGCAATGCCGAGTTTGCGATAATGGACCGGGCGATGAATAGTTTAGGGGAACCGTGTAAGAGTTTATTGGAAGGATATTATTTGAAAAAGATGGGGATGCAGGCATTGGCCGCCGAATTTGGCTATACCAATGCCGATAATGCCAAGAACCAGAAATACAAATGTTTGATGCGGCTGAAGAAATTATTCTTCTCGCAATATAATATCGGAGATTAATACCATGGATGACATTTTATTACTAGAAGCGATTGAAAGGTACCTGGGCGGCGATATGGATGCCGCCGAAAGGGATTATTTTGAAACGCTGCGGAAAAATACCCCTGAAATAGACCAGATGGTAGTAGAACATAGTATGTTCCTGCACCAGATGGATAGCTATTCGGCTCATCGTAACCTGAAAACCAGCTTACAGGATACGCATACCAAATTATTAGACCGCGGTGATCTCTATGAAGGAGGTGAATTAACCACCAGGGGCCGTGTTATACAACTCTGGAACAAATACAAAAGAGTTACCGCCATAGCAGCTTCTGTAGGTGGTGTTATTGCTTTGGTGATCAGTGGCCTGGCTATTTATTTCTCACCGGTGGTGAATAGTAGCCAGATTGAACAGTTGAGCAAAGCCATAGAAGTTATCAAAAAGAATCAGCAATACCAGGGAACCCTTATCAATGAAGTAAAAAGCAAAATACCTGAAAATGCCAAATTGATCAGCGGAGGTTCAGGGTTTCTGATAGATGCCAAAGGTTTTATTATTACCAATGCCCACGTATTGAAAGGATCAGGCGCTGTTGTTGTAAACAGTAAGGGGCAGGAATTCAACGCTACTATCGCCAATATTGATATACAAAGAGACTTGGCTATTCTCAGGATAAATGATGAGGAGTTTGAACCTTTAAAATCACTTCCCTACAGTATCCGCAAAGCAAATTCTGATCTGGGCGAGCAGGTATTTACACTCGGTTACCCACGTAATGACATTGTGTATGGCGAAGGGTATCTTAGCGCCAGAACCGGCTATAACAGTGACTCCTCCTCCTACCAGGTACAAATCAGCGCTAACCCCGGCAATTCCGGTGGTCCTTTATTTAATAATAATGGAGATGTGATCGGTATACTTAGTACCCGTCAGGCCCAGGCTGAGGGTGTTACCTTTGCTGTAAAATCTAAAAATATTTTTCTGATGGTAGACGAATTGAGAAAGACCGATACTTCTTTTGATAAATTAAAATTACCCTCACGTTCCTCTTTGAAGGGTGTAGAAAGAAAAGAACAGATTGCAAGGCTAGAAGACTGTGTGTTTTATGTAAAAGCATTTAGAAAATAATACATCCTGAAGTATATCGAATAAAAAAATAGTCCTGCAAATTGCAGGACTATTTTTTTATCATTAATGGTAACAGCCTATTGTATGGTTTCAACTACTTTACCAGTGAAAATTAGCCCCACAATGCCGCAGGATACGCGCCTGATGCCACTAATGCATGGATGCTGGCCTGCACACCCGGAGCATCTTCCTTATACGTTACACCAAACCATTTAGCAGAAGTAGGAATCACCTTAACTACCCCCCTGCCAGATTCAATAAAGTGTTTGGTCGCGATCGGAATAAAAAATTCGGATTTGGGTTCGTTGATATGCTTGTCCAGAAAGTTATGGAACTGGGTCTCGCAAACATCAAAAAAACCTGGAGAGAAACAGAGATAATTCATACTTACCAAACTATCCTCGGATACTTCGTGTAACCCGGTTGCATCTTCATACGTTATTCTACCATTCTTACCCCTGAATATACTGGTTCGCTCATTAATATCAGTCAGGTTATAATCAGCATCTACCTCACAAATGCCCCTGCTCACACTTCCATTATCGCTTAATGTATTTTTCAGCTCATAGCCAACAATACAATAGGTACTATCATTACATTCTGTTGTTAAAAATTGAAAGGCTTTCACAAAGGCATCACGCCCATAATAGTCATCCGCATTAATCACAGCAAATGGCTCATTCACTTTTCCTTTGCAACAAAGTACAGCGTGGGCGGTACCCCAGGGTTTGGTTCTTTCCGGGGGGATAGCCCTGCCACCGGTAAAAGATGTTAAATGCTGGTATACATAATCGGTAGTAATACGCCCTTGTAACCTGGGCTCAAAAATGGCTTTGAATTTTTCGGAAAATTCTTCACGGATAATAAAAACAACTTTACCAAATCCTGCACGAATAGCATCATAAATTGAATAATCCATAATAGTTTCGCCTGAAGGGCCAAATGATTGCGTTTGTTTCATACTTCCATAACGACTGGCCATACCGGCAGCTAATATGACAAGAGTAGGTTTCATAAATTTATTATTTATTTTTAATTTTAAAAATAGGGCATTCGCCAAATAATCATCCCGGTTGGGCTATTTCGGTGTGATAGCAAATTTCTTTTTTTAGGTAAGGTTACCCTATTTTTTTGGCTTTATAAAGATAACAAATAGTTCGCATGAATGATGATTTGCAGAAAAGCAGCCTACAGGAACTTCTCCATTTTTCGGGGAATTCAGTAAGGGTAAGTATTCTCCGGCTCGACTTAATCCATCCGGTAGTAAGTGGTAATAAATGGTTTAAACTCCGGTATTATTTAGAGGAGGCCCTTTCACAACGAAAAACGATGATGGCAACATTCGGCGGAGCCTATTCCAATCATATTGTAGCAACAGCATTTGCTTCGAAAGCAGCCGGATTAAAAAGTACAGGCTATATTAGAGGTGAGGAGGCCCCACAACCCGGCGCCACCCTGTTACATGCCCGTGCCTATGGAATGGAAACTATATTTATTAACCGGGAAACTTTTCAAAATAAAGAGGCTATCATTGAAAAATTTAACCACCCTGAAACTTATTGGATAAGAGAAGGCGGCTATGGGATAACAGGAGCCAGGGGCGCAGCTGACATACTTGCTTTCCCGGGAATGGAAGCATATACACATATACTTTGCGCAACCGGCACAGGTACGATGATGGCAGGACTGATAAAGGCTGCGGCTCCACAACAGGAAATTGTTGGAATTAGTGTGTTAAAAAATCAATTCTCATTAGAAAATGAAGTTCGGCATTTATTAAATGAGCAGGAAACCCAAAAAAAATGCTCATTTATTCATGGTTACCATTTTGGCGGGTATGCAAAACACCCTGAAACATTGATCAAATTTATGAACCAGGCATGGCAAAAATGGGAGCTACCTACAGATATTGTATATACCGCTAAATTAGTTTTTGCGGCAAAAGACCTTATCGCTAAAAATCATTTTCCGCCAAACAGCCACCTCCTGCTAATCCATAGTGGCGGCTTACAGGGAAATTTATCGCTACCACCCAACACATTGCCTTTTTAATTGGAATACAGATTTTATATTTGTGCCCAATGAAACGCATTTTCCAATTTAGTCTTTTTATGGCAGGGTTAATTTTATCCGCAGATATCCGGGCACAAAAAGTATTGCCTGCCTTCTCTGTAAAAGAACTAACCAGGGGAAAAATCCAGGTTAGCTGGATTAATCCCTATCCCGACTGTATTCAAATAGCCGTTCAGCGATCTGGCGACAGTACCCGTAATTTCAGAACAATATTCTCCTCTCAATCGCCGGAATTGCCCTCTAATGGTTTTGTAGATACAAAAACAGCCGCTAAATTAAACTGGTATTACAGAATCTTTTATGTTTTGGAAGGAGGCAACTATTATTTTTCAAAGATTGTATCGATTGAAACAAACCCGCTTACGCAAGCAGGCGTAAAACCAATAATACTTACCGATACAGTGCTTCCTCATGAAATACTCAAAAATAATGAAGCTGCCAATTCAGAGGCGCTTCATAAAAACACAGGTATTGTTCGTATTTTTTTAAAAAAATCTGAGGTATACCAATTAACCCGCCCGGAGTATATTCGCTTTAGAGATTCGATCAATAAAAAAACAAAAGATGCTTTACACAAGATTAGTAACAATGCCATTGAGTGGCTACCCGCAAAAATAACCCGAATAGAATCAGACATGATCAGCATTTATAGAAACGACAGCCTGGTAATGCAGGTAGAAAATACTTTCTATAAAAAATTCAGAGACTCCATGGCAACTAAAACCAGCGATACTTTATTTGTAGTTAATAATACACGCGCCAATATTCATGCTTTCATACCCAAATATGTATGGGGGCCTTCTGTATATGTTTATACGAATGCGCAGGGGTATGTAACTATTTCGCTCCCATTGGTAAAGCAGCATAATTATTCTATCATATTTTATGAAGAAGACGGCTCTGAATTATTCAGCATAAAAAACATTAAAGAACCTGAACTAATTCTTGATAAAGTAAATTTTTTTCATGCAGGATGGTTCAGATTTGAATTATTTGAGGATAACAAACTGAAAGAAAAGCATTCATTCCAGCTTACAAAAGACTGAACCCATGTCAGCCCTTTAAACTGCATCCGAAAACTTTTTCAAAATTATTTTTCATTTTAATTTTTACTTCCTCCATGGGCACTTCTCTTCCCAATTCTTTTTGTAATGAGGTTACCTCTTTATTTTGTATCCCACAGGGAACGATAAAAGTAAAATAAGAAAGATCTGTATTTATATTAAAGGCAAATCCATGCATCGTAATCCACCGGCTACATTTGATGCCCAGGGCGCCTATTTTTCTTTCCCTGCCTTTAACGGAAGGGTCAAGCCAAACACCGGTTTCGCCGGGGCTTCTTTCTCCTTTCAATCCATATTCCGCCATCGTTAAAATAATTACTTCTTCCAGGCCGCGCAGGTACCAGCCAAGATCAGTTTTAAATTTTTCCAGATCGAGTACCGGGTAGCCAACCAATTGGCCCGGACCATGGAAAGTGATATCTCCACCACGGTTAATATGAAAATAGTCGATTCCCTTCCGGTTTCTATCCTCTTCACTAATCAGCACATGGCTCGCATCTCCACTTTTACCTAAGGTATAAACGGGCGTATGTTCTACAAATAACAAATGATTCGATGTTTGATACGGATCGATGTCTACCGGAGCAGTACTGTTATCCAACAAACGAAGTGCAGATTTTGCATCCGTATTTTTCTTTAATAGTTTTTCCTGGTAATCCCAGGTTTCTTTGTACGGCCTTAAACCTAGGTCTTCAAATTTTACTTCTACTTGCATGGGGCAAAATTAAGAAGAAATCGGTGGCCCAGGCCCCCAGACTCTCCCGTCAAACCGTTATTTTTGCCCGATGCAGGATGATATTGAGAATCTTACGGAAGAGGGCCCGGAAACATTGTATGAGCGCAAGACCTTTACCATTGATAAAGGCCAGGAACCATTACGGATAGACAAATGGATACAAACACATGTAGAAGGGGTAACGCGTAATAAAGTGCAGCAGGGTATTGAAGCAGGCTTTGTAACGGTAAACGGTAAGATTGTTAAGAGCAATTATAAAATTAAGCCGGGGGATGAACTGTTACTGATGAGCCTGATAAACCCGGAACATACCCTACTGAAAAGGGAAAATATTCCCTTGAATATTGCCTATGAAGATGATGCAATCATGATCATCAATAAACCGGCGAATATGGTGGTACACCCCGGAGTGGGTAATTATAGTGGCACATTATTGAATGGCGTTGCTTATTACCTGGAACAACAGAATCCGGCCATTGATGAAGATGCTCTGCCAAGGTTCGGGCTGGTACATAGAATAGATAAAAATACCACCGGACTACTCGTATTAGCCAAAACGCCGGAAGCCGCGGCGAATCTGGCTAAACAATTTTTTAATCATACGGTGAAAAGAAGATATGTGGCATTGGTATGGGGAGATGTTGAAAAGGATGAAGGTACCATTACGGGGCATATTGCCAGACATGAGCAACAACGAAAAATGTTTACGGTTTATCCGGAAGGTGAGATAGGGAAACATGCCACTACCCATTATAAAGTACTGGAACGTTTTAATTATGTAACGCTGGTTGAATGTGTATTGGAAACAGGACGTACACACCAGATACGTGTGCACATGAAACATATCGGCCATACGCTATTTAACGATTTTGAATATGGTGGAGATAAAATTTTAAAGGGCACTGTTTATACTAAATACAAACAGTTCGTTGACAATTGTTTTGAAATTTGTCCCCGCTGTGCACTGCATGCACAAACCCTGGGGTTTGTGCATCCGGTAACACAGAAGGAGATGCTTTTTGAATCTGAACTACCCAATGATATGCAACAGGTGATCAATAAATGGAGAACCTATATTCAAACAGGAAGGAGTAAATGATACGATAATAGATCATTGCCCTTGATTATAGCTCATTTCTTTCCCACTCTGCTGCGCAATTCGGTCAATGGCATAGCAATCATTCTACCAACCGGTTTATTATCTTTATAAGTAATCACTTTTAACATAACAGCATCCTTAGGTGCGATTAATGGCTCAGTATACGTAGGATAGAATTTGTCTGGAAAACTATTGTCAAAACTGTAATGAATCGTTAGCGCTTCCACTTCTTTACCCAATTCTATTTTCAACTGGTTGCCGGCTGTTATGCTTGGAGTAAAAATCGGATCATACACACTTGGCGCATACTTCATTTCCGCTACATCAAAACGTTCGAAATGTTTTTCAACTCTGGCAAAAAAATGGTTCCAGTTTCTCTTTTCTTTAGGCGACCATAAAGCTTCCGCGATAGCAAACCCTCTTGGCCATGTCATATATTGCTGGTGACGCATATTATATACCTGTTCCGTCCATAAATTGGCCTGTCCGCCTTTAATATACTTCGCTTCAACGCCATCCGGTACGGGTTCAAACGTGTATGCTTTATTTAAGCGAAGTGATGCATAGATATGCGGTTCCATAATTGGATCACTTTGCATGTAATCGAGGTAAGCAAAAGTAGTTGGGCTCATTACCACATCATGCTTCATTTTAGCCGCTTCAATACCTCCCTCCATGCCACGCCAGCTCATCACAGCGGCACTTGGGGCTAACCCACCTTCCAGAATTTCATCCCAACCCATGAATTTTTTTCCTTTTGACTCAACGATTTTTTCAAGTCTTTTTTCAAAATAGCTTTGTACTTCTTCCATATTTTTCAGGCCTTCCCTTTGCATCAGTTGCTTGATAGCTTCTGTTTTTTCCCAGTAATTTTTAGGACACTCATCTCCGCCAACATGTATATACTCGAATGGAAAAAGTTCAGCTACCTGTGTCATTACCTTATCCAGGAATTCATACACTTTCTCATTAGCCGGGCAAAGTGTATTATCCACTAAAGCAATGGGGGGCGCCCCTTTTGACCAATCCATGATTTCTTCGCCGGATCTTACACGATAGGTATTAGCTTCAGGTGTACAGGATAATTCAGGATAAGAAACGACTGCTGCCAGGCTATGTCCTGGCACATCTATTTCAGGTAAAATATTCACAAACCTGTCTTTGGCATATTTTACCAGTTCTTTAATATCTTCCTGCGTATAAAACCCGCCATAATTATTAGGTTCCTCAGGTGTTGGCGCTGAAAATGTTCCAAAATAGCCTGTTTTCTTAACGTTCCAGGCTCCTACTTCCGTTAATTTGGGTAGCCCCTTTATTTCAATGCGCCAGCCTTCATCATCCGTTAAATGCAGGTGCAGCAGATTATATTTGTAGCGTACCATATCATCAATAAACTGTTTTACTTCCGCCTTGGTGAAGAAATGGCGCGATACATCAAACATTAATCCACGCCAGCCAAATCGGGGTACATCAGTTATCTCTACTACAGGCGCCTCCCATTTTACATTTTTAATCAGTGATTTACTTTCGATTTCCTTGGGAAACAATTGTAAAAGGGATTGCACACCATAAAATAATCCGGCAGGTTTCTCCGCGGTGATAACGATATTTTTTGCATTTACCAATAAATGATACCCTTCTTCCCCGATAGTATCTTCTTTTCTTTTTCCCAATACTAAACGGATAGTTGCATTAGGCGCCGTTGTACTAACCAAAACATTCCTGCCTGTTGCAACAGAAAAGCGATCTTTCAATACGGCAATTACCTGTTTTAACGCCGGCTGAGAACCTGCTTCAATCATTACACTGGAGGGCAGGATGAAAGTGCCGGAACCTTGTTTGATAGAAACGGGTTCAGGAATGATAGCAATGTGTTTTTTGATGGGCTGTGCATAAGTTAGCAGGCAAATAAAAATGCCAATAAGGGTGGCTGTTTTTTTCATGGATCAATCGTTTTTTTAATGTGCTTGGTTTATAAAGCAAGTTCTAAAGTTATTATTTAAAAAGTAGACTATTCGTTTGAAACTAAGTATTAAAGAGGCTGATTTTACTATCCCGGTTTATTTTAAAATTTTATGAACGATGTATTCTCCCACTTTTTTACCCTGATCGGCGCCAACATTCACACCAGTCATGTAATGAATACCACCGTAAACCCTGCTAATAGAGGCCTCAGCCGCGGCCTCGTGAAATGAATTAAAATGCCTTTGCATACCAATATACCTAAGGTCACTGGTATCCTGAAACGCAAACTTATCACCATATAAACGTGTTAACGCGGTTGCGGCAGATGCAGTGATAGAACTATGCCCACTTGTATATTCAGGGAAAGGAGGTGTTTGTAAATAGGGTGTCCAGCCTTTATCAATGAATTCATTAATCACTGTAACCGGACGAATGACACTACTCCGATATTTCTCGTCCCAACAAGAAATAAAAGCATCGTATAAAGCCACCGCTGTCATAACATACCCCTGAGCGGTTTTCGCTGCATCCGCTTTGGATTCCTTCGCGGCTATAGCTGCAATACCCATCCAGTGACCACCTGGTGTAATTTTTTTATTGCCAAACATCATGTGCCCGGAATGCTCAATCACGAATGGATTATCATCCCAATATTTTGCAATTATTTTTTGCTCATCACTCAACCCTTTACCTACCGTATACACTTCTTTTGCTCCTTTAAAGAAAACACTATTCGTATCAGTACTATAAACCGGTGGGCGAACGGGTATAAACTGAGAGGCAGAATCTAATACCATTGGTTTCATGGTATTCCAACACCATTCCACTCCATCCAGGTAATCAGGAGGTGTGGGACGCCATTTACCAGGATCATTGCTACCCAGGTATTTTGGTTTGCCCCTTGATAGCAGGTAACCATCACCCATCGCTCTGGCTAAAACGGTATTTCCAATGGAATCTCCAAATGCTATGGAACGGTTATACGTTTCTTCGTCTAAAGATTTTTTAAACTTTTCCAGTGTAGTATTTTCATATGGCTTAAGTGAGTCCAGGGAAAAGACTACCTTATGCACTACCGTAAAAAAAGCCCTGGTGGCCGCTAAAGCAAAATCATAGGATTTGTCTTTTTCGGGTTGAGGCATGGGTTTAAACCCGTGTAATTTTTCCGCGATAGATGGATATCCAGGCTTTGAAAAACGAATGGCTTCATACGATGCAAGTGAAGAATACACATAAATACGACTACTTACCGGCGGTGTAAACACATCGTATATGATGATCTGGGTTAGCTGATCCTGGTTGTTGTGCAATACTTCCGCCTCATTAATGGATTTCTCTTTTTCTGTTCCACAGGAGGCTATGAAAATACAAATTGCTGAAAGAATGGTTAATGCAGCCAGAAACTTTTTCATAAGTATATATTTTTATATTAATTGAGTTGAATTCTACGGATATTACCACGGGTATCTTTTATTTCAAGACCATTTACATTTTTACCAACCGGTATAAATCTTCCTGACTGTGATAAAAAAGAAGCCCCAAAATATAGTTCCTGTTTTTGCTTCCGGCCATCGGCGAAGAAAATAGTTGCACTGATATCGGCGGGTAGTACAGGAACTGTTCGAAGAGGTTTCCTTTGTTGAAAAACCTTAACAGGCCCTCTGTTCTGGCTTGCTGCAAGCATAGGGTACCCATTCTTTCCTCTCAATTGCACCAATGCTTTTCCATTACCGGGTATGAAAATTCCGCTCTGCAGAATAGAAAGGCTTTGGAAATTCCCTTTGCCATCGCCTTTTAATACAAGTCCATTCAATGCATCATATCGTCCTACAGAAACTTCGGTTCCATAATCATTCCCATTAATCGCTATATCCAGGTTACCATCACCATCATAGTCTGCAACGGCCATCCCATTCAGTACAGCGTACTGGGCCTGTTGTGGCAAAGGTAGCAGACTAAATTTTCCATCTCCATCATTGCGAAGATAAACAGATTGAAAATTATTGGCTGCCAGGCGCTGTGCCGTTTTCCGTTGCTCGGGCAATAATACCTGATCCATTGTTGCTTCTGCATACCGTTTATAGTTCTGGAACCGGCTGCGCATACTAATCATTTGCTTTACGATATCGTCTCTCGTTTGTGCAGGGAACTCCTTTTTATCCCCCATCCTGTCTGGCAGAAATAGTGAGGGAAATGCATCATAACTTCCATTCTTATCAAAATCCGCGGCGGTAATGTAAACAGGATATTTTTCGCTTGACCGATAAAATGAATTTAGTCCCAGGTTACCCACTATGTAATCCATATCGCCATCATTATCAAAATCGCCGGGTGCAATGGTATTCCACCATCCTGTCTGGTTACTAATTCCGGAACCGGCAGTTACATTTTTAAAAAAACCTTTTTCATTCTTCAGAAAAGTAAGGGGCATCCACTCACCCGCTAAAATGAGATCTGGCCATCCATCATTATCAAAATCAGTAAATACGGCATCACAAACAAGACCAATGCCAACCAGGTCTTTGGCAATTGTACCTGTAACATCTTTAAAGCTGATACGCCCGGGCTTAGAATCATTGCGAAAAATGAAGCTTGATACCGGTTTTGGATAATTCCATGGATCTACCCTTCCGGAAACAAATAAATCAAGGTCGCCATCATGATCATAATCGATAGATCTTACACAAAACTTACTGGTAAGGTTGCTGGGCAAAGCAAGTAAATCTATGCTGAAATTTCCTTTGCCATCGTTCACATACAGCTTGTCCTGGTATGTATTCGTATTTCTTTCATTTTCATATCCGCCGCTGGCTATATAGAGATCAAGATCACCATCCCCCTCTGCATCAAACAATAGCATGCCTTCATCCTCCCATCGTTTATTATTAATATCCGCATTGGGCAGCAAACTTTTCCGGAGAAACTTCCCATCAGCCTGTTGCAGGAATATCTGGCCGCTATATGAAAAAGATCCGCCGGTTATCAGATCATCGAGCCCATTTCCATCCACATCGCCCACTGCCAAAGCAGGACCATATTCTGAGAATTTATGTGGAATTAGTTTTTGTATATTAAAATCAACAAAATCTTTTTCCTGCTGTTGGTACTTAATATTTACCGCATCGGTTACTTCAGTAAATAAGGCATCCTTTGCGAATGTTTCTTTCCCGAAAACGAATGATTCTACTGCATCCTTTATATTTATTTTCAGACGCCGGTCAACAGAATTTTTTTGCAGGCGCTGCATTTTACCATTGGGCCATCGTATTACCAGGGAGTCAATTACAGTGGTGGTGCCCAAACCAAAATGGGCAATGCCATCAACAGAAGACAGGTAACCACGGTAAGGTGAATTTTCAATAAATTGTTTTTTGCCATGATCATAATATAATTCGGCCCATACACCCAATCCATTCTTATTCAACGTGTCACCCATAAATTGAATCTGCAGGTAATGAGATTGTCCTTTACCAGATTCTCTTTCATTGTTTTGGTATAGCCCCGCCTCATCATTAATGTTATTAACCACTACATCCATGTCGCCATCATTATCCAGATCAGCATATACGGCGCCATTTGAAAAACTGGGGATCGTCATCCCCCAATCCTTTGTAACATCTTTAAATTGCAAATGGCCATTATTTTTGTAAGCATAGTTATGGATTTTCACTTCCGGAATCTGTTCCAGTAATTGTTTTTTGGTAGCCACCGCATAAGCGGTTCCCCTGAAAGCAACAAAATCGTGATCGGTTACATCCCGTGGAAATCCATTTGTGATAATAATATCCCGGTTACCATCATTATCAAAGTCTGCCACCAGTGGCGTCCAGCTCCAGTCTGTTTCGGCAATACCTGCATAAAATGAAATATCACTGAATATCGGATCACCAATAGAATCATTCTGTTTTACACGGGGGCCCTGGTTCAACTGCAAAGTATTACGCACATACTGGTAGTCATACCCAAAATAATCACTGTTCTGATAGGTCTGGTAGCTATTAGGATTCAGCATCATTTTTTTCCGGTAATTATCTTCCGGATTCATATCCAGCGCTATTACATCGCTCAAACCATCGTTGTTGATATCAATAATATCATTCCCCATAGCATTGGCGGAGGTATGCTTAAAATAGGTAGAAAGTTGCTCAGTAAATGTTCCGTTCCGGTTATTGATCCAAAGAAGATCGTTCGATAAATAATCATTGCTTACATAAATATCTTTCCAACCATCTTTATTGATATCGGCAATGCTTACCGCATGCGCATACCCTTCAATGGTGATGCCAGCTTCTTTTGAAACATTGGTAAATACAGGGTGATGTACATTTTCATTCCAGTCGTTCCTGAATAATTTGTCTGTGTTCGCGTGACTACCATCTTTTAATATGGGTCTGAAACGGTTAGGAAAATCATCCTTTACAATTTCATTATTGGCAATATACACATCAAGGTCGCCGTCATTATCAAAATCAAAGAACGCGGCCATGGTACCATGACTGGTATCAGCAAGCCCATATTCCCGGGCAAGGTCTTTAAAATGCGGGATCCCTTCTTTATCGGCGCCCTGGTTCACATATAAAAGATGTTCGCGCAGTTTAGCGTCTTTCAGTAAAGTGGCGCATACATAGATATCCATGAGGCCATCATTATTGATATCAATTACTGAAACACCCCTACACCATTTGCCCTTACCATTTACACCGGCAGCTTCAGTAATATCCTGAAAAGCAAGCTTGCCTTTATTAAGATACAGTTTATTCGAAACAAGGTTCCCGGAAAAATACAGGTCGGGTAATCCATCGTTATTAAAATCACCCACACCTACTCCACCTCCATTGTATACATTTTCGAAATCCAGCACATTCACAGAATCATTTTCTATAATTTTGTTATTAAAATGAATGCCTGAATGCGCGGAACTTACCTGTGTAAAAAGGGTGTGATTATTTTTACAGGAAGTAATAAAAAAAGCTACAATAACTAAAAGGTAACCAGGTGTAATTCTTACCGGCCGATTCATGGAACACAATTTCAGGTATGACAAAATATCGAGACACAATATCCATAAAAAAAATGAAAAGGAGCAGTGTTTGCACGCTGCTCCTTTTTATTTATATCAAAATATATTTACAAACCTTAGAATCCGGAATTCTGCTTTAAGGCCCCTTTACTCAAATCAATCTGAGATTGAGGTATGGGGAAGTATTCATTCTTACCTTTTGTAAAGCTTGCACTAGTAAAGAAAGTACGTTTAGCCTTTTCTTTAGCGATGTGGGCATTCAGTTCAACATCCGCGATACCATATCGAACCAGGTCAAAGAAACGGTGCCCTTCCATGGCCAGTTCCAGTTTCCGCTCAAAACGAACCGCTTTGCGGCCGGTAGCCTGATCAGCAAAGGCGGTGTATAAGCCTACCTGGTAATTAGCGGCATTGGCGCCACCTGCATCTTTAACCCATGTAGAAGGATTATTTTTGACCCTGCTTCTCACCTGGTTTACCAGGTCAACCGCATTGCTCAAAGATCCAACTTCCACTTCGCATTCCGCGGCCCATAATAATACGTCTGCAAAACGGATCAACGTATAGTTGTTGGCGGTAACACCGGATGTCCAGAAAGATTTATCTGTTAAAGCGCCAGTCTGGCGTTTAAAGTAAACAGCTTTTTTAGGAGCGTATGGTCCACCATTGTTCTGATCACGAACCCAGTCACTGCCTGGGTGATTGCCCCAGTCAAGATAAGGGATACCTCTTCTTCCAAGGGTAAAATCAAGTCTTGGATCAACCGGAGTAGTTACATCCGGTGTAAAAGCTGCAGAAGAGTTAATACCATCATCACTTTTAAAATCAGTTGCATTCCAGGTATCCAGTAAAGGAAGGCCGGTTACCGCATCAACCTGAAATGAGTTAGCCAGGCTAATAGAAGGCTGATAGAAACCACAACAGCCACCAGGTCCACCATTGTAAGGGAAGTTCAATACATCTCCCCATCCACCGTTGCTACCATTAGAATTGTCGTTCACAGATTGTTGAACAGAGAATACAGCTTCTGATGAATTTTTTGTTTCTGCATTAAAATTATCAAAGAAATTGGCAGCTAATGCATATTTTTTATTGCCGGCAGTTACACCATTGGCAATCACATCTTTTAAAATGGGTAATGCCCCGCTAAAATTTTTCTGGAACATCAATGCTTTCGCTTTCAGGCTTTTGGCGGCCCATGAATTTACCCTGCCAACAGCGGTTTGGGTAGCAGGTAAATTAGCAATTGCAAAATCCAGATCAGCATTAATTTTAGGCCAGGCATCGGTAGTGTTAGGCACATTAAAATTACCGGCAGCATAAGTAATGGTTTCATCCACATAAGGGATATTGTTCCACATTTTTTTTGCTTCCATGTGATAATGTGCACGCAGATAGCGGGCCTGAGCTTCTATAATTTTTTTATCCGCAGCAGAAATATCAGTCGCTACAGCCATTAAACGTAATACATCATTACATCTTTGAACACCATCATATACCGCCCGCCATTTTTGGTTAAAAAAACCATTTGTTGCAGTTGGAGAATAGGTTTCAATTGGCACGATATCGGCCTGGTCACCAGGATCTGACCCTTTGTAAGCATCATCAGATGCCACGCCACCATATACCCAGTTAGAGCCGGCACTTTGCCAGCCACCACCGGCACCACCATAACCGTCAAGTAATGAATAGGCGCCAATCAGTACACCTTCCACACCCGCTTTGTTGGCAAGTGTATTCTGGTCTAGTGAGCCTAGTGGGTTTTTCTCCAGAAAATTCTTGGAGCATGCATAGAACAATACCACTGAAGTGGTAACGCCTAAGAGAATTATTTTAAATTTTGAATGTGTCATATTTCAATTTTTGAATACAGTTAAATGGGTTATCAATTAGAAAGTTACGTTTACGCCTACGTTGAAATTTTTCTGGTTATTAGGATAGTTACCATAGTCAATTCCAAAAGCCGCGTTAGAACCAGACAATTCAGGATCTAACCCTGTGTATTTAGTAATTGTAAATAAGTTAGCAGCCTGAACATATACTCTCAGTTTTTCAATACCCCATCTCTTCAATTGGTTAGCCGGCATAGTATAACCAACGATAAGTGATTTCATTCTCAGATAAGATCCGTTTTCTTTGTAATAAGAGTTAGGAACCTGGTTGGTACTGAAGCTTGCATTATTTTCTGCAATTGGTACGGTAGTATTTGTTCTGGTAGGTAACCATGATTTATTAAGGGCATCCAAACTCTTAACACCCTGAAAAGAAGGATAGAAATCTGTCCAGTAACGAACATAATTAATAACATCATTACCAATTGAGCCATAAAGGAAAGTAGAGAAATCGAAATTCTTGTAGCTTATGTCTAAATTTAACCCCAATGTATATTTAGGATTTGGATTCCCAAAATATCCTCTATCAGCACTTGAAATTTTTCCATCTCCGTTTCCATCTTTGTATTTGAAACGGCCTGGTTTAGCCCCATCCTGAACAGGAGACTTAGATACATCTGCTGCATCCTGGAATAAACCAACAACTTCATATCCAAAGAAAGAACCTATTGGATGCCCCACCTGGTTTCTCACGAAAGTACCAATACGTGAACCACCTGCATCAAAGTAATCACCAGGTATATTGGTAATATTACTTTTATAGGTTGTAAAAATCACACCCACATCATATTTCAAATCTTTGGTAGGCGCACCATGATAGGTAACAGAGGCATCCACTCCTTTATTCTGAATATCACCAATGTTCACATTTGGCAAGGCTGCACCACCAACAGTGGCCGGAGCCTGGTCAGGAAATAGCAGACCGTTTATTTTTTTCTGATAATATTCAACGGAAAGGTCTATTTTATTATTAAATAATTGTGCATCAATACCAAAGTTGGTCAGGATATCTTCTTCCCATCCTGTTTTAGGGTTACCGATCCTGGTAGCTCTAAAGCCCTGAACAGAACTGGTACTTGTACCATTAATATCATAAAAAGAAGTTCCAGGACTACCACCAAATTGACTAAACGCGTTTGATGGATCTACGTTAGTCTGGTTACCCAGTTTACCCCAACTTCCTCTCAGTTTCAGATCATCAATCCATTTCACATCTTTCATGAAATTTTCACGAGAAATTCTCCAACCTGCCGCGAATGAAGGGAAGATACCATAGCGCTTATCAGCGCCAAAACGGGATGAACCATCACGGCGAACGGTTGCGCTGAACAGGTATTTATCATTGAAAGCATAATCAACTTTACCAAACAGGGAATACAATGAATTCTGGTAGGCATAGCTGTAATTGGTAAATCCTGATGAACCGGTACTTAAAGTTCTGAAATTAGGATTATCCGTAAAATACCCTAAAGTACTACCACCCACGCCACGTCCATAAGCTTCAAGCGCTTCCACACCTGCCAAAGCAGTTACTGCGTGCTTACCGGCAAATACATTGCTGTATTTAACGGTGTTCGTCCAGGTCCACTGCCTGTCATATCCGGCATTTTCATTGAATGAATTGGAACCATTGTTTTCCGCATTTTCATAGGTACGGAATCCAAAATTATAATTATAAAAATTACCCATGGTACCGCCAAAAGCCGTTCTGGCAGTAAAATGTTTCAGAAAGTCTACTTCGGCAAATATATTACCCTCAATATTCCATGAGTTGCCTTTGTTTTCAAAAGTCCTCATCTGGTTAGCTACGGGGTTCTGGGCATTACCCAGGCCTTTGGCCGCGGTTCCTGCAAATCCGCCATTGATATCAAACACAGGAATGATGGGCTGTTCGCGATAGGTCATTGAAATGGCATTACCCTCACTCTGGTTACCAATTTGTGGGTTAGTTCTGTTATAGATATACAGGTTCTCTCCTACACGGATATTGTTCTTGATATTGAAAGTGGTATTGATACGTGCTGAATATCTTTTCAGGTAAGTACCCATCAGGGTACCCTGCTGATTGAAGTAGTTCATGGAGAACAGATAGGTATTCTTATCATTTCCGCCACTGGCTGTAATGGTATGGCTTTGAATAGCGGCCGGTTGGAAAATTTGATGGAACCAATCGGTACCGGTTTTGTTGGCGGCAGTAATCTGATAAATGCTTTTGCTGAAATCAGTAACATTATATTTGGCTAAATCAGCCGCTGAAATAGCGCCTGAAACACCGGAATTAGGGCCATTAAGGATATAATCAGGAATTACAGGAGAAGCACCGCTACCGTATTGAGGGTGAGTTAGTGTTTGACCAGAATTTTTGAAGGCTAACCAGGTAAGGTCTGCCATGCCCTGTGTACCTAACAGGTTGAATGGATTACCGGAAGCGGGTCTTTGTGTACCGATGTATGCATCATAGGTAACAGAGGCACGACCAGATTTACCCTTCTTGGTAGTTACCACAATTACACCATTGGAACCACGCACACCATAGATAGAGGCGGCACCGGCATCTTTCAATACCTGGATTGACTCGATATCAGAAACGTTCAGGTTGGTTAAACTTCCCTGAACACCATCTACGATTACCAGGGGATCCACATTACCAAATGATGTGATACCACGGATACGGATATTGCTACCGGAACCGGGCTGACCAGAGGTAACTACATTCAAACCGGAAGCACGGCCCTGCAACATTTGCGCGGGGCTACCTGCCGGTACTGCTTTCAGGTCTTTTACGTTTACCACAGAAACAGATCCTGTGATATCCTTTTTACGCTGGGAAGAGTAGCCGGTAACCAGGATCTCATTCAACTGGCTGGTTGTTTCGGTAAGCGCAAAAATGAATTCACTTTTTCCCGCGACAGCCTGCTCTACAGCCTCAAAACCAACTACAGAAACTGTTAACACAGCTTTAAGCCCCGCATTAATACTGAAAACACCCTCATTATTAGTAAGGGAAACAGTGGTTGTACCTTTCACCTGAATAGTAGCACCAACAATCGGCTGACCGTTTGCTTTATTGGTTACTTTACCAGTGATTACGTTTTGAGCTAAAACATTGAAACTAAAAAACACGAGAAACAGCGCAAGGAGGTAACTCCTGACAAGCAAATTAATTTTTGTTGGCATAGCAATTTGGGTTGTGAGTTAAAGGATATAGCAATCAGGGGCTAAATATATAACGGATTGTTAATGAAGGGCTATGTTTTTTTAACATTTTATTGTATGATTTTACCATTTGTAATATGTACTAAATACACATAGTTTAATTTTAATAAGTGATCTTATCACTCAAAACTCAATACAGATAGCCATTTCAGCCAATTTTTAGGCAATTTTGCAGCTTGCGGCTTAAGATACCTTTTTAGCATACAAATTATATTAAATTATATGTGTAGTACGCCCCCTGATCGTCGCTAAAGGATGCAACCAGGTATCCGGCGACAAAGCCATTTTAGCTGGGGAGGCCCAAAGTGGACTGGCATCTATTACCTGGATTGATACCGCGCTGAATCCTGTAAAAATGAACATGGGCAATATGGGAGCACAATAGGAATTAGTTCTCTAATTTATTCCACCAGGTTTTTTTGAGAATAAAAATAATAACAGCCAAAATGATAACGGTAAACAACAAAGGCAATTTCATCCAAAGCACGAGATACATGGGAACTACGGTTAAGCACAATTGCGCTATGATGCCCAATACAACATTGAACATATCCAACCCAAACTTTTGATTGGAAATAAAGGAAGGATTTTCTGCCACTACTTTTTGCTGAATGGGTTTCCAAAACCCCCAGGGTTTAACAGTAAAATAAAATTGTTTAAGTACCGTTTCATCAGTTGGAGGGGCTGTATAGGTTCCTACCAGGCAACCGGCCAGAGATATGATAAAAAGTAAGGGCCAGTTATATAAGGGAAGACCATCAAATATATAGGGGAAAATAAGCGCTGCGATAATGCCACTCATCATACCCCAGAAAAAACCGTTCGCATTAAAGCGCCACCAAAACCATTTCAGCATATTAGATGCGATATACCCTCCATACAAAGCGCCAACGATCCATTGTAAAACCGAATTCACATTTTTTGCAAAAAAACCCAATATAATACCTATGATTACTACCACTAACCCTGACAGGTAATTGACGGAAATAATTTTTTTAGTAGATGCCTGAGGGTTTATAAATTTAACATAGATATCATTAACGATATAGGCCTGTGCCGCGTTTAATGTACCGGCAAAAGTACCCATGAATGCCCCTAATAACCCGGTTAATACCAAACCCAAAACTCCGGCAGGTAAATAATTGTTAATGACCGATGGCAGTACTTTTTCAAAGTCCACTCCATTGGGTGAGCTCAGATCAAGTTGCTGATAATATAACAGTCCTAATACCGTAAGCCCAATAATCATTGAATACCTGACGGGCAATAAAACAACAGATACAAACCCACTCATTTTAGAGGCTTCTTTGGGCGACCGGGTAGACAGAATTTTTTGCATATCATAATTAGGAGCGGGGCCGGCCAGGCTTGCAAATATTCCTTTGAATAACATCATCATAAAAAAGAAACCAAAAATACCAAATCCATCCTCGGTAATTTTTTTACCCGCTTCCGGGATGAGCCTGCTCCAGTCGAGATTCAGATTCCAGTTAAAGAAAGGATCGAACCATCCATCAGGAACCACCAGTGTTTGCCCGTGCAAATGCTGTGAAGCGATGATAGCGATAGCGATACAGGCAATGGTCATTATGATATATTTGATCAGGTCGCCAAGTACAATACTGCGCATGCCCCCCAGGATGGAATAAAACATGGCGAACAGTGTAAACAGGATACCATAGAAGTGTGCAACATAAGCAGGGGCAATATCAAAAGGAAGGTATGGTTTTACCTGGCTCCATGGCACAAAAATTTCGATAAATTTTCCAAGTCCAACAAAACCATACGCCAGGAATCCAAAACAACTGAGTAATGCGAAAGCAACCACCACATTATGTGAGGCCAGCACAGATTTACCGGTTTTTCCAAAACGTGTGGCCAGCCATTCAGCGCCTGTTGTGGCATTTGACCGGCGCAACCATTTGGATAAAAACATCATTAATATCACCTGGTTAAATACTGGCCAAAGCCAGGGTATCCAGATGCTTTTCATTCCATACACAAAACAAAGGGCCACCATCCACATGGTACCACTGATATCAAACATGTCTGAAGCATCGCTCATTCCCAGGAGGTACCAGGGTAATTGTTTGCCACCCATCAGGTAATTCGCCTGGTTCTCCCTTGCTTTTTTCCGGAGTACCCAGCCAAGTATTACCATCGACAAGAGATATAATACAATGATTGAGATATCAAGAAAGGACAGTTTCATGAGATGCTATTGATTGTTTCCGCAGATTCTTAGTTAAATGTACCGGCTTCAACCAATATTCTACTATAAAAAATAAGCCAAAAAGGAGCAAGTGATTGCAGCGAAAAGACCTATTTGAATGTCAGATAGGGGTAAGTGTTGCCCTTTGCCTATAATATAGTACCATTTTATCAAATATCAATAAAACATATTTATTTTTACGGCGTTTACTCATTAAATAAATAAACCTAAATAACTAATAAACAACTAGTTATAAGGTTATATACCTAATGAAACATTGTACCACTCAATTATATACTTTTAAGACCTGAAAGGGTAACAGCCAACCGAACCCTAACCATGCAGAAAAAAATTTTAAGAGAAATAACACCCCTTACATCGGCAGACTGTTTTACAGTGTTTGCCCGTACCAAAACTGAGTTTGATTTTCCGGTTCATTACCATGAAGAATTCGAGCTGAATTTTATAAAGAATGCCAAAGGAGTTAAAAGAATTGTTGGAGACCATGTTGAAGAAATAGGTGAATATGAACTGGTATTGATTGGCCCCAATTTACAGCATGCATGGTTTACCCATAAATGCAAGAGTAGAGAAATTACTGAAGTAACGATACAGTTTCATAAGGACTTATTTGACGAAAAATTTCTCCGCAGAAACCAGCTTTCCTTTATTAGAACGATGTTGGGAAATTCTTTAAGGGGCATTCTGTTTTCTTACGAAACAGCCTCTCTACTCTCTTCGCGTATCATGCGGTTAAGCAAAAAAAGTGGTTTTGAATCCGTTTATGAGTTAATGTCGATCTTACATGAATTATCAATCTCACGACATTCACGTATGTTGTCTAACTCTACATTTAACAATATGGAGAATTTCTCCTATAACAGTCGCAGGGTAGAAAGAGTGATGGAATACCTCAATGAAAATTTTCACAACTCCATTTCACTTACAGAAGTAGCCAAATTAACCAATATGGCTGAGTCTGCATTCAGCCGGTTTTTCAAAACAAGAACCGGCATGACTTTCATTGACAGTCTTACAGAAATCCGTCTGGGCCATGCTTCGCGGATGTTAATTGATACCACACAATCGGTTTCGGAGATTGCCTATGAATGCGGGTTTAATAATATATCCAATTTCAACCGCATATTTAAAAAGAAGAAAGGATGTACCCCCAAGGAATTCAAAAAAAGTTACTCAGCAGAAGAAAGAATATTCTTTTAATCGGTTAATACTTTTTTAAGCGCCAGTTCCCTTTCCCTACCATTAAATCTTTCTTTTTACTTTTGTAAAGTCCCTGGTAATGGTTGCAGTCATTTGCCCTACTGTATCTTTTCCATCCTGCTTCATATTTACCTTGAATTCACATTCGTAAGATTCTAATTCTTCATAATAGATTACTTCCTGCACATCAAATTTCACTTTGGTTGAATCATTGTTTACAGATTCATATAAAAACTCAGACATCGCTTTTTTTAAGTGCATTTCCACTTCGGCGGGTTTGGGCTTTTTCTGGCAGGCCAGGGCAGTGATAAAGAGCAAAGAGACAATTATTTTTTTCATGCGAATCTTTTTACTTTTTTTAAAAGCAGGAATGTACCGGGCCATTGCCTGCCATGAATGTTAATTTGTTCAATAATCATCCCTGCCGGTTCTCATTCGCCTTGTGGCCAATTACCTATACCGTAGGAAAAGCATCATCAGCACTCTAAAATAGGAAAAGACAGCTAATTTCCAAGGTTTCAGAAACTTTTTTGTTCTGCGCGGTTCTGATACACAGCATTAAATGGAAGGCTATAGTATCATTTTATTGGATAAAATGAGCGGTTTGGTATTGTATTTGCCTTACCACTACGAATGCCTATTTTTGCCACTCAAACAAAAGACCTCCTGAAGCGCTTCTTTACAATATTACGCCGTACTGTTCTCGTTATTATTGCCATTATCTTATTGGTTTTTATCGCTATTCAAACTGATTTTGTGCAAAACAGGCTGGTAAAGATTGCTACAAGCCGTCTATCTAACGCGCTTGGAACTGAAGTAAGTATTCAATCAGTCAGTTTTTCTCTTTTTAACCGGTTCAATTTAGAAGGAACGATGGTTAGGGATAAACAGAAAGACACCTTACTCTATGCAGGACAATTAAAAGTGAGGATCACTGATTGGTTTTTCCTGAAAAAAAAGGCCACCCTTCATTTTGTGGGCATGGAAGACGCGGTAATCAAGCTTCAGCGTAAAGATTCGACCTGGAACTATGGTTTTTTAGTAGATTATTTTACATCTCCTGGTACTTCAAAGAAAAAAAATGGATTTGCCCTGAACCTAAAGAAAGTGGATGTAAAAAACCTGCGATTTCAGAAAAATGATCTATGGGTTGGAGAAAAAATGAATATCACTGTGGCCAGTTTAGTAGTAGATGCAGAAAATATAGATTTAGTGAAAAATACCTTTTTCATCAATCGTATTTCCCTGGATAAACCCTTTATCAGCATACAGGATTTACCTGGCTTACGGCCAAAAATTTTACGGAATAAGAAAGCGGGTGCAGATACCGGAATGTATTTCAATGTAGGTGATATATCAGTACTGGCAGGGAATATCTCTATCAGGAGTGGTAGTTTATTTATAGACGGTAATCTGAATAAACCATTACCTTTTTTTGATGGAAGTCATATACAACTTAGCAAATTAAACGGTTCAATCTCCGGTCTCCGGTTTATAAAAGATACACTGCGTGCCATTGTACACATTTCGGCAAAAGACAGATGCGGCCTGGAAATTAAAAAACTGAAAACAGATTTCAGGCTTACCCCGCAGATCATGGAACTGTCAAAATTAGATTTGCAAACTAACAAAAGCAGGCTGACTGATTATTATGCCATGCAATTCAAAGATTTTAATAATGACTTTTCGGATTATATTACCAGGGTAACCATGAATGCAGTTTTCAAAGAATCGAAAGTGAGTAGTGATGATATTGCTTTTTTTGCACCGGAACTCAGTTCCTGGAAAAGGAATTTTATAGTAAGTGGACATTACCTGGGTACCGTTGATAATTTTACCGTTACCCATTTATCTGCAGGTTCGGGAGCCGGAACCCAAATGAATGGGTTATTACGCATGAAGGGGTTACCCGATATCAACCGTACCAATATCAGCCTTACCAATGGCACGCTGCAAACAAACTATTATGACCTGGGGGTATTGATACCTGTATTGAAAGGTGTAAACTCACCAAATCTTGCTGCATTAGGAAAAATTATTTACAGAGGAAATTTTAATGGCACTTCCCAAAATTTTGTTACAGCCGGAATTTTCAGTACACAGTTAGGTGGCATCAAAACCAATATCAGTCTTCATTTACCTGAAAAAGGAGAACCCAGTTATACAGGTGATATAGAAACCAGCCGCTTTAACATGGGCAAATTTTTAAATGATACTTTACTGGGGCTTGTTGACTTTAAAGGTAAAATTACCGGCAGCAATTTTACGATTGACAAATTGAAAACAACATTAGAAGGAAAGATATCATCGCTTACCTACAATAATTATACCTATAGCGATATAGTGACCAATGGAACTTTTCAGAAAAAATATTTCAAAGGGGAAGTAAAAATTAATGACCCAAATCTCGATTTTACGAGTACTGTTGAAATTGATCTGACCAAAGACTTACCAAGATTTAATATTCTGGGTGACCTGGTACATTCAAATCTCTATTCACTGAATCTTTTGAAAAATTCAACGGATTCACTTGAATTAACCGGCCTGTTAGACGTTAATTTTACCGGCACCAATATTGATAATTTCCTGGGCACGGCCAAATTCCTAAACGCAACAATTAAAAGCGGTGCGACAAAACTAAGTTTCGATTCATTGAACCTTGTATCAAGCTATGAAGACTCAATTAAATCTTTACACCTGGGTAGTAATGATTTTGATGCCACTGTTTTGGGTAAATTCAGTATTCTTGGATTGCCTTCCAGTTTTCAGAGCTTTCTGAGCCATTATTACCCCTCTTATATCAAGCGGTTAAAATCCATTCCTAAAAACCAACAGTTTTCATTTTCGGTTAACACGGGTAATATCGAACCTTATCTGAAAATAATAGATAAAAAAATAGCGGGCTTCAATTATGCGAAAATTACCGGGTCAGTAGATACCAGATTAAATCAATTGGGTATTCTTGCAGAAATTCCATCCGGCAAATATGATAATAGTAGTTTCACCGGCCTTGACCTGCAAGGAAAGGGAAACCTGGATACCCTGTCATTAACAGGAAATATCAGTAGTATACAGGTGAGCGACAGTCTTCGCTTCCCAAATACCATACTGGTCATTACGTCCAATCAGGACCATTCTGTTGTATCCATAAAAACCAGCGCCAACAATACGTTTACAGAAGCTGATTTATATGCGGATGTGTATACTTTAACCGATGGCGTAAAAATTCAGTTCAGGCCTTCTTCCTTTGTGTTGAATGAAAAAAAATGGAGCATTGAAAAATCGGGAGAAATTACGGTCAGAACAAACCTGGCCCAGGCGAAGAATGTAAAATTTACACAGGGTTTCCAGGAAATAGCGATAGAGACAGTACCTGGCAATATTAGTAAAACCAGTGACCTGGTGGTGAAATTGAAGAATGTAGTAATGGGAGATATTACTGGTATATTTTTCAAAGACCCCAGACTGGAGGCAGTTACTTCAGGCAGTATCGCCTTGAATGATTTGATGGGTAATTTTCAGGCCTCTGCCAATTTAAAAGCGGAGCAGTTCCGGATGGATGACGATTCAATTGGCCTGGTGAATATTAAGGCGGGATATGACAGCAAATCAGGTGAAATTACCTACACGGTACAATCGCCAAATGATGATTACAGATTTTCCGCGACCGGCAGGTATCAGGTGAAAGATACGAGCGGAAAATCTTTTCATACAGAGATAGACCTGGCCAATTCGCGCATAGATATTTTACACAAATTTCTCAGTAATCTCTTTACCGACCTTACCGGCAGGGCAACCGGTTTATTGACCATTAGCGGGAATCTGAATGCGCCGGACCTGTTCGGAAAAATTAAACTTCGGAATGCCGGCATGAAAGTGAATTATTCGCAGGTATATTATACGATTGATTCCGCTGATATTAATTTTACCGAAGAAGGTATTGATTTTGGAACATTCCATATCCGGGACCGTTATAAGAATATTGGTACGGTTCGTGGCAGGTTACTGGAGAAAGGATTTAAGCATATGACGTTTGATTTCGATCTGACTACCCATAAACTTTTGCTGATAGATACCAAGGCAACCGATAACCAACAGTTCTATGGTAAAGCAATTGGTAACGCTACCTTAACATTGAAGGGGCCGGAATCGAATGCCAGGATGAGCATTATTGCTGAATCGAATGACAGTTCACATATTTACATTCCAAATTCGGTTAGCAGAGAGAGTGGTGTTGCCGATTTTATTGAGTTCAAACAGTATGGAACTGAAATGGAGAGGGAGGGCTCAAATAGTAATTTCAACCTCAACGTTGACCTGGACATTACAGCCAATAACCAAATGATGATTGATGTTATCCTGGATGATTTAACAGGTGATGTGATTAAGGCGGTAGGTAATGGAAAGTTAAAAATAAATGTCGGCACAAAAGAGCCGCTTACCATGTGGGGCAGGTACAATATTGAAAGAGGAAGCTATGTTTTTAATTTCCAGGGGTTGATACGCAAACCATTTGAGTTACTGCCGGATGCAGGAAACTATATTGAATGGAAAGGAGACCCTTTCAGAGCTGATCTTCATATAGACGCGCGCTATACTGCAGAACGCATTAGTTTGTCTGACCTTGTTAGTAATCTTAATTTAAGTCCTGCAGTAAAAGGCTACCGGGGTGATGTATATGTAATTGCCATGTTACGCGATAAACTTAACAAGCCTGATATTAAATTTAAACTCGACTTCCCCCAGGGCAGTCCGGTTAAATCGGATAATGAATTTACACAGTATATTAACCGTCTTGAAAAGGATCAGAACGAAATATTAAACCAGGTAGCATTTCTCATTTTGTTCAATGCTTTTGCGCCTCCCGGAGGAGGTAATAACAGTTCGGGGATAACACCTTACTCCATCACTTCATTAACTGTAAATACAGTTTCAAAATTGTTAACTAAAAGTGTGAACAAAGTTTTATCAAACCTGCTGTATAAAATTACCGGGGATAAGAGTCTTCGTTTTGATGTTGGCACAAGTGTATACAGCAGTTCAAACCTGCTTGATCCGGGCAGCAACAAAATTGATGCAAGCAATGGTAAACTGGACCGCACAAGGGTGGATCTGAAATTTGGCTATGCATTTGCCAATGATAAAATAATTATAACGCTTGGCAGTGATATAGATTTCAATTTCGGAAATAGTTCCGCCATACAGAATGGCAATACCCAATGGCTACCCAATGTAAATATTGAAATTGTTTTATCGAAGGATAAAAAACTAAGGTTAATTATATTTAATAAAAACAGTCTTGACTTCAGTGGATCCAGTTTTGGACGCAGGAACAGGCAGGGCGTAAGCATTTCATACCGAAAAGATTTTGAAAGCCTTTTTGCCAAAAAAGAGAAAGAGATTGAGCTCAATGGCCCGGTAGACAGTGCGCAGAATAAAGAAAATTAAACAGCCTGATAAGTGCCAGCGCTCAGGGCAGTAAAGGCTTTGGTAGAAGTTTACAATTCTTCAAGCGATACACATAAAAATACCTGACTACTCCCCCACTTCTTATTTGATTGATTACTTGCGGTTTTTCAATGGAGGTAAAATAGGAACCATACGTTTCTGTAACATCCAACGGAAGATTAGAGGGTACAATCGCATAGGCATCGCTTCCTGCCTGCAGCGGGGCTCTTTCTTTATTCAACCAGGCAAACTTGTGAATATCTTCTATATGGCCAATACCTATTACAGGTAATCCGGTTTCACGTGATGTATAAAATTCAAGATGCCCGGCAGGGAACCATTTATTTATTATGATGGGAGAATTCGCTTTCATATTTCCCTTTACAATATCCTCTTTCACCTGTAAGGCAAATGCTTTGCTGAAATCTTTCCAACCAGACATATCCAGTGTAGGGCAATACTCACCATAGTTTGGTTGGGCATGACTTCCAAAATTTACAGGTGATAACCTGATTAATCCAATGCCGCTTATCAAAGCAATGATAAAAAATGTTCCGGCAATGCTGATCCATCCAGGTATTAATTGCAATGATTTTTTTTCAAGGTATAATGCAGCAACAAGGTATAAAGGGATAAACCCCGGCCCGCTCCAATGTGGCAGGGTTGGATTCAATAAGGATACACCCCAAAAAAGGAAGATCATTGGTAAGCTCATACACAATAACCATACTAAAGTGCTTCCTGGGTTTAAGTATATCTGTTTCTTTAACAGCATTATTAAAGCAATAATGATCAGAATAAAAATAACGGGGTTCTGGTAAGCAAACTCTCCGCCAAGCTCTCTTCCCAGCATATCCGGTTGAATGCTGGTATGCGTTACCCTATCCGAATGAAACCGATAGGTAATGAAATCATTCATCAGGTTCCAGTAAAAGACTGGTAATAAACAGAGTATTGTTATTGCCAAGCCTGCATACAATCTCCAGTTCAGCAACCATTTTATTCGGGTGAGCACAAGGAACAAGCCAAAGCCTGCCCACAAATACAAGCCATGTATTTTACACAGTGAGGCCAGCCCTATCATCAACCCTAATGTTAACCAGGCTATCAGTTTTTGCTCTTTATTCTTGATGAAGAGCAGTGTCATCAAATACAGTGAAGCTGTCCAGAAAGGCAATTGTGGAGAATCAGGCAGTATAAAAAACCCGGCAATAAAACCGGTATATACGGAACAATTATAAATAAGCGCCGCGTACCAGCCTGTTTTCTCATTGGCTATTATCTTACCTGTTTTAAAAATAAACCAGGTAGCGATAGCGGCAGAGAGAATGCTTCCCAACCGTAGAGATACTTCATTCACCCATAACAAATTAAAAGTAGTAAGTCGTATCAGCCATCCAACCCCGGGTGGGTGGTCAAAATGGTTCCAGTCGGGCTGCAGGGCATAGGTCCAGTAATACACTTCATCATTCCCCAGTTCCAAAAGGGAAGCACTGATCAGTTTCACAACTGAAAAGACCAGGATGAGCCAATATATTTTTTTTTGGTAAGAAGTATTCATGATGTAGTAAAGAAGGAAGAACTATTTCTTTTCCACCAGCCAGCGAATAGCCAGTTCATAGCCTTTCAACCCCAACCCAAAGATACTGCCTGCGGATTTACCCGATACATGAGATAAGTGCCTGAAATGCTCCCTGGAATGTACATTACTGATATGTACTTCTACAACGGGCGCTTTTATAGCAGCTATCGCATCGCCAATAGCAACGGAAGTATGTGTGTAACCGGCAGGATTCAGTACGATACCGTCATAATCATACCCTACCCTTTGCAGTTCATTAACCAATTCGCCTTCTACATTGCTCTGAAAATAATGAAATATAACCGCGGGAAAGAGATTGTTTAATTCATCAAGGTATTTTTCAAATGACAGATTGCCGTATATATCTGTTTCCCTTTTTCCCAGTAGATTTAGGTTGGGGCCATTGATGATCGCGATTTTCATAGCACGAATTACACGAATTTTTACGAATTACACGAATTAATCAGGTTTATTTCTACGTTATATTAGTCTGGAAGGCATTTGTCTGATAAGCCAAATAGGTAATCGTGATAGGATGATGGCCAATTTCAATTCGTATAATTCGTAAAAATTCGTGTAATTCGTGTTCCCCTAATTCGCGTTCATCATTTCAATAAAACGGTCAAACAGGTAGCGGCTGTCATGTGGGCCGGGTGTGCTTTCAGGGTGATATTGAACACTGAAGGCGGGCCTGTCTTTCAAACGTATCCCCTCAATAGAATCATCATTCAGGTTCACATGGGTTATTTCTACATTCGGGTGTTTACGAACAGCTTCAGGATCTACGCCAAAACCGTGGTTCTGTGTAGTAATTTCACATTGGCCGGTGATGATATTTTTTACCGGATGGTTAAGGCCCCTGTGACCATGGTGCATCTTAAAAGTGGGTATATCATTGGCCAATGCCAGTAACTGGTGACCCAGGCATATCCCAAATACCGGTTTATTATCCTGTAAAATGGCTTTCACGGTTGTAATGGCATAAGGCATGGCAGAAGGATCACCGGGGCCATTAGATATGAAATATCCACCTGGATTAAATTCCTTCAACCGCTGGAAACTGGTTTTTGCCGGGTGCACCCTTACATGTGCGCCTCTGGAAACCAGGCATTGCAAAATGTGTTGCTTAATACCCAAATCAAGTACAGCAACTTTTAGTAGTGCATTCTTATCACCCAATTCATATTCTTCAGTAGTACTAACGGTGCTGGCCAGTTCCAAACCATCCATATCAGGTACTTTAGCCAATGCTTCTTTTAGTTTTGTAATAGCGGGTTCTTCGGTGGAGATGATACAGTTCATGGCTCCTTTGGTACGGATATGCGCAACAAGGGCCCGGGTATCAATATCTTCAATAGCTACAATATGATTGGCTTTTAAATATTCATTCAGATCACCTTCTGCCTGTAACCGGCTAAATTGTTCTTCCAGGTTTCTGGCTATTAACCCACGGATCTTGACGCTGCTGCTCTCAACATCGGCGCTTTTTACACCATAATTTCCAATATGTACATTGTTCATAACCAGGATCTGCCCGGCATAGCTTGGGTCTGTAAATACTTCCTGGTAGCCTGTCATACCAGTATTGAAACATATCTCACCGGTAGCAGTTCCGGTACTACCAAAAGAAAAGCCGTGAAAAATATGTCCGTCGGCTAGTAATAAGATCGCTGGTTGCTTGGATTGGCTCATTGTATACTATCTCTTTTCAAATGCAAAAAAACTTCATCCTGGTTAAAATCCCTTATAAACTTTCTCACACTTTGCTACATAAGAAAAAAGGCAAAACCGTAAAACGATTTTGCCTTTATAATTAAGTTGCTTTCATGTTTAGTCTGCTGCTTTTTCTTCGGTAGCCGGGGCTTCAACAACTGCTGCTTCAGCAACTGGCGCGGCATCCGCTTTTTTAGGAGCGCGTCCACGACGTGTTTTCTTAGCGGGTTCAGCAGCTTTGTCAACACCCTTACCGTAGATTTCATTAAAATCAACCAGTTCAATCATTGCTTTCTCAGCATTATCACCCGGACGTATGCCTAATTTCAGGATACGGGTATACCCCCCCGGGCGACTGGCTACTTTAGGACCTACTACAGTGAATAACTCTTTTACTGCAATTTTATCCTGCAATTCAGCAAATACCAAGCGGTGATTGTGACTAATTTGAGTAGCAGATTCGTTTTTCTTGGTTTTGGTAATCAGTGGCTCAACGTATGTTCTCAAGGCTTTGGCTTTGGCCAAAGTGGTAACAATACGTTTGTGTGTGATTAACTGGCTGGCCAAATTTTGTAATAAAGCAATTCTGTGTGCTTTCTTACGGCCTAAATTGTTGATTTTGTCTCCGTGACGCATGACATGTTGTTTTTAATCTTGTACCGTGTCAGGAATTACAAGATATGAGTAAATAGCTCTATCGCGTTAAGCGTTAAGCGTACAAATTAATTATCTAAGTTATCTAATCCTAATTTGTTAAGATCCATTCCAAAACTCAATCCTCTTTCAGTTAACACCTGCTCAATTTCAGAGAGTGATTTCTGTCCGAAGTTTCTGAACTTCATCAGGTCTTCCTGTTCGTATTGTACCAGTTCGCTAAGGCTGTTAATTTTCGCAGCTTTCAGGCAATTGAAGGCACGTACAGACAGATCAAGATCTTCCAGTGGTGTTTTCAACACTTTACGTAATTGTAAAACGTGCTCATCCACTACATCTTCTTTCTTATCTTCCTTGTTATCGAAAGTGATGTTTTCATCAGTGATGATCATCAGGTGCTGGATAAGAATACGTGATGCCTGTTTAACGGCGTCTTCCGGATGGATAGTACCATCAGTAGCTACATCAAGGATCAGTTTTTCGTAGTCAGTTCTTTGTTCTACACGATAGTTCTCAATAGCGTACTTAACATTCTTGATAGGTGTGTGAATAGAATCGATAGCGATATATCCGAAAACAGCATCTTTAATCTTATTCTCTTCTGCAGGAATATAACCACGGCCCTTGGCAATAGTCAGTTCAATATCCAGTTTAGAAGTAGTATCCATGGTACAGATCACCAACTCTGGGTTCATCACCTGGAAGTTTTGTGATAATTCACCGATCATACCGGCATAGAATTCGGTACGGCCTTTAATGGATAAAGTAATCTTTTCGTTGGCAACATCGTGCTCAACATGTTTCTTAAACCGAACCTGCTTAAGGTTAAGGATAATTTCAGTAACATCTTCCGTTACACCTTTGATAGTGGCAAACTCGTGATCTACTCCTTCGATTTTGATACCAACGATAGCAAAACCTTCGAGTGAGCTCAGTAATACCCTGCGTAGCGCATTACCAATGGTCAGACCAAAGCCTGGCTCTAACGGACGGAATTCGAATTGACCTTCAAAGTCATTTGCTTTTTGTAAAACGATCTTGTCAGGTTTCTGAAAGCTTAATATGGCCATATTAAAACTTGTTTTATTTGTTTGTCTTTTTACCCACATGAGATAAAAAGGAAAATATGTGAAACGTCAGGCGTGAGACGTGAGACGTGAGAAAAACTCACGACCAACGACTCACGATTCACGCTATTTAGAATACAATTCTACGATCAGTTGCTCTTTGATATTCTCCGGAACACTTTCACGTTCAGGGAATGTAATGAAAGTACCTTTCTTTTCAGTTTCATTCCAATCCAACCAGCTAAACTTAGGATTTTTACCGCGGCTCTTACCGGTTAAAGAAGCGTTGTCCGCACTTTTTGGTCTGTACGTGATTACATCACCTGCCTTACATTGGTAAGAAGGAATATTCATTACTTCACCATTAACCGTAATGTGTTTGTGGTTAACCAACTGTCTTGCTTCAGGACGGCTGGCAGTTAAACCCAAACGGTAAACAGTGTTATCCAAGCGTGATTCAAGTAATTTAATCAGGTTTTCACCGGTAACCCCTTTCAAGCGTTGCGCTTCTTCAAAGGTTTTACGGAACTGGCGCTCAAGTACACCATAAGTATACTTTGCTTTTTGTTTCTCTCTTAATTGTAAAGCGTATTCACCAAGGGTTTTACGCTTACGGGCCGCACCATGCTGACCGGGAGGGTTGCTGTTCTTACCCAACCACTTACCATTACCTAAAATGGGTTCGCCGAAAATTCTACAAATTTTGGTCTTAGGACCTGTGTAACGTGCCATAATATTAAGTTCGATTTTTTAATGACGATGTATAATCAAAAAATCTAAAATCAATTATACATCCGGTTATAAAAATCCATTACTCCATCAGGAGCATGGGGGATTAAACTCTACGTTGTTTGGGTGGTCTGCAACCATTGTGTGGTAATGGGGTTACGTCTTTGATAGAAGTAACTTCCACCCCGGATTGTGCGATGGAGCGGATGGCGCCTTCACGTCCTGATCCTGGTCCTTTTACAAAAACGTCTACACGTTTCACACCTGCTTCAGAAGCAACTTTTGCAGCATCCGCGGCAGCCATTTGAGCGGCATAAGGGGTATTCTTTTTAGAACCCCTGAAGCCCATTTTCCCGGCACTGCTCCAACTGATCACCTGACCGGCTTTGTTGGTGAAACTGATGATAATGTTGTTAAAAGTTGCAGAAATGCGAACCTCACCGGCTGCCTCTACTTTTACAATTCTTTTTTTGGCAACAGCTTTTGCACTGTTCTGCGCCTTTTGTGGTTTTGCCATAATTTTTTTTTGAGGTACGCTTACACAATAAAAAATCCCGTTGAAGCGGGAACCGCTATACTCTCCTTTCCCAGGTTACCGAGACTATCCAAGCCATAACGGATTTCTATGTTGAAACCTGTCCCGATAAGGAGGCAGGTTTCAACTATGAATTATTTCTTAGCTACTTTTTTCTTACCGGCAACCGTTTTGCGTTTACCTTTTCTGGTACGGCTATTGGTTTTGGTGCGCTGACCGCGAACAGGTAACCCCTTACGGTGACGCAGGCCACGGTAACAGGCAATATCCAATAAGCGCTTAATGCTCATAGATACTTCACTACGCAAAGCGCCTTCCACCTTAAACTCATTGTTGATGATGTTACGGATAGCACCCTGCTCATCATCATCCCACTGGTTTACTTTTTTGTCAAAGTCAATACCAGCTTTGATAAGGATATACTGAGCAGTTGAACGGCCAATACCAAAAATATAGGTCAGACCAATTTCTCCTCTTTTATTTTTTGGTAAGTCAATACCGGCAATACGAGCCATATTCGATTTTTATAATTTGAAAATTTGAAAATCTGAAAATTGAAACCGGGTAATACCAGACTCCCCCATTAAACAATTTCCCAATTGATTATCCCTGGCGTTGCTTAAAACGGGGATTCTTTTTGTTGATCACAAATAACTTGCCTTTTCTCTTCACAATCTTGCAATCAACGCTGCGTTTTTTAATGGAAGCTCTAACTTTCATTGCCTGTTTTTTTATCTCGTTGCTGCTTTCGGCTTTGGGCTTTATGCTTTCAGCGTTGAGCGTTAAAATTATTTATACCTGAAAATGATCCTTCCCCTGCTCAAATCGTACGGACTCATCTCAACCCCTACTTTATCACCTGGCAATATCCGGATGTAGTGCATCCGCATTTTACCTGAGATGGTGGCCAGTATCTCATGACCGTTTTCTAATTTCACCCTGAACATTGCGTTGCTCAAGGCTTCCAGAATTACGCCATCTTGTTTAATCAGTGGTTGTTTCGACATACAATTTTTGGGGCTGCAAAGATATAAAATCGCAACCGGAATATGAAAAATTAGTGGAAAAATATCTTGAAAATGTGGAAAAACCTTTAAAAAAGGGACTTTCGCGGGGCAAATATATCGTAAATCAGGCTAATTAAAGAGGTTGACAGGCAAAACCAGCTCCCAAACATTGGGTTGGGTAGTTCCGCGAAACTCCTTATTTATCAGTTTACTATACCTGATTCCAAAAGTAATGGGCTGCTGGTTCCACCAGCGGGTATCAAAAAATAACTCTGTGCCGATAGTTTGAAAGGGATACGTTACTCCTGTTCTGAGGCTTTTGCCCCGGGTATAGTCGAAAAAAAGGTTTGTCCGTATCCGCAGAAAATAAACAAGGTTTCCAAATCCCCAGTCAGGGTATGCCAGTGGCAAATGATAGTTAACCCCTATTTTCCACATTCTTGGAAAGTCTACAGCCCGGTATCCCCTTGCAAAAGGGAAATTATTGGGGAAAAGGTATTGTTGCATCGTATCCCTGCTTTGATAGGCAGCTGTAATCACCAGGCTATGGTTGGTACTGAAACCGGGCAGGTATACCGAACCACTGGTCAGAAACTGGTTGGCAGTATATTGATTGAGTATGCCCTTATATTGCAATAACAGGTTCTGTGCCCAATGCGGATAGATATGCTGCTTTGCTTTTTGAACTTGTTGTGCATACGATAAACGCGTGTGCAGGAAAGAAAAATTCTTATTAGAAAATATTTTTTCAGCTAATCCTGTCCAGTTTATTTTTTCCATATTATACGTGGAAGACAGGGTGAGATAGCGGTATTGTTTTCCGCCGGAAAAATTCAGGGGTAATTGCAAGCCGGCATGCCCAACCAGTTCATTCCAGTGTAGCGTAGTATCTTTAGAAAGAACCCCGCTTCTTTGCCAGTTCTGGCTGATACCAAACAAGGGCTGTACATAGCTTCCCCCAAAAATTCCCTGGTATCCTATTTTATGACTCCCTTCATTCTGTTGATAGGTATAGGCAATTTCTGATTGAAAAGTATTCAGGATATTCTGCCCATATAAGGTAAGTGAATACTCAGGCAGCTCATAGAAAGGGCGGAAACTATGAATATTCAGTAAGTGAAATGATTTGGAATAGTTACTTACAGGATAAGTATGCGCAGTTAAATTATTCAGCATTTGCTGATCCGGTCTTTGATACACTCCGCCAACTGTATTATCTGCCGGTGCATCTGATATGGCCACCTTTTCCCATTTTGATTGAAACCGGCCCAGGCGATATCCATCAGCGGTAAAAACAGCGCCTACTACTGTATTGCCTGACTGTAGTATGGCCTGGTATATACCTGTAGAATAGTTAGCCAGCTGGTAAGGGCCATTGGGTTCTACCCCATCAATGATAGCCCATACTTCGTCTCTGCCTTTGTAAGTAGTCGTAAATAATACTGTATCACCCTGTACCTGTAAGAACCCGATAATACGGTTACGGTAGGGCATGATTTCTTTTATTTCTCCCCCTGTAACCGCCTGTTTTTTAATCGCCATTTCTCCATTTCCTTTTCGTGAAATCCAATACAGGTTTTCATCATGGGCAGAAAATTTCGGGTAGGCATATACCGCGTCTGCTTCTTTAACGGTTCGAATCAAGGTACCCTTCGCCACATTTAGTAAAAGTAAAAATGCGGAATCCCGCTGCGTCATAACAGTAGCCAGTTTTTCTCCATCTGATGAAATATCGGGCGAAAAAAAACGGGTATGTGAGAAGATGGTTTTTTCCTCTCCGGTTTTACAATCTAATAATTTAATCGACTGATATTCCCTGTTGCCCCATCTTGCATCCGGTTCATAAGCGGCGTAAACAATCCGCTCATTTTTATAAGCGTAATAATCATCAGTAGCAATATCCTTCACGGCCAGTTTTTCTACTGATCCGTTTGTGTGTAACTTATAAAAGGAAGGAATTTCTTTGTAAGATGATTTTAAAACCACCAAAGCCCCATCAGCCGCCAGATATGGGTATTTGTAACTGATCACGTTATTTTTTTCGGTTTGTGTAAGCCAGTCTGTTTTTTCATTCGCCGCTAACTTCCATTGCGATTGGTAAAATAACATGGCCTCATTTACAAACTGATCAAATGGTATTCCAATATTTTTTTTAACAGATCCCTGGAAAGGATAGAAAAGGGGTTTGAACCTTACCGCGTCGTCAGTAACCTTTCGCCAGATATCTTCTCCATATTTTTTTCTCCCATATGCAACCAGCAAATACCCCAGTTCATAATGATTGGGTACATAGTTTTGCAGTGACCCATTGCGTAGTTTCATATAACTGAATTGCCGGTTGGCAATGAACAGAGACTGATAGCTACTCATAAACAGTGGCAGTGTTCCTCTACCCTGTGTGGTTAATTTGGTTTCATTGAAAACAGCATCTCCTTCAAAAAACCAATCTGGTATCGCGGCTGCATTGGCAACGGCCTGGCCCTGTTCACCCAAAATAAAAGAAGCAACCTTTGATAGTCCTTTATTAAAATTGCTATACTGCTGCACATGCCTGAATTCATGAACTGCCAGGTTATCCGTCCAACGAACAGCACCCAGGGTGAAAGCATCCTGGAGTGGGGTAAGATATAATTCACTTCGGTAGGGAGCAAGGCCCACATAGGCATTGGAAAACAGGGTTTGGTTCTGCAGCACCATATTTATTTTGCGAATATTATCGCCGATGGAATGGGCATATTGTTTCTGTAACTGATGAATAATGGTTGCGATTCGTTGCGCCTGTACATCCCATCCTTTGGGAAAGATAACCCTTACTGTATCTGTATTAACCTGCTGCCATTTTACAGATGGGGGATTGCCCCCGAATGGCTGTGCGGATGAAAAGTGAAAAATGAAAAGTGAAAAGTAACCTATGATAACACCCTTCATCAGCAGAATTTTATTTTGAAGATAGCGCTTTTATATAGTCGGCTATTTAACCAATTATATAGGTTCATTAGTAAGATGAACCTTGGTCATATCCAGGTATTGGTTCTGTAACTGATGGATAAAATGTATATCCGGATTGTGCCTTCTGTCTTCACGATACCATATCTCCATTTTTGAAAAATCGCCCGCGATGGGAGTTACTAACCGGAATGAGCCTTTTGAATACTTAACAGATCCATCTTCATTCGCCTGTTTATGAAAATGAAGCTTCAGCAATGATGCTTCATTTAACGCAAGAGGAAACAAATGTTCCGGCGCGAACCAGAACTCCTGCACTTCTGTTTCCACACAAACCTGTTTTTCATCTCCATTTAAGTTAACGACTTCCCCTTCCCAGGTTTTTCCTTCATACTCCGCTTTCAGATAGTCGCCGATCCTGATCTCGTGGTATTTAATCATATGGCTATGGTTTTTAGAAGGATAAGTTAGGCTATTTTTCTAAAAAAGAGAAAAAGAGATCAGGACTTACCTGGCCACAACGATTTTGTATTTGGTACCCTTTATTTTTTCGGACTGTACGAGGGGTAACAGGGTTTTTATTTTTTGTTTTTTTACGGCTACAAACGCATTATGGTCCTTTACGATAATTAAACCCATATCTGCTTTTTCGAGCTTGCCTTTTTGAGAGAGGAAGCCCACAATATCTACTTTATTCAGCTTATCTTTTTTACCACCATTAATATAAATCGTAACCCATTCGGCAGGTTTGGGCAGCTTTTGCCCGGCAGGAACCTCCAATACCGGCGGCCTTTGACTGATATAATAAGGCATTGGCTCATCGTTATGCAGTAAAAGGTAAGCCGTTCCGGAAGCATCCATCCGGGCTGTGCGCCCATTGCGGTGTGTGAACTCTGTTTCTGTTGAAGGAAGATGGTAGTGCACAATGTGTTTGATCTCGGGAATATCCAGTCCGCGGGCGGCCAGATCAGTAGCTACTAAAAAACGTACGCTTCCGTTTCTGAATTGTATCAGTGTCTGCTCACGCTGCATCTGTTCCATACCACCATGAAAAACGGCGTTTTCGATCCCCATTTCTTTTAACATGGCACCGGTACGTTCCACGGCATCCCGATGGTTACAAAAGATAAGTACGGGCTCATCCTGAATATAACAAAGCAGATCAAATAGCCTGGTAACTTTATCTTTTTCGGTTGATAAAACCAGCTTCAAACTCAGTACCGCGGCCGATTCATGTTTTTCAATAAAATCCAGTACGGTTGCCTTGCCAATACCTGTAAATTCGGGAATGGGGATGCCGGCAGTAGCTGATACCAATACTCTTTTCCTGATATTAGGTAAGGAGGCGATGATGTATGACATTTCTTCTTCAAAACCCAGCGACAATGATTTATCAAATTCATCCAGGATTAAAGTGCTGATATTGACAACATCGAATGTGGCTCTTTTTATATGGTCACCAATACGACCGGGGGTACCGATCAGTAAGGCAGGGGGCTCGGTAAGATTCTGTATTTCTGTTTGCATATCATGACCGCCGTAGCAACAGCTCACTTTAAAGCCAGTGGCCATTTTTTTCCATACCTGTTCTATTTGAATTGCCAGTTCACGGGAAGGAACCAGTATCAGGCATTGAACGCCCCTGGTATCTTCTTTTAGTAACTGCCATACGGGTAATAAAAAACCAAGTGTTTTACCAGAACCGGTAGGTGATAGTAACAGGATATCATTATCAGACAGGATAGCAGCCGAAGCAGCTTCCTGCATCCGGTTAAGGGATGTAATGGAAAAATGAGAGAGGGTGGTCGAAAGACGTTCATTCAATTGCATTGGCAAAGGTAACTTTTTTTATTCAGGCAGGGGTCTTGCTGAGCAGAGTCATAAAGTAAAGCATAACAGCACATTTTAATATCGAACAAGGAATATCGAATGAAGATGTGAAATACAATCAAGATATTTACAAAGTAAAATTCGACAAACTCCTAACTCCTAACTCCCATGCCCCTCTCCGAACATACCAAAAACATCCTCGGCCTGCAACTGCCAACTGATCCGAGATGGGTTGACCTGGCGGGAATTTCGCTGGAAGCCATTCTTACTGACCATGCCTATTGTGAGCAAAAAGCAGCAACCACCTGCATTACCCTGATACAGCGGTATTCTGATAAAGTAAAACTGGTGTATGAGCTGGCGCCCATTGTTGCTGAGGAATGGGGGCATTTCAGGCTGGTACTGAATGAACTGAAAAAACGAAAACTAACACTGGGTAAGCAACGGAAAGATGCTTATGTAAATAAATTGATAGCGTTTCAGAAAAAAGGGGGTAGTCCGGAAGACCGTTTACTGGATCATTTATTAACCATGGCTTTGATTGAAGCAAGAAGTTGCGAGCGTTTTAAAAGATTAAGTGAGGGTTTACCCGATGCTTATCTGCAAAATTTTTATCGCCGCTTTATGGAAAGTGAGGCGGGGCATTATACGCTGTTTATCAACCTGGCCGAAACCTACCTTGGAAAAACCAAAGTAAAGAAGCGCTGGAAAGAATGGCTGGCCCATGAAACAGAGATCATGAAAGAGATTGAGGTTAGGGGCGACAGGATACATTAATCACTACCCGGAAAAATAAAACATTCTGCAAAACAGGCTTACCCTTTTTCAAAATACGAGATTTCATTTTCCAAATCCAGGTAGGGATGTTTCTCTTTCAGCAGCCTAGCTTTTGTTTGATAAGATGACAGGAAATGCCGGTGCTGCGTGGTGGAAGGATTAAAAGGTTTATGCTGACAGGCCAGATTGATTTCCGCGATCTCTTTCATTAATGACCTGGTTTCTTCGTTCATACAGGCTTCTGTAAATTTTTCCCAAACATATTGGGTAGCCTGGTAATTGGGATGTACAAGGTCCTCTGCATAAAAACGATAATCGCGCAGATCATCTATTACCAATTCATAGGCAGGAAAATAATAGGTTTGCCTGGTCTGCTCTACCAACTGGTGTACCGCCTGTATCAACACGGCTTTGCTGCGATTATTATCAATCATTCCTTCACGCAAATGCCTGACCGGACTGATGGTAAAGATTACCTGCAAACGCGGATTGAACAGCGTAAGCTGTTGTAGCATAGCATTTATTATTTCAAAAGTTTCGGTAGCGGTCATTAATCGCCTGGCAAACCAATTAGCGGGCGCTTTGTGGTTATTGGCCGCTGTACTACCCTCTTCTGCAATGGCTGCCTGATCCGTTAAAGTATAGACCCAGGCAGAACCTAAAGTGATCAGCAGGTAGTCGGCCTGTTTCAGGTAAGCATGCGCATTGGCTGTGGAGGCGTTTATCTTCGCAACACAATCTTCCGCGGTGATGCCTGAGAAACGGCTATGGTGTTTCCAGCTATGCCAGGTTTCATTGTGTTGAAAAACATCGGTTACGGTTATTTGCCGGTTGTTGATATAACTATGTATGGCTTCTGCCACACTTACCGGATTAAACAGGATACCATTTGGATTTTCGAGTGTTGTAAACTTATGCCGGCGCAGCTTCTCCCCTATATTTTCCGTAAAGCAGGAACCCATCAGCAGTAATGTATGCCGGTGATGGATGGGGGTGATTATTTTTTTGATGTCGAATTCTAAATGAAATTTCATGTGACCATTTTATTTTTTTTTGCCACCAAGGCTCAAAGGAGCACAAAGAAAACAATTTAGATAAATATTTCATCCGCCAACTGAAGGCTCTCTGATAATGCATCTTTGCTGAGCCCCAGTAACAAACCTTTTTCTTCCAGATAGGGAATCAGTAATGCTGTATCCATATTACCCACCAGTTCGTTCTGTGCCATGGGGCAACCGCCGATACCTTTCAGTGCCCCGTCAAATCTTTGGCAGCCCGCAGCTAAAGCAGCATCCACTTTTAATTTCCAGTCAGAAGCGGTTGAATGCAAATGTACCCCAACGGTAACTGCTGGATACCGGGGAATTAAAGTACTGAGCGCCCATTGAATCTGTTCCGGTGTGGCCATTCCTACCGTATCTGCCAACGATAGAATTTTTATTTCTCTCTTCACCATTTCATTGGCCCAGTGCAACAATATTTCTTCATTGTAGCTATCTCCATAAGGATTTCCAAAGCCCATACTCAGGTATACAACCAATTGCTTATTATGCTTAATGCATAGCTCCTGTATCGCTTCTACCCGTTTCAGACTTTCTTCCATACCGCTGTTGGTATTGCGCAGTTGAAAAGTGGGTGATATTGAAAATGGAAAACCGAGATAACTGATTTCATCATACACTATAGCTTCCTCTGCACCCCGTAAATTGGCAACAATGGCGAGCAGTTTTGTGTGGCTGTTGGTTATATCCAGTTTTCCTATCACCTCTTTGGTATCAGCCATTTGCGGAATGGCTTTTGGCGAAACAAAACTGCCAAAATCAAGGGTATCAAAGCCAACTTTTAATAAGGCATTGATGTATTTTATTTTTTGAATAGTAGGAATAAACGTACGCCAGCCCTGCATCGCATCGCGGGGGCATTCTACGAGGGTGAGGGGTGAATCGTGAGACGTGAGTCGTGAGTCGTGCGTATGATCGCCCATATTCATTACCAATTAGTAATCCAATAAACTAATAAACCAGTAAACCAATTCCTACTTACCCATCCTATGCTTTAATGCTTCATACAAGATAATCCCGGAAGCAACAGAAACATTGAATGAATCAAAGCCGCCTGCCATAGGTATTTTAAAAAAATGATCGGCGGCTTTGGCCAGATGGGGTTGAACGCCTTTTCCTTCATCGCCTAAAATAATACAACAGGGATCCTCAAAGGGTAGTTCAAACACATTTTCTGTGGCACGCATTTCACTGGTAAATACTTTAATGCCATTGAGGTGAAGGTCATCCACTGCTTTCAATAAACTATTTACCCGGCAAACATGAATCAATTCCAGTGCGCCCGCGCTGCTTTTCATAGCTTCTTCATTTAAGGCGCCCACGCCTTTGTCTGGAATGATCAAAGCCTGTGCGCCGCAACATACCGCGCTTCTGGCAATGGCTCCGATATTACGAACATCAGTAACACCATCCAACATTAGAAATAAAGGAAGCTCTCCATTCGAAACCACATGGTCGATTACCTGTTGCAAATCCATATAGGCCACTCTCGCAACAATGGCAAGTACCCCCTGGTGGTTTGCTTTGGTCATCCCATTCAGTTTTTCAACGGGCACTACCTGGATTGGGATATTTTTTTCTCGGGATAGCTGCCGAATGGTATTGATGATATCACCAACGGTATTTTTCTGGAGCAGGATTTTATCAATTGATTTTCCTGATTGCAGGGCCTCTACCAGTGGCTGACGACCTATAATAAGTGAACTTTGTTTAAGAGACATGGGCAAATGTATTACTTCAGTTTTCCTTCCGCGAAAAGGATTTTTACTTTTAATATGGCTGCAACACTCATTGAATCTGTGATGACCCCTTCGTCTACCATCCGGTAAGCCTCATCGAAAGGAATTTTTTTAATAACCAGTTTTTCGGTTTCTTCCGGTTCAGCATCCTGCTGCTTCAAATCCATCGCGAGAAAAATGATCGCCAGTTCATCACTAACAGAATTAGATAAATGCATTTGTAACAATGGCTGCCAATGTGCAGCAACCAGTCCTGTTTCTTCTTTCAATTCTCTCTGTACATTTTCCAGTGGATCTGTTCCTTCGGGAGCGCCTCCTTCCGGTATTTCCCAGCTAAATACATTTGTAGGAAACCGGTATTGTCCTACGAGGTACGTATTCCTCTCTTCATCCAATACAATCGCGCCTACTGCCAGGTTTTTAAAATGAACGGTACCATAAATACCTTTACCACCGCCTGGATTAATTACATCAAATTCAGTAAGCCTGATCCAGGGATTTTCATACACCATTTTTTCTGCAGTAACCATCCATGGATTTGTATGCATCATTATTATTTGTTTTTTCTGATGGCAAAAGGCAGCGAAATAAGCAAATACGATATCACCAACGCTGCTAAAGAAAATTTAGTAACTGCACAGTAATACGTAAGCTGCAAAGAGGCCGGATTAAAATGGCCCGCAACGCTTTGCAACATGAGCAAATTTTCTGCAATATCCAGTACACCTGCCAGGTAGGCCAGCCTGGCCAGCCAGAGTCCTGCTTTACGACCCATCCCCACCGGCCATTTCATGGCGCAAAACTCGGCAGCCACCGAAAGAAAAGTAACGTAAGCAACAATGAATAAAAAATCGAGCCAAACATTCATCTTCACAACAGATATCTCCCAACCAATTAATAAATCATGCAGCTTCTGAGGGGTATTTGCAAATTCAAGGTCAACGATGGCTCTGGGACTGTTTACAGTTTTCAGGCTACCACCCTGCCAGCGCATTAGCATAAACATGAGGAATAAGGCGATGGCTGAAACCGATAAATTTTTCTTCATCACAAATGATATTTAGTTAGCAATGCTTACCAAACAGCTTTAGGTATTTTAAGATAGGCCGCTGTAATGGTACCCTAAAAATAAACAACCTCTGCTCAAAAGAACAGAGGTTGCGGTTATTTCTTTACTGGGATGTTATTATTTGAGACTGAATGCCTTTTTTACTTTGCCTACATAATCCAGTTTCTCCCAGGTAAACAGTTCTACTTTCATTTTTTTCACTTTACCATTGGGCAAAATGAATTCTTTGGTTACCACTTCATTTTTACGGCCCATATGTCCATAAGCGGCGGTTTCGCTGTACATAGGCGTTCTGAGTTTCAAACGCTGTTCAATGAAGTAAGGACGCAGGTCGAAAACAGATTCTACAATCTTACCAATCTGACCATCTGTAAGCTGAACTTTGGAAGTACCATAGGTATTAACGTTGATAGAAGTGGGTTGAGCCACACCAATAGCGTACGAAACCTGAACCAATACTTCATCGGCAACACCGGCAGCCACCAGGTTCTTAGCTATATGTCGTGTTGCATAAGCTGCGGAGCGGTCAACCTTGCTTGGGTCTTTTCCGCTGAAGGCGCCACCACCGTGCGCACCTTTACCACCGTAGGTATCAACAATAATTTTACGGCCGGTTAAACCTGTATCACCATGCGGACCACCAATTACGAACTTTCCGGTAGGGTTGATATGATATTTTATTTTATCATTAAACAGTTTGGCATATTTCTTATACTTCGATTTTACCCTTGGTATCAGAATATTAATAATATCTTCTTTGATCCTGGCCAGCATTTTGGCTTCAGAATCAAAATCATCGTGTTGGGTAGAAACCACAATCGCGTCTATACGTACAGGTTTATTATTATCATCGTACTCCAATGTTACCTGGCTTTTTGCATCAGGGCGGAGGTATTTGATCTGTTTGTTCTCTCTGCGCAGGGCTGCGAGTTCAATCAGGATTTTATGGGCCAGGTCAAGGGCCAATGGCATATAATCGTCGGTTTCATTGGTAGCATACCCAAACATCATCCCCTGGTCGCCAGCGCCCTGTTCTTCTTTTTTCTTTTTGTCAACGCCCTGGTTAATATCTGCAGACTGCTCATGAATAGCAGATAAGATTCCACAGCTATTTGCTTCAAACATATATTCACTCTTGGTATACCCGATTTTACGGATTACGCCACGGGCAATTTCCTGAACATCTAAATAAGCTTTTGATTTTACTTCTCCGGCCAATACTACCTGCCCGGTAGTTACCAATGTTTCACAAGCCACTTTTGATTGTGGGTCAAATGCAAGAAAATTATCTATAAGCGCATCAGAAATCTGATCAGCCAGTTTATCCGGATGTCCTTCAGAAACGCTCTCAGAAGTAAACAAATAAGGCATATAATATAAAATTTAATGGTTGCAAATATATAATATCCAACAATACTATCAGATACGTGAGAAAATAATTCTCAACCGCATCCTGAACCGGGTATGTGATCCACCGCCTAATCTGATCCTGCCATCTCCCACATCATTGCCGCCGGATGGGCTCATGTAATAAGTTTGTGAAAAGGTATTACCCGGGTAAGGTGGCGTATACAGCAAAGAATCATTGGAGGGTGCTGAAAGACGAAGGGTGAAAGAAGTATCTTTCCTGGTAACGATACCCTGGATATAACGACTGATATCAAATGTATAAGAGGCAATTCTGTCGTAACCGGGTACTGATTTGGATACCAGATAACCGCCGAATGCAGCGGTATTCGCTCCTGAAGAACTCAATATATAATCATTGGGAATATTCCGTTTACTATTACGTGCGGAATCAAACGCAGTTAATAACAGGATTTTGGGGGGTAACATCTGGGTTTCAATGGTAGGAAGGTTTGCATCATCCGGCACCTGCTCTGTTATCAGTTCTGCCCTGTGAATGATACGGTTGCTCATACTTTGTAAGCCCGGAATTTTTATTCTTACATAGGTACCGGGAGTGGTTTGAACATATACCAGTGAATCCGGTTTAGCCGTTGTAGTTAGATGTTTCGCGGCATCTGATCCTGAGCGGTCACGCAATACCAGGTTTGCATCTCCGCTATAAGAAGTGCTGAATTTTAAATAAGCTACTGAGGTATCTCTTTTAGTAGCGCCGGTTGAACTGGAACTGTAATAGAGGGCAAATTTTGTATTGGTATCCGCCAGGTTAATCTTTAATAAAGCATTAGCAGAAGTACCGGTATTTGCTGTGATGGCAAAACCTGCGAAATAGGTTCTGAATGCAGAATCAGAAATGTAGGCGTTAGTAGAATCATAATCCTTTAAAAACCTTTTAGCCACAGACGCATTTAAACGAAAACGAATCTGATTAGTAGCATCTTCGTACCGGTTCTTAACAGAATCACCCATTCGCCTGATATCAACATTTATTGAATTGCCCAATGACTGTACCAGGTTAAAGTTATGGCTGGCCGCGTAATTAGCGGGATAGGCATTGAAAATATTGAGGGGTGTATTTTTATCAATCTCAAAAACATTCAACCGCAGGGGCTGGGTAGAATCTCCATAAAAGCCGCGATAGCTTACTATCAATACAGCCGAGTCAACCACTAGGCTGTCTTTATTACCGGGAATATAATAGGGGTATGAACCGGGTTTCAGTTCAAAGAACATGGAAGCCGTTGTTTTTCCGAAAATAGGGTCGTTGGTAATGGTACCTAATAAGTGATTATCCCCTTTATAAATTCTGGTTGAATCGGTGTCTTCAAAACTGTCTGTAATCACATCCAGTAAGGTATCCCTGGTATTAACGCCGTCGATAGCCGGTATCAGTCCGCTACCAATATCGGTAGAAGAGATACGCGTACAGCCCGAACCAAACGCTATCAAAAAAATACTGGAAATGACTATTCTACGCAGCGTAAAAAATGAATGCATGTGTTAGTAATTACTTGCCCGCAAGGTCGTTGTACAATTCTAAATACTCTGTTAAATCAGAATCCCATCCTTTAAAAGGAACTATCTTCTTTCCCTTTACTTTGGCGAATTCTTCCATCAGTTTCTTTTCTATATTGTCGGAGCCAAAAGTAATGGCATCCGCAAAAGTAGCGCCACCTCTGAACATGGCTGTATTATTGGATTCTTTGAAAGAGTCGAGGTCTTTTTCTTTGATATTGGCGTTAATAAGTGCCTGTTTTACAAAATCCGCCCCCAAATTTTCCTTAAAAGTATTCTGGCCAATGGTATAAACCACTTTACTATTACCGAAAACCGGTTCTTTTTTATACGCGGTTTTTATAAAAGCGGGAATCAGTCCTGTCATCCAGCCACTGCAATGGATAATATCGGGAGGCCATCCAAATTTTTTTACCGTTTCAAGGGCCCCTTTACAAAAAAAGACAGTGCGGAGAATATTATCATCAAACCATTTTTCCTCCTCATCATGAAAAACCTGCTTACGCTTGAAGAAATCCTCGTTTTCCAGGAAATAAACCTGCAAACGTGCATTGGGCAGAGAAGCTACTTTAATCTGCAAGGGATAATCATCATTGTCGACTGATACATTAATGCCTGATAGCCTTACTACTTCATGTAAACGGTGCCTTCTTTCGTTGATTACCCCAAACCTGGGCATAATACATCTCACTTCTAATCCGGTATCATTGCTTTTTATGGCTAATTTGTTAATTACCTCCGCAAATTCAGTCAGCTCCAGGTAAGGAGACATCTCAGTTGCAATGAATAAAATTCTCTTTTTTATTGACATTTGAATGCGAATTTTGGCACTATGCAGAAAAAATCAGTGTGCGAAGGTACGAAAATTACCTGAAAAGTAGTTTCTAATAGGGTTTTGCCGCAGATACGTTACTAATATAAGAGGGGTATTCACAGCAATCAGTCTCAATAAATACCTGTGAACCAGGTTCCAAAAATACCATTTAGTATTAAATTCTGTTTACCAAACACCTGTAAATGGCCGTGATATAAAATGGCTTACTTAACTTGCCGCTGAAAGTTGTGCTATGCATAAAAACTTAGTTTCCGGTTTACAATATCTATTTTTCCTTGGTCTTGGGGTATTTCTGGTTTGGTGGAGCCTGCACCAGATACCCGATGAGAAATGGGGTGAATTTAAGCGCTCTCTGGATACGGCCAATTATTGGCTGATGTTGCCTGTAATCCTGATACTAACACTAAGCCATTTGCTGCGCGCGCTACGCTGGCGAATTCTAATGCAGCCAATGGGCTATTTCCCTTCATTTCATAATACTTTTTTTGCAGTGATGATTGGCTACCTGGCTAATCTTGCTGTGCCAAGACTGGGGGAAGTATTAAAGTGTACCCTGTTAGCCAAATATGAAAAGGTGCCGGCCGAAAAATTAGTAGGCACTATTGTTGCTGAAAGAGCCGTTGATGTGCTATCGCTGGGTATTATTTTTCTACTGTCTCTCATCAGCCAGTTTGATATAGTGGGAGAATTTGCGGACCAGCTATTCAGACAACTATTCGAGAATCGTTCGGGCAGTTTTTCCTGGGTAAAATTAGGTATTGTAATGGGGCTGTTCATTGGCGGCATAGTGGCCATTAAAGTCTGGTTTTACCAGTTTGCCCACCTGCGAATAGTGATTCTGGCCAAAAGGATACTGAACGGCATTTGGGAAGGGCTTATCAGCATCAGGAAACTAAAACAAAAAGGCCTGTTTATTTTTTATAGCGCGGGCATCTGGGCATTATACATTGGAGGTACATGGGTTGGATTACAGGCTACGCAGGGAACCGCTCATTTGGGTATGCCGGAAGCCATATCTGCACTGGCTTTTGGCAGTATAGGCATGATTATTACACCAGGTGGTATTGGGGCATACGCTTTTTTTATTGCAAAAGTCTTAGAAAAAAATCATGTTCCCTTTGAAATTGGTTTTGCCAATGGCACCCTGCAATGGTTTGCGCAATTTATTATTGTGGTGGTGGTAGGTTTTCTTTGCATGGGCCTGCTACCCTTTTATAACAAACAAAAGAAATAAAAGAATGATATGAAGGTAATCAGCGCAGTAGAAAAAAAAATATATACCCTGCCACAAATGCTGGCACAAATAGCATCCTGGCGGGTAACTGATAAAACCATTGCTTTTACCAATGGCTGTTTTGATATTTTACATGAAGGACATATTTATTCTTTGTCACAGGCTGCCAAAGAAGCAGACTTTTTAATTGTTGGGGTGAATAGTGATAAAAGTACCCAGAAGTTAAAAGGCCCGGATAGGCCGGTAAACCATGAAAACAGCCGGGCCCTGTTATTAGCCAGCCTGGTGATTGTGGATGCCGTTGTGCTATTTGAGGAAGACACACCCCTGGAACTGATTATAGCCATAAAGCCTGATGTGTTGGTTAAGGGGGGCGATTATACTATTGAACAAATCGTTGGTGCAAAAGAAGTGATAGCCTTAGGTGGCAGTGTAGTGATCAATCCGATTGTAGAAGGATTTTCGACTACCGGAATCATTCAGCGAATAAAGACCTCCTATTCTTAAAATGGATTAAGCTTTTTTTCTCCAATTCTGATAAACTATTTACCATTTTCCACGATGCCCAAAAAAACACTTATACAAAGAGATATCAGTTGGTTAAGTTTTAATGCAAGGGTATTACAGGAAGCGAATGATCCGACAGTTCCATTGAAAGAACGGATACGTTTTCTGGGCATTTTTTCTAATAATTCCGATGAATTTTTTCGGGTTAGGGTGGCTACTTTAAAACGTATGCTCGAGTTCGCGGAAAAGCGCAAAAAACTGAACATGCACATGGAAGAAGCTCCGCAAACAATTCTCGACCAAATTCAAACCATTGTACTGCAGCAACAAAATGAATTTAACCGTATTTGGACAGGCATTTTAAAAGAATTAAAAAAAGAGAATATTCATTTGGTAGATGAGAAGCACCTGACTAAAGAACAGCAGTTGTTTGTTAAAAAATATTTTGATGAAGAGGTTCGCTCCAATATCATTCCCCTAATGATTGAAAGCCTGCCCCAATTACCCTACCTGCGTGATAAAAGCATCTACCTGGGTGTAGTGATGAGAAAGAAAAAATCGGCCTATCAGCAGAAATATTCATTAATTGAAGTGCCTGCCAAGGCAGTGGGCAGGTTTATATTGCTTCCTTCCAAACCACATGAAAAACAGATCATATTACTGGAAGATGTGATACGGTTTAACTTACCCCATATTTTTTCATACTTTGAATACGATCAATTTGATTCACATGTTTTTAAAGTAACCAAGGATGCCGAACTGGATATCGACAATGATGTTAGTACCACTTTTGTTGAGAAGATAGAAAAAGGCCTGAAGAACAGGCGTAAAGGAAAACCGGTTCGTTTTGTATACGATAAAGAAATGGATGCGGGCCTGTTGGAATACCTTATCAGGAGATTAAGTCTTAACCGGAAAAGTAATATCATACCCGGAGGCCGAATTCATAATTTCAGGCATTTCATGGACTTTCCGGATGTATTTAATGCAAAGAGTACCCGACGGGCAGCCTTTACACATGCCGCATTGCAAACCTCAATGCGCGTAACTGATGTGATTGTAAAGCAAGATGTGATGTTACACTTTCCTTATCATTCTTTCAATGCGGTGATTGATCTGCTGCGTGAAGCCGCAATGGACCCGGATGTTACCTCCATCAAAATAACAGCCTACCGGCTAGCTTCCCATTCAAAAGTGATCAATGCACTAATCAATGCAGCCAGGAATGGAAAAGAAGTAGTTGTGATGCTGGAATTAAAAGCAAGATTTGATGAAGAAGCCAACCTGGAATGGAAGAAAATACTGGAAGAAGAAGGGGTAACTGTTTTGCTGGGTATACCCAAAATGAAAATACATGCCAAATTATGCATCATCAAAAAAAGGCAGGGCAATAAAACCATTCAATATGGTTTTGTAAGCACCGGAAACCTGAATGAAAAAACGGCTACCATTTATGGGGACCATTGCCTGTTAACAAGCAACCGAAATGTAATGGCAGATATCAACCGGATTTTTCATTACCTGGGCAATTGGAAAACGGGAATAAGGCATTTACAATTATGTAAAACCCTGTTGGTATGCCCACTAAATATGAGACGTGTATTTCTTACCATGATTGACCGTGAGATCAGGCATGCGAAAGCCGGGAAAAAGGCAGGTATTATTCTAAAGGTTAATTCAATAAGCGATGCATTACTGATTCATAAATTAAATGAAGCCGCCAGGGCCGGGGTGGAGATCCGAATGGTGGTAAGGGGCATTTTCTGCGCACTGACTGATCCCAAAAAAACAAAAGGCAAGGTTTCTGCCATCAGCATCGTAGACGAGTACCTGGAACATGCCCGTGTAATTATCTTTCATAACCTGGGCAAGGAAAAAATATTTATATCCAGCGCCGACTGGATGGTACGAAACCTGGACCACCGGATAGAAGCGGCAGTACCCATCAATGATCCCGCTATCTGTGCCGAATTGAAAGACATTATCCACATTCAATTAAGAGATAATGTAAAAGCAAGGATTCTGGACAATGAGTTAACCAACATCTATGTACCTTCCGCAGGAAAGAAACGGGTTCGGTCGCAGATAGAAACGTATCATTATCTATACAAGAAAAACATAGTGCATAGTGAGGTTAGCCGCCATTGATATTGGAAGTAACGCAGCAAGATTATTAATTGCCGAAGTAACACATGATACGGTGGGTAAACCCAGGTTTAACAAACTGAACCTGGTGAGAGTGCCATTGCGGCTGGGATTTGATGTATTTGAGAAAGGCGAGATATCGAAAGAGAAAAGAGGCATGGTATTACAAACCATGAAAGCCTATGGCCACCTGCTAAATGCCTATGGCGTAAAAAATGTGATTGCCTGTGCCACCAGCGCCATGCGTGATGCACGAAACAGCGGCGACCTGATCCGTAAAATAAAATTGGAAACCGGACTCGACATAGAAGTGATTAGCGGCGATCGTGAAGCATCCATCATTTACGAGAACCATGTGGCCGAAAATATGGACACGGACCACAGTTACATGTATATTGATGTAGGAGGGGGTAGTACTGAACTAACTTTTTTTGCAGAAAATAAACTCGTATTCAAACAGTCTTTTAATATAGGCACTATCCGATTATTAAAAGACATGGTAGACGACGGCAAATGGAATGAGATGAAGGATGCCATCAAAAACCGAACCAGGGGATTTAAGAAAATAGTGGCCATTGGTACAGGAGGAAACATCAATAAAGTATTTTCACTAAGTAAAAGGAAGGATGGCAAACCTTTAAACATTGATCTGTTGAAAGACTACTATAAAGAGATAGCCAGCTTTTCACTGGAAGACCGTATCAATATTTATAAACTTCGGGAAGACCGGGCAGATGTAATCGTACCCGCCCTGCAGATATATATTAACATAATGCGATGGTCAGATACTGATGAAATATATGTTCCAAAGATTGGTTTGGCAGATGGGCTGATCCAACACCTGTATTATGAATTGGTAGCGAAGAACAATGTTATTAGTTGAATTATCTTTTCACCGATAACCAGGCTATATTCACCCATAATCTTTTTCAGGATTGGTTGGTAAGAATAGATTTGGTGGAAACTGGCCCGTAGGATGGTCATCAAACCCCTGGACATTGCTATATAGAAAAAATAAAAATACGGTTACTTTCATTGCGCATATAGCGGCATGGATCTGTTTTTTTACACTACCCTACCTGGTGTTTTTCCCCCGGCTGCGCGACTTCAGCATGAGTAATCACCAGTTGGCTTCCATCATTTGTAACAATGTGTTCCTGGTTGTTTTCTATTACCTGAATACACTGGTACTGATTCCCCGTTTTTTAGCCAAAGAAAAATGGTTTTTCTATGTTTTATCTATCATAGCCTGCTTATTCTTCTTTTTGTATATCCCAAAAGAAATTGCCAAACTGATAGCTGAACCGGAAGGATATAATCCGCTAAACAGGGAGTTCATCCGGAACCCAAATTATACAGGCAAGCCACATTACCAGGGAATGGGTATACGCGGTAGCCGGCGACCGGTAGCCGACCCATATAATACCGTTCTGTTCCTGCTCATTTTTACAGTAGGCACCTGTATATCCGTTATTCAACGCTGGCTACGCACTGAACAGACAAGGAAAGAAACAGAAAATGAAAAACTAAATACAGAACTGTCTTTTCTGAAATCACAGATAAATCCACACTTCTTTTTTAACACCTTGAATAATATTTATTCACTTGCGGTAGTACGAAGCGAGAAAACGGCCCCGGCCATAATGAAGTTATCTGCTATCATGCGCTACATACTTACTGAAACACAACGCGACTTTGTACCACTGAGTAATGAAGTAGATTTCATCAATAATTTTATTGACTTACAAAAAGTACGGTTAACTGAAAAAGTGATCCTGCATTTTTCTACCGAAGGAAGTGTAGATAATTTACTGGTGGCGCCACTCCTCTTTATCCCTTTTGTAGAAAATGCGTTCAAATACGGTGTTAGCACAAAAGAATCATCCAGTATTAACATTGAAATAAAAACAAAGGGAAATGCTATCTACTTTACGGCTGTAAACTACATTGTACCTACCGAAAATAATCTGATGGATAATACGGGTATCGGTATTAATAATGTGAAACGCAGACTAGAACTGATGTACCCGGGCAAGCATAGTTTGATCACATCGCAAAAAGATAATTATTATATTGTTCAACTAGAGATAGAAACCTGATGATACACTGTATTGCAATAGACGATGAACCACTGGCGCTGCAATTGATAAGTGAATATTGCAGTAAAATATCTTTTCTGAAACTGGAAAAAATATTCACCAATACGGATGAAGCAAAAGCTTACCTGCAAAATAATACAGTGGACCTTCTTTTCCTCGATATACAAATGCCCGATATCAATGGTATGCAGTTCTATAAAAATCTGACCAAAAAACCACCCGTGGTATTTACTACAGCCTATAAAAATTTTGCGGCAGAAGGCTTTAATGTGGATGCGGTAGATTATTTATTAAAACCATTTGAATACGACCGGTTTCTGAAAGCCTGTTACAAAGCCAATGAATACCTTGATTTTCTGATATCTCAGGAACTACAACTGAATTCAATCTTTGTAAAAGTGAATTATGAGATCATGAAGATCAACCTCAAAGACATTGAGTTAATAGAAGCACTGGATGATTATATCAAAATTTATATCAAACCTAATCCTGTACTCACTTTAATGACACTTAAGAGCATACAGGAAAAACTACCTGCCCGGGATTTTGTACGTGTGCATCGCTCATTTATAGTGCCAATTGGCCGTATTGAAAAATTCAGCAAAACCAAACTCTGGATCTCAGGTAAAGAAATACCGATTGGCAGCAGTTACAGTGGGGTATATGACCAACTGCTGGCTATTTCAAAAACAAAGTGATTGACCTTTGGAATAACGAATGAACTACCTTTGCCGGCTAAATACCAGCACATGGAATTTCTTAAACAACTGGGGGTAGTTTCTCAAAATGAAGGTGTATCAACCGGCACACAATGGATTATCAGCAAAGGTGCTATCATCAACTCATTTTCGCCTGTTGATGGTAAACAAATAGGAACCGTTACTACAGCGGATCACCCATCCTACGAATTGGTGATGGCTAAAGCGCAGGAAGCCTTTGCAGTTTGGCGTACCTGGCCGGCGCCTAAACGGGGAGATATGGTAAGGCAGGTGGGCGATGCCTTAAGAGCCAATAAAGAATCATTGGGCAAACTTGTGAGTTATGAGATGGGCAAGAGCCTGCAGGAAGGATATGGTGAAGTACAGGAAATGATTGATATCTGCGATTTTGCCGTGGGCCTCTCCCGCCAGTTATACGGTCTAACCATGCACAGCGAAAGACCGTTACACCGCATGTATGAACAGTGGCACCCATTGGGAATTACAGCCATCATATCGGCATTCAATTTTCCTGTGGCGGTATGGGCATGGAACAGTGCTTTAGCCTGGATATGCGGCAATGTAACCATCTGGAAACCGAGCGAGAAAACACCGTTATGTGGCATTGCAGTTCAAAAAATTGTTGCTGAAGTATTCAAAAAAAATAAAGTACCGGAAGGAGTGAACAGTTTGGTACAGGGAGGCAGGGAAGTAGGTGAATGGTTAAGTAATGATACAAGAATACCATTGGTATCTGCCACCGGCTCTACCAGAATGGGTAAAGCATTAAGTTCGGCCGTTGCGGCAAGATTGGGTAGAAGCATACTGGAACTGGGTGGCAATAATGCCATTATCATATCTAAAGATGCCGATTTGGATATGGCCCTCATTGGTGCTGTATTTGGCGCGGTAGGTACCGCGGGCCAACGTTGTACCACCACCCGCAGGTTGATTATACAGGAAACTGTTTACGAAAATTTTAAACAGAAATTAATAAAAGCCTATGGACAGTTACGCATTGGTGATCCATTGGATACGCACAATCATGTAGGACCATTGATTGATAAGGACGCGGTAAAAATGTATCTTACTTCAATTGAGGAATGTAAAAAGCAGGGCGGTCATTTCATTATAGAAGGCGGTGTGCTTACAGGTAAAGGGTATGAAAGTGGCTGTTATGTAAAACCCTGCATCGCTGAAGCTAAAAATGAAATGGCAATAGTACAACACGAAACTTTTGCGCCCATTTTATATTTACTGAAATACAATACCCTCGAAGAAGCCATCGCTTTACAGAATGGGGTACCGCAAGGACTCTCCTCTGCAATTATGACTGTGAACATGCGGGAAGCCGAACTGTTTCTATCACAAGCCGGTAGTGATTGCGGTATTGCGAATGTTAATATTGGTACCAGCGGAGCAGAAATTGGTGGCGCTTTTGGTGGCGAAAAAGAAACCGGCGGCGGCCGCGAATCTGGCAGCGATGCCTGGAAAGCCTATATGCGCAGGCAAACCAATACCATTAACTGGAGTGATAAACTGCCCCTGGCTCAAGGGATCGTGTTTGATTTGTAGGGAGGGGGGTATGATTGAGGGGTATCCAAAGAAATAAAAATCAAACAGCCTGTTTTTTATTGCTGTTTTGTGAAAGATACAGTGAAATCATCCAGGTCATAGCGTGCGCCTATAAGTTTTAATTCCCCTTTTTCCAGTTTCTCATGAATAATGTTAGACTGTGTTTTCAACTGCTTAATACCATGCTGCACATTGGCAATCACACATTCTTCGAGACGATTCTTGTCTGTTAACGGAATAGCTTTAATTTCGGATTCGCCTTTCAGGCTATCAATGATATCTTTTATATGCCCTGGAGCCTCCTCCCCTTCAACAAAAGCCTTAATGGCACCACAGTTTTCATGACCCATTACCACAATCAGTTTTACACCCAGGTGTTCCACTGCATACTCTATACTGCCCAATTCCAGAGAACCAATCATGTTTCCTGCCGTACGTATTACAAACAGGTCCCCTACGCCCTGATCAAAAATTAATTCAGGCGAAACGCGGCTGTCTGAGCAGCATACGATTACTGCAAAAGGGTGTTGACTTTTAGAAGCCTCTTTTAAATGCTGAAGGTCCACATCAGGATGAACAGGTTTCAAATGATGAAAGTGTTCATTTCCACTTACCAGTTTTGCGTAAGGTGATTCATTGTCAGCTTTTGAAATCAATCCCTTTTTTGAATCCGGATGGCAGGCTACCAACGCGAATAGGATGATTGATAGAGAGAATGAGTGAATGAGTGAATGAGCGAATTTGAAAATTTGAAAATGAAGGTTCTTCATATATAACATACATTTAAAACTTTCTTTGGCAACCCATGTTACAGGCAGTAATCAATTTTTCTCCATGCCTTCAAGAATTATCTGGCTACTCCGTTTGAGGGCATCGTCAAAAGAAACAGTAACATTGGCTTTTCCAATAGCAAATAGCAATCTTGATTTCTTAAGTTCTTCTAAAACTTTTTCACTATGCACTTCCGATAAAATAAGTTTGGTACCCCTATGTTTGGTTTCTTTGTATACATCAGTAATACTGTGGATACCTGTGGCATCTATAATAGGAACATACCGCATACGGATAATCACCACCTTGGGTTTCTTCTCAATAAATTTGATAGCATCCTTGAATTTATATGCGGCGCCAAAAAACAACGGGCCTGATATTTCAAAAACCTCTACCCCTTTAGGAATGGTGTAATTACCAATAGCCTCTTTATCGCCCGCACGGCCAGCCTCATCCCCTTCATTAGTTAACAAACTCACTTCACTCACTTTTATCATGTTACGCATAAAAAGGAAAGCGGCAAGCACCATTCCAATTTCAATGGCAACTGTAAGATCAACGATAACGGTTAGCAGAAAGGTGGTGAGTAACACGGCTCCATCACTTCGGGAGCCCTTAAGAACTGAAACAAAGTTTTCCCACTCACTCATATTATAAGCCACCACAACTAAAATCCCCGCTAAAGTGGCCATCGGAATTAATTCGGCCCATTTACCTACAAATACCATGATCAGTAATAAAACCAGCGCATGAACCATACCGGCTACCGGTGTTCGGCCACCATTTTTAACATTGGTGGCTGTTCTTGCAATGGCGCCTGTGGCTGGTATTCCACCAAAAACAGAGGAGAAAATATTAGCAACACCCTGTGCCACCAGTTCCATATTTGATTTATGCCTTCCCCCAATCATCCCATCAGAGACTACTGCAGACAATAAAGATTCAATGCCTCCCAATAAAGCAATGGTAAAAGCTGGTTGAATCAGATTTTTTATGATTGAGTAATCCAGATGAGGAATTACCGGTATAGGAAGTGAGGATGGAATTTTGCCAAATCTGCTGCCAATGGTTTCCACAGGTAAATGCATCCAGTAGGCAGCTGCGGTTGTAACAAGTATGGCGATTAATGAACCTGGTATTTTATGAGTTATTTTTGGCCAGAATAGTATGATGGCAACTGTTGCAGAAGCAACAATGGCAGCTTCCAGGCTAACCGAACCGATATTTTCGATATACCTTTTCCATTTATCTGTAAAGTCTGCAGGTATGGCCCCCATTTCTAATCCAAGAAAATCTTTCATCTGTGAAGAGAAGATGAGCAATGCAATTCCACTCGTGAATCCGATGATTAAAGGATGGGGTATGAATTTGATCACGGCGCCCAAACGGGCAAAACCCATAATAATGAGCATAATACCTGCCATAAAAGTGGCAATAATCAACCCATTCACGCCATATTGTTGTACAATCCCATAAACAATCACAATGAATGCCCCTGTAGGACCACCAATCTGAACCCGGCTACCGCCTAAAGCAGAAATTACGAACCCGGCTATAATCGCTGTATATAACCCTTTCTCCGGGGATACCCCAGATGCAATGGCAAATGCAATAGCCAGCGGAAGAGCAACAATACCTACAATCAAGCCCGCCATCAGGTCTTTCCCAAATTGCTGCCGGTTATAGTTTTTAAGGGTGCTAAATAGCTTGGGTGTAAACATGCGTATATAGTGGGAGTTTACTTTATCTACCGGCAAATTTAACCAATTCGCTCAGTAACGCAACCCATCTATCATCTGATATATATCATATTTTATTTCAATAATTGTACAGTACCCAGTGTTTGGCAGGCATATACCGGCCTTTTTTAGCCGACAGGTTATCCTGGTGACTCTTCCGCTTTCACTCCCTTAACATTTTCATAAAACTGTGCTTAAACCGTTATTTTATCAGTATCATTCCGCAAATTTGTAAGCATAGAAATAATTTTACACAATGATGCATCGTGGGATTGCTTTAGCCATCGTGGTATTACCACTGTTTTTCTATCAGGGTAATGCCCAAACAGATGCTCCGAAGGGCTGGCATTTGCTGGATTATTCCCAGGATTCATTTTATGGCATTAGTTTGAACAAAGCTTACAGATTCCTGAAAAGCAAACAAAAGACATCACAACAGGTTATTGTAGCTGTGCTTGATTCCGGCGTTGATACCACGCACGAAGATTTAAAAAATATTTTATGGCGCAACCCCAAAGAAATTCCTGGTAATGGCATCGATGATGACAATAATGGATATGTGGATGATATGTATGGCTGGAATTTTCTTGGCGGAAAGGACGGCCGTGATGTGCAAAAATCATCTGATGAAAGATCAAGGGTATATCACCGCTTTAAAGATAGATATGCGGGTATGGTAACTGATACCAATACCCTTTCCGGTATTGAAAAAGAACAATTTCTACTTTGGAAAAAAGCCGCCGGTGAACTTACATTCAGTTCTGATGACCAGGTAGAGTTATTATTTATAGAATTAACCGCCAAGGCTATCAAACGCCACGAAAAAGTGTTGCGCAAAGAAATGGGAAGCAATGAGTTTACCTGTGAAAAAGTAGAAAAATTTGATCCCATCAACAAGTCGGGCAGGGAGGCCAAGTTTGGCTACCTTACCTGTTTAAAAATGATTGGAGTGGATGCTGATGAAAGCAATACCAATACAATTGCTGACCTGGATGAATATGTGGAAGGCAAGAAAGCCGCTTTTGAATCAAAAGACATGCCTCCTTTTGACTACCGCGCGGATATAGTTAAAGATGATTATTTTAATTTATCTGACAGATTTTATGGCAATAATGATGTAATGGGTCCTGTTCAGGCAGCTAAACATGGTACACATGTAAGTGGCCTGATTGGCGCTCAGCGTGATAATGGTATTGGCATAGATGGTGTTGCGGATAATGTAAAAATCATGATGCTGCGAATAGTACCTGATGGTGATGAATATGATAAAGATGTAGCGCTGGCCATACGTTATGCAGCAGACAATGGAGCAAAAGTGATTAATATGAGTTTTGGCAAATACTTTTCACCTGAGAAAAAGTGGGTAGACAGCGCCATCCTTTACGCGGCTTCAAAAGATGTGTTGCTGGTTCATTCTTCCGGTAATGAAAATAATAATGTGGATGAGAAAGAAAATTTTCCCAACCAGTGGCTGAAACCAGGCGATAAAAAAGCGGCTAACTTTATTAATGTTGGCGCCAGCAGCGACCCCCGGATATCCGGTAGTATTACCGCGGAATTCAGTAATTACGGTAAAGAAAATGTTGATGTGTTTGCACCAGGGGTTCGTATTTATTCGACCTTCCCCGGCGGTGATAAATATGGCAATCTGAGAGGAACCAGTATGGCAGCTCCCATTGTATCCGGCCTGGCTGCCTTGATCCGTTCTTATTATCCGCACCTGACAGCTATACAGGTAAAAAAAGTAATAGAAGCTTCCGTTTTAAAACCGGATGAAACTGTCTTCAGCATTAAACCAGGTTCAAAAAATGAAAGCCTCCCTTTTCAATCGTTAAGCCATAGCGGAGGAATTATCAATGCCTTTAGTGCCATTACTGTAGCAGATACTACCAGCGCGTCATTGTTTATAAAAGAACCTGCTATACCCCATAATACTAACCTTGTAAAGCCAACTACTAAAACGAAAAAATAATGCCAAGACCCTTATCAACCGATTTTCCTGCTTATTACGCAAAATATATTTTAAAGGTAGATGCAGATACCGTTTCTGAAGCTGTTACCGTTTATTCAAAATCATTGATAGATTTTTTTACAAACCTGCCTGAAGCAAAAGCAGAATTTCGGTATGCCCCCGGTAAATGGACGGTTAAAGAATTACTGCAACATATTGTTGATACAGAAAGGATCATGTCGTACCGTTTATTGTGTATTGCAAGAAAAGATAAAACACCACTTCCCTCCTTTGATGAAAATAACTATGCCGCCCATTCCGCAGCCAATGAAAGAAGTCTTGCTTCCATTAAAGAAGAATTTATTGCCGTTAGAAAAGCTACCGATTCTTTAATCGCCTCCCTGCAGGAATCTCAATTATCAGAAGTAGGCATAGCCAGTAATCTGCCAGTAACTGCCAATGCCATAGGTTTCATCATCTTCGGGCATATACTGCATCATAAACAGGTACTGGAAGAGAAATATTTGTAAGTTTTTTGTGGCTAACTTACCGGCACTATGACGAGAATAGGACTCATCTCTGATACACATAATTATTTAGATGATTCAGTATTCAAACATTTTGAATATTGTGATGAAATTTGGCATGCCGGTGATTTTGGCACAAAAGTAGTCGCCGATGCTTTGAAAGCTTTTAAGCCCTTGCGTGGTGTCTATGGGAATATTGACGGTTACGACATAAGAAGTGAATTTCCTGAAACAGTAACCTGGCATTCTGAGGAAGTTAAGATATTGATGATGCATATTGGCGGCTATCCCCCAAAATACAACAGCAGGTCAAAAGCTTTCATCAGGGAGAATCATCCGCAAATATTCATCAGCGGGCATTCACATATTCTGAAGATCATTTACGATAACCAGTTCAATTGTCTGCACATAAACCCCGGTGCGGCAGGTAAAGAAGGCTGGCACAAAATCAGAACCCTTGTACGATTTGTAATCGACGGGAAAGATATTCGTGATTGTGAAATAATCGAATTAGGGAAAAAATAGTTACAACCCCGGAAACCATGGTCTGCCAATAAGCTCACGGAAAGGCCATGGGATGCTGGCTAAAATAACCACCAGGGCTATCCCGAAATAGGTGAAGGCTTTTTTGTACTTCACTTCATCACTAACCTGTTTTTTTGCCTTAATATAGCCCATTGTAATAAGAATGATGGCAATTAACATACCCATCGGGTGTTCTATCCAAAAAAATCGTAAGACTCTATCTTTCATAAAACTGGCGCCTTCAGGCGGTACCGTTGTTATAAAACCATACCTGCCCAGCGCTACCTGATAAAAACCCAATAATGCGGTAGTATGCGCAGCAATCAATGTAATCAACCATACCTTTTTATCGCCCGGGGTAAGTGCTTTTTTCCCTTTCCACCCAGTATAGGCTTTCACAGTAGAAACTAATAAAAAAATAAGAATTACCCAACGCAGAATATTGTGCAGGTGTACAAGGCCGGTTTGCATAATTTAGAATTTAGGCATTGAAGATAAAGCAGCCTGCCGTTACAACCGAAGTTTATTTTTGGGCATAAAAAATACATACATCCTTTATTCTACCCAGTCTGCCATAAACAAATTCGTATCACGGGTGCCTCCATTGTTACGGTTAGAGGAAAATATGATTTTTTTGCCATCCGGACTGAACATCGGAAAGGCATCAAAACCCTTATCGCGGCTTATTTTTTCCAATCCATTCCCATTAAGGTCTGTCAGGTACATATTGAAAGGGAATCCCCTTTTGTATTCATGGTTACTGCAAAAAATAATATGCTTGCTATCGGGTGTAAAATTAGGCGCCCAGTTGGCTTGTTGTAAATAGGTAATTTGCTTTGCATTTTTGCCATCTGCATCCGCTACCCATACTTCCATATGTGTAGGTGCCACAAAACCCGCAGCGAGTAATTCCTTGTATTCTTTTACCGCTGCTTCTGTTGATGGCCTGCTGGCTCTCCAAACAATTTTTTTTCCATCCGGACTAAACCAGGCGCCTCCATCATATCCCAGGGTATTGGTCATTTTTTTCTCCTTACCGGATGCCAGATCCATGATATACAAATCCAGATCACCCTCTTTATCACTGCAATAAATCATTTTTTTGCCATCGGGTGATAAAGTGCCTTCCGCATCATAGCCTTTGGCGGTGGTAAGCTGCTTAACAATGTTTCCATTTAAGTCGGCTTTAAAAATATCATAACTATCGTACAATGGCCAGATATACTTATTGCCATATTTAGTACGGTCTGGTACAGGCGGACAAGTATCGGCACCCTTATGAGTGGAAGCATACAGGATATGTTTACCATCGGGGAGGAAATAAGCACAGGTAGTACGCCCCTTACCGGTACTTACCAGTTTATAGCTGAATTTCTCACCCGGATTGGACGGTACCTTCCCGATAAATATCTGATCGCAGTTTACACCTTCTTTAGGATTGGTGCGTTGAAAGATGATTGATTTTCCATCAAAACTCCAGTAAGCTTCTGCATTATCACCACCAAAAGTAAGCTGCTGAACATTTTTGAAATGTTTTTCACCGGCAAATAATATGGAATCGTTTACTGGTATTGGTGATTGCGCCAACAAAGAAAAGGTACTTATTACCATTGCTGCAAGAACCGCTATTTTTTTTTGCATATCGCCTACTGTTAATATTCACCGAAAATAAGCGGATAGCAACAGTCTTTTGTCAGGAAATTGTCATGACAGCTTTCTTCCGCTTAATTTTGAACCATGAAAAATTGGAGATGGCAACTGATAGCGGTATTCCTGATTGCCTGTAATACCGGGCCCAATAATAAGATTCCTGGTAATCTCAAACAGGAAGAAATGCCTGCCATAGTGCAACAATTATTCGTAAGGGTGGCCCAAAACCCTGATAGTACAGGCCTTCGCCTTCAATTGGTGAATGCACTGGATAGCCTGGGCGCCTATTACCCCGCATTGGCACAGATGGATTCTCTTCTTATAAAAGACAGCCTGAACTATGGCTTATGGTACCGTAAGGCCCTGTTACAGGAAACTGCCAGCGACACAAACGGCGCTTTGCAATCTTACCGATACGCGATACGGATATACCCGGCACCTGATGCATTGCTGGCAGCGGCTAATTTACTGGCGGAAAAAAAGGACAGCGCCGCGCTGGCTCTTTGCAGGCAGGTAGCCAACCTGCGCATGGGCAGAGAATATACGGCACATTGCCATTTTATTTCGGGTGTGTATTATGCAAGAACTGATAACAGGCAAAAAGCGATGGAGGCTTTTAATAGCTGTATAGCCAATGATTTTAATTATAAAGAAGCCTATTTAGAAAAAGGTTTTTTAATGTATGATACCAAAAAGTTCAACGAAGCCCTGGCCGTTTTTCAAACATTGGTTACTGTTAAGAATACTTATCCCGATGGCTATTATTGGTTAGCCAAATGCCAGGAAGCAATGAAAAACCGGGCAGAAGCCATTGCCAATTACGAAAAAGCACTAACATTGGATCCGGGTTTGAAAGAGGCTGCTGACGCCTTAAAAAGACTTGGTGCCAAATAAAATGCCGTCAGCAATCTAAAATTTCTCAATTTCGCGATAACAAAAAATAGTTATGCCCATCATTGCCCCCTCCCTATTAAGCGCCGATTTTCTGAACCTGCAGAAAGATTGTACCATGCTGAATGAAAGCCAGGCCGACTGGTTTCACCTGGATGTGATGGATGGACAGTTTGTACCGAATATCAGTTTCGGGTTTCCTATCATCGAAACAATAAGAAAGGCTACCACTAAAACCTGTGATGTACACCTGATGATACTGGAGCCGGGTAATTATGCCAAAGCATTTCAGAAAGCAGGCGCGGATATACTTACCGTACATATTGAAGCCTGCCCTCATTTACACCGTAATCTGCAACAGATAAAAAGCCTGGGCATGAAAGCAGGAGTAGCGCTTAACCCTCATACCCCTGTACATTTGTTGAGTGATATTTTGCAGGATATAGACATGGTATGCCTGATGAGTGTAAACCCTGGTTTTGGCGGACAACAATTTATACCCCATACGCTCGATAAGATCCGTGCCTTAAAGCATATGATCATAGAAAAATCTCTACACACTTTAATAGAAATTGATGGTGGTGTAACCCTTGCCAATGCTGGTGAAATACTACAGGCCGGCGCCGATGTTCTGGTAGCAGGTAATAGCGTATTTAAATCAGCCGACCCGGTTACTACCATTGCCGCATTGAAAAAAATGTGACTTTACTAAAAAAAGTTCATACAAATTTCACACTACCCCTATACATCCTATCACTATTGTTGTGCTAAAAATGCTATCCACATCTGTGTATAAGATATGTTAGGTTTTGATATTGGTAAACGATTAAATTTGAGATAGATGAGTAACTAAATCATTGAACCACTTTGTCGAACCTTAAACCGAAAAAGATTGACTGACACCATCATTAACCTGGCATCCGTTAACCCCATTGAATTTTTTGGCGTAAACAACGGAAAATTAGATTTGCTTAAAAAGAAATTCCCATTACTAAAGATCCTCTCCCGTGGGACACAATTAAAACTAAGCGGGGCTCCTGAACAAATTGAAACGGCCAAAGAAAAAATTGATCTCATTATTCAGTATCTCGAAAGGAATGGTCACCTGAGCGAGAACTATTTTGAACAGGTATTAGGAGGTGACGACGCAGAAACCATTGACAATTTTGTAGATCGGAACCCCAATGATATCCTGGTTTTCGGACCAAATGGAAAAACAGTCAGGGCCCGTACACAAAATCAGAAAAAGTTGGTAACCGCCGTTGATAAAAACGATATTGTTTTTGCTATCGGTCCGGCCGGAACCGGTAAAACCTACACTGCCGTTGCACTGGCGGTTAGAGCCTTAAAAAACAAACTGGTCAAAAAAATTATTTTAACACGTCCGGCAGTGGAAGCAGGTGAAAGCTTAGGATTTCTGCCTGGCGACCTGAAAGAAAAGATTGATCCTTATTTACGTCCATTGTATGACGCGCTTGACGATATGATACCAGCCGATAAACTTGGGTATTATATGACTACCCGTACCATTGAGATTGCCCCATTGGCATATATGCGCGGACGCACTTTGGACAATGCCTTTATTATTTTGGATGAGGCGCAAAATACGAATGATCTGCAATTAAAAATGTTCCTCACCCGTATTGGCGGCAATGCCAAAGCCATTATTACCGGCGATCCTACTCAGGTGGATCTACCCAGAAATATGCGTAGTGGTTTGGAAAAATCTACCCGTATCCTAAAGAATATTGACGGCATCGCTCACATTGCGCTCACAGAAGAAGATGTGGTTCGTCATAAGCTGGTAAAATCCATCATTAAGGCTTATGAAAAAGAACATGAAAAAGAGGAAGCTGAGCATGGGCATCATAGATGAAATAAAAAAAGTGAAAAGTCAATAGGTTAATCGACTTTTCACTTTTTTTTATTGTGCCGTATCCTTCCGTAAAACGCGAAAAATTAGTCTCCTAAAATTTCATGTCCTAATTTATCCCTCTTGGTTTCGAGGTATCTTAGGTTATGCACATTGGGCCGCGTTTCAATCGGAACTATCTCAACTATCTCCAGCCCATAGCCTTTTAATCCGGCACGTTTTCGTGGATTATTGCTAATCAGTTTTAGTTTGGTAGCGCCTAAGTAACGAAGTATCTGCGCACCCACTCCATAATCCCTTTCATCCATTCCAAAGCCCAGCTTCAGATTCGCTTCAACTGTATCCATACCCTCTTCCTGGAGCTTATAGGCTTTGAGTTTATTAACCAATCCAATACCTCTTCCCTCCTGGTTCATATATAAGATAATGCCTTTGCCTTCGGCCTCTACCAGTTTCATGGCTTTGTGCAATTGTTCGCCACAATCGCATCGGAGACTTCCTAAAATATCACCCGTAAAACAACTGCTGTGAACCCTGGTAAGAACGGCTTCCTCTTTTTTCCAGGTTCCTTTCACCAGTGCCAGGTGTTCCGCACCTGTTGTTTTTTCTTTAAACGCCACCAGGTTAAAATGGCCATATTTTGTAGGCATATCCACCCTAACCAACTCTTCAATTAAGGAATCTATGCGCAAACGGTAATCAATCAGATCTTTAATAGAAATGATCTTTAGTTCAAATTTTTGGGCAATTTCCCATAATTGTGGCAGGCGGGCCATCGTGCCATCTTCATTCATCACTTCCACTAATACACCGGCTGGCTCCAGTCCGGCCAAACGGGCAAGGTCTACTGCCGCTTCTGTATGACCCGTTCTACGCAATACCCCCCCGGTTTTGGCCCTTAAAGGAAAAATATGACCGGGCCTTCCCAAAGCGGAAGGTTCTGTACCGGGGTCCACCAGTGCCTGTATTGTTTTAGACCTGTCGTGTGCAGATATGCCGGTGGAAGTTCCCACCCCTATCAGATCAACAGAAACAGTAAAAGCCGTTTCGTGCAAAGAAGTGTTGGAAGTAACCATGGGATCCAGTTGCAACGCTATACAACGGTCTTCTGTTAAAGCAGCACAAATCAGCCCCCGCCCCTCTTTACTCATAAAGTTGATCACTTCAGGAGTGGTATGCTGGGCCGCAATAATAAAATCACCTTCATTCTCACGATCCTCATCATCCACAACAATAATCATTTTGCCGTTGCGGATATCCTCAATCGCGTCTTCAATCCTGTCTAACATAGTTTTATATTGAATGGCAAAATTACTGATGATGTTTTGTAATCAGGGAAAATTGTGAATTAAAAAAATAGTCAGGATAGAAATTTTAACCATTACAGCGGAAATTTCCATTTAAAACGGTGATTTTTTGCGTCAAATACCTGATAGTTCAAAAAGAAAATAGCCTTTTTTAGCCAATACAAACTACCGCTATGTTTTGGCAGCTATTCATACATTTTGTATTGTCGTTAATCCCTTCCCTGCTCCTGGCACAGCATACAACAGGCAATATCAGGGGTACCGTAAAAACAGGTAATGGCGACCTATTAACAGGAGCTTCGGTAAAACTGGTGCATGAACCCACCACCACCCTTTATTTTTCCAGAACCACTAAACAGGGAAGTTTCCTGCTTAACAATCTTAACCCCGGAGGTCCGTATACCCTGGAGGTTTCCTTTGCGGGTTACCAGGTTAACCAAAAAAAAGCATTATATGTAACCCTGGGTGAGGAGTTAGCCATTGATGTGGTTCTCGGTACTCAATCAACTTTGTTGGAAAATATAACAGTAACCGCCTATCAAAAAGTAAACCGTTCCGGGGAAACCGTTCTTAACCAGGATAAAATAAATAATCAGCCAACCATTGGCCGTAATATATATGATTATCTGCGCGCGGTACCACAGGCAAAACTCAGTAGCAGCCATGAAGGCGCCGTATCCTTTGCAGGACAAAATAACCGTTACAACGCTTTCTATGCAGATGGTGCAGTAAATAATGATGTATTCGGGCTATCAGCATCCGGTACTAATGGAGGGAATGCGGGTATTGCCCCAATATCGATAGATGCGATTGACCAGTTTCAGGTATCCATCTCTCCCTATGATGTGTCAATTGGAAATTTTACCGGTGGAAGTATCAATGCGATTACAAAAATGGGGTCCAATAAAACGGAAGGGTCTGTTTATCATTTTTTCAGTAACCGATATCTTTCCGGTAAGCTAAAAACTACAGAAAATAATGTGGAACAACCTGATTTCGCTACAAATTTGTCAGGTATGCGTTTACAGGGTGCATTGAAAAAAAATAAATGTTTCTATTTCTTCAATATGGAAATGCAGCGGGACCGGTATCCACAACCATTCTCAATAAGCCAGTATACCGGAAACACGAAGAACCCAAACATCATTAAGATACTGGCCAATACACTACGCGCAACCTATCAATATGATCCGGGTAATTTTCTTGATAACCCGGAAACAGTGAACGCGGACCGATTGGTAATTCGGCTGGACTGGAACCTGGGCAGCCGTAGTAAGTTAGCTATCAGTAACCGGTTTACTTTGGGACAAAAAACGCAAACGAATTCGGGCGATAGTAAAACCGTTCAATTCAGTAATAATGGATTTCATTTACTGTCTACTACCAACTCAACAAGTATAGAGTGGAAAACGGTTATTGGCAACCATACAGGCAATAAACTATTGATAACCTATACTTCCGTTACAGATAAGCGCGGAGCCATGGGTAAAGCATTTCCAAGAGTAAGAATCAATGATGGAAACGGGGCAATTATTTTTGGTACCGACAACAGTTCTACCAATAACCAGCTCTTTCAAAAAAACCTGACAGTGTTTGATAAATTTAATTTCATAGCCGGCAGTCATCTGCTGAATGCCGGGGTAGATGTTGAATACAATGAAGCGCGTAACGTATTTATTCAAAATAGTTTTGGTAATTATACCTATTCCTCAGTAAGTAATTTTTTAACCAATGGGCATCCATCCGCTTATCAACTGGGTTTCCCGTTATCCGATTCTTTGATCCCTGATCAACTATTTTTGCCGGCCAAATTTTCTGTTATAAAAGCCGCGTTGTTTATTAATGATGACATCAGGCCATCCCCCAGATTTTTAGTACAGTTTGGCATACGCGCCGATTACTACCGGTTTTTAACAAACCCACCTGGCGCTGCGTTTATTAATTTGGTAGCAATACCGGCCTTTGCTAACTATTGGGATATACAGGGAACAAGCGCCGGCATGACTCCTGCTATTCCGGTTAGCATTTCTCCCCGGGCTGGTTTTGTTTATCAAATGGCCGAAAAGAAAATAATTATCAAAGGTGGCATGGGTATTTTTTCTGGTCGAATACCACTGGCCTGGCCCGGAGGCATTTATACTAATAATGGTATGTTGGTCGGGGGCTACAAAGCTTCCCCCTCACAACTGAATATGATTCGTTTCAGGGCGGATCCGTTTAATCAATGGACAGTAGCTGAAACAGGCGCCGTTATTAATAAAGAACCACTTAACCTGATGTCGGCAAAATTTTATATGCCTACCCTTTTCAGAACATCTCTCACCATTGAAAAAAAATTTACACATGGATGGTCCGTTATGCTGGAAGGTATGCTAAGTAAAAACATTCACGAGATTGCCTATACAAATATTAACCTGTTACCGGCAACAGACAGATTACCCGGGCCCGATTACAGAAGCGTTTACACAATAGTCAACAATGGCAGAATACCCCTGAACCCTGATGGATCCAATCCGTATGATTACGCCATTCTACTGGGAAATAATAATAATGAAAAAGGTTATTCAAAAACGATGACCGCAACAATTACCAAAAAAAATATTTCAAAATGGAACTGGGAAATACACTACACAACAGGAAAATCAATGGCTATGAATGATGGTACTGCTTCTGTTAATGCCAGCCAGTGGAGATTCATGGAATCTGTCAATGGCAGGAATTTTTTAACGCGATCCGTTTCAGATTTCAGTACAGGTCATAAAATATTCGCACAGGCAGGAAAAAAATTCAGGCAAAGCAATAAAAAAAAGTGGGTGACCATTACGCTAAACTATAACGGGCAGTCAGGTTCTCCCTTTAGCTATGTATACGGAGAGGGAAGCCTTACCAGGGATGATGGTATTTTAGGGAGTTATGACCTATTGTATATACCAACAGAAAAAGAACTAACAGAAATGGTTTTTCTGGAGAATATAGTTAATGGGATAACCTATTCAACAAACCAACAAAAAAAGGCGCTGGAACTTTTTATCAAAAATGATCCGTATTTAAATAAACGCCGGGGAAATTATGCCGAAAGAAATGGCAGCAGAACCCCGTTTACCCATAAAGTAGACCTTACAATAAAGCAAGACTTAACGATCAGGTTAAGGAACCGTTTTTATTTGCTGCAGGTTAGTTTGGATATATGCAACCTGCTCAATTTAATCAATACCGGTTGGGGACTGCAATATAATTTACCCTTTGATCAATATCCTTTGATAGGTTTTGCAGGGTATACAGGCGTAAATAACTATCTGCCTGTGTACCGTTTTAATCCTATCCTTCTGCAAAAAAGTCATTTAACGCTAAGCAACAGTACTGTTCCCGCTTATGCCTCAAATTGGAGCAGCCAGATAGGTTTTCGGTTAAGTTTTACTGAGTAAGCTTCCGCCAAAAACAGGCCATTCGCGTAACAAATGGGGGGCAGGGCAGGAATTTTGTACATTTCGACTATTCAGTATATAGCATTTTATCACCATTTAATCAACATTCTACCCAAAAATCATTATTAATTTAACATTAATTTGGAGAGATGGGTAAAGAAACGGCATATATGTATGATATTTGCGCAATCTAAAACTATGCTTATATGCGAATTTTAAAGAGATTTTGCCTGATCTTACCGGCCTTATTGATTGCCGTAACATCCATGGCGCAAGTAACTACCGGAACTATTACCGGTACAGTGAAAGACGCAAAAAATGTACCTCTGGCAGGCGCATCAATTGAGGTAATACACGAACCTTCCGGTTCACGTTACAAATCAGTATCTACCACTACAGGTAAATATACTGTTCCGGGTTTACGTGTTGGAGGACCCTATAAAATCACCATTACCTATGTTGGTTTAAGAACTGAGGTAATAACGGATATCACTGTACAGTTGGGCGAACCCTCAGTAGTTGATTTAACCCTGACAGACAATTCAACCCAATTACAAGAAGTAACAGTAATCGGAGCTGCTAATAGAAAAGCCGCTTTAATATCTAAGGACAGAAAAGGCTCTTCAACTAACATCAATTCACGCCTGATCAGTTCTTTACCAACCATCAGTCGTAATGTAACTGATCTTACACGTTTGGTACCTCAATCAAATGGTACTTCATTCGCGGGTCAGGATGGCAGAGCCATCAACTTTACATTGGATGGATCAATCTTCAACAACTCATTTGGTTTAAGTTCATTGAATGGCGGTCAAACAAACTCTGCACCCATTTCCCTGGATGCCTTGCAGGAAATTCAAATCAACGTTTCTCCTTATAACCTGAGAGATGCCGGTTTTACCGGTGCAAGTATTAACGCTGTAACCAAGAGTGGTACGAACACCATTCATGGTACTGGTTTCTATAACCAACGTAACGAAGGTTATCTTGGTAAAAAAGCAGGTATAGGTGGAAAGCAGAATGTAGTTACTACTGCATTTGATGTTAAACAATACGGTGCCAGTTTAGGTGGAGCAATCATCAAAAACAAATTATTCTATTTCGTAAACTTCGAGGCAGAAAGAAGAAATGATATTGGTTCTACCTGGGTTGCAGATGCAAGTAATGGCGCTACACCAGTCAGTGGGAATATTTCACGTGTAAAAAAATCAGAATTAGAAGCCTTATCTACCTTTTTACAAACTAAGTTAAATTACAATCCAGGTGCTTACCAGGGATATCCTTTTGTTACGAAAAGTGATAAAGCCGTTGTCCGTTTCGACTGGAATATCAATGATAAACACAAATTAAGTGTACGTGGTAATATGTTGTTATCCAAAAGAGATGTTGGCGCCAGTTCAAGTAATAGCACAAACGGATCCAGGGGCAATAGCAACGTTTCGATGATGTTTCAAAACTCAGCTTACGAAATCAATAACAACATTTATGGAGTTATTGCGCAGTTGAACAGTCGTTTCAGCAATAAGATCAGTAATGAATTGACTTTTGGTTATACTGCCAATAGAGATTTCAGGGGAGTTAAGGGAGGAAATTTTCCGATGGTGGATATTCAGGACGGAACCAGTCCACTTACCGACGTTCCTACTGCCGGTAACTCTTCGGTTCCCTCTGCTCAATCAGGACAGAGCAGAACCTATATTTCTTTTGGTAATGATCCTTTTACCCCGAACAACTTGTTGAATACCGATACCTGGCAGTTTAATGATAACCTGACTGCTTATTTAGGTAAACATACATTAACTGCCGGTGTATCATTCGAGAGCATGACATTCACAAATGGATTTACTGCATTAATAAACGGTATTTATACCTTTAACAATTTGAATGATTTTTATACTGCGGCCAATGCATTTGTTGCCAACCCATCTCAGTCTTTCAGCCCTGTTTTCATGAGAAACTATCGTGCAAGCTTTAGTAACTTACCCGGTGGTGTTCCATGGTTAGTAAAAACCAAAGCACGTAATATTGCTGCTTATATTCAGGATGAGTTAAACCTGGAGCCTAATTTCAACCTTACTTATGGTATTCGTTTTGAAGTACCTTATTTCTCTGGTGCCGGTTTTACCAATACCGAAGTGGATGGTATGAGCTTTATAGACAATAATGGCCAAAGTGTTAAATTGAGTACCTCTAAATTGCCTGATGCAAAATTAATGGTGAGCCCCCGTATTGGATTTAACTACGATATAAAAGGCGATAAAACCACTCAACTTCGTGGTGGTATAGGTTTGTTTACCGGCCGTCCTCCTTTCGTGTTTGTAAGTAACCAAATGGGTAATAATGGTGTATTAAGTGGTTTTGTAAGTTTCAACAATACAGCAGCTTATCCTTTCACTACTAAAACACCCGCAAGCTATCCAAGCTTTGCACCAAACCCTGGTGTTCCTGCATCCTCTTACAATTTTGCAACTACAGAAGAATCCTTCCGTTTCCCTAAAGTGTTGCGTAGCAACTTAGCAGTTGATCAAAAAGTGTATCAGGACATCATATTTACAGGCGAATTAATTTATACGCAGAGTTTAAACAATATCAATTATTATAACGCTAACCTACGGCCTTCCTCTAAATTCTTTGCTGGCCCTGATACAAGACCTCGTTTTGATGGTGTTGGTTTGTCTGGTTCTGCTCAAGCAAATGCATTGCGTCTGAATTCTAAAATTTCTGATGCCATTGTAATGGAAAGCGCCCCATTGGGTGGTTCTATCGCTGCAACGATTAAATTAGAGAAGCCTACCAAATCTAAAGGCTTAGGCTGGATGGCTGCTTATACATTTACCAGGGCACGCGACTATATGTCTGCCGGTTCTATTGCCTTCAGTTCTTGGTCCGCCATACGAAGTGTACGTGGTAACAACAATGCAGATATGGCATACAGTGATAATGAAATCCGTAATCGGGTAATTGGTAATGTAAACTATCGTCTTGAACTGGGTAATTCTGCCGCATTACAATTTTCTCTTTTCGGACAGTCCCAGAACCAGGGCCGTTACTCCTATACTTATAATGGAGATATGAACGGTGATGGTTTAAGTGGTAATGATCTGATTTATGTGCCTAATAATACATCTGAATTGCTTTTCTTACCGATCACTTCCGGCACAACCGTGCTTGCTACTGCCGCACAACAAGCTACCGCGTTTGATGCATTTATCAACCAGGATAAATACTTAAGTAGCAGACGGGGTAAAGTTGTTGAAAGAAATGGTGCCCTATTACCCTACCTGGTTCGTTTCGACTTTTCTACTCAATTAGAATTAATTAGAAATATCGGTAAAAACAAACATACCATCCAATTAAGAGCAGACATTTTCAATGTTGGAAATATGATCAACTCTGCTTCCGGTGTGAGCAACTTTGTAAACACATTCAACCCGCTAACTGCCGCCGGAGTGAATGCATCAGGTGTTCCTCAATATAGAATGACAATAGTTAATAACGGCCTCAATTACACTACTTATAGAAAAAGTACCAGTATTGGTGACGTTTGGCAAGCTCAATTCGGTATCAGGTACATATTCTAAGTCTAAATACTCTTTAACTTACAAAAACCCGAACCTAAAAAGTTCGGGTTTTTTATTAATTAATAATAACTCTCCCCCACCCCCATACCAAAAACGCCGGAAACGCTTTACTCCAGGTAGGTACATCATGCTTACCCTCTTGTATTTCCAGGTAATGAATATGTTCATCTGTATACCCTTTTGCCTTTAGTTCTACTATCAGGTCCAATGTATCATCAATCGAATCAATGATCCCATTCTGATTTCTGTCGGCTGTTTCATCCAATGTGCCACATTCCATAAAAAATCTAAGCCATGGATGAAAGCCACCCTTCCTTACCTGTAAGTGCATAAGCCTGTCCTGTTCATCATCATATCCATCCTGGTAGCCTTTTCTTCTCCACCAGAATGAACCACTGAAAATGCCTACTTTATTAAATTCACTTGCCTGGTTCCAGGCAATATCCAGCGCACTCAATCCGCCCAATGAAAACCCGGCAAACGATTTATCCTTAAAGGAAGGGATATGATAGGTTTTTCGGATAAGCGGGAGTAACTCTTCAAACACAAATTTGGTATACAACCCTGCTTTGGCCCCTCTTCCGGTATAATCCGCGGAATAAGAAGTACCATATTCCATTTTCCGCTCATATCCACAGTAAATACCCACACAAATTAAAGGCTCAATCAATTCTTTGCTGATGAGATCATCCAGTATTTTGTTGAAGGGCATTTTAGGTAGATCCTGCCCATCATTAATCAGTAAAAGACTGAGCAGTTCAGGCCCCTTAACTGAAACAGGCAGATAAATATCCAGGATTACCTCTCTTTGCAGGTATTCTGAATGAATAATAATTTGTTCAACAACAATTGAGGTAATAACAGGAAACTTGGTATGTACCATGGTTTCAAAAATAATATAATGATGACAATAATAAAGCAGAAATCTCAAAAGGGGCCTGCATTTGTAGAATTGGCTACACGCCGGTTATCAGTAGGACAGATTTATTTTTAAGCCAGTTTGCTTATTTTAAATCAGTTTGCTTAAATTGACTAACGATACGCTGCTAAAAGCAATAAAAATAATCACATGAAAAAAATAGGTATCCTTTTTGGGCAGGAAAGAAGTTTCCCGATGGCTTTTGTGGAGCGAATCAACGGTAAAAATATTCCGGGTATTACCGCTGAGCCGGTACGCATTGATAAAGTGATGCAGGGAGAACCCAGTGGCTATTCGGTTATTATTGACCGTATCAGCCAGGACATCCCCTTTTATCGCGCCTATCTTAAAAACGCGGCGCTTTGCGGAACCGCCGTTATCAACAACCCTTTTTGGTGGAGCGCCGATGAAAAATTTTTTAATAACTGTTTGGCTACTAAAATAAATGTGCCCGTACCTAAAACTGTGATACTTCCTTCACGCGATCTGCCACCAGATACCACAGACCAATCATTTAGTAACCTGGCTTACCCATTGGACTGGGAAAGTATTTTTAACTATGTTGGTTTCCCGGCTTATATGAAACCCTTTGCCGGCGGTGGATGGAAAAATGTATACAGGCTGACAAGCATGGACGATTTTTTTGAGAAACATAGTGAAACCAACCAACTCGTTATGTTATTACAGGAAGAAATTGTATTCGAAGAATATTATCGTTGTTATTGTATAGGTGGAAAACATGTAAGGATCATGCCCTATGAACCGCGTAACCCGCATCACCTCAGGTATGTTGCCAACTTTACCCCCTCTGCCAAAAAGCTAAAAGTGATGGAAGAAATCGTATTGCGCATTAATGAATATTTAGGTTATGATTTCAATACGGTAGAACTGGCCCTCCGGGATGGTGTACCCTATGCCATAGATTTCTGCAACCCCGCACCCGATGCGGATATTAAAAGTGTTGGACAGGAAAATTTTGATTGGGTAGTAGAAACTGCCGCCAATTACGCTATCGAAAAAGCACAATCGCAGGTAGATGGAGTTGATAATCTTACCTGGGGGGAGTTTATTAAACGGGGTAGTAACGGTGAAAAATTATAATTTTTGTTGTTGGTCGGGCAACCCAACAACGGTACGGCACATGGCAGGCACCAAATTATTTTTAGTTAAAAAGGTTTATTAATGGGAAATCTGAACTACAAACATTTTACACTGGGCATAGAGGAAGAGTATATGGTAATAGATCCTGCTACCCGTGAACTCAGAAGCCATGAGCAGCGAATTGTGCAGGAAGGACAAAAAATACTCAAAGACAAGGTAAAAGCGGAAATGCACCAGGCCGTGGTAGAAGTGGGAACAGATATCTGTGCCAATATAGAAGAAGCCTATAATGATGTGGCCTCTCTCAGAGGAAATATTGCACAAATAGCAGGCGATCTCGGGCTTTGGATAGGCGCATCAGGCACACACCCCTTCAGCCATTGGGAAACCCAACTGATAACCGATCATGTAAGGTATAACGATATTGTAAATGAACTGCAGGAAGCTGCCCGCAGTAACCTGATCTTTGGATTACATGTACATGTGGGTATGCAAGACAGGAAAATGGCCATTCACATTGCCAATACGGCCAGGTATTTTCTGCCTCATGTGTTTGCACTTAGCACCAACTCCCCTTTTTGGGAAGGCAGGGAAACCGGCTACAAATCATACAGAACAAAAGTATTCGATAAATTTCCCCGTACCGGCATACCCGACTATTTCGAAAACATAGAAGCTTATGAAAGCTATGTGAACCTGTTGATCAAGACCAATTGTATTGATAACGCCAAAAAAATATGGTGGGACCTCAGGGTGCATCCCTTCTTCAATACCGTAGAGTTCCGCATTTGCGATGTGCCCATGACGATCAGTGAAACCATTACCATCGCCGCCATTTTTCAGGCTATCTGCGCCAAAATATATAAGCTGAGGGGGCAAAACCTCAACTTCATGATTTACCAGCGATCACTGATCAATGAGAATAAGTGGAGGGCCAGCCGGTATGGAATTGATGGAACACTTATTGATTTTGGAAAGGAAACGGAGGTTAATACCCGTACCCTCATCTATGAATTACTCGATTTTGTTGATGATGTGGTGGATGAACTGGGCAGCAGGCATGTAATAAACCATGTGGCCAGGATATTTGAAAATGGTACCGGCGCCGACAGGCAACTATCTGTTTACAGAGAAACCAATAGTTTGGTGAGTGTGGTGGACTATATTCATGACCAGTTTTTAAAAATTTAATAGCATTAGACAGATTAATATATTAATCCTGTAACCTTTAGCTGCAAGAATTTTGTACTTTGAATTGTTAAAAATACTGAAAAACCGGGCAACGAAGTATCTTGCCCCCGTGTCTTTCATATACCTAACTACCAAACAACCCCCAGGTGACAGACGAATATGAACTCATAAAAGGCTGTATTAGTAAGGATGCACGCTGTCAGCGCATACTTTTTGATAAGTATGCGGGTAAAATGATGAGTGTATGCCTGCGTTATGCTAATGATTCCATGGAGGCGGAAGACATGATCCAGGATGCCTTTATTAAGGTTTATCAATATATAGGTCAGTTTAAGTTTGAGGGCGCGTTTGAAGGATGGATAAGGCGGATTGTGGTAAATACGGCCATCAGGTACCTTGAAAAGAAAAAAATTCGTTTCCATGATATTGATGATAATAGCCTGAATACCCCGAAAATAGAGGCTCAGGCATACACACACCTGGGAGAGGATGATCTGATGAAACTGATCAATCGATTGCCGGATGGCTATCGTTTGGTTTTTAACCTGAATGTGATTGAAGGCTATAGCCATGAGGAAATAGCCGGTATGCTGAATATCCAGGCAGGTACCAGCCGCAGCCAGTTAGTAAAGGCAAGAAAAATGCTGCAACACCAAATTTTACAATTGCAAAAAATTGCTGTATAGAATGACCGATACCCATTTTGATGATTACTTCAATGATAAACTCAGGGACTATGAAGCCCCTGTGCCCAATGGTGTATGGGATAAGTTGAAGAATGCTCAATTTGACCGGTTTATCGGCGATTCATTCAAAAACCATATTGCACCGGTGCCCGGTGGCCTTTATAATAAAATAACAGATAGCCAGTTTGATGCCTTTATTGGAAACAAACTGTTTGATCAAACAGCCCCGGTTCCTGCAGGGCTTTGGGACAAAGTAACCGATGGTCAGTTTGACCAGTTTATTGCCGGTAAACTCCATGATCATGCTGCACCCCTACCGGAAGGACTTTGGGAAAAAGTAAACCCTGATAAAGAGAACGACAGAAAACCTGTCTTTATCCTTTTCCGGTATCGCGCTGCGGCATTGCTGATTCTTGCGCTCCTTTTAGGAGGTTCCCTGGGTGGTTATTTATTTCTGAGAAACGGCAAAGAGGCCGGTACCCATACCAGGGAAGCGCTGATTCAACCGTTGCCTGTTAGCAAAGAACCAACTGGTAAAGCAACGGCTTCATCCGGCAGTAAAGAAAATACAACTACCGAATCCGTTACAGAAACCAATGAGAAAAAAGACGTGTCTGTAACAGCTTTGAAACAGGCTGTCACTAAACCAGGTATTCACGACAATCAATCCAATGAGCTGCTAGCAGAACAACCCAATATGGCAGAAAGTAATTTTGAATGGATAGAACCTTATCATAGTAGTCTCCTTACGGCTGTAACCATTCCTTTCATGATGGGAAGAAACAGCGGGATGCAGGACTTATCAGACAAAAAATTATCCACCCTCAATCATACCAACCAGTTTAAAAATGTAATCATCTGTCCCTCCGATCAGAAAAACAGCAATACCGATTGGTTCCTGGAAGCATATACCTCTCCGGATATCGCGTTTAAATCTGTTACCAATAATACTGCCTCACAACAATACCTGCTAACCAAAGACAGCAGTGAAAGTATGCAGGCAGGGTATTCCGCGGGACTAAGACTCGTAAAACCCATTACTGAAAATGTATTATTGAAAGCGGGCCTGAATTATTCGCAGATAAACCAGAAATATGTGTACCGAACCGAAAATGAGGTGAAGACTACTACTGTTATTACGGTAAGAACCATCATCAGGGCGCCTGGTGATACCGTTATCGTTAATGACACCAGTACCGTGCAACAAATTGGTTTTAAAAATAATACAGTGTATAACCGTTACCGGAGTTTTGATATACCGGTAACTATAGGCTACCAGTTTGGTAATGAAGATTTAAAAATCGGGATCAATGCAGGGGTTGTATTTAATGTGTCCTCCTGGTACCAGGGTGTAATATTAGATAGTACCCTGGCAACAGTTGTCCTTACTAAAAGTGGTAATGGCGTGTATAGGACGAACCTGGGACTTGGTTTGTATGCCGGAGTTAGTGTGGTAAAACGATTGAGTGATGATTTGCACATTTTCGTTGAACCGCATCTTAGGTATAACCTGTCTAATATGACAAGCCCGGGATCAGCTTATCATCAGAAATTTAGTATTGGAGGTTTATCCCTTGGTGTAAGACTCAATTTAAACAGGAAATAGCAGGCAGCAAGAAAACAGGAATCAGTATCTACTAAGTGTTGGTTTTATTGAAAATAAATTATGAAAAAGATTGTATTCATTATGGGTTGTTTAGGGCTGCTGTTAGTAGCGGCATGCAATAAAGAAGTGTCTGAAAACTTCAACCTGTATACGAGCCATCCTTTGAATGATACTATTTGGGCAAAAAATGACAATATCATTTATTCAGTACACAATTTATTTAACAACCTGACCCCGGATATGATTGAAGATACTTTTGATGTGGGTTCAGGAAAGTCATTACGTTTTGGCGATAGTCTTGAAATCTCATTCGAAGCGGGATCCTGTGTAGATGGCAGGTCGCCGGGTAGTAGGGCACAGGGTATTGCCGAACTTCAATTATTACCCCTGAAAAGAAAGGGGGATTTTATCAGACTATTCAGATCAACCGTTGCAGGAAACGGAAGCCTGCTTGAGACAGGTGGCGGATATTTTATCAGGATACTTAAGGATGATAAAGAGTTATCACTTGCCGGTAATGCCACATTTAAACTCAGGTTCAATGATGTAGATACGGCCGCCAAATTAAATATGCAGCTTTTTTATGGCAAAGAAGATTTCCCGGTTCCGGTTGAAAGCATTGACCGCACTTTTTTCTGGATACGTGATTTTGATACAACACCTCTTAAAACCTGGGAAAAAAACAGCAATAATCCCTTAATTCCCTCATACAGTGGCTATGAGATGATTTCTAAAAATATCAGGTGGGTGATGGCAGGACGGTATGCAGACAGTACACAACCCAAAACAAAACTAACAGCCATTCTTTCACCCAATTTTACCAATAAGAATACGGCGGTATTCGCTGTATTTACCAATCAGAAAACAGTGGTAAACCTGGGCGCTGATTATGCTTCCCGTTCATTTTTCGCGAATAATATCCCATTAAACAGCGCCATCAAACTGGTTTCACTTTCGAAGATTGCCGGTAATTTTTACCTCGGAGAAACAACTATTTCCAGTGTAGCAAAGGTTACCAGTTATAAAATTGTACCCGCCAAAACCAGTCTGAAAGATATCCTAAGCTATTTGAATAAGTTATAAAAAAAGTTCAAAGTTGAACATTCATACCGGGGGGTATGCAGCTCAAGGGTTGTCTTGTATGGCAGCCCTTACTTTTTAAAGTCAAACAGTGTAGCGGTAAACAAGGCACGTTCGCGTTTTTTAAAAATCACATCCCAATTGCCTTTATAGCGGAGAATTTTAGGAACGGAGAGTTCATTAAACTTAGTCATTTCCACTTCCATACTTACATCAAAATCATATACCCCGGCTTTATAACTGAGTGAATAATTGCGGGCCTGCACTTCCAGTGTTTTCATATCAAACCAGGTAACCATCTGGTCAACCACCACTTTGTCGCTCTTTTCAGATTCAACTTTGGGTATGATAGAAAATACATAACTAAGCGCCCCATGAAACTCTACCACATCCAGTTTATACTCATATAGCTTGTGTGCGGTTTCATCGTATAGATCCAGTTTATCGCCAATGAAAGGAATACCCGAAATTTTTTTACCCGGATTAAAAAACAACATCTTTAATTGTTCCTTATGTTTATCCATTCCTTTTTTATTGCTGACAGTTAAATTCCTCCCCTGTACTATATTATTTTCACCACAGATAGTGCCCTTGGTAAAAAAGAGTCCGGCATACAATTCGGGTGTCATATAATTATAGCGGCTTTTCGAATCATAAAAATCACCGGTTACTGTTTCTTCCAGTATATCCATCGTTCTGCAATCCCCGTTGTGGTTCTGGCGTGTTTTACTGAAGAGAGATGCATTAACAGCGCCCTTCTTATCCATCATTTTAATATCATTATACGAAGTAAACCCTAATACCCGCAGGTTACGGAATGCTTTGTAAAACGTAGTGTCTTCTTTAATTCTGGCCAGTACGGCACGGTAATCAAAATTATTTCTAACCACCACTTCAGATAAGGTAAAGCGATGCTCATCAACTACAACAGCGGTATCCTGTGCAAAAGACCGGATCGTAATTAAACAAAATAGTAGCAGGCAGTATCGCATTATTTTGGAAATATCATTTTGTAATCCACTTTCACTTTCCCCTTGCTGATATCTTTCAGTTTACCCTGCAACAATTTTTTTCGAAGGGGTTTAAGGTAATCAATGAACAGTTTACCTTCAATATGGTCATATTCATGCAAAAGTACCCTGGCAGAAATACCATTCAATGTTTCAGTATGCGGTTGAAAATTTTCGTCCATATACGCAACCGTAACTGACCCGGCCCGGTATACATCTTCCCTGATTTTGGGGATGCTCAGGCATCCTTCATTGTAGGCCCACTCCTCACCTGCCAGGGTTTGGACATGCGCATTAATAAATACTTTTTTTATGCCGGGGGCATCAGGATACAGGTCTTTTTCATCGTCTTCCAGGTTTTCGAATATCTGTAAACTATCCATCACAAACAGGCGGATATCTTTATTGATCTGCGGTGCAGCCAAACCTACGCCATTGCTGGCATACATGGTTTCCCACATATCATCTATTATTACGGACAATCCGGGATAGTTCATAGTGATATCCTGGCAAACTTTACGCAAAACGGGGGCTCCATAAGCCACAATGGGAAATATCATGTATACACGCTTATTTTGATGAAACGCTGCAAAAATACCGGAAAACGGGCAACTGCCCAACGGTAACGCTAATTGATACTTCTCTGCGCTATCTCCGCGGAGAAATTTTCAGGAGATATATTGAAGGTATTCCTGTAGCATAATGGTGGCTGCGATCTGGTCGGTATTGCCTTTTATCCGGCGGTCTTTTTTCTTCATACCCATTTCGATCATGGCACGGGAAGCCATTTTAGAGGTAAAACGTTCATCAACGGTTTTGATGGGGATAGCGGGAAATTCTTTGGCTAATTTAATAATGGCCGCTTTTACCAATGGCGTAGCATGGGTGGCAGTATCATCCAGGTTCAAGGGTTCTCCAATTAAAATAAGTTCAACCGATTCCTGTGCAAAGTATTTTTTGAGAAATGGAATGAGCTCTTTGGTTTCAACAGTAGTTAGGGCAGTAGCAATAATCTGCAAAGGATCTGTTACAGCCAGACCGGTTCTTTTACCACCATAATCAATGCAGAGTATTCGGGACATGGGAGGGGGGGGTGAAGTTAGGAGTTGGGGGTTAGTTTAGAAAGATATCTGTAATGACGAAGATACCAAATACTACACTGGCAATGCCATTGGCTGTCATGAAAGCTATGTTTACTTTGCTGAGGTCGTTTGGTTTTACAATGGAATGTTGGTAAAATAACATACCAACAAATACAGCAATGCCTGACCAGTACAACCAATGAAACGACCCGTATATACCTGCAGTAACCACGCAAACCGCACAGATTACATGCAATATTTCAGAAATACGTAATGCTTTTGATTTACCTAATACTGAAGGAATGGAATATAATTGTTGTGACTGATCAAATTCAATATCCTGCAATGCATAAATAATATCGAACCCACTCACCCAGAAAATGACAGCCAGGGAAAAAAGAATGGGCAACACATCAAACCTTCCTGTAACTGCAAGATAGGCGCCTATTGGGGCAAGTGACAATCCCAATCCTAATACCAGGTGGCATAATGGAGTGAACCGTTTAGTAAAACTATAAAACAGAATCACAAACAAAGCAACCGGTGAAAGATAAAAACAAATCGAATTAATAAAATAGGTTGCGGTAATGAACAACACAGCATTCAAAATCACAAACCGTAAAGCGCTATTGGCAGAAATGAGGCCCGCGGGAATTTCACGAATGGCGGTACGGGGGTTCCCGGCATCAAAACTTCTGTCCAGGTAACGGTTAAAAGCCATGGCAGCGCTGCGTGCCGTGAGCATACAAATAAATACCCATACAAATTTCATTACCAGGTCTGGCGAAGGATAGGCATACCCCGAAAAAGTGGTACCAGCTTGATTATTTTGCGAATCATGTATCTGCCTCACTGCCAAAAAAAAACCAATCATTGCAAAAGGCATAGCAAAAATGGTATGCGAAAACTTTACCAAACTCAGATATTTCTTAAAAGCCACCATACTATCCTTTTAAATTTTAACTTTTGACTACTAACTCCTAACTCCTAACTTCCCCCTCACCATCTCCCACAACACAATTCCCGCGGCTACTGAAATATTCAGTGAATGTTTCATACCCAGTTGCGGAATTTCAATGCACCCATCACATAGTTTCAAGACTTCCGCATCAACCCCTTCCACTTCATTACCAAAAACAATGGCAATTTTCGAATTTGTTTCGGCAAATTTTTCCAGTGAGATACTGCCTTCTGCCTGTTCTATGGCAAACAGCTTATAGCCACGTTCCTTCAGCGAAAGAACGGCTGCTAAGGTAGTAGGGAAATATAACCAATCAACTGTTTCTGTGGCGCCCAAAGCCGTTTTATGAATATCCCGGTGTGGCGGTTGTGGCGTATAGCCGCATAAACAGATGCCCTCCAACAGGAAAGCATCGGCCGTTCTGAATACACTACCTACATTGTGCATGCTTCGAATATTATCCAATACAATCAGAACTGGATTCTTGGGGGCCTGCTTAAATTCGTCTACCGACATACGCCCCAACTCATCCATGCTTAATTTTCGCATCCTGCAAAGTTACCTGAAAAGTTAAAAACAACCAGCCCCCTCAGACTCCCGACTCCTAACTCCTAACTTTCTTATCCACATCCCACAATTCCCTACCCTCCACACTCAGGGCATCATTATATTTGTTGCCCATGTCAAAATCGAGTGCGGATACACCTTTAATGCAGCAGCACAGGGCCATCAAACAGAAATATCCTGATGCCATTTTGTTGTTTCGGGTGGGCGATTTTTATGAAACATTTGGAGAAGATGCCATTCAGGCTTCTAAAGTATTGGGGATTACACTTACGAAAAGGAATAATGGGGCGGCCTCTTCCAGTGAACTGGCTGGATTTCCGCATCATGCATTGGATACTTACCTGCATAAACTGGTAAAAGCGGGCTACCGGGTAGCCATCTGCGATCAGTTGGAAGACCCTAAAACGGTAAAAGGTATTGTAAAACGGGGGGTAACAGAAATGGTTACACCGGGTATTGCCACCAACGATAAATTACTGGAACATAACAGTAATAACTTTTTAGCGGCCATTCATTTTACGGAAAATGAAACAGGCATCGCTTTTCTGGATATTTCCACCGGCGAATTTTTTATCGCGGAAGGAAATGAAGAATACATCGATAAACTGTTGCAAAGTTTAAAACCCGCGGAAGTAATTTTTCAGCGCAGTTACCAAAAACATTTTAAAGATGTGTTTGGTGTGAAGTTTTACACTTATACCATGGAGAGCTGGTTATTTGATGAGGCTTTCGCTACAGAAAGTTTATTAAAACATTTTCAGACACATTCGCTAAAAGGATATGGTATCGAAGGCATGCACAACGGCATAGTAGCCGCAGGCGCCATTTTGTATTACCTGAAAGAAACGGAACATCCTAACCTGCAACATATCAGTTCCATACAAAGAATGGAAAGGGAAGATTTTTTGTGGATGGATAAATTTACGATCAGGAACCTGGAGTTATTGAATACGGGTATGGATAACGGGAACAGTTTATTGAAAGTTACCGACAATACCGTAAGCCCGATGGGCGCCAGGTTACTAAAACGATGGATGTTATTTCCCTTACGGAACATTACAAAAATTAATGAAAGGCTGGATGCGGTATCATTTTTGATTATCCAAACTGACCTGCGCAAACAGTTTGCCCATGCCATCAGGTTATGCGGTGATATGGAGCGATTGGTGAGTAAGCTGCCGATGAAGAAGATCAACCCACGCGAGGTAATGCAGCTGGCTAAAGGGTTACAGCAGGTTGAACTTATCAGGCAAATCTGCGAATCTGCGGCTAACCCTTATATCCAAAGATTGGCAGACACCTTGAATGGTTGTCACCTTATTGTTGAAAAAATTTTCAAAGAAATCAGTGATGCACCACCGGTAGCTGCCCATAAGGGAGGTGTTATCAAAGAAAAAGTGCATGCTGAACTTGACCAGTTGAGAAATATAGCAACCGGGGGAAAAGAATTTCTTATCAATATCCAGCAGCGTGAATCAGAGAAAACTGGTATCACTTCTTTAAAAATCAGTTTTAACAACGTATTCGGTTATTACCTGGAAGTAACACATCTGCATAAAAACAAAGTGCCAGCGGAATGGATACGCAAACAAACATTGGTAAATGCTGAACGGTATATCACACCGGAACTGAAAGAATATGAAGAAAAAATAACCGGTGCAGAAGATAAAATACTGGCGATAGAACTGCAATTGTATGATACATTGCTTTTGGCGTTGCAGGATTATATCGCTCCTATCCAGGTAAATGCCCATATACTGGCCACGCTGGATTGCCTGATTTGTTTTGCAGAGAATGCCAACCGGTTTAATTATAAAAAACCGGAATTGCATGAAGGCTTTGAACTGGAACTAAAAGATAGCCGTCACCCGGTAATTGAACGAAACCTGCCGGCCGGGGAATCTTATATAGCGAATGATATCAGTTTAGATCCGTTAGACCAGCAGATCATTATTGTAACAGGGCCTAATATGAGTGGTAAGAGCGCCATTCTCAGGCAAACCGCCCTCATAACCTTAATGGCACACATGGGTAGCTTTGTACCCGCAAGCAATGCAAGGGTACCTTTAACAGATAAGATATTTACCCGTGTAGGCGCCAGCGATAATTTAAGCGGTGGCGAATCTACTTTTATGGTAGAGATGAATGAAACTGCCAGCATCATCAACAATATTTCTCAACGAAGTTTAATATTACTGGATGAGATTGGCCGTGGTACTTCTACCTATGATGGCATTTCGATTGCCTGGAGTATGGTGGAATATTTGCACTATTCACAGGCTGCCCCTAAAACATTATTCGCCACACATTACCATGAGTTAAATGAGTTAGAACAAAAATTACCGCGGGTTCATAATTTTCATGTGACCAATAAAGAAGTAGGCAATAAGATTATCTTTCTTCGCAAACTGGCGCCGGGTGGCAGTGTACATAGTTTTGGTATTCATGTTGCACGAATGGCGGGAATGCCTCCCTCTTTGATTGACAGGGCGAATGAAATACTGAAGCAACTCGAGGAAAAGCATGTGGATGAGAGTAGTGAAGGTGGTCAGGATAGTCAAGAGGCTCTCGGTAGTAATAAAAATTCAAAGATGCGGTTAGATCACAATATTAAAAAACTCTCTACCCCTCAAATACAACTCTCTATTTTTGATGCACACTCTCAAACCTTCGAGAATATCCGTAAAATGCTTACTGACATGGATATTAACCGTCTTACACCTGTGGAAGCATTGATGAAACTAAATGAGATAAAAGGTTTGTTGAAATAATTCAACCCAAATAAAAAAATGATAAATAACTCAACCACCAATGATTATGGGTGGCTTTATAAATGCTGTATCGTTTACACAGCGGGTACAAAAAAATGGACCAGGTAATAGAACAGCGGCACGCGCCCATAAATGACGAAGAGGCTACCCCATTTGCCTTTTATTTTTTCAGATATGCCTTTACTTTCGCATGCAGCCCCCCACTCAAGGGAACAACAGGTAACCGAAGCGAATTGGTCAGGAGTCCCTGCTCTGCCATAAATGCTTTTACACCGGCGGGATTGTTTTCAGAAAACATCAGGTCATACGCGTCCAGCAATGCATCATTGATCTCTTTCGCGGCTGGAAAATTATTTTTCAGGCACAATCTTACCATTTCGGAAAACTCTTTCGGAAAAGCATTGGCTGCCACACTAATCACACCATCCATACCGCAGGCAAGTTGTGGTAAAGCGAGTGCATCATCTCCACTAACCACTAAAAAATCTTTTGGCCTGTCGCGGAGTATCTGCATGCCCTGTAATATATCGCCGCTGGCTTCTTTCATACCCGCAATATTCTGAATCTCATGCGCAAGCCTAAGTGTAGTAGCGGCAGTCATGTTTCTGCCGGTACGACCCGGAACATTATATAAAATGATTGGCTTAGGAGATTCCTGGGCCAATGCCTTATAATGCTGAAAAATACCTTCCTGCGAAGGTTTATTATAATTTGGTGAGGCGCTCAATACCGCAATGGCTTTATCCAAAGGAAAATGGTGCAGGTCATTAATTAATTCGGCGGTGTTATTGCCGCCAATGCCTACAACTACAGGTACACGGCCGGCAACTTTTTCAAAAGTATAGTTTACAATATCCAGCTTCTCCTGCTTATCCAGTGTAGGTGTTTCGCCTGTGGTACCCAGCGTAATTACATATTCAATGCCACCATTGATCATGGCATCGATCACTTTACCCAGTGAATTAAAATCAACCTTAAAATTGGCTGTAAACGGCGTAACCAGGGCCACACCGGTTCCCTGAAGTGTTTTGCGTAAAGACATTGTTTGGTCAATTGGTTTATAAGTCTATTGAATCTAAGAACTTCTAACTCCTAACTTCCACCTCCTCCCAAAATCCCATCTTACCATATTTTTCTATCCGGTCATTCACTCTTTCTTCCGGGTTTTTGGATTCTATTTCTTTGAGTGTTTTAATAATTTGAATTTTGAGGATATTAGCCGCGTCTGCATAATCCCAGTGTGCGCCGCCAATGGGTTCTTCTACGATTTCGTCAACCAGGCCGAATCCTTTCATATCATTGGCCGTTAAGCGAAGTTGTTCCGCGGCAGTTTCTTTTTTATCCCAGCTACGCCAGAGAATAGAGCTGCAACTTTCCGGGGAGATAACGGTGTACCAGGTATTTTCCATCATCAATACCCTATCTCCCACACCAATACCCAGGGCGCCACCACTGGCGCCTTCGCCAATAATCACGATAATTACGGGTACTTTCAGCCGTATCATTTCATAAATATTCCGGGCAATGGCTTCTCCCTGTCCGCGTTCTTCCGCTTCCAGTCCGGGATAGGCCCCCGGCGTATCAATCAAACAGATAACAGGCTTTGAAAATTTTTCAGCCAGTTTCATCAGCCTGAGTGCTTTCCGGTAGCCTTCCGGGTTAGCCATGCCAAAATTGCGCAACTGTCTGGCTTTGGTATTGATCCCTTTCTGCTGGCCAATAACCATTACGGTTTTTCCATCCAACTGGGCAAATCCGCCTACCATGGCTTTATCATCCTTAAAATTCCGGTCGCCATGCAGTTCCACAAAATTGGTAAACATGTTTGCAATGTACTTAAGCGTATAAGGCCTGTCTGGATGACGGCTAAGCTGCACCCTTTGCCAGGGCGTAAGTTTTTGGGTAATCTCTTTACGCTTATCAATAATGGAAGCCTCCAGTTGCCGAAGGGTAGCGCTATAATCGATCTTAGGATTCTTCTCTGCCAGCTTTTTGGTATCTTCTATCTGTTCATACACTTCCTTAATCGGCTTCTCAAAATCAAGGAATTGTCTATTTGGGTATTGTGGCATAATGCGGCATTGAGTAAGTAAAAATAAGGGATGCAGTTTTTTTTTGAAAAGATTTGTTTAAAAGTCGTTTACCCCTATCTTTGCCGTCCGAAAAACAGCCCCAAAGCTGTCATATAATTAATAATTGTTAATTATTAATTATCTACCCGGATCGGTAGTTCAGTTGGTTAGAATGCCGCCCTGTCACGGCGGAGGTCGCGGGTCCGAGTCCCGTCCGGTCCGCTTACTATTTTTCCTAAAACCCTTGCCCAGCAAGGGTTTTATCATTTTAGGTTCATTTCCTGGGTCCGCAGGATATTCTTCACATATTTTCGCCACATCTTCTGAAATTCAATGATATCAGCGGTTTCAGCTGAAGGCACTGGTGAATACAGCTAGGTAAAACCGCTTGTACTGACCATCCAGATTGAGTTTAACCTCGGCCCAGTCAAACTCACAGCAGGAGCCTTCTGCGTATCCCTGACGGATAAAAGCTTCCTGAGACTGCGTGACTTTTGTTTCAATGTATTTGCACACGCTGGAATAGCTGATCACATGACCGGCAGTCAGAATTTGTTCATGAATGTCTATTTTTTTAACCTGCTGTTTTGTACGCCCATCAAGTCTTTTGATCTCATTTTCCTGAAGACATTTATCAATAATGGCAATTATATCTTCAGAAAGATTGCGTTTCCCACGGTTCTCGCTGTGGTAGATAGAGCCTGTTTTCAGATACTGATTTAATAGAGATTTAGGATTATCCTGGTCACTTATTGGGGAAAGGCCTTATTGGATAATAGTCACATTCACACCCGATGAGGTCTCGTTATGCAAAAACTAATATTTTTTATGGATTTTCTTGGAAAAGAATAAAAAGAAAATATTACTTTTAATTCTCCACCCGACCTGGATTAGATAGTATAAAAGAAAAAAACGGCTTGCGCCGCTTTAATAAAATTCACTACGGAATAATCCTTATTGTGATTTGCTTTCACCATAAATATAGTCATTAAAACGATTAATTAAAATAAAGATGAAAAAAATTCTTGGCCTTGATCTCGGAACTAATTCTATTGGCTGGGCTTTAATAGACAAAGAAGAGCAAAAGATATTAGGCATGGGTAGTCGTATTATTCCCATGGGAACTGATAAATTGGATTATGAAAAAGGTGCAGGTATAACAAAAAATGCGGATAGAAGGATGGCAAGAACCATTCGAAAAATGAATAAACGTTACAAATTAAGAAGGAATAAGTTACTCTTTATTTTAAATGAATTGGGAATATTGCCAGACCAATTTCAATTTAAAGATGGAATTCCAGAGCCCACCAAACTACAAGATTTAGAATTACTTCCCATTAAGAAAGGGACATTACAATTAAATTCTTTAACTCATTACCAACTTAGGGTTAATGCTCTCAGCAAAGCGATAACTCCAAAAGATTTTGGAAAAATATTATATCAATTCAATCAACTAAGGGGATATGCAGGCGGCGGCAATAATGATGATAATAGCAAAAAGAAAGAAGACGAAACAACTGAAGAACCTGAAAAGAAAAAATCGTATGAGGTAATTACGCAAAAAGTATCCATAATAAACATTGAAACATCTGACAGGACTTACAAAGCAAAAGGCGGTAAAAACAAAGGGCAGGAACTCCCTCTTTTTGCTGTTACTTTTTTATTAAATGATGAAGAAAAGGAAGGCACTACAATCCTTCAAAATTTAGAAATTGGCAAAGAAGAAGAACTTGAAATAAGAATTAAACAAACAAAAATCGGAGAGAATATTATAATTGCTTTACCACAAAAGACCAATTGGAAAAAGCAAATGGAGTCTACCGAAGATATTATTAAAACGGAGAGGTTATTTGTTGGTCAACTTTTATTAAAAGACCTTCTAAATCACAAATGGACAAAAGTTAGAAACAGAGTAATACTAAGAAGCCGCTACCAGGAAGAATTTGATGCTATTTGGAAAGAACAAGCTAAATACCATTCTATACTGAATAATTGTTCGTTGAAAAAATTAGAAACGATTGCAAATTATTTATATCCCGGTTCAAGTAATACACAAAATGATTTAAGGAAAGATGCTATGGAAGGCGGTTTAAAATATATAATCAAACAGCAAGTTATATATTATCAAAGACCCCTAAAATCTCAAACAGAACTGATTAGTAAATGTCAATTTGAAAAAGAAGAAAAAGTAATTGCAACTTCTAATCCATTATTTCAGGAATTCAGGTGTTGGAAACAAATCAATCAATTATATATACGGTCAAAAGAAGGTGTTTATAATGAGAGAAAAAATAAGACTATTTATAAATACTCGGACAGATATTTAACTAATGAACAAAAGAATGATATATATATAAAACTACAGAATCAAAAACAAGTTGGCTTTTCCGATGTTGCCAAGATTGCAGGTTTAAAAAATGATAAAACCGAATACTTAAATGGGTTAAATGTAAAAGCTAAATTAAAAGGTTGCGATACAGCAATTACCATTAAAAAAATGTTAGGCGATGAGCTTAGTACAATCATTAATCAGGATAAAGAAATTGTTTTAAAAATTTGGGATTCAATTTTTGATTTAAACAATTCAGGAAATGAATATGATGTCAACAGTAAAAAAGTATCATCGCTAATAAATATTTTAAGCACTGTAACTGATAAAAATAATGCAATTGTGATCGCATTAAAATTAGCACAGAATATCAGCTATCCCAGAAAATACGCAAGCCTATCGGCAAAAGCAATTACTAACATTTTGCCGTTAATGCAATTAAATCCTGTTGAGATGAGCAATATCATAAAAGAAAATTTTGAAAAAATAAAACATGCAATTGATACTGGTGAACTTAAAGATGGCATAGAGCCATATATGGTTGATTATATTGATAGCAACCCCAATATTATTGAAAATGGTGGCATGATGGATTCATTTGCAGCATCATTGGTTTATGGCAAACATACAATTGCAGATATAAATGCCACTGTAAAGAATTACCATGACATTAAATATAATCCAACTAGGAATTTAAGAAATCCTATTGTAGAGCAAATCACCAATGAAGCATTACAAATAATAAAAGCCATTTGGAAAGAGTATAAATTCAACCCGGAAGAGTTAGAAATCAGAATAGAACTTGCAAGGGATTTAAAGAATAGTGCAGCCGAGAGAGCAAATATTTATAAGAGTCAATTAAACAACCAAAAACAAAACAATAGAATTAAGGAACGGTTGGTTGAAGAAAAAATGCCTGTTACAGATGAAAACGTTTTGAAGTATAAATTATATGAACATCAAAAATATCTATCGCCATATTCTGGTGATACATTAGCAATTAGTCTTTTCGATGAGTATGAAATAGATCACATTATTCCTAAATCAAGATTATTTGATGATTCAATTTCTAACAAGGTTTTGGTTGAAGGCTTTCTAAATAAAGAAAAAGGCAACAGGACTTCATGGGAGTATATCTCACAGCAAAATACAAAATATAAAATCCGCTCCATACAAGCCTTTATTGATATGGTTAACGATAACTATTTTGGAAGAAAGAAGAAAAATCTGTTACTGGAAAAAATACCGACTGATTTCGTTGAAAGGCAGATTAAACAAACACAATACATCGCATTAGCAGTAAAAGCTGAGTTAGCTCAAATTGTTGGCAGCAATAATGTAAAGTCTTCAACTGGCGAAATAACAAGTTTTTTACGCAGCCGGTGGGGTTTAAGAAAGCTATTTATGGAATTAACAGAAAGCCGTTTTAAACAAATGGAGTTGTGGGATTCTTCCAATAAATGGGTAAACAGATATTTCGATGAAGAACAAAAAAGAAATGTTTATGAAATCAAATACTGGAGCAAACGATATGACCACCGTCATCACTCTATTGATGCCTTGGTTGTTGCTTTAACTGAAAAATGGCATATAGACCGATTAAATAACTTAAACAAAGAGTTGCAGGATTGGCTTTATACCCATAAAAATGAGATTAATTTAGAAGTAAAGGAAGACGAAACAGTTTTGGAAGCCTTCTTTAATTTAGAAGAAAAACGTAGAGATGAAATTCAAAAGGGTATTGATGGTTTTAGAAAATTCGATAGCCCATTTAGCGATTTAGTAAACCAAGCAAGAATTCATCTTGATGCAATGGTAGTATCACACAAACCAAAAGATAACTTAACCATTCAGTTTAATGAGAAAACCAAAAAGAAAGAAATCAAAATAAGAAGTGCTTTACATGAAGCAACATTATATGGTAAGCATAACGGACAGGATACTAAAACGATGAGTATCTCAAACTTAACGGCAAAAGATATTCAAAAAATTGTAGATCCTGTTTTAAGAGCAGAAATAAATAAACATAGGAGCAAAAGCGAGTATGGTTCAATGAAAGAAGCTTTCTCTGGCGAAGGCTTAAAAGCATTTAACGAAAGCAGGTTTCAAAGAAAGAAACCGCAATCATGGAAACCACCCGTCTTCAAAGTAAAAATTTATTACAATACCAAAGAAGTAAAAGAAAGTTCTCTGCAAAGGCTTTATGAAAACAATAATAAGTTAAGTGTAAAAACAGGAAGCAATTATCTTTTCCTGGTAATGGCAACAAGCGATAACAAAAGGGTTTTTGATATTGTTTCACTTTATGATGCAGCAGATATAGCCAAAAGAGAATGGAAAAACCAATCAGAGAATTTTATGAATAAAATTTATGAGGAGTATATCATATTGAATAAAAAATATAACGCCGATAAAGTTTTATTTGCATTACAGCAAAATGAATTGGTCTATTTGCCTGAAAATGTGGATGACCCAACATTAAACTTCACATCAGATGAATTTGCTAAATGGATTTCCCAAAAAGAAAATAAGACCAAGTTTAATAAAAGAGTTTATAAAGTCGTGAAGTTTACTGGCAAAGATTGTTTTTTTGTACCTCATAATTACGCAAATACAATCAGCATTGCTAAAGATTTGAATGATGAACAAAAAGCACGATTAAAAAACCAATATGGCGAAAAAAAGATACCTAAAAAGAAATTGAACTTTGAGGAGTTTGGTTCTTTTGGTACAAGTGCAAAGACTGAAGTCAACGAAAATTTTGTAAAGATTTTAATTGATAAAACATATACTACTGAACCTATGAAAATCCAGGATTATTGTATCAAAATTAAAACTGATTGGTTAGGTAAACTACAATTAGTATAAAATGATCAAGCGCACCCTCTGCATAGAAAGCCCCTGCCACCTCAAATGCCGCAATGATCAATTGGTGGTAAGCTATGAGCATGTTAAGGGCTTAGAAGACCGTGCAGAAAAAATAGTGCCGATAGAAGATATTGGGATATTAGTTTTGGAACACCAACAAATTACCCTCTCACACTATTTATTAGACAAGCTATTAGCCAACAATGCTTCGGTGATCACCTGTAATGAAACCAGGCACCCATCCGGCATGATGCTGCCATTAGAAAGTAATATCCTGCAAAGTGAAAGGTTCAGGGTACAGATAGAAGCAACAGAGCCTTTAAAAAAACAGTTGTGGCAGCAAACGGTTAAAGCAAAGATTGGCAACCAGCTATCGGTCTTGAAAAAATGGGATATTCCACACAACCTGCTTTCCAATTTGTCGCAATCTGTCAAAAGCGGCGACGCGGATAATTATGAAGCGGTGGCTGCCGCTTATTACTGGCAAAACCTGTTTCCACCGGCCTGGCTATTTTTTCGCAAAAGGGAAGGCCCACCGCCTAATAATCTGTTGAATTACGGCTATGCAATACTCAGGGCTACAGTGGCAAGGGCCTTGATGTATATACCGATTGAAAAGTGTACCAAATTCCGGGTGAAAAGTGTACCACTTCCAGAGTTAAAAAACCCGTCCATTTGCCTGGAAACCAAATGGGCACAAAATGTTGGAAGTGGAAACAAATCATC
>JALNZE010000008.1 GCA_023229465.1 Chitinophagaceae bacterium
AAAAATGACAGAAAGCAGGTGCAAAAATATTTTCATGTAAGCCACGTCAGATATGCAGCGTAGAGAATTCTGTATCACTAAATAACTAAACGATTAATAAATACCAGTATTGCAAGCAAGGGTTAGTCGGGTTTTTTACCATCCAGGAAAGTATTGATGGTAGATATCTGTGTCTGATCATTCTCATCTTTACCTACGGTGTACTTACTATAGAAATTTTCTACAGAACTAAGTGTGTTACCAAATAGTTCCATATTACGACGAACATAAGCAGGTACCGCGTCAAATTCCTGGTTATTATCAGCCGTATTCATGTTGTAAGAGAGGTTACGTAATTTCTGTATCCGCTCGGCGGCACGTCGCTTTTGTTCCTCCACTTCATCCAGCATCAAATCATCAATACCGTTTGCAAAGGGTGTTGCCTGATGAGGAACGGCAACCGGTGCAGGAATATTTTCCCTTTCCTTCATTACTATATGCATATCCATATCAGCTTCTACCGGCTTTTCTATAACGCGCGGTTCCACTGCCTTAACGGGTTCTGGCTGTACCATTTCAATCACCGGCGTAATAACCGCCGCCTGAATTTCCATTTCAGGCTCCGCATAAATATTGGATGGCTTACTTAACATACCCGATAAACGCGAAACCGGTTCAGCCGGTTTTTCATTTACCTGGAAATCCATCAGTTCTTCTATTTCAGTTTTAGGTATCTCCACCTCCGCTACCGGCTCTTCCGGTTTTATGGCTGCTGTCATTTCCGGATTCAGTTCAAATTGCAAAACAGCAGATTCTTTAGCTACCGGCACTTCTTCATATACCTGAACGGGTATTGAGTTAAAATCATGCTTACCAAATACGCTAAGCATTTTTTCCAGCGGCAGCGCTTCATGCATACTTGGCGCGAAAGGGTCTTTTTCTTCTACGGGCGCTACTACCTCCGAAACGGGCTGTGGCGCGGGTTTAGGCTCATCCGTATCCATACCTAATACCATCACTACTTTTTCTGGCTGTGGCGCCGCTTTTCTGGTAACCACTTGCTTTGCAAAAGGATCTTTATGTTCAAAGCCGGTTGCGATCAAAGTAATACCTATCTTTTTATCAAGGGTGCCATCATACCCCATTCCCACAATCACATCAGTAAATTCACCTGCCTGCATGCGCAGGTGGTTGTTGATGGTTTCCAGTTCATCCATCGTACACTCATGTTCACCCTCCGCACTGTTGATATTGATTAATATCCATTTGGCTCCTTTAATATCATTATCATTCAGTAAAGGAGAGGCTAACGCTTCTTCAATGGCGCGCTGAGCCCTGTCTTCGCCTTCTATTTCTGCCTTACCCAAAATAGCCACACCGCCATTCTTCATCACTGTACATACATCCGCAAAATCTACTATAATATGTCCGCGGCTATTAATGATATCGGTAATACATTTAGCGGCCGTAGCCAATACATTATCGGCTTTGCCAAATGCCTCTTTCATTTTCAGGTTACCGAACTGCATCCGTAATTTATCATTACTGATTACCAGTAATGTGTCTACATAAGGTTTCAATTGCATGATACCTTCTTCTGCCTGCTGGTGACGGCGTGGTCCTTCAAAACCAAATGGTGTGGTAACAATACCTACCGTTAAAATACCCAGTTCTTTACATATCTGCGCAATAATAGGGGCGCCGCCGGTTCCGGTTCCGCCACCCATCCCTACGGTAATAAAAGCCATCTTGGTATTTACTTCCAATATTTTTTTAATCTCATCAAGAGATTCTTCTGTGGCTTTCTTACCTACTTCAGGATTGGCGCCGGCGCCTAAACCCTGTGTAAGGTGTGGTCCGAGCTGTATTTTATTGGGTACATTGCTTTGCTCAATGGCCTTCGCGTCTGTATTACAGATGATAAAATCAACCCCTTCGATATTCTGTTCAAACATGAAGTTAACCGCATTACTTCCTCCACCTCCCACACCCAATACTTTGATGATGGAAGATTTTTGTTTGGGAAGATCGAAATGAATCATAGCTTTCTTTTTTAGTGATATAACGGGTTTCTACAAAGCCAATACCCTCTAAACGGGCATTCGCCCAATTTTATTTTATTACCTGGTCCTCTTCTTCTTTAAACATATCAATCAGGTTGTTCTTAAACTTATCCCAGAACTTACCTTTTCTAACAGATACATCAACAGTTGCCCTAACGCCGGCCGCTTCCGTGGGTATTTCTGATTGCGGAACGGTTAGTGTTTTTGGCACTTCCACTTTCCTGAATTTTTCTGTAAACTCTTTGTACTTAAAGTCGTAATCGCTATACCCTTTTAGGATAAGCCCGATACAGGTTGAGTACATTGGCTTCTTTAATTCATCAATATGGTTGGGCGCCAGGTGCTCATTTGGCAAACCAATACGCGCATTCAATCCGGTTGTATATTCTGTTAACTGGATCAAATGTTTCAACTGCGAACCACCACCGGTTAAGATGATTCCGCCATTCAGTGCGCGGCTATCCAGGCCCACCTGTTTTAAGTGATAGGTAACAAAATCAAGTATCTCACTCATTCTTGCCTGTATAATAGCTGCCAGGTTTTTTACACTGATTTCTTTAGCAGGCATCCCTTTTAAACCGGGAATAGTGATATAGGCATTGGCTTTTGCTTCATCTGCCAAAGCGCTGCCAAACTGAACTTTCATGGCTTCTGCCTGGCTCTTTAATACACCCAGTCCCATACGGATATCGTTGGTAATATTTTCACCACCGAATGGAATAACCGCTGTATGCTTCAGAATACCTTCATAAAAAACGGCCAGGTCGCTGGTACCACCGCCAATATCAAGAATAGCCACACCCGCTTCCATATCAATTTCGCTCATTACCGCGCTGGCAGATGCCAATGGTTGTAATACAAGGTCCTTGGTAGATAAACCGCTTCTGTCAACAGAACGGTTAATATTACGGATCGCATTTCTGTCGCCGGTGATGATATGGAAATTAGCGCCCACTTTTACACCGTTGTATCCAATAGGATCTTTAATGTTCTGGATATTATCTACATGAAAATCCTGTGGAATCACATCAATGATCTGGTCGCCGGCAGGTATAAAAGTTTTACGCTGGTTATTGATCAGTTGCTCAATTTCCGGTCGCTTGATCTCTGTATCAGGATCCTGGCGAACAATATCTCCGCGGGTTTGCAGGCTTTTGATATGATGGCCCGCAATACCAACGTATACCTCGCTGATTTCAAGATCGGGATTACTTTCATTACAATTTTCCAATGCCTGCTGGATGGCTTTGATGGTCTGATCAATGTTCAGTACCTGCCCATGTTGTACGCCATTGCTGTTGGCCCGGCCAAAACCGAGTATCTCCAGCTTGCCGTATTCATTCTTCCTGCCCGCAATAGCCGCAATTTTAGTAGTTCCGATGTCGAGACCAACAATGATTGGTGATTCATTGTGATTCATAGAGGGTGTTTTTAGTTGTATAATGATAACGTTTAACGGTTTGCTTTATTGTTTCCTTCTCCTGCCCCGGTAGAATCTATCCACGCTTTTGCAGTACCCCTGCGCACGGCCACTACCTGGTTATCAAATTGCACATCCAGTTTTTCATACACATTGATGCCATTTTGCAACCAGGCTTTTTGATAGAATGTATAGAGCCGGTTAAATTTTTTATCCAACGAATCCGTATTTCCCAGCGCCACAATATGATCGCCAATAACAGGTACCAGTTCAAAATTTGATTGTGGCGTTATATCAATCTGTGCAACCTGGGCCATCCAGAAAGAATCGGCCAGTACATACATACCCAGTTTTACAATTTGTTTCAGCAAAGAACTATCCGGTGCAGACAATACGGCCCTGTCTGTGGGAAAGCCTGTAAACACCGGTACCCGAACCGATAATTTATCACTCAGGGGTAAACGAAGTGAGCCACTGTCTACATAAAATGAACCACCATCCAGCGAAAACACCCTTGCCACCGGCTGTCGCTCATAAATAATTACCTGCAATACCTGGTTATTATCCAGAAACATTTCCGCATTACTTACCCAGGAATTTTTTTCTATTACAGATTCCATCACCCGCAGGTTAAGAGAAGCTATCCGGTTACCCGACACCCTACCCATTGCATTTAAAATAGCCAGCACTTCTTTTTCATCAATAAATAGTTGCTTTGCCTCCCCTCTGATCTCTACTTTCACATCCAAACAAAGCTTCCTGTCTTTTTGCCGCATGGCTGCTCCCAGGAGCACAACAGTTCCAATACCTGCGAGCAGCCATGTGATTGCAAAAAATATTTTTTTCCACTTATACTTACGCTTACTCATGTATGCTGCAACAAGGCTTTTAATGGTTGAACCAATGTATCAATATCGCCCGCGCCGGCTATCACCAATAATTTGGGCTGATGTAACGCTACCCATTCTTTGGTTGCCTCCTTACTCAATATTTGTTTGTGAACCATTCGCATTTTATTCAGCAACAACTCACTGTTTACCCCCTCCATCGGAAGTTCTCTTGCGGGATAAACCGGTAACAGTATCACCTCATCGGCCATATCCAGGCTATGGGCAAATTCATCAGCCAGGTCTTTGGTTCGGCTAAAAAGGTGTGGCTGAAATACCAATACCAATTTTTCATTTTTAAAAATGCTTCTCACACCACTAATCAAAGCACGCAATTCTTCCGGGTGGTGTGCATAATCATCAATCAATACATGGTCCTTATTTTTTAAAGCATATTCAAACCTTCTTCGCACCCCTTTAAAATCAGCTACCGCGGCTTTTATCTTTTCATCCGCTATGCCCAGGTATTTAGCAACTGTTATAGCAGCCACGCAATTTTCAATATTGTGCAGCCCTCCCATATGCAATACCATGCCTGTAATCATCCAGTCTTTATGAACCACATCAAAACAATAACTGCCGTTCGCTACTTTTATACCGGCGGCATATACAGTGGCAGCAGTGTTCTCAAAGCTGTATGTATACTGATGTTCCGCGGTTAATTCGGCCCCACGGGGTAATCCATATTTTGCTATGATACAACCACCTGGTTTTACTTTTCGCGAAAACTGAATAAAGGCTTTCTCTACTTCTTCCGCTGTACCATATATATCCAGGTGATCAGGATCCATGGCGGTAATGACCGCTACGTCTGGAACCAGTTTTAAAAAACTTCTGTCGTATTCATCCGCTTCCACCACCACCACATTCTTTTCACTGCTCCAGAAATTGGTTTGATAGTTAGCCGAAATACCACCCAAAAAGGCATTGCATCCATAGCCTGAATGCCTGAGCAGGTGAGCAATCATGGTAGTAACCGTTGTTTTACCATGTGTTCCCCCCACGCAAATATTAAAGGAGCTTTCAGTAATCCATTGTAACACATCACTCCGCTTCACCACCGTATAGTTGTTCTCCCGGTAATACACCAGCTCTGCCTGGTGGGATGGAATGGCCGGCGTATATACTACCACATTCACGTCTTTAGGAATCAGCTCAACCCTTTCCTCATAATGTATGGCAATGCCTGTTGCTTCCAGTTCGCGGGTAAGTGGGGTAGACATTCGGTCATAGCCACTCACATCAATGCCCCTGAATTTAAAATACCTTGCCAGTGCACTCATACCAATGCCACCGATGCCTATGAAATAAATTTTCTGTATATCGTCTATTTTACTCACTGATCAATTTTAAAATTTCCCGCGCTATCACTTCGTCCGCATTATTAATGGCCAATGCTTTAATATTTGTTTGCAAATTTTGCCGCCATGCTTCATTTCCTGCCAGCTCTACCACTGTTTTTACTAACTTTTCCTTTGCTTCACTATCCTTAACAAGGATGGCCGCCTGTTTATTTACCAATGCCATGGCATTAGCTGCCTGGTGGCCTTCTGCCGCTAATGGAAAAGGAACAAATACAGCAGGCTTACCCGCTACACATAATTCGGTTACCGACATAGCGCCAGACCGGCTGATAACTATATCCGCTGCCGCATAGGCCATCTCCATTTCCCCGATAAAATCACTCACCCGGATATTTTTTCTTCCTTCTCCCTTCTGCCTGTACTGTTCTGCCATTGATTTACCTGTTTGCCAGATCAGTTGCAGGTTATGTTCCGCAAACACATCAATCTGGGCAGCCAGGGCTTCATTAATACTGCGTGCCCCCAAACTGCCCCCAATAGCAAGTACCGTTTTTTTTGTTTCACTCAGCCCAAAAAAATGAATGGCTTCAGCCCTGCTGATTTTGGCATCCGCAATGGACCTGCGCACAGGATTACCGGTAACCAGTATTTTTTCTTTCGGAAAGAATTTTTCCATTCCATCACTTGCCACAAATATTTTTATTGCTTTCTTCCCCAACAGGATATTACTCTTTCCGGCAAATGAATTACTCTCATGAATAAATGTGGCGATGCCTTTGCCCTGCGCATACCTCAATACCGGAAAAGAAGCATATCCACCCACACCGATTACCGCATCGGGCTTAAAAAAATTAATGATTCTTCTTACCTGCCAAAAACTGATGATCAGTTTATAAGGCAGTAACAGGTTTTTTACCAGAGACTGCCTGTTTAATCCGGCAATATCCAATCCTTCAATCGGGTAACCGGCCTGTGGCACTTTTTCCATTTCCATTCTGCCTTTTGCGCCCACAAAAAGTATGTCAATATCTCCCTGCTCATTTTTTAATGCATTGGCAATCGCTATAGCCGGAAAAATATGTCCGCCCGTACCCCCTCCTGCTATGATTATTTTTTTACCCACTTTATTGTATTGCAGCGTTTGTTTCTGTTAACTCATTATTTACAACAGGCTCCAGTGGCGCCTTGCCTTCCATCTGTTCCACATTTCTGGCTACACTTAAAATAATACCAATGGCGCCGCAGGTAAACAAAAAAGAACTTCCACCCATACTAACCAGGGGGAGTGTTACACCGGTTACCGGAACCAGGTTCACATTCACTGCCATATTAGCTACGGCCTGTATCACTAAGGTAAAACTCAACCCTAATGCCAGAAAAGCGCCGAATGCATAGGGGCAACGCCTGAATATGCGTATACACCGGAAAAGAAAAACCAAATAAATAAATATCATGAAAGCCCCACCCAGTAACCCATATTCTTCTATGATGATGGAATAAATAAAGTCATTGTATGCCTGTGGTAAAAAATTTCGCTGGCGGCTATTCCCCGGCCCGAGTCCAACCAAAATACTACCATTGGCAATGGCAATCTTTGCCTGCTGAATCTGGTAGGGTGTTTCATTGTCTTTCGCGTACATAAAATCCTGCACCCGTTTTACCCATGTTCCCAAACGGCCGAATGATTTTACTTTCTCTGCCATAGCCGGTTTTGTTCCTTCCTTTATTTTTGATCCATCGTAGGTAACCATGGCTACACTAATGATAAAGGCAACCGGTATCAAAGCAATCCCAATGGTTAACAGGATATGCCTGATACTAACCCTGCCAATAAACATCAGCAATAAAGCAGTGGCGCCCGTTAGTAAAGCGTTCGACAGGTTCGCGGGCATAATCAGCGCGCAAATAATAAGCACAGGTAACACGATCGGGATAAACCCTTTTTTAAAATCTTTGATCAGCTCCTGCTTTTTACTCAATAAGCGGGAGATGTACATGAACAATGCCAGCTTGGCCAGGTCACTGGTTTGTATGGTCATATTGATGATAGGCAATTTAATCCACCGGCTTCCTTCATTAATGCGGGCGCCAAAAAACAGCGTGTATAACAATAAAGGAATGGATATCAGAAAAAGGATGGTGGCCACCCTGGAAAAGATCGTATAGTTAATACGATGCAGAAAATAGATCAGCACTAAACCCACCAGTGAAAAAGATACCTGCTTAAAAAGATACACATTGGTATTGCCCTTATACATCTTATATGCCAATGACCCCGTGGCACTATACACTACCAATATAGAGATCAGTGATAACAATACTACGATACCCCAAATATATTTATCCCCCCTTGTTCTGTTAACCAGTTGCCCCCGCATTCCACCAAAGGTGGGCATCTGTGAGAATAATATATCCTTTATTTCAGCCACTTTTTAAATAAGAATTAATAATTAATAATTTTTTGTTACCATTATGTTCTTCTCTGCGTAAACTACTGAGGTATTATAATTCTTTTACTGCCTCTTTAAACTGGGTTCCCCTGTCTTCATAATTTTTGAAGAGGTCGAAACTGGCGCAGGCCGGACTTAATAATACCACATCGCCTTTCGTAGCCAGTTTAAAAGCTGTATTCACCGCTTTCTTGGCAGAGTCTGTTTCTACGATTACCGGTACGATATCTTTAAAAGCCTCTATGATCTTTTTATTGTCAACACCCATACATACGATTGCCTTTACTTTTTCCTTAACCAATTCGGCAATCAGGGTATAGTCATTCCCCTTATCAACACCACCCAAAACCAGCACAGTGGGCTTGTTCATACTTTCCAGTGCAAACCAGGCGCTGTTTACATTAGTGGCCTTACTGTCATTCACAAATTCAACTCCCCGTACCATGGCTACAAACTCCATCCGGTGTGCCAGGCTGTGAAAGTTATTCACGGCCTCACGAATTTTTTCTTTACGGATGCCGAGTGTTGCCGCGGCGATGCCTGCTGCCATAGTGTTGTAGTTGTTGTGTTTACCCTTAAGAGCAAAGTCATAAATACTCATGCTTACTCTTTCTTCCTGGATTCTCAGCATCATCTGGTCGCCCTTGATGTAGCCGCCTTTTTTTACTTCTTGTTTCATAGAGAATGGTAATGGGTTAGTATGAATGGTTAGTAATGGGAGTTGTTGCATAATCACTTCATCATCCTGGCAATAGATGAAATAATCTTTATCTGTCTGATTCTCGATGATCCTGAACTTACTGTTGATGTAATTCTCAAACCGGTACCCGTACCTGTCAAGATGATCTTCAGTGATATTCAGTAACATCGCTATATCCGCACGGAAATCTTTGATGTCATCCAATTGAAAAGAACTTACTTCTACTACATACAGCGCTTTCGGATCAGTGGCTACCTGCCTGGCAAATGAGATGCCTATATTGCCCACCATCGCGCAATCCATCCCGGCAGTAGTACAGATATGATAGGTTAAAGCGGTAGTGGTACTTTTACCATTACTGCCCGTGATGGCCACTATCTTACTGTTTCCCTTAAAACGATACGCCAGTTCAATCTCACTGATTACCGGTATTCCTTCTGCCCTGACCTGTTTTACCATTTCATTCTTTTCAGGAATACCCGGACTTTTCATTACCTCATCTGCATCGAGAATTTTGGCCGCGGTATGTTGTCCTTCTTCAAAATCAATTCCGTTATCAAAGAGCTCTTGTTTATAATTTGGTTTGATCATTCCTCCATCGCTCACAAACACCGCATATCCTTCTTTCTTTCCAAGAATTGCCGCGCCAATGCCGCTTTTGCCTCCGCCCAGTATAACCAGTCTATGACTCATGCTTCTATCTTATTTTCAGCGTAACCATGGATAATACCACACAAATAATCGTTACGATCCAGAAACGAACCGCTATCTTACTTTCGTGATATCCTTTTTTCTGGTAATGATGGTGCAGCGGACTCATCAGGAAAACCCTTCTTCCTTCACCATATTTTTTCCTGGTGTATTTAAAATACCCCACCTGGATAATCACACTTAAATTTTCGATCAGGAACACGCCACAGAAAATAGGAATCAATAATTCTTTACGAACAATAATGGCCAGCGACGCGATGATGCCTCCCAGCGCCAGGCTACCGGTATCACCCATGAATACCTGTGCGGGAAAAGCGTTGTACCATAGAAACCCGATACAGGCTCCTACAAAAGCGCCCACAAAAATAGATAGTTCACCCAGGTTAGGTATGTACATCACATCAAAGTAATCGGCGAAAATATAGTTACCGCTTACATATACGAATACCCCAATACCCGCGCCCATAATGGCGCTCACGCCAGCCGCCAATCCATCCAGGCCATCTGTTAAATTGGCGCCATTCGATACAGCGGTAATAATGAAGGTTACTACAAGTATATAAATGATCCAGGTATATTTTTCGGCGCCCGGGCCAATCCAACTGATTAGTTTGCTGTAATTGAACTGGTGATTTTTTACAAAGGGAATAGTGGTGATGGGTGTTTTCACTTTCACAAACCGCTTCTCAATTCCATTCAGCTTTCTAATGACAATGTTCGAATCTTTAGCAAGCCTTTCGCCCTGCTGCAATTGCGCATAGGGTGAAGTGATCACTTCTCTTTCAACAGTTACCGCGTTACTGAAATACAATGTCAAACCAATAATAATGCCCAATCCCACCTGCCCGATAATTTTTGATATGCCGGCCAATCCATCACTGTCTTGCTTTTTATACGCCTCCCCTTTTTCCTTTGCCGCTCTTCTGGCACGAATCTTAAACAGGTCATCCAGAAAACCAATGATCCCTAACCAAACCGTACAGAGTATCATCAACCGGATATATACTTTATCAAGATTGGCAAATAATATAGTAGGAATTAAAATGCTTAGCAGGATGATGATGCCTCCCATAGTGGGTGTGCCTTTCTTTTGTACCTGTCCCTCCAGGCCAAGGTCGCGCACACTCTCACCAATCTGTTTTTTCTTCAGGAATAAAATAATACGCTTACCATAAACAGTAGCTATTACCAACGACAAAATCACAGACATCGCAATACGAAACGTAAGGAACTGGAACAGTCCCAACCCCGGTATCTGGAATTCTTTGTTTAGCCAGTTGAATAAGTAGTATAGCATGTTTATAGTTTATAGTTTAGAGTTAGGAGTTGACAGGTGGTTTTTCTACTACCTGTCATCTCACATCTGTCCTCTTCCCTCTAACATCTCCTTTAATACTTCCTTGTCATCAAAAGGATATTTCACCCCTTTGATATCCTGGTATTTTTCATGTCCCTTCCCCGCCACCAGAATAATATCTTCCGCATTTGCATAACTCACTGCTGTTCGGATGGCTTCTTTTCTATCTTCGATCAGTATGTATTTTCTTTTGGCAGCGCTGGTTAATCCTGTTTCCATATCCGTTAATATCCGGGCAGGATCTTCTGTCCTGGGATTATCGCTGGTAAATATTACCCTATCGCTCAAATCGCAGGCAGCCTGTGCCATAATGGGTCTTTTGGTTTTATCCCGATCACCCCCGCAGCCAACAACCGTGATGATTTGCTCATGACCCTTTCTTAATTTTTTAATGGTAGCCAATACATTCTCCAATGCATCAGGTGTATGTGCATAGTCAACAATACCCATCACCCGGTTCTTACTGATCATATAGTCAAAACGTCCTTCGGCGCCGGTTAGTAAACTGAGGGCCGTGAGTACCTTTTCACTTTCTTCACCCAAACAAACAGCAGCGCCATACACCGCTAACAAATTATACGCATTGAATTCACCAATCAACCTGAAATGCACTTCAGTATCGTTTACCGTCATCACCAAACCGGTAAGGGCATTCTCTAAAATTTTTCCTTTAAAACCGGCCATTGATTTTAATCCGTAGAGATATTTTCTGGCTTGTGTATTCTGCAACATCACTGAACCGCGTTTATCATCCGCGTTGGAAATGGCAAAAGCGGATTCAGGCAGGTTATCAAAAAAACTTTTCTTCACACGGATATATTCATCAAAGGTTTTGTGGTAATCCAGGTGATCGTGTGTGATATTGCTGAAGATGGCTCCGGCAAATTGTAAACCGGTAATACGGCCCTGGTGAATGGCATGACTGCTGCATTCCATGAATACATGCGTACAACCGGCATCTGCCATTTGTTGTAACAAACTATTTAATCGTATGGCATCGGGTGTGGTATATGTGGAAGGAATGATTTCATTACCAACCTGGTTCTGAACAGTACTTACCAAACCACAGGTATAGCCTAAACGGGTAAACAGTTTAAAGAGTAAGGTAGCAATGGTTGTTTTACCATTGGTACCTGTAATACCTACCAGCAAAAATCTGCCGGAGGGTTTTCCGTAAAACTGGTGGGCCATATAGGCCACTGCCTCATGTGTATTATTTACCAGCAGATACGTAATACCACTATGAAAATTTTTGGGCATTTCTTCACAAACAATCGCAACGGCGCCCAATGCAATGGCTTTATCCATAAACTGATGGCCATCAGATTTTTCTCCGCGAATGGCTACAAATACAAAACCATTTTGAATAGTACGCGAATCAATTTCGATACCCGTAACCTCAATAGACGTATTTCCCTGTACCTGTTTCAGGTGCACTTTGTATAATATGTCTTGCAGTTTTGCCATATCAGTATACTAATTCAATGCTACATTAATCAACTGTCCCCTTGCAATGGGCTGTCCTGCCTCAATGGATTGCATAGCCACTTTACCCCTTCCTTTCACAGTCACTTTCAACCCGAAATTTTCGCACAGGTACACCGCATCCTTCAATCCCAATCCTTTTAACTGGGGCATGGTATTCGGATCAAATGATTTTTTATTGAGTATCACTACCGCGTTTTTTCCATTCATATCAATCCACTGGTCCGTGCTTTGTGTTGAATCGGCATAGGTCATATTCAGTTTTGAAGTAAGGAAAGTCATATCCCGCTTCATGCCTGCAAAACTAAAAGCAGTGCTGTCTGGTTTCATTTGTTGTGCCGTAACTATCATCGTATGCCTGATATAGGAGCTGTATAAACGATCAGCAATTTCTTTAAATACCGGACCCGCAACCGCCGCTCCATAAAATACAGGAGCATGTGCTTTGTTAACAATCACTACTACACAGGTATATTGCGGATTATCTGCCGGAAAATATCCTGCGAAAGATGATTGATAAATTTTATCCGCATAGCCCCTGTTATCATTGGCCACTAATGCGGTACCTGTTTTACCGGCCACTTTAAAAGCGGCATTTTTAAATAATTCTCTTCCGGTTCCTTCACTGCAAACACCTTCTAAACATTCCTGCAAGTCAAGCAGGGTTTGCTTACTACAGAGTTGATCGTCCACTACGGTTGGTTGAAATTCACGTATCAGAACGCCCTCATCTTTCACGGCGCTCACCAGGTAAGGCCGCATCACTTTGCCGTTATTGGCAATTGAATTATATAACGAAACGGTTTGCAGGGGCGTGATGGACAGGTTATAACCAAATGCCATCCATGGTAAAGTAGTTGGGCCCCAGAATCTTCCTCCGGGCTTATATATGGTAGGAATGCCCTCTCCTTTCAGATCAATTCCGGTTACGGTATCCATGCGCATTTTTTTCAGGCTGCGAAGAAACTGGTCCGGATGATCAGCATAATGCATAGAGGCCAGTTTAGCCATGCCCACATTGGAGCTCAGTTCAAATGCCTGCTTAACCGTTACATTCGATTTGCCATGTTTTTCACTGTCGTAAACGGTTTGTCCGGCAGTTCTCCATACCCCGCCTTCCAGGTCCACCATCTGGTTAAGGGTAACTTTTTTATCTTCCAGTAAAGCCAGCATGGTAGCCAGTTTAAAGGTGGAGCCCGGTTCTGTTGGCCTGATGGCATAATTGAGGTTCTCCCAATAAATACCCTCCGTTTTTTTACCAAGGTTAGCTATCGCTTTTATTTTCCCGGTCTTTACTTCCATCACAATCGCGCAACCGGTAACTGCCTGGTTTTTTATCATCATCTTCATCAAGGCATTCTCGGTTATATCCTGGATAAAAACATCAATGGTACTTACAATGTCTTTTCCTGTTTCAGGTTCAATTTCCCAGGTATCGTCTACCGGCACACGTACACCGCCCGCGATGGTTCTAACCAGTTGTTTACCATTTCTGCCTTTAAGCAAACTATCATACGTCATTTCCAGGCCAACTTTATTAGAATCCCTTGCCAGGCCAATGGTTCTGAAAGCCAGCATCTGGTAGGGATTGAGACGAATGGTTTTTTCGTTGGCAATCATTCCGCTTTTATACCTGCCTAATTTGAATAAAGGAAAAGCCCGCAATTGTTCATATTCTCTGAAGGATATTTTTTTCTTCAATAAAAAATATCCTTCCCTGGCATCGTAAGCATTTTGGAGGATCGATTTGTATTCACCGGCGGCATGATCCTTAAATAATCCGGCGAGCGATTCACTCAATGAGTCTACATTTTCTCTAAACCGTACCCCATTCTTTTCCCGTAACGACTCCACCCTGAAATCTATATAAATATCAAACTGGGGAATGCTGGTACTTAACATCTGGCCGTCTTCACTATAAATGGTACCTCTCTCCGCCTCTACCTCATCCAGTTTCTGGTGCAGGCTATCACTCATACTCCGCCAGTGCGGCCCTTCTACCTGCTGAATAATAACCGCTTTCACAAAAATGGCCGCGCAGGCAAGTACCACCAGTATATAACTGAGGTAAACCCTCCATAGTATGTCGCGTTTTACATCCACCTTTTTAATTAAGAAATAATAATTAAGAATTAATAATTTTTGTTTAACTGCTTTTTGATCCCTTCCTCAATAATGATTAATGTTTATGCCTGCCAATTTTTTCTTCCCAATTATTAATTATTAATTAATCTCCCTCCCTGCAATCGCCGCGGCATCTCACCACCTTGTTTCAAACCCAATGGTTCCGCGGCTTTTACAATTTGTATTTCCTGGCTTTTAAACATCACTTCACTTTTCAGTGTTTTATATTCGTATTGCAATTCTTTCAACAACGTATTGGTGCTGTTAATCTTCCGTATGGTTTTGTCGGCCCTGTGCCCGTTGGCTATATATAGAACCGTTAGCACGGCTAGAAACAAAAAGAACGATATGTTCTTTATAATCCACTGATAGTTGAACATAAATCACGCCCCCCCATTCACTTTTTAATTATTAATTATCAACTCCGCCACTCTCAGCTTCGCGCTTCTGCTCCGAGTGTTTCTTTTCAGCTCATCCTCCCCCGCCGTTACCGGCTTTTTATTAATCAGTTTAAACACTTCTTCTTTCGCTACAGACATGAAGGGGTTATCAGGTATTTCATCGAAACTGCCCTGGCGGAAGAAATTCTTCACTACCCTGTCTTCTATAGAATGGAAGGTGATGATGGCTACACGGCCACCTGGTTTCAGCACAGCGGCAACCTGCCGCAGCATGTCTTTTAATGCACCCATTTCATCGTTCACCTCAATTCGTAAAGCCTGGAATACCTGGGCCAAATACTTATTAGGATTTCCTTTCACTACCGGGCTGATCATTGCTTTAAACTGTTCGATGGTCTCCGACTGCAGATGCTTTCGCTGGTGCACAATATGTTTGGCAAGTGTGATGGAATTCGTTACTTCTCCATACTTTTCAAACAGTTTGTGTAACTGCTGTTCACTGTAACCGCGAATAATGTCGGCGGCCGTAACTCCCTGTCTCCTGTCCATCCGCATGTCCATCGGACCTGAAAAACGGGTAGAGAATCCACGGTCAGCTTCGTCGAACTGGTGACTGCTAACGCCCAGGTCGGCCAGCACGCCATCTACTTCAGTTATTTTGTGCAGACGAAGCATTCGTTGCAGGTGACGAAAATTCTGTGGCACAAAAATCACACGCGTATCGGCGGGTACATTTTTTTCGGCATCAGCATCCTGGTCAAAAGCAATGAGTTTTCCTTTAGCGCCTAAACGTTCTAAAATTCCTTTACTATGTCCCCCTCCGCCAAATGTGGCATCCACGTACACACCATCGGGTTTGATGGCAAGGCCATCTAGGGTTTCATTGTAGAGGACAGGAATATGATAATTCATCGAACTCACTGAGTTTGAAAATTTGAAAATTTGAAAATTTGAAAATATAATACCGATGAGCTTTTGAAAACTGTATTATGTAAATACGCCATTTTCAAATTTTCAAATTGCCTCATTTTCAAATTTTTTCTGTCATCACTTCCTGCGCCAGGCTGCTAAAAGCCTCTGGTGAAAAATCCTCAAAGAGCTGTTTGTACTTACCGGCATCCCATATTTCGAATCGGTCCAGTGCGGCGGCCAGCACAATGTCCTTGCCCAACCCGGCAAATTCTTTCAGTGTTTGAGGAAGCAACATGCGGCTGGCAGCATCCAGTTCCACTTCTGTTGCCCCGCCCAGAAACTGGCGGCGAAATTGACGTACTTTGGGGTCGAAATCATTTAACTGGCTAATTTTGGCAATAATCAATTCCCAACTTTTCAATGGATACAATGTGAGGCATTTTTCAAAACCACGGCTGAGTATGAAACGACCCTCCCCTTCCGGCAACTGTTTTTTCAGTCCGCCGGGAAGCAGGAAGCGACCTTTCGCATCTACTGTAGCCTCATATTCTCCGTGAAATCCGTCCATTGGTTAATAACTATTTCCAAGATTACCACTTGTTGACACAAAATAACACTTTTTCCCACTTTTAACCCTGTTTTAGGCCATTTGTATTTATCCACACAATTAATTGACCTGCAACTCAATACAGGTAAGCATTTGAAGTGATTCCTATCTAAAAAAGCCAAAAAATCTGTGAATTTCTGTGGATAACAGGTGAATTAGAGGGATTTTTGTGTGAATAGCCTTGTTATTCCACAATAAAAGGGAGTAGGAAGGTAGCCATTAATTGACTACCTGTGTTCTCGCATCACCGTACGTACCGTTCGGTCGGTATACGGCGGTTTGTTAGAATAACTTTGTTTGGTGTTCCGTTTTATCCGGGACTTACACCCTATAGCTGATATACAGGCCTGACACACCAAAAAAAAGTAGGCTTACTGTGTAAGCAGGGCTTTTGATAAATACATTTGTTTTAATATCCGGGATTCTGAATCATTTTTTCAGGGTCCAGTTTTACCTCATTCAATGGTACGGGAAAGAAATAGTCTTTGGTAGTACAATTTGTAAGGGGGGAATTATTATAGTCAACCTGACTCTTTGAACGTATGTAAGTTACCAGGTCCGCGGCGGTAAAGAATCTGGTAAGGTCATGCCAGCGATGATGTTCAAAAGCGAGTTCAACACGTCTTTCATGCAGTATCGCCATTTTTAATGTTGGATATCGGGCTACATATGCCGGATTGGTTAGCATGGCAGCATATAATGGCATGCCCGCCCTGGTTCTAACCATATTGAGGTATTGAATGGCTGTTGCATTATCATTCAGATACATATTCACTTCGGCAAGATTTAAAATAATATCGGCATAGCGCATAATAATATAATCATTTCCTCCATACCCAAGGTTACCGGCAGTAGCGCTTATGTCGCGGTATTTAGTAATAAAATAAGATTGTACCGACGCGGCGGCGGCATATTTGATGGAGAAAGTTGTACGCAGGTCACCCGTTTCGAATTCTTTTTGCAGGTCATTGGTTAAAGTGCCCCCTGCTCCGGTTGATACCACCAGGGAATTAATCGTTTCTCCTTTTGCCTGGTTACTGGCAGCGATTCTTGAACTGTAGGCCGGATCACCCTGCTTATATGAAATCTGGAATATAATTTCCGGGTTGGTATTTTTTTTGTTTACATCAAAAACATCCGCATAAGGGATATCAGAAAGACTGGTAAACGTTTTCTGATTGTAACAAGCCATTAAATAAGTTTTGGCATTGTTGAAATTAGCAGTTGCATCCGCGGCATCCAATGTGGCACCCATTGTTAAATAAACCTGTCCGAGTAACCCATTGGCAGCCTGTAATGAAACCTTCCCTTTGCTGGCAGCAGATTGAACAGCAGGAAGATTACTGGTAATCACCTCTTTCAAATCAGCAATAATTTGGGCATATACTTTCTCACGTGTTGCCCGGAAAGTAAGTGCAGAAACCTGTTCAGTAGAAGTTAAACGATCTGTAACCAAAGGTACGGCGCCAAACTCCCTTACCAGGTTGAAATACATAAGGGCCCTGATGAATTTTAATTCGGCTATATATTGGGTTCTGGTTGCTTCAACTGTAAAAGAAATTTTTCCTATTACAGACAAGATAAGGTTAGCCCTGGAAATTGGGGTGTACAATGCTGTCCAGTGTCTTTGCAGGTATGTATTACTTGGCACTAACGAAAAAGAAGTGAACTGAAATGGTTCTCCATTATTAGATTGGTTATCCGTACTGTTAACATCATCAGACCGATCATCTGTCCATAAAGAAGCGCCTTCTCCTATACAGTTTGAACTACGTAGTGCCTGGTATACACCATATACACCATTGGTAATATCTGTTTCCGATTGAAATCCACGGTCAACTGAAACTGAGTTTGGATTAGTTTGCTCCAAAAAGGACTTTGAACAGGCACTAAAACATACCAGTGAAAGTATACCGAATGTGATTGGGATTATTTTACGCATAAGAAAAATTTTAATGATTGTTATAACAGATTAAAACTGAAGTTTAATGCCTGTTGAAAAAGAACGAACCAGTGGATACTTACCATAATCAACGCCTGGCGCCAGATTTACCCCATTATTATAATCCACTTCAGGATTGTATCCCAGATATTTTGTAATGGTAAAGGCATTATCGATGCTTGTGTACCATCTTAAACTGGAAATACCCATTTTTTTGATAAAGGCCAGGGAGTTGAAGGTATAGCCCAGTGTGATATTTGTACATCGGAAAAAAGAACCATCCTGAATATAAAAATCAGATAAACGTGTACTATTACTTTGTGTACCGCCTCTTGAGGCTTTGTACTCATGACCATCACCAGGCTGTGCCTCACTTCTGTAACGATTGGCAACAGTAGCATAGTTATTCCCGGATCCTTCAAAATTTCTGATATAGTAATCCTGACCATCAATCACACTGTTTCCCTGTGAACCATTAAATGAAGCAGTGATATCGAATTGCTGAAAATTCATGTTAAGGTTAAACCCGTAAGTAAATTTCGGGTAAGGTGTTCCAATGATTTGCTTATCAGATTCATTAACCAGGCCATCACCATTAATATCTTCGAAATACAGATCACCCGGCTGTAAAGGTGTACTGGAATAGACTGATCTGGGAAGACCCTTTAATTTATACCCGGCAGGAAAAGTATTGTTTGATAATAACGCCGCATTATCAGCAGTTATATTGGCCATATCACTTTCACGAACCATACCCTTTACCTTTATTCCATAAAACATACCAATAGGATCACCCTCTCTTGTAACGTGTGTTGTGTAACTTCTTTCCGCGCCTGCTACATAAATTTCACTGGCCCCACCAAGGCTGATCACTTTATTACGGTTTGCAGTAATGTTACCGCTGAAATTCAGGTTAAATTTCCTGCTCTGGATAAGCTTTGCATCCAGTTGCAGATCAAACCCTTTATTTTGAATATTCGAATTACTCAGATTGGTTAGGATAGAAGTGGTTCCCGATAAGGCAGAAATACTTTTATTGAAAAGAAGGTTATAAGACTTACTGATATAGTAGTTAAACAAAACAGACAAACGATTATTAAATAATTCCGCATCCAAACCAAAATTAAATTGAGAGGTTGATTCCCAACCCAGCCTGCTATCTGTAATATTACCCGCCCAGTTCGCTGTATACACATTGCTACCTATTACTGCACCACTGGTTCCGGATAAAGCCTGCTCATAACGGTAATTACCTATATTATTATTTCCTGTCAATCCCCAACTGGCTCTTAATTTAAGCGTTGATTTTTTCCCTAACCAATCATGGTAAAAATTTTCATTAGATATATTCCATCCTGCAGAAACAGATGGGAACCGTCCCCAACGGTTTTCGGGACCAAACCTTGAAGAAGCATCGGTACGGAAGGATCCGGTTAAGTAATATTTTTTATCATAACTATAAATAACCCGTGCCAGGTAAGAAAGCAAAGTAGTGGTGGTTTTACCCGTATTTGACAGGTAATAAAAATTAGCCGCATTGGCGCCGCGTGCTGATATTTCAGGTACCAGGTCATTGGAAAAACCGTTGGCGCCCACACTAACCACATCTGTATTTGTTTCCTGTGCGGTATATCCACCCAATACATCAAAATGATGAAGGCCGATTTCTTTTTTATAATCCAACGTAAACTCTGCCAGCGCATCCTGGTTATTTAAAAACTGGGAAGAGGCATTTGCAGCGGCAATCGCTTGTGCAGAACCCGGAGGATTTAAACCACTGCTCAGATTTGTTGGATAGTAGTATTCATACTTTTCTGTATAGGCTTGTCCACCCAGATTTATTTTTGCATTCAGGTTCGGAACAATCTCATACGTAGCATTCACGTTAAACGTGGCCCTGTTTCCTTTGCGTGTAATATTTACACGCTGTGCCAAAGCCACTGGATTTTCAATACCCTGAAAAGCATAAGAGAACCCATCAGTTTGCTGTGCAGCCTGACCCAGGGCAAGACTTCCATCAGCATTATATAAAGGGAAGATTGGCATATAAACCAAAGCGCCCAATATAGGACCCTGGTGAAAGCGGCCCTCTTCCACTTCACGGTTACTTGTATTGGTTACGAAAATACTGGAACCTACTTTTAATTTTTTAGTCAGATCAGCATCAATATTAGCACGTAAACTCAACCTACGTTGAAAAGTGCTCACAATAATCCCATCCTGATCCTGGTAACCCGCGCTGATCAGGTACCTGGTTCCATTGTTCCCACCGGAAAATGAAAGATTATGTCTTTGTACCAATGCATTTCTATATAATGCATCCTGCCAGTCGGTATTATATTGAGGCTTTAGTAATGTTTGTGTTGGAAAATCATAGAGAGATTTAAGGATAGAAATGGAAGATGTATTGGAACTACCGGCCTTGGCAGTACGCGTAGCATTATCATCAGAGAAGAAGGCATCACTCCAGGGAATTCCTTTGGCAATAAGAATATTTTTGTAAGAATTGTTCCTCCCATCCACAAACAAAGAAGCAAATCCCTCAGCATCAAGCATCTTAACTTTATGTGCCAGTTGATTGATACCTGCCTGGTAGTCATACTCAAATTTTCCTTTCCCCAGTCTGCCTCTTTTCGTTGTAATTAAAATAACACCGGCAGATGCCCTTGATCCATAGATAGCAGCAGAAGCGGCATCTTTCAGAATTTCGATAGACTCAATATCATCCGGGTTAATAAAAATATCATTACCTGAAGTTGCCGGATTATATCCTGATGTCTCGTTTCTGGCATTACCGGGTCCTGAACTAACATTACCTCCAATAGGATATCCATCTATCACATATAAAGGCTCAGAGCTGGCATTGATAGAACCAACACCACGAACCCTGATCTTTGTACCTGAATAGGGTGCACCACTTACCTGCGACACCTGTACGCCCGCTACTTTTCCAACCAAAGCCTGGCTCAGGGTAGGGCTACTAAGATTTAATTCTCTCGATTTTACACTGGATACAGCGCCAGTGAGATCGCTTTTACGAAGCCTTGAATAACCAATGAAAACCTCTTCAAGCACTTTTACCTCATCTTTCAGTTTTACATTGATTACTTCTTTGTCAACAACAATTTCCTGTGATACCGCACCTGTATAGGAAAATATTAAAACTGCGCCAGCATTAGCTGCCATTGAATAACGACCATTTACATCGGTTACTGTTAGTTTACCTGAAGACCTGATGGCTACACTAACCCCCTGTAAAGGTTTATTTGATTCATCTGCAACGGTTCCGGTAACCCTGGTAATAGTTTGTGCATTTGCCGCAAATCCTGTGAGCATGCATACTGCAAAAAAGAGCAGACTAAAGCTCTTCTGTATAGCCTGAATGCCGGACTCATACACCATTTCTCTGTTTTTCCGTTTCATAATTACTTAGTTTGGTATCGTGTTATTGTAAAAAATAGTATTTCAATGAAAAGACAACCATTACCAGCGAATATTCATAGTGTTCACATTGTTTTCGCGTGAAGAACTTACAGCAATACCCCGCTGTATAGATTGCAGGAATACAAACCCCTCCAGTTCATCATTCCTGTCTATATCTATTACTTTAATCACCTGTTCTTTACCTGTTTTAACTGATTTATCCATATCCAGGTATGTGAAGCGCCATCTCCTGCCCTCAATTTGATTTTGGATAAGTAACAGAATCCCTTTTTCCGGTATCCATGTGAGATTTTGTACCCAGGGCGAACAGGTAAATTTTTTAACTGCAACGCCCTTCTCTGAAGTTTTCTTTACACGCTTCAAAAGAAGAGGATCATATAGCCTCACTTCATTGGCCTTACCACCATAATCAGCGGTTGCTACGTACCATTTTTTTTTATATTGTACATATTCAGGCCTTGTTCCCTGAATACAGGTATCATCTTCAATGGTATTTATCAGGTTACCATCCAATGTTCCTGTTGCAAGCAGCCCTTCCCAATTAATGCAGTATATAACAGCTTTCCATAAAGTGCCTTCCGCATTCAGTCGTATACTGTTTCCAATGAAAACAGGACCCTTACCATTGTAGGCAATTCCTGTTGGATGATTGATCAGATCTTTACCATCAATGGTAAGTTTCATCTCTTTACCCAAATATTTCAGACTATCAGCTTCCAACTTGTATTCCCTTATCACACCCACTTCTCTATCACCATAAGCAAACAGCTTTCCATTTTGAAAAGAGATACCCTGGCAGGCTCCCAATGAATCAACCGTATACTGTTGATTAATTTTCATACCAGGATCAGTACTGAAAGATGCCAGTATTAATAGGAAAATAATAGAAAGAGGAAGAGTCATTTTCATCGCGGTACAATAGATTTTTGAAGAGCTAATCAAGGATCAATCAGATATCATCTTCACTGAATTTCATTTTTTCCATATTATATTGTGCATAAACAAAAAACAGTAAATACAATAATGATTGAGAAATACTGTTTTAATAATGACCTATACCCGGATAGGATAGGTAGTGTGTTTTTCTGCAGTGTCATAAGAGGGAGGCTTTATAGCCGCAAAGTTTGTTGTAAACCAGTTAACTAATTATATGCCGGGGGGCAATTAATGATTTAATGACTTTAGCTTAATTATTTGTTATTACCTGCCTAACATTTACACAACAAACCAAACTTACAACGATGCTTCACAGTAATTTAATAAGATGGTAACATTAAATTATCTTTGAACATAAATGACACCCTTGCATCCAAAGCTTTTATCTATCAAAGATTTCACCTACTCCCTTCCCGAGGATCGCATTGCCAAATATCCTTTGCCCGGGCGTGACCAGAGCAAATTACTAGTCTATCAAAACGGACAGATTTCAGAAGACAGGTATGCTAACCTTGCTGAACAAATTCCGGCAGATTCATTACTGGTTTTTAATAATACCAAAGTAGTAGAAGCCAGGTTACTGTTTCAAAAACCCAATGGGGGTATTATTGAAATATTTTGTTTAGAACCACATGAACAATATCCCGATATCACTACTGCCATGCTGCAAAAAGAAAAAGTGTGGTGGAAATGTTTGGTGGGTGGGGCGAAGAAATGGAAAGAAGGATCGCTGATTTGCAGGAAGGGAATACATTTTTCTGAGCGGGATTCCGCGGGTACTGATTTTTCTGAGATCGAATTAAGGGCCCATAAAGTGGAACAATTAAGCGATTGCTTTGTGATAGAACTGAGTTGGAATAAACCTGAAATGAGTTTCGCAGAACTATTGCATATAGCGGGCCTGGTTCCTTTGCCCCCTTATCTGAACCGTTCCGCGGATACAGCCGACGCGGAAAGATACCAAACCATTTATGCCAGGCATGATGGTTCCGTAGCGGCGCCTACCGCGGGTTTACACTTTACTGACCGGCTTTTTGAAAAACTGGAGAACAAAAATATTCAGCATGATTTTGTTACCCTGCATGTGGGCGCCGGAACTTTCAAACCCGTAAAATCCGCTACCATGCAGGATCACGACATGCATGCAGAATACATGGATGTAAGCAAAACCTTAATTAAAAATTTACAACAGCCTGTAAAACAAAATATAATCGCGGTAGGTACCACTTCGCTCCGTACACTGGAGAGCCTTTATTGGCTGGGGGTTAAAACTATCCTTAACCCTTCTATCCAACCAGGTGAATTAATGGTTTCTCAATGGGACCCCTATGAATTACCAGCATCGGCCATTTCAAATAATGAGTCATTGCATGCTTTAGTGAATTGGATGGAGAAGCATACTATGCAAAGACTAATTACCAAAACCCAAATCATCATTGCACCCGGTTATTCTTTTAGAATGGTGAATGCGCTGATTACTAATTTCCATCAACCGCAATCAACGCTGCTGCTATTGGTAGCCGCTATTACAGGTAATCACTGGAAAAAAATATATGACTACGCGTTAGAGAACAATTTCCGCTTCCTCAGCTACGGAGATGGAAGCCTTCTATGGCTAAACTGCTCCGCGTAACCGCTCTCTGAGGGGGGGAGGGGTTATAGAGACTCCTGAAGCAGGGGAAGCTCAAGGGTAAAAATACTTCCTTTCCCCAACGTACTTTCTACTTTTATTTTGCCCTTGTGGGCATCAATCACTGTTTTCACATAACTCATACCCAGTCCAAAACCTTTCACATTGTGCAGGTTGCCCGTATGGGCGCGGTAGAATTTTTCGAAAACGCGTTTTACGGTTTCCTTGCTCATGCCAATACCGTTATCCTCAATCCTTACTACCAGGTGCTTTTGGGTACTGTGTGTAGATATGATAATATGGATATGATCATTGGAATATTTAATGGCATTATCCACCAGGTTAGACAACAGGTTGGCAAAATGCACTTCATCCGCATTGACCATGTCATTTTTCGCGTTCAGTAACAATTGAACCTCCCCACCCTTATCCTGCAACTGTAAACGATAGTTCACTAAAGTAGCCTGGATAAGCCCGTGTACATGCAATGGTACCAGGTTAAGCCGCAGTTCCTGCTTTTCCATAAGGGCCGCCTGCAAGATGGTTTCCACATGTTTGTTCATGCGGATATTTTCTTCTTTAATGATGCCGCTGAAATATTTCGATTTCTCCTTATCAGCCTGTACTTTTTCATTTCGCAAAGCATCAATAGCCAGTGAGATAGTGGCCAGGGGTGTTTTAAACTCGTGCGTCATATTATTAATGAAATCACTTTTGATCTCACTTAATTTTTTTTGTTTCAGCAAAGACCTTACGGTAACATAAAAGGCGGCAATAATAACCAGCATAAACAGTATCGCGCCAAAAATAACCCAGCGAAGTGATGCCCATATCTGCTTATCAAAATCAGGCACTACTATTACCAGGTGTTCCAGGGATGGCATCGCTTCTATGTCTGCATTATTTTCAGGAACAATGGCAAAATATCTCCGCTTATTATTTACGGTATCCCAGAATTCTTTTTCATAGCCCCTGGTATACATTTCATAATCATCATTGGTATCCGTTACCCCAAATTCGAATTGCAGGTTTTTTAGGTTGACCCTGTCAAACCCGGTCCTGAGTTTGGTATGTATTTCCTGTAAGGTAAACTTCTCATCCACCGATGGCGGCATCAGAAAATGTGTGCGAAAATCAGAACTAAAATTCAGCCCACCCCTTCTGGGTAAACGAAGTACCTGCCCTGTATACACTTTTTTACTAAGCTCCTTGCTAACACCGGCCCCTACTTCATTGAGATTATTATCGAACTGGTTTTGGGTTACTTCCAACAGGTTTTGTAACCATGAGACCTGCAGTACAATAAGGCCGGATAGTGAGAGTGAAATCAGTATGATAATGACGGGGAAAGTTCTCTTCATCCTTACAAATATAATGGGAACTGCCAAACACTGCATACAGGCAGCTATCTTTATCAGGATTTTAACGGCGGCACAGGATAGCGGCATTTTTGTATACAAATTCTTATCCTTACCTTTTACGTATGGATACTATTGTACCTGGAACCCTGCTCATTTCCGACCCATTTCTGAAGGACCCAAATTTTATGCGTACCGTGGTGCTTTTATGCGAACACCAGGCAGAGGGCAGTTTGGGGTTCGTACTGAATAAAACCGATGACCGGCAAATAGGCGACCTGATAGAACAGGCAGCAGGCATCCGGTTCCCGGTGTATGATGGCGGACCCGTTCAAAAAGACAGTTTACATTTCCTGCACCAATGTCCTAACCTGGTACCCGGTGGTATTGAAGTAATTGATGGCATTTTTTGGGGAGGCGATTTTGAAGAAGTGCTGGTATTACTCAAAGAAAATAAACTCGGCAAGCATGATATCCGTTTTTTCCAGGGATATAGTGGCTGGACTGAGGGGCAATTAAATACTGAACTGGAAACCAAAAGCTGGATTACCCGCAAAGCCAGCAGGGGGCTTGTTTTTAATAGGAATACACAACAGATATGGAAAGAGGCATTGAAAGATTTAGGAGGGGAATATACCCGGATGGTCAATTATCCGATTGATCCGCAATTGAATTAAAAAATAACTACTGCCAGATGAAATGACTCCGGCAGTAGCTACCATTGTTTTCATTACTTCCTAAAAAAATCAATCACCCATGGTGAACGTAATTGTTTGCCAGTACCCGTTACCATATCAGGATAAATTTTTTGGTAATAATAGAAACCGAAGGTGTTCAGTTGTAATGATATTAACAAAACCAATACTGAATCTATAGGACCATATGTACGAAATACCAGTCCATACACAATGAACCCGATTACATTGATGCCAAAACCATGTACTACCAAAAGGAATAGCAGGAATCTTTTTACAAAATTTTTCATTTAATTAAATTTTATTGTACACCATATAAACAATCCGCAAAACTTATAATGGTAATAGCGGCCCCTATCCAACCAACATGCCTGATTGCCCAACGTGTGGCTACTGCAATAACTTCCTGTATCGCTATTCCAGCCGTTCCTTTAAACCAGCCCGCAACAGCTGCCATAGAGGCTGTGCCAAAACCCAACGCCTCTTTAAAACATTTAAAAACCTCCGCACCCGTAATATTTCCTTTCTTTGATAACCCGTTAATATATATGGCCATCTTATCAACCGCTTCGCCTTCCGGCAGCAATACCTCATTGGCAGTACTAAAATACGGTTTTCCTTCATTTTCCAAACCCGTATTTATACCCAGTACTTCTACTCTATTTTGAGTAGGATAGCCGGCGAAATCCATTCTTTTGCTCCCCTCCTTCGTTTTAAATGCTACCATTCTCTCTTTAACCTGCTGCATCATTCCTGCTGCCACTTTTTGATATCCCTCATTAAACCGCTGATCTATCTGCTGCTCATTTAATCCGGCAAAAGACGGTACAGCCCGCACCATTTGAACGCCATGGGCTATCCGCTCAATGGTATGTTGCTGAAAAAAGGCATAATCCAGCCGATACTTACTAAAAATACCAGGGAGCGCCGCTTCAGAAGCAACCGCCAGGTCGGCACGCATCTGCCCATACTGTGCCGCATTTAATTTGCCCGACAAATAGCCGGCAAATTGAACCCTGCTAAAGAGATCATTTGCCACATACTGCCTGAAATCTGCCCTGCTCTCCAGTTGCTCATCTGCATTGTGCTGCTGTGGCTGATCCTTTTTACAGGATACTAAAAAAAATCCACAGACCACAAATGCTACGAATGATTTAAAAAAAATTTTCATGATACTATTTTTTTCGTTTTCCCAAACTTGAAAATCCGACATCGGGATACTTCGACTTGTTGCAACAAGGTTTTGTTCGAACCCTACGAAGTACCAATAAGCCCAAGACGCGGACAAGCGTATTTAATACAGTTTTTGGCTGTTTTTAAACGGGGGGGAGGAGTTGGGAGGGGGAGTTAAGAGTTAGGAGTTGGGAGTTGGATTTAATTGATAACTCCTAACTAAGGAATATACTACAGCGCTTCTGCGCCTTCTACCAGTACGGTGGCTTTGTTGTTGAGCATTTCTACAAAACCACTTTGAATAGAATATAATTCAACCTCGTTTTTGGCTTTTAAAATTTTGAGGGTACCCTTTCCCAGGGCGCTTACCAGGGGGGCGTGTTTATCCAGTATTTCAAATAAACCTGCTATACCGGGCAACAGTACACCATATACTTCGCCGCTATAGAGCTTTTTTTCGGGAGTTAATATTTCTAGTAGCAATTTGTGAATTTGTGAATTTGAAAATGTCTTATGCTTTGGCGGCATCCATCATTTTCTTGCCTTTTTCAATCGCGTCTTCCAATGATCCTACCAGGTTGAAAGCCGCTTCAGGATATTCATCCACTTCTCCATCCATAATAGAATTAAAAGCACGGATGGTATCATTGATGTCTACAAATACCCCTTTCAACCCTGTAAACTGTTCAGCTACATGGAAAGGTTGCGACAGAAAACGCTGCACTTTACGGGCACGGTGTACGGTCATCTTATCTTCATCACTCAACTCATCCATACCCAGGATGGCAATAATATCCTGTAACTCTTTATAGCGTTGTAAAATTAATTTTACCCGGTTGGCACAATCATAATGCGCTTCCCCAACAATCGCCGGGGTTAAAATCCTTGAAGTAGAATCCAATGGATCCACCGCCGGATAAATACCTAAATCGGCAATTTTACGGCTCAATACCGTGGTGGCATCCAGGTGAGCGAAAGTGGTGGCAGGCGCCGGATCCGTCAGGTCATCTGCGGGTACATACACCGCCTGTACAGAAGTGATCGAACCATTTTTGGTAGATGTGATACGCTCCTGCATCAGTCCCATTTCCGTTGCCAGCGTTGGCTGATACCCTACCGCGGATGGCATACGTCCCAGCAAGGCCGAAACCTCAGAACCCGCCTGGGTAAAACGAAAGATATTATCTACAAAAAACAGGATATCCTTTCCTTTTCCGGTACCATCCCCATCACGAAAATATTCAGCAATGGTTAATCCACTCAGGGCCACACGCGCACGTGCTCCCGGAGGTTCATTCATTTGTCCGAATACAAAAGTGGCTTTCGACTCTTTCAATCCTTTCATATCTACCTTACTCAAATCCCATCCGCCTTCTTCCATGCTATGTTTAAAAGCCTCCCCATATTGCATAATGCCCGCTTCAATCATTTCACGTAACAGGTCATTCCCCTCACGGGTACGCTCGCCTACTCCGGCAAATACAGATAATCCACCATGCCCTTTCGCGATATTGTTGATCAGTTCCTGGATCAATACGGTTTTACCTACCCCGGCGCCACCAAACAAACCAATCTTACCACCCTTTGCATAGGGCTCAATCAGGTCAATTACTTTAATGCCGGTGAATAATATTTCTGAAGTGGTACTTAAATTCTCGAATAAGGGCGGCTTATTGTGAATAGGTCGTCCATTCACCTTGCTCACCTGTGGCAAACCATCTATCGCATCGCCGGTTACATTAAATAAACGGCCATAAATGTCATCCCCTACCGGCATGGCAATCGGAATGCCGGTATCTATTACAGCCATCCCACGCACCAACCCCTCGGTACCATCCATCGCAATGGTACGTACACTGTCTTCACCCAGGTGCTGCTGCACTTCCAGCACCAGTTTATCGCCATTTTCCCTGGTAATTTCCAGGGCATTGTAAATTTCAGGCAACGTGTTTTCATCCGGGAAATGAACGTCTACTACCGCACCGATAATCTGTTTGATCTTACCTTTTGTGGCCATCTCAGGAGATATATTAAGGTTTAAAAATGTACGTTTTTAGGGGTTGGAATCTTTATTTTCCAACCTGGCGGCAAAGGTAAGGGGATGCACCTTAAAAATGAGAAAAACCACTAACTAAATTAGAAAAATCGTGGGGAAATGGGCCGCACCTCCGGATTCCTCCACCAGGGGCTATTTTAGGAAGAGGACAGTACCTGCTCAGAATCTTGGCTTTCTTGGTTATCTTCACACCACAGTCGTATTCCGCCTGCATAAGTTACTATGGAAAACCAGCAAAGCCATAAAATTAACCGTTACTTTTTCCTGGGGGTAATCATTGTTCTCGGGCTTTTCCTCCTGTTTAGCCTGATAGAATTTTTTACGGCCTTCCTGGCTGCCGTCATGTTTTATGTACTTAGCAAACGTTTTGTATACTGGCTCATCAAAAGAAAAGGCTGGCGCAAATCATGGGCCGCGGTACTGGTTATCATCATTTCATTTTTTATGATCCTGCTGCCCATCTCTTTACTGGCTGCCATGCTTTTTAAAAAAGTACAAATGGTAGGCACCAATCTGCAAACGACCGTTATTAATCCCTTAAAAAACCTGGATGCCCAGCTCCAGGAGCGCTTTCATTTTATTTTGCTTTCAGAAAAAAATATCGCGCAGGCTCAATCGTTTATCACGGGTTTTATTTCTTCCTTATTAAACCAGGGATTGAATTTATTGGGAACGATTACCATGATGTATTTCTTTCTTTACTTCCTCATCATTCATATCAACCGCATGGAAGCGGCTATCATATTTTATCTTCCCTTCAAACGCAGTAAGATCCAGCTTTTTGGCGATGAACTAAAGGCCCAAACTTTCAGTAACGCGGTGGGGGTTCCCCTGATCGCGGTAATCCAGGGTTTTGTCGCTTATATTTCTTTTATCATTGCCGGGGTTCCTGAAGCGGGTTTCTGGGCCGTAATAACGGGTGTTACTTCTATTCTTCCTATTATTGGAACCGGACTTGTCTGGATTCCAATCAGTGTCTATTTATTGGTCAGTCATCAAACCTGGCAGGGATTATTTGTTTTTTTATATGGTCTTACCATTTTAAGTTCTACTGATAATGTGGTTCGGTTTTTACTGGCTAAAAAAATGGCCGATGTGCACCCGGTGGTAACGGTATTGGGGGTGATTATCGGGATACAATATTTTGGGATTACCGGGCTTGTTTTTGGTCCACTGATCATTTCTTATTTCATTACTCTTTTACGCATCTATTATACCGAATACCAAAAAATACCGCCGGTAACTAAACGTAAGCCGCCGGCTAATACCGCTTATTTCAATATCCCTTTTCTGCGGTCAAAAGCGAAAAAGATTTTATAGCAGGCCATTGGCGCTATGCCTTCAGTAACCATTGATATACGATAGCCGCAAGAACCGCGCCGATAATCGGCCCAACAACCGGTATCCAGCTATACCCCCAATCGCTGCCCTGTTTATTTTTAATCGGTAACAAGGCATGCATGATTCGCGGACCCAGGTCCCTGGCGGGATTAATGGCATACCCCGTTGTACCACCCAAACTCAGGCCAATACCCAATACCAGTAAAGCTACCGGCAATGCATCCAGTGAGCCCAGTGAATGCTGCGATTTGGTAATGAAGAGTATGGCCAATACAAATACAAATGTTCCAATGAATTCTGATAAGATATTATCCGCCGGACTACTGATAGAGGGTGAGGTACAAAATACAGCGCGCTTGGTAGCGGCATCATCGGTTGCATTAAAATGCTGCCGGTATGCCAGCCATACAACAAGGGCCCCAAGCATGGCGCCGAGTAACTGGGCAAGCAGATAGGCGGGCACCATTGCCCAACTGAATTTACCTATTGTTGCCAGTGCAATGGTTACCGCGGGGTTAAGGTGCGCGCCACTAATGGATGCTGTGGCATACACCCCCACAAATACACCAATGGCCCATCCAAAAGTGATAGCTATTAAACCGCCATTGTTTCCTTTTGTTTTTTGTAAAATAACATTTGCTACTACCCCATCCCCCAGGATGATCAGCATAGCGGTACCCACTAATTCGGCAATGAATGGCGTCATATAGCAATCGTTTGTTCGTCTAAGATAACCCTTCTTCGTGCCTTGGTGCCTTTGTGGTTCAAAAAAAACCTGAACTACAAAGGCACCAAGGCACAAGGGGGGCACGAAGAGATCAGGTAAGTAAATATTGTTGCGCGAGGTTAATAAAAGTAGTAACCTGCGCTTCTTCCCATTCCAAATCTTTTCCCAATTCAGTAGCCATCATTGCGGCCACTATGGGCGCCGATGCAATGGCGGCTCTTGCATCCAGGAAAAGCAACCGGGTTCTTCTTGCTAAAATATCTTCTGCAGTTAGCGCCATCTCATACCGCACCGCATACAATATCTCCGCTTTTTGATAAGGATATCCTCCATGAATGGGTTCCGCAAGTGATGCATCCAACTGAATCATACCGGCAATCATGCCCGCCCTTTCTGTTGGATTGCCTATGGTAAATTTCCCGGTACTACAGGCTCTCTTAGCCTGCTTAGAAACAAACAGCGCATTGCTCACCGCATCCTCAGCCATTTTTCGATAGGTGGTCCACTTACCCCCGGTGATGGTTACCAGGCCACTCGCCGCGATCACCAGTGTATGATCGCGCGATAACAAAGCGGTGCCTTTTGCCCCACTGGTTTTTACCAGGGGCCTGAGTCCCGCATACACCGATTTCACATCGCTTCGCTGAATATGGGCCGTACCATACCGGTTGATATGCTTTAATATAAAATCAATTTCTTCTTCCAATGGCTTAGGCTCTATAATAGCGGTAGCGATCGGTGTATCCGTTGTGCCCAACACCATTTTATGATGCCAGGGCACCGCAAATAATACCCTGCCATCATCTGTCTTTGGTATCATCATCGCCGTAGTACCCGGAAATAATGAAGCATTCACTACCAGGTGAATACCTTGCGACGGCGTTACCAGGTCATGCTTTGCCGCATCATCCATCTGCATCACGGCATCTGTAAAAACACCCGTGGCATTGATCACCGCTTTGGCAGTTACCGTAAATTCTTTGCCCGTTAGCGTATCCACTCCATTTACCCCGGTAATCTTTCCATCCTTTTTACAAAAACCGGTTGCCTTACAATAGTTGATGATGATGGCGCCCTGTTTAGCCGCGGTTACTGCCAGGTCGGTGCAGAGCCGGCTATCATCAAACTGTCCGTCAAAATATAAAATACCTCCGGCTAATTTTGCGGGATTGATCGCCGGCAGGTAAGCGATCGTTTCTTTTTTTGACAGTACCCTTGTTCTGCCCAGGGATAATTTTCCGGCTAAGAGATCATATATGTTTAAGCCAACCCCATAATACAATTTCTCCCACCAGCTAAAAACCGGTACCACAAAGGGTTGTACAGAAGTAAGGTGAGGCGCGTTCCGCAACAGGAATGCCCTTTCGCGTAAAGCTTCTCTTACTAATTTGATATTACCCTGCTGCAAATAACGCACCCCGCCATGCACTAATTTGGTTGACCGGCTCGAGGTACCTTTTGCAAAATCATATTGCTCTATTAATAAAGTGGTATACCCCCGCAATACAGCATCCAATGCGCACCCCAGCCCGGTGGCGCCTCCGCCAATGATTACAATGTCGAATGATGATGATGCGGTTAGTTGTTGGAGGGAAGTAGCGCGGGACATGAATGAATGATAAAATGAGAGAATGATAGAATGAGAGAATGATTTTTTTTATTCACTCCACGAAATAGCGGTGTGGATGGCGCGGGACCAGCCTTTGGACAGGGCCTGCCTGTTTGCATCCGTCATGGTTGAACTAAACGTTCTTTCCATTTGCCATTGCTGCTGAATATCTTCCATACTGCTCCAGTAGCCTACGGCCAGTCCTGCAAGATAAGCGGCGCCTAAAGCAGTGGTTTCAATAATAGTGGGTCGGATCACTTTGGTATTGAGCAGATCACTCTGAAACTGCATCAGTAAATTATTGGCAGTGGCGCCGCCATCTACCCTTAATTCTTTGATCGCGATGCCTGAATCGGCTTCCATCGCTTTTAATACATCCATGGTTTGATAGGCAATACTATCCAATGCGGCCCGCGCTATATGCGCACCGGTAGTGCCGCGGGTAATGCCCACTATCGTTCCCCTCGCATGCTGGTTCCAGTAGGGCGCACCCAATCCCGCAAAGGCAGGAACCACGTATACTCCATCCGTTCCCGTTACTTCGGCTGCCAGTGTTTCTACCTCCGCAGAAGTGCGGATAATCTTTAATCCATCGCGCAACCACTGCACCACGGCGCCCGCGATAAATACACTGCCTTCCAGTGCATACTGCGTTACCCCATTTACCTGCCACGCAACCGTAGTTAACAAATGATGGGTAGAAGGCACGGCTTTTTCGCCGGTATTCATCAACATAAAACAACCGGTGCCATAGGTATTCTTTACCATGCCGGGTTGTGTACACATCTGTCCAAACAATGCCGCCTGCTGGTCGCCGGCTATTCCGGCAATGGGTATATTGTGTGCCGTTAAAATATTTTGTGTATGTCCATATACCTCACTGCTGCTGCGCACTTCAGGTAATACAGATGCAGGCACATCCAATATTTTCAGTAGTTCTTCATCCCATTGTAATGAATGAATATTAAATAACATCGTTCTCGATGCATTCGAAACATCTGTGGCATGTACCTTCCCATTGGTAAGTTTCCATAAGAGCCAGCTATCAATCGTTCCAAAACACAATTCACCCCTGTTCGCTTTTTCCCTGGCTCCCGCTACATTATCCAGTATCCATTTTATTTTTGTTCCGGAAAAATACGCATCTACCACCAACCCTGTTTTTTGCTGAATGGTTTTATCAACACCCGCCGCTTTCAATGCATCACAAAAATCCGCGGTACGCCTGTCCTGCCACACAATGGCATTATAAATGGGTTGCCCACTGGCCCTGTCCCATACCACCGTTGTTTCTCTCTGGTTGGTGATGCCGATCGCCGCTATATTTTTTACAGACAGGCCGGCTTTGGTTATCGCTTCTGCCGCCACACCCAACTGGGTGCTCCATATTTCATTGGCATCATGTTCTACCCATCCCGGTTTCGGAAATAGTTGTTCAAACTCTTTCTGGGCAACAGAAATGATGGCTCCTTTTTTATCAAACACAATCGCTCTGCTGCTGGTAGTACCCTGGTCGAAAGATAAAATGTATTGGTTCATATGGCGGCGTTTATTGGAAGGTAACTATTTCTGCGCCTTCAACCATGGCTCCGGATTCTGCGGTACACTTTTATCGTTCATAATCATAAACAGCAGGATGCCCTCACCATCTATAGAAGTACCCGACTTACCCAGTACCGAACCCGCTTTTACTTCCTGCCCGGCAGATACGGATACATTGGACAAATGATTATAGCCACAGAAATATTTACCATGCTGCACTACCAGCAACTGCTCGCCGGCCACTTCGCCGGCATAAATTACTTTACCATCCGCGATGGCTTTAACAGTAGACCCAACAGGCAATGATATTTCTATACCATCCGTTTTACGGGTAAGTTTGGTACCCGGAATTTTTTCCAGGCCAAAATGGGCGGTGATCACACCGGTAGCCACCGGCCAGGGTAAACGGCCCCTGTTATTTTCAAAATTGATAGACATTTCCATACCCTCTGGGGTAGACTCCAATGGCGTATAGGCCCTGTCTCTGCCTGCCGCGGTAATGCCTGTAACAGGTTCATTATTCAGGGTTGATTTGGAAGACTTACTAACCGATGGATTTATTTTAACTTTACTATCCGCTCCTGTTTCTGTTTTCTTCTTTTCTTCCAGCGCTTTTAACCTGGCGGCTTCTTTTCTTTTCGCGTCTTCAATTTCACGGCGGATAATGGCATTGAATGCCTGTTGTACTTTTTGCCGTTGTTTTTCCTTATCCCGTATCTGCGCGGCCAGTTCTTTTTCTTTACCCTTCAGTTGCGCCACTACCTGGTCCTGCTCTTTTTTATCTTCCTGTAATACCTTTAGTTGCTCACTTTGCGTTTGTAAGCTTTTAAGCCTTTCTTTTTTATTGCCACTGAGTACAGCAATTTTTCCCTGTAATAACAGGTCCGATTTTTCAATGGCATTGGCCTGTGTTTCCCTGTTCTGCCGATAATTTTTTAAGTAGGTAACGCGCTTAATGGCATCATTAAAATTACTGGCGGAAAATAAAAAACTCAGGTACTCATAACTGCTCCTGTTTTTGTAAGCGAACACAATGCTTTTGGCATATTTCATCTTCAGCGTATCCAGCTCTTTGCGCAGGCGGTAGATATCACGTTCATTCAGGTAAATGGTTTCATCCATCTGGCGTACCTGTTTATTAATACTGTTTACCAGGTCCTCACGGGCATTAATTTTTCTTTTAATGATGGCCAGTTGCTTCAGCGATATCTTTTTATTGTTCTGTGTTTCGCTGTATAATTTATTGAGCTCTACCAGTTCTTTCTGTATCTCATGTTCCTTTTTCTGTAATTCTTCCCTGGTATTTTGCGCAACCGCGCCGCACAGTATTACTGATAGCGGCAAAACAACAGAAAAAAATCTTTTGATCATGGTACGATGATTATACAGTAAATACATGGCCCCTGCCGGCTGCTAAGTTGGGGTAAATTATTTACGCCTGAAATTTTTAGGGATATCAAAATGGTATTTTAACGGTTCATTTAAAATAAATTCCTTGAAATCCATATAAATATCCAGTTTCGATTTTTCTGATAAGGTTATTTTCCGGTAAGTGGCAAACTGGTAAATACCCATTGGCTGGTAGGCGCTTAAGCTAATATCGCAGGTTCTGTTTCGCTGGATATCCACATCATCCAGTTTGCTATGCAAAATGCTGAAATCGGTATTGTTTAAGGTTAGCAGGTGTTTAAAAACATTGCCCACCATCAATACCAGCAACTCAGTGGCGCCTGCTTTAAAAGAAACCACATTACCGTCCATAAAAACCGGGTTGCCTATGAGCAGGTCCTGTAATGTGTAAAAATCAAAAGGTATCTGCGTTATTTCCTGCAGGTAACTGATCGAACGGCGCATCACCGATTTTTCTCCTACCAGTTGCACAAGTATCACACTGTCTTTGTCAATCTTCGCTTCCAGTCCCACAGCCGATATCCCCAGGAAACTGCCTTTTATTTTAATCAGTATAATGCTGTCTTTCCGCATACTCAGGTATGCTGTATAATTTTCGCTTTTTTCGGGGCCCTCATAGTCTACCTTAATCTTCGCGTTAAACGTAACAAAATCTATTTTACGCCTTACCGTTTTCTCCAGTATATCCTTTACAATAGCGGCAGAGTCAACAGCAGGAGAGGTACTGATCACAATGGTTTGCGAAGAATCCTTTTTATTAAACGCGTCCTGGATAGCCTGTGTTTTCTTTACGGTTCTGCAGGAAAATACCAGCAGGGTGGCCATCAGTAAAAAAGCAAAAGAATACTTCATATTGTTTATTGTTTTCCGGTATGTCCGAACCCACCTTCCCCTCTTTCCGTTTCAGTAAGCCGGGTATCCGATATCCAGCTTATTTTTGCTACCTGCTGTAATACCATTTGTGCAATCCTGTCGCCGGTATGTATGGTCTGCGTTTCAGCAGACAGGTTAATTAAAATAACTTTTATTTCACCCCTGTAATCGGCGTCAATGGTACCGGGGGTATTTAAACAGGTAATCCCCTGTTTAATGGCCAGTCCGCTACGGGGCCTGACCTGTAGCTCATATCCTTCGGTCAGTTCTACAAATAAACCGGTTGGAACAAGTATTCTTTCCATGGGTTGCAACTGAATGTCTTCCGAAAGAAAGGCCCTGATATCCATACCGGAAGAACCTTGTGTGGCATAGGCCGGCAGGGGATTATTAGACTGGTTGATGATCTTCACAGTCAGATTAGCTATAGACATGAACGCAAATGTAGTAAACTAAGTAATAATAAGAATTCCGGTACATCCCAGTGAAGATTTATTATTTTTACGGTTATCAGACAGGCGCCGCTTAAAACCTGATCATTTTATGCTGAAAGTCAAAAAAATCTTACAATACAGCCTGCTTATCCTGGTGGTATCCTTCTTTTTAAGCGCCTGTACCAAAAATATCACCCGTATCAATACCATTTATTTTAATGATTTCGAGGCTTTCGACCTGAAATCCATTGAAGTGTCAGGATGGTTAAATGGTTTATTCGGACCGGTGAATGATATCCGGATAACAGAATATAATGGCAACAAGGTATTGGGACGATTTAACAATGCCCGTGTGGATGTAAAACTGAGAGATTTACCCGCGCACCAGGCATTAAGGGTTGAGTTGGATCTGTACCTGCACGATAACTGGAAAAATGATCTCTGGCAAATGAGTTTTGATGGCGTTTACCAGTTGATAACCGGTTTTTCAAACGACAGTACCGGTAAACAATCCTATCCCAACTGGCTGGGTAATGGCTCGTCTTTATTCGCTGCCGGTTCAGATGCATTTGATACCCAATTACCCGGCGCCTGCAATCTTAGAAACTCACCGCGCGGAACCAGTATGTATAAAATAGCCAGGACCCTTATCCATACCGGCAACAGTTTTGATTTTAATTGCAGCGACGCGGGCGAATTCTTTAACCTACCTTGTCAGCGTAGCTGGTCTATAGACAATCTCAAGATCACCCTCATTAATAACCAGTAAGGGTTACAGCGTAAATGCAAAGTTATTTAGAGAAGAAAGCGGCAACTTCATGAAAAAAGATTTTTTTTATACCCTACTACTTTCTTTATCCAATATACTCTTCCCCATCCTGACATTTCCGTATGCTTCACGAATTTTAGGTCCTGTTGGCATTGGTAAAGTACAGATAACAAGTTCTTTCGCGCAATATTTCGCATTGATAGCCGCACTGGGTATTCCGGTGTATGGTATGCAGGAAATAGCCAAAAGAAAAAATAATAAAGAAGCACTTACTAAAGTGTTTTCTGAACTCACCACTATTTACCTGGTTACTTCTTTTGCAGTAACTATTATTTATGGCTGCATCATTTTTGGCGTACCGTATTTTCAATCAAATATATCCTTATATGCCTATTCGGGTGTTTTGATTTTGTTAGGATTTACCTCTATTGATTGGCTTTACTTAGGTCTCGAAGAATTTAAACTAGTGGCACTACGATCCATACTGATCAAAGTAATTTCGGTGATCTTATTATTTTCTATTGTAAAAGAGGCAACAGACTATACCTATTTTTTAGGCATCCTGCTTTTCTCAATCCTGGGAAACAATGTACTAAACCTGCTACTGATTCAAAACAGAACGGGTTTTCGTTTTCAAAACCTGCGGCTTACACAACACCTGAAGCCTTTATTTTTTATTTTCGCCACTGCTATTGTAACCAGCATGTACACCGTATTAGATACCGTGTTATTAGGCTTTTTATCAGATGAATATTCAGTAGGGCTTTATACGATTTCTACAAAACTGGCTAAGCTATCATTGCCTTTTATCATTTCTGCCGGTTTCGTACTCATCCCAAAATTCGCGCTGTTTAACCATGAGAATAAGCCGGAAGAAATTCAACGCCTGCTGGATAAATCCTGGCATTTTATTATCCAATTTTCAATACCCATCTCTATCGGCCTTCTCATACTGTCGCCGGAATTCATTGTGGCGTTTTCCAACCATTTATTCGCGTCAGCCACTACCAGTATGCGAATCCTCTCGCTATTGCCTGTCCTGGTAGGGATCGGTTATTTTTTCGCTTTCCAGGTTTTATTACCGATGGGTAAAACAAAAGAGATCTTCTTTTCTGTACTGGGTGGCATGACCATTTTTTTAGTAGCCAATTTTTTGTTGGTGCCCGAATTAAAAGACAAGGGAGCGGCCATCGCGAATGTGCTTTCAGAAATAACCGTAACGGGTTTGTACTTTTATTTTATCCGGAAGAATGCCGGCTTCACTATCCGGTGGAACCTGGTTGTATATAGTTTGCTTAGTACTTCGCTTTTTTTACCCATCGTATTACTCACCCGTTACCTGCAGCTATCCGCGATAACAACTTTATTGGTTTCAGTTGGTTTATGCGCCCCTTCGTATTTTATCATTCAATTGCATATTTTTAAGGATCGTTTTTTGATCGATTTCCTGCAACCTTATTATGATACATTCATAAACAGAAACCGGTAATTATGTTTGACAGAACAGATATATCCAAACAAACAAATATCCCGGTTTCCGTGGTAATGGCAACGTATAACGGAGCTAAATACCTTGCACAACAGATACAGTCTTTGTTAGACCAAACAGTGGTACCCAATGAGATCATTATCTGTGATGATGCTTCTACCGATCATACCCTGGCCATTATCAAACAATTCAGCAGTCATCCTCAAATAAAATATAATGTCAATGGCACGAGGCTGGGCGTAGTTGGAAATTTTAAAAAAGCGGTCTCATTGGCTACACCCGGCCATTATATTGCCCTATGTGACCAGGATGATATATGGCTACCGGAGAAAATAGAAAAATCGATCCATGCACTATCCATTATTGATGATGGCCATACACCTGCCATGATCTATTCCGACCTGGTACTTATCAGCAGTAATGAAGAAGTGCTTAACCCTTCTGTTGACAATGAGCTGGGGCACGATAAATACAAACACTGCCTGCAAACCCTCCTGTTCGGAAACTTTGTGCTGGGATGTACTGTTATGATGAACATGCAGATGAGAGAACGGTTTTCGGATATTCCTGAAAATAAATCATTCAATCACGATGCCTGGATAACATTGATCGCATTTAGCTTTGGTAAAGTATCCAGCCTGAACCGGCCCTATATCAAATACAGAAGCCACGATAACAATGTTACCTTCACCAATCACCGGAAAAAAAACAGGATAGCGAGGATACAAAATCACCTGTTCTCTCTCTTTGCCAAAACAGATTTCCTGGAAGAAGAGATTATACTGGTACAAACATTTTATAACCAATACCAGGACAGGCTTTCCACCGGAGAAAAAAAAATGCTGCAAAATTTCATCAACCTTTCAAAGAGATCTTATTTGCAGAAAAAAATAGCATTTGAAATAGCATTTAAAAATAACTGGATAAAAAGATTCTAAGGGCAACCCATGCAAACACTGATTCTCGAAATAAAAAATGGCGGACTGGGCGATCATTTATTTTACAGCCATCTCCCAAGGATCGCTAAGGAAACAAAAGCGTACAATAAAGTATTGATCTCTGATCATTCCATCTGCAGAAACCCGGAATATAAAAAACTGGTTTGGGAAATGAACCCGTTTATAGATGGCTTTACCAATGAAAAAGGAATTTTTCATCTGCCCGAAAACCTGCGGGAAGGTGAGAACCTGCTCGACCGCATCATGCTGGATTACAAACTGGATGATGGCCTTAGGGGACATGAGCCGGAAATTTATTTTCAACCCGCTATCAATCCTGCTTTAAAAGAAGCCATTATTTACGATCCCAATTTTGTTTCGTATACGGGTGATATGTCAACTGGCAGATTGATTGAAGAATGGTTGGGTAATAGGCATATCACCCCGGCGTTTCAAATGAAACAATTAGGGAAACGATATTTAGGTATTTCCGGGATCCCGGAAATAAAAACAGGTTCCTTACTGGATTTTTGTTCCCTAATTGTATCCTGCGAAAGAATCTATTGCCTTACTACCGGAACGGCTACATTAGCTGCCGCGTTAAAAAAGCCCGTAACTGTTTTTTATGGTACCGGGCACCTTGCCAAATACCGCCATTCGCCCATACATGAATATATCTGCCTGGGTAGCGACTACGGACTAAAAGAAAAAACCAAAAAATGGCTGACCTTACTAGTCAGGAAATTTATTCCCCTCGGAACTCCCTGAAGCTTACTATGTTTGTATAGCAGTCAAATAAGTTCCAGTCAATGATGGTCATGCCCATGTATTTATTTCCCATTTTGTATATCGCTTTTTTTTTCCTTTCACTCAGGTACCTGTTTAAAGGAGAATATAAGGGCATCCTGCTTTTTATCATTTTCGGCTTACCCATTTATACCATCGCCCTATCCGTAAGCAATATGTACGGATTCTCCCGCATCATTCCTGTTCTGCAATCTTTGAAGGAATTCAGTATTCTCTGTTACCTCGCGTATCTTTTTTTCAACCTCACCAAAAAAGTTCATTTCCATAGTATAGACAAACTCATGCTGGTATTTTTTGGGTATGTGCTACTCTATGTGTTTTTACCCATTGGCAGTTATGGTTTTTTTCAAAGGGTGCTGGCATTTAAAAGTCTTTGCTTTTTCCCGGTAGTGTATTTTACCGGGAGGATCATAGATGCCCGAAAAATAAATATTTCCGAAGTTTTTCATTATATCGGGTTACTATCCATACTGGCAGGAGCTGTGGTATTGTTTGAAGTGATTACCAACACCCACTTGCAGACATACAGCGGCTATGCCGATTACAATTTTTATTTTTTCGACCAGGAACCTGCCGGAGATTATGACCTGTCCTGGACTTTCCAGATAGAAAATGGGATGAAACGGTTTGCCAGTTTTTTTTCAGCGCCACTGGAATACGCGGCGGCAACTTTAATTTCCCTTTCCGCTGTAGCGGCCCTTGTTACCAATAACCAAAACCGGTTACGCTTCAGCAATTTTACGATACTCTTCCTGGCCAGTACCGTATTAGGCATCTCATTGGCTTTATCCAGGGCGTCTTTTGCCAGTTTTTTCGTAATTGTTTATGCTTACCTGGTTATTACCCAAAAAAAACAATTGCTGAAAATTTTTCATTACAGTGTTATCGCAGCCATCGCCTTTTTTTTACTGGTATCCATAGAAGGAGATTTTTTTGAGTTCATCATCAATACGGTACAGTTTACCAATGCATCCAGTGTAGGCCATGTGATAGAATGGTTGAATGGCATTGAATCAATGGCTGCAAGCCCACTGGGCATTGGCCTTGGCGAATCGGGAAGGATATCCGCTTTTTCCGGAACCAATACAGGTGGAGAAAATCAATTTATTATTATTGGTGTGCAGGCGGGTATCATTGCATTGGCAATATACATTACGGTCTATGTAAAATTACTCAAAGCCGCTGCGCAAACCTTCAAAAACCGCAAAGGGAAAATCCGAAAATTATCCCTGTTTATTTTCTTACTTAAACTGGGACTATTCATTCCGCTATTTACCGCGGAAGTAGAATCTTATATTTATATTAGCTATTTAGTTTGGTTTTTATCGGGGTTGTTGGTGAATATGCTTTCAGAGAAAAATGTTGTGCAGACAAAGCTTTTCACACGCGGGACTAAAGTCCCAAAAATAAATCAAGATGATAATACTGGTTCCCCGCTCTGAAGAGCGGGGCAAAGCATTATTCATCTGCTTGCCACACGCTTCCTTGCTATTAATCTGTGAATTTCCCTCTATTCCTCTCAAATCTTTGCCATTCTTTCCTTCCCATCTTTGCCTCCCACCTTTGCTTCTCAAACCTTTGCCGCGCTCTTTAGAGCGTGGATCAAAAAAATCTCTCTCCCACCTTTTAATTGGGACTTTAGTCCCGCGTGTGCAACTCTTTGTTACATTAAACCAGGTTTTGAAAGCCGAGAAGGTTGGTCATTAATGATGCTAAAACATTGCAATCATTTGGCTGCCTGTAAACTGCCCCCCATGGACCCGTCAGGTAGCCGTCATTGCGAGGATACGAAGCAATCTGTGGACTGCCTTATCAGCGTAATTGAATAAACGAAACGGTCTCCATAATTCCATCACCCTACTTCGCGTAACACAGTTTGCTTCGTCTCCTCGCAATGACGGTGACTTGCTTCGCAAGGACACGGGGGCGTTGCTTCGCAACCCCCCGCAATGCAATACACTAAAACAGTTCACCACTTACAAACCTCCTTCTCCCATAAATCATCCAATGCAGGATTAATTGAATTAATAAGTTGCCATTTTCGTTTTCGACTACCTGCCTTGATCTTCTTTTCTACTAAAATCGCTTCTGTAATAGTTGGGTAAAACTCGTAGTACAATAATTTTATTACATTGTATTTAGCGGTGAAACTTTCCCGAAAAATTTTATTTCTATGTTGTTGCATTCTTGTTATTATGTTCGAGGTTACACCTACATATAAAACAGTATGTAAGCAATTCGATAAGATATATACAGTGCCGCCTCTTTGCATGGTGTAAACCTAAAATTCTGTATTGATCTTTCGTAGCGTATTTATACCTGGTAATAGTTTTGCGGTGTACCGCGGCAGCCCGCCGGGGGGCCGTCATTGCGAGCCCCGCCAGGGAGCCGTCCTTGCGAGGCCCCGCCAGGGGCCGTCATTGCGAGGAGACGAAGCAATCTGTGGACTGCCTTATCAGCGTAATTGAATAAACGAAACGGTCTCCATAATTCCATCACCCTACTTCACGTAACACAGTTTGCTTCGTCTCCTCGCAATGACGGTGACTTGCTTCGCAAGGACAGTGATAAACGAAACGGTCTCCATAATTCCATCACCTTACTTCGCGTAACACAGTTTGCTTCGTCTCCTCGCAATGACGGTGACTTGCTTCGCAAGGACAGTGATAAACGAAACGGTCTCCATAATTCCATCACCCTACTTCGCGTAACACAGATTGCTTCGTGTCCTCGCAATGACGGTGACTTGCTTCGCAAGGACAGTGATAAACGAAACGGTCTCCATAATTCCATCACCTTACTTCGCGTAACACAGTTTGCTTCGTCTCCTCGCAATGACGGTGACTTGCTTCGCAAGGACACGGGGGCGTTGCTTCGCAACCCCCCGCCAAGCCAACCGCCAGGGGCCCTGACCCCGCCAGGGGGCGTCCTTGCGAGGATACGAAGCAATCTGTGGACTGCCTTATCAGCGTAATTGAATAAACGAAACGGTCTCCATAATTCTATCACCCTACTTCGCGTAACACAGATTGCTTCGTCTCCTCGCAATGACGGTGACTTGCTTCGCAATGACGGGGGCTTTGCTTCGCAACTCCCCGCAATGACGGTGACTTGCTTCGCAAGGACGGTGTTTTTTCTCACAACTCACAATCCACAATTCACGTCTCACCATTGAACGCCGTTTCAATACATTCCAAATTTTGTTTAGTATAACAAGCAATTTATACCTATTTTTGTAGTATACAACCAGCAATATGGATAAATTATTCGAAAAATATCAGCAAAAAATAAGCCACACTTCAACCCATTTTGTACGAAGTATCATGGCTGATATTAACTGGGAGTCGAGATTAATTGGCATAAAGGGGGCCAGGGGGGTGGGGAAGACCACTTTGCTCCTGCAGTATATTAAAATACATCTTCAGCAGGATTTAGACAACAGTTTGTACCTGAGTTTGGATGATATAGGGTTTAGCAATCAATCCTTGTCTGACCTGGTGGACCGTTTTGTAAAGAAAGGAGGTAAGTTCCTTTTTTTAGATGAAGTACATAAATATCCCAACTGGTCGCAGGAACTTAAAAATATCTATGATGATTTTCCGGGTCTTAAAGTAGTATTTACCGGATCATCCTTATTAGAAATTCTGAATGCCAGGGCTGATTTAAGCAGGCGAGCCATCGTTTACCAGATGCAGGGCCTTTCATTTAGGGAATACCTGGCTATGGAAACCGGAAAGAATTTTGAACGCCTACCCTTGAATAGCCTTGTAGAAAACCATCCTGAAGCCGCCAGGGAAATCAATGCCTCCATCAAACCCCTGCGTTATTTTGAGAAATATGTAAAACAGGGCTATTATCCTTTTTATAAAGAACAACCATCCTTATACACAGTAAAGATAGAAGAGATTATAAGCATGATGCTTGAAATTGAATTGCCTTTGCTGAGAGGGGTTGAACTGGGGTATGTACATAAAATAAAACAATTATTGCTGATCATTGCCGAATCGGTACCCTTTATTCCAAACCTGAGTAAGCTGAGCGATAAAATTGGCATTAACAGGGCCACCCTGCTGCTGTACCTGCATTACCTGGAGGAGATAGGTCTTACGGTTAATTTATATAAAAAAGCGGGGGGTATCAGCAGATTGCAGAAGCCTGAAAAAATTTTTTTAGAGAACACGAATCTAATGTTCGCGCTAACACCCCGAAATGCCAATCCGGGCAATGCGAGGGAAACATTTTTTGTTAATCAGTTAGGCTATCAACATACTATTGTATATGCGGAACAAGGTGATTTTTTGGTAGATGAAAATTTTGTTTTTGAAGTGGGAGGTAAAAACAAAAAATCCAAACAGGTAGCTTCCGTAGAAAATGCACATATAGTGGTCGATGATATCGAATATGGACATGCTAACAAAATTCCTCTGTGGCTTTTTGGATTTGTTTACTAACCCGCGGTAGTTTTAGGGATGTCCTTACGAGACCCGCCAGGGGCCCTGACCCCGCCAGGGGCCGTCCTTGCGAGGATACGAAGCAATCTGTGGACTGCCTTATCAGCCTAATTGAATAAACGAAACGGTCTCCATAATTCCATCACCCTACTTCGCGTAACACAGTTTGCTTCGTCTCCTCGCAATGACGGTGACTTGCTTCGCAAGGACAGTGATAAACGAAACGGTCTCCATAATTCCATCACCCTACTTCGCCTAACACAGTTTGCTTTGCTTCGTTCCTCGCAACTCCTCGCAATGACGGTGACTTGCTTCGCAAGGACACGGGGGCGTTGCTTCGCAACCCCCGCCAAGCCAACCGCCAGGGGCCCTGACCCCGCCAGGGGCGTCATTGCGAGGATACGAAGCAATCTGTGGATTGCCTTATCAGCGTAATTGAATAAACGAAACGGTCTCCATAATTCCATCACCCTACTTCGCGTAACACAGTTTGCTTCGTCTCCTCGCAATGACGGTGACTTGCTTCGCAATGACGGGGGCGTTGCGAAGCAAGCTCCCGCCAGGGGGCGTCCTTGCGAGGACACGAAGCAAACTGTGGACTGCCTTATCAGCGTAATTGAATAAACGAAACGGTCTCCATAATTCCATCACCCTACTGCGCGTAACACAGTTTGCTTCGTCTCCTCGCAATGACGGTGACTTGCTTCGCAAGGACGGTGATAAGCGAAACGGTCTCCATAATTCCATCACCTTACTTCGCGTAACACAGTTTGCTTCGTCTCCTCGCAATGACGGTGACTTGCTTCGCAAGGACGGTGATAAACGAAACGGTCTCCATAATTCCATCACCCTACTTCGCGTAACACAGATTGCTTCGTCTCCTCGCAATGACGGTGACTTGCTTCGCAATGACGGATACATATCCTATCTTTATAAAATATAACTATACAGAAAGGCATGAATCTCATCAAATTATTCGTTAATCATACTAAACCCGGCTCATTCGTTAACAGGTTGCGGAAAAAAAGGTTTGCACTGTTGCAAAATGAGATCGAAAAGCTGATCAGTGAAAAAGGACAAATAAAAATTCTTGATATCGGCGGTGAAATGGGGTACTGGAAACATATCGGATGGCGGAATGAACACTGCACTATTTATTTACTCAATCTTGCCAATAACCATACCCCGGCAGATATACCCGGATTTATACATGTTACCGGCAATGCACTTGCATTGCCTTACCAGTTTGGCGAATTTGACCTGGTGTTTTCCAATTCCGTGATTGAACACATGGGCAGCAAGGAAAAGCAATTACAATTCGCCAAAGAAGTAAAAAGGGTTTGTGATAAGTATATTATTCAAACGCCCTCTTACTGGTTTCCATTGGAACCCCATAGTTTATTGCCTTTTTTTCAATTTATACCACATGCTTTAAGGGCTTACCTGATTAGGTGGTTTTCTATTAATTATTTCCCAAAAGCATCCAATTACCGGGATGCTTTGGCTGTTTCAAAAACAACCATCATGTTTACCCGGCAACAGTTTAAAAAACTTTTCCCCGATGCCAAAATACAGGTAGAACGTTTATTGGGCATACCCAAATCCTATACCGCCATTAAACTATAGTTCCCTTTTCCCCCCCTTTCCAGCTCTGTGTACCTCATAATCTCCGTGTTGAAAAAATTTACAGTTACGAATGGAAGGTTTTCAACGCGGATTTTAAAGTTTATCCAAAATATTTTTTGTTTGATCCGCCAGAAAAAGGGGGATATTTAACAGGTCGCCCTCCATAGAAAGATTTAGCAGTGAATACCTTATCCTGGTGGCTGGCTTATATTTTTGAGCATATACGGTAAGACTTCTGCTTTTGGTATTTTCTGAAGATTTAACCTCACAGGGAATGATCCGGTTTTTGTATTGAAATAAAAAATCTACTTCAGCCTGGCCACCAGATGTCCAATACCGGGGTACCCCGGAAAACTGGGTAAGTAAACTCTGCAAAATATAATTTTCAGTGAGCGCTCCTTTAAATTCTGAAAAAATTTTATTTTTCTCCGAAAATATGCTTGCGTCTAATCCAGAGAGTACCCGCAAAAGTCCAATATCAACCAAATACAGCTTGAAAGCAGAAAGATCGTCATAAGCAGATAATGGCAAATTGGGTTTATTGCAGCGATATACTTTTGAAACCAGACCTGCCTGAACCAACCAGTGCAACGCATCTTCGTATTCCCTTGCCCGGGCCCCGGGTTTCAGCGCCTGGTATAAAAATTTTTTGTTCTCCCTTGAAAGATGTGTGGGTATGGAGTTCCAGACATAATTGATACGTGCGATATCTTTAGACGGGGTATGTTTGGAGAAATCAAGCCGATAGGCCATTAAAATATTATCCAACACTTTTTGAGTAGAAACCATATCCTGGTTTTCCAATAATGTGGCCGCAGCTTCCGGCATGCCTCCAGAAATAAAATAGCTGTTGAAATAGTCAAGTAACTGATTAAAAAAAATAGCCGGTATCTTTTCTGTTGTATCTATCCCTTTCAGATAATCGGCCAGGCTACTGTTTGCCTGTGCTAAAAATTCAGTAAAGCTCAGTGGCAGTACATGCAAAAAATCAACTTTACCAACAGGAAATGATTTATTTTTTCCCAGGGTAATACCCAAAAGAAATCCGGCAGAAGCAACCGCATATTCAGGGGTTTCTTCGCAAAAATATTTCAGGCTATTCAATGCATGGTTACACTCCTGTATTTCATCAAAAATGATCAGGGTATTTTTCGGATTAATTTCTTTTCCGTGAATAAGAGAAAGATTACGAATAATTCGTTTTACCTCTTTGGTATTCTCAAAGAATTCCTTCAGGTTGGGTTGCGTCTCAAAGTTAAAATAGGCAGTATCTGTAAAGGCTGTTCTTCCAAGATTTTTTAATAAATGCGTTTTACCCACCTGCCTCGCTCCCTGCAATACCAAAGGCTTGCGCCTGGCATTATTTTTCCATTCTATTAAGGCCGGTTGTACCTGTCTTTTAAATTCCATAAAGTAATTTAAGTCCAATAAATGTGATATTTTACACAATTTAAGTACTTATTTTGTGATATTTTACACAATTTCATACTAAATTTTAAAAACATGCGTGTAAGCTCCCCCTCTGTGCAACTAAAGAACGGGGCAAACTTTTTCACTCGCGGGACTAAAGTCCCAAAATAAATTCAAATGATAATGCTCATTCCACGCTCTGAAGAGCGTGGCAAAATTTTAAAGAACAGGGCAAGGCCTCATTCATCTGCTTGCCACACGCTTCCTTGCTATTCTTCTCCTTGCTTTTAATCTATGAATTTCCCTCTTTTCCCCTCAAATCTTTGCCCCCTCAAATCTTTTCCTCTCAAATCTTTGCCACGCTCTTTAGAGCGTGGATCAAAAATCCCCCCTCCCATCTTTTAATTGGGACTTTAGTCCCGCGAAGGCTCATCTTTTCCCCTCAAATCTTTGCCCCCTCAAATCTTTTCCTCTCAAATCTTTGCCACGCTCTTTAGAGCGTGGATAAAAAGTCCCCCCTCCCATCTTTTAATTGGGACTTTAGTCCCGCGAAGGCTCATCTTTCCCCCTCAAATCTTTTCCTCTCAAATCTTTTCCTCTCAAATCTTTGCCACGCTCTTTAGAGCGTGGATCAAAAATCCCACCCTCCCTTAATCGGGACTTTAGTCCCGCGAAGGCTCATCTTTTCCCCTCAAATCTTTTCCTCTCAAATCTTTTTCACTCGCGGGACTAAAGTCCCAAAATAAATTCAAATGATGATGCTCATTCCACGCTCTAAAGAGCGTGGCAAAATTTTAAAGAACAGGGCAAGGCCTCATTCATCTGCTTGCCACACGCTTCCTTGCTATTCTTCTCCTTGCTTTTAATCTATGAATTTCCCTCTTTTCCCCTCAAATCTTTTTCACTCAAATCTTTGCCCCCTCAAATCTTTTTCACTCAAATCTTTGCCACGCTCTTTAGAGCGTGGATCAAAAATCCCCCTCCCATCTTTTAATTGGGACTTTAGTCCCGCGTATGCCTACTAATTCACATCCGCAAACCCAATCAGTAACACCATATCCCTTACCTTAGCACCTTTTCCAATACCAAAGGAATAAGAACCGAATGGGAAACAAAATAAAGATAGCTGTCGATATACGCGACCTGCAAATAGCAAAGACAGGCGCCAAAACCTATCTCGAAGAAACCTGTAAAGTACTCGCAAAAGGCCACCCAGATTTTACCATCCTTTTTATTAATACCCGGCTTCCCGTTTACACCGGAAAAAATAAAGTATTGAAAGCAGTGGAACATGCCCGCTTCTTTTGCTGGAAACAAATTTCATTGCCCTTCCTCTGCCTGGTAAAAGGAGTAGATATTTTATATTGTACCGATTATTTTCTTCCACTGCTAAAATTTAATTTTAAAACCACCGTTGTTTTTTATGACGCATTTTTTTGGGAATATCCCAACCAGTATAACCGCTTATGGCTGGGCCTGTTAAAAACGGTGGGGGTAACAGCCGCGAAAAAAGCCGATGCGGTGATTACCATTACTGAGTATTCAAAAAAACAAATTGTGAAACAGGTGGGTATTGAACCCAATAAAATTCATGCTATTCACCTGGCACCCAAAACAGCATCGGCGCTTCAGCATACACAAGCTATCAATGAAACAGCCTTAAACGGTACTACCCGAAAATATATCCTGCATATCGGCGTTTTAGAAAAAAGAAAAAACCTGCTCAACCTAATCAGGGCTTTTGATTTGTTATTGAAGGAGGGGTTTGAAGACTATGATTTAGTATTGGCGGGAAACAAAGTAGCTAAAAGCAAGATTGATGATAGTGAGAATATCCATCAATTAATTAATGCTTTGGGCTTACAGCAAAGAGTACTACTGCCGGGTTTTATTACCGATGAACAACTGGCCCATTATTATTCCCATGCCAGCCTCTATGCCTTTGTTTCGGTGAATGAGGGATTTGGACTGCCGGTATTAGAAGCTTTCCAGCATCATTTACCTACCCTGGTAGCTGATAACAGTTGCTTACCAGAAGTAGGCGGCGATGCAGTCATTACCTGTGATCCTTATGATATAGTGGATATTAAAAATAAAATGAAAATGATCCTGGAAGATATCACCCTGCAAAAAACATTGATCGAAAAAGGCCGGCAAAGACTGGCGCTGTTTTCATGGGAAAAAACTACCGGGCAATTGTTGCAGGTTTTCAAGTCCTTGTAAATACCCGTTACGATTCGCTGTTTTCTAACTCATACGCCACCATCGATCGCACAATATCCTCCAAAGTATGTTTTGCCTTCCAGCCCAATACAGCCGCGGCTTTCGAAGGATTGGCCCTTCCATACACCAGGTCAGTAGGGCGTAATAAAGAGTTATCCAATACTACCTGTTTTTCCCAATCCAGGTTTAGCTCGGTAAACACCAGTTGTATATAGTATTTCAGCGAATGGGTAATGCCCGTGGCAATCACAAAGTCGTCCGGAATTTCCTGCTGCAGCATTAACCACATGGCTTCCACATAATCAGGCGCCCAACCCCAGTCGCGCTGGATATTAATATTACCTAACTGTAATTTCTCATCACTCCCCTTATAAATGCGGCAGGCAGTGGATACAATTTTTTTGGTCACAAACCGATGGGGCCGCATAGGCGATTCGTGGTTAAATAAAATGCCGGTGCAGGAATAAATATGATAAGCTTCTCTATAATTAGCCACTTGCCAGTGCGAAGTGGCTTTCGCGATCGCATACGGACTCCTCGGTTTAAACGAAGTATTTTCATCGGCCGGCAAATTACCCGACTCACCAAAACATTCACTCGAACCGGAATTATACAATCGCACCGGCAGGTTACTGAAACGGATGGCTTCCAATAAATTCAATGTGCCGATACTGATACTTTCAAAAGTTTCAACAGGCTGGTCAAATGACAGGCCCACCGAACTTTGCCCGGACAAATTATAAATCTCATCGGGCTTAATCTTAATAATCGTTTGCAGGGTACTCCTGAAATCACAAATATTAATAGACACCAGGTTTACCTTATCCTTTAACCCCAGTTTACGCAGGTTATCAAAACTATTAGACGAAGCATCCCTCGAGCCGCCATACACTTCATAGCCTTTCTCCAGTAAAAGTTTAGACAAATACCCCCCATCCTGCCCCGAAACCCCACAGATTAATGCTTTCTTCATGGTACAATTTTAGTTAATAACCGTAATACTGTATGCAATATCCCTTCAAAAATTAGTCATTTATCTTTTAAATGTAATTTTTTATGGATAGTTAGCAACAATGTAGAATATTTGCAGGAAGGAAGATCACAAACCGTCATTGCGTCGCAACGCGACGTCATTGCGAGGAGTTGCGAGGAACGAAGCAAAGCAAACTGTGTTACGCGTAATAGTGGGTTTGAATTTTTTGAGACGGTTTATGTTTTTGCGGGACCGCTAATGGTTCAGTCCACAGATTGCTTCGTATCCTCGCAATGACGGAGAAAAGATGATAGTAAAACAATAAAAATTTTAAGACAATAAACTTACAATCCCGCTTCCCCGCCCCATTTACACGCACTGATAAAGTCATCACTTTATTCAGGCTGGCCTGCTTTTTTATAAGGGGTTGTTATGAACGCTTGTTTTTTGCCAAGGCAAGGGGCCTGGTGCTGGTTGGGAAAGGGGTGTCTATCCGGTATGCAAAATATTTAGAAGCGGGTAAAGATCTGATTGTAGAAGATTATGCAGAGATCAATTGTTTATCTAAACAGAAAGTGATCATAGGCGAAAGAGTGAGTATTGGCAAATTCGCTATCATCAGGCCTTCTAATATATACGGGGGCGAAATTGGCGAAGGATTAAAGATTGGTAACCATTCCAATATCGGCCCCTATTCCTATATCGGTTGTTCGGGGTATATAGAAATAGGAAATAATGTAATGATCTCGCCACGCGTAAGTATTTACGCGGAGAACCATGTATTCAGCAGAACCGATATCCCCATGAAAGCCCAGGGGGTTGAGAAACTATTTGTAAAAATTGAAGACGATTGCTGGATCGCCGCTAACAGCATTATCCTGGCCGGTGTTACCATTGGCAGGGGCTCGGTTGTGGCAGCGGGCAGCGTGGTTTCGAAAGATGTTCCCCCGTATAGCGTGGTGGCGGGTATTCCGGCCGTAATTATTAAACAACGCAGTTAGCCATCATGAATATACTTCTCCTGCATGGCTCTTCCGACCTTTATGGCGCCAGTAAAATATTACTGCATACCGTTCGTATGCTGCATCGCAGAGGGCATAAGCCCCTGGTAATCCTCTCTGAAGAGGGCCCCCTGGTCGCGGCATTAGCGGATGCCGGCGCGGAAATTTATTTTATCCGCTTAGGCATCCTCAGAAGAAAATACAAATCACTGAAGGGTATCCTAAACAGGTGCTTCGTTTTACGCAATGCCTATTTTACACTGAAGCGCCTCATCAAAGAAAAAAATATTCAACTGGTGTATTCCAATACCACCGCGGTACTGGCGGGCGCCTTCGCCGCTAAATCTTTAGGGATAAAGCATGTATGGCATGTTCACGAAATCATCGAACAGCCCAAATGGTTATATTTTATCCTGGGAAAATTATTAAATAACTTTAGCAATACCGTAATCGTTGTGTCTGAAGCCGTTCATAATAGCTGGCGCAAGTATGTGTCTGAAGAAAAACTTTCCCTCATCTATAATGGTATTTCGTACGGTATCTATTTACAGCCGGATGAAACCAATCTTTTACGAAATGAATTAGGGGTTGATCACAACACAGTAATCATCGGCATGATTGGCAGGGTACATTACTGGAAGGGACAAATCTATTTCCTGCAAATCGCCGCCCATCTCGCCAAAAAATTTACTACCCTGCATTTTGTATTAGCCGGCGATGCCTTCCCGGGCTATGAATATTTGTATGATGAGATAAAAACCATCATTGCCAAAGAAAATATCGGGCCTCTCGTAACAGATCTCGGTTACCGGACAACTATTCCTACAATAATGCGGGGCTTAGATATCTTAGTTTTACCTTCCATCCTGCCCGACCCCTTTCCTACCGTGGTATTAGAAGGGATGGCATCGGCTAAACCCCTTGCTGCCACCGCGCATGGCGGGGCTTTGGAAATGGTTGATGATGGTATAACAGGGGTACATATACCCGTTAATCAACCGGAAGCCGCCGCCAAAATCATTGGCCAGTTGATAAAGGATCCTTCACTTCGAATGAAAATGGGTGAAGCAGGCAGACAAAAAGTATTGACAAACTATTCGTTGGAAGCATTTGAGCGGAAGATGATAAAAGTATTGGAATGACAGTAGCTATTATTGGATCGCGGGGTTACCCTTATGTATATAGTGGATACGAAACCTTTGTTAAAGAATTAGCCGAGCGTTTGGTACAAAGGGGTATCCATGTAAAAGTTTACTGCCATAAAAACCTGTTCACCGGCTTCCCCAACCAGGTCAATGGTATTGAACTGGTTTACATTCCCACCATCGAAAGCAAGAACCTTAGCCAGCTTATTCATTCTTTCTTTTCAATGGTGCATGCCTGCACCTCTACAACAGATGTAATCCTGGCCGTTAACGCGGCCAATGGCCCATGGGGATTGATTGCCCGCCTCTTTGGCAAACCCGCTTGTATTAATGTCGACGGGCTCGAATGGCTTCGCCCCAAATGGAAGGGCCTGGGTTCCAAATACTTTCGCTTCGCTGCCTGGCTGGCCACCAAATGGTACGACCGCGTAATTACCGATGCGGAAGAAATGAGGAGAGTGTACCTGCGGGAGTTCAAAAAAGAGTCTACCGTTATCGCTTACGGAGCCAATATCCGCTACCCGCAAAACCCGGCTTTGCTGGAGCCATTTCACCTGCAACCAAACAACTATTACCTCATCGTAGGCCGGCTGATACCCGATAACAACGCGGATCTGTTATTAGAAGGATTTATCGCCGCCAATTCCTCCAAAAAACTGGTGATCGTGGGCGATGTACCTTATAAAGATGCCTATGCCGATGCCATCAAAGCGAAAGCCGCCAACAACATTATCTTTTTGGGTTATATTACAAATAGTGAGACCTTAGCGGAACTTTACCACCATTGTTACGCCTATTTGCATGGCCATGAGTTTGGTGGCACCAACCCCACCCTGTTAAAAGCCATGGCTTATGGATGCGCTATCCTGGCCCTGGATACCCCATTTAACAGGGAAATGCTGGCAGATGGCAGGTATGGGTTGTTTTTTGAAAAAAACAAGCAGTCAATCGCCCATCAAATGCAAGCTGTTGAGCAGCAGGATGGTCAATTGGTGCGTCTTAGAGAAATCGCCCGCGATGGTTTAACCGGTAAATACAATTGGGAACTTATCACGGATGCTTATCTTGCGTTGCTAAATGAATTGATTGCCCGAAAGTAAGAATGTCTGAATTTATGGCCAAAGCATACAATCGGTATACAATTATCAGGTATTTTATTGATGCGCCCATTGTGTGCCTGTCCTACTTTCTCGCATACCGTATCACCTCCGGTAATACACCGGTTAACGAGCCCGCCCAAATATATTTGTTTACCCTGCTCGCGCTTACCGTATGGTATATAGCCGCTTCTTTTTCCAGGATGTACACCGACAGAAGATCCAACAAATACTCCGAAGAAATCATCTTTATCCTCTATACCATTATTCTCTTTACCATCCTGTTAAGTTCGGTTTCTTTTTTCCTGCGCAATGTTTTCCAGTTCAATAGCAGCTTCTTCACGTATTTCCTGAGCATCCTGTTTGTGCTGCTTTCCATTACCAAATATGTGATCCGGAAATACCTGCATTCTGCCATCTACCAGGGTAAATTATTCGATAATATCCTCATCATTGGCGCCACCCCATCGGCCCTCGATTTTTATGAAACCATCAACAAATATTATTACTACGGCTATAAATGCGTGGGTTTCTTAGACAATGCCGGCACTCAACTGAACGGCTGCGCCTACCAGGGTAAAATCAAGCACCTCAGCGCCCTGCTCAAAGAAAAAAGAATTGATGAAGTAGTGATCGCCTTACCCAATTCGCAGAATGATGACATACAGGAATGCATCGAAGTATGTGATTACTATGCCACCAAAGCCAGGATCATACCCGATCTGCAACAGTATGCCTCTTCCACAGTCCAGGTAAATAATATCGGCCTGATGCCCATCATCAGTATCCGCGCCTTACCGCTGGATAAATTAGAAAACAGGGTTTTGAAAAGATTCTTCGACATCAGTTTTTCAATCAGTTTTTTTATCGTTCTCGGCTCCTGGTTAATGCCATTAATCGCATTGGCCATTAAATTAAGTTCCAAAGGACCCATCATTTTTAAACAGGAAAGATGGGGACTGAATAACGAAAAAATTATTTGTTACAAGTTCAGAACCATGGAGTCGAATAGTGTTGATATTGACCGGAACGGTTTCTATCACCAGGCCGTTAAAAACGATCCAAGGGTAACCCGGCTGGGTACCTTTTTACGCAGAACCAATATGGATGAACTGCCCCAGTTCTGGAACGTATTGTTGGGCAATATGAGTGTAGTGGGCCCCAGGCCTCACCCCACACCACTCAATATCCAGTCTATGCACACCGTAGAAAATTATATGCTCCGCCACGTAGTAAAACCGGGCATCTCGGGCTGGGCGCAGGTGAACGGCTGCCGCGGCGAAACCCGTATACCGGGCTCTATGCAACGCAGGGTTAATTTCGATTTGTATTATATACACCGCTGGACATTCTGGCTGGATGGGCAGATCATTCTGCAAACAGCTATCAATATCATCCGGGGAGATCAAAATGCCTATTAAGCGGCCTAATCCTATCTTTGAAACCTTTAGCAAAATTTACCATGCAGAACCAAATCAGCAAAAGGCTTTCTTTTTTATTAATAGTCATCCTGTTCCTCGCCAATAAAAACCTGCAGGCCCAGGTAGTATGGGAAAATCATACCAAAGAAGTGTACAACTATCTCTCACGCATGGCCCAGAAAGGCATGATTCGTTTTGAGGATAATATCAAACCACTCAGCAGAAAATACCTGGCCAATTGCCTGGATTCCCTCTCTCAGCATGCAAACGTCTTATCACCCACAGAAAAAAAAGAACTCCATTTTTATAGCCGCGAATACGGAAATGAAATGGCCGCGGTAGTTGCGGATACTTCAGGCAGGCCCCATTTTTTTAAAGTGGATCCCTACAAAAGATGGCGAGGCTTTTCTGCATCGGGTAAAAATAATTTGTTCCAGGCCGAGCCTGTATTTACGGCCGCTACCATCCGGGGGTCCGGTAAGAATATCACCCAATCCAGCTCGGGCCTTAGCTTTTATGGCTATGCGGGCAAACACTGGGGTTTTCATTTTTATTACGATGATATTACCGAAGCGGGTAAGGGATTTGATTCCACCCGGCAAAACAATCCGCTAACAGGCATTGTTCGAAAAGATACTTCCCTGCATAGCAGCCAGAATTATTCCCGCTTCCGGGGAAGTATTTCTTATAGCTGGAAAAATGGTTCCCTCAGTTTTGGGCAGGATCATTTGCTTTGGGGGTATGGCAATTACGGAAAAATTGTTTTATCCGATAAGGCCCCCGCCTTCCCCTTTATCCGCCTCGATTACCAAATTTTTCCCTGGCTCACCTTCAACTATACCCATGCCTGGCTCAGTTCCAACCTGGTTGATTCCGCCCGTACCTATCCTACCGGTAACCCCTTATTTGATGGGCAGCGCCAGCTCTTCATCCCCAAATTCATGGCCACACACAGCATACAAATTAAAGCCATGAAAGGTCTTGATTTCGCGGCCGGCGAATCCATTGTGTACAGCGACCGGTTAGACATTGGCTACCTGTTTCCGCTCATGTTTTTTAAGATCTACGATAATATCGTTAACAACAGCAATATCAGGGCCGGCTCTAATGGCCAGTTATTTGTACAGCTCAGTTCCAGGAACCAACTGCCTAAAACCCATCTCTATTCCACCATATTCATAGATGAGATCCGCGTGTACACGCTGTTCAACAAAAAGAAAAGCAGAAATCAACTGGGCTACACCATCGGGGCCTCCTTCACGGATGCCCTCATCCCTTATCTTACACTTGGCCTCGAATACACCCGCGTTAACCCCTTTGTGTATCGTAACCTCATTCCTGCCCAGGACTATACCAGTCATAATTATTACCTGGGCGACTGGATGGGAAATAATTTCGACAGGCTTACTTATACGCTGCAATACACGCCCTTTCCACGTTTCAAATGCCTGCTCAATTACCAAACCATCCGAAAAGGCGGGGCAGGTACCCTGGCACAACAATATTTTCAACAACCCCAGCCGGCCTTTTTATTCGACCTGCAAACCAAACAACAGGCTGTTTACGCGAGGTTCGCTTATGAATTAATCAATAACTTACAACTAACCGCCTGGTACCAGTCTGTTACCACCCAAAACCAGGTAAGCCTTTCTAAAACCACCCAAACCAGCTTTAGTATGGGTTTTAATTATGGATTATAATAGATAGCAATTATTTTCGATATTTGTACCTACCAATCACTTGTAATGAAACTGAATCCTGTTAATAGACTACTTACCGCGTTGCTGTTGCCTCTTTTCGCGCTGGCGCCTTTTACCAATTTTGCGCAGGGCGGCAATACCCCCCTGCAAATGGGCAAAGTAAGCCAGTTATCCGATCAGCAGATCATGCAAATATGGCAACAAACACAGAAAGCGGGTATTTCTGAAAGCGATGCCATTAAACTTTTGGTGAAAAAAGGCATGGACCCTGCTGAGGTAAATAATTTCAAGAAAAGACTGGTACAATTGCAGGGAGCTGGTAAATCTAAATTCGGCGCCGATAATCTTATCAAAGACACCACCGACTTTATCAAAGACAGTTCCTGGGTTTTTGAAGTGCCGCAGTTGAAGAAAAAGTCTAACTATTATGGCTATGAATTCTTCAGCAACCCCAATAATAATTTCGAACCCAACCTCCGGATTGCCACACCCAAAAATTATGTGCTTGGGCCCGACGATGAAATCATCCTCAATTTTACCGGCCTCAACGAAAGCTCGGTTGACGCTAAAATAAGTACCGAAGGCACGGTTCAATTGCCTTACGCGGGCATTATTTCTTTGAATGGTTTAACCATTGAACAGGCATCGCAGAAAATTAAGAACAAGATGAAGCAGGCCTATCCTGCATTAGTAAGCGGCAGAACACAGTTGTTTGTTACGCTGTCTAATATGAAATCCATCCGCATTAAAGTAGTGGGCGAGGCAGAACATCCGGGTAATTACCTGATCTCTTCCATGGCCGGCTTTTTTAATGTACTCTACCTGGCCAATGGCCCGTCAGAAAAAGGTTCCCTTAGAAAAATCGAACTGATCCGAAATAATAAAGTAATTGATGTGATAGATTTTTATTCCTTCCTGCAAAAAGGAATCATGGGTAAGGAAATACGGTTAGAGGACCAGGACATTATCCGTTTTCCCTTGTATCAAAAAAGGGTTTTTTTAAGTGGTGAAGTAAAACGACCGGCGATATTTGAATTACTGGAAAAAGAAACACTCGCGGAACTGCTCCAGTTTGGCGGTGGCCTGGAAGCCGCGGCGCTAAAGGATGTGGCCAAAATTGTGCAGATGGGCGATAAAGAAATGAAGCTGCGCGATGTGGTGGCGGCCGATTTTAATTATTTTATTCCCAGGGATGGCGACTCCGTTTTTTTCGAAAAAGTTTTGCCCCGTTTTACTAACCGTGTAATACTAACCGGCGCCGTGTACCGCCCCGGCAATTATGAATTAACGGAACAACTTTCACTGGCTAAACTGATTAAAAAAGCCGACGGCCTCAAACAGGATGCTTTTACCAACAGGGGATATATTAAAAGAAGAAACGCATCCTCAGAAAGAGCATTAATATCCTTTCATACCGGTCATATTGTCAATGGCAAACAGGATGATATCCTTTTAGTAAGAGAAGATTCTGTTTTTATCTTATCCAAAGATAGTTTGCAGGATATCCCGTCCGTAACAGTGGCGGGAAATGTACGCATCCCCGGTAACTTTCAATACCGCGAAGGCATGTCGGTAGAAGATATTATTGTAATGGCCGGCGGTTTTACCAACGACGCGGCCACCCATAAAATAGAAATATCCCGTCTCGAAAAAAATACCGGGGATACCCTGGCCAATAAATTAATAGACCTGGTTACACTCGATGTAGACGCGACCCTCAGCAACCAAAGCAGTAAAACCCTTTTGCAACCGCTCGACTATGTGTTCGTTCCCCGCCTGCTCAATTACCGGAATTTAGGTAGCGTTAAAATCCGGGGCGAGGTACTGTATGCGGGCGATTATTCATTAGAAAAAAGGAATGAAACCATCCAGGAAGTCATTCAGCGGTCCGGTGGCATTTCGCCCTTCGCTTCCATGGCCGATGTGCAGGTCTTCAGAAAAGGCTTACGCGTGGGTACTACTTTATTGTCTGATTTCTCTTTGCAAAACGAAAAGTTTCTACTGCAACCAGACGACAGCATTTATATCCCCAAAAAACAACCCTTTGTAGAAGTAAAGGGGGCCGTATTTAACCCGCAGATCGTTAGCTACCAGTCAGAAAGATTTATGTCTTATATATCCGATGTGGGCGGCATTACAGACAAGGGTAACCTTAAAAAAGCCTACGTGCAATACAGCAATGGCATAAACCGGAAAATACATCATTTTCTGTTTTTCAGAACCTATCCAAAAGTATTGCCCGGCAGTAAAATATTCGTGCCCGAAAAAACAGAGACGGCTTCCAAAGGATTGTCTGTTTTTGAAGTGTCTACGCTTTTGGGTTCATTAGCTACGCTTGTAAGTTTGATAGTCGTATTGAAAAAATAACCAGCAAAAAAAACTATGCAACCAACCATTCCCAATACGGACCATGACGCTGAGGAAGAAAATTTTTCTTTCAAAATACTCATTCATCAATGGACAAACCACCTGCGTTATGTAGCCGGCCATTGGCGCATACTAATAGTGGTGGGCATTTTGGGGGGATTGCTGGGCCTGGGCTATGCCTGGTTAAAACAGGTTACCTACACAGCCAAACTTACCTTTGTAGTAGAGGAATCCAAAGGTTCGGGGGGGTCGATTGCCTCGGCACTGGCCGGGCAATTTGGTTTTGATATTGGCGGATTATCAGGCACCAGTGGCGTATTGGCCGGAGATAATGTGCTGCAGTTATTAAAGAGTCGTGTATTCATTAAGAAAACATTGTTAACCCCTTATAACGACTCCTCTACCAGGTCGCTGGCAGATGAATACGCGGAAGTATATCAATGGAAAAATCAGTGGGCGGGTGATAGTAAGACAGGCAGCCAGGTAAACTTTCCGGCTAACCAACAAAAATTAGTAAGACTGCAGGATAGCCTGTTGCAAAAAATAATTAAACGGATAGTAGACAGAGAGTTGTCGATAGCTAAACCCGATAAGAAGTTGGGCTTCTTCGAAATACAGGTTACAACCAGGGATGAAAAATTAAGCCAGTTATTATGTGAGCGTTTATTACAAATCACTACCGACTTTTATGTGGATACCAAAACCAAAAGGCTGCGGAATAATGTAGACCGTTTGGAGAGAAGAGCGGATAGTCTGGAATTGATACTGGATAAGAAAACTTTTTCAACCGCCGATGTCAATCGTTCCTTATTGGATGTAAACCCCTCCTATTCAACTCCCATGGTTGACGCGGAAATCAGTTCGCGGAATAAATTTATTCAGAGTACGGTCTATGCCGAGATAGTGAAGAACCTAGAAGTCAGCAAAACCGCTTTACTGCAAGAGACGCCCACTGTTCAAATTGTAGATTACCCGGAGATGCCGTTGAAGAAAAACAAGACTAGTTTTTTATTGGCTATTCTTGTGGGGGTGGTTAGTGGAGTGGTTGGCTTGTCGATTATTTTATTGTTGGGGAAGAGGAGATAGGCTTTTTTTCAACACAGAGTACACAGAGGTTAGGAGTTTCACAGAGAAAAGCCCTCTCTGTGCTCTGTTTTTTTCAACACAGAGCACACAGAGGTTAGGAGTTTCACAGAGAAAAGCCCTCTCTGTGCTCTGTTTTTTTCAACACAGAGCACACAGAGGTTAGGAGTTTCACAGAGAAAAGCCCTCTCTGTGAAACTCCTGTTTCTCCGTGATCTCTGTGTTGAAATCTTTTAACTCTATATTGAAATCTTTTATCTAAGTAAAACAGGTATGCACAAAAAGCTTCAACTATTCCTCCTACTCATCATACCCTTCTGCGGCATCTCGCAAAGCATCGTTATTGGCACCTTAGAAGATGAAACGTTACGCAATAAACAGTTATTAGGCGAGTACGATTCTTCAGTTTCCTTCGCTGTAAGGCCATTGATCACCCCTAGGAAAATAAATTGGAAGCACCCGATAACTCAAATACTTCCGGTTACCCTCATCCAACAATACAATACCCATCACCCCTACGGCTGGAACGATGGCGCCATGATAGCGTCAAAAGGCTACCAGGCCATGGTAAGCGCCGGTGTATATGCGGCTTACGGCGCATTAGAGGTTCAGTTGATGCCCGAAGTAGTGTATGCAACCAACCCCTCTTATGCATCCAATGCGGCCTACGGCAGTAATATGGGAGGGGCGTATCAAAAAATATTTGCGGGACAATCAAGTATTAAACTTTCTGCTGGCCCTATTTCAGTGGGGGTATCATCGGGGAATCTATGGTGGGGGCCCGGACAAAGGAGCTCTTTATTAATGACCAATAATGCCCCGGGCATGGCGCATGTTTTTTTAGCCACCCGTAAACCCTTACACACCCCCATCGGTAGCTTTGAATGGCAACTAATTGGTGCAAGACTTACTTCTAATGCAGAACGCAATTACGAAAACTATAACCTTACCAATGCGGTAACAAATAATAACGACCGATACCTGAATGCCTATACCCTTACCTATCAACCAAAATGGGTGCCTGGTTTATTCATCGGCATAACCAGGGGCATACAATCCTACCAATCATCCATTACCAATGCTTCCGGCTCTTTTACCAGTAAGTATTTGCCCGTGCTGTTTAAGCCCGTTGATAAAAATAATGCGCAGGGAGATGATACGCTGGGTACCGATCAGTTAGCTTCTATTTTTCTGCGTTGGGTATTGCCTAAGGCCCATGCTGAATTTTATGTGGAGTTTGGCAAGAACGATTACTCGCAAGAATTAAGAGCCTATCTAGGCGCACCTACGCATTCTGCAGCGCATGTAGTTGGGTTTAAAAAAATTATCCCCCTGCAACAAGATGCCTACCTGAATGTTGGATTCGAAATGATTCGGCTCACCCAATCGCCGGATTATTTATTGCGGAATGCGGGTAACTGGTATGTGCATGGACAGATTGCGCAAGGTTATACAAATGAAAACCAAATACTAGGCGCCGGTGCCGGATTGGGTTGTAATGTGCAATCGCTGCAAGCCACATGGATAAAGGGTTTTAAGCAACTGGGGGTATTGTTTGAAAGAGTAGAAAGAGATCCACAATACCATGCTGCTAAGTGGACAGATATCAGTATCGGCATTATGCCTCAAATGAAATACAGAAATATTATTTTCGCTGGTATTTTTCAATTCATTAATAGTAGTAACTATGCATGGGAGCAGGGGGTTAGTAGGTTTAATATGCATAGCAAAATCGGCATAAGCTATTTCTTTGAAAACAAACACCCTCTGTGAAGCTCTGTGCCCTCTGTACCTCTGTGTTGAAAAAAGCCACCCTCAAGGAAAGCAAGTTTTCAACACAGAGGGCACGGAGGACCACAGAGTAGGATAATAAAGAATTAAATATTACAGATGTTGTGTAGACTTGGATGGATACTTTTTTTTGTAGGCCTTTTTAGTGCGAAACTCTCAGGGCAGTCGTCTTCTTTTTTGGGAGATGGGGTGCAGGATTTTTTGCGGAGAGAGCAGTTAGTGGGGAAAGTAGATCTGAAGAAAGGGTTAGTGATGGAATCCTTTGCCAGCGGGTATTGGGGCATGGATACGTTATTACCGGAATGGGGGATGCATAAAGGAAAGATACTTTCGAAGCTTCTGAAAAAGTCTGCTGTAAAAATTTCCTGGCTACCTTTTTCTACCACCCAACAATATAGTACCCACCATCCGTATAGCTGGAATGATGGAGCCATGATACCGGCGGCAGGGTATCAAACCCTACTCTCTGGTGGCATTCATCTGGAAGCCGGAAACCTATCCATCCAGTTAAAACCGGAATGGGTGTATGCACAGAATAAAGCTTTCGAAACTTTTCCGGCTGAGCATTATGATAATTACTGGTATAAACTGTATCAGCAACTGAATAAAATTGATCTGCCCGAACAGTTTGGCACCAAATCGTATCAAAAAATTTCCCCCGGGCAATCGAGTATTCGGTATCGTTTAGGAAAGTATTCTATGGGACTATCTACCGAAAATATTTGGTGGGGACCAGGCAGATTTAATGCATTGGTGATGAGTAATAACGCACCCGGTTTTGCGCATCTCACTTTTAATACCCTTACGCCCATTGAAACGGCTGTTGGTTCTTTTGAAGCACAAATCATGGCAGGCACTTTACAAGCTTCGGGTATTTTACCGCCTTATATTTACCGGGTATTTAATGGTGAACGAATCTATCAACCTAAGCAAGAAAAACAGCGCTATGTAACCGGTATGCTGCTTAGCTGGCAACCTAAATGGGTAAAGGGTCTATTCATTGGGTTTACCAAGGCTTCGTATCTCTATCAATCAGACATATCGGGTATTGCGGATATACTTCCATTAGAAGGTATCATTACCTCAGCTACTGAAAAAAATAACCAGAAAGCTTCGTTAGGTTCTCTGTTTACACGCTATGTGATGCCCGAAGAAAAAGCAGAACTCTATTTTGAATTTGGACGTTCCGATAAATCAGCCAACCTATTCAACCTCATCGCCGATAATGATTATCCGCGTGCCTATATTGCGGGGTTTCGGAAATTGTTTGCCACTAGAAAGTCCAACCGGTTTATAGAATTGGCTGGTGAACTTACACAACTGCAATTGCCTACGGCCGAACTAATTCAACAAGCTGTTAGCTGGTACACCCACCCTTTTGTGCGGCAGGGATATACTAACCAGGGCCAGGTAATGGGCGCGGGTATTGGGTTGGGGAGTAATAGCCAGTTAGTGGATATTAGTTGGGTGAACGGATTCTCTAAATTTGGGATTAAATTTGAAAGGATTGGGCGGAATAAAGACTTTATGTACAACGCCTTTCCGCTGGTGCATGATTTTACCCGTCACTGGACGGACCTGGCTACTACTTTTCATGCAAACTGGCAACAGCACCATTTCCTCTTTGCGGCAGAGTTAGTGAGTATGCGATCTCTCTATTATCAGTGGGTTATTTTTGAGGGGCTGCCTTATTATAAGAATGGGTATGATGTGCTGAATTTTCAGGGGAGGGTTTCTTTGGCTTACCGGTTTTAGGGGGGGGAGGAGGTTTCAGGGACGTCATTGCGAGGAGTTGCGAGGTACGAAGCAAAGCAATCTGTGTCTCGTAAAGTAGTGTACCCGAATGAGAATGAAAAACACCCTCATTGCGAGCAAAGCGAAGCAACGTCATTGCGAGGAGTTGCGAGGTACGAAGCAAAGCAAACTGTGCCTCGCATAGTAGCGTAACCGAAAAATAGTAACCTCCTCCACTATTCAATCCCGCCAATAACACAATCCACAGATTGCTTTTATGTAAACCTCTATAATACGAGACCCCTTTTCGCTCCCGGCCGCTGGGCCCCGTACCTGTTCCCGGGCTGCTATTTGATCTGCCAAAATGTGCTGCGCATCATTTTGTCTGCCGTGGCATTCGCCCGGCACCGAACAAATAGAGGCCCGTCCACAGGTACTGATGTTTGATGAAATAGCCGGCAGGCTGATTGGCATGGCAGGGGTTATAGTGAAACGTGGGTCGTCAATCGTGAGAAGATAAAAGTAAAAAGTGAAAAATAAAAAGTAAAAAAAGATGCACACATGAAAATCTCTTAACTCTTCCTTAACCGGCCTCTGAAAAAAAGCGTTAAGAAATTTACGGAATGGAGCGTTAAGAAAAGAACGATGCCTGGTTCTGAAAAAAAGTTGAAGGGCATATTTGCTTAATCACTGTTATTACGCCTGGCTTTAGACTTCGTTGTTTTTAGCGTAATGCAGTAAATTTTAGTTTTTTTTCAGCAGCCTTGATTTTTTTTGTTACTTTTTTGTATCAAGACAAAAAAGTAAATAGCGTAACTGCTATTAATCAACGTCCTTACGAGCAACGCGAAGCAACGTCATTGCGAGCAACGCGAAGCAAACTGTGCCTCGCCTAATAGCGTAATCGAAAAATAGCAACCCTCCTCCACTATTCAATCCCGCCAATAACACAATCCACAGATTGCTTCGTCTCCTCGCAAAGACGCCCCTAAACGGGGGCTTGAACCTCCCTTGCGGGACTTGCGAAGCAAGTACTGCCGTCATTGCGAGGAAACGAAGCAAACTGTGCCTCGCATAGTAGCGTAACCGAAAAATAGTAACCTCCTCCACTATTCAATCCCGCCAATAACGCATCCCACAGATTGCTTCGTCTCCTCGCAATGACGCCCCTGGCGGGGGCTTTGCGAGCAAAGCGAAGCACCGTCAGGGGCGTCGCAACGCGACGTCATTGCGAGGAGTTGCGAGGTACGAAGCAAAGCAAACTGTGCCTCGCATAGTAGCGTACCCGAATAATAGTAAACCGCTTCCACTATTCAATCTAAACCAAGGGTGTACTTAACCAATGCTGAAACCCATAGAGCGGAATATTCTGCATCCATTCCTGTTGTTGATAACCGGCAAGTGACGTGCGAATGCAAACTTTAGGATGGTATTTATCGTAATACACCCGCAGGCTTCGCGACTTTACATTTTCTGCCGATTTCACTTCTATGGGTATGATGAGATTATCTTTTTGTATTACAAAATCAACTTCAGATTTACCTAATGCAGGAGACCAGTAAAAGGCCTGTAGGGACTGACAAACTAATTGCTGTAAAACAAACTGCTCAGTAATCGTTCCTTTAAATTCAACAAACAAATTATTATCCTTCAAGAGTATGTTGGGCGTTAAACCGCCCCTGGCACAAAGTAACCCAATATCACTAAGGTAGATTTTAAAATCCGACCAGTCTGCATACACATCAATCGGGAAACCCGGTTTGTTAATTCTGTTTACTTTATGGATAAGGCCGGCATCTTTCAACCATTCGATCGCTAACTCAAAGTCCTTAGCACGTGCCCCACTACGAAGCACGTTATAAATAAATTTTGAATTTTCTTTCGCCAATTGTCCCACAATAGATTGCCATATCATTCTAATACGTGGCAACTGCGCAATTGGCGCATGTTTGGAGAAATCGTTTTCATAGGCGTTTATTATATTTTCTTGAATGGCCCTGACCTTGTTGTAATCCTTATTTTCCACAAAGTTATTTACCACTTCAGGCATTCCCCCAATAAAATAATATTGCTTCAGTAACCCTGTATATTGTACGCTAAAAATTTCTACCAATCCGGTATCACCCTTTTGTAAAGCATCCCATAAATCACCTTTCCCCATGGCGTTCAAAAATTCATGAAAGCTAAGTGGATGCAAAGTCATGAATTCAACCTTACCAACCGGAAAAGAAACACCCTGGTGTATGGCCACGCCTAATAATGAGCCGGCAGCAAAAATGGAATAATCGGGGCTGTCTTCCTGAAAATATTTTAAAGCGGTTATTGCTTCGGGACAGGCTTGAATCTCATCAAGAATAATCAAGGTTTCGCCGGGTCGAATCTGAAAGCCTGCCAAAATATTCAAAGCGGAAAGGATTTGCTGCGTATGATACCCTTGCATAAATATCGCTTGCAGTTCTTTCGTACTCTCAAAATTAAAATAGGCTGTTTGGCTATATTCATTACGGCCAAATTCCTTCATCAACCATGTTTTACCCACCTGTCTGGCTCCCTGAATAATTAAGGGCTTTCTACCAGTTTGATTTTTCCAGTTCAGTAATATTTGATAGGCATCTCTAATCATGAGAATTAGTCGTTTTACAAGGCAACTATACAAATATATTACAATTTATGTGTTTAATAACATTTTTATGTACTTATAAATGCTATAAGCATACACTTTTTGTAATTTATATTGCGCTCCCGGCCGCTGGGCCCCGTACTTGTGGGCTGCTATTAATCAACGTCATCGCGAGCAAAGCGAAGCACCGTCATTGCATCGCAACGCGACGTCTTTGCGAAGCAAAACGACGTCATTGCGAGGAGTTGCGAGGTACGAAGCAAAGCAAACTGTGCCTCGCATAATAGCATAACCGAAAAATAATACCCTCCTCCACCATTCAATCCCGCCAATAACACATCCCACAGATTGCTTTTATGTAAACCTCTATAATACGAGACCCCTTTTCGCTCCCGGCCGCTGGGCCCCGTACCTGTTCCCGGGCTGCTATTTGATCTGCCAAAATGTGCTGCGCATCATTTTGTCTGCCGTGGCATTCGCCCGGCACCGAACAAATAGAGGCCCGTCCACAGGTACTGATGTTTGATGAAATAGCCGGCAGGCTGATTGGCATGGCAGGGGTTATAGTGAAACGTGGGTCGTCAATCGTGAGAAGATAAAAGTAAAAAGTGAAAAATAAAAAGTAAAAAAAGATGCACACATGAAAATCTCTTAACTCTTCCTTAACCGGCCTCTGAAAAAAAGCGTTAAGAAATTTACGGAATGGAGCGTTAAGAAAAGAACGATGCCTGGTTCTGAAAAAAAGTTGAAGGGCATATTTGCTTAATCACTGTTATTACGCCTGGCTTTAGACTTCGTTGTTTTTAGCGTAATGCAGTAAATTTTAGTTTTTTTTCAGCAGCCTTGATTTTTTTTGTTACTTTTTTGTATCAAGACAAAAAAGTAAATAGCGTAACTGCTATTAATCAACGTCCCTTGCGAGCAACGCGAAGCAAACTGTGTCTCGCCTAATAGCGTAATCGAAAAATAGCAACCATCCTCCACTATTCAATCCCACTGATAACACATCCCACAGATTGCTTCGTTTCCTCGCAAAGACGCCCCTGGCAGGGGCTTGAACGCCCCTATCGGGGGCTTTTGAACGCCCCTGGCGGGGGCTTGATGAACGCCCCTGGCGGGCCGTTGCGGTACTCAGCTAACCCTCGAAATCGAAATCACATTATCAATCCCCGCCTTCTCTCCATCCAAACTCTCAAACACAGAATTATTGCTGATAAACTCCGGAACCAGTTCCTTCATTTTAGCAACCAGTTCCATATTATTTTGCTTTTGTGTGGCCATCTGTACAAGGATATTGAATTCGCGCTGGAGTTCCGTTATTTCTGTACGGCGCACTTTGGCGATCATTATTTTTTCGTGGTAGGTAGGTAAGGTATTCTCAGAATCCATTAAAAGTTCTTCGTACAGTTTCTCCCCGGGGCGCAGGCCGGAGTATTTGATTTCTATGTCAATGCCGGGCAATAGCCCGTAGAGGCGTATCATTTTTTTGGCCAGGTCTACAATAGCAACCGGTTTGCCCATATCAAATACAAATATCTCCCCCCCCTTACCCATTGAGCCGGCTTCAAGAACCAGTTGGCAGGCTTCGGGGATGGTCATAAAAAAGCGGGTAATATTGGGGTGGGTAACGGTAACGGGGCCGCCTTTTTCTATTTGTTCTTTAAAGCGGTTGATCACAGAGCCATTCGAGCCGAGTACATTACCAAAGCGGGTAGTAATAAATTTAATGGGCGCTGTTTTGTTTCCGTCTCCATTGGCGGTAGCGCCGGCAAGCGCCTGTTCTGTAGCCTGGTGGTGTAATGACTGCACATACGCTTCGGCCAGGCGTTTAGAGGCGCCCATTACATTGGTAGGGTTTACGGCTTTATCGGTAGATACCATTACAAAGCGTTGTACTTTGTATTTTACCGCCATATCGGCAATAATCCGGGTGCCGTTTACATTGGTAAGGATGGCTTCTTTGGGGCATAGCTCCATCATGGGCACATGTTTGTAAGCGGCGGCATGGTACACATAATGCGGTTCGAACAGGGAGAAGAGTTCATTCATCCTGTCTTCATTACGGATATCACCCAAAAAACAAACGATAGAAGTATCTGTTTTAACCTCACAAAGCTCCATCTCTAACTGGTGCAGGGGTGTTTCGGCCTGGTCGCAGAGGATGATGGTATGCGGATGAAAAGGGAGCAGTTGCCGCACTATTTCACTGCCGATAGAGCCGGCGGCGCCGGTAACCAATATCCGTTTATTCTTAACCTGGGCCGCTATCTCAGCATTATTGATCTTGATGGGTTCTCTTTCCAGTAAGTTTTCAATTTTAATACTCCGTAACTGCCGGGCCGAAAACCGGCCATTGATCCAGGTATCTATGGGGGGTACATTCAGTACTTTGATGTCATGATCCAGGCAAAAATCAACCAGTTCATTTTTTTTGCTGGGAGCCAGGTGAAAAGCGGCGATGATGATCTCATCTATTTTCTGCGTTAATGAAATCTCCTGTAGATCCAGTGTATGGTGAATTTTTACCCCGTCTACTACTTTACCCACTTTGCGCATATCCTCATCAATAAAAGCCACTACCGTAATATTAGACGTATGATCATGCTCCAATACCCTTTTGGTGGCAAAACCGGCTTCGCCCGCCCCATAGATGATTACATTTTTGCGGTCCATATTGTAATTACGCAGGTAGGTAAATATATATTTTACCATTACCCGGTAAGAGATCAGGAACACAAAACTAAAGAGCGCATTAATAATAAGGGTAACGGGGGTGAAGGAAAGGCTCCCACCAGAATTGGAAGTAATCAGGCTGATGAAAAACAGTACAACAGTCGTTACTATAATGGCATAACAAATGCGCAGGGCATCCTGCAGGCCTGTGTAGCGGATAATACCCGAATACGTTTTAAAATTGGCGAATACAATGGTATTAATAATGCCAAGGATCAGGATATTCCCGCTCAGATCGCGCGTATTAATCGCCTCAAAACTGAGGTTATAGCGTATCAGGTACGTAAAAAATAAGGAGAAAGAGCAGATACCCAGGTCAATAAAAAAGATGATCCACCTGGGAACAATGTTGATTTTCTTAAACATACTACTAGATTTGAGTTAGGTTAATAAGCAGTGAATAACCGGTACTTGCCTTCAAATCGGAGTCTAAAGATAGTATATATGAGAAGAAAAACAAATAAAGTTGCGTAAATCTATTTTGCTAAAGAATCAACATAATAAAGCAATTATTAACCGGAGTCGTTTCAAGTTGTATATATCTTATTATTAAGTATCAATGAGTTACCCCATTATTGAACCTGAGAAAAAAATGACTCCCAATATACATATGTAGAATAATCATCTGGTGTTCCCCAGCAGATATAGTTATCAATTTCAAATAAAGAAACATTATAACCTAAATCAACTGCATCATTGATACATTCATCTACATAAAATTCATTTTTGACTCTCCGATTATCTAAAATCATTTTATTGGCAGCCTCCTTAAAAATCCGACTATGTCTGAACCAAAATGTACCAACAACAGCATGATCGAATTTTGGATTTTCACTAATTGGCTTTTTAACCGACACCACTTCAACTTTACCGGTAATTGAATCTTTTACCCAACCATATTGCTCCGGTTTATCAACAACAGTCACATTGTTTCTGAATGTGAATACAATTACATCTGCAGTTTGTTTTAACATCTCAAAAGCCAGCCGATCAAACATCATCCCGTTGTCACATGCTGCAATAAGGATCTCTTCATTAGCATCAACAGATTCAAGCCCTAATAAACAGGTGCATGCCTGACCTTCTGTAACTTCTGCCAAAGAAATAAAAGTCGAATCTGGAATATAAGTTTTGATATGATTATCAATTTGGTAGTCCTCTATATGACTTTCCAAAACTATAAAAGTGTGGTTTGTAGCCTCCGGTAGATCCAAAACAGCTTTGATAACCATTGGCACCGTTCCTATTTTTATAAGTGGCTTTGGCACATTATAACCTCTCTTTAAGAAACGTTCTCCCTTACCTGCCATTGGTATAATTATTCTCATTTATATTTGTGTTTTACAAAAATGTCGGACCAATATAAAAATTCTTCAAGGTCTTCGGGGGTTCCCCATTGACAAAAATGTTGAACCCCATCATAGACATTTATTTTTAAGCCATCCTGTAATAAAAGATTATATACCATACTAACATAAAACTCACTATTCAAAGTAATATTTTTTTTTATAGCACATATAAAATATTCTTCCATCAATTGTCCACTTTTAAAATAATATGCCCCTACCGAATGATGGCCTTTCATTTTATCTTGTTCAAATGAATATTTTTCCCTGATTTCCAGAAGATCATTATTTGCACCGACACGACACCCTGCATAAACATTCTTAGCATGCAGAAGGTGTGGATGAAAACCTGTATAACAAATAACACTACCGTCCTCTTTATTATGAGTTACTTGTTCTATAAAAGCATTAAAATCCCAATCCATATAATAATCGCAATATGAAAGTAGAACTGGCGTTTCGTGCCTGATATAAGATTTAGCCTGAAATACTGCATAAACAGGGCCAAGTTTATGTGGCTCAATTGTTACCACTGTTACCTTATTTCGCAACGAAGGTAAATAGGAAGCAAGATTATATTTTGCCGCATGATCTTCTCTGCAAATAAATAAAAATTCATGGTCTCCCGGAAACAGATCAACAACATATTCAATGATCGGCTTACCATTGACACAGATAAGTGGTTTTGATGTTTGGTATCCAGCAGCTTTGAATCTTGAACCTTCCCCTGACATTGGGATAATTATCTGCATTGTTTATAGTTTATAATATAGCCCCTCTAAATTTTTCTGATGAAAGTTGGTGCAACAGATCTAACTCGCTTTTTGAAATAAACTCACTAACTAGTGAAAGACGCTCATGATTACTAATTACATAGTAAATCATTCTTAGCATAGATATGGCTGCTACCATAAATTTCGCTGAACCATTAATCGAAATTTTTTGTTTTTCTACATCAAAATATACATCAGCTAATGAGTTCACATCTGAGATTTTGTCACGAAAGAAAATGGATTGATCAGGAACAATAATACAATCTCGAATATCTTTGATCGACATCCTTTCAAACCCACTATTTATTTCACTAAAAAAAAGATCATTATTGAGCGCATTGTCAAGTGTACTATTTAATGATAAATGGTCAATGATACACTGCTGAACAAAATTATATTGAGAAACAACTTCTTCAATCGAATCGGCATGAACAATAATGCCATGGTTTTTTAAAAAGTAAATATTCGCTGTTTCACCACCTAAAATTTTTTTATAAATAAATGACGCTAAAGGGTGGCCCGGCTTTATATATGGTACAAAAACAAAGGGGGTATCTGGAAATATGTGATTTAGGATAGAACTGGAATCTGTACAGCAAGTAACTACATTAACATAGATGGAATGTGTATGCAACACATATTTACCCAGAACTGCGTGAAATTCAAACTCCATGGATGGGCGCAGACCCTCTGGTATTGAACCGAGAACATTAGCGGGAATACTTTCGGCCAAATTGTCTTCTAATCTTTCAGCGAGTTTTCCCTTCACCAGATCATTATTTACCCACACAAGTCCAATACCATTGTCTATGTTTTTAAACGTATATCCCGAGGCTTTGATAAGCATTGTTCCTTTTCCCTTTACAGACGTATTCCCCCCAGGCCCTTGAACATGTTCCCATGTATTTGAATATGGGACAGTGATTCGTCGTATTTCATCAATCATACAACTATTCATTTATAGTATATCTGTTTTTAATAGCATTCCGTTTCTTTTGAATTGCGTCATAATCTGGTACAATATAAATATCTGCATGAGTCCAAAATATTCCGGGTTCCATATAGGGTTCGACCCAGTTAGATCTTCAATATCAAGCCCCAGGTTAGAAGCAATTTCCTGAAGAAGATCTGCATGCACTTTGCCATAAATACTTATTGCCTGCTTTATATGATTAATCTCATGAGTTATGATCAAATCGGTTTTGATTCTTAATTGATCTAATAATTGTTCAAAATAAATATCGTTGGAACAGATAATTTTGAGTTGTGTATCCTGTACAGTATCCGACAAATCATGAAAATCAATCTCATGGATATTTTCAACAGAAAAAATGATATCAGCTTCAACTTCCTGATCAAGAATATGATTTACTGAGTCCAACATTCTTGTTTCAATCGCCTCTATCACTTTCTCCTTCGTATATCCCCTATGATATACATCACGTGTTACTTTCCAATATCGCCTCAATTCTTCAGAAGGTTTCATGAATATTTTTAAATCATATATTCTGCTGGCTTCCTTCAAATAAAAAGTATGCAGCCCTTCGTACACAATAATTTTATTTGGGTCTACAACTTTCTCGTCAGTAAATTTACCTGTTTCATGATCATAATGCTTTCGAAAAATTTTCTTACCTACTTTCAGATCAATTAAGTGAGAAAGATCCCTATGCAGCCAGTTTGCTTTTGGATTCAAATGTGTGAATACGGTCCATTTTTCATTACCTCTTTCCCACCTGTGCATATCATCCCCTTTTATAATTAAGGTATTCCTATCTCCAAAAAGATCCTGTAAGATATCAGACAATGTGCTTTTACCAGTACCTGAATCACCGCATATTCCCACAAGGTATGGTTTGAAGTAAATTTTTTGCCCCCTAATTTTAAGCACTCCTATTCTGAATATTGAGGCGCATAATAACAATAGTGAGGTTTGCAGAAATGTAAAACTAAGCTGCACAAGGATATCAGCATTCAACCTATGTTTTAAAAGAAAAGCATATACATTATCTGCAAATCTCAATTGCGGATTAATATACTGTGCTACAAGCGGAAAATCTGATTTAGAATAGATTATAAAAAATAAAAAATAAGCCAGGTTAAATAAAACGAACAATACACTAGCTTTAAATTGAAAGCGGATAATAAAATAAACCAAGAAAGGCATGTTCCACATATACCAACCTTGCCCAGGAACAATGAATAGAGTAATAATCCCAAAACTCAAAGCTAGAAAGATCAGCAAAATATCCTTATTAATAAAACTGAAATCCATAATTAGATAAAGTATGACCATATAGAATGCAGGAATAAGTATAATGTAATAGCCATCAAATATACTGAGAGAGGATCTTAATGCTTTACCCTGCTCAGCATTCTGGTAAACCATTTTAACAAATGCATTCTGAAAAATATAAGGCGAATTCAACAAAAATAACAGGGTAATAAAAACCACAGACCCCATCAGTAAATATCGAATATCAACTTTTTTAGTTTTAACTAAAAAAACAAGCAATAATGGTATGGTAATAATTACATGAAATTTAGTGGCACAGGCAAATGCCAGAAAAAACAGAAATAACCATAACCGGTTAACAAAAAGAAAATATAAAGAAAGGCAGAGTAGGGCAGTTGGAATTATATCTAATTGGCCATGTATATAAGAAACGTATATAACAATTGGATTAAACCAATACCATTTAAGTACGCTTTTAATATTATTAAGCCACTTGATTAATATTACCAGAATGATAATATCGCCAAACAGTAGGGGAAGTTTTATAAAAAAAAGGTCTGCAAATGATATCGTTTGATTTAAGCCTGTTAGTAACGACTCTATCCACACAGGAACAAACAAAATATAGAACATTAAAGGAGGATAAGGGAAAGCAATCTGATTTATCGCATAATAATCCTTATATATATTTAGAAAGCCTCCACTTACAGCAGTTTTTATAAAAGGAATGAAAAGCTCAGCTAAATATGGTGAAGCAAAAAATAGCGCTAATACCAGTTTTAATAAAAGACCAATTTGAAAGCTTTTATTTCTACGTATCAAATGGAGAAATATTTCCCACTGAGAAGATGTACTAATATATTTATTCATCATCAAATTGTATATACTCTCGCATCCTCCATGAATCACTATTCCCAAAAAGTAGCAGCCAAAGAAAAAAAAATAAAAGAGTTAGTGTAATCTCCCCTTTTTCTTAAGTACAACTTATCTTTGTATTGCAACCTCTCCTGAGTTTATTATAAGAAACAAGTCACAAAAACTGCTATTCCAGTAGAGAAGAAAGGATTTTTTTTTCAAAAAGAATTACACCATAGGTGAGAGATTTGGGTAGCACAATTAGCAGACCACAAATTCTCATGATTAACTTCTATAAAATTGATAACTCAGTTCTCTACTCTATGATATAAGTCAACTTCATAGAGAGGAGAACTGTATACATCTTTCCATTTATCATCACCAATAACAACAATTTTTTTTATATTTTTATTTTGGCTATCTAATTTGCTTATAGCCAATTCGAAAATAAATGGATGTGGTTTTTCGACTCCAGCTTCTTCGCTTGTTACAATAAACTTCAGATATTTCCCAATCTTTAACTTCATTACTTTTTTGAATTGCACCTCAGCGATCATATCAGTCACAAGTACTATAGGTATTTTTTCTGCTAAACATTTATGTAAAAAAAAAATGGCGTCATCAAATAGTGTCATTTCATCAATAAAGACATCCCAATATAAATTATATAACAAGTTTACCCATTCAATATCTGTAGTATTACATAGTTCTTCGATCATCGCCTGCAGATAAAATAACCTTGAATGCGAGGCTGCTGTTACCCTGTGCCTCTGATACACCATTTCCCTATATTTCATATAAAGTTCTAAGATGTGTCCTCTTTCTATCCTGAAGTGTATACTAGCCTTATCAATAACAGCCGCAAGTGCTTTTTCATGGCAACTATTGTATTCATATAAAGTATTATCTAGATCCAACAAAACAAGGTCTATTCTCTGTAAAACAATTTCAGATAAATTATTTACTTCCAAAGTTCAGGTCTTTTGGTACATACTGCATCAATTTTGAAACCCTTCATTGATGCAGTGAAATCATTAATCCATAAAATGGGGTGCCCCTGGAGTTCCGGGGAAACGATACATAATTTAAACCCGGCATCCTGTAAAATTTTGATGTCTTGCTGATTTAGGGGAAAACGAGTAAAACAATCTACCCAAACCCAATCCACTTTTCCTTTGAGCAATAAAGCATTTTCAACTGATTCAAATTCAGAAACACGCACAGCACTTTTATGCATTCCGGCATTGGACCATTTTATTAAAAACGGAAAGGATTGATCCAGGAAAAAATAATCTTCTATATTATATTCATTCATCAGCGCCAGTATCTTGTCCTCCAGGCCTTCCTCTTTCACGTTTAATATGAGTGTGCCATGCTTATACACATTTAACCATTTCTCAAACTGTTCACCAATTTTAAACGGATCGTGATGCGTAATTAATTTACCCGCCTCACTTCGTATGTCAACTTCAATACCATATTCGATCGGAGTTTTTTTTAATTCACTGATCGTATTCCGACTATGCTGGATTAGCTTCATTTTAGAATTGATTTTCGTAGCTGAAGGCTAAAATTCAATGTGCGTTGTATGAATTTTAGCTTAGCCGCCCAATTAATATTCCAATGCGATACTCCATGTACCCGTTTAGTAAAAAGAACATTGAATCTATGAACTTTTAACCCCTGATTCAGCGCCGTATAATATACAAATATATCTAATGAAAAATCCTTCGGCGGGTTTACCCAGGTTTCAAAAAAATTTCTTGTAAACATGGTAGGTTGGGCATTAATGTCCCACATAGGCTTTCCCAGTAAACCTGTTTCGAAAATGCTCATACAGACGGTAAAAAAAACATCTCCTAACGGACGTCCATAACGTTTTCCCTTAACTAAAATATTTGATCCAAATTGTTCAAATATTTTCAATCCTGTTAATGCATCCTGTGGATCTGTCTGCATATCGGCATGTGTCCACCCTAAAATATCCCCTTTGGCAGCCCTAAGCCCCTCTAAAATTCCAAAGCCGTATCCTGTGTTAATTTTAACATGCACAGTTCTACAGGAAGGATATCTTGGTAATAATTGATTCAAAACTTCTTTACTATTATCAATAGATCCATTATCAACCAGTATAACTTCGCAGTCAGGATGTTGGGCAACAATTTGACAACGATCCAGTAGTAAAGCCAAATTTGCAGCCTCATTGTAGCATGGGATAATTAAAGAAAATTTCATTGCAGGTTAAGTATATATCAGATCAAAATTCCATATTAAAGAATTTAGCACAACTCAGACGATAATGATAATTTGTTTTGTTTTAGGGCTACTATTTTTACCGTACACTGATGAGAAAATATCATTAATTATTTATTTAAAGTTATAGTTACACCGTAGATTTTAAAGGCTGTAAAGATAAATATTAAAGGCTGAAGTACTATCGGTAAACATTTTTTCAAAATTAAGTTTAAGCTTCGAATAATTATTAATCGGAACAGCGGAAAAGATATATTTCCCACCCATTGATTTAAGTTGTTCTATATTTATGGAGAGATTATTAATTTGAGTATTTTCAAATTTCATAGAACTATTAAAATATTTGTCGACTAGTTCCGAACTATAGATAAAAGTCTGAAATCCTCCATAATCATAACTCCACTTTATAAATTCATTTTTTTTAATTTCATCTTCTATTATTTTTCCAAATAATCTATAATATGTAGCCGGATAAATATCAAAATCGCCATCGAGGGTATAAAAGCCATTAAATTGGGATATGCTTGGAGCCAGCCCTACGCTCACTACTCTATAATTTTGTTTTGGAATATTAATATAATTATCTATTTTTTTAAATAAGTTTTCTGAAAAAAAAGATTTGTACGATATAATTTGATCTTGCGTAGTATCCATTCTTTCCACATAATCTTTCTTAAAGTCAGGGTCTATTGAATGATATAATCTAAATGCTGGCCTATTTATATCTACTATATCATCTAAAATGTTTTGGGAAATAATATTACCAAATATATTGTAACTGATTTCCGGACAGCTAAGTATATTTAAAGATAGCTGTATTATAAGGGTGAGATATACTATTTTACTTTTAATTCTATTTTGAGTAATAATTAATATTAAAATTATAAAAAAAATCATTGGATTTAAAAAGATGACTCGTCCAAAATCAAACGATTTAAGAAGTTTGAAGTAATCAGATAAATAATAATTGAATATCCCCATATTAGCAAACAGTATTGAACTTAGTATAATAATAACCCATAGTACAGTAATTAATCTTGATCTAAGTTTATTGACTATTACTGCATACAGGAAAAGCCCGATAATTGGTAAAGCAATTAAATTAGCAGGATGTGCATTTCCAAAAACCACTGTTCTGAATATTGAATATATATACCCCTTAAAGGTCGGAAGTCTGCCAGAAACTATCCTTATGGATCTATTTGACAATTCTCCACCGAAATAAGTTAATATTAAATTAATATTTGCTAATATAAAACTGCATAATAGAATTAATATCCCAATCCAATAATATTTGTTTAGCTTTTTATCCTGAAAAAAAATATTATAGAACCCGAATAAAGTTAGGCCACCTAATATAAATGGTCCTATCAAAGCTATATGAGAGTAAAATGGAAAAAATAAGATCAGTAAGAAACTTAATAGTTTTCTTTCGTTCTTAATTAAATTAATAAATGCCCACAACAAAATTGGTTGCCCCAAAACACTTAATCCATAAATCGTGTAACACGGAACAAGGGAAAAACACAAACAAATTAGAAAAACAATTTTTTTATTTTGTATTGTTATATGATCTCTTATAATTAAATACATTCCAATAAAGCCAATTATTCTAACTATGATCGAAGATCCTATATATGCCCAAAAGGAGGGCAAAATATAGAAAAAAACTCTTTTAAAATCGAATTCTGACTGAATATATTTCCTCGGTAATCCGTTCATAAAATTTTCTATCGGAACGTTACCGTTAAATTCAAATAAATTATGAGTAATTTTTAAGACATGTAACCAAACAAACTCACAATTAAGAACATCTGGTATTAAAATATAAGAATTCTCGCCTGAAATGAAAATAGGAAAGTATAGTATTAGAATTGAAAATACTCCCAAAAGAATAAAATATGCATTTTTTTTAAACATTATGAAAGTTGTAAATTCAACTAAACTTTATCAAAATTTGTAAAATACAACTCAATGGATGTAAGCATCACTTCAAACAAAGTGAATAAAAAGATAATGCTACCACCCATTTTTAAAGTGAAATTCCGGAAAATTCACAGCTAAACTTATGATTTTATAGAACTTACAATACTAAATTCCCGAAAAATCATACAAAAAGTGGAGAATTTCCTGAAGTAGCTAAATCAATTTTTGAAACCAATTTTTTTTAATACGCCGACAATAATTTAGCAGATTTACTCAATTCCTATTCTCTACTGCCATAAATCTATGCAACTTACACCACTGTCTAAATGCAAAATAAAACATGTAGCAAAGTATTATAAGGATGATATGACTCGGCTGCTTACTATCCGTTACTATCCGTTGGAAAATGTCTTTTAGTATTGACTACATTTGGGGTTCTTTATGCGGCGGCTTTAATGTGAGTTGTTGAGTAAATTTAATAAAATTACCGTTTATTTAAATTTTGATGTCGTCTTACAAAATTAGGATCTACAGCGATCTTGATATGCTTTAAAAAATAGTCACTAGCTCTTCATACGAATAATTTGAAAAGCTTCTCCAAAAGCAAATCCAGCTTGAGTCCCTCGAAACTTTGCCAAAGCTTCGACAGCTTGAATAGATCTAGAACCAGGAAATTCCGGTATCTGTGATTTATAACAATTTAAAGCCTTAAGTTTTTTATCCATAAACTCAGATATATCCACTACCCAATTAGGCATGAAATTTGGCTCAATATGCGCCGCATTCCAATGAGTTTCTGAAAGGGTTTCATAGGCAGCGAGAATTTCAATATTTTTACCAAATCCAATGGGTCTTGTAGCAACCATTACACTGTCAAAAACTACCCTGTGATCAATATGGCGATCAGGATAACAACAGAGAACTATATTGGGACTTATTTCCTCCATTACATCACTAATCTTTTTATTAAGAATATGTACTGGTTCATTGCCTATCAGGGTTGCCGGCAATTCCAGGAATTTATAACTTGAAATCCCTATTATTTTGAAAGCCATTTCTGCCTCATTTACTGTTTTTTCATATGCTTCGTATTTGTACAAAGGCGGTAAATGACCTGAAATGATAAGTACCGAAACCTCATGTCCCTGTGAAATAAATTTTGCTGCAGTTCCACCGGCACCAAGCGTCTCATCATCCGGGTGTGGAGCAACTATTAAAACTCTTTTTTTCATATTATATAATCAAATGATTTTAGGAATGGGCATCGGAAGAATAAAACGCCCGCCATTTTCAGCATATTTATTGTGCATTTCCATGATAGGCTTAGCAAAGTTCCATGCTAAAATTAACACATAATCAGGCTGCTGTTTATATAGTTCTTCTGTAGGTAGAACAGGAATATGCGATAATGGCATATACAAGCCTTGTTTTAAAAGATTGTCTTCTACAGTAAAATCAATTGACTCCGCCCCGATCCCAAAATGGGTTAATAATGTAGTAGCTTTTGTTGGGGCACCATAGGCAGCTATAGATTCCCCATTGGCTTTAAGTGATTGAATAAGTGTTCGTAAAAGTTTTCCTAAAGAATCAATTTTTTTACCAAAATCGGCAAAGGTTGCAGCCTTATCAAAATGAAGATCGCTTTCAAGTTTTAGTAATTCGGCTACGGAGTTATCAATTTGATGAGGGCCGCCAATTTTCTGAGCCATCACTCGGATCGATCCTCCCTGGGGACTTATGCGTTCAACAGCAATCAATTCCATTCCCGTGCGTTCAAATAGTTTTTTGAAAGGCCCAACTGTATGAAAATCTACATGCTCATGATAAATAGTATCAAAGAACAGATTTGAGTATACATCAACAAAGTATCCTACTTCTAAAACAAAAACACCATTATCGTCAAGCCAATGTGAAACACCCCGGATTACGTCATCCAGTTGATCAATATGGGCACATGCGTTATGAGAAGTGATAAACTGCACCGGTCCATATTTCTCTTTAAGCTTTACACTTAAATTATAAGAAAAAAAGTCGGCAATTGTTTCAATTCCTGCATTGGTAGCATTCTGAGCAATTTCCGTTGCAGGATCCACCCCCAACACATTCATTCCAAGTTCCTGAAAACCCCGAAGACAGGTTCCGTCATTAGACCCAATATCCGCTACAAACATCCCAGGTTTAAGTTCAAATCGGCGTGCCATATCTGCTGCGTAATCGCGAAGATGTTTAACAAAATATGCAGAAGTACCTGTGAGATAAGAATAACTGTTTTGGTAAAGAATTTTTGGATCAACTACATGCCCCAATTGAATGTGATAACAATTATTACAAAAATAAAGGTCAAGTGGATAGCTTACTTCCTCATTACCAATCTCTTCCTTTTTTAAAAAATTATTTCCCGGGGGTGTTGAAGTGAGGGTCATTACACGTTCCAACTCCCTGCCACCACACATACGGCAATCTGATCGTAAATATACATCTTGCATCATAAAGGAGGATTATTGGGATCAATAAGAATTACACGTTTTACATCTGCTTCATACACCTCTTGACTACCCCTTGGATGCCTGCTCATTACTACTAATTGAGTGTCCTCCAGAAATACTGTTGCATGATCTTCCATTGGAGGAGTAAACACCATTTCACCGGCTTTAAACCGAGCGACAGTTAATTCCGAGTCACTACCAGTGGGGCGATAATAATAGTCGAAGGAACCTGATAACACATACATGTAGTGCCAATCTGTTAAATGATAATGATTGGAACGGACTGATCCTTTAACAGAGGTGATCAAGGAAATGTTTTTTACCGGGAAATTTACTAAAGACTGTATAGATCCCCTATCATCTGAATGATCTTGCTGAAGCTCTATTTTACATTCTTTAGGCCACATCGAACTATCATCTAAATCTACATTTTGCCATTGTTCCATAGTTTATATTTTTTTACAATTTAAAAAATTATTTATTACAACAAATAGTTTTCATATTAGGCTTCACTGTTAGAGCTTTGAATTTTATTCATAAGTCTTGCACGTCTTAAAATCATGAATCTTTCTTTTTCTGCTTTTTTTGAATCAAAGATAATATCCCGAAATGATCTGAACATTTCCAGAAAATGGTTAGCTGATTTCCCCATCTCACTGTTTTCATTTCCGTGAAGATCAGAAAATTTAAAATACGGCACATAATCATAAGGTTTTGAGAAAATCCGGGTTGTAGAGACAGAACCCTTACTTCCCCAAATGTCAATCTCATTTCTGTAGGAATTGTTTGTTGACCATTCAAGTGTAATATAAGTCTCATTAGCTATACTTAACACAGCACATCCAAAAGTGTCAACTAGTAAATTACCGGAAAATTTAATATTCGAGAAAAGCACATCAATATCTGATTCAATAAGCAGCGATGAAATAGCAGAAATAAGATAAGATCCCACATCCAGGAAAGCTCCGCCACCTAAATCAGGGTTATTACGAAAACCAGGCCGGTCAAGAGGTGGAATTCCAAAACGGCAATTTATATTATTAATCTTTCCCAACTTTCCCGACTTTAAAATTTGTTGGAGATGCAAAAATTGAGGATGATACAAATACATAAAACCCTCGGCTACAGTCACATTTTGTTTATGAGATACATCCAGAATACCCTCAACTTGAATAAGACTCTGAGCAAGTGGTTTTTCACACCAAAAGTGTTTAGATGCTAGTAAAATTTCCCTTCCGTGTTTAAAATGTAAGCCAGTTGGTGTTGCTAAATATACAACATCTACATTGTTATCTTTTAACATTTCAAAAGACGTATTCCAACCTGAACATCCATACTCTTTAGTTACCTTTGAAACCATATCATTATTTCTGGAACAAACGCCATACAGCTTCATTCCAGGACAGTCTTTAACCGCAGGTAAAATGTTTTTTATTGCGTGCGGTCCGAGTCCCCATACCACCACTTTAATTTCCGACATTTTTTACTTTTATTTTAAAAACTATGTGATAATCATTATCCGCTGATGCAATTATTATTCACTTGACAACCGTGGTCCATATCGCAAGGAAAAGACAACCGCGGGAGTAATAGCAAAAATAGCAGCTACAGAAGCCCATTTAGGTTCAAGGGCCGACCATATTGCCAACGGCATAGACCATAAAAAACAATACAATAATATACCATAAGTAACTTTCGCATGGCTCTTTATAATTCTTGCTATATTTTGATAGGCATGGCTTCTATGAACTCCATACCATTTTTTAACAAGAAATATTCTCGAAATGTTAGTAGTAATAGTATCTGCAAAAAAGTAACTTAACGTCGTAATCCATGTCCACATACTTACCTGCTCAAGATAAACCGTTATCAGAACTGAACAGCCCACAACATATCCAAGAAATATACTACCCGAATCACCCATAAATATACTGGCAGATGGCATGTTGAAGAAGGCAAAACCTAAACATGTTGCAGCAAGAAGAGAAAATGTAAGAATCAATACCATATCCCCTCCGGTTAAGGCAAGGACAATAATGATAGTAATTGATGCGAAAATAGATGCGCTGATTGCCAGACCGTCAATCCCATCTATAAAATTTAATGTGTTAATAGACCATATTGGTGTAAAAAGCCAAACTCCCGCCATAATTACAAATAAAAAAAAGTTTGTAGCTATTGGAACAGGAAATGGATGAAAACTAAAAAAAATAATAAAAAAATACAGTGAGATACAAAAGTGTAATAGAAGTTTTTTTAATGCTGTGATTTCGTAAATATCATCAACAAAACCGATTAAAGCCGCAGCGAAACCACCTAAACCGACTGATAGCATTAGCCAGGTGGGGTAAGCATTTAATAGCCATAAGCCGAAAATAAGAACGGGGAATAAGAAACCAAAAACAATACCTCCGCCTCTGGGAATAATTTTATCATGAAGAGATCTGGAACTAATCTTCGCAATAATCCCCCGTTTGACAGCAAATTGCCGATAAAAATAAGTTATAACAGAGGTTGAAGTAACAATAATAATAAATAATATAATTTTTGTATACAATTCTTGTAATAGAATAAAATTTTTCATTTTAAAAAATAATTTGTCAGCACTGAATACTATGATCAACCTTAATCCGCTGTTCCAAAATTTCAACAAGGCGGGAAGCCTGTTGTTTTATTTCGAAATTTTGGAGGAAATAACGTTTGCCCAATACACCCATTTGTATACGGTCTTCTTCAGACATGGCGTACAAAATTCTGACACAATTTGCAAGTGACAAGGAATCTTCAGCAGTACATGTAAGTCCAGCACCTGATTCAGTCACTATCCGTGCCCCCTCACCATTTATTGCAGCGATAATAGGACGACCAGCTGCCAGGTAGGATTGTATTTTGCCTGGTATTGTGCATGAAAAAATTTCTTCATTCTTTAGTGTCGCAACAAGTCCTGCTGAATGTTCAAATATTATCGGCATCGCACTCATTGGGAATCGCCCTGCCACTATTAGGTTGTTGAGTTTCAACTTATCTTTTTTCTCGTTTACCCAGTTCGACATACTGCCACTACCTACGAGTACAATCCTTACATTCGAAAGATCTTTTAAATAAGATGCGGCATTTACAAGAGTATCTATAGATTGTGCAGTACCTATATTGCCTGTAAACACAATACAAAAATGAGATTTTAGTACTTCCAATAATTCTGAAGGTACGGAACTGTCATTTTTTTCATCGTGTTTGGAAATGTCAACTGAATTTGCATAATACACCACCTTATCTGGGCTGGTAAGACAAGAAACAGGTACTAAGAAAGCTTTTGACTGGACCAGGATAGTATCTGCACAATAATATGTCCATTTTACCAAAACTGCCACTAACCTTAAAATGAAGCGGTTCCGTATAAATCCTGTTGCCGCTAAACTCTCTGGCCATAGATCAAGTATCCAAAGTGCCAAATGTGCTTTCTTAATCCATTTCAAAGGAAGCGCGGGAATAGCTACATTAGGCGAACCCGCAAAAACTAATATGGCATCAAATTCATAACCTTTGAGTAAAAAAGGGAACCATCTTATTCCAGACCAAACAAATGAAAAATAATTTCTCAATAAATTCAAAGCACCACTTTTACCACGTGGGCGCAATGGCACCCTAAAAAGCTCAATATCCCGGTCATAAATCTCCTTATTAATCCCACTTGAACGATATCCTTCAAAAATTTTACCATCGGGATAATTAGGCTTACCTGTTACTACAACTATATCATGCCCCTGATCTCTTAGTGTACTTGCTAAATGGTTTATAGTAAAACTTTCAGGCCAGAAATATTGACTAACAATTAAAATTCTCATTAATTAGCTAAATTCAAAAGCGAAGTATAAATTTATTAAAAAAATAAATTGGCGCAAAAAAAACTTGTTTTTGGGAACCATCAACTGATTTAGATAGTTTTGAATTTTAGCCCTTTGATACTTTTCGCTAACCCTATTCCTGTAAAATGAATTTCTTTATTCAGACCACACTACCCTTTTCACGTAGTTAGTATAGGAAAGGATAATTCTTACTACTTTATCTGCCACATCAGGCATTGAATAATCCTGCACAAGACGGAATGAACGTTCATTTCCTACATGCTGGTTTTCCAGTTGTATCAATCCCCTTAGGATTCGATCTGGATCAAGGCCAACCATCATTACTGCAGTTTCTTCCATCGCTTCCGGACGCTCATGTGCATCCCTGATATTCAAAGCCCGAAAATTCAAGATAGATGATTCTTCGGAAATAGTTCCACTATCTGATAATACTGCAAAAGATTTCATTTGCAGGGCATTGTAATCATTGAAACCCAATGGTTTTAAAAACCGAATCCCAGGATGTACCTGTACCTTATTGGATTCAATTTTTTTCCTGGTACGGGGATGAGTGCTTACAATAACAGGGAAGTTATATTTGTCAGCAATGAAATTGAGGCTTTTAATTAACCCATTAAAATTCTGTTCATTATTGATATTTTCTTCCCGATGCGAAGATACCACAAAATATTTCTGCTCCGTTAAATTAAGGCGCGTTAACACATCAGAAGCAGAAATATCCGGCAGGTAATGCTGCAGAACCTCGAACATGGGAGACCCTGTTTTGATGATCCTGTCTGCAGGAATCCCTTCGCGTAAAAGATATTCACGCGCAATACTACTGTATGTGAGATTTATATCAGAAATATGATCAACAATTTTGCGGTTGGTTTCTTCCGGAACCCTTTGATCAAAACAGCGATTACCGGCTTCCATATGAAAAATGGGTATATGCCTTTTTTTGGCGGATAACGCACATAAGCAACTATTCGTATCGCCTAATATTAAAAAGGCATCTGGTTGCTTTTTTTCCAGTAACGGGTCTATCTTAATTAATATCTGCCCGATAGTTTCAATCGCCGTAGCACCTGCTGCATCCAGAAAATAATCTGGTTTACGGATCTTTAAGTCATCAAAAAAAATTTGGTTTAATTCATAATCGTAATTCTGCCCGGTATGAACAAGGGTATGTTCAATTGCCTGCGATTCGTCAAGCTTGGCTATCACACGCGACAATCGAATGATTTCCGGCCTAGTGCCTACAATTGTCATTACCTTTAGTTTTGAAATCATAAGCGATTATTTTAAAGATCATTTAGATTTAATGAAATGATAACCGGCTCAGATCAAACCGTTTCGAAATACGTATCGGGATCCTCGCTATTATAGAACTCATTTATCCAGAAAATAGTGTACAGTTCATCATTACCTATGTTTTTGATATTATGAGTATACCAGATCGGCATATCCACATAAGATGGTTCATCACCTGAAAGATAAAAATCCATCACTTCATCCGTACTAATTCTACGCAATTGTATTAAAGCTTTACCTTTAATTACGGCAAAGCGTTCTATTTTGCGGGTATGAAAATGATTTCCCCTGGTGGTGCCGGGGAAAGTTGTAGAAAAGGAAACCTGTCCGCCAATATTCAGACGGATAATCTCTGAGAAAGAACCTCTTACATCACTATAATTGGCAAATTTTATAGGATATCTTTTCTTTACATCAATGTAACTTCTAAATGTATTGAAAAGGTTTAATTCAAAAGTATTATTGATAGCCGGGATAATACCGCTCTGCAGATAATCAATTTTGTACCCTTCCAGCAATTTTAAAATTTCAGATACTTTTACTACAGATGTGTGCGGTACTTCATAACTGAATACGGCTCTCTTTTCATTAATTACTCTGATCATTTCACCTACTAGTTCCCCAACATAAATCAGCTTCAATTCCCCATCCACATCAATTTTCGTAGCCTCTCCATTTGTAAGCTGGTGGCAAAAAGTAGCAACTACCGAATTGTAGTATGGATTTCCAAAAGACCCAAATACATTAGGGATAATCATGCCAGTAAACGAACCATTATTGTCATTCGCCCAATCATTCAACAAAGCCCGTGCTTCTTTCTTCGATTTACCATACATATTATCTTTATCTTCCTGTGTAGAGGATGAAAAAATAATATGTGCTTTACTATTTGTTCTTTTAAAGGATGAAATCAGTTTTTTTGTCAAATCTACATTAGTGTTATAAATTACATCCGGTTCATTATGCCGGTTCACACCAGCCAAATGTACGATTACATCACATTTTGCAACAAAGGCATCAAGTATATCTTCCTTTTCAAAAAAAAAATTATTGAAACCAATTGTTTCGAATTTGCCGGGAAATAAGCCCAGCGTATTGAACAAATGTTTACCAATAAAGCCACTTTGCCCTGTAATTCCAATTTTTTTCATAAATTTTCTATCAATAACAGGCAGCTAATAATTTATTCTAATCCGGGTATTGTACCACATCCGGTTCTCCCAATATTTCTTTCCTTATCACAGGCAGTTTATACAGAAGTTTTTTCATGCCTTCGATATCCAGCCTGATGGTATTATGAGAATGATATTCATCGAAGTTAGTAACGTCAGGTTCGCCCTCAGAAAAGTATTGGTCATAATTTAAATCCCTATTGTCAGCAGGAATACGATAATACCCTCCCATATCATGTGCTTTTACCATATCCTCCCGATTCACGAGTGTTTCATATAATTTTTCTCCATGTCGTGTGCCAATCACTTTGATCTCATTAGTTGCCTTATATAGATTGAGCATAGCTTCTGCCAGGGTTTTAATAGTGGCTGCAGGTGATTTTTGAATGAAAAGGTCCCCTTGTTTACCATGTTCAAAGGCATATAATACCAAGTCAACCGCATCTTCCAATGTCATCATGAACCTCGTCATATTGGGATCAGTTATTGTCACAGGCTTACCTGTTTTTATTTGTTCAATAAAAAGTGGAATAACCGAACCTCTCGATGCCATAACATTCCCATATCTGGTTCCACAAAAAATTGTTTTGGTATCATCCAGGTTTCTGGATTTTGCAACCATCACTTTTTCCATCAGCGCTTTAGACATTCCCATTGCATTGATTGGATAGGCTGCCTTATCTGTACTCAGAACAACTACCCTCTTCACTCCATATTTTTCAGCAGTAGATAAAACATTATCTGTACCGAGAATATTCGTTTTAACTGCTTCCAAAGGAAAGAATTCACAAGAAGGAACTTGCTTTAATGCGGCAGCATGAAAAATGAAATCAACTCCTTTAACGGCAGCCTCAACACTATCAAGATCACGTACATCGCCAATATAAAACTTCACTTTTGGGTTGTTCAATCTTTTACGCATATCATCCTGCTTTTTTTCATCCCGGCTGAATATACGGATCTGCTTCACCTTATCATCTTTCAGAAAACGCTGTAAAACGGCATTTCCAAACGACCCACTTCCTCCCGTAATTAAAACAACTTTATCACAAAAAAGGTTTTCAATATTTCCCATTTGTCAATTTGAAATAGTTTGAACAATTATATATAAATTCATTTGATTATATACCCCTCTTACGTTATTTAAACATGGTGGCATAGATAAATGAATATAGTTCAAATATAAAAAGGAGGTATTAAATTTCATTTACAAGGCGTTTTCATAGGAACCGAGGTATTGAGCAGCAATTGATTCAAGTTTAAATCTTTCTATATTTTTAAAACCTTCCTGTATAAGAGTATCCCGCTTTAATGAATTTTGCATAAAATCAATTATTCCATTCCGGATATCAGTTATATTGAAAGGATCAACAAAAATCGCGCCTTTTCCCGCTATTTCCAACATGGGGTCCAATTTACTGGTTAGAACAACTCTTCCTACAGATTGTGCTTCTACAATGGGCATTCCAAAACCTTCATATAAAGAAGGAAAAACCACCAGATCTGATTTAACATACTCATCCAGCATTTCCTGATCACTGAGATGGCTCCCATGAGACCATGGAATATTTTCAGTAACCAGATAGTTTCTTGTTTCGTCCGGAACGATACCCACTATCCGATAATGCACATCCAGCCCATTCAGTGCCTGAGCCATTCTGAAAGTATTTTTGTTATGAGCAGAAGTAGCTACGTGTAAAATACGGAATGAGCTGGAAGGGATTACCTTTTGAAAGGGAACAAATTCTTTTCCAACAGGAACATAAATCGTACAAACCTTACTTGAATATTTTGAATTACGTTCAAGAATCTCGTCACGAATTTTATCTGAAATAGTAATAACAACTTTCGATTTTGAAACAGGGTAATCGATCCATATCTTATGAAATATTTTATGTTTCCATTTTGCCATCTTTCCAGGCATACCGAGATCTAAAACCGTTGTTACCAAAGGGGATGATATTGCAAATGACAAGTAATTGATATCACCCGTTAAATGAACTACATCATCTTTGATATGCCTGGCCCAGTTTAAATTTGCCAATTTGTTTTTTATTCCTTCCGAAGAATTGGGACAGGTTAAAACCCTAAGATTAACTTTAGTTGATAAAATGGGGTTCAGCTGTCCTAATATCCGGTCAACACTGTTTGGCCTATCAGACTTTCGTACAATTTGGGTAACATTCATTTGTATTCTTTGTTAATCTTTTAATATCACCTGACCAACCAATAAAACAACCCCCAGTATTCTATCTTAAAAGGATATTACTTATATCCCTGTTGCAAAATTTAGACCAGATACTCTGTAAAATAGGGATTGATGACCTTTGATACGAGCGATTGTGAAATAATATATGCAAACAGGAAATCAGAGCTATTCACCAAAAGAATTAAATGCAATAAGTTACAAAAGAACGCAAGTAAGTAATTATATCGGGAAATAAACCATAAAAATAGTAAAAGTTCAGTTGGTAGAAAAGAATACTCAAAGAATAAATAGTGAAATGCCAGTAAAAGAAAATGTTATGAAGCGATAAAATCACTCAGTTCAGATTAATAACTGGAACAATAATAATTATGCATAAAGTTTAATATAAATACTACCAAAAGAAAATCATCAGCGGTCAATGAAGGAAAATTATAGGGATTATTGAATTAAAATGACCTTCCTCAAATAAATATCAAAATACTGAAAACTTAAATGGGTTTCCTAACCATGATAGCATTTGAAAAATGTTCTAATAAAAACCCGATAATTCCACAAACAAGAAAAATTGAAATGATTTTTGGAAAAACCTCAACAGGAAAATATTCGTCCAACCGAAGCCCCATATAGCATAGATTTAAACTGAATAATGCTTTACCAAGTGAGGTATAATATAGTTTTGCGGCATTCTGCAAACCAGCAATAAAACAACCAAATAGAAAAGAAGATATCAATCCGATGGCAAAACCTGAAGAAAGATATATCGCCGTAAAGAAGCCGGGGGTATCAGAATAAAGTACATTATCATTTGCGGTTAACCTGGCAAATTCATTTCCAGGAATGATTTTGGGCTTTGACCTCCAGAACAACCTGGGTATTAAAACCGGAATACCATATATAAAACCATACTCTTGGTAAACCAGGCCCTGATCAATGAAATAAAATGCTCTGGCATTCATATCCATCATATTCTTCCTGGACAATACTTTCGAGACAATATCCAAAATGATGTCGGGCTCAGAAACCAAAGCAGACAGATTCTGCTGAATTTCTGTAATATTGACATTCGATTTCGTTTCACGGTCGATCATCCTGGTTGCTGTTACATATAATGAGACAAATGAAAAGAAAATAAACAACAGGAACCCGAAAATAAGTTTTTGTATTTTCGTTTTTAACAAAAGCCATATCCCGATAAACAAGGGGATTAATCCGAACATGATCACTTCTTTCATTCCAGATTTGATACTCGTAGTAATCAATGGAAGGCACAATAGAATCGGGTAGAATATATTATTTAGAAAAGTATTTTTTGAATTACTGGCAAAAAGAAATAAACAAACGATAATAACATATGAATAATTAATGATGGGACCAATCAATCCGACTGTGCTATAGTAATTTGCAAAAAAAAGGGGGAAAACAAAATTCATGAACCCCAAAAAAAACAGTACGATTTTATAAACAGACTTTTTAACCATCCTGAGATCCAAAAGAGCAAAATTTGCAGACAAATGTCCACTAAAAAGTAACCAACCGGATATCATCAATGTGGCACAGGTTATAAAATAAAATTCAGCCTCAAAAATATATTCAAAGGCATTATCGACTTCGATCTTATGTGGCCATACATCGAATGAATTACCAAAAAATAAAAAAAAAGTAAAAGAAACCAGGTGAAAAATGACTGAAGTGAAACAAAATATCCCCCCAAACGAAAGAATCTTTTGAGAAACAGTCGGTATTTTTTTAAAAATTCTGAATAAATAGAAAGCCCCGATTAAAGCCAAAAGACATAGAACGACAGTTTGAGGAAGTGAATATCTCAAAAGATATAACAGTGTAAAAACTGAATAATATAAAACAAGTGGTTTTAAAAAACTCCATGAAATTTTCATGCTTTGAATTTAAATTGACCGTTCAACTAATGTACAAGATCCATTTCGGGTAAAATCTCATCCAATGCCCTTTTAATCCTGTGGGCATTGGAATATCCTGAATTCTTACATTTTTTCAACCCCCGATAAGCAATTAAAACCCTTTCTTCTTCATGTTTCAGGTAATACACACATTTATTGAAAAGCTCTTCTTCGGAAGAAAAGTAGCTGGCTTCATACCCCTCACTGAAAAGCATTTCATGTTCAACACTCCGTTCAGCCAACATAAATCCTCCACTACCAGGTATTTCAATACTTCTGGTAGTCTGTAAATCCCTATTCATCTTTCTCAGGAAACACAGATTGATTCTGAAATATGAGCAGGCCATGGCAAAGTCCTCACCATATAAAGGGTGAAAATGTAAAACCAGGTTTTTATGCGCTTTGGGAAATTTTTTCCAGTCGTTCCCAAATACATTCACTATCAACCCTTTCTCTGCCAAAAAGTATAAATACATGGCCCTGTCATACTCATACGTTCCAATGAAACAAATATCATTGCCGTTCCAATCAGGCTTAGGTTGGAAATTTTCTATGGGGTGAAAAGTATCTGGATCATACCCATTATTTACAAAAAAGGCTTTGGGGGATCCCAATGCAAGCAACTCCTGAACATTATAGGATTTCGTAGTAATGAAACAATCATATTTAGAAAGTGACTTAAGAAAATTTGCGGACTGATTATGCCTTGCATTCATATCATCCGGAGAGAATCCTATGATCTTTATTTTGGGCCGAATAAGTCGTATACGGTCGAATGTTTCACTGTTCAACAAAATATTTTTTTCAATCCAGATCAGATCATACGGATTGCCGCTAATCTTTTCAATAAGCCGTACATTGTTTCTTTCAATGTCAGGCAATAAAACTGGTATTCCTAAATTGAACAGTTTGTTACAGATACGATAAAACAGATTACTGAAATACCTGTTCGAATCTCCGGTAGTGTCAAGAAAATCTACTCTATATCCTATGTCTGTCAATGCTTTATATCGATGATTGGAAGTACTGTTCCCATTATAAACACTAACCATTCCAACAAACAGTATGGAAATTTCTCTATTAATCAGGGGCATAGTTGAACGAAATATGAATATGCTTTTGTTAATCAGCCTGTGAAAAAAGGAGGGTAAGTGTTTTTTTACACTCCTCTTCAACAGTAAACGATTTTAGAATCTCGAATCCCTTTTCTGACCTTTCTTTATGATTGATCAAATATGCCTGATTAACAATTAAGTCTGCAAGTGCTGAATAATCAGTTGCCGGAAAATAAAGTGCCGAGTTTTGCAAAACTTCATGTGCTACAGGTATATCGGCTGCAATAACCGGTCTTCCCGATTGAATAGATTCGAGATACATATGCCCAAATGTTTCGAATAATGTGGGTACAACAATCAGTTCGGCATTCCTGTAATATTGCACAATGGAAGCCCGGTCGAGATTTTGAACCATTGTCACATGTGCTTCGATACCAAGGCTTATAATCAACTGCTTTATTGTATCCTCATACTCTGTACTTACAAATTTCCCGCAAACGATGAGATGAAATTTATCATCACTCAGCCGAAGGTTGATTTCTTTCAGACTATGAAATAACACTTCAATATTTTTAAACTTATACAGAACCGAGCAAAAGAAAATATACCTGGATGATATTGTCACTTTTTTACCCGTCAGATCTGGTTGCCAATCAGAAAGATCTATCCCATGATGAATAAAATGTCCTTTTTTGTCATTATTTGGAAAATGGTTCCCGACAGCCATCAAAGCAAACCTGGATGGATACAGATAACAATCAGCAGAAAATGAGGACAAATATGAAATGAACCTATGAAAAACAGGGTATCGCAGTGTTACAAGGTGTTTGGGGAGTAATACATTTGGGTTTTTTATCCCCAGTATTATTTTTGTGCCAATAGAAAAAAAAGGGCCAATATCAAAGGGGGAATAAATAATACTTGCACCTTTAAAAAAGGCTGACAAAGGCAATAACAAATTTGACCAGATTATCCGCAGATAAATATTCTGACAAAAGCTTAAATTAGAAATTCTTATATGCCCTGAACTTGCATCCTGCAAAAAATCACTACTCGTATACACCAGAAGCCGGGTATTATCAGTATGGTGGATCCCGTAATATTTTACAATAGATACGATATTATATTTTGCCCCATAAGTATTTGCTCCGGTTGCATCAATAACAAGTAGCTTTTTTTTCAATTCAATATTTTTTTGCCTTGTTAATTCAGATTTTAGAAACAGGCATGCCTATTGAAAACCCTGCCATTTAGTTTATGCTGATTACATATTACCGCCTGTAAAATTCAGCTAACTCAGCCTTGGCACGTTTAAAATCTTCAGGAATACCAATGTCAATAAAATAACCCTCTGACACAAATCCCCGAACCTGATTTTCAGTAACCCTGTATTTCAGAAAATCTGTTTCAAAAGAAAATTTATCCGGTAAATCATAAGAACCTAAGGCTTTTGTATTAATCAGGATCACCCCGCCGTTTATCAAACCTTTTTCTGTAAATTTCTTCTCATTAAAAGAAGTTATTACTTTCTGATCATTCATTTCGAGGGAACCATACCTGTCGAAATTTTCCATGTATTTCAGGGCAATTGTACCCAATGGGTGCTTTTCCAGGTGAGCTACAAATAACTGGTCAATATCCACATCAAAATAAGTATCGGCATTAACAATCAGTACATTTTCAGCCAACGACTTTTGAACTGCCTTTTTGATTGCCCCACCTGTGCCAAGTGGTTCAGTTTCGATAATAAATTCAAATACCGCAGGAAATTTTTCATCGCTGATGAAATCAATAATCATTTCATGCATATAGCCCATTGACAACAAGAGCCTCGTGAACCCATGCCCAATCAGGTATTGGATCAAAATCTTCAGAAAAGGGGTACCCATTTCATCCATTGCAGCAAGGCACTTTGGCCGATCGGAAACTTCAGTCCGTAACCTGGTACCGAATCCGCCTGCCAGTATTATACACTCCCTGGTCACTAATTCTTCTGTCATGTTAATTTAATAACTTGTAAAGTATGTGAAGAACTATTAGATGAATATCTTCTGAAATCTGCATATCGTCTACCCTTGCATTTACAGAATAGGTTGAAATCTGTTTCAACTTTCCACCCTGAAAACCAGTAAAACCAATGGTAACATTGCCCTGCTGATTAGCATATTCAATGGCATTAATTATATTTTTTGAATTACCACTACCTGAAATACCAAGAACTACATCACCTGATTGCAGATAATTTTTCAATTGTTCCAAAAAGACTTCATTATAAGACACATCATTAGAATAGGCCAACAAAGTTGGAATATTGTCATTAAGGCATATGATTCTGAAACGCTTCTCTTTACCATACGAGCATCCTTTCAGAATGTCACATACCATATGTGAAGCAGTTGATCCGCTTCCGCCATTTCCAAAAACTATAATCTGCTTATTTTCATCACGTGCTTTAATAAAAGCAGCAGCAAGGTTTTCAATTTCTTTATGATCAAGAGAGCTTACTGTATCTTTAAGCTGACTGATATAATCATTTATTAAACTCATTATTAAAAATTTTGATCGTTAAAAACAATTGATGTGCCCTCGTAATCAAATCTGAAATCAAATTTTCTGAATTTACTCATGTCCCTTAAAAAACGTTCATGATTATTCTCTGGTACGTAAAATAACATAAATCCACCTCCACCGGCTCCTAATAACTTTCCGCCAGTTGCTCCGTTAACCAATCCAGAATCATATAAAGAATCAATCGCCGGATTTGTAATATTTTTTGACAATTCCTTTTTTCGCTTCCATGCTTCATGGAGGTATTCACCCAATATTTCAACATTTCCATTAAGAAACTCTTTATAAAGATCTGTTGCCATTTTTGCCATCATACTTAAATTGCTTTTGATATCCTTCCTTGTTGCAGTGCTTTTTTTCTGTTCTGTCAATATCGAACTTGCTTTTCTGGTAGTGGAAGTATAATACAAAAAAAGATTGTTTTCCAAGCAGTTCAATTTATCATTAGCCATGGAGAGATGCTTAATTTCAACTTTTTCATCTGGTTGAAATGTAATCAAATTTAAACCACCCATGGCACAACCGTATTGATCTTGCTTACCAATTGGTTCATTTAGAAGTTCAATTTCAAAATAACAGGCTAATCTTGCGATTTCAGCTTTTGTAAATCTTAACCCCTGTAGTTCTGCGCATAAAATAATAAGTCCACATGTAAATGCTGATGATGATCCCATACCAGTGCCTGCCGGGATGTCTGCTGTTGAATTAAAATCAGAATTGCCAATTTTAAAATACCTAAATACTTCCCTGATAATGTCATGTTTAATTTCATCATAACTACTCACTTCTTCTGTTCGGGAATATTTCAGAAGCTGCTTCCCGGTATGGAAATATTTGTGAATTGAAAGATATATGTACTTATCAATGCTTGTACAAAGAACCGAACCGGGCTCTTCTCTATAAAAATCACTCAAATCAGAGCCACCGCCAACAAAACTTATCCTAAATGGTGTTTTACTTATAATCATGCTGCTAATTCAAAGATTTTACAATGCCCAGTTCTCTTATTTTCACTTGCGTTTCCTTAAATTTTTCAAAATCAATTTTCTGCTCCTTTAACCAGTTTACATATAATTCCAGAGTGTTTTCCTCAGAATGCCTGGGAAGCCACCCAAGTTTTTTGAGTTTTGCAGAATCAGACACAGCAAATCGTATATCTCCAGGTCTGAATTCAATTTTCTGTGAGAACTTAAAAGGCACTTTCATTTTATCTGCGAGACAGGCAGCAAGTTCATAAGCACTAAACTCCTTATCTCCTGCCACATTAAAAACCTGATAATTGGCTTCATCTTTCTCCAATACTAACAAGTTAGCTTCTGCAACATCAAATACCGATATAAAATCTCTCATTGTACGGTTATCCTCAAAAGTCGCTAATTCGTTACCAACTAATAAATTAAGTGCAAATGTCCTTAGTGCACCGGAATAAGCATTCTTTAATGACTGCCTTGGCCCATGTACTATCGAATACCTTAAAGCAACAGAAGGTATTGAATATAATTTTCCGAGATTTATAGCCAATTGTTCCTGGAAATACTTGGAGAGTGCATAATGATTAGATGGGTTCTGATGCGTTTCCTTATTTTTTATATAACTGGCATGCAAACCACAAATCGGACAGTGAATATCCCATTTAGCCTGCTTCATCTGATCCAATGTTCGTAAGCTTGCTTCAAATTTTCCATGCTTTTCACATCGCCATTTGCCTTCACCATATACAAATTGGGTTGAGGCAACAATCACCTTCTTAATTGGAAGATTATTTTTAAGAATGAGCTCGTAAATCAAAGCTGTACCCCCAACATTTACATCCATGAATTTTTGGAAGTCCGGATTCAAATCCATTTCTGCGGCTAAATGTATCACGTAGTCAACAGCCGTTAATATATTGGCCATCAAATCTCTATCCAACACATCTCCTTTTACTTTAGTTGCTTTTTCATTTATATAGTCAGGCCATTCATTATTGTGTGTTTTGGAATTCAGAGAATCCAGAATCGTAACCTGATATCCATTAGCTATTAGAATATCACAAGTATACGAACCAATGAATCCTGCCCCCCCGGTAATTAAAACTCTATTCATAATTTTATCCTATTAATGAATTTAGAAAACAATTCTAAATTCTGATGCATAACGGTCCAATAAAATACAAACAACTCATCGAAACTTCAGCAAAGCCAGGGGTTTCCTCTTGAATACCCAGGAATCGATTTGAAATAGTCGCTATATAATCATCACCAATTAGGAGTACTTACAGTACAAATAAATGAATCACAGCTATATAACCGAATACCGAACCCATAACAAAGTAGATCATAACACTGATCAATAAAAGGTTTATAATACAATGTACTACTTGCTGAAAGATTCTTCATATTTAACCAATTCGAACAATATATTAGTCTGAATTGGATGAACAGCTCCTTTCGTATGAATGAGACCGGAAAGCAAAGCAAAAATCCTGCCTTTAACATGTTTAATAAGCGGATCAAATATTGAATAAAAAAAGGGAGGGAAGTTGATTCGATCCTTCATATCACGCCACCTATAATATTTTTCATTCGCCATTAGAAAGAATGCTTTCAGTTGCTCCCTATCAAGAAAGTGGTTTCCACCTGTAAGGCTAAAAACTTCATTTCGAAATTGATAGTCATCATTATCAACTTTAAAAAATAGTTTGATAAGCTGGCGATAATGGATTTCCGGTGTTATTTGCCAACCCATACTTGCAGCGGGCCACCATCTTATACAACAAAGTTCATTTAGAAATTTGATATTCATCCCCGATAATGTAGCGAACAAAACACTAGTCCCAAACTCTGCACTTAAGCAATATTGGCGCCTGCGGCATATCCAGTAAAACCGATGTAAGAATTGAGCATCATGCCTGGCACCTGCAGATACTACACCAAATCCGTTTTGCTTAAAAAAATGAATATTTTCCTCAGTGATTTCATTTGGGTGTAAACAAATATCAATTGGCCAATAATTTTCAGGTAGTGAGTTAAGTTTTAACACAACACTTGCAAAACTGATACTTGGTTTCATTTTATTAAGGCCATGAGGAAGGAAAAATACGCTTCCTTTTCGTTCCTCCACTATAAAGTCCTTATAATTATGAATGATATAGTGAAACGGGTGTGAGACTAACAGAAAACGTTTTTTTGTTTGAAACAGAGATGATAATCGCTCTTTATCCCCAGTATTATGCACAAATATATTTGTTAGATAGGGAAAAGCTGCTTCGCTACTCCTCCACCATTTATCTCCCATTCCAATAAATGTTCCATGCATGATACCGATACTTGATCTAAAATTTTCAGATAACCCAGCTACGTCCATAAGAATATCAATAAGCTGATACCCACTATCAGACTTTTTATTTTTCTTGCTCCTTTCCTTTATATTTATCAATCTGGGTAAATCTTCCCAATCTTTAAGACATTGTTCGAGAGATATCGAGTTTCTAAGCATTTAGGTTATTCAAAATTTTATTGTTGATAATTTTCGGGATAGTTGTTAAAAAATGTCAGCTACATTGAAATGACTGGTTTCTACCCATTCCAGCAAGAAACTTTACAAGTACCTTCCGGCTGTACAACTAAAATTGTTCTCAAACATTTCAATCTTCCTCTTTATTTAATTACTCCCAATCGTGGCCTACTATTTTTTTGAAAGATGCCTGCATAACAATCTTTTGCCGAACCATACTCAGCTCATTTTTTGCATAAGCCGAAATATTATGCCTACTATTCTCATTAACACTATAATTGATTGACAGCAAATCTTTCAGCAGTTTTTTTAGAGACTGCACATCCCCCTCAGGGAATAGCCAACCGTGTTTATTCAATAATTCAGGCAAAGCACCACTATCCGATGCAATTACCGTTTTACCACAAGCCATGGCTTCTGCAGCTACTCTTCCATATTGCTCTTTCCAATGGGGCACAGTAATGGAAGGTACCACTACAATATCGGCTGCATTCATATATCCTGCAATTTCATAATGGCTCGGGTTGATAAAGACCACCCTGTCCATAATATCTGCGTCATTAATTAACCTGATGATTTCTTTATTATAATCAGAGGCATATTCATCAAAGTCATCCATCATCATCAACCATTCCAGTTCCTTCAATTCCTGCAAGGCTTTAATTAATATATGTACGCCCTTCTCTTTTGTCAATCTTCCAAAATAGGCAATTACTGTTTTAGTTAAACCCAGTTTTGTACGCAACGATGCCCTTGTACTCGTATCTGGATAAAAATAATCAGGATCAAATCCCAGCGGAATCTGTTCTACGTTTTTATACCCTTCGTTAATAAAAATTTGTTTGCCACTACTGTTGATGGTAAACACACCATCAACCACTTTTTTTGTTTTGTTTAGTAAAATCCGCTTCACAATAGCCGCGGGTAAATTTTTCCAGCCTCTCCGCTTAATTGCGGAAAATACATCAAGAGGCAAATTTTCGCATGATGTACAAAAAAATTTCGTATTATTTTGGCTGCACCATTTACCAACAACTAAAGCCAATCGGCTCACGGGGTCATTATCCAGCAAAACAATCCTGGGTTTCTGTTCTTCAAGAACATTTTTCAACCCTTCAAAAAGATATGTTCGTGGGTTATCACCATTCAAATTAAGATAGTGAATAATAGGATCTCCTTCCCCAGGAATTTCTGCTTTTTTTTTACCAGCAGGAAAATTTAAACTAACAGGAACAACCATTTCAACATTCCATCCATCCTGCATAAAAAGGTGATAAATATTTCTATTAATCGCCATAAAGCAGGCATGTGAAATAACTAATAAATCAGTCAAGTTTTGAAAAATTTTGATGGCAAAACTGCAATAATTTTTTTATCTCGGTCTGTACATCATTTTTGATTACACACCCTTCTAATGCTAAACGTTCTATAGAAAATAAAAGTGTCGGCTCGTCTGATGCAATAGCATCTGCCGGTAAATACACCGGTATACTTTTATTAAATAATAAAGTGTTCATTGCTGCAATTACATTGGCCATATCTATAACACGCATAGATACGCCTGCACCAAGATTGTATATGATTCTATTAAAATCTGCGGCCCTACATACCATCATATCAATAACCTCCTCCACATCAGATAAGCAAATAAAATCACGGTACTGGCAGCCGTTCGATAATAAAGTCAAACTTTCCTTTTCAATAGCCTGCCGGCATAAATCATTTGCCAAAAGTGTCCACCTGTTTACAGATGGCAGTTGAGGTGCCCCAAACGAATTAGACAAACGGATAACTATACTGTTAATTTTTTTTTTGAGTGCGGCGGCCACAACATAATCTTCGGCAGCTTTGTGGGTGATAGCATAGGGGTGAACAGGAAATGGCATGGTTTCTTCAGTAATAATCCCCTGTAATGGACTCCCATAAATATGTGCAGTAGAAAAATAAATGAAATTTTTTACCCCCGTATTTATCGCATTTTCCAGAATAATCCTTGTCTCATCAATATTCACTTTAATGGCTTCTGAGGGATGCTTTATACAGTCCCACTCATTAAGAGCAGCAAGGTGAATAACCGTATCAATATTCTCAGGAAAGCAGTCTATTGAAAATAATTGGTTATGTAATACATTCATAACCCTACCATTCAGTTCTAATATTCCATCTTCAATATTTTTCCTAGTAGACACCGTTACATCAAACTTGCCTGCCAGTTTCTTAACAAGCCTCCCACCAACAAAACCTAAACCACCAGTTATTAAAATTTTTTTCATTTTGTAAACCCTGTGTAAGGAATGATATTATTTTCTAAGGGCAGGTTATCAGTTTCTTCAGGGTCATGTAGAATATCAGCAATATTTAGCAACATATTTAGTCCTTCAGTCATTCCTTTAAAAGCCATCCACACTCCTGATGGAACCGTTAAACGCTGGTAGTTATCTTTTGACAACACTACTTCCTGTAATTGCTGGTATGTTTTGCTTTCAACCCTGTTGTCAAACAAAACAAACTTTATGGTTCCTACTGGTACCACCACGTTCAAAGTCATTTTTCGATGTCTTTTCCAACCCTTGGGAGAATTATAGTTTACCGTAGAAAAATAGGCTTCGCCGAAACCATTGAAAGAAGCTTCATGATTCTTCAAAACATGTAATACATTTCCGGCTGGAAGTTCAATTATTTTTTGTGGTGTAAGCTGTACCCCTTCTATATGGCCCATGCAATCGATTTTTGTTTTGCAAGTGCAGTATATTGGCTAATCTGGTCAACTGTATATGCATATAAGTCTGTTTCTTTGCTATTATAGTAATTATTGTACCAGGCACCGGTAAAACTGGCCGTTTGTTCAAACTCTAACACCGGTTTCCACTGCAGGTAAAACAAAGCTTTATCGCAATTCAGTTTTAACAAACCGGCTTCATGAAAAAGATTGTTGTTTTCAATGGCAAACTGTTCATTTAATCCAGCAGACTGGTAATCATTACTAATATGCTGCAGTAATTCCAATACAGTATGGTTTTGATCGGCATTGGGGCCAAAATTGAACGGCTCACCATGAATAACAATTTCACCTTCAGCCATTACCTGTGCAGTACGCAGGTACCCACTCAGAGGCTCCAGTACATGCTGCCATGGACGGGTAGAATGCGGGTTACGAATTTTAACTGCTTCGCCTTGTGACCAGGCTCTTACACAATCAGGTACAATTCTGTTCAAAGCCCAATCTCCTCCCCCAATTACATTTCCCGCACGAACGGCAACCAGTTTTATATTTGAATCCGACTTATTAAAATAAGAATGGAAATAGGTTTTGATAACCAATTCTGCAGCGCCTTTTGAGGCACTATACGGGTCTTTTCCACCCAATGCATCATGCTCCCTGTAACCCCATACCCACTCAACATTATTGTAACATTTGTCGCTGGTAATCATCACTGCCTTGCAGGGATTCTTTAGAAATCGCAGTGCTTCCAAAATATTAGCAGTTCCCATTACATTAGTTTGAAATGTATCCACAGGTTCTTCATATGAAACTGAAACAATAGGTTGCGCTGCCAGGTGAAAAACAAAATCAGGTTCAGCAGCCTGGAAAATTTCCTTCATCCTTTGTCCATCACAGATATTCGCAAAATGATGTTCATTTTTTTTACTTAACTGCAATTCCTCAAACAATGAAGGTGAGCTGGGAATATCCTTTGAAATTCCAACTACATTCGCGCCCAACTGGTGTAGCCAAACAGTTAACCAAGAACCCTTGAAACCAGTGTTACCGGTTACTATAACTTTTTTATTTTTAAAACAGTTGTTGAACATCTAATTTGTTATTTGATTTACTACTAATTCCATATTTTCCATTTGGCATTGTTTTCATCCCATAGTTCATTCAATTGAATTTTATCTCTTAAAGTATCCATGCATTTCCAGAATCCTGTGTGTTTAAAAGTATAAACTTCTCCTTCGGCGGATAACTTTTCCATTGGTTCTCTCTCAAAAATTGTTGAATCATTGTCTATATAGTCTATTACCTTAGGCTCACAAATGAAAAACCCCCCGTTAATCCAGCTACCATCCCCTCTTGGTTTTTCCATAAAAGAATGAACATTATTGTTTTCATCAATTTCTAACGCACCAAATTTTCCCTCAGGTTGAACGGCTGTTACAGTTACAGCCTTCCCATGTTTTTGATGAAAATTAACGAGTTCTTTTATATTGATATCAGCGACACCATCGCCGTACGTAAGAAGAAAAGTTTCATTCTTAATATATTCTTTTGCTCTTTTAATTCTTCCCCCGGTCATAGTATGCAAGCCTGTTTCCAATAAGGTTACTTTCCATGGTTCTGATGAATTATTATGAACAGTCATTTGATTAGAACTTAATTCAAAAGTTACATCACTTTGATGTAAGAAATAGTTGGCAAAATATTCCTTGATATAATAACCCTTATATCCAAGCAAGATTACAAACTCATTAAAACCATGACTAGAATAAATTTTCATAATATGCCATAAAATAGGTTTCCCCCCTATCTCAGCCATAGGCTTTGGACGTATATCCGTTTCTTCACTAAGACGTGTCCCGAATCCACCTGCAAGAATTAGTACTTTCATAGATTTAATTAACAGCGCAATTACTTACGTTTAATTTTAATATTATTCCTTACTTGTATTTATTTTTTGGGCAACTATGCAAATAGAATACCCGGTATATGGTATTATTTTATCAAATAGAATTGGCAACACTCTGATCGGTAAGATTACAGACCATGCAAAAAGGTAATCCATTTTTCCAAGGAACCGAAATAATCCAGTAATTTTCTGGCTAAAAAAGCCACTGCAATATTCAATTGAAATAAGTTCAAATCCCGTTTTTTTACAAATACTAATACAATCCTGTTCATCATATCCTAATCTAACATGACCACCATCTTCTATTGGATTCTCAGTATACGCATAATCGTCACCCCACATTGGCACTAAATTCTTATTAGGAGTAGTTAATAATAATACCCCCCCTTCCACTAAACAATTATGCATATCACTCATTAGTTTTACATCATCAATAATATGTTCAATGTTTTCAGTACAGATAATATATTCAAATCTATTTATTAATTCTTTTTTTTTATCCAATTGCCTCACATCCCAAACCTCGAAACTGGCATCCTTTTGGCAGATATTTGCTCTTTTCTGTGCCTTTAATTGATTATTTTTATCCCAGCTTAAACCAAGAGATTTATACCCCTTTGAAGCACCTCCAATAGTAAAAGCCCCACTACCACATCCTACGTCTAATAAATTATAACCCTCGCTTTTTGTTTTCCTGACTGGCAGTTTTTTGGATAGCCATTTCCATCTATCCATAACTAGCGTATCACCATTAATTAAAGTAGCTTTCCATCCAAATAACCTAACAATTAAATTTGTATCCATTTCACATAAGTTGTTTTATAAATTTTTCATACCGGGTACCGTAATTATCCCAATGCAATGATTTATTGGCAATATTTACAGTATTTAATTTCATTGACTGCAATAAAGACCTGTCATTATAAAGTTGAGAAATCTTATTTGCTATGGCATGAGGGGAACGTATCGGAACAATAAATCCATTTATTCCATCTTCAATTATATCCTCCCCTCCTGTATTTGTGGTGGCTATTACAGGCACACCGCAAGCCATTATTTGGGGAATCACCATACTTAACCCTTCTTCAATGGAAGGATGCACCGCAACGTCACACTGACTGATCCACTTAGCCAATTCATAATGTGGCAAATGGCCTTTCCAATGCCAGTTAGATTTGCTGTATTTTTTGATAACAGGATTCATCTCAGCAGCTACACCCCCGATAAACCAAACTTCAAAATCTTCTTCACCAATTTTCAATTGGGATAGCGCTTCAAATAAATAAATCAACCCTTTTCTAATTGAAACCATTCCTAAATATAAAATCACAAATTTATTATTTGCTTTTCCGAACTGAACCGGTTTAAAGTAATTGCTGACACCATAGTTGTTAATGATCAATTTTGTTTCAGGAACACCCATTTCTAAAAAAGTCTGCTTTACAAATTGAGAGGGTATAGATATATAATCAACTGCTTCATACTCCTTCAATTCTTTTTCGATCACACGCTTATCTATAGAGAATTCCATACCAAACTTTCTGTACTCTTCCTGTAGTATCCTATCCTGGTATTGAATATGTGATGACCCTCTCTCTACAATGGTTTTCAGGCCCAACCCCCTTGCTACTAAAATACTATTCAGCGACATTGCGCTCCAGCCAATAAACACTTTTGCTTCCGGATAATTATGCAAATTACCTGCCACCCATTTGTCAAAAAACTCCATGTTACTATAATCATCTTTATTAAATTTCACTCTGAATGCTGAAAGTAAATTGGTTTTTATTTTATCCCGGCTAATATTTTCCCTGTCGACTCTTTTAACAAACCTACGAAGCCAATTGTCTTTTTGATAGGCATAGGCTGTGAAGAACTTAGTCAGAAACCCCTTATTCTCCAGTTGTTCCGCCAGGGCAAAAGCATGAAATTTTGTCTGGCAGGATACTATTACCATTTCAATAGAGCAAATGAAAAAACGACCAGGGATCTTGATAAATACATCAAAGCTAGATTAACTGAATACTTTCGTTCTTATAGAAATTAATTGCTAAAATTATTTAATTCCCTTTTCAATAAAATTTCTACTAAATTATACACATTACTATGAGCTTTCCAATTCAATATACTGGAAGCCTTTTCAGGATTTAATAGTACCTGCTTAGCATCACCAGGGCGGAACAGCGATTTATTTATAATAGTATATTTCTTGTAATCAAGCCCCAGGTGTTTAAAGGAATACTCAATAAATTCCAACAAAGAAATAGATCTGCCGGTAGCAATAATAAAATCCTCTGGTGTATCTGTATTCAACATTAGATTCATAGCTATACAATATTCTTCCGCTAATCCCCAATCTCTTATGATCTCTGTATTACCTACTTCAAGACTGATTTTTTCACCTAAATATATCCGGGCTACCGTATGCAATATTTTTTTTGTAACAAACCTCTCATTTCGAAATTCAGATTCGTGATTGGATAAAATTCCGGATACTGCAAACATGCCATAAGATTCCCTGTAATGTTTAACAAACCAAAAAGCAGATGATTTGGCTATTGCATAGGGTGAGTTCGGCTGAAAGCCGGTTTCTTCGGTTGCCGGTATCAAACAATTCCCAAAGCATTCTGTTGAACATGCATTATAGAATTTTATGCCTGGATTTACAAATCGGATTGCCTCTAATAAATTTACTGTAGCAATGGCAACACTTTCCATCGTTATGATAGGTTGTGCAAATGAAAGTCCAACTGAGGTTTGACCCGAAAGATTGTATATTTCATCGGGTTCTGCATCATTCAATAATTGAATAATTTCTTTGAAATCCATTAGTGATAGTGACACTATTGGAATTTGGTGAAACAAATTCATTTTTTTTAATGAACAAAAACCACCATTTGCAACATCTCTTGATGTTCCTATTACACTATAGCCATTATTTATGAGGTGCTTTGCCAAAAATGCTCCGTCCTGACCAGATATTCCTATTATTATAGCCTTCTTCAATTTTTTGAATATTTATTTTATAGTGGTTATTAAAAATGTTTTATATAGCCAACTTTTATCAAAATATTCTAAACTCTATTTAGATAGCAAAACTCCTACGTTATAAGATTGACCAGTTGATTCTAGATAGCCTTTCCAAAATTTATTAGCACTTTTATCTATTCCACCAATTTGCAATTTTTTTTTTGGAGCATTGTCACGCAGCCAATGCATAGCATTATCCAAACCAAAATCGTGATAATATAATATCTCATGGTTTTTAAATCCAGCTTCAATTCCTAATTTAACTAACGATTCAGCAGTAAAGTAATAGTTATGCACCGTTCGAAAGAAAAATGGCGCATATATATCAAAATGAAGTTTCAGCATAACATCATTCAAATTAGGTGTAAACAGTATTAATTTTCCACTATCATTTAGTAATGTAAAAATATTTTTTAGATATTCTAATGGGTTATACGTATGCTCAATAACCTGAATAGATAATGCAATATCTGGTTTTATTACGTCAGAGGCAACTGCTTTTTCAACAGATTGGAATACCTCATGCCCTCGTTCCTTAAGTGATGCGTGATAACCAAGGTAAGGCTCTATACCAATAGTTTTAGAAACCATTCCTTTAACTAAATCCAATAACGATCCGCCACCGCAACCGCAATCAGCAACAACGGTACCCCTGTTTATATGCTTTGAAATAAAGCTGAAATAGCCTGCTTGTTCAGAATCATGTAGCTGAAAATAATCTTCAGCCAATGACCCATTATTTACTAATTCCCGATAGGAACTTGATTCATAATCAATTTGGGGGAAATGATCAAGTAACGCATACCCATATTTATCATCGACTAAAACTTCATAAACCTCATCAGAAAAATTTCCAAAATGGCCATTCCGGATTTTACCCTTAAATAACTTATTCATAGTAAATATTTTAAAAATGATTAACTACCAGGCAGTCCACCCCCCATCTATGATCACTGTTGAACCAGTCATATACTTTGATTCATCAGAGGCCAGAAATTTGAAAACTCCATTTAGTTCATTCACTTCGCACATTCTTCCTATAGGAGAAAGTTTTGCAAAATTTATTAAAAATTTTTCATCATGATTATTAAATACCCCATGTGGCGCTACCGCATTACATCGGATATTTTTCTTAGCATAAAAAGTTGCTACATACCTGGTGAAATTCGGAATGAAAGATTTAGAGACAATATAATCTACCGGCTTGAATAAAATACCTGATTCATCACCAAAATCATAAAGGTTTTGATTGGGTGAAACAAGTGCATAGGTAGATGCAACATTAATAATATTTCCAAAACCCTGACGAAGCATCTGCCTGCAGAATACCTGCGTTGTCAATACGGTACCTATCGTATTAACTTCAATAGATTTTTTCAGTAAATGAATAGGGTAGTTTTCAAATGAACTCTCATTAATACTCGATTTTCCTGTTTTATCAAATTTCGCGTCTATTGCGGCATTATTAATCAAAACATCAACTTTACCAAACTTATCGATGGTTTTCTCCAATGAGTTTTTAATACTTTGTTCATCAGTAATATCAATATCCACTACAAGAAAATCAGTGCTATTAAAACCCTCTTTTTCCAGTTCCATTGCAATAGCCTTGACCCTATCTTTCTGAATATCAGCCAAAACAACTTTAGCTCTGTTATTCAGGAAGTTTTTTGAGATCGAAAATCCGATCAATCCAAAAGCACCCGTTATAAACACAACCTTATCTTCAACCATTTTTCCAGTTTTCCTTTTTGCAAATATTTAAAATCACTTCAGATTCATCAACTGCCTGAATGGAATCTTTTATGTTAAAATCTGTGGTTTTCTTAAAGAACGCTACCAGTTCATCAATAAAAAGTTCATTCCGTTCAAACTTATCAGCTTTCAGCACTTTCTCCTTCCTCCCAGTTATTATTGTTAATGATGCCAGCAGATAATCAAAACGGATGTTTGCATCATCAAATATAAATTCAATATATCGTTCATGATGTTTGGAATAATAGTCCAGATGCGAATGCCCCGTACCGCCATTCGCATATTGGTAGATAATATCACAACCACTTTCTACATCTATTTTCAGCTTGCTTCTGAAATTTTTGACATTTTTTGTCTGGCATACTTTGGATCCCGTTATCCAGTTTACAATATCAATATCATGCGAAAGCGTTAATGCTACTCCTCCTCCCAATTCCTTCCGCGCAGCATAGGATTTCCTGTAATCTTCCCATGGATGCCAGTCGGGGAGAAATTCCCCCCATTTGCTTGAAAACGAAATCAGGTTACCATAAGTTTTATTCTCAACAATCTGCTTTACCTTTCTTAACAGTGGATGGTACCGTAACATATACGCCACCACTACCAGTTTTCTATTCCTGCCTATTTCTTTTCTGAGTCGTTCAATACCTGCTTTGCTATCAGACAATGGCTTTTCAATTAACAGATGTGAACCTACTTGTAAACACCGGATAGCCTGTGTCATATGCATAGAAGTAGGACTGCAAATAATAGTGGCATAAATAGCTAATTTGCCAACTTCCTTCCAGTTTGCAACAACAACAATTTTCTGTCCGTTAATAACCAGATTATCACTTCTTTTATGTCTGAAAACAAAAACATTTTTGAATCCCAAAGAAACCAGGTTAGTCATATGTCTGACACCAATTGAACCAGCGCCTATAACCAGTATATTTTTCTGAAGAATCTGCTTATGCAAACTTGATACACTCATTATTTTCCATATATAATTCAGCTACTGCAAAATCCCCCAGCGTATCAATGTCTATGGCAAACTCCTTATCAACATAATAGGGTAGAATATTTTTCCCGGTCATACTCCTTTTCTCAACAATTGTATCGTAACGTATCACATCAAGGTATCCAATCTGCCAGTATTTTTTAGGTAGTTGCTGTCTTGCTTGATTAAAGGGTTCAAATATTTCATCCTGTTCAATTAATGGAATCATCGGTTCGTCGAAATTATTTATCGTCCACATTTTGTAGGGAGTAACAGGTGCTTCAGTAACAATTCTGAGACTATCACAACCCGAACGAGTCAGTTTCTCTATAGATGCTGTGATATGCTCCACCTTTCTAACAGGGGAAGTTGGTCTTAACTGGACAACATAATCTGGTTTATAATTTTCGTTTCCTTTCAACCATCTTAACATGTGATCAAAGACTTCAAAATCTGAACTAAAATCCTGGGCATATTCAGCTGGTCGTAGTGTTGGAATATCTGCGCCATATCTGGTAGATACACTGGCGATCTCTTCATCATCAGTAGAAACAATTACCCTGCTTATCAAAGGAACTTTCTGAGCTGCCAGAATGCTGTATGAAATAAGCGGATAGCCAAGTAGGGGCCGGATGTTTTTACCAGGTAACCCTTTACTTCCCCCTCTTGCAGGTATAATTGCGAGAATTTCCATTTCTTAAACCTATTTAATCAACTATTTTAAGGCTACAAACTTAGCAATTGCATTATAGCATTGTTAAGCACTATGTAATCGGCAGATGTGTAACAGTAGTATTATTAATCAAATTATACTCCCTTAGCAGGGCCCCTACAAACAGTTTATGATTTGTATAAGCCTCTGCATATTTGGGAAGTCCGCAATAATTCGTGCTAAATAATGAGGTAGTCAAATCAGCCGTTAGTTCATTTTGAAATTTTAAATTAAATGGAACTATCTCAACAGAATTGTCTTCTTCTTTGCTACAAAAAAAAGCACAGGAATTTACACTCTCTCTAATCACGATATTTTCAAACCCGGTTGAAATATTAATATAAATCTTTTTAAAAGTGTTTGGAATACCTTTTTCCTGTCTTGTTGAAATTAAATTTATAAATGTTCCATTTTTAAATTTTCCATTAACAGAACCTGTAAATTCAACATAACCGGCTCTTTTACTGTTTAATATACCCCTGTCAACGAGATTGGCCTCCATCATTGACAAATCAGAATTAATTAAAAAAGAAATCGTATCGATAAAATGCAGGGAATTACAGCCCAATCCCCAGTCTTCTCCAAATACAAAAACAGAATCAATAGAAGTAAGCCCGTTTATCCTAGACTTGAGATTATTATAAAATGAGGATTCCCTTCTTGGATGATTAACCCAGAACTGGCAAGGGCTGTTTATACTTACCAATTCATTAACATACTCATATTCATTTAAAGACTGAAACAATACTTTCTCTAAAATGATATTCTCTACAGATGCATGAGCAAGTAATTGTTTCAAAACAGGATACCGGACATTGGAACTTGTAGATATAATTACTATGTTTATCTCATGCGGTATGAATCCCCAGTCATTTGTAAATACAACATCATGATCGTGTTCAACCTCAGACTCTCTTAATTTGCAGTTTGCAAGTGATAGTTCAGAAGAGTCTAAAACATAAACGGTCTGTTTCACCTTACATTTCAGCACACCCTGCAAATGTCTGCTACCAAGTTGTCCTGCCCCAATAATTAAAGTTATTTTACTACCGCTCATTAAAAATATTTCTCAAGTTTCTGCAAAGCAAGCCAGAATCCTTCACCCGCATTTTTATGCCCCTGCCATATTTCAGGTATAAATGAAGCTTCAGGACACATTTTATCAAGTTGTTCCGCCAGGTAGAAAAAGTCTATTTCTCCATCACCAATCTGCAAGCCCTCACCATCAACTCCTTTCGCATCAGCAATATGTAAATGTGCTGCATAAGGGGCTACTTTTTGTACAAAATCATTGAATGACAGATCAAGTTCGTTACATGTCAATTTAGAGTGACTGATATCAAAACAAAGCCGAAGATTGTTCTTTTTGCAAAAATCAACGGTATCTTCAGCAGTCACAAAAAGATTCAAGTATAACTGACCTCCAAAATACCATGGATAAGGTGGCAATGTCTGTCCAATGACTTCTACTCCATCTGTATCAAGTTCCCGTAAACTATCTGCCATCAAAGTATACCTGATCTCCTGTTCTGCCTTTGAAATCAATCCGTCTGTGCTGAAACCACCAAGACTTACTACTATCAGGGGTTTATGGGCCTTATTAAAATACCTTTTCAATTTCCTGGTAATATCAATAGTCTTTTGAAGTTCAACGATAGATCTACATCGATGATTTTCATCAGGGTTCGACAGATCTAATAAGAAGTCTCCTTCAAAGGTATCCGGGCTATGTACCACGAGGTTAAGATCGTATTTTTCAAAAAAATTTTTATCCACATCATAATAGAGATCTTTATAGCTGAGATGAAATTCAATAAAATCCGGATTTACATCCTTCATTAATTCTTTATAATCATGAAATCTTACAGCAACTCCCCATGGTCGTCTGAATCTATAATGCTTTCTATACACAAATAGACTGGTTACATCTGTTTCATAAAAAAAATCTCCAACATCAAAATTCCTACTGGCTACTTTGCCAATCAATTCTTTCTTTTTATTGGGCTGTAATCCTTTCCCAGGAGCTTTAACAACAATCATATCTTCAGAAATGATTTGCCCCATTTTAATCATTTTCCCAGCGACTAAACTTTTTGCCAAAGTATTTCTATTCATTAGCTCCCCCTGCGTTGGTATCCTTCCATTAGTAGTACCTAATGACTGCTCTATGTCTTTAATTTTTTGAACCATCTCTTTCAACTCCTCAGGCAATAAACTAACCTTATGGTCATTCCCTTCCATGTTTTTATCAAGTGTGAAATGCTTTTCAACAACTTTAGCTCCTAAAGCGATTGAAGCTAAAACAACATGATACCCTCTTTCATGACCAGAATAACCAACAAAACAATCACCCAAATCTTTTAAACGTTGTATATATTTCAAATTTACATCTTTATAGGGGGTTGGGTATGTAGAGTTGCACTGTAGTAAAATAAATTTAGCAGAGTGCTTTTTAAGGATTTTTACTGATTCAATGATCTCAAGCTCGGAACACATTCCTGTGGAACAAATAAGCGTTTTACCGGTTTTTGCAAGTTCCTTTAAAAAATCGTGATTCGTAAAATCAGCAGATGCTACTTTATACGCATCCATTCCATATTTTTCTAAGGACTCCAGACTTAATGAATCCCAAGGTGTACACATAGGAATTACTCCACAGGATTTACAATAGTCGAATGCTTTATACATATCATCATCGGTAAGTTGAAACTTAGCTAACAGATCTAATACATATTGAGAACCTAGATCTTCCTTAATATCATCAGAATTACCCTTATTTAAATAAAGAGATGACATATTTCGCATTTGAAACTTAACGCAGTCAACTCCTGTATCAGCAGCTAATTTAATCATCTCAAACGCCCGCTCTAATGAACCGTTATGATTTAACCCAATTTCCGCAATAATAAAACATGGTGAAGTTTCGGTAACTAAAAAATTAGCGATCCCTATATTCGCAGTTTTGAATTCTGCTACAGCTACAATCCTCCTTTTTTCATCAACTATTGGGACAAACTTTCTTTCACTTGATAATTTTGCTTCAATCAAATCATTGCTTTCTGAATTAAATGCAAACTGAAAGTCTTTTCTACACACTGTTGAGACGTGGATATTTAAATCAATCTGGGCTTGTTCCAAAGACCACCGTCTGTAATCGCCGTCCGTTAATACTCCCTCCAATACCCCACCTTCATCAACAACCAGCACATATCCATTATGATTTTGGTCAATAACTTTAAGCGCTTCTTTAATTGTAGCAAAATCTGGAACTAAATATTGCTTTATATTTTTATTAATTATCATGATAACTGTCTTTTAGTATTAAGATTGTATCTTACTAATTGTATATTAGTTCTATCATTTGCATCGTTTGTACCGCATCATCTATTGTAGGCAAAATTGTGTCTTGATTATGAACTGCATTTACAGCTAATTGAGCCTGTACTCTTAAGCCAGGTTTAAATCGGTCATCCAAATTATCAAGATAAATGTTATTTCTTTTTCGATTTCCATAATCCTGCCTGGTTGCAACCTCCAAAGGACTCATATCCCATCTCGCTTTGGGTGTAATAATACTAACAGCCCATGGGCTGGGAGCATTCCAGATAGCTTCATATAAACCAATATCTCCTGAGTCAAACTCAAGCTTCGCAACAACGTACTTCGGATTCAAAGGATCCCAACAAATTACAGGACTAACCGATTTTAATTTTCCCCGGCAGAATATTGAAAAATAATCTACCATATGAATTGAATTTGCATACATCCAGTTATCAATTATTTTTTGGGGATGGCCAATTCGTGAGGGATCTTTCATATCTTCTTGGTCACACACTTTTACAATACGCAAACAATTCTGATCTTTAAGCTGATCTAAAACTGCTCGTGTTGAACTAAAATGCCTTCTGTTTAGGGCAACATATACACGTGCCTGATTTTGGATTGCCTTACTTTGTATAAAAAGTGCTTCTTCTAAATTATGCCCAGGAGGTTTTTCAATTAAACAAATCCACGGAAATTTGAAACATTCAATACTTACCTCACCAATGGATGGTACAGAAGCAGTAATTACAACAATGTCTGCATGTGTTTTATCAAATAATCCCTGAACAGTTTCTGCGACTGTACTAATACCAAATTCTAAAGCCAATGCTTGGGCTTTAATTGTAGTTCTACTACATATACCACTAACCACGGCCCCTTCAATATCTTTAAAAGCACGGATATGTTCTTTAGCCATATACCCAGCTCCGATTATTGCTATTTTGACCATTAAAAATATTTCCTCATTTACTTATCTATTAGCATGTTTCAACAGTTGAATTGTTTCCCCAATGCCTTTACTCAAATCACCTTTAAAAATAAATCCAGTATCCTTAAACCGCTCGCAGGATACTTCATATGAAAGTTGATTCATGATTTTATTGTCAACAAACTGAACATCCAAGGTTGGAACAAATTCCCTGATAGTTTCTACTATTTGTCGTACTGTAGCATTTATGGTTAGCACATTATAAATGCGACCATCAAAAATATCATTCCGGATTATATGAGAGAAAGCCCTGGAAGCATCTGTTAAGTCAAGATAGGGACGCTTTTGATCATAGGCAGTACGCCAAACTGTGATAGGTTGTCCCATTACTGCCTGCCAGCAAAATTTATTAACGGCTGTATGAAAACGCATACCCGGTGATGTGCCAAAAATGGTACCAAAGCGGCAAATAACAGCTTTTAAACCATTCCTATTACATAATTCTGTAACCAGTTCTTCCTCTTTTAGTTTGGTAACTGCATAGGGGCTCTGAGGTTTAAGTTCTTCAGGTGAACAATCTTCTGCCACCACAAGATTCTGTGTTCCATAAACACTGGTAGAAGACAGTGTTATTAACCGGGCACCTTCAGCAACACATGCTTCCGCTACTTTTCGTGTAGCATGGTAATTATTTGCTTCCAGTTCTTCAGCCTTATCGAAGCTTCCAGCTGCATCTGTAATTGCTGCAAGATGAATCACAAGATCTGCCTTGCCTAATAAAGACCTAATATCCATTTTTATAACGTCTGCTTCCAGAAAGCGAAATTTACCAGACTCTGGTAAATTAAATAAGGATGGAAACCGTTGGGTCATCATGTTATCAATCATGATTATTTCTGTTCCCGGGTATTGATTAGATAAATACCGTGACACATAAGAACCAATATGACCTAATGCACCTGTTATAATTATTTTCACCTGCTTATGTTTTTATATCATTGGCTTAATTGCGGTTAGAGCTATCATGTGATCACGATCACCCTGCCATTGAAATTTTTCGATTTTTTCAACTGTAAGATTCAATCGTTTACATATAGCTCGAAATTTCCCTTCACTATAACAGTTTGTATGAAATTGCCCGGCACCATTTTGGCTTCCATAGAAAGTTGCCGTCAAATATCCCCACCGATTGTTAGCTTTATAAGAGTTTGTGCCGAACCAATGTTCGCTCAGAATCGCTTCTTTATCATCCCTATAAAAATCAATCCAGTTATCTTCAGATTGCAACCACTTCTCACAAATTTTTTCGAAATCGACAGTTGTAAGAAAAAGAGTTCCGCCTGGTTTTAAAACTCTGGTAACCTCATTGAAAAATTTAGGCTCATCTATAAACGGAAGATGTTCTATCAAAGCTTCGGATCTTATCTCTTCAACTGAATTGTCGGCAAATGGCAAATTAAATAAATCGTAATCGACCACAACTATCGAATTGTCATATTTACGGTTTGGATATCTTTCACGAATCTGGTCAAGAGAATCCATATCTACATTTATATATCCGGTCAATGGTCTGCCGCCGCATCCAAGGTTTAATCTGATAACATCAGATTCTAAAATTTTCGCTTTGCTATCTATATATGAAACATATTGATTATAATCTCTTATATAATCAGATTCCAAAAATGGTTTATCACACAACACCATTAGTATGGCATCTTTGGTTACATACTTTTGCCAACAAAAAATATCTGGTGGAACTAACAATCCTTCAGAGGAGTTTGTCAGCTTAAAAATTTTTTTTGATTTTGAATCATCAACAATGACATCAATCTCACCTTGGATACAAATCATAAACTGTGACAAAGTGCGATGAGCATGGTTACCCCTTTCTGTCCCAATATCCGATGGTTTAATAAAAAACACACGTTCTACTGTAAATGGCACGTGTTCCTGTGCCTGTGCAACTGTAAGTACTCCTTCTTCAGCGTGATTTTGCTTTAGAGAGGTAACTTTAACATCTGAAATTGAAATTTGTGGCGAGTGAATTTTCATAAACTATTATTAATGATTTAGTATTTAATATATGTCAGGAATAATTATTAACCCGGATAAAATCTATCGTTTTTTCAATATCGCAATCAAAATTTTTTAATGAATATGTATACTCTTTATAATATTGATTGATCAATTTTATACTGCCGCCCAAACTTTCGATTTCGAATCCATCCTGGTAAGTAACAGGCGACCATGTTACAGTTTTTTTTAAAATACCAGAAATACTGTCAACTATATATCCAAGTTCAACAGTCCTTCCGCTACAAATATTTACTGCCCCGGAATATTCTGTTTTTTGCATCATTACCATTTGCCGAGCAATTTCAAAAGTAGAAATATAGTCTCTTTTCAATTGAAGATTTAGAGAAATAGGCAAGTCTCCGAAAAGAGCATTATTAATTATCCTGGGTACCAGTCTAGAGTTACCCTGATTGGGTCCGAACACAAAAAAAACCCTGCACCACAAATAAGAAATATTTGCAAGGGATGTCAAATATTTAAAAACCCTTAATTTAGACTGCCCATACAGCCATTTATTACCAGAAAGAGGCGATGAATTTTCCCTAAAGGGGTTTTTCATATTCCAGTCATATTCAATGCTAGAGCCTATTCCTATAAATCTCTTACCTCCTGAATCATAAAAAACATCTATCAACATTTTTGAAATTTCTTCCCACTTAATATTGTCTAGTGTGTTTAAATAATCACTATGATTTGTATCCCATGCCAAATGAAAAAGTAATTCTGGCCGATTATTTATCATTACAGACCTTATTGCATTCTCATTTGTATTCAATAAATCCAGATCAATCGACTGAATTCTGTTTTTATCTACCAGAATTGAAGGTTTCCTGTTTATTACAATAAATTCCGCAGTTGGATACGCCGATAACAAGTGAAGCAAAAGTTGTTGTCCGATTATTCCGTTAGATCCAGTAATTAAAATTTTCATTCAGTCATTTTGCATTAAGTATTACTTGATTTTAAAAGTATTAATCCAGTCAAACCCGATTTCAGGATCATTATGCTCAATTCTTATCTCATCGTTTATATCATAAATGCCGGAAGTAACATAAATGATATTCATAGGACCATCAATACATTTATATCCATGTAATACTCCAGGAGGAAACTTATAAATTATTTTATTTTGATCATTGCCACTTAAAAAGGTCATTGTTTCTCCGTAGGTTGAAGAATGCTTTCTTAAATCGTGGAGGGCCACATAAATCAATCCACTAATTACATAATTCCATTGAGCCTGCTCTTTATGTGCATGCCAGGCTTTTACTACCCCAGCATATACAAGAGAGTGGCTAATTTGCCCTATATCCTCGTGTACGAAGGCGTCTGAATTCCTGATCAGTTCTCTAAAATACCCCCTTTCATCGGGATAGGTTACCAAATTTTTAAACACTACTCCTTCTATCATATTATGTGAACATTTGGTACATATAAAATCCATTTGCCCCCATTTGCAGTGAATTCTTTCTCTTTTTCCATTATCTCTTTAGCGTGGTTATAAGCAAACAAAACAACATATTCAGGATAATTTCCCCTAAAAGTTTCTATTGGCACAATTGGAATGTGCTTGCCCGGACTATATTTACCTTGCTTAATAGGCGTATTATCGCAGATATACTTTATTAAATCAGGCCCAATATCAGAATAATTTAAGATAGTGGTACTCTTTGATGTTGCGCCGTAACCTGCAACCGTTTTCCCCTGGCTTTTGAGATCAACCAATAAATTTTTAAAAAGTTTTTTAGAGCTTTCACAATTCTGCCTAAATTGAATATATGTTTCAGGATTATTGAGGCCCAGGCTATTTTCTTTACTCATTTGCTGTATCGCTTCTTTAGAAATATCCCTTTCCCCCTTATGGCCAATGATATAACGCATAGAGCCACCATGGGTTTCCTGATGTATCACATCAATTACTTCCATACCATGCTCTTTAAAAATAAAGTTGATAGAACTGACAGAGAACAAGAACGTATGCTCATCGTAAATTTGATCGTAAGATATTTTTTCAATTACATCCCCTAAATAAGGATCTTCAAAAACAACAATCCCTGTTTTCTTGATAAGCTTACTGATACCAGCAACAATCGAATGAAAATAGGGTAAATGACACATCACATTAGCTGCAATGAATGCATCAGCCTGCCCATTTTCTGCAACAATCTTATTGGCCAATGCTTCATCAAAAAAATCAACTATTGTATTGATACCTTTTTCCATTGCAACTTTTGCAACATTGGCAGATGGTTCGATCCCAAGATGACGGATGCCCCATTCTTTAAAGTTCTGGAGCATAATTCCATCATTACTGCCTATTTCTACAACAAAAGGATCTTGATTATTCAGAAATCTTTTATTCACATCTTCTGCAAATTCCTTAAAATGTTGCTTCATTGCCAGAGATGTACCGGAAAAGAAAGCATAATTTTCATTGAACATCATTTCCCTATCAGGGGTCTCAATGAGCTGCACCATGCTACAGTTTTCACAATGAGCAACCTGCATGTGAAAAAAATACTCATTTTGAAATTTATCGGGACTCAAAAAACCATTAGCAATGGGCATATCACCATAAGATATAAAAGGACTAATGTCTGAATTACAGATTAAACACTTTTTCATAATTACATGTAAGCTTTTCTTTTAATAAATTATTGAATTTTGAAAAAACACGCTATTTCCCTTGCAACGAATTCAATTTCTTCCATTGATAGATGCGTGCCCATTGGCAAACTTAAACAGGTTTCAGCAATTATTTCTGCTACAGGGAAATCACCTTTTTTATATCCCAATTCTTTATATGCAGTTTGAAGGTGAGGGGGCACAGGATAGTGTATCATTGTACCAATATTGTGGGAAGCAAGGTATTTCTGTAACTCATTTCTCCTATCGGTTCTTACCAGAAAAATATGTTGAACAGAAGTGCAGGCTTCTGCCAAAACCGGCAGAATTAATCCTTCAATTGATTGAAGAAGTTCATGATACTTATCAGAACAGCGTTGCCTGTATATATTTTCTTCTTTGAGATGTTGAAGCTTGATTCTTAAAAAACCTGCCTGCAACTCATCCAGGCGCGAATTATATCCCCTTACTTCATTAAAGTATTTTACCCTGGAACCGTAATTCCTGAATATTTTGATCTTCTCTGCTATATCTTCATCATTTGTTGTGATTGCCCCGGCATCACCTAATGCACCAAGATTTTTACCTGGATAAAAACTAGTGGCATTAATTATACCAAAAGATCCGGTGAACAAACCTTCACATGTTGCTCCCTGTGACTGTGCATTATCTTCTACCAAATAAATTTTATGTTTGTTGCAAATCTTCTTAATCTTACCAAGTTCAGCAGCCTGTCCATAAAGGTTTACTGCCATTACAGCTTTTGTAGCCGGTGTAATGGCTGCTTCAATCAGATCAGGGTTTAAATTATAGGTGTCAATGCGAGGCTCTACGGGAACAGGAATGGCGCCCACCTGGGATATTGCCAGCCAACTGGCAATATACGTATTGGAAGGAACAATTACTTCATCGCCTTGGCCAATTTCAAGAGACCGCAAACTTAAAATAAGTGCATCCAACCCATTAGCCACCCCCACACAAAATCCGGTTCTTGAAAAAGAAGCATATTCTTTTTCAAATTCATTCACATTTTTTCCAAGTATATACCATCCATCTTCTAGTATTTTGCTCAATACACCAAGGTACTCCCTGGTATAACCGGCATTTATTTTTTGTAAACTCAGAAATTCTATTTTATCTCCCATCAAAAAAGTAAACTTGTTTATTAATAAAAAGGACTTTCAATTATTCTTTTGGTAGCCCCGAAAGAAGTAAGAACTCTTTGAGAGCAGGATTATTCAAACAGGTTTCAACAGTTATAAGATCGTTTTTGTTTTCAATCTGCCCGCTCATTTTAACTTCCCTGGAACGTCTATACTTCCACAAAATATCTTTATATGACGGCAAAATGAAGGCCATGATTTTACGAAACAGGATTCTCGATTTATTATGCAAAGTTTTCTCATGACTTAATTGAGCGATGATTCTATTTTTGATATACTTTTCTAAAAAAATATTAATATTTTTCTCTACTATTAATTTTTCGGATACTTCAATTGAACTGTCTTGTATAATAGACCGGATTAAATTAGTGTAATCTTCAGAAAGTCGGCTACTTACTAATTCATGAAAAATATCTTCACCGCCATCCCCTGCACTAGTGCCGAGCTGGCGGATATAGGAAGAGGAATTTTTGTCGAAATACACAGAGCCTGCACATAAAACTCTTAAATGGAAGAAAAGTTCTGTAGATAAAAGTGAATTAAAACAAATATCAGCATTTTCAGTTGCTGCATTATGAAGAGCATTTGTTCTGAAAACTGAATAATAAGTAACATTATAGAAATCTGTAGCTCTTTTTATTCTTTCTGCAGCCTTAACATCTTCTATGTTTCTGGGGGCATATCCGCCCTGTTCAGGAAATATATATTTTGGGCTTCCAAAAAGGTTGTTGCTGCTTTTCTTCATGTTAGGGGAAACATAGAAAAATCCAACACGTCCCGAGGCCCCAACAAAACTTTCATTAAAATTTAAAAAGCTAATACTTCTAGCTATGCCTTCAGGAAGTAAGAAATCATCATTATCAGAAAGCATTACATATTTGGTATTAATTTTATTAAGGGCATGTTCAATTTTTCTATAATACTCTTTGTAACCTGCATCGTTATATAGCTCATGCTGATAGCTGATATTCGGAAAATTATTTTTATCAGCAAGAATTTTTACAATTATATCATTTGGCTGCCCATCTGCTATATATATATGATAAGGCAGCTTAATAGCATTTGCATACCATAACCAGCGAAGTGTAAACAGATCTCGACCTTTTGTGGTCAATAATATTGTCAAATCAGTATTATACATTATTCTATAATCAAAATGGGTAAAAATTAATGCTTAACTGTTTTTTTCATCTCTTAGATCAGGCAACAATAATCCTAAGGATGGTTGATCCGGGATTTTACCATTGTTTATCTTATATATCTTATCACAGTTCTCTAAAGTAGAAAGCCGATGTGCTACAATTAGAATGGTTTTATCTCCCTGCAAAGCAGAAACAGCTTCCATCACACTTCGCTCAGTAGCAGAATCCAAAGCACTGGTGGCCTCATCCAATACCAATACTGCCGGATCGTGGTAAAGTGCCCGGGCAATACCTATGCGTTGACGCTGGCCACCAGATAGTCGTACACCTCTTTCACCAACAAAAGTGTCAAGTCCTTCAGAAAGGCTTTCTACAAATTCAACCAATTGTGCAGCATTAATAGCCCGTTCAACAGCAGCATTATCTATTTGATCATCTGGAATCCCGAAAGCAACGTTGCGTCGTAATGTGTCATCAGTGAGGTAAATTGATTGAGGTACATACCCGATTTGATCTTGCCAACCGCGAAGGTTTTTTTGAATATCATAGCCATCAACTAAAATTTCACCCTTATCTGGCGAAAGAAGACCGAGGATGGCATCTACCAATGTACTTTTACCTGAACCGCTGGGTCCAATAAAGCCAACAGACTCACCTTTTTTAATTTCAAAGGAAACCCCATCAAGAGCTTTCTTATTCGCATTTAAATAATGAAAATCAAGTTCTTTTATTTGCAATCTATTATTAAAATAAAGTTTAACTATAGGTTGAGATCCAACTAAAGCCTTGGAATCATTATTCAACTTAAACTCGTCATATAGTACATTTACTACCGGCTCTGTATATCTTATAGACTGCACTGCTCCCATAATACGATTGACAGATGGAATCATTCTGAATGCTGCTGCAACAAATACCCCAAGAATGGGAAGCAACAAATCTAACGGCTTGTTTTGAATTACCATTGAAACAATTAATCCTGCTAAACCTGCTACTGCCAAAAGTTCTAAATACAAACGGGGAATCAATGAAAGAGTAGTCATTCTTACCTGAACCTTCGCAAGTTCATCCATATGTGTGGAAAATTCATCCAAAAAATAATCTTCCCTTCCCATAAGCTTTATATCCTTTACACCACCCAACCCCTGCAATAAATGTTGATTGCTAAGACCTACATGAATTTGTCTTCTTTCTCCCCATTCTAGCAATTTATTTTTGGTAATTCGATGAAATACAAAAGCCGCTAAAGCTAAAATAGAAGTCACTACAATAGCCCCCAATGGTTCAGCTATAATCAATATAAAAGCGACTCCCATTACAACAGAGAATTCAAGGGTTAAACTGATAACCGCCATCGAAACGTTGGTAAATTGATTAATCTCGCTTTGTATATTTCGAAGCAGCTCGGCAGAATTCCGTTGCAGATGAAAAGTATATGGTTGACGTAAATAGCCAAAAAACAATTCCTTACTCATATCAGCTGATAAATCAAAAGAAAATTTACTTTGCCTCCAACTTAGAAAAATTAAAAAAATTGCTTTAATCAAATAAACAAATACCAAAATTGACATGCCCCATAAAACTAACTGCACTTGCGTTGGATTGCCAAGTGCTTTTAAAAGGGGTTGGAGAATCGGGAATTCTTTTCCAATATTTGATTTGAGCATTAGTCCAAGGGCAGGAATCAATATCCCCAAACTGGCCATTTCAAAAAGCATTCCAACAAGGAGCAATACCGATAAAACAAGTAATTGTCGCTTTTGCTTGTGTGATAATAAATAACTTAATTTTCCAATTAAGGTAATCTTCCTGGGAGAATTATTCATATTTGTTCAACTGCTTAACTGAAATACTCTATTTCAGTTCTTAGATTAAATCACCTATCGAATTCATTATTCAATGAAAAAAGATAAATCATGATTGCGTATACATTTACAGTATAATCGGCCTGCTGTTACTCCAAAAAACAGTTCTCTATGTAACAAATTAGATCTCAGTTGTTTGTTTTTTCCACCAGCTACTACCAATCAAAACAACAAGTGTGATAAACCCTGCAAGGACCCCTCCTGCAAGTGTTGATTTTCTCTTGCTTACGCTTTCCTTCAATAGTGGCAGAATTGGCCTATCTATTATCTGTATTAATGGTGTTTCTTTCCTTACAGTTACTCTTGCTAACTCGAGATTTTTAACCAGTTCTGTTAAAATAGCGGTATTTGCCTGAACATCCACCTGACGTCTTGCTGTGGGTGTTCGTTGAACATTAAAAGCAGGATTTAAATTATAGGTATTATCATTAGCAATTGCAACTCCAGTAATTGCATTATTTAATTCTACACGAATGGAATCAGCCTGTTTTTCTAAAATAGCAAGATTTAACTTTGCCTTCTTGCTCTTGGTTTCAATATAAAAATCGGATACTTCTTTGGCCAGTATTTCAGCAAAAAATTTGGAGAACAATTGATTTTGGGATTGTACATCAATAGTAATGATAGATATTTTCTTATCTTTTTGTGATACATTTAGATTGTTTGCTATGAGATTAGAAAATATCATGCCTAATACACTATCCTGCTCCAAAGTAAATTGATCCCTGCCAGTAGTTGGCAAAAATTGCAATTGCCTGTTTACATCTGGGTTTACCTCCCATTTTTTTCTCCATCCGTTATTCTGAATATACATTTCCGCCAAACTGATTTGCTTTTCTTCCACAATTACCGGATTCAATAGTGACTGTTCTACCAATCGTCTAGACTTCATCAACTCGATAAGATTAGCTCCGCTAAATGCTCCTCCCGCACTTGTACCTAAATCCAACCCGAAAGAACTTGCCAGACCCAAGGCCCCACCCAAGCCACCACTTCCGTTTTTTTCATCTTCAAGCGCAAATGTCAGGGTTGCGGTATAAATAGGTTTCTGCATATAGGCATACCCAAATCCAATAACGCAGCCAATAAACCCCATCAAAGTGAGAATTATCCATTTACTCTTCAGATAAAGTAACCATCCTTTGAGTTTTATTATTACCTCTTTGATATCAATTTCATCAGAAGAATTATTTTGATTTTCTATATTTTCAGACATTATTTGGAAAAGTTTATTTATAACTTTAAGATAGCAATCACCACCCCCGCCAAACTCGCCACCCCACTCGCGATACCGATCATTTCCCCCGCACTGGATCCTTTCCGCTCAGCCCGTTTAGGCACCACCAACTCACTCCCCGGCAATATTTTAGGATAGGATTTGAAAAATAAAAAATGTTTGGCCGAAGCAGCCTTCCCATTCGCATACACCACATACGCTCGTTTGCGCAGGGCATAAGCGCTAAATCCGCCTGCCGCGCTTATATAATCACCAAACCGGCTATTGGGCTGGTAAGGTACCTGGGTTACCAATAAAACCTCGCCACTCACTTTTACCTGGGCATCAAATTTAGGTATCACTAACTCATCTCTTGCCTTGAGTACCAGGTCCTCAATGCTACCGGGACTTTTCACTATCAGGTTCAGATCAAGCGGCACTTTATCATAATCCCTTAAAATTTCGGCGGCTGTAGCATCTGTAGAATCCTTAACTGTTTTTTGCAATCTTTTAACGGCTTCCGCGGCTTTCTCTTTGTCTTCTGCCGACTTATACCTTTTTAAATAAGCGCCCTCAGGAAAGGCGTCAGGGGTATATCCTCCCGCCCGCTTCAACAAATCACTAACATGCTCATTCCTACTGCTTAACGCATAGGGCCCGGGATATTGCACCTGGCCTGTTACCATAACCGATTCCGGTATGGTATACCCGGCTTTACGCCGGATGGTAATTACATCAAAAGGTTGTAAAGGAATGGCAGCGGATGTGGAGCTAAGGTCCCCCTCATTAATCTCCGCATAAATAATGGCGCTGGCACGGTTATCTGTGAAAGCAATACTATCGCGTTTAAGTAATCGGGCTATTTCAATATTTTTATACGCCGCATCGGTAAAGCCGCCTGCCTGTAAAATCAGGTCTTTCAAGGTTAGTTTTTCTACATATTCATATTGCCCGGGTATGCGAACTTCTCCCTGGATGGATACTTTAAAAGAATCGCGCAGGTCCAGTACAGAAGTGATCATTACCTCATCTTCTCTTTGTAAAAGGTTATTGTTTGCCTGGTCGCCTGCCAAGGCTTTTTTTACGTCAAAAGAAAGGATTGACCTGGTTAGGTCTTCCTGCAAACGGATGATCTGTCCGCGGCCCGTATAGGCATCTTCTTTTAATCCGTCGGCTTTACGGATCAGTTCAGCAACCGTTAATCCCTGCTTTAATTGATATACATCCGGGCGAAACACAGCACCAGATATGCGCACCCTGTTTTGAAAACGGTTTAAGATTTTAGACGTTACAAAAACATCACCCGTTTGTGGTTGGTAATTACCGTAACCAGCCGACTCGAGATCCTGCACTTTTCGCTCTGTTGCACTGCGCTGGAATATTTTTACCGATGCCTGGTAGGCTGTATCTGTAAAGCCGGAAGCAAAATCTAATATATTGGCAAAACTTTCACCCGGCAATACTTCAAAGATACCCGGACGTTTTACCTGCCCTTGTAGTTCTACTCTTTTTTTATACGCTGGGATACGTATCACGTCATTGTCCTTCAACCCAATATTATCTGTTTGATCGCCATGCAATAACAACCTGTACAGGTCTATCTTGCGTTCCAGTTTATTACTGCGCACCAATTCAATTTCGCGGAAGCTGCCAAAAGCAGTGGGGCCACCGGCTATGTATAAGGCATTGAATACGGTTGATAAAGAAGACAGGTTAAAATTACCCGGCCGGTTACTGCCAATGATGGTTACTTTAATACTGCGTATTTTACTAAGGGTTACCGATATTTTAGATCCGCCCGATTTTAAATAGGCATATACCCCATTGCCCATCACGGTTTTTATTTTCTGCGTGGCCGCTTCAATGGTTAGTCCGGCAACCTTTACCTGGCCCACATTGGGGATAGATACGAAGCCTTCGGAGGACACTAATAAATCGCCATTGTATTCCTGTACACCATATACTGATACTAAAATTTGATCATCAGGGCCAAGGATATAGTTTAGCGGGGTGGCCAGTTTCATATTGGGTTCGAAACTGGGGGATACACTGGTGTATAATTCTGAACCGAATATTAATGGATTGATTAAGGGTCTGGCTTTTCTCTCTCCATAGTTTTCTGTATCTAATGAATCGGAACTATTGCCTGTTTTTTCAGCGGATGGCTGATCTGTATTTGATTTTAATTTCCCGGTACCTGTTTTATCAGCCGTGTTTGTAGCAAGCCTTTGTTTCAGCTTGGCAAACTCGGCCGGTGCCATTCCTTTGGCCAGGGCCTGTGGTTCGGCTTGCTCAATGGTTAGGCCGGCGCCGGTTAACTGGGCTTTTAGTTTGACTATGTCCGCATCACTTAATTGATCTACGCGTACCTGGCTAAGGTCTTTGCCTTTTAGCAGGTCCTGCGATTGCAGGGGTTGGGTGAGCAGGAATAGGCTTAGAACGAGGAGAAGGGTTTTCAGGAAATGTTTTTGATACATATTTTTATAGAAAAGATTAATAATATTGAGTTTCTGACTGTTAAAGATAGTATGGAATACGCTATTTTTCGATCACGCTGAAAGTACAGTCCATAGATTGCTTCGTATCCTCGCAAAGACGGCCCTGGCGGGGCCTTTGCAAGGACGGCCCTGGCGGGGCCTTTGCAAGGACGATGCCCCCTGGCGGGGCCTTTGCAAGGGCTCGCTACCGGTGCATTGCAAAGCAATGCGACGTCTTTGCGAGGATACGAAGCAATCTGTGGGTCGCATGGTTGGGTGTTGGAATTATGGAAACCGCTCACATTTTTCGATCACGCTGAAAGTACAGTCCACAGAAAGACTCTTTGTCTGAAAAATCAGTTGTATACAATATAATCTTCTCTATACTTTCTAAAACAGTAAGGAGATGCAATATGTTTTTATTAGAATACAACAATCCCTTCTTTTTGAATATGTGATTCTATAATCGGCTCTACGTGATTTTTGGAGACTAATTCTATTTTCCGGTCCTGTACTAAATGGCTGATAAACCGCGCCAGGTTTTGCAAACGCATGAGTGGCATTGTTTTTCCGGGTACCACACCATACAATAAATCTACATCGCTTTCTTCCCGCTGGTTATTGCGGGCATAACTGCCAAATAACACCAAACTCTCTACGCCAAACCTCTCTTGCAGGAAGGGTTTGTTTTGTTGTAGAATTTGGATAAGGTAATTGGTGGGGAGCACGCGTTGGTCTTTGGAATTTTGGGAAACGGTTTGGGCTTTTTTAGGGCCACAAAGGCTCGAAGGCACTAAGGTATTTAGAAAATTGTTGTTATATTTTTTTGAATCCCTCTGAAATTCGTGGCACAGATTGCTTCGTATCCTCGCAAGGACGGCCCTGGCGGGGCCTTTGCAAGGACGGCCCTGGCGGGGCCTTTGCGAGGACGATGCCCCCTGGCGGGGCCTTTGCAAGGGCTCGCTACCGGTGCATTGCAAAGCAATGCGACGTCTTTGCGAGGAGTTGCGAGGAACGAAGCAAAGCAATCTGTGGGTCGCATGGTTGGGTGAAAGTATTTGTAATACCGCTCACATTTTTCGATCACGCTGAAAGTACAGTCCACGGATTGCTTCGTAAAGAAGCGCCCAAAACCTGTTTTCCCAAAGACTAAAGACTAATAGCCAAAGACCTGTCCTCCCAAAGACCTTCTTTCCTAACAGTTAATTACATTCAATACTTCTTCTTTGGATGCATGGAAGTATGAAATACTGAAACAATTTGAATTAGTTTCCCTTTCTTATTTATTCTGTAAATGATAAGAAAAGGGAAAACAGGAACTGGTGTTTCTTTATATGATTTAAAGCGGGTAGGGTATCTTTCCGGAGTCTGTTCAATTTTTCGGATGCGGGTTATTACTTCTTTTAAAAAGCGGTCACCCAAGCCTCTTTGTCTATCTTCATACCAATTCCATGCTTCGCTAATTTCTTTTTGGGCACGGCTGGATAAAACAGCGCTGTAAGCAGGTATGTTACCCATACTTTTTTTTCCGGAGCTTGCTTACTGAAGTTTCCAGTTCATCAAGGGTATAACCCTTATCCGTTCCGTTTTCAAGGGAATGGAAACGATGGTTAAGTTCAGCAGTAAATACTTTGTCTTCCCACCATTGTTTTGTCTGGTCGATTTCATCTTCAAGCAATTGATAAATTGCATTCAGCTTTTTATTATCGGCCACCCGGATGAAATCATATAATTTATGCCGTATGGCTAACCCTGAATTATTCATAGATTAAATTTACAAGAAATAGTGGAAAACCGGTCTTTGGGAATTGGTGGGGAGCATTTATGATTATTTTCTTAAATAATTGATGAAAGGTTACTTACTTAGATGCTTGTTTCGAAAACGCTAATTTCTTGAGATCGCTGAAAAAACCGTGATCTCTGTTTACTTTTTTGTCTTGATACAAAAAAGTAACAAAAAAAATCAAGGCTGCTTCTCACGACTCATGTTTCACGATAACCCCTGCCATGATAATCAGCCTGCCAGCTATTTTATCAAACATCAGTACCTGTGGACGGGCCTCTATTTGTTCGGTGCCGGGCGAATGCCACGGCAGACAAAATGATGCGCAGCACATTTTGGCAGATCAAATAGCAGCCCGGGAACAGGTACGGGGCCCAGCGGCCGGGAGCGAAAAGGGGTCTCGTATTATAGAGGTTTACCTAAAATAAATCTCTATAATACGAGACACAGATAGCTTCGTATCCTCGCAAGGACGGACCCCTGCGGATCTTTCTTTCCTGAATTTTACTTGTCAGGGAAGATCAATATTTATTTTTTTTAATACCAATACCTTTACTGATAAGGCAATTTGGTAATAATCTTTTGCCTCGGATAATTCGGGAGCAATATGATCATGAGGATATCTCGCTCTAACAGCATAGACATTCATATTCTTCATATCCAGGTCTTTGAAATCATCATCAAATTCCGCGCATTCGTTTGCGAGATAATCCAGGTTGTGTGTGTATTCAAACTCGTGATTATAATAAATCAGGAATGTCTTTAAATATTTCTCAATAGATTGCTGGCAGTGAAAACAAGCGATATCAAGAATAACAGGGCTTGCTTCTATAAGGATTTCAGCCGCGATCAAATCATGTGATGCTTTTTGCAACCATTGCTCCAAAATATCCTTTTCCTCCTTTGTCATAGTTCAACTGCATCCTTTAATGCATAATAAATAATATGACCTTTGGAATTCTTTCTCAGATTAATTTCTTCATTGCTTTGAAGGATCACGTCAAACGGGGCGCGAAGCAAATTTACAAGCGTTTTGCTTATTTTACTTTCCCAGTTTATCTTTTCTCCCGGGGCAAATGCTTGTTGTGTAATAACCAATACATCATAATCACTGTACTTAGTATCATTTCCCCTTGCCCGGGAACCAAAAAGCAGTACTTGCGCACCCGGGAGAAAGGTATGCACAATAGATTTGATGGTATGAAGTGTTTCCTGGCGATTCATGGTTTAAAGATAGCTAAAAATGATCTTCCTTCTCCGGAGCCTCTGTTTTTCGAACGTCGTTTATAAAACCGTGATCTCTGTTTACTTTTTTGTCTTGATACAAAAAAGTAACAAAAAAAATCAAGGAAAACACGAACGCTCCGCGCGTTTTTCCGTGCCGGCGCGCCTTGCTTTGTGTCTTTAGTTCAAGTCGATTAACATTTTATTCAAATTCCTCTGAAATTCGTGGCACAGATTGCTTCGTATCCTCGCAAGGACGGCCCTGGCGGGGCCTTTGCAAGGGCTCACTATCGCCGGATCTATAATGGGCCAGTAATTCTTTTTGAGCCGATTTTTCAACTATTACAGCAAACTTTCCCATACATTCCTGGGGTCTTTAATCGCGATAAAATCACCTTGCCTGATTTTCTTCTCTCTTTTATTTATTTCGGCTACAAAATTGGGGTCATAAGGGTACTTTTCGAAATTGATATTCCAGGATTTAACCAGCGCCTTCAAAGCGGTTAGCTGCTCTTTATTTTCAGGATGAATAACTAATGTTTCCATATTCAAATTTACAATTTTTATCACTACTAATAGAAAAATCCCCTCTCACGACTGACGTCTCACGATCTCCACTCCTAACCCCTAACTATCAATAAGGCTTATCATCACCCCCAAATCCTGCAGGTGCTCTTCGTTGAATTCGGTAGGCGTAAAGAGGCCCACACGTATTTTTTTGCCGATAAGGGGTTCTACTTTTTCTATTAGTTGATAGAGGTAGGGTTTGTCTATATCGCCAACGATAACGAGGTCTACGAAAGTAGAGTTTTTGCCTTTGGCGAGGTCGCCGGTAAGGTACACTTTATCGAGGTGGCCCAGTTTTTGGATGATCTGTTCTACTATCTGGTCGAGGCCCACATACTGGAGGATGATGCGCCTTAACTGGTTGTATAGCGGGTGTTGGGTATTGACCGCGTATTGTTTTAGTTTGGTATTGGCGCCATCATCCTGCAGTTCTATCAGGTGCATGTCGGATAGCTTGTTCAGCTCCAGGCGAACCGTATTGCTGCTAACCCCAAGGTCGCGCTCAAGGCCGCGCAGGTACACTTTGCTGGCAGGGTTGAGTAATAGCTTGGTCAGTAACCTGACACGTATTTTACCGGAAAAGAGTTTGTCTAATACCAAGGATTCGGCTTGAAAGAGAAGGTTTAAAACGGCTTCGCCACCCTGGCTCACATGATTGAGCAGCAGAGTGATGTATTATTGAGTAGCTAAAGTAGTGAAAATCCTTAGTATCTCCCCTTTATTTTAAGCAATAACCCATATTAAATTTATGTAACCTCTCACTGCCATTTGGCCCGGATATGGATAATAGTGTAATGATAGCAAAAATATAGCTATCCATCACGTTTTCAGCAGGATACAACAGGCTCAAGGGGGGTAAACCTGTACCGTTTTACCGGTGGGCAAATATAGGGGGAGGGATGGGATTAAAAAAATGTTTTGGAAATGTATTTGAATATGTACACTGTTGCTTTGCAATGCGATGCGATATTTTTGCGGGCCTTGCAACGCAAGAACCCGCTACCGTTGCATTGCAAAGCAATGCGACGTCATTGCGAGGAAACGAAGCAATCTGTGGACGGTGTTATCAGCGGGATTGAATAGTGGAGGAGGTTTACAAACACATACACCCAACTATGCGAAACACAGTTTGCTTCGTTTCCTCGCAATGACGCGTCGCGTCGCTTTGCTCGCAATGACGGTGCTTCGCCCCGCCAGGGGGTTACCAAACCCTATCCTTCACCTCCTCATACACCCTCCTGATCCCTTCCTCCAACCCAATAGAGGCTTTCCAGCCTAAAGAATGAAGTTTGGTTACATCCAGTAGTTTCCTGGGTGTGCCATCGGGTTTGGATGTATCAAGTGTGATGGTTCCGGTGTAGCCGGTTATTTTTTGGATGAGTTGGGCCAGTTCAAGAATGGTACTATCTTCTCCTATGCCTACATTCACCAGTCCTTTTTCGTTATACTGATTCATCAGAAAATAACAGGCATCGGCCAGGTCATCCACATGCAAAAATTCGCGCCTGGGTGAGCCCGTGCCCCAGATGATTACTTCGGGTGCATTTTTTCTTTTGGCAGTAATAAATTTGCGAATTAATGTTGGCAATACATGTGACTTTTCAAGATCATAATGATCATTCAGCCCGTAGAGATTGGTAGGCATAACTGAAATAAAATTACATCCGTATTGATCACGGTATGCATCACATAGTTCAATACCAGCAATCTTCGCTATTGCATAGGGCTGGTTGGTATGTTCTAAGAATCCTGACAAAATATATTCCTCTTTCAAAGGTTGTTGCGCAAATTTTGGATAAATGCAGGAGGAACCCAGGAAAAGTAGTTTGGTTACATTATTAACATAAGAAGCATGGATAATATTAGTTTCTATCATCAGATTATCATAAATGAAATTCGCACGATAAGTATTATTAGCCAGGATACCGCCTACTTTACCTGCTGCTAAAAACACGTATTCCGGTTTTTCTTTCGCGAAAAAATCATTTACCGCCTGCTGGTTGCGTAAATCTAATTCAGAAGAGCTTTTTTTGAGTATGTTTTTATACCCTTCTTTAATAAGTCTCCTTTCAATAGAACTTCCAACCATTCCCTTATGACCAGCAATATAAATTTTCGAGTTTTTGTTCATATTATCATTTATTAAAACCGTCATCTCGAACATCGCGCAGCGAGTGAGAGACCTCATGAAGTGCAAACAAATGACCCTTTAAAAGCTTTCTAACAACTCATGCTAATCGTCGGCAGCTTTCTCACTCGCTGTGCGATGTTCGAGATGACGGTATACTACAAATTACAAGTATTTATACCTAACCAAAAAAACATTCAAACATCTACCTTTCAAAAAAAAATGCAAAACGGCGGCTTCATCTATATTATCACCAACAAAAACAAAACAACCATTTATATTGGTGTTACCTCTAATTTGATAAACCGTTTAGAACAACACAAAACCAAATATTATTCCGACAGCTTCAGTGCTAAATACAATCTAACGCAACTAATCTACTACGAAAAGTTCAATTCCATAACCGATGCCATCATCCGCGAAAAAGAGATCAAGCACTGGAGTCGAAAAAAGAAAGAGCTGCTCATAGCCACCACCAACCCGAACTGGTTAGACCTCTATGAAACAGAAGTTAAAAATTGGCTATACCCCCGTCATCCCGAACATCACGCAGCGAGTGAGAGACCTCATGAAGTGCAAACAAATGACCCTTTAAAAGCTTTCTAACAACTCATGCTAATCGTCGGCAGCTTTCTCACTCGCTGTGCGATGTTCGAAATGACGCCCCCTTATTCAAACTCATTCTTCACCTCAAACCCATTGCTCTTTAAAAACTGCTCTTTCTCAAAAATATGTAAGTCGCTGGTTACCATTTCGGTTACCATTTCCGCGAGGGTGTACCTGGGTGTCCAGCCTAATTTTTGTTTGGCTTTGGTGGCATCGCCAATTAGTAGATCCACCTCGGTGGGGCGGTAGTAGCGGGGGTCTACTTTAACCACTACCTGGCCAATGGGTAATGGGTATTTGCCATTACAGGAAACTACGGTAGCAATTTCATTTTCATCTATTCCCTCAAAAGCAAGCTCCACGCCTATTTCCGCGAAAGCCATCCGTACAAAATCCCTGATCTGCGTGGTGATACCGGTAGCGAGTACAAAATCTTCGGGGGTATCGTGCTGTAATATGCGCCACATACCTTCTACATAATCTTTGGCATGGCCCCAGTCGCGCCGGGCATCGAGGTTACCGAGGTAAACACAATCCTGCAAACCGAGGGCAATCTTAGCTACGGCACGGGTAATTTTACGGGTAACAAAAGTTTCACCGCGCAATGGCGATTCGTGGTTGAAGAGGATACCATTGCAGGCAAACATACCATAGGCTTCGCGATAGTTTACCGTAATCCAGTAAGCATACATTTTAGCTACGGCATAAGGAGATCGTGGATAGAAAGGCGTTGTTTCGCTTTGTGGTACGGCCTGTACCAATCCATATAGTTCTGAGGTAGATGCCTGGTACACTTTGGTTTTTTTAATCAACCCCAGTAATCTTACCGCTTCCAGTATTCTTAACATACCAATTCCGTCTGCATTGGCTGTGTATTCCGGTGTTTCAAAACTCACGTGTACATGGCTCATGGCGGCCAGGTTATAGATTTCATCGGGTTGTACTTCCTGTATAATACGGATCAGGTTAGTAGAATCGGTCAGATCGCCATAATGTAAAATCAGGTGGCGGTGCGGGATATGGGGATCTTCATAAAACTGGTCTATCCTGCCTGTATTGAACAAAGAACTTCTTCTTTTAATACCATGTACTTCGTAGCCTTTCTTCAACAATAATTCCGCCAGGTAAGCCCCATCCTGCCCGGTTATGCCTGTAACGATCGCTTTTTTCATTTACTTCATTTTATAAGAAGTGCAAAAATAAGTAATAAGTTGTAAGTAGCGTGGAAGAAGTCTACAAACACATACACCCAACTATGCGAAACACAGTTTGCTTCGTATCCTCGCAATGACGTCGTTTTGCTTTGCAATGACGTCGCTTCGCAATGACGGACAAAAGCAGAAAAAATTCAGTAACTTCATCCTATGACCATAGAAGAACATATCAACTGGTGGAAGGAAGATGCACTCCGGGCCTGGGAAACGGCTGTATTTAACAGGGAAGGCGGGCAATATGTATTTGCCTTATTCGCCTTTCATTTAACGATTGAGAAACTGTTGAAAGCCATCTGGATTAAGGACAATGCCCTCCAATATCCGCCCAGAATACATGATTTAACCATACTCTATAACCAGACGGACCTGGAGCTTCCCAATGGATGGTACGACTACCTGGGCGCCATCAATGAATGGAATATTGAGGGTCGCTACCCGGATTATAAACTTAAGATTTATAAACGCGCCTCTAAAGAATACCTGGAGGAACATTCCCAAAAACTGGTTGCCTTAAAAAAGCTTCTATTAACAAATATTAACTGATGCATTTTACCAGGAAAAAATTATACAACCACATTCATCAGTTTCTTCAAGCCCTGGAGCATGCCGGTTACCCCATCGACAAAGTCATATTATTTGGATCCTATGCAAAAGGCCAGCCGCATGAATACAGTGATATTGACCTCGCTATCTGGTCGCCCATGTTCAGTGATGACCATTTAGAGGACAAAGAAAAACTCAGAGCCCTTTTACAACAATACGGTCCCATACAACTTCACCCCTACCCAACCCGGGAAACAGCCAATGAAGACCCGTTTATCGGAGAGATTGAAAGAACAGGAGTGGAAATATTGACCAAAGACTTTCTTCCCTCATACTCCCCTAAATTTGCCCCATGCAAATTTCTATCATCGGGCTCGGATATGTAGGGTTACCACTGGCCATGGCTTTTGGCGAAAAATACCGCGTGCTGGGGTATGATATTGATCCCAAAAGAATAGCGGAATTAAGGGCGGGGAATGATCATACGCTGGAAGTAAAAGAGGAGGCGCTGTTGGCATTGATTGATCATTACCAACAAAACGATGAGGCTGCCGGCATCTTTTTTACGGATGATGTAAGTGAGCTAAAGGATTGCAATACTTATATCATCACTGTGCCTACACCGGTGGACAGCAACCATGCGCCTGATCTGGCTCTATTAAAAATGGCTACTGAGACGGTAGCCGGTATTTTAAAAAAAGGCGATATCGTTATCTATGAATCAACCGTATTCCCGGGATGCACCGAAGAAATAGCCGTGCCCATACTGGAAAAATTATCGGGATTGATGTTTAATATGGATTTCTTCTGCGGCTACTCGCCGGAGCGCATAAATCCGGGCGATAAAAAAAGAACGATTGGGGATATCCGTAAAATAACTTCGGGGTCAACGCAGGCAACCCGTGAGAGGGTTGATGCATTGTATGCATCCATAATAAAAGCCGGCACCTATTCCGCGCCTTCCATTAAAATTGCGGAAGCCGCCAAAGTAATTGAGAATACCCAACGCGATATTAATATCGCTTTTGTAAATGAGCTGGCCCGGATTTTTCACGTGCTGGATATTGATACCCGCGAGGTACTGAAAGCCGCGGCCACCAAATGGAATTTCCTTCCCTTTGAACCCGGCCTGGTGGGCGGACACTGTATTGGCATTGACCCCTATTACCTGGCCGATAAGGCCCGCGCTGTTGGCTACGACCCCGCCATCATTGTATCCGCGCGCAAAATGAATGATAGCATGGGCGGTTATGTGGCCCAACGGGTAATTGACCTGATGGCCCAAAAAGCCGTTCTCCATCCCGGCGCCGAAGTGTTAATTATGGGCATCACTTTCAAAGAAAATTTCGCGGATGTGCGCAATAGTAAAGTGGTGGATATTATACAGGCCCTCAATGCCTGTCATCTTTCCCTCACTATCTACGACCCCGTTGCCAACCCCGGTGAGGTTATGAAAGCGTATGGTTTACAAAGCAGTACCACTATTGATACAACAAAAAAATACGCGGCGATTATTATAGCTGTTGGGCATGCGGCATTTTTAAATTTGGATTATGATTCGATGCTGATTGAAAATGGTGTTTTGTTTGATGTGAAAGGGGTATTGGAAATGGATAGAGTGGATGGGAGGCTGTGAGGAAGGTCTTTCGGCACTAACCGTTCCGCATCAAAAGACACACCGCATTCGCCACCAATCCTTCCTCAGTGGTAACAAATGGAAGAAACTATTTTCTTTCTCTAAAATTGTATCAATTCCTCAACAGGCACCCCCAACCCTTCTGAAAGGGCCAGTAACATCGTAAGCGAGGGATTGGTGACGCCTTTCTCAATTCTGTGTATCTGGCTAAAATCAACATCAGCATTATCTGCAAGCTTTCGTAAACTTAATTTTTTTTCGTTCCTGATTTTTTCGAGGTGCTTCCCGAACTTTTTTAATATTTTCTCATCCCTGGTACGATTCATTAACGAAATTTCAAAGAAATACGGAAAAATATTGTAGGATTATTAGCATACATTGTAAAATATTTTACTTATCTTCAAGCTCGCATAGTTTACATCTGATTACTCACAGAACCTGGAAATTTCAATATATGAGACAGGAACTTACAACCGGCAGTATCAGTTTTCACCTTTTAGAAGGTAAAAGCCTGGTGCTGCTGAAAACCAACTTCAGTAAGAAGCCCAAAAACCCGGTGTAGCCAATTCTCCCCACCGGTTAGGGGTATTGCTATGCTACAGCCACTCCCCCTTCTCATTCATTTTATTGTT
>JALNZE010000051.1 GCA_023229465.1 Chitinophagaceae bacterium
CGATATTTTAGTTTTTTTTCGTTTATCTAAAATGGGATATCATCATCGGGCGTTATATTTAAGGGCATCCATGGGTACTTACTTGTATTACTAATGATTTCGGTATCAAATGATAAATCTCCCCAATATTCGAAAACCGCATCTTCCGATACTTCGCACTTCATGCCAGAATCATCAAAATACCATGCACCATCATCAGAGTATTTGACAGCTTTTGATTGAACAGATTGCACATATTTCCCCTGTGCCGTTATCTCTTCAATAATCATAGCGGTTTCTTCTTCTATTTTTTGAAATAGCGATGTAAAGCCCTCTGAGATATGCTCGTCTTTATTAATGCTTTCGATAGAAAATGTGAAGTTTATATTTTTCCTTATTTTGCCAATTTCTGCTTTAATATTTACATTTGGCACTAGTTCAGTAATGAATATTACATTATCGCATAGCGATTGATAATCCTTTAGTATTTGCGGAGTATTTAAGCTTAAATTTCGAATATTCCAATTTTTCCTATATTCTTTTTCGAACAAAATTGTTGATTCGTAAACCATAGATAACCTGATCCATTTCTTATTGATGCTCTCAAAAGCATGCACCTTGCAATGCTCTGTCGATATATTATTGAAAGAGCAATACCATTTATCTGAGCAATTAGAAGGTATGACAGTATTAATATTGGTCATTGTGTTTAACAGGATGTTGAAAAACCTTTCGCAATCTAGACATCATTTCAATAAATAAAATTTCACACAATGATTACCGGGTTATAATTGTATAGGAGTGGATATTGCTTCGATTTTGCAGGCCTAAACCTGCTCTCTGCGCCATCGTGGCGCATAACAACCGCCGAGGGCTCACGCCTCGGCCTCCATATTTCGCATTCGTACCAGATTGTACACAGCGATGCATAGAATAAAAAGCCATTGAACCTTCTCAAGACCACGTACTTTTAATTTCCGTATCAATCCAACGGTTTTACCCCATCCGAAGATCTCTTCAACTCTTTTCCGCTTTCGTAGACTGACTTCATATCCTTCATGCCGTGTTGTCCGTTTATCAAGAATCTGACTGTTTTTCTTTTGGGCAATATGAGGAGTGACGTTCCGCGCTCGCAAATCCTCGACAAATTCTTCCGCAGCATATCCTTTATCTGCTCCCAGTGTCCGACGATGCGTTCCTGGAAGCCGATCCAGCATAGATATTGCCGCCTCACGTTCAGCTGTTCCATTAGCCTGAGTGACTTCGACGTCGACAGCCAAGCCATTCCGATTCTCCATAAGGACATGACCAAGATAGGCTAGTTTTGAAGCTGCACCTTTTGATTTCTTATACAATCGAGCATCAGGATCTGTTTTCGATTCATGCGTATCATTGCTACGCTTCTGTCCATGAAAATCACTGTCGGGATTCTTGGAGCCTTCGCTATCAGTCGGCCCACCTTCTTTTTCTTGGAAACTCTTCATGCTAGCCCATGCTTCGAGCAATGAACCGTCTACTGTGAAATGGTCATCGGATAGGTACTTTTTTTGTTCTGCTCGTTCCCCAACCTTTGTGAAGAAAACCTTTGCGATAGCAGACTGAAGAAGGCGATCCCTGTTCTTGGTAAATGTGGAATGATCCCAGACCTGAGCATCGATACCGATGCCAACAAACCAGCGGAAAAGGATATTGTAGTCTAGCTGCTCCATGAGCTGACGCTCACTCCTGATTGAATACAAGACTTGAAGGATCGAAGCTCGCATTAGGTATTCTGGGGCTATAGAAGGTCGCCCAATATCCGCGTAGATCGCGTTAAAATCTCCATCCATCTTCTTAAGCAGTTCATTAACCATTACTTTGAATGGTCTTATTGGATGGTTTTTAGGGACTCGGTCTTCCATGCTCAGATAGCTGAAGACTTCAACCTGTGTTTCTTGCGCTCCACGCATCCCGGTACCCTCCGGCTAGTATTATATCATAGTTGGTACCGTAATGAGACTTTTTCAACATCCTGTTAAATTGAAAGGTCATTCAAATTAATGATTTTACTGCCTTTGCTTTCATAATAAAGCAGCATTTCATCTATTTTATTTTTATCATAACTAGTAATGCAATCTGATATTACATTTACGTCATAATTTTCTTTGCGCAAGTTGAAACAAGTTGATTTAACACAAGCAACAGCATCTGCGCCTGTTATGTAGAATTCACTTATTTCATTTTTACTAATATAGTCAGTAAAAGCTTCACTTGTTAATGCATTGCCTTTTGATTTTGTAAAAATATTATTTGATACAATTTTCAGGTCTGAAACTAATTCAAACCCATGTGTATTGGGTTTGAAAGTTCTTGTTCCAGCTGATAAATTTTCATGTCTTATATAAATAACATGTATATTATTATTTGTTGCCCAATCAATTGCTTTATTAATATTGCCAATAACATCCTTGTAATTCTTAGTTATGTCATTTTGGATATCGATTATTACTAAAGCTTTCTTCTGCATTATGTCTCCTCCTGGTTGGCTGATTCGTATATTATGTTTGAATTGTGTTTCCTGCTGATAGAATGTATTAGTTTAATTGTTATGATAACTGGCAATTTATAACAACAGTAGACCATCACTATTTAATGATATTATCTCTATTATCTCCGCCGCCCGCAGGGTCTTTCTAACATAAATTCGATTGTTCCATGCACGAGGATGAAAGGATTTTGCTTCATCCTATTAATAGCTTATTGTGCCGATTCTCGCTTTCTATTTATTAGTAAGATAATGAACTATACAATAGCCTCAAGAAAACCAGGGATTTTAGGCCGATCAACACTTAATGCTTTCACTCGTCCTCTAAAATTGTAGTACCCGATTTTAGACTGTTCTTTGCGAAGTTGTCATTTGCCACAATAATATCTCACTGGGATATTTTTATAGCGTGCTTCGTCGCCCAATACTAGCCTAGCATTGGGAAATCCCCTGATGATAAGTCGCACAGAGCACTCTCTCCGCCGAAACTGGATAAGAAGGCTGTGTAACTAAATTTAGAAAGAGTGTAGAGGCCATCGGCCAATAAAGCAACGAAAGGGCTTGTAGATAATCATCTACATATCATCTGCTGAAACGGCTTAGGAGAAAATGGGTAATAGTTGCCTCCGTAAGGGATAGATCGAGGATGAGATTTTTCTTTCGCTCGAGGGATCGAAGCGAGCA
>JALNZE010000009.1 GCA_023229465.1 Chitinophagaceae bacterium
TGTTGAAGATTTTATGAACAATAGGAAAAATGACAGAAAGCAGGTGCAAAAATATTTTCATGTAAGCCACGTCAGATATGCAGCGTAGAGAATTCTGTATCACTAAATAACTAAACGATTAATAACTCCATTCGGGGCTGAAATATCCGGCTTGTTCCTGTTTACATTATCAATGATAGTTCCACCCCTTGATGAGAAGGAAGCAACGGTAGGGATACCTCCAAACTGGGGAGTATTTGTATAGAGTACGGCTCCTACAGTAATAGCGCCGGCGGCATTTGCCTGGCCCACAATGGTACCTGATGTTGTTGCAAATTCATCAATGACGCCTTCTCCCCTGAAAATAATATACTTAAACTTAACATTACTTCCGGCAGATTTTACAACCATTATATTCGTTTCAGTATTTACATTTACGGTAAACGGTAAAACCTCAATAGGGTCGCCATTAATATTGTTTCTGTTAAATCCAAAAAGAGAAGTACCATCCCTGTTTACTAAAAAAATATCTAAATCAGTTTGAGTACCGGTATTGTTCCCTAATGAGTAAACATTATCATCCCACTGTAAAACGATGGTATAGGTTCCCGGAACTAAGGTTAGTTTCTGAAAAATTTGTCCAGCTCCAAAATTATGTGCCTGTCCGGCCATTCCAACAGGGGCTATACCCGGATTAAAGGTACTTTCATAAGATTTTGATCCATAATTACCAGCCGCAGAAACATAAGTTACTCCGTTAGCCACTACCTCATCAACCGCTTTAGCCACTACACCATCTTTATAGAAAGGTTCAGTTATATACGTAATATCATCTACAATAACCTTACACCCCGCGGCGGCTAAACTTCTGATGCCTTCACCAAAATCTCCGGCGCTAATAAATCCGGTTCTAAAGGCAAGAGCCGACTTTGGAGCTATATCGTGTATAATTTGTAACATGGCCCTTCCTTCATCAGTTCTGCTGCCAAAAGGATATTCCTGAAGAATTTGCACGGGAGTTGTATTGCCATAAGGATTTCCAACACCTGGCAAATCTCCATTTGAAACGTCTGCAAGTGCCGGATCATTTGGTATACTGTTATAGCTATCAGAAATGACCCCTATTTTAACGCCTGATCCATTTATGTCAAAACCCGATTTTACAATATTCGATCTTATCGCATTATCACCTTGAGATAAGGTTAAACCTGATTTGGTTAGGGGTTGATAAAGTGGACGAGTATATCTTAATAAACCACCTTGCTCATTCAGATTCAATAAATTGGAAATAGGGAAACTGCCTGTAATGATTAAAGAATTCGTTCCATTGCTTACAATATTTGTCATTCCCTGGCTTTGCAGATAGGCTAATAAAGATGCGTTTTGACTAGGTTGAGCAACTACTTCAATGGTAACATTCGTATTATCAATTGTAAAAATATTATTATTGGGGATACTGGTAATTGGACCTGTATTAGTGGTAAGCTGTGTTAGTTCTGAACCAATTAAATCGGGAGTTTTACCAGAAACAGGAGGGGGGTAATAGGGAGAAATGTTATTGGGGTCGGCAATTAAAGCGACATATTTAATTTCAGTATTTTTTTCAATATAAATTTTATCTCCACACCATAATGATCCTTCAATTTTGGTTGCTTTAGAATCACCATTAGATTTTATTTTAATTTTCCCATAAGGAGCCCAAACTGTTCCTAACCACGCATTTGACGCATTGCCATATCCACCGGAAAGAAAAAACGCGTTTGATTCATCGTCTTCGTCATCATCCTTATCACTGGCCTTACTATCAGAAGCATGTGTTTCGGTATAAATCCGATTCGATCCTCCTCCATTTATAGTAGTTGCCGTAACATTCTTTAACGCAACTTTTCCTTCCACAAAAACCCTGATTAGCCCGGTTGTGCTGTTTTCGAAATCGAAATTTATTTTTATCGTCTCTTTGTCTTTTCCTTTGGTTGATATTGACTTAAAAACATAAGTGCCAACGCCTTTTAATGTTAACGTTTGGTTTTTATCTAATTTTACATCTTTGTATATCCCGGGAGTAATCGTTTGGGTGCCGTTAATATTTGTTGTACCACTGGAAAATGAATTGATGATAGGTAAAGCCGGCATGATAGGGAAAGTAAATACACCATTGGTTATGCCACCCGTTGGTGTTGGGCCAGCATACGAAGCCCCATTGGGTTGCCTTACAGAACCTATTACAGAACTGCCATTTTCGGTTAATTTGATTTTACCTTTTATTAAGAGATTCCCGGTTATTTTAATTGATTTCTCTCCTTTTAAAATAGCATCGTTGGAATTAGCATTATTATAGGCTGTTATATTGCCAATAAAAGTAGAGGCTTTATCAAGATCTATTTTTTCAAAGCCATAAATATTAGCGGCAATAGTTGACTCTTTTTTTAGGGTTATATTTTTTTTGCTGCCCAAATTTCCATCGCCGGTAATTTTTATTTTTTCATTTAACTTTACATCTTTTACGCTATACAAAACGAAATCCTTAACCAAAAGTTGTTGTTGTGCCTGCAGGTTAGTAGAAAAAGCTACTAATACCAAAGCAGGCAACAATAAGGAAAGTAATAATTTTCTCATTCCAGTTAGTTTTGATGAATAATGACAACCCGAAAAATTGTATTCCTTTATTACAGTCGTAAACGACTTTCCAACTATCTTCTTTATGCTTGGTTAAAATGCCGGTTAGGGCAAAAATCATGAATCACGAATTTTTCATAGTAGTATATATGTGCATATATACAAACATAATTTGCAATCATTTAATATATAAATGATGAAATTTGGAGGATTTGAATTTTAAGTACTACCAGTCGAAATGGTTAACGATAAATAATCAGAAGTATCTGTGGTGGCATTCGTATTGACGCGAAATACAGAACAGTTTTTTACTTTTTATACTGGTATTTAGCTGAATTATTTCCTTCCTAATTAACGTTAACAATTTAAACCTACGGGTTTTATTTTAAAAAACATAATTTTTTGTCATTTAAGCTATCGCGGATGTATCTGCCTCTTTAGATACCTTGTTTGGGATAGTAGCTGTTTTTATTTTTAAACCAATGATTATCAAGGAAATGTTATCCAGCTCGCGCTATCATCAATGCAGGTGCCTGCGTTTAATAATTCCACCGGAGGCTTCTTTGATGGTACTTGCGAAAACAAAGGCTTTCGGGTCGATTTCTGCCACCAGGTCACGCAGCTTTCGTAATTCCAGGCGGGTAATCACAGTGAATATGATATCACAGTTGTCATGCACTTCAAATTTACCCGGAAGGAACCCCCGTTCACCTTTATAAACAGTAATTCCCCTACCCAGTTCATTCACCAACCTGTATTTGATGATCTCACTATTAGACGAAATGATGGTAACACCTGTATAAGCTTCTATACCTTCTACCACATAGTCAACTGTTTTAGAAGCGGTAAAATACGTAAGCATGGAATAGAGCGCGGTTTGGATACCAAACTGAAAAGCGGCAATACTGAAAATGATGATATTTAAAGCAAGAATGATTTCGCTGATGGTAAAGCTGGACCGGCGCAAGGCATACAGGGCTAAAACCTCAATACCATCCACGGCACATCCTGCCCGCATAGTGAGGCCGATACCCAGCCCCAGAAAGAATCCGCCAAAGATAGAAACCAGCAGTTTATCTGATGTAATAATGGGATAAGGCAGGTAATGAAGACACAGGCCCAGCAAAATAATACAGACCAGCGTTTTGATCGCGAAACTGTAATTGATGCCATACATCGACAGTATAATAAAAGGAAGGTTTGCCACCAGGATAACCAATGCCAGGTTGATATGATAGATTTCATGAATCAGCAACGAAATTCCGGTTACCCCACCATCAAAGAAATTATTAGGTACGAGAAACCCTTTTAAAGCGAAAGCGGCAGTTAATACACCGAGAGTAATAAAAATAAGATCCTGGATAAAGCCCAGGTCAAACGCCACAACTTTTCTTTTCTTTTCATCGTGGGCCCTTGTTTTAAGCAGGTATAGGTTCTGATTTTTTTTATGGGTATACACACCTTTGGCCATATTTGTGTAGTACTCGTGTTTATCCATAAAATCAACCTGGTATTGTATCCATTCATCATAAGATTTAATAATTACGCGGTTTCTCAGTTCCTTATATAATAGTTTAGCGTTTTTAAAATAGTGGTCCGTTCCAAGATATAAAAGATCAGCATCGCAAAGTATTCTGCCCAATACATCTTCCGCACTTTGGGGAATTTTGGTGGTCATGATCAGCCTGCAAATCCATTCAATCTGTGTATGATCATACTGAAATGCCGGAAGTGTTTTGCGGGCGAAATCACAGGAAAATTTTTCATGCTCCTGGTAAGACTCCAGAAATCCTGTGTCATGAAATAAAGCAGCCGTAAGCAGGATGGTCAGTTCTTCGCCTGTAATCCCTTCTATTTCAGCAATTAATCGGGTATTGTGTATTACTACTTTTGTGTGATGGACATCGTGATAGGCAAGGGATTTTGGTATCTCTTTTGCCAGTTTACCGATTACAAAGGACTGAACTTTTTCAAACTGCATAAAGGATGGAATTGGGCTATCAATAGTTTGGTTATAAATTCTTTTATCTTTTGTAATGACAAATTAGGATAAAAAATCAAGAATGCATTCTGTTTCCATATTTGTACGGCATTCATGATCTACGCGATGGGTAGGCAAAATAAAAAGCACCTACTAAGTTTTATCTTGTAAGCGCTTAATTATTAAGTGGGAGCACACGGGTTCGAACCGCGGACCCTCTGCTTGTAAGGCAGATGCTCTAAACCAGCTGAGCTATGCTCCCTTATTTATTGGGAGTGCAAAAATAGGGGCTGAGCCGTAACCTCCAAAAAAAAGTTTGCTTTATTTCAAATTAATTGAATTGCAAGGCAGGTAACCGGTAATGCTGACTGTCATATACGAATAATTCTTCTATATGATAGGTCCAGTATTTGTATAAAGGCGATTTGGCAATATAGCTATCCGCTTCCGCTTTTGATTCAATAGTAAGGGTAATCCAGCAGGTTTGGCTTTCCATACTTACCGCATAACTGTCTATAATGCCCTTGTTGATTAAATAATTAATATAGGTTCGGTGCGGGGGCACCAGCGACATAAAATCATCATCCATCGTAAACTGTATGATTGCCTGAAACTTGTTCATTCTTTATTGTTTTACCGGGTTACAACTACAATATCTGTGCAAGGTTTCATCAACTGGCAAACTGGCAAAAGGGGGCAAAAAATAATTAGTAAACCAACCTGGCAATTCTTCCATTACCTCCTGCCAGAAATACCGATTTCCCTTTTTTGGCTTTCTGACAAACATGGAAACTTTCTTTTGATATCAATTGCCAGTTTTTACCGCCATCCGTTGAAATGTCAATACCGGATGTGCCGCAGGTGAGAAGGGTATATTCATCAAGATAAATTACACAGGAACGATAACCATGTGGTGGTGTGGCAGGTGTTGTAACGCGGACTTTATTTTTTAAAGAAACCAGCACACAATTATTTTTGTTGACGGTATCTTTTGTGAAATCGCCACCAACCACCACAATTTTATTATTAAACACGTCTATTGAATTCGCGCCCGTAGACTCCAGGCCCTGAGAGATGGGAAGATTCACAATTTGTTGGCCAAACCCTATAAAAAGTCTTGCGCTTTTTCCACCGGAAACCATAAAAGATTGCAGGTGATTAAACTTACGTTCTTTCAATAATTTGATATTAGTTCCACTGGAAGCAAAAAAGGCTTCTCCCTTATTTAATGCAATAGGGTTACGGGGAAACCAATGATCCCCGCCATCAATGGTGCCGGCGGCAAAGAGAATAGATTGAATGGGATCTCCAATCACCACGCCAATCGAATCATTTACAAAATCCATAGCATCTAAAAACATCCCTTTTGTACTGTCTTCGAATACTTTCATCCAACTATTGCCACCATCTTTTGTTTTTAAGATAACCCCTGGTTCAGCTACCGCCATCACCATCGCCGTATTTTTATCAAACGCCTCAATGTCCCTGAAATCCCTTTGCTCATAACCGGGCACCGAAATCCAGGTCCAGCTTTGCCCGCCATCTAAAGATTTTGCTACAGATCCCTTGCTGCCACTGGCCCAAATAATATGGTCATCCACCACACTTAATCCGCGAAGGCTGATTTTTTTTCCGGTCTCCAATATTTTTATGGCAGGTTGTTGCGCGGCTGCCTGAAGTAAAATGAGTAGAAAAAATGTGAAAAGCTTGATGGTTTTCATGTACTGTAATTTAATCTAAGTATAATAAAAACTGCTCAACCCTTTCATTCCATTCACTACACTTTGTAAGTTTCGTGATCTCCGCAATGAATGTAGGTAAGGGCAGTTCAAATAGCAGTTCACTATTTGGTATACCAAGTAATTTGTCTAAGTGTTGCCTGCCATTTTGATTAACCAGCGTAGGATATGGGCTCCATTGAAAGTGTGCAGGGTACAATTGTGCAATCAATTTAATCAACATCAAACCGAAAAAAACAGGTTGAAAAAATGCCGGCTGCTTTACTGCTATCCGAATACCCTTGCATTCCTGACCCTGGTATTTATTTTCTATAGGGGTGAAACGATAGGAAGTGATTTGCAACTCATCGGTCACAATATCAGATAGCCTATTGGCGAGGATTTCTCCGTTTATCCATGGGGCACCTACTATACAGAATGCATCTTTGGTTCCTCTCCCTTCACTGATATTGGTTGCTTCTAATAAACAAAGGCCTGGATACAGCAACATGCTTTCAAAATGCCGGATAGCCGGAGAGGTAGGCACAAAGGGCATTCCCCAATCCGGCTGAAAATAAGTTCTATTCCATCCTTCGCATTTGATTACTTCCAGCTGGCATTTAATATCTCTCACTGTATTAAAATACAAAGCCAACTCACCTAATGTACAACTATGCCTTATTGGGATGGGCCATCTGCCAATAAAAGACGACTGTGCTATGGCTACAATAGGTCCTTCCACCAAAGCCGGCATCCCTGATATCGGATTGGGCCTGTCTAGAATAACCAGCTTTTTACCAGAGGATGCACAGGCTTCCATCACATAGGTCATGGTCCATAAATAGGTATAAAACCGGCTGCCTATATCGGGTATATCAAATAATACAAGGTCTATATCAGACAGGTCCTCTTCAGAAGGGGCTAATTTGTTACTATATAAACTGATAATGGGTAATCCGGTTAAACCATCCGCGCCATCTTTCATGGCATGCCCATCCGCACCCAATACATCTAAACCATGTTCCGGTGAGAATAATTTTTGAATATTGAATCCATGTTTACCTAATGCCTGTCGCGAAGAAACCAGGCGATTCGTAGTGGCTGCATGGTTAGTAACCAACCCAATCCGATCCGTTTTCCAGGTGGGGGAACTATCAAGTAAAATATCAATACCGAAACGGATCATAGGGATAAAGATAACATAACCTAAGCCACTTGTGTTTCCGGTTTCCCCACCTTTTCAGGGAGGTGACCGATTATTTTGCCAAAAATAATCAGGGGGGATGTTTAATCGGGAAATTATTAGTTAAAGATCTCTTTCAAATAACATGGCATCCTTCAATTGTTCTACTACATTGAAAATTATTGGACAACGTTCATAATGCATAAAAGTGGTGAAAAGCCGGTCCTTAAAATTGGGCAAATGCAGGGCCGGAAATTCTTTGCATCCTTCAAAACGTTGCGCATACACGGTGCATTTGTTGTCTTTTAGAAAATGGCAGGGCATCCGGTTCATGATCATCAGGCCATTGCCGCCTTTTTCAAGGTATTGTTCATCAAATGCCTTTCTTGATTGACCCAGGTGCTTTGACAATGTAGCCGCATCCTCATCAGCAACCAATACCATCAGGCTTTTGCAGCAATTGCCACAATCGGTACAGCTAATCTGTGGCGGGATGGTATCATTCAGGTGCAAAACCATCAGATCAACCTGTTCCCGGTTACTTTCTTTCACAAAAGCCCGGAAACGGTCGTTTTCACCCGATTTGGCAGCAGAAAAGGCAGCCATCCTTTCCAGGCTGGTTTCTATATAATGGTTTCTTGCTTCGATCAGGCAAAACTAAGTTTTACAAGGCGTTTAGGTATGAGCATTCACGTTTTTTGATGTTTTATCCACATTCTGAGCCGATTTGTAGAAAAGTAAAATTGGGCTGCGATTTGGGGTGGTTAGATTTGCGGGTTGTATTATAAGGGTGGGGGCGGTAAAGCAGACTTATAAATAACGATTAACAAATGGCAGAAGAGAAGCAACTATTTGAATACAATGAAGAATCGATCAAATCGCTCGATTGGAAAGAGCATATCCGGTTACGTCCGGGTATGTATATTGGTAAATTAGGCGATGGTTCCGCACCCGATGATGGGGTATATGTATTGGTTAAGGAAGTGATCGATAACTGTATTGACGAGTACACCATGGGCCATGGTAAGCAGGTTGAATTAACCATTGAAAGCAAAATGGTTACTATCCGCGATTATGGCAGGGGTATCCCATTGGGTAAAGTAGTAGATGTGGTAAGTAAGATCAATACCGGCGCCAAATATGATAGTAAGGCTTTTCAGAAAAGCGTTGGATTAAATGGAGTAGGTATTAAGGCCGTTAATGCACTGAGTCAATATTTTAAAGTAACCGCTTTCAGGGAAGGAAAAGAAAAAGCAGCGGAGTTTGCTAAAGGCGAACTGATTAAAGAATACAAAGAAATAAAAACGGATGAACCAAACGGAACCCTGGTAGAATTTATACCTGATGAAACCGTTTTCAGGAACTTTCATTTCATTCATGAATACCTCGATAACCAGTTATGGAACTATTGTTATCTGAATGCCGGTCTTGCCATGCATTTCAATGGCAAGAAATATGTAAGTAAGAATGGACTGCTTGATTTGTTGCAGCGAAAAACCAATCCCGATGAGTTACGTTACCCCATCATTCATTTAAAAGGAGAAGACATTGAAGTGGCCCTCTCGCATAACAATGATTATGGAGAGGATATTTTTTCTTTTGTAAACGGGCAATACACTACCCAGGGTGGCACTCACCAGCAGGCTTTCAGGGAAGCCTATATTAAAGTAATTCGTGATTATTATAAAAAAGATTATGAAGCCTCTGATATTCGTACCAGTATTGTAGCGGCAGTTTCTGTTCGGGTACAGGAACCCGTATTTGAAAGCCAGACAAAAACCAAACTTGGCTCACAGAATGTATACGAAGGCGGGCCCAGCATGAAAAATTTCATCCTGGATTTCCTGGCCAAAGAACTGGATAATTTTTTACACCGTAACCCTGCTGTATCAGATGCCCTGAAAAAACGCATCGAACAGAATGAAAGAGAGCGAAAAGAACTGGCGGGTATTAAAAAACTGGCCAATGAGCGTGCCAAAAAAGCGAACCTGCACAATAAAAAGCTACGCGACTGCCGCATACATTTGAATGATGAGTCGCCCGTTAAAAATAAAGGCGAGTTTATTACCCTGCAGAATAACTCCACCATTTTTATCACGGAAGGAGACAGTGCCAGTGGTAGCATTACCAAATCGAGAAACGTAGATTCACAGGCCGTGTTCAGCTTGCGCGGTAAACCTTTGAACTGTTTCGGGCTCACCAAAAAAGTGGTGTATGAGAACGAAGAATTTAATTTGTTGCAGCATGCACTAAATATTGAAGATGGGCTGGAAGGGCTTCGCTACAATAATATCGTGATTGCAACCGATGCTGATGTGGATGGGATGCATATCCGTTTATTGATGATGACTTTCTTCCTGCAATTCTTTCCCGACCTGGTGAAACGGGGGCATGTATATATTCTGGAAACACCCTTATTCCGTGTACGCAACAAACAGGAAACCATCTACTGCTATGACGAAACAGAGAAACAGGCTGCCGTAAAAAAATTGGGTAATAAGCCGGAGATTACCAGGTTCAAAGGATTAGGTGAAATATCACCCGATGAGTTTGGTCGTTTTATAGGAAGGGATATACGCCTGCAACCGGTAATCCTGGAACAGGGCGACCATATTCAATACCTGCTCGAATATTACATGGGTAAGAATACCATGGAAAGGCAGGAATTTATTATTAATAACCTGAAAGTGGAAATAGACTTAAATTTTAATTAATCATGATTCATATCGTTTTTGAACAATCAAACGTAGAGGCGCTGAAAAAAGCAATCGGGCTGGATGAAACGCTACAGGGCGATATTATTGAGATCAGGGATGATTTTGCTGTGGGGCCATTGACAGCTATTTATGAAACGGAAGGCTATCAGCAGCGAAGAGATTGGTGGAAAATGGTATTGGAATTTTCGCCTGATGCGGATCAACTGGATATAGTGGATGATGCATTAACGGTTTACCAGCTATTGAAACGTTTGGATGCGGAAACTGATGAACAGGTTTGGATATGGATGGGACAAAATGCGCATGATGTTTGTAGCTATTATTGGTTAATGAGTCAGCTAAAGGAATACCAGGGCAGGATACAGGTATTATATCTCAACAACCTGCCCTTCATTAATGAAAAGGGTAGCCTCTTTTATCCTACCAGTCTTTCTGAAATTCAACCCAAAGAATTTCTGAAAGCTAAAAAACTGGCAAGACCCATTACTTTGAGTGAATTTGAAGTGGATCCGGACGAATGGAAAAAATTATGCGATGAAAATGCATTGATTCGTTTTCTGGAAGGGGGTAAAAAGCTGGTTGGAAAGGAATTGGATTATTATGATCGTGACATTCTGACCATCGTCAACTTCGGACCGCAAAAGTTACTAAAATTATTAAGTACCGCGTTGCATAAAATGAAAGTAAAAACAGGTGATGCCTTTCTTGCCTGGCGTATCAGGGAAATGATACTGGAAGGCAAACTGGAAATGGTTGGCGAGTGGTCAAAAAACTGGAAAGACATAACCATTAAACTCCCCGGAGGTACCGGAGAAATGATTGAAATAGCCGAAACTGAATAGCGCATGTTGCCTATATAATATATACATCATTTTGCTTTATTAATATATACTGTATCCATTATAATTGTTACACTATGGTAGAAGTGAAACCTGTTACGAAAATTGCCGAAGATGAACGTGGGTCAACCCACTTTTTTGATACGGACAGAACCGGACAATTTGTGGTGGGTTATAGAAAGGCTGGTACACATAATGCCAAACATTATCACAAAGGTGAGGCAAAAAATAAAAACCCGGAGAAACTGATTCTCATGAATGGAGAAGTTACTATTCATTGGTTTGATGTAAGAGATGCTGAGATAAAAGGAACTTGCAGGGCCGTTGCTCCGGCGATGATAACCATTCAGGCATGGGCCTGGCATGAAGTAGTTGCCGATACGGATATGGTAATGTTGGAATTAAATGCATTGACAGACGGGAAGGATGATACGTATAGGGTTTAATTAATAATTAGTAGGCAGGTATACTTGACATCACGGCTTTTATGAGCAAGATATTTTTATAGCATGGCGAAAGAAAAAATGGAGAACAGGTCATTTGAAAATAATAGCGGTTTAGGGGGACAATATAAAAATTGGTTCCTGGAGTATGCATCCTATGTAATACTGGAACGTGCCGTGCCGGCTATTGAAGATGGCCTGAAACCCGTACAGCGACGGATTCTACATGCAATGAAGGAGATGGATGATGGGCGCTTTAATAAAGTGGCCAATATCATCGGACAGAGTATGCAATATCACCCGCATGGCGATGCCAGTATTGGAGATGCATTGGTGAATATAGGCCAGAAGGACCTCCTGATAGACACGCAGGGAAACTGGGGCGATGTAAGAACCGGTGATGAAGCCGCCGCTTCCAGGTATATTGAAGCGCGGTTATCCAAATTTGCATTAGAAGTTGCTTTCAATCATAAAACCACCGAATGGCAACTTAGTTATGATGGCAGAAAAAATGAACCGGTTACCCTTCCCATGAAATTCCCTTTACTGCTGGCACAGGGCGCTGATGGTATTGCGGTGGGCCTCTCAACAAAAATTCTCCCACATAATTTTATTGAACTGATTGATGCCGCCATCAAATGTCTTCGTGGAAGGAAATTTGAACTGTATCCTGATTTTCAGACAGGCGGTATGATTGATGTGGCTAATTATAGTAATGGGAAAAGAGGAGGCAAAGTAAGGGTTCGGGCTCATATTGAAGAGCTCGATAAAAAAACATTGGTAATTCGTGATGTGCCTTATGGTGTTACTACCACCCAATTAATGGAAAGCATTACCAAAGCCAATGATCAGGGTAAGATCAAAATTAAAAAAGTAATTGATGTTACCGCGGCCGAAGTAGAAATACAGATCGACCTGGCTGCCGGCAGCTCTCCGGATATTACGATAGATGCGCTTTATGCATTTACTGATTGTGAAGTAAGTATTTCACCCAATGCCTGTGTAATTGTTGATAACAAACCAAAGTTCCTCACCGCGAATGAATTGCTTACTGTATCAGCAGAAAACACAAAGGTACTGCTGAAAAGAGAACTGGAGATTAAACTTGGTGAACTGGAAGACAAATGGCATTATACCTCTCTGGAGAAAATTTTCTTTGAAGAAAAAATTTACAAAGAGCTCGAACAGAAACATGAGAACTGGGATAAAGTGATTGAGGCCATCGATAAAGGATTCAATCCTTTTAAGAAAAAGCTAAAACGCCCGATTGAAAGGGAAGATATTATAAAATTGACTGAAAAGCCGGTAAGAAGAATTTATCGGTTGGATATCAATGAACTGAATGAACAGATCAAATCGATTGAAGCCGATATCAAACAGGTAAATTTTGATCTTGCCAATTTAACAGATTTTTCCGTTGCTTATTTTGAGCTCCTGCTTAAAAAGTACGGAAAAGGCAGGGAGCGAAAAACAGAAATCAAAGAGTTCGATACCATACAGGTAAAACAGGTGGCCATAGCCAATACCAAACTATACCTTAACCGCGCAGAAGGGTTTATTGGTACCAGCCTGAAAAAAGATGAACTGTTGTGTGAATGCTCCGATTATGATGATATCATTGCTTTTACCAAATCGGGTACCATGAAAGTGGTAAAGGTTTCTGATAAGGTTTTCATCGGTAAAGACATCATTCATGCGGCTGTTTTTCAGAAGAATGATGAGCGCACCACCTATAACATGATTTATCTTGATGGTAAATCCGGCGTGAGTTACGGCAAACGATTTAATGTAACCGGTATTACCCGCGAAAAAGAATATGATTTGACCAAAGGCACAGACAAAACAAGGGTTCATTATTTTACAGCCAATCTAAACGGCGAAGCAGAAGCGGTAAAAATTGTGCTGAGTCCGAATTGTACTGCCCGTATCAAAGAATTCGAATTCTTTTTTGAAGAACTGGAGATAAAGGGAAGAAGTAGTATGGGCAACCAGGTAACCAAGTATCCGGTTAAAGCGGTTAAGTTTAAAGAAGCAGGAAAAAGTACACTGGCCGGTCGCAAATTATGGTTTGATGATAAATTTGGAAGGTTAAATACAGATGGTAAAGGACAGTACCTGGGAAGCTTTGAAGATGAAAGGATTATTGTTTTTTATAATGATGGTACCTATGAGTTAACCGATACTGAGATCACCCAACGATTAGAGCCGGAAAAAATAGCCTTAATTGAAAAGTTTGATCCTGAGAAGATCATTAGCGCTGTTTACCTGGATAACGATAAACAGCAATACAATATCAAGCGTTTTAAAATTGAAACAACTACTTTAAAATCACAGTTCCTGTTTATCAAGGAGGGAGCCGGCAACCGCCTTGAAGCTGTTACCACTGATAAGGAACCTATCCTGGTGGTTCAAACCGGTCGCGGCCAGCAGGTGCGTAAGGCAAAATTTAAAGTGGCTAAAATGGTGGAAGTGATGGGATGGAAAGCAGTGGGGGCAAAGCTCACCGATTTTAGCAGAACCATTGAAATGGAATGGGATCAAAAATCGAAAGAGGATAATGCCCAGCCTGAATTATTTGGCTGAACCTTTCTTTTTTCTCAATCGTAAGGTTGCCGTTTTATGCAGGTCGCTGGTTAACATGGTTTTGTAACGTGTGGTACCATCATACAGAATGAGTGCAGCGGTATTGGGTGGTAGCATACCCAGGTTCTCTGCAAACATGCTTAATTCGTTACTCTCCATACCAGGATCCAGGCTTATCATAAGTTTAATGGCTCTGTGGGTAAGCATGGTTTTGGGCAGGATCATTTTGCTGTTTAGAAACAACGAAACGGAATCATAATCAATGGCGCCATTATCGTATAACTCAAGTTTCAGAGTGGAATTTTCTACCAACAATTCTTTGGTAACAGACTTGCTTCGTTGGTTATACATTTCACTTGTATTGGTTTCAGCAGACACCATGGGTGTAGTACCCAATAGGGTATCTGCTTTTTCTTCCTCAGGCTCCTCCTGCTGCTGTACTAAAAAAGCGGTATCGTTCGATTTGGTTAATCGTAAATTAATCGCTGGTACGGTGTATTTGTGATCCTCATCCGCAAACAAACTGCCGTTTAATTGAGAAGCTGTTTTTGACGCCAGTAATATAAAACTGCCCGACATATAACAATCAATACTGTTACGGGCGTTGGGCGATTGGTAATAGATTATGGGGAAGGGAAGTAGTGTTAGTTGATGGGTTTGCGCAGCAAAGTTACCTCTCAGAGCTACTTTTACGAGGCTGTCTTTGAAATAGTAATTCAGGTACCCATTCACCATTTTCCCTTCCTGGCGCAGTACCATCTCAGATAAGTAGGCATGGTGGTCTTTAGTGTTTTGTACCATACCAATGCCAAACCAGTGTCCGGTTACATTTTGCCCGAAAGAAGTAAGGCTGATACTCACCATACAACAAACAACCACGGCTTTCAACATTTTAGTCATATCCTGCAAAATATCAAAAGCTTTTTTTGGGTAGCGCCGAAAGTTGCTAACATTTACACATCCGTTGAAATGCTCATCTGGCAAAACGGCCCGAAAGGTGGGCTAGGAACTGTCAAAATAAACAATTGTACCTTCGTGCCGGAATTTAAAAAACCAAGCAAATGAGCCCGGTACATGTAGGCCAGTATAATACCCTGAAAGTGAGCCGTAAAGTAGATTTCGGTTTTTACCTTGATGATGGCGGAGAAGGTATTCTCCTGCCTAAACGTTTTGCCCCCCGTTCTTTGCGTATGGGTGATGAATTGAAAGTATTTGTATACCATGATTCTGATAACCGGCTGATTGCTACCACACAAATAGCCAAAGCATGTGTGGGAGAGATTGTGAAAATGAAAGTGGTTTCTGTTACAGGATTGGGCGCTTTTCTTGATTGGGGATTGATGAAAGACTTGTTTGTACCCAAGTCCAAACAATTGGTGGGCATGCGTGAAGGCGCTGAATACCTGGTGAAATTATATATTGATGAACAGACCGGCAGGGTAGCCGCTACTGAAAAAATTGAAACCCTCCTGAGTAATGAGGTTCTCACAGTAAAAGAATTGGATATTGTTGACCTGCTCGTGTACCGCCAATCCGAACTGGGTTATGTAATGATTATCAATAATGTGCATACCGGTATTTTACACAATAACGAAGTGTATACCACTTTGCATATAGGAGATAGGGTACAGGGATTTATCAAAACCATCAGGCCCGATCATAAAATTGATGTGGTTTTGGGTAAACCCGGTTTCCAGAAAGTGGAAGATGAAACAGGTAAAATTTTACGACTGCTTACAGAGAACGATGGCTACCTGCCTTACCACGATAAATCTGATCCACAGGAAATTTATGATTTCTTTGGTATGAGTAAGAAAACATTTAAAATGACTACCGGTAATTTATACAGGCAAAAAAAAATTGCCTTTACCAAAACCGGTATTCAACTGATTGAGGAAGCCTGATTTTTTAGAGGGTCATCAACATTAAATTCGCGATCTTCCAAACAATTTTTTTCTTAGACTGAATTGTTTCTGCTAACGGCCGTTAGTGTAAATCTGTATCTTTGCTGCTCAAATTCAAAAAATGAGTAACAGAACCGTATATATTGTTGCCGCTGTTCGTACACCCATCGGTAGTTTTGGCGGATCATTAAAAGATTTTACCGCGCCTCAGTTGGGCGCCATTGCCATTAAAGCAGCCGTAGCAAAAGCGGGTATTCAACCAACCGATGTTCAGGAAGTATTGATGGGTTGTGTTATCCAGGCAAATACCGGTCAGGCCCCCGCCCGTCAGGCGGCTAAATTTGCTGGTCTCCCGGATGGGGTGATTTGTACCACCATTAATAAAGTTTGTGCCAGTGGCATGAAAGCCATTGCGCAGGGTGCACAATCCATTCTGCTGGGTGATGCGGATATTATTGTAGCCGGTGGAATGGAAAGCATGAGTAATGTGCCTTTTTATAGTCCCAATCTCCGTTGGGGTAATAAATACGGGCATGTGAATCTGATAGACGGGATAGTAAAAGATGGACTAACCGATGTATATCATAATTATGCGATGGGAAATTCTGCTGAGTTATGTGCCAAAGAAAATAATATCAGCCGTGAAGCGCAGGATGCTTTTGCCGTTGAAAGTTACCAACGAAGCCAGGCGGCCTGGTCAAAGGGTTATTTTGCGGAAGAAGTTATTCCTGTTGAAATTCCTCAACGCAAAGGAGCCCCATTGTTGTTTGCAAAAGATGAAGAAGCTTTCAATGTTACGTTTGATAAAATACCTGAACTGAAACCGGCTTTTATAAAAGACGGAACGGTTACCGCGGCCAATGCTTCTACCCTGAATGATGGTGCCGCGGCACTGGTATTGATGAGCAAAGAAAAAGCAGATGCCATGGGTATCAAACCATTGGCCATTATTCGCAGTTACGCCGATGCGGCACAGGCTCCTGAATGGTTTACTACCACACCTTCCCTGGCCGTTCCCAAAGCAGTAGCTAAAGCAGGCTTACAAATGAGTGATATAGATTTTACTGAATTGAATGAGGCTTTCGCTGTAGTAGGTATTGTGAACACGCAGAAAATGAAACTCGATCCCGCTACCGTAAACGTTCATGGTGGCGCTGTTTCATTGGGTCACCCATTGGGATGCAGTGGCGCCAGAATTATTGTAACACTCATCAATGTATTAAAACAACACAAGGGTAAAATAGGTGCGGCAGGTATTTGTAATGGAGGCGGTGGGGCGAGTGCAATGGTGATTGAAATAATTAATAATTAGTAGGGTAGATTTTTTTGTTGTTGAAAGTGGTTGACCTTACAAAGGGATACATTATTTCCAGGGGCCGAATTTGTGCTGTACTTCTGTTAAAGAATCGGCATAAGGGCCGAAAGGATGGTCCCTGGGTTTCTTCTTTATATCGGGCCAGTCTTTACTGATATCCTTTGCAGGTCTGGGTTGCGAGTTTATGTAGGCTGCTATATCCCAGGCTTCCTCGTTGGTTAGTTGTGGGTTATGATAGGTAATTGGGTTAGGCATATTATACTTTACATAACCCGCAAACCTTGATAACCTAAACAAACCCGCGCCGGTATTGTAACTGTTTTTACCCCATAATGGCGGATAGAGATAAGTGATATTATCGGGATTGAATAGTCCCTCGCCATTCTTACCATGACATTTTTCGCAGATGCCTGTATACACTTTTTTACCCCGTACAGGATCTGCTGCCCTTGTTAAGTTTGGAAGTTCCTTAATGCCTGAACCTTTTGGCCTGGTTCCTTTTGAAATATCATTACCCAGCCATTGTATATAAGCCACTATCGCCTTCATTTCTTTACTACCGGTATCAAGGGCTCTTCCATTAAGGCTTCGTTCAATACAATCGTTTACTTTTTTTTCTATCGTTTCTTCCGTGCCCGAGCGATCCCTGTATTTAGGATAGGTAGCAGCTACGCCGCCAAAATTATTACCCCATGGTTTGGTTCCGGCATCGAGGTGACAGTTCTGACAGTTCATACCATTGGAGAGGTTGCTGACCATTCCTTTAGGACCTATATAAAAAGCGGTATTGGCAACCAGGTTTCGCCCATAGCGGATCAGTTGCCCTTTTTCAGTAACGGGAATTTGATTGGCGCCGACGCCAGTCCAGCAATCGGCACTATCAGTTACGGTAAGAACTGAATTCGTCTCAGCCTGTTTCTCCCTATCACAGGCACTCATCCCCAATAGAAAAAAACTCAAAATAAGTAATAGGTTTCTGCATCTCATGGTAATACTAACAATAGCTTTCTAATGGGGTAATTTATCTCTTAATAAACCATATACCCAGGTTCCCGCAATGGCGCTGAACAAAGTTACTATAATCACCGTAGTTCCGGCGCCAAACTGCGCAAATAAGGGGCCGGGGCAGGCACCGGTAAGCGCCCAGCCAAAACCAAATAACAATCCGCCTATCATTTGTCCTTTGTTAAACGGACGGGTATGCAATTCAATTTCTTCACCATAGATAGTTCTGATCTTGTATTTTTTGATGATGAAAACAGACAGGGCACCTACGGCAACCGCAGAGCCTATCACACCAAACATATGAAAGCTTTGCAGGCGGAACATTTCCTGTATTCTGAACCAGGAAATCACTTCTGCCTTGGTTAATATCGTGCCGAATAAAATTCCTGCCACCAGGTACTTAAAATCATACCACCAGGGATGTTTGAGTTCACTGGTATTGATGCAAATGGAATCTAATGAACGAACTTCAAAATCGGTATTGGTTTCTTTTATGGGCATGAATTATAGTTTTAAAATGTAGGGCATGATCAGGTTTGCCATGATAAATCCACCAGCCATAAAGGAGCAGGTGGCAATCAGAGACGATAGTTGTAAATTGCTTAACCCCATAATGGAATGGCCAGAGGTACAGCCCCCCGCGTACCTGGTTCCAAATCCAACTAAAAACCCTCCGCCAACCATCAGTATACTACCCCTGACCGTTAAAATTGATGGCCAGTTAAAAATATCAACCGGCACCAGGGTATCATGATTCGTAATGCCATATTGCTGCAACTCTATCAAAAGATTTTCATTTACCTGAACAGGCGCTGCAGCGGTTAAGAAACCGGCAGCCAGCCATCCGCCCATTACAACACCTGCTACAAAAAAAAGATTCCAGGCTTCTTTTTTCCAGTTGTATTGAAAGAAAGGAATTTTAGTTGGCAAACAGGCGGCACAAATATGCCTGAGTGAGGAGGAGATGCCCAGACTTTTATTGCCAATCAATAATAAAACCGGTACCATTAACCCGATAAGCGGCCCGGCCAGGTACCAGGGCCAGGGTTGTTGCAACCATTCTATCATATTAGTAGACTTTAGAAAAATGAAAGTACGATAATATAGGAATCTGCCAATGCGCTTACTTTAAAAATACTTCATGTATAATAATGTAAATGCCCATAACCAACACAAACCAACCAAACCATTTTTTTAATTTTTCACCGGGAAGGTCCTGGCCAAGCCTTCTGCCAATAAAAACACCGGTTATAGCAATGGCCGTTAGTGGCAGGAGCAGTGACCAGTTAAATTGCTGGTGAAATAAATCGCCGGCAAATCCAAACAATGAATTCATGGCAATGATAAGCAGGGAAGTGCCAATGGCATCTTTCATAGAGAGATGAAAGGAGAAAATTAAGATGGGGATAATCAGAAAACCTCCGCCGGCGCCCAGCAACCCGGTTAATAAACCAACTTCCACCCCCCGTATCAATGCTTTTGTAAGGTGTATATGATGATCGTTTTCATTCACCTTTACCAAAGCCTGTTTTTGAATCATATTCATTGATGCGATAATCATGACTATTGCAAACAGTAACATGGTTACTAACGATTTGCTGACTGATAGGGTACCAATGAAAAAAAGATGCTCGGGTAATACGGGTAGCAAAAATTTCCTGATCAGTACTACCGTAATGATAGAACTTATGCCAAAATAAAAAGCGGCTTTATAATTGATATTGCCTCTTCTAAAATTTTTATAGGCGCCTGCCAGGCTGCTGCAGCCAACAATAAAAAGGGAATAACCTGTTGCCTGGCTGGGTTGAATATTAAAAAGATACACCAACACGGGTATTGTTAAAATAGAACCACCTCCGCCTATCAGGCCAAGAGATATTCCGATAACCAATGCGGCAATATATCCTACAATTTCCATGTACTTGTTCTTGTACGCAAAGATGCTGAATTATAAGTAGGGAAAAGGCCCCCCGCCTGAATTTAATTCAGGGAAACCTGTTCGTGTAGTTCTTCCATGGTAATACCCATATGACTTTCCTCATACACGCATTCCCCGTTTTTAATGAGCAGAATTTGGGGTGATTCATGGTGAACCTTGCATGTTTCAGCAACTTTGGCCGAAATGGAACGGTAAGCAAGTAAATCGAGAAAATTAAAATCAATACCACCCGGATCATTGGCTTTTTCCAGTCGGCTCAATACCATCGAACTGGTACCGCATCGTGTACTATGTTTGAAAATAACCTGCGGAACTGTGGCAGATTTTTCGATAATATTTTGAAATTGTTCTTCAGAGGTAAGCGGAATCCAGTTCATTAAAAGTTGTTTGTGCAATTACAGCAGGGTAGTTATACCAATCAAAAAAGCTATTGTCTAAAGTATTTCGGGTTAGTAGTCGGACAACCCTTCCTGGCAGGTGCACAGGAAATAAGCATGACAAACAGTAGCAGAAAGGACAGAAATAATAGTGTATTCTTTTTCATGTTCAGGCGAATATATGAGATTAGGCTGTATTTTGCAATGTAGTAAAGATAAAGTTTCATGTGTTAACGTTGCCTTTCCTATCTACACATTTTGTTAATTTATACATTGAATCTTCTTATAGAAACGTATGAGAGTCCATTTTATTTCAATAGGGGGTAGTGTTATGCATCAATTAGCCATTGCTTTACACCGGAAAGGCTACCGGGTAACGGGTACGGATGATGAGATTTTTGAACCGGCTAAAGCCAACCTGGCTGCAGAGGGTCTGCTACCGGCTCATATTGGCTGGCAACCATCATTGATTACCAATGAGATAGACGCTGTAATCCTGGGTATGCATGCCCAAAAGGATAACCCGGAGCTGCTAAGGGCCCAGGAACTGGGTTTGAAAATATATTCATTTCCTGAATATATCTATCAGGAAAGTCTGCAGAAAAAAAGGGTAGTAGTTGGTGGCAGTCATGGCAAAACCACTACAACGGCTATGATTATGCATGTATTAAAAAGGCTGAACCACCATTTTGACTACCTGGTAGGCGCCCGTTTGGATGGTTTTGATCAGTCTGTACATATTACTGATGCCCCGGTTATTATTTGTGAAGGCGATGAGTATCCAGCCAGCGCCATAGAACGTAAACCAAAATTTCACTTTTTGTTCCCCCATGTGGCCATCCTAACGGGCATTGCCTGGGATCATATTAATGTATTTCCCACTTTTGAATTTTACCTGGAGCAATTCATCATTTTCATTCATAAAATAGAAAAAAACGGCTTGCTCATTTATAATGAATCAGATCCTGTTCTGAAAAAATTAGTGGAAGAAAATCTTCGGACAGATTTGCGCTACCAGCCTTATGGCATACCGGAACATACCATTCAGGATGGTAATACAACAGTAACTATTGAAGGGATAACAGGGCCCCTGGAAGTTTTCGGCAATCATAACCTGCTGAATTTACTGGCCGCTTTTTATGCCTGTAAGGAATTGGGTATACCGGCAACCCATTTTATGATGGCTATTGCCCATTTTACCGGCGCTGCCAAACGCCTGGAATTACTGGCTTCAGGCGGTAAAACCCGTTTTTACAGGGATTTCGCGCATGCACCCAGTAAAGTAAAAGCTTCTATTGAAGCAGTAAAGCAACAATACCCCGAACGTAAGCTGATAGCGGTTCTTGAATTACATACATACAGCAGTTTGAACGAGGCATTTATGGAGGAATACAAGGGTGCCATGGATAAGGCCGATACGGCTATTGTATTTTATGCCAAACATGCACTGGAACTAAAACGAATGCCCGATCTGCCTGTTCAGAAAGTATACGATGGTTTTAAAAAAGAAGGTCTGCAGGTGATGAATGATGCCCATACATTATGGCAATGGCTTCAGTCGCAATCTTATACCAATACCAATGTGCTATTAATGAGTAGTGGCAACTATGATGGACTGGATATGCTTACCTTTGCCAACGAGGTTTCCTCAAAAGAAAAGACCAAGTAACGCCATCATGAAACTGCAACTAACCCGCCCCATCGCTTTTATTGATTTAGAAACCACCGGTATCAATATCAGTACCGATCGAATCGTTGAAATTGCCATCGTTAAAATTCTGCCGGATGGTACCAGCCAGCCAAAAAGAAAACTCATCAATCCGCAGATGTCTATTCCTGCCGGTTCCAGCGCCATTCATGGTATTACAGATGAAATGGTAAAAGATGCCCCAACCTTTAAACAGGTGGCCAATGAATTAAAACAGTTTATGGATAATTGTGATATGGGGGGATATAACAGTAACCGTTTTGATGTTCCCATGCTAATCGAAGAATTTCTTAGGGTGGGTATTGATTTTTCCATTGATGGACGAAAACTGGTAGATGTACAAAGGGTATTTCATATGATGGAGCAACGAACGTTGAGCGCTGCCTATAAATTCTATTGCCAGAAAGCATTAGAAGGCGCCCATAGCGCGGAAGTAGATGCAACGGCTACCTGGGAGGTATTGGAAGCGCAGGTGGAACGCTACCCGCAAATAGGCGACACCGTAGAAAGTATTGTGAAATTTACCGGTGAGGATGATATTGTTGACTTTGCCCGCCGTTTTGTAAAAGAAAATGGGATTGAACTGTTCAACTTTGGCAAGCATAAAGGTAAACCCGTTACCCAGGTATTAAAAGAAGAACCCCAGTATTATGATTGGATGATGAAAGGCGATTTTCCTATGAATACCAAGCAAAAACTAACTGAAATCCTCAATCGTATACTAGTTAAAAAAAATTAGTATATATCTTTTAACTTTCTCAAAGGATATTTTAATGCACTAAAATGATCTAAGTTGTAACTTGCGCCTATACCCAATTACCCCCCCCTTATTTGGAAAAAATAGTTATCATACCTACTTATAATGAGAAGGAAAATATTGCCACTATCATTTCCGCTGTTTTTTCTTTACAGCAGGGGTATCATATTTTGGTTATTGATGACAATTCTCCTGATGGTACTGCGGCAATTGTTCGTGCACTGATTCCAAATTATCCCAATCAATTATTTTTAGAAGAGCGTACAGGCAAGCTGGGCCTGGGCACTGCTTATATCTATGGGTTTAAATGGAGCATTGAACGCAATTACCAGTATATTTTTGAAATGGATGCCGACTTCTCACATAACCCCAATGACCTGGAAAGATTATACCATGCCTGTAAATTTGAAGGGGCCGATGTTGCGGTCGGAAGCAGGTATGTACCAGGAGGGAAAACAGAGAACTGGCCCCTCGACCGGCAAATTTATTCCAAGGGTGGCGCCTTCTATACTAAATTAATAACCTGGATGCCGGTAAATGACCCCACAGCAGGTTTTGTATGTTATAAAAAACAGGTATTGGAATCAATTAATTTTGATATGATACAGTTTGTAGGCTATGCTTTCCAGATAGAAATGAAATTTGCTGCCTGGAAATTAGGGTTTACCATCAAAGAAGTACCCATCACTTTTGTTGACCGTAAGATTGGTGTAAGTAAAATGAGTAAGGGAATTATTAAAGAAGGCGTACTGGGTGTGTTAAGCATCCAATGGAAAAGCCTGTTTAAAAATTACAGCTCATTGGTAAAAAATACTTCAATCAATACCAGGATACCCTCTTAATCCATCTACCGGATAGCTACTCAAAGTTTTTCAGTTTCTTTACCAATTATGCGACAGGCCCTTATTAAATTACATATTGCTGTTTTCCTGGCGGGATTCACCGGTGTATTGGGGGCATTGATTGTTTTAAATGAAGGGTTATTGGTTTGGTACCGTATGATGATTACGGTGGTAACACTGCTGGCATGGCTAAGCTGGAAAAAGAAAATTACTAAAATATCAGCCGCTTCCGTATGGAAATTACTGGGTATTGGAACTATTATTGCCTTGCACTGGGTTTGTTTTTACGGAAGTATCAAGATGGCGAATGTATCTATCGGGTTAATCTGTTTCGCATCGGTAGGGTTGTTCACCGCTTTATTGGAACCATTGATCAGGCGTAAAAAATTCAGTTGGACAGAGCTTGGGTTGGGCCTGATCAGTTTACTGGGTATTTACCTGATTTTTCATTTTGATACACGTTACCGTGAGGGCATCCTGGTGGGTATTGCCGCCGCACTGTTGGCTGCCCTATTTTCTGTGCTTAACAAAAAATATGTAAAAATAGCGGCTCCACAAACAATGATGTTATATGAATTGAGCGGTGGATTATTGATACTTACTATTTTGATGCCATTGTATCTTCATTATTTTCCTTCCAATTATATTTTTCCAACGCTTGCAGATTGGGTCTGGCTGCTGGTACTAAGCTGGCTCTGCACCGTATTGGCCATGGATCTGATGTTACAGTCTTTACAAAAAGTATCCGCCTTTACGCAAAACCTCAGCTTTAACCTGGAACCGGTTTATGGGATACTCCTTGCTTTTATCCTCTTCAAAGAGAACAAACACCTGGATAATAGTTTTTACGCGGGGTTTGCATTAATCGGTTTATCCGTGGTGCTACAAATGCTCAGGGTAACCCATAAAAAACAGTAATTGACGCCCCATACTTTGCTATCTTCGAGCCCCAAACTATCCACTAATGAAGCAGCTCCTGTTTATTTCATTTTGTATCCTGTCTGTTACAGCCTTCGCGCAAAAGAAACCATTGGATCATACTGTTTACGATGGCTGGCAAAGTATTGCCGACCGTTCTATCAGTAATGATGGTAAATACCTCACCTATGCCGTAAACCCGCAGGAAGGGGATGGAATGCTGGTGGTGCAGTCTGTTGGCGGTGATTATAAAAAAGAAATTGCCCGTGGGTACGGACCCATTATTACAGAAGATAGCCGTTTTCTGATCTGTCGCATTAAACCTGCATTTAAAGAAACCCGTGAGGCGAAAATCAAAAAAAAGAAAGCGGATGAAATGCCAAAAGACAGCCTGGTGATTATTGAATTGGGAAAAGAAATTATTATAAAAATTCCCCGGCTAAAAAATTTTAAAGTACCGGATGATGCCGGAAACTGGTTAGCTTATTTATTGGAAAAAGAGTTATCGGTTTTACCTTCACCCCCCAAAGAATTAGTACCCCCTGCTCCTAAATTACCCGAAGAACCTTTTGAAGAAGGAACAGAATTAATTTTGAAAAACCTGGTTACCGGTGAACAAAAAAATTTTAAGCCGGTAAGTGACTATTTTTTTAATAAAAAAGGAACAGTATTGGTAATAGAAACTACCAAAAAATCCAATGATACACTAACGAAACCATCCCTGCTAAGGGTTGATCTGGTAACCAATATAACCAGTATCCTCTTCAAAGGTTTCAATGATGCCAAAGGGTATAGCATGGATGAAGAAGGTAACCAACTGGCATTTGTAGCCGAGCGCGACAGTAGCAGTAAATCATTGCAAAAATTTTATAAACTCTATTATCATGCCAAAGGATCAGACAGCGCTTTATTAGTGGCCGACAGGAATACAACGGGTATGCCTGCCAATTTTACCATCAGCGAAAATGCGGGTATCAGCTTTAGTAAAAGCGGACAAAAATTATTTATTGGTACGGTGGGTATCCTGCCGGTAAAAGACACAACGCTACCCGAATTTGAGCGGGTGAATGTAGATGTCTGGCATTATAATGATGACTATGTTCAGCCGGTACAGGTGAAGGACCTTGACAATGAATTGAAAAAAAATTTTGTTGCCCGTCTTGATCCTGTTACAAAACAATTGGTGCAATTAGGCAATGAAAAATTCCGGAATATTATTCATACAAAAGAGGGGGATGGATCTGTATTTTACACGGCATCTGATTATGGTAAAAGAGTTGCCTCACAATGGCAGGGCTTTGCATTGAATGATATTTATTCGGTGAATCCGGAAACGGGCGCTGCTGAATTAATTACCAAAAATTTTAAGGGAAGTGCGCTCAATGCTTCTTATACAGGAAAGTATTTGGTTTTGTTTGATGAAAAAAAGCAGGGATACCTTGTTTATAATTCCCTCACTAAAAAAATCTATCCTTTAGCCAAAGACATAACCACTTCATTAAGCGATGAAGAAAATGATGTGCCCGATGATGCCAATGCCTATGGTGTATTGAAATGGACAGAGAATGATACCTATGTATTTATTTACGACCGGTATGATATCTGGCGGGTAGATCCCGAAGGGATTGAAAAATCGGTTGCCTTAACCAATGGCCGGAAAGATAAAATTCAATACCGCTATGTGACTACCAACCCGGATGAAAAATTTATCAACCCCGGTCAGCAATTGTTGCTACGTGCATTTGATGAAAAAGATAAAAGTGCGGGACTGGCCCTACTCAATACCGGTAAAAATAATTTATTGACTTATTTGTTCAAAGAGCCCGTAACCATTGGTTTTGCGATACAGAAGGCAAAGAATGCAGGTGTTATACTCTATACCAAAGAAACCGCCAAAAGGCCGGCAGATGTGTATGTGCATGCTTTGGAATCATCCCCTGTTCAGCTATCACACACCAATACACAACAGGCAGGTTACAATTGGGTGTCGGCAGAACTATTTAAATGGAAAGCCTATACAGGTAAAGAAACACAAGGGATTCTCTATAAACCGGAAGACTTCAACCCAACCAAAAAATATCCCATGATCGTTTATTTCTACGATCGTAGCAGTAATACCCTGAATAATTACCTGGCGCCGGCGCCTACGCCTTCGCGTTTAAATATTCCCTTCTTTGTAAGCAGGGGCTATATTGTATTTGTGCCGGATATCTGGTACAAAACAGGTTACCCCGGCCAGGGGGCTTATGACCATGTTCTGAGCGGAACAAGGGCCGTAGTAAAACTGGGCTATGTTGATAGTACGAAGATTGGGTTACAGGGACAAAGCTGGGGAGGTTACCAGATTGTGTATTTGCTAACTAAAACAAAACTATATGCAGCAGCCTGGGCAGGTGCGCCGGTGGCGAATATGACGAGTGCTTATGGTGGCATCAGATGGGGTAGTGGTTTGCTAAGGCAGATGCAGTACGAAAAGCAGCAGAGCCGTATTGGCGCCACCCTTTGGGAAAAGCCAAATTTGTATATTGGGAATTCAGCATTATTCCATTTACCAAAAGTAACCACGCCGTTGGTAATCATGGCTAATGATGCGGATGATGCCGTACCCTGGTACCAGGGCATAGAAATGTATGCGGGCATGCGCCGCCTGGGTAAAAAAGTATGGATGCTCAATTATAACGGAGAGGCACATAACCTGGTAGAAAGAAAGAACCGGAAAGACTTACAGATACGCGAACAGCAATTCTTTGATTACCTCTTAAAAGGCGAGAAACCGGCGAAGTGGATTGAGGTGGGTGTGCCGGCGGTGATGAAAGGAAGAAGTTAGGAGTTTGGAGTCTTCTCGGGGCTCCCGAACGGGGACTTTGCGGTTGAGAATTGACCAGGCTCCGCATTGCAGTGAATTTGATGAGAAAATAAGCCTGGATGATTGATAGTAGACAATAATCTAAAAATTCATAGAAAATTTACATGAAATTATTAAAAATAAGTGTACTATTATAGTAGCTTAAGACCCGAAAACATTGACGTACCGGTTTTTGTAGCTTTGCTGAATTCCCGTTTTAAGAAATTAGTTGACTAATAACCATTTGTTCCCTGCCCCCTTCAGGGAAATAAAGAAATGGTTATGGAGATTCTTCATAAAGAGTAACAAGACAAAAAAAGTAATCCTGCTCAATGCATATTGATCAGGGATTATTTTTTTGTACAAGTATAGTATATCACACAATAAAAAAAATCCTATGAAAAGTATTGCCGCTTACCTGTTAAGAGGAAGGAATCTTATTTTGGTAGCTTTGCTGGCTGTTTTTTCTTTCCCAGGCTTTGCAACTGATTTGTATGTATCCGCTTCGGCGGGCAATGATGCCAATTCCGGCCTGTTGGGTGTTCCCAAACAAACCATTCAGAATGCAGTCGCTTCTGCCCTTGATGGTGATGTGATACATGTTGCCAATGGTACCTATACATTGGCCGCTACTTTGTACCTCAATCGTGAACTCACCATTATTGGCGAATCGGAGGCCGGGGTAATCATTAATGCGATAGCGGCTACCGGTTATGGTATTTCACCCACTAAATCAAACTCGTCGTTAAGTTACCTGACTATTTTACCGAATCCCACTAACGGTTATCCAATCCATGCTTCATCCGGCAACGGGACTGTTATTTCAAATATTTCACTTAGTCATATAACCATTCAAAATTCTTATAGAACCGCTTTTGATATTCATGGGGTTACTAATGTTACTTTAAGTTACCTGACTGCTACCGGTACAAAAAGAGGGAATGGTATTTCTGTAACCGGTTGTTATCATGTAACTGCCGGTTATCTTACTACCAGTGGTAATCTATGGGGTTCATTTGCCGTGTATTCCTCACAGTATGTTCATCGCGGCTCGGATAATATTAATATCGATGCCACCACTTCAAGCTTTACAGATATTAAGAGACTGGTATACAATCAGAATGAATATGGGTATACCAATACCAATATTACGGTGAATGGCTATTTATATGCCATTCAAAATGCTGTTGCGATGGAGTATACCGATTATGTTCCCAATCAGGCCATTGCCTTACTGGCTTCAGCATTATTTTCAGACCCGTCATTGACTTCATTCAAACAAACGGTATTAAATCAATACGAAGTATACCCGGGTTTTAAAATTCAGGCGGCTGTTAATTCGTCAAAAAATGGAGATAAGATTTTGGTTTCACCGGGTACTTATACCGAAAATATCATTGTAAATAAAGAAGTAGCCATACGCGGAACCAGCCAGGCGGAAACCAGAATAATTCCTGCCATATCCAATCCTGACTGCGGAGGTTCTGCTTCTTCATTATGCGGCGGTTCAAGTAATGTAATGCTTGTACAGGCTAACCATGTAACGATCGCCGATTTAACCATTGATGGAGATAATCCGGCATTAAGCAGCGGTATTGTTAGGGGAGGGGCAGATATTGATGCGAGAAATGGTATCATCACCAATCATACTTTAGGAATACCGTTTAATAGTCTTACTGTAAATCATGTTACGGTTCGGAATATCTATTGGCGGGGTATCTATGCATCCTCTGCCGGCAGTTTTACTATTGCGGAAAATACGGTTGAAAATGTGCGGGGAAACCCCGGCTATTCAATAGCCATTTTTAATTGGCAGGGATCCGGCTATTTCACCAATAATAAGGTTGATAGTGCAAATGATGGCATTGTTTCTAACTGGTCTACGGGAACGGTATATTCCGGCAATACAGTTACCAATTCAGGCAGTGGCATTCATACTGATAATAATGGAGGGGCCGGTGGTAACGCGGATATCATTCAGAATAACCTGGTAAAGAATAGTACAGCCGGCGGTTGGGGTATTTGGGTATTCGCGCCTTATTTGCCTGTTCTGGTTAAAGATAATACCATTTCGAATGTTGATGTAGGTCTGTCCGCTGATGCGGAATGGAGCCCTGAAATAATAACTTTCTCCGGCAATACTGTTGATGGTCAAAATAAGGCGGGAAGTTATGGCGTCTACTTTACTACCAGTACTTTCTGGTGGGGCTCAACCAATCTTTTGGTAAACTTTACCAATAATACAGTAGTCAATAATGACTATGGTATTTACCTTGAATCAGAAGCCGGTTATAATCTTTCCCTTGCAGCAAATAATAACTCAATAACCAGTAAGTATTATAATGTTAGTCAGGCAACCGGCGCTTACGGCGCCGGAACTTTTAATGTAGATATGAACTGTAACTGGTGGGGCTCAGCTGTTGGCGCTACCATTAACGCGTCTATTGATGGGGCGGATGTTTTGCATAGTTCCTGGCTTTCAAACGGAACAGATATTGATGCGGTGGCGCCCGGTTTTCAACCCGCTACTAATATTTGTGCAAGTCCTCTCTCCAATGTTGTGGTTAGCGCTGTTACGAATGCGGATTGTTATGGCGCATCCAATGGGTTTGCTGTTATTACTTACCAAAACGGATTGCCCGCGCTGAGCTATACATTAAATGGTGGTCAGTCTGTAGCTATTGCAGGTTCTCCCTTTACCATTAGTGGACTGGCTGCCGGAGCATACAATGCTACCCTTACGGATGCAGGTGGGTATACGGCTACCGTTAATTTTACTATTACACAACCTGCTGCCATTACCGCTTCTGTTTCTGCCGCGGGGGCAGATGCTTTTTGTAATACAGTAACCCTTACCGCGGCGCCTGCTGCCTTGGGTGATACCTATAGTTGGTTGTTAGTAGGCGGCTCATTTACCGCTGCCACCAAAGAAATCAGTTTAGGACAAACGAATGCTGATGGCACGTACCAGGTAAGGGTAACTACGAATGGTTGTGCCAGCCAGCCGGGAAGTTTTGTATTCAACAAACAATACCTAATCAGTAGTTATACCCTTCTTGCCTTTGATGAAATAGAACTGGGCGAGAAAAATACAGTAGCCGGAGGAAGTGTGGGTGTTGTTTCCGTGAAAGGGAAGGCCGCGTTTCATAAGAACAGTTCAGTAGCTGCTACGGGCTCCTTTGTAAAAGCAAAGAATATTAAAAGAGAGGGTTCCAATATCCAGATCACGAATCCCATTTACGAAGCAGCCGGCGGCATTACCCTGCCTGCCTTGCAGATCAACAACAGCAATACCAAAAATCTGCCAAATAAAGAGGTGGCGCAGAATAGTAATTCAACCGTGAATGGTAACTATAAAAATCTAACACTTAAAAAAGGGTCCAATACGATCATTACAGGAAATATTTTCGGTACCATTCGTGTTGAGCAGGGCGCCAGTGCCAGGTTTACCTCCACCACCATCAATATAGATCAGCTACACGTGGTACAAGGCCCTGCAAACGGCTATAGTTATATTCGCTTTGCGCCCAATACCGGTGTACTGGTTAGTGGCAGTGTGAATATTGGCAGCCAGGTATATGTGAACCCGGATAATTTTAAAGTGACTTTCTACTTAGCCGATAAAAAATCGGATGATGAAAAGTTCATCGTGAGAGGAGGGGGCACTAAATTTACCGCCAATATCTATATCGCAAAAGGTAAACTGAAAGTTACCGGAGGCTACGGTAATGATGGCGAAGATAAAAAAGGCCATGATGATGATCACAATGCGGGTAATGGTAATAGTTCTGTAGAAATGACCGGATTATTCATTGCCGAAAAGATAGCATCCAACGGCAAGAATGTCACCTGGAACAGTTTCAGTTGCGATGCCTTACCTGTTGCTGTTAATAACAGCTCATTTGTAAACCGGTTGGTAACAGAAGAGAAGCAAAACACAACCGGTGAAGAAGCATTAAAAGTAACGGTACTTCCTAATCCAAGTACTACCTATTTCACCCTCAAATTCGAAAGCAGGTACCAGGCGCCTGTAGAGCTTCGCGTAATAGATAGCCGCGGCAGACTGGTTGATGCAAAATCAAAAATCGCTTCGAACAGTACCATCCAGATAGGGCATAACTATAGCAGTGGCACTTACTTTGCGGAGATGATACAGGGAACGAGGAGGAAAGTGGTGCAGTTGATTAAGGGGAAGGATTGATTTAAAATAGCTGTCCTATTTTTTGGGTACAGCATAAAGCACTAACGCACAACAACCAGGACTTCGTCTGGCCTGAATGGTCAATGATGATGTCTTAGTTGTACGTAACCGGCAAGTAGAAGAAGTTGGCACCGTCTGCCAGTGCCGGTACGGACGATTAGGTTACCTTTTTTGGTAAAGTATATACTCATGGGAAATATCGCCTATACCAAAATGGTTGTAGCGAATATAGGCGCTGTCATTTGCCGGGTAGTAGTAGAGATTAATCAATGTTGACCGGTTCTGGAAATGATCCTTGAATTGATATTGTACCTCAGTTCCTGTATCATGCTGCCATGCAGTATAACTATTGATAAAGTAGAGTTGAAAATGTGAAGGTGCCGTAAATGTTAATACAGTATCCGCGATTGTTGCAGTAACAAAACCAGGTGGTGGGCCTAATAGATTGCTTGGAGTGATACTATAAGTATGTGTTCCATAAAATCTTCGTTGACCCACAATCCGACTATCACCTTTTACTTCAAATTTCATTGCAGCTGTATATTTCCTCTCCCTAACAGTTGCGGTACAGGAAACTGTATACATACCCATCTTTTGGTAAATATGCTGAACAAAAGGGGCAGCGGCAGTACCACCATCTCCAAAATCCCATATATAACTGTCTGCAGTTTCAGAAGTAAAGGCGAAAAACTGTATGGATTGCAGGGTAAGAGAATCAATACCAGACTTTACAGTAATCTGAAAAGGTTCATTATTTTTTGTGCAGGCTGAAAGTGTTACTAAAATAACCAGAACAAAGCCCGCTTTTATACATAAACGCATGCTACGGATTTTAGGTTAAACAAAGGGTTCTCGTAAAAGGAAGCAGATGCGAAATTACACATTTTCTCACAACTAAAAGCAGTTCGAGGCTGCCATGCTGATGTACGTCAGCACAACGCTGGCAGACGGCAAAATATATTGTCTTCTCCGCAGTTTATATGTTTGAATTCGCGAATAGAGTTTCCTAAATTCAAAGAAACTAAAACATATGAAAAGCGAATCAACTAAGCTACGGGATTTTAGCGGTCAAAATATTTATGTGGGTATGGATGTGCATCACAAAAGCTGGAAGGTTCATATTTATAGTGATGAGTTTGAATTGAAATCACTTAGCCAGGAACCGGATGTGAACAGATTGTACAATTACCTCGATAGTCATTATAAGAATGCAAATTACCACCTGGCCTATGAAGCAGTCTCCCGGTAGGTGACTTTGCGGTTCCCGCATAAGGACAGCCGGCTAAAAACAGTAAGCGTTAGGTATAAACCGAAATACATCGTTTTGGCTCTCCCTGTAAATTGCATTCAGCACCAGCCTGTCACCCATCACTACTGTTGTAGCCAATGGCAAACGTTTGGTATATGATTCGCTTTACGCCTCGAAAAACGACCGGCATTTGGAGTTTTGAAGGAGTTTATTTACAAAGTAGTATCTTCAAGAATCCAATCATCCCTTTAAAATCCTATACCATGAACACCAAACTCAATTATTTAACTTTCGTTGGCATTACCTGCTTATCTCTTTTCACTGCATGTGCTAAAAATGGAAACAACAGCCTGGCCAATTTTCAACCAGAAGTCGCAAACATTACCGACAACTTTCAGCTACAAGCCACAAATGTAACCCAGGTGTCTACTACTATTGATTACAACTGGACAAATTCAGGCGCCATGGCTACCATTGATAAATCGGGGATTCTTACTTCTGGTACCGCCCGGATATTGATATTTGATAAAAATGGTACGATTGTTTCGACCAGCGACCTGAAAGTTACGGGCGCTGAAACAACCGCTATCGGAGTGGCAGGTTTATGGAAAATCCGTCTTGAACTTTCCAAATATGATGGAACGCTTAATGTAAGGGTACAAAAAAAATAATACAGCATGCTTAATTAACCAAAATCTCATACTTACTCTTCGGCCTAATCGCGTTCAGCCATTTATAACCACGTAGCCGAATTTCTTCATGGTTCACCTGGCGCATGGGATACATGGTGCCATCAAGATTGCGCTGGAAAGTTACCTGTTTGGCCTTGCCATCATCAAATAAAATATCTATCAGGTCTGCACTGGATTTGTTTACCCCAATAAACTTTTTAAGTTCATCCTGCCCATAATACACATTCTCGGCATTGCCTTTGGCGCGTAAAAAATTAATTTTACCATCCACAAAAAAAGCATTGATGGTATTGCCTTTTACCTGGTTATAATATTGTGTACTGTCTACCCGGCTGATGGCCATCGCGTTTTCAAATACCTGCAGGCGTTCAGGCTTTTTATTTTTCAGGTAGAGATAAATGGTATCCCCGGTAATCTGGTTTTCCTGTGCCCAAACAACGGGATTGGTGAACAGGCGAAAAACAGAATCCTGTAAAGAATAAAACAGGCTGTCGCCCCTGGCCTGTAAGGAATCGGAAAATATTTTCACGTTATAATAGGCTTCAAAATATTTGGTGGTACTGTCTGCCTGTCGCTTTGTACTGTCTAAGGCATTCGTCGAATCCCTGATAACCGGTACCCGCCTCGTTTTTATCAGGTCGGCTAAACGGGCCGAGTATAAAGTGTCTGCCGCTATAAAGATGGAGTCCTTGCCCTGTTTAATCAGCAGGATGGGCTTTTCTGTTGCCAGTAAGATATCTTTTTTACGGTCCGTTTTAATATTATTGGCAATCATATCAAATCCCTCCGCTGTATCTTTTCCCCTGTACACAGCATTACCCCTGAATTCACTTAGTTTGGTCGAATCATCAAAAGCCATTTCATCCGCCGTAAAAGTATAGCTGCTATCGTCAATAACAGACCGTTTAAACAGCATGCCTTTTTTATTTTTTCTGTCAAAAAAACCTTCCCTTGTTTTAATGATCCTGCCCGATGTATCAGTGAGGGTGGTAGGTGAGGTGAAATTAGCAATTTCGGTACCGGTATTATACTGTAAGGTATCTGTGATGATTGTATATTCCGGATCCACCAGTCTTACATTGCGCCTGAATAATACATCTTTGGTATCACCGTAATAATTACCCTCCATACTGGTTAATACGGTTTGCTTATTTACCAGTTTACCGCCATTTACATAAGTGCCTATCTTCAGTGTTACATCGTATACCAGTTCTTCGGTAGTTAAGGTACCCTTGCCATCGGTTAGTTTTACTTTTTTATTCAAGTAGGCTCTTTTTTCTTTGCCTAAATATTTCAGATACTGCGCATAGGTATGTACACTATCGGCATCGTTGATATGAATATTATCAAAAGCTTCCAGCGAATTATCTATCTCATTCAGAATGGCGCTATCCGCATAGAAAAAGGTTTTATCCTGTTTTACTTTTACTTTGCCGGCCAGGGATGTGTACCTGTGCAGGGAATCGACAGTAATAAAATTCAATCTGTCTGCATATAGTATTTCCAGTAGTTTCCCTTCCGGTTGTGTGGTGTCGGCAGCAATGCGCTGTGCTTTGATTGCTTGCGCAAAAAACAGGAGGCATATTAAATATGTAACAGTTTTTGAAAACATCAGGGCTGCTTCTGGGTAGAATCGTTCAGGGGCGCCAGTAGTGGGCCGGACTTATCTTTTTTACCAAATACAGAAATGTTTACATAACGTTTCGGGTGTACACGCAGGTCATCCATCAGTATATTGGCGCTGCGTATGGTATTGGTGAGGTTATTGTACAATGTTTTATCGTTCAGCAGTTTCCCCAGTGAACCTTCCTGCGAGCCTGCTTTTACTAAAATACTGTTCAGGTTGGCAATGGCGGTTTTAAGTTTCTCCAGTGTGCCGTTAATATCTGCTTTAGATAAATTAGCGGTTGTTTGCTCTACATTGGTCAGCATATGGGTAACCTTCTCATTATTGTCTGACAGGTTTTTGGTAAAACTGGCCACATGGTTTATTGATTGGGTAAGGGCGCCGGATTGCGCATTCAGCATGGCTTGTATAGAGGCGGAAGATATAACCAGGCTGGCAGTTGTTTTATTGATATTGGCAATTACCTGTTGCAGGTTATTTTTTGTATTGGGATCAAAAATGGTATTGATATTCCTGAGTACACTATCTAAAGAATGAACCGTGGTTTTAATCTGGTCGCCTACCGGCCCCAGTTTATCTATTAGATTACCGATTAAACCGGCGTTTGATGCCGTTAAAAGGGTATCTCCCGTTTTCAGGTATTCTTTTCCATCACCCAGGGCAATTGTAATACTGGCAGGACCCAATGGATTTTCTTTGATAGAAGCCACAGAGTTGACGGGGATATTGTATTTGTCTTTGAGCTTGATGGAAACGACGATCGCGGATAAATTCTGATCGGCATTCTCTATATCAAAAACAGCGCCTACCTGAAATCCGTTGATATAAACCGGGTTGGATATCATGATACCTTTGGTATCCGCGTATTTGGCATACACATAATTACCCGTTTTTAAAATGGTCTTCCCCTTCAGAAAATTAAACCCAAGTATCAGCAAGGTAATGGCGATTGCGGTAAGGGCGCCCACTTTCGTTTCGTTTGAAATCTTCATAGGCTGCAAAAATAGGGTTTCTTACGCTGAAGAATGTGACTAAAGCCTGTTAAAATGATGACAGGTTATTTACGTAAACCGGTATTGCCGCCGGAAGCAGACATTTGCTTTTCGAGGGAATATTTATAGCGCTTAACCGATCTAACCAGCGCCTCGCATATCTCAAGCTGTCCATCCCCGCTATTCAGGTAGTCTTCTTCTTCGGGGTTAGAGATAAAGCCGGTTTCTACTAATACAGCCGGCATGGCCACTGCCTGCAGCACCCAGATGCCTTTTTGTCTTTGTTTGGCTTCCCGGCTGATACGGCCCACTTTCTGAAATTCTTCTTCAATGGTTAAGGCCAGGGTGGCGCTCCTCGAAAAATAAGTCTGCGTTTTCATGTTAATGATCATCATCCTGGCCGGATCATTCGGATTAAAATCCTTCAGTTCTTTGGCAGATACACTGTCCAGGTACATGTCTTCATTTTCGCTGAGGGCCGCTTTGGCCGCATCTGATTTTCCTACCCCATAAATAAATGTCTCGGTACCTTTCGCGGGGTTGGGCGTTGTCCAGTAGCGGTATTCTTTCACTTTTGTCCTATAGGCCTTTTTTTTCTTGCCCTTTCCTTTGTACCTGGTTACCTCCCTGTATCCGATAAATTCGCTGTGTTTTATATCGCCACCGCCACTATTCACATGAATACATATAAAAAGATCTCCTTTTTCGCGGTTAGCAATCTGTGCCTTGCGCGTAACCGGATCAAAAATATCAGTACGCCTTGTCATATAGGTCTCCACATCCGGCATCTCATCGCGCAGCATTTGTTCCAGTTTCAGGGCAATGGACAGGCTAATATCTTTTTCAGTAGAATAACGGCCGGAAGCGCCATGGTCCTCGCCGCCATGCCCTGCATCAATAATGATTTTTCTGAGCGCCTGTTTTTGTACGGGTTTTACAGGGTCGGAAACGAAAGAAGTGAGGACCAGCGTGCAAAAACTTAACAAAAACAAAGCAGCATATTTTCTTATCATCATATCATTTCGTTAAAGGATTTTACCAGGAATAGCTTTTACACAGCTAAGACCTTATTTTTGCCCCTGTGAATATGTATACACTCAGTAAAATTAACGTAAAAACAAGCTTTGGTATTGTTGCAGCGGCATATTTACTCATATTAACATTTCATGTTCAGGCTTCATCACCCGCGCTGGTAAGTTTCGGCGCTTTTGTACAAAAAAATGATACGGTTCCCGTTATAACGAAAAAAGATACGATTTCTGTGGTACCTGCAAAATTGTTTCCATCCGATTCTTCCTCAAACAACAGGGGTATAACGGATTCGGTGGTTAGGGTTGATACTTTATTGTCTATGTCTAAAGACTCGGTGGATGCCATTATTAAATACCATGCGGAAGATTCGGGGATCATGATCATGTCTACCAAACAATTATTCCTTTATGGTAAGGCTAAAACGGATTATAAGGACCTAAACCTGGAGGCGGCCACCATACAGTACGACCAGGAATCGCAAACAGTAAAAGCCTATGGCGCACTTGATTCAACCGGTAATCCGCTTAGCAAGCCACAGTTTACCCAGGGTGAAATGAAAACGGTAAGTGATTCTATTTTTTACAGTCTGCAAAAAGGGAAGGGGCTTACTAAAAATACTTTTTTTCAGGAAGGAGAAATATTTCTGAATGCCCGGCTATTAAAAAAAGTTAATTCGGAAGAAGTATTTGCACAGGATGCCCGTTTTACTACCTGCAACCTGGATACCCCACACTTCGCTTTCCGTGCCAAAAGAATGAAGATCGTGAATAATAAACTGGGCGTAACAGGACGTGTATATCCTGAGATCGAATCGGTACCCATACCAGTGGTCTTTGTACCCTTTGCATTAATTCCCTTAAATCGCGCCCGTCATTCAGGGGTTTTATTTCCCGCATTTACTACCAGTGAGGATTTTGGATTGGGACTGGAAGGATTGGGCTATTATAAAGTGATTAATGAATATGTGGATGTTACCACAAGGGCCAATATCTATTCGTATGGGGGATGGAACCTGAACCTGAATTCAAAATATATACAGCGATATAAGTTAATGGGGAATGTGAATATTTCATTCCAGAGCACGAAAACCCTTAACAGGAGCAGCTTTTCGAAGGATGAGTTTTCCAGTTCCAAATCATATATGATTAACTGGACGCATAGCCGCGATAACAGGGCCAGGCCGGGTAGCAGTTTCTCTGCCAATGTAAATTTTGGTAGTACAAAGTATAACCAGTCATTACTGAATAATCCTTTTCAGAATTACCAGAACCGGTTAAGTTCTTCTATTAATTATTCGAAAGACTGGAGAGGAAAATATAATTTATCACTCAATATCAACCATAGCCAGAACAGTGTTTCGCGGTTGGTGAATATGAATTTACCTACGGCAAATTTTAATATGGTTACCCAATATCCTTTTCAGCAAAAAGACCAGGTAGGCGCCGGTAAATGGTACGAAAAAATAGGTATTGGCTATAGTGGCAATATTCAGAACCAGTTATCTTTTTATGATACAGCGTTTAACTTTAAAAGACTGATGGATACGATACAATGGGGCGCTCAACATAATATCCCTATTACCTTATCCATCCCTTCTTTGGGCGCCATCAACTTATCGCCCAGTATTTCTTTTGAAGAACGCTGGTATGGACAAAAAATATTAAAAAACTGGAATCCATTAACCAATAGAGTTGACACGACTATTAAAAAGGGGTTTTATACGGCCCGTCAAATGAGTTTTGGTATGGGTATTAATACCAGGATATTTGGTACCTATCAGTTTAAACCAACCAGTAAGGTAATGGCCATACGGCATGAGATCCGCCCCTCTGTAAGTGTTAGTTATAAACCGGATTTTGCCGCGAAATATTATTACACAATGAAGGTAGATACCAGCGGACGTGCCCTGCGATTTTCACAATTTGACGGGGGCATTATCGGACCTTTTTCTGAGGGATCTTTTGGAGGTATTGGATTTGGTATTGATAATTTACTTGAAATGAAAGTGAAGGATAAGAATGATACCAGTGCACAGGCGCCGGGTAAAAAAGTGAAACTGATAGACGGATTTGGTTTTAATTCATCGTATAATTTATTGGCCGATAGCTTTGCTTTGGGTAATTTTTCTTTGTATGCAAGAAGTACTTTGTTTGAAAAGGTAAATATTTCCGCTTCTGCCAGCCTGGATCCTTATGATGTAGATAATAAAGGGTATCGTATTAAATCTATTCTTTGGGATCCCCGTAGGTTTAAGTTTGGAAGAATCACCAGCGGAAACCTGGCTGTCTCTACCTCATTTACCAGTAAATCAAAAGACGGTAAGGAGGATAAAAACAGGGCGCTGCCCGTTGACCCTTTTATGACGCCGGATGAACAGCAACGCCAGTTACAATATGCCCGTTCTAACCCCGCGGAATTCACGGATTTTAATATACCCTGGAGCCTGAGTCTTTCTTACTCTTTAAATTTCTTCAGAATTATGAAGCCTGATTACAGTGGGTTTGAAACACAGACTTCTTCAACGGTTAATTTCAATGGCGACTTTAGCCTTACGCCAAAATGGAAATTAGGGGGTACGGGTTATTATGATGTAAGCAAAAATTCATTACAACAACTGAGCGCCTTTATCACCCGCGAAATGCATTGCTGGCAATTATCCATCAACGTTACGCCAATAGGATTGTACCGGTCATTTAATATTACCCTTAGTCCTAAATCCGGTATCCTACGTGATCTTAAGATTAACCGAAGCAGAACATTCTCCAGTTATTGATGCTCATATTGCGCATAGTGGTCCCACATCAGCCTGAATAATTTTTCTTTCAGGTCATCCGCGGAAATATCCGTTGAAGAAACTGCCGGCAAAAAATGCATGTCAAGTGTGTGTGGAAACAGGTAGAAGAATTTATGGGCAGGCAATACTTTTTTGGTATGGAAGAGGATAACGGGAAGGATGGGTTTTTTAGTATCCACTGCTAATCGGAATGCGCCATCGTAAAATGATTTCAGGGGATTATTTGTTCGGTTCCTGGTACCTTCCGGATAGATCAGCATATCTAAACCGAGAGCCAGCATGCATTTCATTTCTTCATAACTTTTTCTCCTGCTCGCATCGCTTTTTCTGTCAACCAATACACTTCCAAAAGAGTAAATCCATCCAAAAATGGGTATTTTGGTAAAGCTTTTTTTGGCGATGGTTTTATTGGCTCTTGGCATAAAAGGCGTACTAACCGGAACATCCATCAAACTATTGTGGTTACACACCACAATATAATTGGTATGGGCCACAAAATTTTCTTTGCCCCTGATCCGGATAGGGCAGCCGATCAAATGCAGGTATATCCACATCCAGCCACGCGAAACCAACCTATGCCAGCGGGCTTTGGCAGGCTCTTCTAACATAAAACAGGGTATATAAAACCAGATGGCAATGACCAGTGTTGCAATAAAAAGAATCATCGCATAGAATGCCCAGATACGTGCGAATATTTCTTTCCAGATGGGCGAAGGTATTTTTGTATTGTCTATTTTATTAGTAGGCTGCATTGGTTGATAATCTTATAAATATAATCCGGTTAATGTTGTGTCCAGTTTATCGGCTCCCGCCCTTGCTTTCGTAAAATTTCATTGGTTCTGCTAAAATGTTTGCAACCAAAAAATCCCTTATCGGCACTAAAAGGTGAGGGGTGTGCCGCTTTTAAAACAAAGTGTTTGGTTTCGTCGATCAGTACCTGTTTCTCCTGTGCGAATTTTCCCCATAATAAAAATACGATGCCTGTTTTGTTGCCTGATATTTTTCTGATCACGGCATCTGTAAAATCCATCCAGCCAATCTTAGCATGACTTGCGGGCTCATTTGCCCTAACGGTAAGGATGGCATTTAATAAAAAAACGCCCTGCTTTGCCCAATGTACCAGGTTACCCGATTTTGGAATGGGCATACCAATATCGGTATGCAGTTCTTTATAAATATTTTGTAAGGAAGGAGGCGTGGCAATGCCATCCGGTACAGAAAAACTGAGCCCATGTGCCTGTCCGTAACCATGATAGGGATCCTGACCCAGTATCACTACTTTAACATCAGTAAAAGGGGTAGTGTTGAATGCATTAAAAATAAGTTGCCCCGGCGGATATACGGTGGCCCCACTTGCTTTTTCGGTTTTTAAATGTGCGGCCACTTGTAAGAAATAAGGCTTGGTAAATTCAGGCTTTAATATTTCCTTCCAACTGGGTTCAATTTTTACATCCATTTTTTTGCTGGTTGCTAAGGGTATGCGAATGTAGTGAAAGGAGTTTGGAGTTAGGAGTTTGGAGTGGTGGGCTATCGGATGATGGTAACAGTTCCGCCTATGGGAGGAAGGTTAGGTCCGGGTTTGATTACATAATAATAAGTAGCCACCGGTTGATCTATGCCATTAATTTTTCCATCCCATGGTTTTGGGTAGCCAACGGTTTTAATTAATAATTGTCCCAAACGATTATAGATGGCAACCGTGCATTCGGGATACAATGATAATAGGGGAATTTCCCATTCATCATGAATGCCATCCTTATTGGGAGAGAATGCATTGGGAGGGGAGATGATCGCTTCATTGATCACCACAGTTACAGCATTTATCACAGCACAGCCACCTATCGTTGTTGCTTTAATATAGTAAGTGCCATTTAGGTTAATCGAATGAGGATTACTAAGTGGCCGTGTGGTTAACCTATCTTCCCAATAACTGATAACAAGTCCGCCGGTACTACCTTTTATCGCTTCCAGGAGATTGATAGTGGCGGGTCTTGTAACAGGTGCAGGATCTGTAACAGTAAAATCCGGCAAACCATCTACCTGGATGGTGATCGGTTTCATGGTGGTACATCCCTCTTTATTTTCAGCTTTTATATAATAGGTACCACTTTTAATAATCTGTTTGGGTGCGGGAATATAATAGTTAAGGCCAGGGTCCGTAAAATAAGAAAGTCTAAGCCCTGGCGTACTTCCGGTAGTTATGAATTTTGAAGTGAGATCAAACGGGGTTGATACACAGGATTTAATCACCGTGTTGGGTAGTTTCAGCTCAAGTTCTTCGCTGGAATAAGCGATGGTGGTATATACGGTATCTATGCATCCCTGATCGGGATAAGGGGTTATTTCAACCGCAAAAACGGTTCCCTGTTGCGGTATCGGAAACAGTGGCAAGGTAATTTCCTTACCAACTATTTTTGAAAAATCAGCATTGAACCAACGATACCCGCTAAAACCAAAAGGGGCGGTAAGTAGTTGTGATGAGGAACTGCCACAAGCCGTATTTCCGGAAATGGGTGAGGAGCAGTTTTCATTTACATCCAGGTACGCATAACCAAAATGGCCACCTCTCGTGCAATCGTTAGTAGTAAATTCCAACCGTATGGTTCTGCCCGCATAGCCGGATAGCTTGATGGTTACGGGTGTCCATGGTTTATAATAAACATTACTGTCACTTAAGATAGACAATTTAAAGCCGGGCAAATTAGCGGAGGCTGTATAGGAAAAGGAACTGCAGCCGATATATTTGTCATTACTCACATCAAACACATTGGCTGTAAATTTGGGCTGTTCAAATTCTTCGTGATTCGGATTTTGAAATACTACTGCATAGTTATAGATGATGCTATAGTTATTATCATTATCCGGAATATTAAATGTGTAGCTAACCTGCTCTGCCTGGTTCTTGGTTTCTTTATTGCCCAGCCGGATTGAATAGCCACTGCCATTGGGACAATTAATTGGAAAATCACCATATGGATCCATTACCTGTGGGGTACTTACATCGTTAAGTGTATGCCGGCCAGGACTTGGTGTTGAAGGAATAACAGTAATTTCTCCGGTTCGGCTAATGTTACCGATACCGCATTGCCAGTAATTAAAATTACCTGCTTCAAATCCAATATTTACAGGGCATTGGGCAATACTGATCATGGCTTGAAAAAGACATACACTGCTGAGCAGCCATGGCATGAATTTTCTTTGCATTCGGTTCATAATAGCACCATTTGATCAGATGGTGTATTCTAAAGTTAAGAAAACCAGGCAGATTACCGGCAAATAGATAATGCGAAAGAATAGGTGCCTGAGATCAGTTTAGCTTATTAAAATAACTGAGTACAGAAATCCATCCTTTCTCTTCCGTTAAACTGATTTTATTGTCCAATACATACTTTTTAATGCTGGCTGATTTGGCCGAGAGTTCAGGAGAGGTCCTGGTAAAAAGAGAATCCAGGGATTGCTGATTAAGACGGATGGAAACGGGGTTTCCGTTGTTTAATAAACCGGTATTACTATAACTGACCACCTTATATACCAGCGAAAATTCTGAGTTGGCGCCTTCTTTGGTGAAAACTTTCAGTAGGGCCAGTTTGCCCTGTACCAGGCTGCTTTCAAAAGAGGTAGGAGAAACAGTTGTTGATTGTGACTTTTTTGCAGTAGATACTGATGAATCAGTTTGCGCATTGACTATGATGGCACAGGTAAGAAAAAAGGGTATAAAAATAAAAATGCGGTTCATAGATGAGTGGTAGGCTGGTGGTTAAAAAAAAGATTCCCGGGTACCGTTCTAACTGCAAAGTTACTGAAAAGCAGCAAATACTGTTACCATCTGCCGGGTATGCATCCCGCTACCTCATTTTTAAAGATAGGTATTGTGTAAAAATTACAATACTAATGCAGCATATCCATCAAATTGATAGTCTTTTCATTCGTAATCTTTCGGGTACAACTGCCAGCAAAATGTCTTTTTAAGGGATTTGGTATCCCCCAAAATGGCTCATTTTATTATAAGCTGAAATTTTTTAATGTTTTTTTAGGAAAACAAAAAAAGTATACTAAATTTGAATCTGTAATGTGTATAAAATACACATTTATAGGTTATATTATATTCAGATTTTCGTTTGCCATATGAGACTGATTGCCTTATTTATACTAATTCTGGTATCGGGTGTATCCCGTGCCCAGTTATTGCAATGGTCTCCCTCATTCATTAAAGAATCTTCCACTTCAGTTATAATTACCTGTGATGCTTCCAAAGGCAATCTTGGTTTATCGGGTTATACGCCAACCTCAGATGTGTATGTATATATTGGCGCCATCACCAGTTTGAGCAGTGGGGCCTCTGATTGGAAATATGTGGTCAACAGTAATTTCAATACTCCGGCAGCGATTCTGCAGGCCAGTTATGCCGGGAACGATAAATGGACCTTTATGATAAGCGGAGGTCTCAGAACCTTTTTTAATATCACCAATACCTCAGAAAAGATTTTAAAAATTGCCATCCTGTTCAGAAGTGGCAATGGTAGTAAAGTGCAGCGTAATTCGGATGGATCTGATATGTATGTGCCGGTGTATGATGACGGGCTCTATGCACGTATAGATACGCCTTTGATGCAACCGTTTTTTAAGATGATTCCGCAAACGATTACAGCTATCGTGGGTGATACGATAAAAGTATCGGCGGTTGGCAGTAGTTCGTCCACTTTGCAGATTTTATTTAATGGCAGTTCTCTTACCACTGTTTCTGCAGCTACCCGTGTAAGTGCGAACGCTGTTATAGCGGCAGTTGGTACACAAACCATCATAGCAGAAGCGGTTAGTGGTTCCGTAACCTCCAGGGATACCATTCGTTTTCTGGTAACGGGGTCTGTAACTACAGCAGCCTTACCCACTGGCATAAGAGAGGGTATTAACTATGAACCAGGCGATACTTCTGTAACATTGGTTTTATACGCTCCGGGAAAAAACAAAGCATCTGTGATGGGGGATTTTAATAACTGGACAGAGAGTCTTTCCACACAAATGAATCGTACCCCCGATGGAAATCAATTCTGGCTTAGAATTACCGGCCTGGCACCGGGTACCGAATATGCTTATCAATATATGGTAGATGGATCCATTAAAGTAGCGGATTACAATACAGAAAAAATATTGGATCCGGATAATGATCAATACATTCCTTCCGCTACCTATCCCAACCTGAAAGCATATCCTACCGGTAAAACAACCGGAATAGTAAGTATACTGCAAACAGCGAAACCGGCGTACAACTGGCAGGTAACCAATTTTACAAGGCCTGATAAAAAGAACCTGGTTATTTATGAATTACTGATCAGGGATTTTGTAACCAAACAAAATTTTCAAACACTGAAAGATTCCTTACCCTACCTTAAAAAGCTGGGTATTAACGCCATTGAACTGATGCCTTTTAATGAATTTGAAGGAAACCTCAGTTGGGGGTATAATCCTAATTTTCAGTTCGCGCCTGATAAATTTTATGGTACCGAAACGGCCATCAAACAATTTATTGACGCCTGTCACCAACAGGGCATCGCGGTTATCATGGATATGGTAATGAATCATTGTATGGGCTCATCACCACTGGCACAATTATACTGGGATGCCGCAAATAACCGCCCGGCTGCCAACAACCCCTGGTTAAATGCAACTGCTACTCACCCCTATAATGTAGGTAATGATTTCAACCATGAAAGCCAGGCTACCAAAAACCTGACTGCCCGCATTGTAAGACATTGGCTCACTAATTATAAGATAGATGGTTTTCGCTGGGATCTTTCAAAAGGATTTACACAGGTGAGTAATCCCTCTGATGTTTCGGCCTGGGGTAATTATGATGCAGGCAGGGTAGCTACCTGGAAAAGGATCTACGATACCATGCAACAGGTATCACCCGCTTCGTACTGCATACTGGAACATTTTGCCGCTAATACAGAAGAAACCGAATTAGCTAATTATGGTATGCTTTTATGGGGTAACCAGCATTACAGTTTTAACCAGGCTACCATGGGTTATAATACAGGATCAGATTTTAGCGGCGCCCTCTCCAAAAATAAAAATTGGAATTTACCCTTACTGGTTGCTTACCAGGAAAGTCATGATGAAGAAAGGTTAATGTTTAAAAATCTTTCTTACGGAAACATCGCGGGTACTTATTCTGTGAAGGACACAGCAACGGCCCTGAAGAGACAGGAAATGGCTGCCGCTTTCTGGTCTATGATACCCGGCCCGAAAATGCTCTGGCAATTTGGGGAACTTGGCTATCATACCTCTATCAATACCTGTAGCAATGGAACGATTGATGCAGGTGGTGGTTGCCGAACAGTAGAGAAACCCATACGTTGGGATTATTATCAACAAACTGCCAGAAAAATTTTGTATGATGTATATGCAAAACTGATTAAACTAAAACTGACACCTGGTTATAAAACTACTTTCACCACCAATGCGGTTACAGCAAGTTTGGCTGGAAACGTTAAATGGTTGCAGCTATTAGACGACTCATTGCAGGTAATGGTTATCGGAAATTTTGATGTTAACAGTCAGACGGCCGCGATTACTTTCCCCACAGCGGGAACCTGGTATAGTTATTTAACCAATGCTACCCGTACAGCTACCGGGGCATCCGAGCAAATTACTTTACAGCCCGGTGAGTACTATGTATATACCAACCGGAATATTACTAATGCTGTGATTACCGCGATAGGTTCTGTCAATAATTACTTGTCTGATATACCGGTATCAATTATACCCAACCCGGTAATGGCAACTGCTGTAATCAGGTATCAGCTTCCTGAAAGCGCGCAGGTAAAAATTACCTTGGAAGACATGGCTGGAAGATCATTGGGTACCGTGTTTCAGGGTTTTAAACCGGCAGGTATTCAGAAACTGACTTTGCATACCAACCAGCTATCGATAGGTGCGTATACGAATGGCGTGTATCTTTTAAAAATTACGCATAACAAAAAAACAAGGGTAGAAAAATTTTTTCTACTCAGGTAAAAACTTTGTGAATGACCATTATGAATAAGAGAAAACAAAATACTTTAAAACCGAAAAAACAACAATTATGAAATTCAAACGAATGCTTGTTGCTTTGCTGTTGGTGCTTACGGTCTGCAGTTTGCCGGCCATGGCCCAAGACAAAGTGGTTACCGGAAAGGTAACAGACTCAAAAGACGGAAGCAGTCTGGCTGGCGCTACCGTTAGGGTTAAGGGTACGCAAGTGGTTACCCAAACCGATGCCGCGGGAATTTTTAAAATTAAAACTCCTGCAACTGCCACAACTTTGGTATTTACCTCAATTGGTTTTGCTACACAGGAAGCCGGTATTGTTGGGGAAACAGTTAATGTATCCTTATCACAAACCAGTACCGCTTTGGGTGAAGTTATTGTGATTGCCTACGGTAGCCGGAGAAAAGGCGATTTAACCGGTTCTGTTACTGCCATTACTGCCAAAGATTTTCAAAAAGGGGTAATCAATTCTTCGGAACAATTATTACAGGGTAAAGTAGCCGGATTGCAAATTACGTCCGGTGGCGGTTCTGCCGGTGGTGGAAGTAAAATCCGTATACGCGGGGGCGCTTCTTTAAATGCCAGCAACGACCCTTTAATTGTGATTGATGGTATACCCGTAGAAAGCAATGGTATAGCGGGTTCTGGTAATCTGTTAAATACCATTAACCCCAATGACATTGAGAGCATGAGTGTATTGAAAGATGCCTCTGCTACAGCGCTGTATGGTTCAAGGGCCTCTAATGGTGTGTTAATTATAACCACTAAGAAAGGGGTGAAAGGAAAAGTGAAATTTAATTTCAATACACAAGGCTCTGTAGGCTCAATAGCAAAAAAAGTGGATGTACTTACTGCTGATGAGATCAGAAGTATTATTAATGCAGACGCTACCGCTACTGGTAATAATACGTATAAAACTATTTTAGGTACCGCTAATACAGACTGGCAGAAAGAAATTTTCCGCTCTGCTGTGGGGTCAGATAATAACCTGAGCGCCGGTGGTAGTGTGGGTAATTTGCCCTTCCGCCTCTCTTTGGGTTATTTGGACCAGGCAGGTATTTTAAAAACAGATAAATTTAGCAGGATAGCTACTGCCTTAAATTTATCGCCTAAGTATTTTAATGACCATCTCTCTGTTAACCTGAACCTGAAATATAGCCAAACAAAAAATCGTTTTGCCGATCAGGGCGCCGTCGGAAATGCTGTGGCATTCGATCCAACACAACCCGTTTTTGCCAGCAATAAATACGGCGGCTATTACGAATGGCTTCAGCCGGATACCAAACCCATTGACCTTTCTACCCGCAATCCGTTGGGCCTGTTAGATTTGAGAGATAATAATTCTGTGGTAAACAGACTGATTGGAAATATACAATTGGATTACAAACTTCATTTTCTTCCAGACTGGCATGTTTTAGTAAATCTGGGTATTGATAATTCAAATGGTAAAGGAGATGATAATATTAAGGCTTTATCCGCTACCAACTATAAAACAGGTGGCAGGTTTGCACATTACGAGCAAAAGAAAACCAATACACTGGCGGATGTTTCTTTGTTTTATTCAAAGGACTTCCCCGCCATTAACAGTAAGTTAGATGTGCTGGCAGGACATAGCTACCAGGACTTTATAACCAATGTTAGCAATTTTGCCGCCTATGGTCAAACAGGTACCTTAATTCCTGGTTCAACACCTACATTCGCGACTGATAAACCAGAGTATCGCCTCGAGTCATATTTTGGCAGGATAAACTATACTTTGGCTAACAAATATTTATTAACGGCTTCTCTTCGCAGAGATGCAAGTTCTAAATTTTCAGCTGATAACAGGATCGGTAATTTCCCCGCGATAGCCGCGGCCTGGAAATTAAGAGAAGAGTTTTTTAAGAACAGTACTGTTCTGTATGATTTGAAACTGCGTGTTGGCTGGGGTATAACCGGGCAACAGGATGTGGGTAATTTATATCCTTATTTACCCAGATACAGCAGAAGTACTTCTACCGCGGCTTATCAGTTTGGCAGCACTTTTTATAGTTTCTTACGCCCATCTGCCTATGATGAGAATATTAAATGGGAAACCACTACCACAGCGAATATTGGATTGGATTTCTCTTTTATAAATAACAGGATATCCGGTAGCATTGATGTTTATCAAAAAACAACCAAAGACCTGTTAAGTGTTATTCCGGTGGCGCCTGGTTCAAACTTTGACATTACCCTGCTTACCAACGTTGGTAATATGGAAAACAAAGGGGTTGAGTTTACATTGAATACTACCCCTGTTAAAACCAGGGACCTTACCTGGGATTTCGGCTTCAACGTTACCTATAATAAATCTACTATTACCAACCTGTTGAAACAACAGGATCCTGGTTTTAAAGGGATTGATGTAAGTGGTATCGGTGGTGGTACCGGTAATAACATTGGTAAATTTGTAGTAGGATATGCGCCTTATACTTATAATGTGTTTAAACAGATATACGATAAAACAACCGGCAATGCCATTGAAGGGTTATATGAAGATATTAACAGGGATGGCAAAGTTGATGATGCCGACCGTTATTATTACAAGAAACCCGCTCCTGAGTTTTTACTGGGTATCAACACACAGGTTGCTTATAAAAACTGGACAGTTGGCTTAAGCGCGCATAGCTCTATCGGTAACTACCTGTATAATAACTACAACTCATCAAACGGTGTTTTACGCGCCATTAAAAACCCGATCAATTTTATTGGAAATGGTTCAAGAAATTATCTTACCACAAAATTCAATAACAACCAATACCTGTCTGACATCTATATTGAAAATGCATCTTTCTTAAGATTAGATAATATCAACATTGGGTACAATGCCGGTAAAGTGCTTAAAAATAAAGCCTCTTTACGTGTTAACCTGAGTGTTCAGAATGTATTGGTGATCACGAAATACAAAGGATTAGACCCTGAGAACGCGAGTGATTCAGGTGTTGATGGAAATATATATCCCCGTCCAAGAATTGTTTCACTTGGTTTAAACTTTGATTTCTAATTTTTTAAAAATGAATTATATGAAAAGTAAAACACTAATAAAATGGATGTTCGCGATCGTGGTGGTTGCCACGGCAACATCCTGTGCAAAAAAACTGGATTTATTTCCGCAAAACGATCTCACGCCGGCAACAACCTATTCAAATGCCGCTGGTTATAAAAGCGTTTTGGCAAAAGTATACGGGGGCCTGTCCATCACAGGTAACCAGGGCCCTGCCGGTCAACCCGATATCGCGGGCGGATTGGATGAAGGTTCCCAGGTTGCTTTTATCCGTATGTTTTTTAACACCCAGGAATTACCTACTGATGAAGCGGTGGTTTCCTGGAATGACCAGACCATTCATGATTTTCATGATCTGAAATGGACAAGCGGTGATCCTTTCCTGAAAGGTATTTATGCAAGGCCCATTTATAATATCACTTTGGGCAATGAATATTTACGTGAGTCGACCGATGAAAAATTGGCCAGTCGTGGCATTGCCGGGGCCGATGCGGCTGAAATTAAAAAAGCAAGAGCTGAAGTACGTTTTCTGCGCGCTTTTAATTACTGGGTAATGATGGATTTATTTGGTAAATCAACCTTTATTACCGAGGCTAACCTGGTGGGTACCGATCTGCCAAAACAAATTACCCGCGCGGCATTATTCACTTATATCGAAACAGAATTAAAAGCCATTGACGCCGACCTGGCTCCCGCCAAAACAATCGAATATGGCAGGGTAGATCAGTCTGCCGCCTGGTCATTACTGGCCCGTTTATACCTGAATGCCGGCGTTTACACCGGTACAGCCAGGTATACAGACGCGATTACCTATGCTAAGAAAGTAATTGGTGTTTCCGGTTATAGTTTACAAACAGGCTATGGTAAATTGTTCATGGCGGATAATGACAAATACAAAAATGAAATTATCTGGGCCATCAATTGCGATGGATTACAAACACAGGCCTACGGTAACACCACCTTCTTTGTACATGCAGCCGCCGGAGACGATGCTGCTGAGTATGGCGTAGGAGGTGGTTGGTATGGGTATAGGGCTACCAGCGCCTTAGGAAATTTGTTTCCTAAAACGGGTACGGGTGATATTGATACTGCAAAGGATAAAAGAGGTCTTTCCTTTTATACTTCAAAGTTCAAAGGCACTGCCGCTCAATCAGCTATTGGCGATGTTGGTGATTTTAATACCGGCCTGCACGTAAAAAAATATGTAAATATTAAATCAGACGGAGGAGCCGTATCTGATATTACCAAGACTTTTTCTGATGTAGATTTTCCTGTTTTCAGATTGGCTGAAATGTATTTGATTTATGCGGAAGCAGTATTACGTAGTGGTACAGGTGGTGATCTTACCACTGCCCTGCAATATATAAACCTGATCCGCGCAAGGGCAGGAGCTACTGCAGCCATTTCATCTGAATTAAACCTGCAATTTGTGTTAGATGAAAGAGGAAGAGAATTGTATTGGGAAGGACATCGCAGAACAGATCTGGTCAGGTATGGTTTATTAACTTCCGCTACTTATTTATGGCCATGGAAAGGGGGCGTTGCTTCCGGTACTGCAGTAGATGCCAGGTATAATTTATTTCCTATACCCGCAGCTAACAGAACCGCTAATCCGAACCTGGAACAAAATGCAGGATATTAATTTTTAATTGATAAACAAAATCATTACTCATGAAAAAGATATCAAAATTAATGTTCTTGTCTTCCTTACTGGCCATTGTTCTATGGTCTTGTAAAAAAGATGAAAACAAAATTTATTACAATGGTGGCACAGCGCCTGTATTAAGCGCTTCCGCCACTGCACTAAGCCTCTCGTATGCCAATGCCGCGAATGAGGCAGTGAAGTTTAACTGGACAAATCCAAACTACCAGTTTACTACCGGTGTTAGCTCGCAATCTGTGAATTATGTATTGGAAATAGACACTACCGGCGCCAATTTTACCAATCCCAATAAAAAAGCCATTTCGCTTAGCCAGGAATTGGGTTTATCCATCACTATCGCGCAGTTCAATGATTATTTGTTGAATCAATTGGTGTTAAAACCAGCCATGATTCATAACCTGGAAGTACGTGTAAAAGCCAGTTTGGGAAGTAGTGCCGTGCCCATTTATTCTAATGTGCTAAAATTAACAGCTACCCCTTACAGCATACCACCAAAAGTGGCCGTTCCTTCTTCAGGAAAGTTATTCATGGTAGGTAGCGCTACACCCGGTGGCTGGAATAACCCGGTTCCTGTTCCCAGCCAGGAGTTTACCAAACTGTCTGAAACACTGTATGAGCTTACCATCGCACTGTCTGGCGGAAACTCTTACCTGCTATTGCCAGTTAATGGCGACTGGGGCGCTAAATATGGTGCCATAGGCGCTAATAACAGCAACAACCCGGATGGTGATGATTTTAAACCAGGTGGTGGCGATATGTTGTCTCCCGCGGCCAGTGGTACTTATAAAATCTCGGTTGATTTTCAGCGTGGAAAATTCACTGTTACCAAACAATAAATCATTGTGATAAAATTTACCATAAAAAATAAACACATGAAAAATATATTCAAACTTCTCTTTTTATTTGCCGGCCTGGCCTTTGTGGCAACTGGTTGCCAGAAAGTAGGAAGTCTGCCATACTACAGCACCGGTACCGCTTCTGTGCTTAGCAGTTCGGTAACCACCATTGCTGCCCTTCCGGCCGATTCCAATAAGACTGCTATTACTTTTGCCTGGAGTTCCCCGGCCTATGCAACCGATTCAACCGCTAATAAATATATTATCGAGATCGATTCATCCGGTCGCAATTTCGCGAAAGAATATACCAAAGTGGTTACCGGTTCATTAAGCGCCGCCTTTACCAACAAAGAGATCAACCTGGTGGTTTTGGGATTTGGTTTTGCTTATAACAAACCCTATGATATAGACGTCAGGATTACTTCCTCCTATGCGAATAACAATAACCGGTTGCAGTCGAATGTGGTTAAGATCAGGATTACCCCTTATGTGGTTCCTCCTAAAGTAGTACCGCCTGCCTCTAAAACTTTGTTTCTTGTAGGAAGTGCGACAGCAGGTAGCTGGGGCAACCCGGTTCCTGAACGTTCTCAGGTATTTACCAGGCTGGATTCTGTTACCTACCAGGGTACTTTCTTCCTGAATGGTGGACAGGAATACCTGGCATTACCTGTTAACGGTGATTGGTCCAAGAAATTTTCGGTAGCTGATAAATCGCTGACAGGCCTCAGTGCCGGCGGTAATTTTGGTGCCGATTTAAATGATAATTTCCCCGCGCCCGCTAAAACAGGATTTTATAAAATAACATTCGATTTTCAGGCAGGTAAATTTACGGTTGTGTCAACAGGTACCTATGGCCTTTTATATGTACCCGGCGACTACCAGGGATGGGATCCGGCCAAAGCCAATAAATTGGGATCAGCCAAAAATGATGGCGACTATGAAGGGTATATCAATTTTCCTGCAGGCGGAACCTTTGAATTTAAATTAACCACTTTACCCGATTGGAGTAATGCATTAGGCGATGCCGGTGCAGGTACCTTAAGCGGTAGTGGCGGTAATTTAAAAGTACCAGGTGCGGGTTATTATAAAGTAAATGCCAACACAACCACCAATACCTGGTCTGCAACTAAAACTACCTGGGGTTTGATCGGAAGTTTTGCAGGAAGCGGTTGGGGTACTGATGCAAATATGACCTATGATGCAGGCGCCAATTCATGGTCTGCAACCATTACGCTTGCTGCCGGTGATGAATTTAAATTCAGGGCCAATAGCGATTGGGGACTGAACTATGGGGATACCGGCGCGAATGGAAGTTTAGAAGGTGGGGGAGACAATATTAAAGGTGTTGCTGCCGGTTCGCATAAAATCACTTTGTACCTGAATAATTCAGGATATTATACCTATAAAATAGAATAAAAAAGTAGTTTGGTTTTAAGTTGGTTTTGCCGCCTCATGTTGTTTCATGGGGCGGTTTTTTTATAATTTCATTATTACAGAAAAGGTTGACAGTAACATAAAAAAAGTGAGGCCATGATAACCTCACTTGTGAACCGGATTGGATTCGAACCAATGACCTGCTGCTTAGAAGGCAGCTGCTCTATCCAACTGAGCTACCGGTCCTTTTGCCTGTTTTCAGGGCTGCAAAATAACGGAAAAAATACCATCGAACCAAGACTGTCAGCAATCCTTCCTTAATTGTTGATATAAATGCGCCAAAACCTGCCGGCAAATCACTTTACTTTGTACCAACTATTGCCGTATGAGTTATAATTATCTGCCACTCGACCGAAACTGGCTCCATTTTTCGCAGGTTAAGGACCTCTTAGATTTTGAACAACTGGTTTCCATCACCTTTGATGCGCATGAAAAAATTATCGCTTGCAGGAACTACCTGGACAGTAAAATGGCAGATAAGAACGGGCTTTTCTACGGGATCAATACCGGATTTGGCTTTTTGCAGAACGTAAAAATTGATGCGGGCCAGATAGAACAACTTCAGTATAACCTCCTCGTTTCTCATGCCTGTGGGTTGGGTGAAGAAGTGCCCAAAGAAATTATTAAGCTGATGCTGATGCTGAAAATTAAATCGCTCAGTTATGGTAACAGCGGCGTGCAGATTGATACGGTGATACGGTTAATGGATATGTTTAATAACGATGTATTACCCGTTATTTATACCCAGGGTTCATTGGGCGCTTCCGGCGACCTTGCGCCGCTCAGTCATCTTAGCCTCCCGCTTATCGGTTTGGGTGATGTATGGCATGAAGGCCAAAAAATGAAAGCAGCAGAAGCGATGGTTAAATTTGGATGGGAACCCATACATCTGCAAAGTAAAGAAGGACTGGCGCTGATTAACGGCACACAGTTTATGAGCGCCTATGGTTTATGTTGCCTGAAGAAAGCGGAACATCTTTTACAAATGGCCGACCTGATCAGCGCTCTGTCTTTTGATGCGTTTGATTGCACCGGCGAGCCGCTGGACCCGCATATTCATGCATTACGCGCTCATAAAGGGCAGGTAGCGACTGCCGCTAACCTGCGGGGCCTATTGCGGGGCAGTGAAATAGCTGTTCAACCGAAAGCGCAGGTACAGGATCCCTATTCTTTCCGTTGTATTCCACAGGTACACGGCGCCAGCAAAGATGCCTTTGAACATATACTTAGTGTATTTGTACGGGAGATGAATTCTGTTACCGATAATCCCAATATTTTTCCGGATGACGACCTGATCCTGGGGGGAGGTAATTTTCATGGACAACCCCTTGCCTTGTCATTAGACTACCTCGCCATTGCCATGAGCGAGATAGCCAGTATTTCTGAAAGAAGAACCTACCAACTCATCAGCGGGCAACGGGGCTTGCCCTTATTCCTGGTAAAAGATGCCGGTCTGAATTCAGGATTTATGATTCCGCAATACACAGCCGCCGGTATTGTGAGTGAGAACAAACAATTGTGTACACCCTCCTCTGTGGATAGTATTTCCTCCTCCAATAACCAGGAAGATCATGTAAGTATGGGCGCCAATGCGGCCACTAAATGTCTCCGGGTAATCAATAATGTAGAAAAAGTACTGGCCATTGAATTACTGGGTGCCGCACAGGCGTTGGAGTTTCGCCGACCTAAAAAAAGTTCCCCTGTACTGGAGCAACTCATGCATGCTTTCAGGCAGCATATCAGTTTTAATGAGGCTGATAGACTCCTGCATACTGATATGGTTGCGGCGATAGATTTTTTGGCAAAGTATCCGGTAAATAATGAATAGTGTTTGTACTAAGCCATTGTACCTGCACAGAACTTCTATTTCCGTATCTTCGCCAGCTTAGAAAAGTAAAGAAATGAGTGAAGAAAAGAGCCTGAATTTTATTGAAGAGATTATAGAAGCGGATCTGCAGAATGGCAAATATGCATCTATCATTACCCGTTTCCCTCCTGAACCGAATGGATACCTGCACATAGGCCATGCCAAAAGTATTTGTCTCAATTTTGGACTGGCCAAAAAATACGGTGGTAAAACAAATCTCCGTTTTGATGATACTAACCCGGTTACAGAAGATACCGAATATGTAGAAAGTATTAAAGAGGATATTCGCTGGCTGGGCTTTGAATGGGCCAATGAATTGTATGCATCCAATTATTTTGAGCAATTATACCGGTTCGCGGTAATACTGATTGAGAAAGGACTGGCTTATGTAGACGATAGTACCAGTGATGAAATCGCCATTCAAAAAGGAACACCCACCACACCGGGTAGCAGAAATAAATATGCTGATAGAACCGCGGATGAGAATAAGCGTTTGTTTGCCGAAATGCGCGGTAGTAAATACGAAGACGGCAGTAAAGTATTGCGGGCTAAAATAGATATGGCTTCGTCCAATATGTTATTGCGCGACCCAATCATTTATCGCATCAAACATGCACACCATCACCGTACCGGCGATGACTGGTGCATTTACCCCATGTATGATTTCGCGCATGGACAAAGTGATTCAATAGAGCATATCACTCACTCAATCTGTACCATGGAATTTGTGCCCCACCGCGATCTCTATGACTGGTGTATTGAGAAACTGGACATATTTCCATCCCGTCAATATGAGTTTGCCCGCTTGAACATGACTTACACAGTAATGAGCAAACGGAAATTATTGCAGTTGGTAAATGAGGGGCATGTGACTGGCTGGGATGATCCCCGTATGTCTACCATCAGTGGTATGCGCCGGAGAGGATATACCGCGGAAAGTATCCGTGAGTTTTGTGACAGAATTGGCGTTGCCAAAAGAGAAAACCTGATTGATGTGGGCCTGCTGGAATTCTGTGTTCGCGAACACCTCAACAGGGTTGCTTTGCGCAGGATGGTGGTATTTGATCCGTTAAAACTGGTGATTACCAATTACCCGGTTACAGAAGAATTATTGAGTAGTGAAAATAATCCCGAAGATTCCGATTCAGGACATCGTTCTATCCCTTTCAGCAGGGAAATCTATATTGAAAGGGATGACTTTATGGAAGCGCCCCCCAAAAAATATTTCCGTTTGGCTCCCGGGCAGATGGTACGCCTGAAAAGCGCCTACATCATCAGATGCGAAGAACTGGTTAAAGATGCAGCGGGTACTATCACAGAGATACATTGCACTTATCTCCCTGAAAGTAAAAGTGGTTCTGATACATCGGGCATCCATGTAAAAGGAACCCTGCACTGGGTAAGTGTGTTACATGCGGTTCCGGTAGAACTTCGTTTGTATGACCGCCTCTTTAACATAGAAGATGTTGGAAACGCGGAAGGTGATTTTAAAGAATATATCAATAAAAATTCCTTACAGGTAATACCCAACGCTTTTGCTGAACCCGCTTTACTGGATGACCAGGCAGAAGACAGGTATCAATTTATTCGTAAAGGTTATTTTTCTTTAGACAAAGACAGTAGTTCTGCCAAACTGGTTTTCAACAGAACCGTAACGCTGAAAGACGCCTGGGCCAAAGAAGTGAAAAAAGGGTAGTGATGGATTTAGTACAACAATTTCAAAAACATTGGCAGAAAAATTTCTGTCACCTGTCACCTGCCAACTGCCAACTTTTACTGGCGGTTAGTGGGGGAGCAGACAGTGTGGTATTGGTTGACCTGGTAGATAAATCGGGGTTTTCTTATACGATGGTGCATGTTAATTTTCAACTGAGAGGAGAGGAGAGTGAACGCGACGAAATATTTGTCAGATCACTGGGAGAGAAATACGGGAAAGAAGTGCTGGTAAAAAAAATTGATACAAAACTGTATGCCCTGGCCAATAAACTATCTATCCAGGAAGCAGCCCGGGAACTGCGCTACCATTGGTTTTCAGAAATTATTGAATCAAAGCTGCAAAATCCAGGCGATCCTGATCTAACATCTGTCAACCATCATCTGTCATCTAACCTCTTCACCGCCACTGCCCATCATGCGGATGATACGATCGAAACGATGCTGATGCATTTTTTCAGGGGCACAGGTATACAGGGGTTAACAGGTATACAACCCCTGTTAACAGAACGCAGGCTGCTAAGGCCATTGCTTTGTTTCAGAAAAACCGACTTACTGGAATACGCACAGGCAGCAGGATTGAATTTTGTGGAAGACTCATCCAACGCGTCTGATAAATACACCCGCAATTTTTTTCGTAACAGGTTACTGCCTGAGATCAGGGAAGTGTTTCCGACGGTAGAAGAGAACCTGTTACATAATGCCGATCGTTTCCGCGAAGCAGCGGTTTTGTATCAGCAGGCCGTTCAACTGCATATTGGTAAATTAGTTGAACAAAAAGGAGCAGAGTGGCATATACCGGTATTGAAATGGAAAAAAATAAATCCACTGCATACCATTACCTGGGAACTCATCAAGCCCTACGGGTTTACCGCGGCGCAAACAACTGAAGTGATCAAATTACTGGATGCGGAGAATGGCAGTTATATTTCTTCGCTCACCTATCGTATTATCCGCAATAGAAACTGGATGATTATTGCACCCAATAACGATACTACCGCACAGCATATTCTTATTGAAAAAGAGGATACCTCTATTCACTTTCAAAATGGATCATTACTAATAACGCACACCAGTGACCTGCCTGGTGTAACGGCAGACTGTATACTAAAGACAGTTAACGCGCAGCAGGAAGCCTTTATTGATCTGGCTGCTATTCAATATCCCCTGCTCTTGCGAAAAGCCAAAACAGGTGATTATTTTTATCCGTTGGGTATGCAAAAGAAAAAGAAACTAAGCCGTTTTCTCATTGACCTGAAATTATCAAAAACGGACAAGGAAAAAGTATGGGTATTAGAAAGTAATCAACGCATACTATGGGTAGTAGGATACAGGTTAGACAATCGCTGTAAGATTACAGGTCAAACAAAAAATTGCCTGCATATTACTTACCTCAAATAGCCACTCACTTCACTGATAAAATTTTCAATGGGTCTGAAAGCGCTCAGAAACTGGCTGGTAATGAGTAAAAATACAATACCAAATAATGCGCCCCAGATATGTGCGGAATGATTGATATTGCCATGTCCTTTTTTGGCCAGGTAAGCGGATATGGCCAGGTAAATGGGCCCGAAAATAAAGGCTGGAATATTAACAGGAATGGGAAAGATACCAAGGCCCATGGTTGGGTATAAAAATATGCCCACAAATATTACCGCAGACACCGCACCGGATGCCCCTAAGCTTCTGTAATGGTAATTGTCTTTGTGTTTGAAGTAAGTGGGTAATAAACAAACCACCAGTGAGGCAATGTAAAGAATGATATACAGCGCTTTGCCGGCATCTCCGAATATGTTACTGAAGGCCCTTTCCACTAAATTGCCAAACAGGTAAAAAGTATACATATTAAAAGCCAGGTGCATGATATCCGCATGAATAAATCCACAGGTAATAAACCGGTACCATTGGTTATGATTAGAAACAGCCGTAGGGTAGAAAATCAGCTCGTTGGTAATACTCTCATTCGAAAATGCTATGAATGAGGTTACACAGGTAAGCAGTAAAATGATCATGGTTATGGTAAACATGGATGCAATTTAATAGTTTAATGGTGATGATATTTTTCATTCCTAAGAATAGTACACGCACGATACACCTGTTCTGCCAAAATCAATCGCACCAGCATGTGTGGAAAGACAAGCTTCGACAAACTCCAGGTAAAATCAGCTCTTTTCATTACAGTGTCATCTACCCCAAAAGCCCCGCCAATCAGGAACCCGATTCTTTTATTGCTTTCATTGGCCCTTTGTTGTAACCATTGAGCCAGTTCCGGAGAATGCAACTGTTTGCCCCTTTCATCCAGCAATACAAGGTAATCGTCTTTTTGCACCTGTGTAAGAATAATGGCTGCTTCCGCTTTTTTCAGGTCCGCTTCGGCTAAAAGACCGGCATTCTTTGGTGGTGGAAAAATATGCCATTCGGCAGTAAAATAATTATTAATCCTTTTGGTAAAATCTTCAATGCCCGCTTTGGCATAAGCGTCATGTGGTTTTCCGATCGACCAGAGCAGGATCTTCATGGTTGCTGTTTTTGGGTATGCGGACTTTCAAACCCTAATTTATTTAACCCGGTTTTTATTTCAGGGCAACTCATAAACAGGTTCCAGAGTAACCTGGTTCTGTAATTTTCTATCATCACAATAACAGGACCCTGATCGATGGCAAGATAAGATTTGGCATACCAGTTTTGCGATTCATTAAAAGCATCTGTAAAGCCATATTCTCCCCATATTTTATCTCCCATATCATAATAGAAATGCTTTAATGCTTTCATGGATTGTTCCGGTGTATAAACTATAGCGGATAAAGCCGCCGTTGGTGTAATGGTTCCATGGTCATTGGTAGGAGAGTGTGCATCATAGCCATTATAGGTGTCACTGGCTGTTAGGCCCCAGCAATTTTCACCATAGCCTTTGAATTTTTTAGGGTTAGAGAGGCAATAAGCATAATTAATCAACGAATGGTTTTTATTTTGTTCCCAATAATCAGCATATTGGTCCTTTAATCCACGGGGGTCCAGCCCCAGGAATGAATACTGTGAGAAAAACAAGGGTCCCCCATAGTCAAAGCCCAGGGGCAGTTGATACCCTAAAAATGTTTTTCCGTTTTTAAAAAAATTGCTTTGTGCCCATCCACGATGATACACTGCCGAACTAACCGGGTATCGTTCACCGGAAGCGGCCAGGATATACATGATCAAACATTCATTAAAACCCTTCACCGGAAAATTCATGGCCCACCCGTTATTGGGGCTCCAGTGCCAATACAACACTTCTTCTCCGCCTTTGGTAAACCAGTTCCATTCAATATCATTCCACATCCAGTTAATGCGGTTGCGCAAGTCGGTTTCAACCCCATTTTTTTTATCGAAATATTGCCGGGCACATAACAGACCCTGAAATAAATAGGAGGTTTCTACCAAATCGGCGCCATCATCCTTCCTGCTGAAAGGAATGGTTTTTCCTGTTTCGCCATTTAGCCAATGTGGGAAAACACCATGATAAGAATCGGATTTTAATAAGAAGTTGGTAATTTTTAGTAGTTGTTTGGCCGCGGTATCCCGGCCAATCCATCCTCTTTCCGCCGCTACAATAACAGACATGATACCAAAGCCGGTTCCACCCGTTGTTACCACTTCATTCCCATAATTATAGGCTACATTACTGCGTTCCCTGGACATACCGCTAACCGGGTGTGCAAAATTCCAGAAATAGGTAAAGGTTTGTTTTTGCACCAAAGTAAGCAGGGCTGTATCTGTTAAGATTTGCTTTTGCTGTGCGGTTGCGAACAAAGAAATAGTCAGGAAAAGAAGAAATAATTTTTTATGCATAGGATGAAAGGGTAAATAGTAAATGGGTTGTTTTGGCAAGATATGATTTTATTGAAATACCTCCTTCTTAATCCAACACTAACAAATTGTAGGCTTTCGTTAATGTTAGGCGGGCCAGTATTGCTGCATTTTTTTTCTGAGGAATGCAACACTGCGCTCCAGTTGATCCATTCCATCTACTCCATCTTCTATGCTGATCCATCCATTAAAATGCACCCGTTTCAATTCGGTAAAAATAGCCTCATAATCATTCAGCCCTTTGCCAATTTCACCGTGGCTCAGCCGCTTTGCATAGCCTTCTGCACCGCCTTCTTCTTTGCGCAGGTCATCAATGGTGCCTTCTTTTAAATACCGGTCACTCGCGTGCATGGTAACTACCCGGTTAGATATGCATTTCAATAATTCAATGGGGTCCTCACCCGCTAAATAGGTATTACTCGGATCATAGTTTACCCCAAAAAAAGGATGATGGATACTATTCACCAGTTTGCAAAACACATCCATTTTTTGTGCAAACTCAGGATAGGTCCAGAAATCATCCTTATAATGGTTCTCAATCATGAGCGTAATATTTCTTTCCTGTGCATAAGGCAGGCAATCATTTATACAGTCGGCTGCCAGCCGGATACCCTCATCCATAGAGAGCCCGGGCCTGCGCTGGCCAGACAATACACGGCAATAGGAACCGCCTAAAGTATGCGTCATATCAATCCATCTTTTTTGTTTCACCATCTCTTTGTCACGGAATGCTTTATCGGGATGTGTAAAATCTGGCGAACAGCACATCATAGGAATAACTTTACCATGTCCTTCCACCTGCTTTCGAAATTCGGGCCAGTTACGATCATCATTCATTTCTAAAAATCCGGCATACCATTCCAGGCCTTCTATATCCAATAAAACAGCCAGCTCAATCCATTCAGAAACACGCATGGTGCCATCTTTACAAAGTGCCTGCATAAATGCTTTGGGGAATACGGCTAATTGGGGCATGTATACGCTTTATTATTTTTTCGAATTTGCCGGAATGGTAGAACCATCTTTTGGAGGGTTACGGCCAATAAAAGGATATTGTTCAAGGTCAACCACCTGACCACTAATGGGGCCGCTTTCATCTGCCAGCCAGTATATGGCTGCCGCCGCAATTTCGGCGGGCCATAAAATGCGGCCCGCAGGTGCATAAACAGCAGGAAGGTCCTTATACCAATCATCTGCCAGTCCATGTTGTTTCTTTCTTTCCCTTTCTGTTTCTGTTAATACCCAACCCGGATTGATCTGGTTTACCCTTACCCTATTTTCGCGGTGAAGTGTATCGCCCAGGTTACGCGTTAATGTCATCAATCCACCTTTGGAAACACTATAAGCAAGCAGGTTAGGTTCGCCACTATAGGCATTTACAGAACCTATATTCAATACACAACCCTGTTGTTCTGTTAAATAGGGGAGCGCTGCTTTAACTAATAAAAAAGGGGCAATGGTATTTACTTCCAGCAACTTTTGTAAAAATAGTTTGTCTGTGGTTTGTAAATTTGATGAGGCAACTATGGCTGCATTATTAACTACAGCATCCAACTTTCCAAATGTTTGTACAGCCAGTTGTACCAGGCGTTCCGGTGCGCCATCCGCACGCAGGTCCTCAATATGCAGTACGGCATTGCCGCTGCCCAGTTCTGTCAATACCTCATGGCCCCATGCTTCTTCCAATCCATGTATCACCACTTTAGCGCCTTCTGCCACACAACGTATAGCAATGGCTTTTCCAATACCCGTAGTGCTGCCGGTAACGATGATCACTTTATTTTGTAAACGCATTTTATACAGGTTTAAGTACGCTTTTTACAATATCGCCCTTGTGCATTTTTTCAAAAGCTTCCTGCCATTCGGTAATGGGCCATACGCCGCCTATGATAGGCTTTACATCCAACTGACCGCTGGCCAGTAGCGCGATTACTTTTTCCCATATGGGCCAGTTATGGCTGAAGCTGCCCTGCAGGGTTACATTTTTCTGTACCAACTGATCTAATGAAAAGCCCAGGGGCTGCGGTCCCCAGCCTACCTTAGTAATATGGCCATTGGGCCTTACCAGTTGCAAAGCAATCTTCAGGGTGATGCTTGCACCTGCCGCGTCAATTATAAAATCGGCGCCTAAGCCATCCCTGCATTTGGCCCATTCTGTGGCATCACCTGTAATGGCCTCACAACCGTATTGTTTGGCAATGTTTAAACGGTTACGGTCATTCTCCAATCCAACAATAGCAACTTCTGCTCCACATAATTTTGCCATAGCGGCACAAAGAATACCAATCGTGCCCGGGCCAAGAACAATCACCCTGTCTCCGGGCCTGATATGTGCATTTCCTACCACGGCATTGTAAGCCACACAACAGGGTTCTGTAAGGCATGCCTGTTCAAAAGGAAGGGTATCGGGTATATGGTGCAGGCACCTTGCCGGTACCCTAACAAATTTTGTCATGGCCCCGTTTACGCCGTAGCCAAAACCTTTTCTATCGGGATCAAGGTTGTACAATCCTGTTCTGGATAAAGGGCTGTTGGGGTTAATGATGGCAGCGGTTTCACTCACTACCCGGTCACCTTCTTTCCAACCGGTAACCCTGCTGCCCAATGCTATGATATAGCCGCCAAATTCATGCCCGAGTACAACCGGATAATTTACGGGCCAGCTATGGTCCGCTGTCCACTGGTGAAGGTCGCTTCCGCAAACGCCTACATTCACTACTTCCAGCAATACATCCTCTTCACCTATTTCCGGTTTGGCTATTTCCCTGATTTCTACAGATCCTTTTTCGGGTGCATAATTTACCACTGCGGCGGATACACTATTTGTACTCATGTATAAGAAGGTATTTACAGGTTGAACTAATATTTATGAATGGCCACATCGCCATACGCGTGAATTTTTTCACAGATCAAACGAAGGGAATCTTCCAGGTTGCCACCGGCTGTTTTAAAAGCATCCGCGTCAATCGTAAGCGGTGCGCCCAATACCACCAATGGTGCGCCATAGGAAGGGCATTGTATGGCCTGTTCCAGCGATAAGCCCCCAACAGCCTGTACAGGTATCTGTACGGCATTTACAACTTCTTTCAATTGATCTAAAGGACTTGGCATTCGTAAACCCTGCGCGGCAATACCTCTTCGTTCATCATAACCAATATGATGTATTACGTAATCGCAACCAAGGTCTTCCAGCCATTTCGCGGCTGCGATCATATCGGCACATCCCAGGTTATCACCCATCACTTTGGCGCCAAAATCAAGGCCTGCTTTAACCACGCATTTTATGGTTTCCGCATGCGCACGGGCCATCACTACCACATGTGTAGCTCCGGCCCTGGCCATCATCTCTACTTCCAGGTACCCGCCATCCATTGTTTTAAGGTCGGCTACAATGGGTATGCCGGGGAAAGCTTCCCGCAATTTTTTCACACCATGCAAACCTTCAGCCAATAGCAGCGGTGTACCTGCTTCTAACCAGTCAACACCTGCCCGCATGGCCATGGCTGCCGTTTCCAGGGCTTCATCAATATTAGTAAGATCGAGGGATATCTGAACAATGGGTTTCATGTAGGGTATCATTTATTGCTTCAAAGCCTGATTAGGAATGATAGATAAGGGCATTTGTAAAAATGGCACATACCGTTTACATGGGTACCTCATAATTTCTTTTTTTTATCCTTCATAACCCGTGTATTTGAAGTGAATGTATAAATTGAATGATAAACCAATGATTGAGTGGGGCAAAAAAAATTAGAAAATGAAATGCACTCTTTTAAAAGTCCTGGTCCTGTATCCTAAATATATTTCTTATATTTAGTCTTATCAAATATACCTATCCTTTTAGTAGATGATACCTGATTTTTATTTTAAAATAGTTGCCCATCTTTTAGCTCTATAAATAGTTTTTTATACTTTACATACATGCTTATGAAATTCAAGGCCGGCTCCCTGCTTGTTATTATTGCAGTCTTATTTTGCTTTATTGGTAACAGCAAAACTGCCATAGCACCTGATTTGCCAAAGATGCAACCAGACTGGATTTCACTGTTTAATGGAAAGGACCTGACCGGTTTTACCAGCCGAGGTGACGCGGTATGGACGGTTAGGGATGGTGTATTGTTTGGTGAAGGAGGGCGTGGCCATATTTATGCAGATCCCGTGGTGAAAAATTTTGAAATAAAGGGTGAATTCCGGATAACTAATAAAGGAAAGGGAGCCAATAGCGGGTTATACTTTAGGGCGCACCCGCAAAAAGATGATCCAAATAGTTTTCCCGAAGGATATGAAGCGCAAATATGTAATAACCAGGAAGCCTCTACCGGGTGGTTATGGAAACCCGCAACACCAACCGGCAAAGCATCGGCCTTGCTTACGAAAGATGGCGAATGGTTTCAGATGCGGGTAAAAGCCATGGGAAGCCTTATTCAAATTTGGGTAAAGGATTCTCTGGTAATGACACACGCTGATGAGGAATACAAAGAGGGCCAGTTTGCTATCCAATGCCATAATGATCATATGCTGGTTGAAGTAAGAAACTTGTATTATAAAGCATTAAAATAGTGAGGGAACAGTCGGATACATCACATGTTTTGTGCCTGATAAGTATTTAAAAAGAAAAGGTCCTACTAAAAAGTAGGACCTTTTAAAGTGACCGCGTCAGGATTCAAACCTGAAACCCCCTCATCCGTAGTGAGGTACTCTATTCAGTTGAGCTACGCAGCCATTTCCTGTTTAGGGCTGCAAATATAATATCAAAAAAAGAATTGGCAAAACCTATATCATGAACTTAGTCCTAATTAATCCTGTTTATAGATACCCGCAGCCACTTTTTCTACCAGTTTTTTGGGCAATAGCCAGGTAAGGAAACTGCCCAATTGATTAATGAACCCGGTAATTGTCTCCGTTTTTCCGCTAAACATGGCATCTACAGCCAGTTTGGCCACTGCTTCTGCTGTCATATTCAGCTTTTCGCCCGCTTTAATGGCTTTGGCGCCTACATTGGCCCTGCTGGCAAAATCGGTATCGGTGCCACCCGGACAAACCACAGAAACCGAAATAGGGGTATTGCGAAGCTCATATTGCAATCCACGGCTGAAACTGAGCAGGAACGACTTTGTAGCGGCATATACCGTTAATCCCGGAACGGCCTGGTAAGCGGCAGCACTGGCTATATTCAGGATATAACTCTTAGGGTATTTTATTAATTCGGGGATCAGCAGCGCTGAGAGTGCGATAGGGGTATTCATATTCACCTGCATCATTGCAGTATGTTCCGCGGCTGAATACCCGCTGAATGCCCCGCTAAGGCCATAACCGGCATTGTTTACCAATATATGAACGGGGTATCCCCTGTCTTTTACCCTGGCCATTATTTGTTCCGGCGCCTCAGTAGCAGAGAGATCAATGGCTAGCCAGTCTGTTTTGATTCCATACTGTTTGGCCAGGTCTTCGGCAATTGACTGTAATAACGGCCCCGACCTGGCTATCAGAAGCAGGTTTATTTGCCTGGAGGCCAGTTCGGCCGCAATGGATTTGCCTATTCCTTTACTGGCGCCGGTAATAATTGCGTATGACATACTGTAGGTAAACCCGTTTAATGGTGAACTTTTCCCGTAAACCGATGATAGAAGGGTGTTTTACTTTTCTCATGTTTTGGTTGGTACCTGCCCGTAATAAATGGTACATACATTACCCTTCTGCGGCTTTCTTCTCCAAATAAGGGTGATTGTTTAACGCGGTGCCATAACCGGCCATCGTGAACAGACAGGTCACCTGCCCGGATATTGAACCCTACCTCACGGCTGTCTTCGTTGTTATCAATAAAATACTTCTTCGCAAAAAGTAATTTCAACATGTTTTGTTTATGTGTTCCGGGTATCACACGTAATCCGCCATTTTCAAAAGGGCAATCATCCAGATGGATGCCTACATTCAGCATGGGCATGATTTTCTGGCCAAGAAAAAGATCACGGGGGGCATCCGTATGCCAACCCATCTGCGTAAAACTACTGGTAGGGGTATTGATATAATTATTGATTACCAGGCCGTCTTTCTCATTTTCCGCGATACGGCCCTCATAAGGGTAGAGAAATGCCTTTAACAACTGCAGGCGCGGATCATCTAACAGCTCATGCAATTCTTTACTAAACAAAGAACTGAAACAAAGCCGTTGTATGGTTTTAGAACCATCTGCATTCTTTCCGAATTTTAAAGGAACGCCATTCACTTTTGCCCTTTCTTCCTCAATCCATAACAGTTCAAGGCGTTTACATTCTGCCAGATAGGTTGCTACTTGTTCTTTACTGATAAAATTCCTGAATACAATTACACCATGCTCATCAAAAAAATCCAACTGTTCAGTTGTAACAGCATCACCCACCTGAAAATAACTATCCCACTTTTTCATTCGGTTCCCTCTTTTCTTTAATGACAACTGTAATGTTAATTAATTATTATTAAATACCTTGAAGCAATACTTTTTGCAGATGATAAAAATAGTCATTTTGTTCATCGTTCTGCCACAGGTAAGGTATAACAGGTTAATTTACACCGGTTATCGTATAAAATGAACCTATGATATTTCGATGGATGCGCATACTATGGGTGGTTTTGGCAATGAATACGGTTATCTATGCCCAAAATGACTCCGGTAAACCAAAACATTTGATGGTATTTCCGGTGGTGGCCCGCTCTATAGAAACCGGATGGTCATTCGGAACCGCCGGTTCTTACACTTTTCATTTATCCAAACAAGACACTGTTTCCAGAACCTCAAACCTGCAGCTACTATTATTGTACTCTGCCAAAAAACAATTGGTTACCGCTATTAATGGTTCGCAATATTTTGACAAGGAAAAATATATTGTGAATGAACAAATCTCTTTCAGCTCTTACCCAGATAAATTCTGGGGTATCGGAACCCATACACCTGATAATGCAGAAGAACCCTATCAATTTAAACAGTACTATGTTTACCTGCATGTTTTACGAAAACTAGCCCCCCATTTGTTTGCTGGTCTTTTATTTGAAATGCAAAAAGTATGGAAGGTTACTTACCAGGCAGGGGGGCTCTTTGAACAATTGAAAGTACCCGGTCGTGATGGGTATCTAATTGCCGGTTTGGGCGCCAGCCTTACCTACGATAAAAGAAACAACGCCTTTGCACCTGATAATGGGGTTTTTTGCCAGTTTTCTTTCAATCATTTCGATAAAATACTGGGTTCACAATTCAATTACACCAATTTTGTACTCGACCTCAGAAAATATTTTCCCATCTTTAGCAAACAGGTACTGGCGCTGCAGTTTTTCAGTTTCAATAATACCGGTGAAGTACCTGTTCGTAGCCTGGCATCATTTGGTGGCGCCAACAAAATGAGGGGGTATTATGAAGGAAGATATAAGGATATGAACCAGCTTGTCATCCAGGGTGAATACAGGTTTCCTGTTTACAAAAGATTTAGCGCGGTTGCTTTTGCCGGCGGCGGAAATGTAAGTAATCAACTGAGAGACTATTCGCTGAACGACTTTAAATTTTCTTACGGCGGTGGTATCAGATTTGCTTTGAATAAAAAAGAAAAATTGAACCTTCGGATAGATTATGGCATTGGGCAGGGAAAAAATAATGGATTTTATCTTCAGTTAGGAGAAGTATTTTAAGCGTAGGACGACTTACCTTAACTCAGTACTTCGCCACTTTCTTTCCCAGCAGGTAAATAATATACGTAATGATAAATGCCGCCAATACATCGATTGTATAATGTATGTGCTGTACTAATACCAGTATGGCTACCGCCACCGTTGCCAATAGCGCCAGGATTTTCTCTTTTCTTTTTTGCAGGCTAAGGAATAGTAAGAACTGGGTTGAAGTATGGCCCGAATAAAAAAGATCTTTTGTGATAAAAGCCCGGGTGCCTCCATAGAATAAATTACTAAGGGGATCTTTCAACGGAATCAGTCCCATCGGTGGATTGAGTGGAAAAATACTTATCGTAATCATTCTGGATAGCAATAGAAGTATGAGTGAATAGAGCACTACAATAAACAGGGAAGGACTTTGTGTACAACGGTAGGCAGTATAACCCGTCATTGACCAGATAATGATGAACATGGCAATGGATATATCCCTCGGTGGAATTAGCTGCAGTAGCCTGTCATTAAACTGCATGCCATTAATCAGTTCAATGTAGGCAAAAAAATAGGGTAATGCCATTAGTACGGCAATCAATACAATCGTTCCAATTATAATTTTAATCCTGTATACCGGAGTATGCCAGGCAATCTTCCAGGTATCTGCCTGCCTATTTGCAGCAAGGGGCTGTTCTTCCATCATTCAAAAATAGCTACTCTCATTTAATAATGCCATCTTACAAATGCCTCCATGGCTGCATACTTGGTTAAACCTAATGCTGCATAGAGATTAGCGGTATTCGCGTTCCTGTCTTCGGCACGCTGCCAGAATTCACGGCTGTCTTTCCCCTGAAAGGGTACCATGTCTTTTTGTGACTGATGAATAAAAATGCCAAAACGTTTTTTCATCACCTGGTCAGGACTCATAGGAATGGCCATTTCAATTTCTGAAATATCCCATTCCTGCCAGGCGCCTTTATATAACCATACCCAACAATCTTTTATCCAGGGCTCACCGGCTGCTTTCAATCTTCGTAAACTTTCAAAAATAACTTCCAGGCAAACTTTATGGGTTCCATGCGGGTCTGCAAGATCGCCGGCACAGTATATCTGGTGTGGTGTTAGTTTCTTCAATAATTCAATCGTAATCAGTACATCTTCTTCACTCATTGGTTTTTTTTCAATGGCGCCTGTTTCATAAAAGGGCAGGTTCATAAAATGGCAATGGTCTTCAGCCAGTCCTACATACCTGCAGGTGGCTTTTGCCTCACACCTCCGTATCAATCCTTTAATAGACCGGATTTCATCAGTGTCTGCCTGGTTTTTTTGTTTATTGGAAATGTATTCCCGGGCTTCCTTCATGATAGACCGGGTTTTCTTATTGTCTATACCAAACATTTCTTCAAAGCCAACGGCAAAATCTATAAAACGGGTTACAAATTCATCTGCTACCGCAATATTGCCACTGGTTTGATAAGCTACCTGTACATCATGCCCCTGGTCGTGTAACCGCATAAAAGTGCCACCCATACTGATGATATCATCATCGGGGTGGGGAGAAAAAATTACAATTTTTTTTGGGTGCGGTACACTTCTTTCCGGGTGAGCCGGTAGAAGTGCATTGGGTTTACCCCCCGGCCATCCGGTGATACTGTCGCGGAGAAGATAAAATACCTGGAGATTGATCTCGTAGGCATCTCCTTTTTCTATCAATAAATCTGATAAACTATTTTCGAGATAGTCGTTAGCTGTAAGGCTCAACACTGGTTTTTCCAGTTTTAGCGCCAGGTTCACTACGGCTCTTTTGATCATCTTAGGTGTCCAGGTACATTCTCCCGTAAGCCAAGGAGATTTTATACGGGTAAGATCTGCAGCCGCGGATTCATCTACAATAAAAGTGCAATCAGGATGTTGCTGCAGTATGCTGGCCGGAATATGTTCTGTAATATGGCCTTCTACAGATTTGGCAACAATGGAAGCTTTTTGTCCCCAGCCCATCAGTAAAATTCGCTTTGCCTGTAAAATATTACTGATACCCATGGTTAGCGCCAGTCTGGGCACTTTCGAAATATTCTGAAACTCGTAGGTATTGGCAATACGGGTAAGGTTATCCAGGTTAATTAACCTTGTTTTTGAAGAGATACTGGAACCGGGTTCATTAAAACCGATATGTCCATTTAGGCCAATACCCAGCAACTGCAGGTCAATACCACCCACTTTCTCTAATTCACTTTCATAGTCAGCACAATATTTTTTAATCTCTGCCTTTGGCCAGCTGCCATTGGGGATATGTATGTTGGCAGGATCAATGTCGATATGATTAAATAAATGGCGATGCATAAAGCTCCAGTAACTCTGGTAGGCATCTTTTTCTATCGGGTAGTATTCATCCAGGTTAAAAGTGATGACATGCTTAAAACTCAATCCTTCCTCACGATGCATTCTAACCAGCTCGGCATACAGGTAGATAGGAGTGGCGCCGGTAGCCATTCCCAGCACGCAGGTTTCGTTTCTGCCGCTTTTTTCGCGAATGAGTTTGGCAATTTCATCGGCTACAAATTTTGAGCCGGTGATCACATCGGAAAATATTTTTACCGGAATTTTTTCAAGAGAATCTACCATAATCGAAGATTGTTTAGCTGGGTACAAAGGTACAGGCTCTAAGTATTACCCAATATACTAATAGCGTTAAAACTTAGTGATCAATCGTTGTTTCATTGATCACTAAGTTTTAACGCTATTTTATAACAGGTAATATAATTTTTGAGCTATTGTGATAAATGCGGATATCCGCTTTTCTGAAATCGGTTTTTTGTGCATGATAGATATCGGTGAATGTTTGTGGATTCATATCTACCAATGGAAACCAGCTACCCTGAATCTGAATCATTAGCCTATGCCCTTTTTTGAAGGTATGTGCAATATCCGGTAAGCTATATTTTACCCGGGTTGGTTTATTGGGAACAAAGGCTTCCGGCTTTTCAAAACTGTTTCGAAACTTTCCACGCATTACTTCACCCCGAACCAGCATCTGGTAGCCACTCATCGGGTAATCGTTTTTTAGTGGGGTTTCATAACTAAAATCATCCGGAAAAACATCAATCAGTTTTACCACAAAATCCGCATCGGTACCGGATACCGAAGCCATCAGATCGGCTACAATTGGCCCGCCCAAAGTTAGATCTTCTTTTAAAATGCCTGTCTGAAATACCAATACATCAGGCCTTCTTGCCGCAAAACGCTGATCATCGAGCATATACTCCTGGGTTCTGGAAAGATGAACATCCTCTGTATAAGGAACCGGTTTTGCAGGATCACTTGTATAACCTGCAAAGGAGGGAACCGTAGTCGTAGCTTTCTCAAAACTTAGTTCACCCTTATTTTTCAAATACATGGCTGTTGGCGTACTATTAGCAGGGGGCCATTGTGGTAACTGCTTCCATTCGTTACTGCCACTGAAGAATATGGTGGCTTCTTTGATCGTTTCAGGAGAACCTTTGCCTTTCAGGTAGTAATTAAAGAAGGGAAGTTCAATATTTTTACCAAACCATTCACTGGTATTACTGTTGAATTTGATATTTCCAAGGTAAGATCCATCAAATCTTCCCCATTGGCCATGGTGCCACGGACCCATTACCAGTTTGTTATTATTTTTTGTTTTGGTTTCAATGGCCTCATACAATTTCCATGCACCAAAACAATCTTCCGCATCAAATAATCCACCTACTACCAGCGTGGCAATACCGGGTGATATATTTTGTACAAAATTTCTGTCATTTCTTGCTTTCCACCACGTATCATTTACCGGATGATTCATCAGGTCTTTCCAGAAAGCAATGCTATCACCCATCAGCTTGGTGAGTTCCGGTAGGGGACCTGTTTGTAAAAAAAACGCATAATTATCTTTTACCGGGTAATCAAACCCGGTAGATCCGATGGTAGTAGGTTGTGGCCTTGGTTTGCCAAAGCCCGAATAAAAACCAAAAGCATCCATCATCATAAAAGCCCCGTTATGGTGAAAATCATCACCAATAAACCAGTCGGTTACGGGCGCCTGCGGACTAACCGCTTTTAGTGATGGGTGATTGCTTAAGGCTGCCATGGCAGCATAGAAGCCGGGGTAGGAAGTGCCGAATACACCTACCTGGTTATTGTTATTCGCCACGTTTTTGGTTAGCCAGTCAATGGTATCAAAAGCATCACTGGCTTCATCAATATCTGTATTGCTGGTTTTATGGTTGTTATACGGACGAACATCTACAAATTGTCCCTCACTCATCCAGCGTCCGCGAACGTCCTGTATAACATAGATATAATTTTCTTTCAGAAAATATTTGCGGGGGTTATTCCAGAAGCCGGCAAATTTACCCTCTCCATAAGGCGAACAGGAATAGGGTGTACGGGTTAGCAGGATGGGATGTTTTTCTGAAATGTCTTTGGGCGCATAAATAACGGTAAAGAGTTTTACCCCATCGCGCATGGGGATGGTAACTTCTTTTTTTGTGTAATTATTTACGATCCAGGCCGAATCGGCATTCTGGGAGATTGCTGAAAAGGGTAAGAGGAGAAGGAGTAACTGAAAGATATTTTTCATAGGGGGGGTGATTTAGAAACCTGAAAATAAAAAAGATTCCTCTTTGAGGAGGAATCTTTTTTACTATTTTGTACAATCTTATCTACACAACTTTGGTGAGCTTGATAATATTGGTAGGTAAATGCTGATCAACGGGGGTACTTCCGGTATTTACCACAACATCTCCCGGATGGAGGAACCCTCTTTCCCTGAGGATATTAATCTGGTCGTTAATGATATCATCCAGGCTATCTTCCTCTGAATAATAAAAGGCACGTACACCCCAACTTAAACTAAGCTGGTTTACCAGTGATTTTTCTTTGGTAAAAATAAATAAAGGGGATAGGGGCCTGTAACTGCTGAGCATAAAGGCGGTATAGCCGCTTTGTGTCATGCCAATCAGGGCTTTTGCATCCACATCATCAGATATTTTACAGGCATTATAACAGATGGCATCACTATGAAAAGAAGGAGAATGTGGTTGGGGTTTAAGATCCTCCTCCCTGTTATACCGGTATTCTTTTTTTTCTACTTCCGCAATAATTTTACGCATGGTTTCAACCACCAGCACGGGGTGCTGGCCGGTAGCCGTTTCTCCGCTTAGCATTACAGCATCCGCCCCTTCCAGTACGGCATTGGCAACGTCTGTAATTTCACTACGGTTAGGTTTTACCCGGTCAATCATGCTTTCCATCATTTGCGTGGCCACAATAACAGGCTTGGCACGATGCAGGCATTTACGTATCAGTTCTTTCTGAATTAATGGAATTTGTTCAACAGGAAGCTCTACACCCAAATCACCACGGGCCACCATAATACCATCACTTTCTAAAATGATATCACGTATATTTAAAAGGGCTTCCGGTTTCTCTATTTTAGCAATAATTTTTGTTTTGCTTTTTTTCTCTGCCAGCTTACTTCTTAAAATAACGATATCCTTTACACTGCGCACAAAACTCAGTGCTACCCAGTCGCAGTTCTGTTCAATAATGAATTCCAGGTCGGCCAGGTCTTTTTCAGTTAAGGCAGGTAAGGATATTTTAGTGTCGGGCAGATTGATCCCTTTTTTAGAAGATAAGATGCCGCCTAAAGTAACCAGCACTTTTACATCGCCATTTTTTTCAATCCCAACAACCTTCACTTCAATCTTACCGTCATCAATCATAATGATATTACCCATCACAACGTCACCAGCCAGGTTTGGATATGACACATAAATCTTTTCAAGTGTACCTACACATTTTTCATTCGTAAAGGTTAATACGTCACCTGCTTTTACTGTTAATGAATTATTTTCAATTTCACCTATCCGTAGTTTGGGGCCCTGAAGATCTGCGAGGATGGCAATATTGTATGGTTCAGCTATATTGATATTACGGATATGTTCTATGATAGTTAGTTTGTCTTCATGACTGCCATGCGAAAAGTTAAGACGGAAAACGTTAACCCCGGCCTTAACCAGGTCTAGCAGTTTCTCATAAGTATCGCAGGCAGGTCCAACCGTAGCAACAATCTTTGTGCGATGATTTACGTGTGCCACACCTGCCTTTTTATCCATTTCTCTATGCAGGTATTTATCAAGATTCTTTGACATTTTGTGGGGGTTGGTTGGTAATCGTTAGTAATGAAATAGCTATAAATTATCGGGCCAGGATCTTAGCGATCTTGAACCAGTCATCTGGTATTTTTTGTTTTGCCTTTACGGCATTGTCTAAGGGGGTATAGTGTAATTTATTGTTGAGAATTCCCACCATCACATTGATTTTGCCATTCAGTAAACACTCCACCGCGTGATAGCCCATCCTGCTGGCAATCAGCCTGTCTAAGCAGCTAGGGGCGCCACCTCTCTGGATATGGCCCAGAATACAAACCCTGATATCCGCATTGGGTAATCTTTCTCTCATGATGGCAGCAATTTCATTGGCACCGCCAAATTCATCTCCTTCTGCCACCACTATCAGGTTAACCAGTTTTTGTCTTTTTTCTTTTTCGGTGAGTGAGGCAACCAATTCTTCAATATCGGTTTTTTCTTCAGGTATCAGTATATTTTCGGCGCCTGTGGCAATTCCGCTGTGGAGGGCGATATAGCCGGCATCCCTACCCATCACTTCTACAATAAAAAGACGATCATGCGCATCAGCCGTATCCCTGATCTTATCAATGGCTTCTACTGCTGTGTTAACGGCTGTGTCGAAACCAATGGTAAAATCACTACCCGCGATATCTTTATCAATGGTACCTGGAATACCGATACAGGGAATATCGAACTCATGACTAAATTGTTGTGCCCCACGAAAGCTTCCATCTCCACCAATAATTACCAGGCCATTAATACCGCGTTTGGTAAGGTTGGCATAGGCTTTTTTTCGTCCCTCATATTCAAAAAACTCCTTACTCCTGGCCGTTTTAAGAATAGTGCCCCCACGCTGGATGATATTGGCTACGGATCTGGAATCCATCTGAAAAATATCGTCATCCACCATACCACTGAAACCCCGCATGATTCCGAAAATATCAAGTCCATGATAGAGTCCTGTTCTTACTACTGCTCTTATCGCGGCATTCATACCAGGAGCATCTCCACCGGAAGTTAGTACGCCAATCTTTGTTACTTGTTTTGCAGACATTGTATTTTGCTGGTTCTTCTTTTGTGCATTGAAATATTAAAGGTAATCATAGTGTAATACAGTGTGTATCAACTATTCGGAGTCGCAAAAATAAGCATTTGCCAGTAAATGCCAAGTTCTGGAGATACATTGTATTTTTCGTACACTTGTAAAATGAACCTAATCATTACAGGAGCCAATGGTTTTTTGGGCCAACATTTGACTGCTTTCTTTGCAGGCAAAGGGTTTACAGTTATGGGTGTATCGCGTGGACAACGCAGGATACCTGAAAAAATAAATATTATTTACCAGGAATCCGAACTAACCAGCGTTAGTAATGTTAGTAATCTGCGAAACTTGTTTGAAAATTTCCAACCTGCTGTAATTATTCATACGGCTGCCATGAGTAAACCGGATGAATGTGATGCGCTGAAAGAACAATGCCTCCTGAATAATGTAAAAGCTACCGGGCATTTAGTACAATTTGCCAAAGAACTGCAGGCTCATTTTATACAAATTTCTACTGACTTCATATTTGGTGAGAATGGCCCGCATGCGGAAGAAGCCATACCAAACCCATTAAATTTTTATGGACAAAGCAAACTGATGGCCGAGGAACTGGTGATGGATAGTGGCCTGCCATTTACCATTATTCGCCCTGTATTTATTTACGGTAAACTTTGGGAAGGAATGCGTCCCAGTTTTTTACACTGGGTAAAGCAAAATCTGGAGCAGGGAAAGAAAATTAAAGTAGTAACAGACCAGGTGCGCACACCAACCTATGTTGAAGATATTTGCCGGGGAATTGAAACGGTTGTCCAAAAAAAAATAACAGGTAAATACCATCTTGCCGGGAAAGATAGTTTATCACCCTATCAAATGGCGCTGACTGTTGCCGAAGTTTTGCGATTGAATCAATCATTGATAGAACCTGTTACGGCTGATACCTTTCCTGAAACAGTTATCCGGGCTAAAAAATCGGGGTTACTGATTCATAAGGCACAAAAAGAACTTGGGTATGAGCCGGTATCATTTAAAGAAGGAGTGAGACTAACCTTTGACAGGTAAAAAATGATTTCAGCAAATCAAATACGGGTTCAATGGCAGAAAAATTTCTGCCATCATACAACGGGCGCTACCGCCACCATTGGTTTCTATAGTTGTAATATCGGAATGAATGATCGGATTAAATGCTTCCAGTTGCAGAATCTGTTCCTCAGTTAAACTGCGAAAAGCCTGTGACGACATTACCAGGAAAATTGTACCATCCGCATTATGTACCTGCAACATATTACCGGCAAAATGATTCATTTGATCAATACTGATTTCAATAATTTTTTTCCCGGTTTCTGTTAGCTTTCTTACCACCATTTGTCTTTCAGTACGATCATGTATCGTTTCTAAACAGATCACTGCATAGGCATCGGCAACACACATCATTACATTGGTATGGTAAATGGGTTGGTTCCCCAAATCAAAAGCGGTAAAGTAAACAGGTTGGTAATCCAGCTTTTCACAGAAAACGGTCAATACATTTTTATCGGTTCTGGGTGATAAGCAGGCATAGGCTAAGGCATGATCCCTGTCTAACACCATGCTGCCTGTTCCTTCCAGAAATGCATGATACGCCTCATGTTCCGTTAAGTCTATTATTTGATCCACCCCAAATTTTTTCTGTATCTCATCCAGCACATGTTGCTTTCTTTCCAGTCTTCTGTTTCCGGCAAACATAGGGTAGAGGCAAACGGTTGCCTTCTCATGAAAAGATATCCAGTTGTTCGGAAATATAGAATCAGGTGTATGCGGATCCGGGGTGTCATTAATAACGGTCACATCAATTCCATTTGATTGCAATACAGCAATAAAAGTTTCGAATTCCATTAAAGCATTTACCTGTATGTCAATATCCGCAGATTTCGTCTGAAAACTATTGTTCACTGCTGTTTCTTCATTGAAGTCGAAATGTACCGGTTTGATCATTAACAGGTGAGAACTATGCTGCATCTTTAGATTTTTGGTTTTGTTAATTAGTGTTTAACTGATTATTTGCCAACCGGTTCACGCCAGAGAGGCATACTCATGCAGTGAAAACCACCCCTGGCCCTCGACAGTTCAGCGGAGGGCATCAGGATTAAAGTATCCACTATCGATTCAACCTGAACAGTACCTGCTTCCAGCTGGTTCAATAATTCTTTAACATGTACAACGGTAAAACCTGCATTTTTAAAGGCTTCAGTAGTCTTGTCATTCCTGTCATAGCCCAATACCACTCCTTCTTTTAAAGCCAGCAGGTTACAGGAATCCGTCCATTGTTCACGTGCATTATAAGGGAATTCATTGTTCCCCGAAAAAAGGCACGTGACTTCCCCTTCGCAGTGCAGATCATTCTTGCTGATATCCACTAACAAATCTTCCAGGCTTTCAAATGAAACCGGATTTTCCGGGCATTTTTTGCTGAACTGTAAAATTTTTATTTTTTCTTCTTTTTTTATTTCGAGAATGCGTTCTATGGCATTTTCATCCTCATGTTTTACCGCTTTTCTCGAAAAATTACCCAGCATCACCCATACATCTCTTTTTACCTGTGTAAAAACAGTGTCGATATGCATATAATCCCTTTTCCTGGGAATTTTTATGATGGTTACCTTTTCCATTAATCCTTTTTCAAACATCATATTGGTAATGCGAACGGCTGCTTCAGAAGAGGTTCTTTCGCTAACACCTACCAGCAGGTGGTTCTCACTTACAACCATGATATCCCCGCCTTCCAGTGTTATCTTTCTATCATCTTCTTCCTTTGGCATTAAAAAACTATGGTGCGAGTCGGCCAGTTCAATGATATTATTCCGGTATCCCCGAAACAATGAATGATGAAAGAAAATATACTTGGCCAGCAGGGCTTCCCTGGTACGCGCTTTTTTTGCGGGCTTATTCAATAATACATGATCTTTAATAGTAATGCCAATATCCCGTGTAAATATAAAATTCGGAATAGGGGCAAAGATCAACTCTGTGTTATTAGCGGTACCTGAAATAAATGTTTTTGCCAGTTGAATGGGGGTATATGCCTGCAGCGTATTTTGTGTTTCATAAGTACATCCTTCAATGGCACAAACCGATGCAACCAGTCTTGACTGGATTTCTTTGTCTTCCAGCACTTCGGCGAGTAACCACTGCAACTCAACCACTTTATCTGACCGGAAAAAAACGGGTTTGTCGGGTTTATAAAAATCCCGCCTGGCTTCTTTTGCATCAATAGCAGCCACCTGCCCTTTTATTTTGGACGGATCCAGAAAATAGAGTAGAATTTTGGTATAGTAATCATACTCATTTCTGCGTATGGTTTCCAGGTGTACGATGTCTTCAAATAACCAATCCTGCGCTTTTGAAGGAACTACTTTACCCAGCCCGCTATCCGGACTATGTACCAATAACCGTTTTAAGGTACCTATTTCGGAGGTCACAGATAATTTAGTATCCATACGTAAAGCAAATTACAACTTTCTTTCCAAAGGCTTTATTTCGCGGATAGTTCCATCCCATCCATTTTGAACATAGCACAATAAGTAAGTGTGCTGATTATACCTTTAAAATAGGTTGTTTGCTACTAATCCGGAAAACCCGTTGGCCAGGAAGGAGAATCTGTCTAATTTTCCTGCATGAACCTGCTGATCACCAACATACACCAGTTACTAAATGTTCGAACTGAAAGTAAATTATTAAGGGGCGAAGAACTGTCTCAACTTCCCGTTATCCGGAACGCTTTTTTGGTTGTAGAAAACGGGTTGATCAAAGAATATGGCGAGATGTCATCCATCGGGCATCTTCCATCCGCTATGCCGGTATATGATGCACAGGGGGCCACCGTACTACCTACCTGGTGTGATAGCCATACGCATTTGGTTTTTGCAGCCAGCAGGGAAACAGAATTTGTAGATAAGATTAAAGGGTTGAGTTATGCCGAAATAGCCGCCAAGGGTGGAGGTATTCTCAACTCTGCCACTGTATTGAATGCAACTACGGAAGATACTTTATTTGAACAGGCCTGGCAACGCTTGCAGGAACTGATGAAACTTGGCACGGGCGCCATCGAAATTAAGAGTGGCTATGGGTTAACAGTAGCGGGTGAATTAAAGATGCTGCGGGTGATTAAACGATTAAAGGAAATATCACCCATTCCTGTTAAAGCCAGTTTTCTGGGTGCGCATACTTATCCGCTGGAATTTAAAGAGAACCACACCGGCTATATCAACCTGGTTATTGATGAAATGCTGCCAAAGATCGCTGCCGAAAAATTAGCCGATTATATTGATGTTTTTTGTGAAGACGGTTTTTTTAGTCCGGATGAAACCACTACTATTTGCCGTGCCGGAATAAGCTATGGACTGCGGCCAAAAATTCATGCCAACCAGTTACGGGCATCCGGTGGAACCCAGGCAGGCGTTGCACTGGGCGCCTTATCCGTAGATCATTTAGAAACCATGGATGAAGATGCGATCCTTGCATTGGCCGGTTCAGCAACCATCGGTACACTATTGCCTACCGCGGCTTTCTTTCTCAGAATGCCATTTCAGCCCGCCAGGGTTTTACTGGATAAGGGTTGTGCCATCGCACTGGCATCTGATTATAATCCCGGATCCAGTCCCAGCGGCAATATGAACCTGGTGGTGGCCATGAGCTGTATCCAAATGAAACTCTTACCTGAAGAAGCCATCAATGCGGCAACCCTTAACGGTGCTTATGCAATGGATCTGGGAGAGGTATTGGGCAGTATCACACCCGGCAAAATAGCGAATCTCATTTTTACCAAACCCATTCCTTCCGTAGCTTATTTGCCTTATGCCTTTGGATCCAACCTGGTTGAGAAAGTGATGATCAATGGTGTTTTTATTTGAAGTATATTTAGGTTGAGAGAGGGTGATGCCGGATTGCGTTATTGCCTGATGTTTCATTCCAGTAAAATGCAGCCATATGAGTCATTTTAAATTTTATGACAAAAGAGATGTATTATCCCTCACCAGGATCCGACGTTTTGAAACGAAGCTGGGAGAACGTATCCAGGTATTGGCTGATCATACTTCACTGGAAGCTTCCCTGCAACAGTCGGCTTCAACCTATGTATTATTAGGCATTCCGGAAGACATCGGTGTAAAAGCCAATATGGGTATTGGTGGAACGGATTCTGCCTGGCTCTCTTTTCTGCAATCCTTTCTTAATATCCAGAGTAATGATTTCCTGGAAGGAGGTAATATTCTTTTATTGGGCCATTTTGATTTTTCCGATATTGAACAACTGATCGAAAAAAATGCACATGATTTTGATGAGCGATTGGCCGCCTACCGCCATGCGGTTAATACAATTGATGATGAAGTGGAACAACTGATACATATCATCACGCAAAATAAAAAAATACCGATTGTGATTGGTGGCGGTCATAATAACTCTTACCCCTGTATTAAAGGAGCAGCCAAAGGGCTATATAAGGCAGGCGTTATCCAGCTTGCACAGATTAATGCCATCAATTTAGATGCCCATGCTGATTTCAGACCGATGGAAGGCCGTCATTCCGGCAATGGTTTCAGTTATGCAGAAGCAGATGGTTACCTCGAAAAATATTGTGTGGTTGGGCTGCATGAAAATTATTTACCACAAAATGTATGGATGGATATGGTGAATAATCCTTTTGTTGATTGCATAACCTATGAAGACATTTTTCTGCATGAAAAAAGAACTTTTTTACAGGCAGTGGGCCATGCAACCGAGTTTACGGATGATACCCATTGTGGCATTGAAATAGATCTGGATGTAATTGAACATGCCTTAAGCAGCTCCTCCAGTCCGGTAGGCATTACACCGTCTCATGCCAGGCAATTTGTTAGTTTTACTTCTTCCGAAAGTAAAGTGGCCTACCTGCATATCAGTGAGGGCGCTACCAAATTATCTGATGGCAGAACCAATGATAGTACGGGTAAAATGATTAGTTACCTGGTGAGCGATTTTGTAAAAGGGGTGAGTTAACTCATTTGAGATTCCAGTTCCATCACTTTTTCAAAAATGGTTTCATATTCTTTTTCTAAAGTATCCCTATTAATTTTAGCCCTTTTATATTCGGCTTCTGTTGTTACAAATTTATCTTTATCAGAATAATTAGCAGCATCTCCCAAAGCGGCTTCCAGCCTGCTTTGCTCATCTTTGGCCTTGCTTAACTGCGTTTCAAGATTGGTAAGTTTTCGTTGTTCTTTTTGTAATTCTTTCTGTAACTCTTTATGAATGGTGGTATTGGCAAACGGAGTAGTTTCCTTATTTGATTTAGTTACAGCATCAGCAGGTTTTTGGGCCGGTTGTGTTTGATTCTTTGCAGGCAGACTCGCTGTTTTCACCTCTGTATAGCCCAGCTTTTGTTTTTCCGCGGCAATCTTTGCCATCCGCTCATTCCATTCCACCCATTCCTTGTAAGAGCCCTTGAATTCTTTGATCTTATAATCTACGATCTCCCATATTTTATTAGCCGTTATGGAAATAAAATAACGGTCGTGGCTAACCAAAATGGTACTGCCTTCATATTTATTCAGCGCCTCGGCCAGCAACTCAACCGAGTGCATATCCAGGTGATTGGTTGGCTCATCAAGAATAAGGAAGTTGGCTTTACTCACAATGGTTTTGGCCAATGCCACCCTTGCTTTTTCTCCACCACTTAATACTTTAATTCTTTTTTCAACATCATCCCCACTAAACAGGAACGAGCCCAACAGGGCGCGCAGTTCCACATCTGTTTTTTTGCTGCCGCATTGCTGTAATTCTTCCAGTATGGTATGGTTCATGGTTAATGCTTCCAATTGATGCTGCGCATAAAAGCTTTCGGCTACATTATGACCCCATATTCTATCGCCCGCAAAGGGTTCTGTTCCTGCTATCATCCGCAATACGGTAGATTTACCCTTACCATTGGCGCCAATGAGCGCAATCTTGTCGCCCCTTTCTATTTCCGCAACCGCCTCTTCCACAATTTTAAGCTGGCCAAAACTTTTGCTCACCTCTTTCAGTTGTACCAACACTTTTCCCGGTACTTTTTCTAACTGAAAATTGATGCGTAAATCGGGCCTTTCCAGTTTTACATCTTCTATCTTATCAATTTTATCCAATCTTTTTTGTACGCTTTGTGCCTGTGCGGCCTTACTGGCTTTCGCTTTAAAGCGTTCTATGAATCGTTCCTGCTGGCGAATATAATCCTGCTGATTTTCAAAGGCTTTCTGCTGCATATCAATACGAATCAGTTTTTCCTGCTCGTAATATTCATAATCACCGGTATAAATATGAATTTGCTGTTGGTATATTTCCACAATTTTATTCACCATCCTGTTCAGAAAGAATTTATCGTGGCTCACAATTACTACACTGCCTTTATAATGGAGCAGGTATTTTTCAAGCCATTCAATAGAGGGTAAATCCAGGTGATTGGTAGGTTCATCCATCAGCAATACATCCGGCTGTTGCAGAATCATCTTAGCCAATAATACCCGCATCCGCCAACCGCCGCTAAATTCTTTATAGGGCCTGGTCAGGTCATCATTACCAAACCCAAGCCCATGCAAAACTTCTTCCGCTTTATGGTGAATATTATAGCCGTCCAGCACATCCAGTTCATGAAGCGCATCAGTATAGTTAATCAGTAAGGCTTCATTTTCTGAATCCTTTTCCAGTTCATGCCCCAGCTTCTCTATTTCTTTTTCCAGTTCGCACACTCTTTCAAAAGCGCTCAATGCCACTTCTGTAATAGTATCATTGGTATCAAAACTCAGCAGATCCTGGTGTAAGTAGCCGATAGTGGTTTCTTTGCTCTTTTCCACAGTTCCTTTTGCAGGCGTGTATTCGCCTACCAAAACCTTTAACAACGTAGATTTGCCCGTGCCATTATAGCCAACCAAACCAATACGATCACCGGGTTGTATATGCCAGGTGGCGTCTTCCACTATCACCCGGGCACCAAACTCAAAAGTTACATTTTGTAATCCTATCAACATCTCTTAACAACTATTTAGGGCGGCAAAGGTAAACGCAATCTGCTCCCAATTCTATTTGCTTTAAATTTGTGTTTAAATTATTTTTATGAGGCGCTGTTTTTTATATACCGCATTCATACTGCTTTCCGCTTGTGGAACCGCTGATGAAAAAGCCAAAATTGAGTCACAGCCAAAGTCTCCGCTCACAAAAAACACTAATTCGGATGTTTTTAACCAATCTTTCGGAATACTGCTGGCGGATTATTTTGCACTGAAAGACAATTTTGTGGCTGAAAACGAAGAGCTGGTTAACGAATATGCCGAAAAATTGATGATGGCTACGGATAGTTTGGCATTGCAGGAGTTACGGGCCGACACCAATGTAGTAGCCACTGCCCAAACCTATACACAGGGTATTAGCGCTGAATTGAAGGGTTTACTAGGGGAGAAGGGACTGGATAATAAACGGAAATCTTTTCAGATGGCCAGCGATCAGTTGTACGATCTGATCCGTACCGTACAATACAACAAAGCAGTCATTTACCATATATTTTGTCCGATGGCCTTTTATGACCAGGGTGCTAACTGGTTGAGTAATTCACGCGAAATAAGGAATCCCTATATCCCCAAAAAAATGCTTACCTGCGGTGAGATAAAGGATTCTATAGACATCAGGCAGAAATAGTATTCATGCCGTTTGCTGGCACCTGGTCAGTTTTTGCCAGGATTTTTGTAGGAGAGGTATCTAACCAGGAACACCAGGTGGCAATATCATTTTTGGGGAACAAAATTGATGATCACTTTGGCATTCCTTAGTTCTGTTGATGTGAGGAATATCTCATACCGTTCTCTTTGGTTGCCGGATTTAATAACCATTAAAGCAGTATTGGGTGGAATGTCTCCGAGGTTCTCTGCCACAACTGTTAATTCATGACGGTTATCTGTTGTGCTGCATTTTATTTTTATCGATATCGGCGTATAAGTCAATCGGCCATTGCTTATTACTAATTCGTTATTATGATAAACCGAAATGGTATCATTATCAATAGTTCCATTATCATAGAGATCAATCTGAATGTTTTCTTCACTGGTGGTAATGGTTCTTACCAGGTTGTTCTCTCTTTCAAGTAAAACCCTGGGTATAGGTATTTTTCTGGAAGAGGTTTCTGTTTGCTGTGTTTGACCTTCTTCCTTTTTTTTTGAATTCACCAATGGTTCGGGTATCCTGTCTGCTGCTTTACCGGTAGCCAGGTTCTTCGGATACTTATTAACAGGATTCATTTTTCCACCAGGGTTTTCAGGTTGCTTTTTGGCAACAGCCGGTTTTTGTATGGGAACCTGAGGCGGTTTATTTGTTTTAGGCGTACCGGAAGCTGAATTTATTTTCCTGCCCGGTAAAACAACTGCAGGCAATTTTCCGGCCGGGGGAGCCTGTGCTACCGGCTTTCCCTTGTTTGGTGTTTGTTTGATTGTATTTTTCCTTACCAGAAAATCTTCTTTCTTAAAATCAGAGGTAGGCACGCGTTCCAGGTATACTTTACCACTGCCACAATCCGCTTTATTTTTTACATTGAGTGAGATAAAAGTACCTTCCAGCACTTCCAGTTTACCTATTTTGGAATAATCAAGGTAACAGGTCATCAGGCAGGGCTCGCTATTATCCCCAATCTTCAGGTCAAGCAGTTTAGTCTCTTTAATCAGCAGATTCCTTGCAGAAGGCCTATAAATACCACTTAGTTCCGATTTCCCGTAGAAAACGGTTGTTTTATAAGAATAGGTCACGCCCTTTATCCCATTGTTCGTTTGCTGGTCAATCTGTATCTCATATTTATACGTTTCCACCCGTGAGCCATCATTGTACAGGCCCCTGGATGAACTAAAATAGCCCCTCCAGATACCCGTTAATTTTTGGGCATTTGAAGTAGAAATAACAAACAATAAAAGAATGAAAAGGGTAAAATTCAATCTCATAGCGCAAATCTACGGTTGCAATATAGTAAGCCCTGATAAAGAACCGTTAAGGTTTTGCCGTAAATAGTAGCCAACAGCCGTTTTAGTCTGCATTTGATTCTTTACTTTTGCATTCCAATAAAAAGTTTGCCTTACAATAACATGATTAATATACGTTTTCCGGACGGAGCAGTAAGACAGTATGAGACCGGCAGTACTGCATTAGCTATTGCCCAATCAATTAGTGAAGGATTGGCCAGAAAAATTTTAGCTGCCAGCATCAATGGCCAGTTATGGGATGCTACGCGACCTATTACCATGGATGCCACTTTAAAATTATTAACCTGGAATGATGCGGAAGGACAGAATACTTTCTGGCATTCTTCTGCCCATTTAATGGCTGAAGCTGTTGAAACCTTATACCCGGGGGTGAAGTTTTGGGTAGGGCCCGCTTTGGATAAAGGATTTTATTATGATATGGACCTGGGCAACAGGAAAATGACGGAAGAGGATTTGTTAATTCTGGAGAAAAAAATGAATGAACTGGCTAAAAAGGCCAACCGGTATATCCGCAAAGAGATCTCCAAAGCTGAAGCCACCCGGTATTTTACTGAAAAAGGAGATGAGTATAAATTAGACTTGCTGGGTAATCTAACAGATGGGGATATTACTTTTTATACGCAGGGAGGGTTTACTGATCTGTGTCGTGGCCCGCATATTCCGGATACCGGATTTATTAAAGCCATTAAATTAACGAGTATTTCGGGCGCCTACTGGAAAGGGAATGAAAAGAATAAAATGCTCACCAGGGTTTATGGGGTTAGCTATCCCAGTCAGAAAGAGCTGGATGCCTATGTATTAATGCTGGAAGAAGCCAAAAAGCGCGATCACCGTAAACTGGGTAAGGAACTGAGCATTTTTACAATGGATGAAGATATCGGTCCGGGGCTTATTTTGTGGATGCCGAATGGAACGGTTATTATTGAGGAACTGGAAAAACTGGCGAAAGAAACGGAGGAAGATGCGGGCTACAAGCGGGTGGTAACCCCGCATATAGCCAAAGAAAATTTATATATTACCAGCGGTCACCTGCCTTATTACCAGGAAAGTATGTTTCCACCCATGGAATTGGACGGCACTAAATACTATTTGAAAGCAATGAATTGTCCGCATCACCATAAAATATATGATGCGGAGCAGAAAAGCTACAAAGATCTTCCCTATCGTTTGGCAGAATATGGCACCTGTTACCGTTATGAGCAAAGCGGTGAATTATTTGGCCTGATGCGGGTTCGTTGTTTGCACATGAATGATGCGCATATCTATTGCACCAAAGAACAATTTGCGCAGGAATTCAAAGCGGTTAATGAAATGTACCTTACCTACTTTGAGATATTCGGTATCGATAAATATGTGATGCGACTAAGTTTACATGATCCCGCGAAGTTGGGGCAGAAATATATCAATGAGCCCGAACTATGGCTGGAAACAGAGGAAATGGTGCGCCAGGTGCTGATAGAGAGCGGAACGCCATTTGTGGAAGTGCAGGATGAAGGCGCTTTTTATGGTCCGAAAATTGACGTGCAGATATGGAGTACAATCGGTCGTGAATTTACACTGGCCACCAACCAGGTAGATTTTGCACAGGGACGGCGCTTTAATTTATCCTTTACCAATAAAGATAATACACCCGAAACACCTTTAATTATTCACCGGGCGCCTTTAGGAACCCATGAAAGATTTATTGGATTTTTATTAGAACATTATGCCGGAAATTTCCCGGTATGGCTGGCTCCCCTGCAGGTTAAAATACTGCCGATCAGTGATAAATTCCTTGACTATGCCGGGATGGTTCATAAACAATTAAGAAAGGCCGGGGTAAGGGTAGAGATAGATGATCGCCAGGAAAAAATAGGAAAAAAAATCCGTGATACTGAGTTACTGAAAGTGCCTTATATGCTGGTGGTTGGGGAGAAAGAAATGAATGAAAATAAACTTTCTGTGCGCCGCCATGGGAAAGGTGATATGGGTACACAGGAGCTTAGCGCATTTATCAGTATCATTACAGATGAAATAGAAAACCGTAAATCCGGCGAATAGCCGGCAATATGCATATCTTTAACAACAAATCAATTATTCACTAAACAAGTTTTAATGGCATTACCACCAAGAGGGGGAGGAAGATTTAATCCCAGGTTTAACAGGCAACCGGAGCCTGAACATCGTATTAATGAAAGAATCCGTGCATTACAGGTAAGATTGGTTGGCGACAATGTAACCGTTGGCGTTTACCCAACACAGGATGCGCTGAAAATTGCCCAGGAACAGGAATTGGACCTGGTAGAAATTTCCCCTACAGCCGATCCGCCCGTTTGTAAAGTGATTGACTACAAAAAATTCCTATACGAAAAGAAGAAGAAGGAAAAGGAAATGAAAGCCAATTCCAAGCAAAGTGAGGTTAAAGAAATCCGCTTTACGCCAGGTACTGATGATCATGATTTCAACTTCAAAGCAAAACATGCAGAAAACTTCCTGAAAGACGGAAATAAGGTGAAAGCCTATGTTCAGTTTAAAGGACGTGCTATCATGTTCCAGGATCGTGGCCAGTTGCTTTTGCTGAAATTTGCGGAAAGACTGGCGGAAGCCGGTGTACTGGAAAGTATGCCCAAACTGGAAGGAAAGCGCATGTTTGCCATCTTTACACCAAAAACAGGCAGTAAGAAAAAAGCAAGCAGCTAGTTTTAATTAAGAATTAATCCCTAACTTTGCAGCCCATTTTCCCGTATGGCTCAACAAGTGTCCCGTCTGTTCGGGGCCGCCGGCAGGGTGTAATCTTTTATAGATTATTATATATATATATATGCCAAAGGTAAAAACAAACTCCAGCGCCAAAAAGCGCTTTAAGGTGACCGGTACCGGTGAAATCACCTTTCAAAAAGCTTTCAAACGTCATATCCTGACCAAGAAATCAAAAAAACGCAAAAGAGCCATGAACAAAAAAGGGTTGGTTGGTTCAACAAACAAAGATTTCGTTTTACGTTTATTGCGTTTAAAAGGATAATCCGGTATCAACCATCATCAATCAAATTAAAAATCAGTTGGTTTTTCTGATAAGAGCTAACTTAAAAAAATTATAGTATGCCACGTTCAGTAAATGCAGTAGCATCAAGAGCCAGGAGAAAAAGAATCCTGAAACAAGCAAAAGGTTATTATGGTAAACGTAAAAACGTATATACCGTAGCAAAAAATATTGTTGAAAAAGGGTTGACTTACAGCTATGTTGGCCGTAAGTTGAAAAAGCGTGAGTACCGCCAGTTGTGGATTGCACGTATTAATGCCGCTGTAAGAGCAGAGGGATTAACCTACAGTCAGTTTATCAATAAACTGAGTACAAAAGGTATTGATCTGAACCGTAAAGTATTGGCCGACCTGGCCATGAATGAACCAGCCAGCTTTAAGTCTTTGGTTGATTCAGTGAAATAGGCTGCAACTGTTCAAAAAAGAAAAACCGGTGGTATTGATTTACCTCCGGTTTTTTTTATTTTATGAACAGAACAAACAGTTATTTTTGTGCTGCAAAAAAATGATTGCTTTTCGCTCACGTTAATATGTTACCCATAAATGAATAACTCCTACACTTCGCTGGTTAACCAGACTTTCCATTTTCCGCAAGAAGGATTTGACCAGAATGATGATGGTTATCTTGAATTCAACGGTCTTGACCTGAAATCGCTGATTGATAAATATGGTACACCATTGAAGCTAACCTATTTGCCTAAAATTGGCATGCAGATCAATAAAGCAAAGAGGATGTTCGAGGCTGCCTTTAAAAAGCACAAATATGAAGGAGAATATTTTTATTGCTACTGCACAAAAAGTTCTCATTTTTCATTTATAGTGGAAGAAACGTTGAAACATAATATTCATCTGGAAACTTCCTACGCTTATGATATAGAAATAATCAACCGGTTATACCAGCGAAGAAAAATCAACAAAGAAACCTATATCATTTGTAACGGGTATAAACAAAAGAACTATACATCCCGTATTGCCAAACTGATTAATACCGGGTTTAAGAATGTGATCCCTATACTGGATAACAAAGAAGAATTGCTGGCCTACAAACGCAGCGTGAAACAGCCATTCCGGCTGGGCATAAGGGTTGCGGCGGAAGAAGAACCCAATTTTCCTTTTTATACATCCCGTTTAGGCATACGCGCCAAAGATATTCTCGAATTTTATGTAGATGATATTGAAGGATATGAAGAAAAATTTCAGCTTAAAATGCTTCACATCTTTCTGAATAAAGGTATCAAGGATGATATTTATTACTGGTCTGAGCTGAATAAAATTATTAACTTATACTGCCAGTTAAAAAAGATTTGTCCTGAACTGGATTCAATTAATATCGGAGGTGGTTTCCCTATCAAGCATTCATTGGGATTTGAGTATGATTACCAGTTTATGATCAATGAGATCGTGAGCAATATTAAAAAAGCCTGCAAAAAGGCAAGAGTACCAATGCCCAATATTTATACCGAGTTTGGCAGTTTCACAGTGGGGGAGAGCATGGCACATATTTACAGCGTAATCGGACAGAAAATTCAGAATGACCGTGAGTGCTGGTATATGATTGATTCATCTTTTATTACTACCCTGCCTGATACATGGGGTATTGGAGAAAAATTTCTGATGCTGCCCATTAATAAATGGGATAATGAATACCACCGGGTTGTATTGGGTGGCATTACCTGCGACAGCCATGATTATTATGATTCTGAAGAACATATTAACGAAGTATTTCTTCCTAAAATAGCCTCTGTTGATCCCAAAGAAGCCGTTGCCAATAAAGAACCATTATATGTAGGCTTTTTTCACACAGGCGCTTACCAGGATCAGATCAGTGGATATGGCGGTATTAAACACTGTTTAATACCATCCCCTAAACATGTAATTGTAGAGCAGGATAAGAGCGGTAAACTGGTTGATTGGTTATATGCCAAAGAACAATCGGCACAGAGCATGCTTAAGATACTTGGTTATCTCAGGTAAACTGTTTTTTCTATATCCCTTTTTTAAAAAAATACTGATGGCTAAAGCCTTCTTGCTGGCATTTTTACTATCCTGCGCTGAAAGTACCCTTTTGGCGCAAACTCCGGAAGACTCTGTAAAAGCTACGGTAAATAAGTTGTTTACAGCCATGAAGAATGGAGATGGAGCTACTACGCTACTATGCTTTACCGATAGCGCGGTTCTGCAAACCATTGCCCGTAATAAAGAGGGGGAAACCATTGTTAAGAATGAAAAAGTGGCCGATTTCGCGACATTGGTGGGAACCATGCCCAAAAATCTGGCCGATGAAAGAATTCAATTTGAGGTAATTAAGGTAGACGGACCATTGGCGGTTGTGTGGACACCTTATTCGTTTTATTTAGATGGATTATTCAGTCATTGCGGCGTTAACTCCTTTCAGCTAATCAGGCAAAATGGCCAATGGAAAATTCATTATTTAATTGATACCAGGCGAAAACAGGGCTGTAGTAGCCAATTGCCTTAAAATCGTACCTGTTACAAAAAAAATAAAAAAGCCCCGCATAAAAATGCGGGGCGTAACCAAAACTAAGCTGTTATGAAACAGATTTTATAAAGTTTTACTGAATGCTGATTTGTTGTGGCGTTATGGGCACTTCTTCTTTTTTAGGAAGAAATACTTTTAATACGCCATTCTCATATTTAGCAAGAATGCCTGCTGTATTGATCTTTTCATCCAGGCTGAAGCTTCTTTTAAAGTTGTTGTAACTAAATTCTTTGCGGATGGTCTTGTACTCTTTGTTCTCCGCTTCTTCTTTCTTCTCAAAACTGATGGTCAGTAATCCATTTTCCAGGTTCAGTTTAAAATCTTCTTTTGTACGCCCCGGCGCATTCAACTCTACATGATACCCTTCATTGGTTTCATGAATATTAGCGGGAATGGAGCTGACTGGTGCCTGTACATCTTTGCCCCAATTGGCTGGAAACTGGTTAACCAGTTCAGTAAGGAAGTTTTCAAAATAAACGGGATTGTTTTTTACAAATGTCATAGTGGTAATTTTTAAAGTTTTACATTTTTGAACCCTCTTTATCTTCTCAAATCATATACCAAATGGTAGATATGAAACTGTATCAGGCAAAATGATCAAACGATATTACTGAATACGACATAATGACCGTTTGTAAGAATATTTGCTGCCATAATGACCGTAAAGCCAATTTCTGATGTTTCAACTTTTATAGTATTTTTGCAGTCTAAAATAAAAGAGGAGAAAATAGTATGTATCCAGCAGAGATTGTATTACCGATGAAGGCAGAATTAACTGACGGTGGTTTTGATGAAATGGTTTCGGCCGTGGAAGTAGATGAAACCTTGCAGAAAGCAGGAACCACATTAGTAGTTATTAACTCAGTATGTGGTTGTGCGGCAGGTAGTTGCAGACCAGGCGTGTTACTGGCTGTTGCCAATGCCACCAACCGTCCGGATAGATTAGCCACCAGTTTTGCCGGGTTTGATATTGAAGCGGTAAACCAGGTAAGGGCGCATTTACTACCCTATCCGCCTTCATCTCCGGCTATTGCCTTGTTTAAAGATGGCGAGTTGGTAAGTATTGTTGAGCGCCACCAGATAGAAGGACGTCCGGCCCAGGTACTGGCTCAACACCTCATTTCTGTTTTTGATGAGTTCTGTAATTAAATTTTACCTTAGTTTTGTTCATAGATGGGTTAGTAAGTACAGGCTCCACCTTGTGTGGGGCCTTACTTTTTTAAGGGCTGACCAAACAATCAATGGTACTTATAATAGTATCATAATTTCTGAGTAACATTGCACCGTTATTATCCATTTAAATTTAGATCAATCATTCATGTACCCTAATTTATACTACCTTTTTAAAGACATTTTTGGTATCGAACTGACTGGCTTAAAACTGGTTAATTCCTTTGGGTTCTTTGTTGCCATGGCTTTTCTTATTTGTGCCTGGGTATTAACCATTGAGTTGAGAAGAAAACAACAACAAGGACTGTTTGTGCATACCGAAGAAACCATCACCATCGGGGCCCCTGCCAGTATAACTGAATTGCTACTCAATTTTCTGATTGGGTTTGTATTTGGCTATAAAATAATTGGCGCTTTTACCATAGCGGATGCACTGAACGATCCGCAGGCTTTTATTCTTTCCGGAAGAGGTAATTTGGTGATTGGTGTGTTATTAGGATTGCTTTTTGGCGGACTAAAATGGTGGGAGAAGCAGAAGCAAAAACTGGATAAACCTGAAACAAGAACCGTTCGGATCTGGCCACAGGACAGGGTAGGAGATATTGTAATCTTTGCCGCTTTGTTTGGATTTCTGGGAGCCAAGGTTTTTCATAACCTGGAAAACTGGAATGAATTTGCGAAAGATCCCATTAGTTCTTTGATCGCATTCAGCGGCCTAACTTTTTATGGCGGACTCATCTGTGCGGGTGTTGCCATCATTTGGTATGCCAGGCGCAAAAAGATAAAAGTGGTTCATTTGCTCGATGCAATGGCAACAACTATGATGCTTGCTTATGCACTGGGCAGGATTGGATGCCAGGTTAGCGGTGATGGAGATTGGGGTATTGTAAATCTACATCCCAAACCATTCAGTTGGCTGCCAGACTGGATGTGGGCATACCAGTACCCGCATAATGTAATTGGAGAAGGCACACCCATTCCGGGATGTGTAGGGCCCTATTGTAACCAGTTAGCCTTACCTGTTTATCCTACCGCGTTGTATGAAATTGTTATTTGTTTGATTTTATTTTTTGTTTTATGGATGCTAAGGAAAAGAATAAAAGTGGCAGGCCAGATGTTTGGATACTACCTTTTATTTAATGGGGTTGAACGATTTTTTATTGAAAAAATAAGGGTAAATACCAGGTATGAATTTCTGCCTTTTCAACCCACACAAGCCGAGTTAATCTCTTTCCTGCTGATACTGGCCGGCAGTATACTGATTATTAAAGCTAAAAAATGGTTCCCTAAAAATTCAGATTAATCATGCGTTTTGTTAAGTTCATCAAAGATTTTTTACTTTTTTTTCCGGTTACCTTCCTGTTCAAACCTTTTTCAAAAAGTTTTCTTTTTTTAGCCTATTTCAATAAGCTTGTATCCTGGATAAGAGCCAACAGAAAACTGTTTGCTTTCAGTGATTTTTATTCTCCTGTCCGCGACTATACAAAGCGGTTTCAGTTGTATCAATATATACTGGATCATCATTCCAAACCCGACTCAAACTTGCTTTACCTTGAGTTCGGAGTGGCAGAAGGGGCTTCCTTTCGCTGGTGGTTAGCAAAAAATAAACAGGCAGAATCCCGTTTTTTTGGATTTGATACTTTTGAGGGACTTCCTGAAAAATGGGGTAAATTTTATGAAAAAGGCGATATGCATTTTTCCATGCCTGAAATCAATGACCAGAGAGGGCAATTCATTAAAGGACTTTTTCAGAATACATTAAATAGTTTTATATACGAACAGGGTGAATTACTTCATTCCCACACAAAAAAAGTGATTCTGATGGATGCCGATCTGTATTCTGCAACCATTTATACCTTGTCGCAACTCTATCCAACGCTACATAAAGGCGATATCATCCTCTTTGATGAGTTTACCGTTGCCCTGCATGAATTCAAGGCCTATACTGAATTTGTGGGAAATTTTTATATCCATCTTAAGCCCATTGCGGCCGTTAATAATTTTTACCAGGTGGCTTTTGAAGTAGCCTGATCCTCTGTTTTGTTGCCATTCATCCCGCGTTTTTACCGTTAAATACAAAACTATGTACTATGTTTAACATGGTACATAGTTTTATCCTGTAATTAGTAAACACCAGAACTAAATAAACATTAAAAAACTCGGTACAATGAAAAAATTAACAACCATACTAACGGTTATAGGAGTTTTGGTAGCCTCCTTTACCGGCAAAGCGCAATCAGTAACCAACGGAAAAGTAATCGGAACAGTTACTGCTTTACAGAAACCGGCAGAATCTGCCTCCATTGGCTTATTGAGAACTAAGGATTCAGCACTGGTAAAACTGGCTGTAACTGACCATCTTGGTCAATTTGAGTTCGACAATATAAAAGAGGGTAGCTACCTGGTTTCCGTTCAATTGGCTGGATACAACAAATTTTACAGCGCTGCCTTCGCTATTTCAAACGAGCAGAAGGCATTTACAGTAAAAAACATCCATCTGGCTGAAAACAGTAAAATGCTGGGGGCCGTAACGGTTATTGCACAAAAGCCAATGATAGAACAAAAAATTGACCGTACCGTTCTTAACGTAGAGGCCTCTGTTACCAATACAGGCAGTAATGCATTGGATGTATTGGAAAAATCGCCCGGTGTTTCTGTAGATAAAGACGGGAATATCAGTTTAAAGGGTAAACAGGGCGTTCAGGTATTCATAGACGGAAGACCTACCTACCTGTCGGGAGCTGATCTGGCTAATATGCTTAGAAATATGCAAAGTACCCAGTTAGACCAGGTAGAAATTATGACCAATCCACCTGCAAAATATGATGCGGCAGGCAATTCGGGTATCATCAATATCAAAACAAAAAAGAACAAACAGGTTGGGTATAACGGAAGTGTAACAGCGGGTTATGGACAGGGGGTATATCCAAAAATTAATGGAAGCGCCAATATGAATTACCGCAATGGTAAAATTAACCTGTTTGGTAATCTTAGCTACGCTTACCGTGAGCGTTTTCAAACACTCAGCATTCAAAGAAAATTTATCGATATGGTTTCAAAAGATATTAAATCAAACTTTGATCAGGTTAATAATCTCAGGAATAATGATGAGCCACTCAGTGGTAAATTCGGATTCGATTATTTCGCTTCTAAAAAAACAACATTGGGTTTGGTGATAAACAGTAGTAAAAGTAACCAGGAATTTACCAGTGAGAGCGCTATTAATATAGCGGATCCCGGGATGATCGTATTGAATCAAACCCGCGCCATGGCTATCAATAAGGATGTATGGAAAAACTTCAGTACCAATGCGAACTTACGCCATCAAATAGATACAGCCGGATCAGAATTAACAGCCGACCTTGATTATATTAAATATACTTCCGGTAATATCCAAAGTTTAACCAATGCCTATTTTACGCCTAACGGTACTCCGTTACCAGGCTATCGCTCTGATACACTTTATGGAAAACTACCACAGGATATAGCTATTTACAGCGCCAAAATCGATTACGTAAAACCACTGAAAAAGGGGGCAAAATTTGAAGCCGGTTTTAAGTGGAGCAGCGTAAGTACAAATAATAATGCCGTATATGATAGCTTACTCAATAATAGGCTGGTACCGGATTATGGCAGGACCAATCAATTTATCTATAAAGAAAATATCAATGCTGCCTATGTGAATTATAGCCGGCCCATCAATAAAAAATTAAGCGGACAGGTTGGCTTACGGGTAGAACAAACCCATTCAAATGGTAATCAGGTAACTACTGCTGATCATTTTATCAGGGATTACGTGCAATTCTTCCCTACCCTTTATATTCAATACCAGGCAAACACAAAAAACACTTATGTACTGAATTACGGAAAACGGATTGGTAGGCCTGATTACGAAAGTATGAACCCATTTGTTCATTTCTTAGACAAATATACCTATCAACAGGGGAACCCGAATTTGCAGCCTCAGTTCAGCCATAATATAGAGCTCACGCATACTTACAATGGTTTCTTAACCACTACCCTTAACTATACAAAAACAACTGATATCATTCAACAGGTATTGGAACAGAATACCGCAAAGAATGAAAGCTATATCAGGCAGGCCAATATTGCCAATCAACGTCAATATGGAATTTCTGTCAACGCCGCTTTCCCGGTTAACAAATGGTGGACGAGTAATATCTATGTGAATGCGTACAATAATGAGTTTTCAGGTATTATTAACGGAGACCAGGTAACCATTAGTGCCACAACCGGCATGTTCAATATAATGGAACAGTTCAAATTTAATAAAGGCTGGGGGGCAGAATTGAGTGGTTTTGGCAGAACAGAAGGTGTTGACGGCGTTTTCAGAATAAAAGGATTTGGCATGATGAATATGGGCGTTAGCAAACAAATGATGAAAAATAAAGCATCGCTCAAGTTAAGTATCAGGGACCTTTTGTGGAGCCAAAAAATTAAAGGCGAAAGCAAGTATAGTAATGTAGATGCCAGTTTTCGGCAATATGGAGACTCAAGGGTAGTAAATATTTCTTTCACCTATCGCTTCAGTAAGGGGAAACCAGGTAATATCCAAAGAAAAAGAGGTGGCGCCAGTGAAGAAGCCAGTCGGATAAAAACGGGTGACAGTCAATAAATTTCAGAAAATCATCGGCGATTTTACATCGTATCTATTTTCTCTCATGTGCATTAAACACTACGGCCCCGATCTCTATCGGGGCCTTTCTTTAAAATATTCAATATACCTTTGTGCAAATTCATTTTTATGCCATCATTTGATATTGCCAGCGAGGTGGATATCCAGGTATTGGATAACGCTATCAACACTGTTAAAAAAGAAATCAGTACCCGTTTTGATTTTAGAGGGTCGCCTGTATCTGTAGAACTGAATAAAAAAGACTATCAGATATTGCTGGAAGTTGAGAGTGATATGAAAATGAAACAATTGATTGATGTATTAATCAGCCGTTCCATGAAACAGGGTATTGATGCCGGCGCTTTTGATTTTAGCAAGGATGCTTACCCCAGTGGCAAAGTAGTAAAGAAAGAAATCGGCGTTAGAAACGGTCTGAAACAGGATGATGCCAAGAAGATTGTGAAAATGATCAAAGACAATGGATTTAAGGTTCAGGTTGCCATTATGGATGATATTATACGGGTAACCGGTAAAAAAATTGATGATTTACAGGAAGTAATAGCCAAATGCAGGGTCGATAATTTTGGCATTCCGCTGCAATTTGTGAATATGAAGAACTGAGTTAGCCAGGTTTTTGTACCCTAAATAGGCCTAAAATATCAATTTCATTTGGCAAATAGCCTTTTTGGGCCTAATTTTGCAACTCTTTTAATAATCGTACGGCCAAATCCGTGCAACCTAAATCTTACAAATATGAAACAAGGTATCCATCCTGACAATTATCGTTTTGTTGTTTTCAAGGACATGAGCAATGGAACTACTTTCCTTAGCAAGTCTACCTCAAACACCAGGGAAACCATCCAATGGGAAGATGGCAAAGAATATCCGTTGATTAAACTGGAGATATCCAATACATCACACCCTTTTTATACCGGTAAAAATGTACTGGTAGATACAGCGGGCCGTATCGATAAATTTAAAAAGCGTTACGCGAAGAAAGCTTAATCTTTCGCTGATAAATAGTTTGGATCCCGAAGATTTTTCTTCGGGATTTTTTTTGCATTTACTATCCGGCTGGTTAATCCCGTGCAATTATTAACTTTGCCAACGATATTACCTTACAATGAAATGGGCCAGGATGCTGATAATGAATAACCAGGATGATAATCAGGCGAATGTTAGGTGTCAAAAACAAAATAAATAGTATCACATGAAACTGGATATACTTGCTTTTGGTGTTCACCCCGATGATGTGGAGCTTAGTTGTGCCGGAACCCTCATGGCCGCCATGGCCGATGGAAAGAAAGTAGGGATCATTGATCTTACCAGGGGAGAATTGGGAACAAGAGGTACCCCGGAAACCCGGTTAACGGAATCATCCAGGGCCGCTACTATTATGGGTATCCCCATTCGGGAAAACATGGGAATGGCCGATGGCTTTTTTCAAAATGATGCATTCCATCAGCGCAAAGTGATTGAAATGCTGCGAAAATATCAACCCGATATTATTTTTGCCAATGCCTTTGAAGACAGGCATCCAGACCATGGCCGGAGCGCTAAACTGGTAGCGGATGCGGCATTTCTTTCAGGTCTCAGAAAAATTGAAACCTTCTCAAATGGAAACCTGCAGGCAATCTGGAAACCCGCTTATGTTTTTCATTATGTGCAGGATCGTTTTATTGAACCTTCCTTTGTAGTAGATATTACCGCCTATATGGATAGAAAAATGGAAGCCATCCGTGCCTATGAAACCCAATTTTTTAATCCGGATCTCGCTGAACCCCAAACCTATATATCTTCAGCCCAGTTTATGGAAACGATCAAAGCCAGAAACCTGATGCTGGGTAAAAGGGTAGGAGTGGGATATGCTGAAGGGTTTAATACGGAAAAAACATTGGGCATTAGAGGATTTGATGGGATTATTCAGAATGTAACCTAGCAGATTAATAATTAATAATTGGATCAATTAAATAGATATGTTAAATGTAAAAGTTGGATTGGTACAGATGACTTGTACCTCCGTTCCGGAAGAGAATTTTTCAAAAGCCATACTCAAAATCAGGGAACTGGCTTTAAAAGGTGCCCGGATTATCTGTTTGCAGGAATTATTTACATCCCTGTACTTCTGTGATACGGAAGACTATGCGCATTTTAAGCTGGCAGAATCTATTCCGGGCCCTTCAACCCACATATTAAGTGACCTGTCTGCTGAATTGAGCGTGGTGATTATTGCATCCTTATTTGAAAAAAGAACACAGGGTATTTATCATAATACAACAGCCGTAATTGATGCAGACGGCGCCTATTTAGGCAAATACCGGAAAATGCATATCCCTGATGATCCTGCTTTTTATGAAAAATTTTATTTTACCCCAGGTGATCTTGGTTACAAAGTTTTTAAAACCAAATATGCCAACCTCGGTGTATTAATCTGTTGGGATCAATGGTATCCGGAAGCAGCCCGCATTACTGCTTTGATGGGTGCGGAAATTATATTTTATCCAACAGCCATTGGCTGGGCCACCTCACAGGATGAAGTTACCAATACGGAACAATACAATGCCTGGCAAACCATTCAGCGCAGTCATGCGATAGCCAATGGCGTACATGTGGTTAGTGTAAACAGGGTTGGACTTGAGCAGAATGGCGCTATGAAGTTCTGGGGGGGATCATTTGTGAGTAACCCATTCGGAACCATCCTATATAAAGCCTCACATGATATGGAAGAATTAGCCGTAATTGATATAGATACCGCGAAAACCGATAGCTACCGTACGCACTGGCCTTTTTTAAGAGATCGCAGAATTGATTCTTATCAACCTATTACCAAACGTTTTATTGACGAAGAAGAATCAATGCAAAACAGCTAAGATTCCCCGAAATACCTAAAATGAAAACACCCAAAGAATACGGATACTATTTTCCGGCTGAATTTGCACCGCATGAAGCTACCTGGTTAAGCTGGCCGCATAAGGAAGCCAGTTGGCCCGGAAAAATGGATGCTATTTATCCTTCCTATTGCCAATTCATTAAATATCTTACCCTGAGTGAAAAAGTGCGCATCAATGTATCAAATGATGCGATGAAAATAGTTGCTATCCGGCATTTGAAAAAAGCGGGCATTGCTTTAGATATGGTTGAATTTTTTATGCATCCTACCAACGATGCCTGGTGCCGTGATCATGGTCCTGCTTTTTTAATAAACCCTGCCGCTAAAATTAAAAAAGTAATCGTAGACTGGAATTACAATGCATGGGGCAATAAATATCCTCCCTTTGATCTTGATGATGTGATACCTACTTTAATTGGTAACCATTTTTCCATACCGGTATATAACCCGGGCATAGTGATGGAAGGGGGATCAGTTGAATTTAACGGGAAGGGGAGTTTACTCAGTTCCACTGCCTGTTTACTAAACCCTAACAGAAACCCCGCCCTTAGTGTAAGCCAGGTAGAAAATTATTTATACGATTATTATGGGGTAGAACAGGTATTATGGGTTAATGAGGGTATTGTAGGGGATGATACAGACGGTCATATAGATGACACCGTTCGTTTCGTAAATGAGGATACCGTTATTACGGTGATTGAAGAAAATATGCAGGATGCTAATTATGCCTTACTGCAATCGAATCTGAAACAATTAAAAGCCATGCGCTTGCTGAATGGCAAACAACTGAACATTATTGAGTTGCCAATGCCGGATGAAATTATCTATGAAAACCAGCGCCTGCCGGCTTCTTATGCAAATTTTTATATCAGTAACGGGCATGTGATCGTTCCCACTTTTCGTAGCCCTAAAGATGAAAAAGCAATACAGGTTATTGCCGCTTGTTTTCCAGGAAGAGAAGTAGTGGGCATCGACTCAACTGATATTATCTGGGGACTAGGCAGCTTTCATTGCCTGAGTCAGCAGGAACCAAGTGTGTAAAAAAGTCAAATTTTAGTCACCCATATTTTCAGATTGTATGGGAATCAGTATAAAAAGAAATGTACGAATGATTATACAATAACTAAAGCCTGCCTGGGAATAATAAAATTGATTAATTCATCTAAGGGGATGTCTGCACGTGTACAGGCATCCATAATATCTTCCCTGGATACATTCGCGGCAAAAGATTTTTCTTTCAACCTTTTCTTAACGCCTTTCAGGTCCATTCCATCATAACCACCCGGGCGCATTAATGAATAGGCATGAATTAATCCCGACAATTCATCAAAGGCATACAACATCTTATCCATCGCATTTACCGGTTCTACCCCAAAATGCAAGTGGCCATGTGAAGCGATGGCATGGATAATGTCCGGATCTATTTTTCTTTGTTCCAACTCTTCAATAATTTTACTGCAATGCAGTTCTGGCCATTGATCCCAGTCGGCATCGTGCAGCAAGCCGGCCATTTCCCATTTCCATTGGCCATCCTCATCCAGTAGCTCCTTTTCGGCGGCCCAGCATTTCATTAAATGGGCCACCTGTTGCATATGTATTCTTAGTTTCGGATTCAGCACCCATTGATGAAAAAGCGCATTGGCCTCTTCACGTGATAACAGGTTGCCTTTATTTACCGGATCGCCGAATATTGTTCTTCCCAGGTGAAGTGACATTTGTTTTTTCTTTATTTCAAAGATAGGGGGCTGGTGGTAATCATCTGCAACAAACCTATAAAAACTGTTTGAACCTTTCAAAACAGGCTTTAGTTAGTAATTCCCTGTCATCCGGATGTGCGATATCAATCAGTGATTTAGCACGTTGCCGAAGATTTTTGCCATAGAGATAGGCAATTCCATATTCAGTTACCACATAATGGATATGACCTCTTGTGGTTACAACACCCGCGAAATCTTTTAAACAGGGCACAATACGGGGAACGCCTCTATGCGTTCTGCTGGTGAGCGCGATAATGGGTTTGCCGCCTTCACTAAGTGCCGCGCCACGCATAAAGTCCATCTGACCCCCGATACCACTATATTGTATAGAGCCGATACTGTCTGAACAGACCTGGCCCGTAAGGTCTACTTCAATCGCACTGTTAATGGCCACCATATTGGGGTTTCTGCGTATTACATGCGGGTCATTTACATAATCAATATCAAGGAAGGCAATGGCAGGATTATCATCTACATAATCATATAAACGCCTGGTGCCAATGGCAAAGCCGGTAACTGCTTTATTCGGATGAATCCGTTTTTTCCGGTTATTGATTACCCCTTTTTCAAAAAGATCGATAACGCCATCGCTAAGCATTTCAGTATGTATTCCAATGTCTTTATGACTTGTCAGCGCTTTCAATACCGCATCCGGAATGGTACCAATACCCATCTGTAACGTACTCCCATCTTCAATCATTCCGGCAATATATTTTCCAATGGCCAGTTCCGTTTCGGTGGTATTCTCACCATAATTCACTTCGGGCAGTTCTTCTTCCTGGTATACCATATGTGTGAAACGGGATACATGGATCAATCCATCGCCATGTGTACGTGGCACCCTGGGATTTACCTGTGCAATTACCCGGGTAGCAGTATGCACGGCAGAACGGGCTATGTCAACAGAGGTACCTAATGAACAATAGCCATGTGAATCTGGTGGTGATACCTGCACAATTGCCACATCAATAGGAAGAATTTTTTTATTGAACAGGTCCGGAATATCACTGAGGAAAACAGGAATATAATCTGCACGGCCATTGTTTACAGCTTCACGTACGGGAGCTGAAACAAACATACAGTTAATATGAAAACTTTCCTGGTATTGCGGTTTTTGAACTTCAAGATCGCCCAGTACACTAATGAATACGAGTTCTACATGACGGAGCCTGGGTGCCTGCTCTGCCAGTTTTCGCATAAGGTAAAGTGGGGTACAGGCGCTGCCATGGATAAATAATCGCTGATTGCTTTGAATAATACTGAGTGCCTCTTCGGCTGTTGTATATATTGAATGAGAAGCCATGGTATAGATTTAGTGCAAAAATCAGGGTATTTCAAATTCTAAAAAATGATTTTTGTAAGGTTTTTTCCTGATAAATATACTATTTGGACTAAACCGGTCAGAGCCATTTATTGATGATAACAGCAATAGATGCGCTGATAAAAGGTTTTGTAACAAAATCATCCATACCCATTTGAAAACATAACTCTTTCTCTTCATTTTGTGTGGCCGCAGTTAAAGCTATGATGGGGGTTCTTGTATTTTTTTCAAGCTTTCTAATCTCTACGGTTGCTTCTTGCCCATTCATTTCCGGCATTTGAATATCCATAAAAATGATATCCGGTTGATGTTGGATGTAGCACGCTACCGCTTCTTTTCCATTAACGGCCTCAATAATATCCGCGTTTGGAAGTACCTCACTTACTATTTTCTTGATAAGAAGTATATTCAATTCATTGTCATCCACTACTAACACTTTACACTTTTCTGTCCGTAATGCAGTGTAATGCTGGTGTATGGTCTCCTGAATTTTACCGTACCTGATCAGATGACTGACTTTTGCCAGGGTTTCAAAAAAATCTTTGATTTTAATGGGTTTTACTAACTGTTGTGAAACGGCTAAAGCCTGGCAGGCTTGATTCAAATGCTCATCTTCAGCAGAGCTATGTAATAAAATAATGGGCATTGCCGATTCATCTAATTTCAATTCTTCCCGTATAAGCCTGATCGTTTCAATCCCATCCATTTCAGGCATATGATAATCCATCAGGATGATATCATATTTATTATTCTGTTCGAGTAATTCTAAAGCCCTTTTACCACTCTCTGCCTCGTCACTCCCGATATCTTTTAGTAAAAGCATGTCTTTTATCAGCAGTCTGTTATTGGCATTATCATCAACAATCAACATTTTTTTAAACTGATTAAAATCTGTACTCGCTTCCGGTTCTCCATCCAATGTTTGAACCTGCAGGTCAAAAAAGAAAGTACTTCCCATACCCGGGGCGCTTTGAAGTTGTAACTTACTGCCCATCAGCCCTAATAATTGTTTAGAAATGCTTAAACCCAAACCGGTACCTCCGTATTTACGGTTAGTAGAGGCATCTTCCTGAGAAAAAGCCTCAAATATTTTTTGCTTGTTTTCAGGGTTTATGCCAATACCGGTATCTCTTACGGAAAAACGAATGATACGCTTATTTTCCGAGGACTGGCTAATCGTTTCAATTTTTAGCTCTATTTCACCTGCAGGCGTAAACTTAACCGCGTTTCCCATCAGGTTAATCAATATCTGTCGTATTCTGCTTGAGTCAATCCAAATAAACCTGGGTAACCCCAATTCAATATTTAACAGTAATTCCAGGTTTTTCTTAAATGCCTGGTAACAGATAACATCCGATACCTGGTAGCTTAAATCCAGTATATCTGTTTTATGAATATCGATTTCGAGTTTGCCGGCTTCGATCTTTGAAAAATCCAGAATTTCATTAATAATGTCTAACAGGGAATTAGCGGATTGAAAAACCGCTGTATTGTATTGTTGCTGTGTAGTATCCAGTTTAGTTTTCATCATCAGGTCAGAAAATCCAATGACACTGTTTAATGGGGTCCTGATTTCATGACTCATATTTGCCAGGAACTCTGATTTGGCTTTACTGGCAGCTTCGGCTTTTCCTTTTGCTTGCAGGTAATTCTCTTCCAGCAATTTTTGTTCGGAGATATCGCGTATAATGGCAATCCAATGTTTGTAACGTCCATTACTATCTTTTATGGGAAAATAAGCGAAACTCGACCAGAATTCCTGGCCATTTTTCTTGTAACTGATTATTTCTGTTTTGCAGGATTCGAATCTTTGCATATTCTCACGAACCATTTGAATTTCTTTACTGCCTGTTTTCACGCCCTGCAAAATAGAAGGAGATTTGCCCATTAATTCATTCATTGAGTAGCCTGTAATCCTGCAGCAGGCATCATTCACAAAGATGAATTTGTAATGCATAGGGTCAGTATCATCAATCTTTATAATGCTCACGCCATCTGTTGCATTCATGATTACCGATTCCAATAACTTTAACCAGGCTTCTTCTTTTTTCCTTTCCGTAATCTCTTTTCCTATGCCAACCAACCCTATAATTTCTCCATTAGCATCTTTTAACGGTACTTTTGAATTGAGCATCCAATGCTCTTCCTTAAAATTATCAATAAAGTAGTTTTCCTGATTTAACAGGGATAAACCGGTCTCCAAAACACGGGAATCATCCGCAAAAGAGCCATCCGCTATTTCAGATGGATATATATCATAATCAGTCTTGCCTAACGCCTCATTTTCTGATGTCAGCCCCATATACTTTATATCGATGGGGTTTGCGATAATTTTTTGGTGCTTATTATTTTTTACATACACAGCATCCGGCAGGTTATCAATCAAAGCCCTAAGCAGGTTACGTTCAAATTTGATAGCATCTTCGGCTTTTTTCAACGCCGAAAAATCTCTGATGATAGCTAATGTTCCGGTAAATTCTCCATCCTCAAACTGGGGGGTAGCCGTAACATACACATTTTTTGTTTCCCCATTTTTTAACTGAATTTCTGTTGTATAGCTATCAGATTCACCGTTTTTCCGTAGTTCTGTTTTTTGCCGGATCATGTCATAATTCTCTCCAAGGAAAAAGTTATCAAGACCTACTCCGGTAAGTTCCCCTTTTTTTACCCCAAATAATTGTTCAGCGGCTGAATTGGCAAAGATAAATTTTTCAGATGCATCACTTATCACAACACCTTCACCCATATTTTCAATCAAGGTAAAATACCTGGCTTCTTTTTTATTCCTGTCGGCAATACTTTCCTGTAAGGGTTTAAAAATGAAAACATAAATAACCGGGAAGATAAAAATGGAAAGCAACGAAGAATCCAGGATAGCTTCTATCCATATTGATAGGGCAGGCATATAGCTTAGCGTCAACATGATAATGGCCTCACTAACAAAAATTGACACCACCAGCAGCAGAAAAATTGATAACTCCTTATTTTTAAACATATCCAATCTTTTCTTCGGTATTTTCATATGGTTAAAGTTATTATTTTTTTGCCACTCTGAATGATTGGGCGAATTCGCCTGATAAACAGCCTGGTTGGAGATTATTTGCACCCCCAGTTCATTTTCTACTTGCGAATCTGCCCATTCCCCTTTATTACCCATTTTTCAGTAACTAATTTCTCCAGCGCAAATGGGCCCCTTGCATGTAATTTTTGGGTAGAAATGCCCATTTCGGCTCCCAAACCAAATGCTTCCCCGTCTGTAAAACGTGTGGAGGCATTCACATAAACCGCCGCCGCATCAACCTGCCGGAGAAAAAGGTCCGCTTGCTTTTTATTTTCCGAAATAATCGCTTCAGAATGTTTGGTAGAATACCCGCGTATATGCATTAATGCCCTATCCATATTCTTAACTATTTTAACGGCACAGGTTAAACTGAGAAATTCTCTTCCGAAATCCGCGGCAGTTGCTTTTTGTAAATAAGGATATCCCTGCAATAAGCTGTATGCTTTCTTTTCTGCCAGTAGTAACACTTTATGCCTGGCAAATAATGGCTGTAGCCGCTTAAGAAAAGCAGCCGCGATAGCTTCATCAACCAATAGTGTATCCATGGCATTACAAACAGAGGGCCTGGATACTTTCGCGTTCACCACTATCGAAAGGGCTTTTGCCATAGCTGCCTGTTTTTCAACATAAACATGACATACGCCGGCGCCTGTTTCAATAACAGGTACCAGGCTATTTTTTCTTACATATTGTATCAGGCTATCAGATCCACGGGGTATTAGTACATCAATATATTTTGTGGCGCTGAAAAGTTCCTGTACGGTTTCCCGGTTGGATGGAAGCAGGGTAACGCAGTTAGGGTTCAATCCCTGTTCCTTCATTATTTTCCTGATCAGAGCCACAGACGCCTTATTGGTATGGTCAGCATCACTGCTGCCTTTTAGAATACAGGCGTTCTGACTTCTCAGGCATAGCGCGGCAATATCAAAAGTTACGTTGGGCCTGGATTCATAAATAACACCTACCACCCCCAATGGAACGGCCCACTTTTCTAAACCTAAACCGTTGGGTAAAGTTCTGCTTTCCAATAGCCGTCCGGATGGATTGGGTAAGCGGCTGATGTTTCGGATACTGACAACAATTTGATGGATACGTTCCTCATTCAGTAGCAGACGATCATTCTTAGGATTATTTGGATCCTGCCTGGCCATGTCTTTACGGTTAGCCAGCAAAATAGACGAAGCATTCGCTTCGATACCTATTGCAATGGCCTTCAACAATTTTTTTAGCCGGCTATCTTTCTGGTTCCGCAGCGATAGGGCAGCTTCATACGTTTTAAAAACCTGGTTTTCTACTTTGTTCATGATAAGTTATACAGCGGTTAGAATAGCACAATATTGTCTGCATGTGCAGCAATTACATTTTTGGTTGATATATTTTCGATGATAGCTGATGCCGGCAATTTTACCTGTGCCACCCCAATGATTTCATTTTCTTCATTCATTAATTGTACAATCTCGTTAATGGTAAACCGGCCCTGTACTTTTTTAATGCCAATGGTTAGTAAGCTTTTTCGTTGATTCAATGCTTTTGCGGCCCCTTTGTCAACCATAATGGTTCCAAGGGTAATGGAACCACTGGCCAGCCATTTCTGCTTGGCTTTCAGGTTCGAAGGCTGGGGCAGAAAGGTAGTTCCAGCTTTACCATCCAAAGCTGTTTTAAAGGGGGAAATTGCTTTTAATCCGCAAATAATCACTTTAATACCCAATGATACCGCAAGCCTGGTAAATGTGAGTTTCGAAAGCATTCCACCTAATCCCAGGCTGCTTTTATCTGCATGCACATAGGCCATCACCGTACTGTCAATTTTATCAATTACAGGAATGATCTCTTTCTTATCGTTCATAAATCCACCTACTGATGTGCAGATAAATAAAGTTTCTGCTTCAAATGCGATAGCCAGTAAGGTGGCCAGCTCATCGTTATCAGAAAATTTAAGTTCTACATTACTAACCAGGTCATTTTCATTCACAATGGGCAGTATGCCATTATCCCAGAAGGTCTGGAACGTTTCTTTCAATTGCAGGAACTGCAACCGGTTAGAAAAATGATGACGCTCACAAAGTGCCTGTGCAACAGGTATCTGAAAGTAGGCAAAATATTGCTGGTATAAGCGGATTAACAAGGGATTGCCAATGGCTGCCGCCGCTTTACGTTCAGTTAAGCTTCCTTTATACTGATGAATATATGATTTACCACTGCTCACAGCGCCGCTGGAAACCAATACCACCTTGTATTTAACAGAAAGGTCCGCTATTTCGGCTGCCACTTTTTTGATAATGGTACGGCTGATCCGCCCATCCTTACCAGCAATAACAGCCGACCCTAATTTGATAATAATAACCCGCTTATGCATAGCACAAAAATAAGCGCTTATCCTATATCAGGCAGGCATATTAGCAGTTGGCCATTTCATTTGTCTTTTAAGAGTGATTCCCCTTTTATGATCCAGGAGGTACCAAAGGCAATTAATGCAGTACTTTCCAATACCAGTACCGGTTTATACTTTTCAAGACCGGGTAATGAATTTTCAAACAAATGATAAGCGCCTAATAAAATGATACAGGCAAGAATAATGATTCCGCATATAATATAGAGGCGGTTTCGAATTTTCTTCCTGGAAGTCTTTGCTTTCTTGTCAGAGGATTTTGTAAAGAGGAACAATGAAAAAAAAGCGAAACTGCTAAAAAGCAATGCAGCGGACGTATAATGAATATAATTTACAGAATTTTTACGACTGGTACGTATAAATTGGCATAGTGAATTACTATCCGCATCTGTAGGAAAAAAAGCAACCAGTATGGCAAATACGGCTGCCAGGTTCCCGGTTATATTATCTATACGGTCGTAGCCTTTGTAAGAAAACAGGAAAAGCGCCACGGCACACAGGGTTCCTACAAAATAATTACCCATGATAGAATAATAATAATGGCTTATAGAAGGCTGGTATTGTGTGCATTGATCAAAAATGCGGGACCCCGTCATTAAAACAAACGATAGCAATATTCCTAAAAAACCTACCCATTTTCTAAGGGTCAGGTAAGAAATCAGTAATGTCTGTTCATGGCTGGAAGCTTGATTGTTCGGCATAGGTTGATTGGATTGTATTTTGGAGTATTTGTTTGAATTACCGCGTAAACCTTGCCTGTTTTTCCTGGTATGCGAATATGGAATAGTCGATGAGCATATTATTGGTCAGATCAGGCACATCATCTTTTTTCCTTTCCCCATGTAAAAAGTGTTCCTGCCGGTTAAGCGACATATATAAAATGCCAATCAAATCATCTTTATTTGCCCTGGCTGCGTTGGCAATTACATTGATGATATATTTGGTAATTTCTGTGGTAGCCGTAAAAGCAGGATTGGCGGATTTTTTAAGTAACCCAGAAATAGATTTGGTAAAAGAGTCAAAGCCTTTATCAGCAAGGATATCAGTTACTATTTTTGCGGCATCCCTGATATTACTGTCGCTTTCATACGCAATGAACTGCCAGTCAAAATGGTCGGGAATTTCTTTGGATTGAAAAAGCACAAATCCGGTATCGCCAAAAATCATCTGGTGATTGTCTTTTACATTTTCAATAGGAGTGAAAATACGGCTACTTACAATCGTTTCTACTGCTTTTTTAATAATTTCCTTCTTTTTAGCGGAATCATTGGTAAGTAACAGTTCCTCCATATCCGGTAAAAAGCCAGCCAGGTTAGTATTTATGAAGCTCAGCAATTTAACCTGGGCAATGTCTCTGCCAAATAATCCTAAAATTTTTCTGCCTTCTTTGTTGTCGAAGATTTTTATTTTGTTGATTCGGAAATAGAACATGGTACATGCATTTTTGTGTTTGTTGAAATAAAACTGACAACAAAATAATACTACTTTCACAAATTTGCAACGGGAAAACCCCGTATTTATAGGGTAAATTGTGATGATTTCACCGCTAATTCAGGTTAATTCTTAGTAAGAAAGGGGTAAAACTCTACTAAAGAACAATGAAAGGCTGTGACTAATTAAACGGTAAAAGAAATTTTCTTTGTATAGAGGAAATAACAAAGTCCCCACTCAATGGCAAAGATGCAGAGAGAGGAAACGATCTGACTAAGGATTAGTGGCGTATGAATGATACCCAGCAATCCATTGCCGATGGAATTTATATAGTTATTAAACCAACGATTACCCACTATTTCAAAAAACAGATAAAGGAAGAGTGAGTTCATTCCAACAATTGTAAAGAAAATCAGGTTTTTTCTGTGTTCACGTATATCTATCCACCAGTAACAAAATGCCAATCCCAATAAACACCACCCTAAGGAAGCCAGCGTAAAACTGCTGGTGGCGATTCGTTTAATAATGGGCGTAATACCAGCCATATCCAACCCGTAGCCTGCTACCAGACAGGTTAATGCCACTGCAGTCATCATTTCTATTTTCCGGGTTCCCCTAATTAATAATTTTCCTGTTAAGGCGCCGGCAATTGTATGTACGGCTGTTGGAATACAGTTAATAGCCACCCATCCATCATGATTAATTTTATTCATGAGTATGGTATCCATGTAATTTCCGAAATTATGCTGATCGGTAAAAGGTTGATCAAATCCGGGTATACCGGTATACCGGTATAATACTTCCGTTAACAGTAATAAACCGGCGCACACTATTATTTGCGCGGAAGCTGACCATTGAAATATAAGAAAGGCAATCAAAGTAGTAAAGGATAATTGGGTTAATACATCCCATAATTCAAATGATAATCCACCCGGCCTAACCGCATAATCCAAAACTCCCCAGAAAAATAACCAGCTGCAACGCTTTACTATTTTCAGAAAAGATTGGTGCCAGGAAATACCCTGTTCTTTTTGTTTATGCAGCGAATAAGCCATCGCAACTCCTGCCATATACATAAAGCCTGGCTGTACCAGGTCCCAGAAGCGAAGACCGTTCCAGGGGTGGTGAAAGAATTGTAGAAATACATGATTCAGCAGACCGCCCTCAGTGGCCTGAAAAAGGTGGTTATAAAGGCCTGCACTTTCCAGCGCCAGCAGCACCATAATGAGGCCCCGCATAAAATCGAGTGATTGTAATCTTTTCATGGACCGGCTTTTATTTCTTTTTCTTTTTTGCTATAGTAAGGATATACAATTTTCAATACTTTTTGGCATATCCTTATTATTATATTACTGATTTTGTATAAAAATCACATGATATCATCGAAAGTTTTGATAAATTTATTTTCTGCATGAAGCGATACAGGATTATTTCAATTTTCTTAATGTCCCTATCCGGCCTGATTGGCCTGATACGTGGCTATCGAATGACCTTTTATCCTGGTGGCAACTCAATCCTGTTTCCCTATCCACAGGACCTGATCAATGATACTGTTTTTTCTAACCAAACTTTGTTTGGATGGATTCTATTCTTCCTTATTGGCATTTTCAGCATGGTTGTGATTATAACCATTCTTTTGCATATCCGAAATTACGGTTACTTCATAATTGTTGAGGGAGTCTTCATTTCTTTTTTTACACTTACACATATCGTGTATACAGGATTTAGTTTCATTCATTTTTTTATTTTACCCCTATGCCTGCTAACCTTCATAATAGGTTTTCTTCAAACGCCAAGGGATTTCTGAAAACGAACCCTTATATAGGAAATAGCCATAAACGGGCGAAAGAAAAAGATAGATCATTTCATCAATCCTAACGTTCGTTAGCTTATTTTTGCAGCCTTAAACCTATCTAAACCATGCATTTTGAATTGAGTGAAGAACATTTGATGATACAAAAAGCGGCAAGAGATTTTGCCAGAACAGATTGTTTACCCGGCGTTATTGAGCGTGATGAAAAACAACTATTTCCACGTAGCCAGGTAACCAAATTGGCAGAATTGGGTTTTATGGGTATGATGGTTGATCCAAAATATGGTGGATCCGGTATGGACACAGTAAGCTATGTACTGGCCATGGAAGAAATCAGCAAGATAGATGCCAGTACCAGCGTTTGTATGAGTGTAAACAATAGCCTTGTTTGCTGGGGGCTTGAAGCTTTTGGTACCGAAGAACAAAAACAAAAATACCTAACGCCATTGGCCCAGGGGAATAAAGACGGGGAACTATATATCGGCGCCTTTTTATTAAGTGAACCGGAAGCAGGATCTGATGCTACCAGTCAGCAAACCAAGGCGGATGACATGGGTGATCATTACCTGATTAATGGCACCAAGAACTGGATAACCAATGGTTCCTCTGCTTCAGTATATTTAGTGATTGCGCAAACCGATGCAGTCAAAGGCAGCAGGGGAATTAATGCATTTATTGTAGAAAAAAATTCTCCCGGTGTGGTAGTTGCCGCTAAAGAAAATAAACTGGGTATTCGTGGTAGTGACACACATTCCATACTGTTAACAGATGTAAAAGTGCCCAAAGAGAACAGGATAGGGGAAGATGGATTTGGTTTTAAATTTGCCATGAAAACATTGGCTGGGGGGCGCATTGGAATTGCCTCACAGGCCCTTGGCATTGCCAGTGGCGCGTATGAACTGGCTTTGGCCTATAGCAAGCAGCGAAAAGCTTTTGGTAAAGAGATCATGCATCACCAGGCCATCCAGTTTAAACTGGCGGATATGGCCACTAAAATTGAAGCAGCCAGGTTATTGTGCCTCAAAGCCGCCTGGGAAAAAGATAATAACCTTGATTATACCCTGAGCTCATCAATGGCTAAAGTATTCGCCAGCGAAGCAGCCATGTGGACAACCACAGAGGCTGTTCAGATTCATGGAGGTTATGGGTTTGTGAAAGAGTATCATGTGGAACGTTTAATGCGCGACGCGAAAATTACCCAGATATATGAGGGTACCTCCGAAGTTCAGCGGATTGTTATTGCAAGAAGTATCCTAAAATAGCGGTGTAGCACCGCGGTGATTGAACTCCATTTCACCGCGCAAGCCGCGGAGAAGCAGCCGTTTCTTCGCGGAGAATTACATTTCAATCAATATCACTTGTATTTTTGTAGCTATATGCTGATGTTTACAAGGAAAATACAATACCTGATATTTACCCTTTTCCTTAGTAATAGTTATGCTAATGACAGCCTGGTGATAACGCGTTTACTGAACCGGGTTAACCAACTCCAAAGCAAAGAAAGCAGTGTTTTCCCGAGAGGCATCTTTCCTTCTTACCGTTTATACGCGCTCAATAAAAACAGGGAGAAAGCGGATATTAATATCTTCTTCACAGGATTGATCTCTTTTACATTACAGGATATAAAACCGCGATTAGCCGGTGAGCAACAAAAACTGGCGGATCAAATCATTTCCAGAAGTTTACCGGTTTACCAAAAATTTCAAAATCAAAAGGGCCGGCATACCTATAATTTCTGGCCCACAGACACACCCAAAATATTTCCGAATTCCGGATGGATGAATCTATTTGATAAAACACAGGCTTTACCAGACGACCTGGATGATACAGTGATCATGCTGCTGGCAATGAATGCGCCGGATGCCGTTGCCAAACAGGTACATGCACTGATGCAGCAGTTCACTAATAAAGGTGAGAAACCGGTGAGAAATACTTTTAAAGACTTTCGTTCGATTGGCGCCTATTCAACATGGTTTGGAAAAAAAATGCCGGTTGATTTTGATATATGTGTACTGGCTAATGTATTATACTTTGTACAACGATATAACTTACCGTGGACAGCAGCAGACAGCGCCAGTTTACGGCTAATTGAAAAAGTACTGATTGAAAAAAAGCATGTTACCGATGCTCCGTATGTTTCGCCCCACTACAGTCGTTTACCCATACTATTGTATCATATAGCCAGGCTAATGTCGGTGAGGCCCATACGAAGCCTTGAAAAATTAAAACCCCAACTGATAGCTGAAGCAAGTAATGCTTTGGCAAAGGGGAATGGTTTTATGGATGATGTGATACTGAGTACCTCCCTGTTGCGATGGGGTGTTCAGCCGGCGGGAATAAAATCATATAAAGCGGATAGTTTACAAGAACTAATTGAAGAGGGATCCTTTTCTTTTTTTATAGCGAATATGGCTTCCATGTTACCGGATCCCTTGAAACAATGGATGGGTGGGGCAGGAGTGGGGAAGTTTTATTATGACTGTGTGGCGTATAATAATATGCTGGTGTTGGAATATTTGGCATTGAATAAATAATATAATCTCTGCGGGTGGTTGATTTTTCTTTCACCGCTGAATCGCAGAGGAGAGGGGAGACATTTTTAAAAAATATATTATGGCTGTAAATATTGAAAGATATAAGGAAGTGGTTGCTGAGCTGTTAAAGCAAAATATTACACTGGTGGCAGTTAGCAAAACCAAACCCAATCAAGACATTTCTGATTTATATAATTCCGGACAAAGGGATTTTGGCGAGAATTATGTGCAGGAACTGGTTGACAAACATGCTGTGCTGCCTTCAGATATCCGCTGGCATTTTATTGGTCATTTACAAACCAATAAGGCAAAATACATCGCCCCATTCGTACATTTAATACATGGAGTAGATAGTTTTAAATTATTAAAAGAGATCAATAAACAGGCAGCCAGGTGCGGCAGGGTAATTGATTGTTTATTGCAGGTACATATTGCACAGGAAGAAACCAAGTTTGGAATGGATGAGGCCGAGTTAAAAGAGGTTCAGACCAATATGAGCAGTTTACCGAATGTACAGATTAGTGGATTGATGGGGATGGCTTCGTTAAGTGATGACCCCGAAATGGTGCGTAGCGAATTCAGAAATTTGAAATCTATATACGACAGGTATTGTAAATGGACCACAGACCGTGAACAGTGGACGATACTCAGCATGGGCATGAGCAGCGATTACAGGATCGCGATAGAGGAAGGGAGTACAATGGTAAGGATCGGAAGTTTGTTGTTTGGCAGCAGACAGTAATGATTAATTAATTAATCATTGTGGCAGTCACTTCAAAGTTTCATCCAGCCACTTATAAAATTCACGCTGCCATACTAGTGCATTTTGTGCCGAGAGTACCCAATGGTTCTCGTCAGGTAAATAGAGGAACCTGCTTTTGATACCTTTCAGTTGAGCTGCCTGAAAAGCTTGCTGGCCCTGCTCTATAGGTACACGATAATCTTTTCCACCCTGAATAATCAGGATAGGGGTATTCCATTTATCTACAAAATTACTGGGCGATTGACTGAATGAGCGTTGTGCAATGGCATTGTTCTTTTCCCAATACGCACCGCCTTTTTCCCAATTTTCAAAAAACATTTCATCGGTGGTACCATACATGCTCTTAAAATCAAAAACACCATCATGAGAGATAAATGTTTTAAAGCGCCCATTATGCAGGCCTTCCAGTGCAAAAACAGAGAACCCACCAAAACTGGCTCCTACACAACCTAACCTGGATGTATCTACATACGCTTCTTTTGAAACTGCATCTATGGCACTTAAGTAATCATTAATAACCTGTCCACCCCAGTCTTTACTAACCTGTTCATTCCATTCAGTACCAAAGCCGGGCATTCCCCTGCGTGCGGGCGCCACAACAATATATCCCTGGGAAGCCATCAACTGGAAGTTCCATCGGAAAGAATAAAATTGGGTGAGCGGTGATTGCGGTCCGCCCTGGCAATATAAAAGTGTTGGATATTTTTTGGATGCATCAAAACCAGGAGGATAGACTACCCAAACCAACATTTGCTTTTTATCGGTAGTGGTTACAAATCTTCTTTCCGTTTTTACCTTACTGATTTTTGCAAATGCCGCATCATTAACATGGGTAAGCTGTTCAAAAGTTCCAGTGTTCACATTTACCTTAAAAATTTCAGTAGCACGGTTCATGTCTGTTCGTGAAACAACAATGTTGCGATCTACTTCACCGACTATACCGCTTACATCAAAATCGCCATTGGTAATTTGTATAATAACCGGGTTGGTTTTGGTACTGAGCGGATCATTTACTTTAAATAATTGCAAAGTGCCATTGATCGGCGCTACAAAATAAATACTATCCGCTCTGCGGCTCCAACGGAAACTTTCTACATGAATATCATCGCGCTGCCGGGTAATATTCAATTGGGTTTTCCCATCAAACACAATGATATCCTGCTTGTCAGCCTCATATCCCTCCCTCTTCATTTGAAGCCAGGCTAGTTGTCCTTTTTTATTGTATTCCGGATTTACATCATAGCCTTTATTGTATTCAGTAAGATTGCGGGTAGTACCGGCTTCTACGTCGTATTCATATAGGTCGGTATTGGTACTTTTCGCATACGCGGTTCCTGATTTTTTCTTGGCTACATAGAGTAAATGCTTTCCATCAGGGTTCCATATATAATCTTCATCGCCACCAAAAGGTTGCAAGGGACAATCAAATGCCTCATTTTGCATAATGTCTTTTGCCTTTTGTTTATCCAAAAGTCCATCGGTATAGGGTGTAATATAAATATGGTCGAACTTTCCATCTTCCCAGGTATCCCAATGCCGGTAGTTAAGCGAGTTAAAAATATAGACATTAGATTTTTTCAGATCGGGATAAATACCTGCACCGGTAACATCCAAAACTTTCGTACTGATTACACTGGCAAGAAATTTTTTATTGAAAGAAATTTTAGGGTTAGCAAAAACACTATCTGTATTCTTTATTTCAACCGATTCACCGCCACTGGTAGCAATGAGGTAGATTTTACGGGAGCTCTTGTTTTCTTCAATGTTGGGAGTACTAACCGAATAGATTACGAACTGATTATCCTTTGAAATGCCCAAACCGCTAACACGGCCAAATTTCCAGAGTTGTTCCGGCGTAAGTTTGGTTTGTGCCTGGATAGTTATGGTGGCCATACCCAGGCAGAGCCATAAAAAAAAATATTTCATATGCTATTTTTTAACTTTTGCATAATCGAAAACAAGCTGACAAAATGCTTTTACACCCACGTCCAGTTTACTGTCGTCTATATAAAAATCGGGTGTGTGATGCGCGAAAGATTCACCAACAGTTTTTTTAGGATCCCTGGCACCCAGGTCAAAAAAGAAAGAAGGGGCTTTTGTGCCATAAAAAGAAAAGTCTTCTGCACCGGTAGTCCAATGATATAGTATCACATTATTTTCTCCGGCGGCTTTCTGTAAAGAGGGGAGGGTTTGTGCCACCAGTTTCGGATCGTTATAGGTAACCAAAGTTTTGGTATCAATGTTTACTTCTGCTGTAGCGCCTGCTGCCTCCGCAATATTTTTTGCCGTAATACGAATACGTTCATGCACTTCTTTCTGCATTTTGCTGTCTAAAGTGCGGATAGTACCTTCCATATTGGCTTCTTCCGGAATAATATTGGCCCGAACACCCGCGGTAATTTTTCCAACGGTAATGATTACCGGCGCTGTTGTAAGATCCATTTGCCTGCTTACAATGGTTTGTAACCCCTGAATGATCTGTGTACTAACCACTATAGGGTCCACACCCTGCCAGGGAGCGGCACCATGTGTTTGTTTCCCTTTTACTTTAATGGTAAACCAGTCAGAAGATGCCATAAAGGCTTCGGGCTTATAATAGATTTTTCCCAGATCAAGATTGGAAGATATATGCAACCCAAAAACAGCCTCTACTTTAGGGTTATCCAGCGCCCCTTCCTTTATCAGTAATGGAGCCCCGCCTTCTTCTGTTCCGGGAGCGCCTTCTTCCGCGGGTTGAAACAGAAATACTACGGTACCTGGCACTTCATTTTTCAGTTTGGACAATACTTCCGCGGTACCCATCAAAATAGCCACATGCGAATCATGACCGCAGGCATGCATCACACCCACGTTCTGACCATTGTATTCTCCAACAGCCCTGGATTTAAAGCTCAAATCGTTTCTTTCCGTTACGGGAAGTCCATCCATATCTGCACGCAAAGCCACAACAGGACCGGGTTTACCGCCTTTTAAGATACCTACTACGCCGGTGCCGGCCATTACTTTAGTTTCAATACCCAATTGTTTCAGATGAGCCTGAATTTTTTTGGATGTATTGTACTCACGGTTTGATAATTCCGGGTTTTGGTGAAAGTATCTTCTCCATTCAACCACTTTGGGTGTTTCGTCTTGTACTAATTGTTCGTAATTAGCAGGCAGGTTTTGCGCAGAAGCTGCTGCAGAAATAAGAAGGCATAAGGATAGTAGTCTTTTCATTTACATAGTTTGAAGGAGGAAGGTACAAATTAGCCGGTACTAAACGATCCGGTAAAATGATATTTTTACAACTTATTTATTCATGATAATGACTATAAAATAGGTGAATTATGTAAATTAATCCCTGAAAAGTGTAATTAATTTATAGGGTTTAACCCCGACCTTTATGTTGCCGCTATGTTAAAATACCGGTTTTTACCTAATCAAAAACAAAATGAACTTATGAAAAAAATTACCCTCTTATTAGTAACCGTTGTACTACTGGGCAGTAATACCCTGATGGCTTCTTTGTCATTAACCGAGCCGGTTGCTAAAAGTAAACCGGATTCTACACTTTCCAAAGAAGTGGTTTTTGATGATGCAGTTGCTACTGATGCACTACTTGAATTCAAAAGTTTATCAAGGGTAGACAGGCAAATGCGGATAGCAGCGGCTAAAAAAGCAGTTAAAGCATTTAAGGCCCAGAAAGCAGCGGGTGATATAGCCAGTACGAATACCATTTTATTGGTGATTCTGGCTATCCTATTACCTCCATTGGCGGTTTACCTGCATGAAGGAAGCCTTAATGGAAAATTCTGGTTAAGCCTTTTGTTAACCTTGTTATTCTGGCTCCCTGGGTTGATTTATGCGTTGATTGTGGTATTGAATTAATTATTTATATTCTCCAAACAGTTTACGCAATATATCGGCTATTTCGCCAAGTGTGCAATGGTGTTCAACAGCTTCAATAACCAATGGCATAAGATTCCGGCCATCTTTTGCAGCCAATGATATTTCCTGCAAACAGCTTTCCGCTTTCTGCTTATCGCGTTTGGCTTTTAACCGGTTTAGTTTTTCTGTTTGTATAATGCGGATATTATCATCGATTTTGAAGCCCGGAATCGGGGCTTCTTTATCGATGGTAAATTTATTTACCCCTACAATAATTTTTTCGCCGTTTTCTATATCGCGTTGGTAGGCGTAGGCGCTTTTCGCGATTTCATCCTGCATGAATCCTGCTTCAATGGCACTGACACTACCGCCCATCACATCAATTTTTTCAACCAGTTCCCATGCTTTCTGTTCAACCTCGTTGGTGAGCGATTCCACAAAGTAACTTCCCGCGAGTGGATCAACCGTATCAGGAGCGCCACTTTCAAATGCGATAATCTGTTGGGTACGCAAGGCAATGCGTGCTGCTTCTTCGGTAGGCAGACTCAATGCTTCATCATATCCATTGGTATGTAAACTCTGTGTACCACCCAGCACCGCGGCAAGGGTTTGTACAGTTACACGGCAGATATTATTCAGTGGTTGCTGCGCGGTTAGGGTAGCTCCGCCTGTTTGCGTATGGAAACGCAGCATCAATGCTTTCTCATCTGTGGCTCCCAGGTCTTTCATTATGTTTGCCCACATTCTGCGGGCCGCCCTAAACTTGGCCACTTCTTCAAAGAGATTATTATGGGCATTGAAAAAGAATGAGAGTCTTTTTCCAAATACATTAATATCCATCCCTTTGGCCAGTGCGGCTTGTACATAAGCTTTACCATTGCTTAAGGTAAATGCTATCTCCTGAACAGCAGTACTACCTGCTTCGCGTATATGATAACCTGATATGGAGATAGTGTTCCACTTAGGCAATTCTTTACTGCACCATTCAAAAATATCAGTTATAATACGCATGGAAGGTTTTGGGGGATAGATATAAGTACCCCTTGCAGCGTATTCCTTTAGGATATCATTCTGAATAGTACCTGTTATTTTTTTTAGATCCGCTCCCTGCTTTTTTGCAAGGGCCACATAAAAAGCAAGTAAAATAAAACCGGTTGCATTTATGGTCATAGAGGTGCTTACCTGTTCAAGTGTTATCCCTTTAAAAAGCAGTTCCATATCCTCCAGGCTGTCAATTGCCACACCCACTTTACCCACTTCACCCTCTGATAAAGCATGATCACTGTCATAACCTATTTGTGTTGGCAGGTCGAAGGCCACACTTAAACCCATCACACCCTGTGATAATAAATAGTGATATCTTTTATTACTTTCTTCCGCGGTAGAGAAGCCGGCATATTGCCGCATAGTCCATAGTTTGCCCCGATACATATCAGCCTGAACACCACGTGTATAAGGAAATTTACCCGGAAGTTCTGGCTTGCTTTGGGTGCCGGAAATCGGTATCAAATCGCTTTCCGTATACAATCTCCTGATCTCAATTCCACTGTCGGTAACCAATTTTTTCTCACTCATAAGTATATCATTAAAGTATACATAACCCATCAACCAACCCCTACAATAACTTCTTCACTTCAAAACTCAATACCTCCCCAACCAATTCGTGCATATTGGCTTTGTTATCCTGCATTAAAAATTCCAGTAAGGCACGGTTCAGGTCAAGTCCGGATGCTTCAGGTGGCAACTGTGCGCTCACCTGGTTAATGATTAACAGGTTATTCTCTTTCAGGTTTCTAACTGCCTGCCAGGCCTCAGGGGCAATGTAAATCTGTTGAGTGATATTATAATCAAATTCATCCCTGATAGTTCTGGTTAGTACAAGTTGCATGGCACGCGCGGAAAGGCCCTCATGGTTAGACCGGCTAATCAGGTTGGGGAGGGCAATACGGTCAACCAACAAGGTTAACCTTTCATAAGCCTGTAATTGCAGCGCCACAGAAGCGGTATTGGTTTGTTTTTCAACAGTATCACTTTTTTTGGGGCTATAATAAAAGAAAAAAAGTAACCCTGCCACTATAATGGCAACCAGGATAATATATATTGTATTGGAATCTGGCATGTAAAGATTTTGGTAAAAATAAGACAAAGAACCAAAGCCTGCCTTTTTAGTCATTGCTGATTTTTCCGGTATCGAAAACCTGAAATGGAGATGTAAAGGGGTTTCTGTGTAAATTTGTGTTTAGAATTGACTATTATGGAAACTAGTATAGCTACAACACCCGTTACACTTACTGAAGGGGCAATTATTGAAGTGAGGCGTTTAATGAATGAAGAAGGGTTTGACACAACACAACATTTACGGCTGGGCGTAAAAGGGGGTGGTTGCAGTGGTATGACCTATGTATTAGGTTTTGACAAACCCGAAGCAGAAGATGCGTATTTTAGTATCGAGGGTATTCCCTGTGTAATGAATAAGAGTCACCAGTTATACCTGTATGGAATGGAAGTAGACTGGCAGGGTGGTTTAAACAGCCGGGGATTTACCTTCAGTAATCCGAATGCCAGTAAGACCTGCGGATGTGGTACTTCTTTTGCGGTATAGTTCCGGCATCTGTTCATTCTTAGTAATCCAGTTTTCACAAGCCTGCAAGAAATCTTTAGCAGCCACCGGAAAGCAGGTATGTGTACTATTTAAGATAATTGCTTGCACCGGTAAATAAAAAAAGAGCCTGCAGTAATACTACAGGCTCTTTTTTATAGAAAATTCAACTGATTTATTTTTTCTTATCCTCTGCTTTACCCAAGGCCCTGTTCTTTGCAAAATCAACCAATATTGGGGCTGCTACAAAGATAGAAGAATAGGTACCTGTAACTACTCCAATCAACATGGCAAAGGCAAAACCCCTGGTTACTTCACCACCAAAGATGAAGAGGATCAGGATGGTTAGGAATACCGTTAATGAAGTCATGATGGTACGGCTCAGGGTTTCGTTGATGGCCCTGTTGATCACTGAGGCATTATCCGCGCCCTTCATCAATCTGCTGTCTTCCCTGATACGGTCATACACGATCACCGTGTCGTTCATAGAGAAACCGATTACCGTAAGTATCGCGGCAATAAAATGCTGGTCAATTTCCAACGGGAACGGAACAAATTTCCTGGCATAACTGAACACGATCAGGGTTACCAATACATCATGTAACAATGAAACAATCGTACCCAATGAATATCTCCAGTCGCGGAAGCGGATGAAAATATACAGACAGATCATGATGATCGCGATAATGGTTGCTTTTTGCGCACCCATTTTAAGATCGTCGGATATGGTAGGTAATACGGTTTGTGAACTCTGCTTATAGTTCTTATCAAAATCTGTAAAGGTGATATTCAGTGGTAAATGGTTCTTTAAACCATTGAACAGTTTACTCTCCACCAATGAATCAATATTGTTACCTGTTTCTTTGATTTTATAAGAAGTAGTAATGTTTACCTGGTTCTTAACATCAACCGTTTTGATAATCACTGATTCACCAAACTCTTTTTTCAGTTCATCCCTGATATCATCAGGACTAACCGCTCTATCAAATTTAATGGTATAACTGCGTCCACCGGAGAATTCAACTCCCTCATCAAATCCATTGAAATAAGTGCTGATACCCAGTATTACGATGATAACAGACAGGCCGTACGCGTACTTTCTGTATTCGATAAATTTGAATGAAGCGTGTTTAAATATTTTTTTAGATATCCCTGTAAAATATTCAAAGTGACGGTTTTTATTCATGTACCAGTCTGTTATTAACCTAGATACCAGGATTCCGCAGAACAACGATAAAAGGATACCGATAATCTGGGTGGTAGCAAAGCCCAATACAGGACCCAGGCCAAAATAGGCCAGGATAATGGCGGTTAAAAGAGTAGTTACGTGCGCATCCAGTACCGGAGACAGGGAACGTTTGTATCCGTCATTAATCGCATTCTGGTAACTCTTGCCTTTGGTAAGTTCTTCTTTAATACGTTCGAAGATAATTACGTTGGTATCCACAGCCAGGCCAATGGTTAGTACCAGGCCGGCAATACCTGGCGCGGTTAGTGTAAAGCCAAGCGCGCTAAGGATACCAATGGTAAACAGCAGGTTAAGTATCAGGGCAATATTGGCCACCCATCCACCTGTGTTAAAATATAACAGCATTAAAGCGAAGATCACTATGAACGCGATCAGGAAAGACAAGGCACCGCCTTTTACAGATTCTCTTCCAAGGGTTGGACCCACTTGTTGTTCCTGCACGATTTTAGCGGGAGCGGGGAGTTTACCACTCTCCAGTATCTCAGCCAGATCCTGGGCCTCTTTAATGGTATAACTGCCGGATATACTTGAGTTACCGGTTGTAATAGGTTCATTTACATTGGGAGCAGAGTACACAAAATTATCAAGTACTACAGCCACCGGCTTACCAACATTGCGGGCAGTCATCTTTGCCCAGATATTGGTACCGGCTTTATCCATATTCATTTTAATGGCAATACGGCCCCTGTCGTCATAATCCTGTGAAGCGCTGATGCCTTCGCCACCCAATTCAGCCTGACCGTTGTCAAGTGTTTTGATAGCATACAACATCAGGATATCTTTAAACTTAGGATCAGTCAGTTCGGCTTTACCGTACATGAATACCAGGTTGGATGGGAATTTATTTTTAGCGATATCCATCCGCAGGTAATCATTCAGTGTACCGGTATCTTTTGAAGGAATATACCCTACAGCAGCGCCGTATTGCGTTTTCCCGTCCGCACCGGTATAGGGTTCGGTAAACCGGATCAAACGAACGATCGGATTCTGATTCGCTTTTATTTTAGTGGAATCTGCTTTGGAAGCAGTGGTTATACTAGTTGTTAAACCGGAAATAGTCGCAGACTTAGAAGTATCCGCTTTAGCGGCTGCATTAACAGTAGCCGCGATTTTTGAGGTATCAGCCGTTACTTTTGTAACCGTGTCGGCAGGCGCATTACCATCCAGGTATTCCTGTACCGCTTTATCGGCTGCAACAATTCCGTTTTGAAGTTCCTTGCTTTCAAAAGTATATACTTCAAAAAACTGGAGGTTGGCGGTAGACTGTAAGAATGCTCTTACCCTTTCTTTATCATTAATACCGGCCAGTTCAATACTGATAATGCCTTTGGCCGGATCGGGGTTGATATTTGGCGAAGCCACACCAAAACGGTCAATACGGGTACGTAAGATGCGGTAAGTGGTATTAAAGGCAATATTAGCCTGGTCTTTCAGGTAACTGCTTACCGCATCATCACTCGCATCAAATTTTATTTTACCGTTACTGCGTGAAGCAAAAAATGGCGCCAGCTTTAAAGAGGGGTTTACGAGTTTCAGTTCCTCACGGAATAAAGTAATCAGATCGGCCCCACTATTCGCCTTTCTGGCCACTGCCTGGTTAAGGGCCTTGTTAAACTGAACGTCTTTGGTATAATTGGCCAGCGACTTAAGTAAGCCGTCCAGTCCCACTTCCATCGTTACACTCATACCACCCTGCAAATCAAGGCCCAGCATCAGTTCTTTATCCTTGGCATCACGATAGGTAGTCAGTCCGAAAGCAAGTTTCGCGTCTTTGGTGCTATCCAATAAACGTTTGAGTCTTTCTTTTTTTAGCTCGCTTAAGCTATCGGCATAGGTAGCCTGTAATTCTTTATTGCCCGGGTATTTAACATCGGGAGCGGGGAACTTCTGCAACCATGCTTCGGCCTTTTTATCCATTTCACTTTCATGGCTTTTAACAAACCAGGTAAATGACAATTGATACAGGCATATCAGTATCAAAGCAATCGCAAAAAATCTCACTAAACCTTTCAGTTGCATATTAGTAACGGTTTATTATTTTTTAGAGCGGCAAAGATAGGGGAATGCGAATGAAATACGGTATCTGGCCTGGTAGGGTATTTTAGTATAATAAATTTATCAGCGATTTATTTAACATCGGTAAGCGTAACGTCAAAAAATATAGGGGTATTAGGGGGAATACTGTTTCCGGCACCGGTACAACTATAGGCCAGTGCAGAGGGTATGATTAGTTTGATACGACCTCCTTTTTTGATCAGAGGGATGCCGATTTTCCAACCTTCTATCACACTACCAAGAGAAAGTGCAATTGGGTTAGCCGTGGCGTCAAAAGTGGTTCCATTTAACAATTTTCCGGTATACACTACAGAAACTGTTGAAGTGCTGGTAGCAGAAACGGCACTTCCCTGGTTAATTATTTCATATAATAATCCACTAGTGTGTTCCGTATAGGTAATACTATTTGAGGTACAATAGGCTACCATCTGTGCTTTTTCGGAAGCAACTGAGGCCGGCTGGCAACCACTGGCATCAGTTTTACTACAGGAATTCAAAAATACAACAGACAGAATAAGCGCTAAACTCAGAAAAATTTTCATACCCTTTATTTATATAGACTTTATTTTATGAATTAAGGCTGCTTCGCTTCCTCTTTTATATGGCTATTTTCACGTTTTCTCTTAGCAGCCAATAACTCTAAATAGCGCTGTTCCAGCATTTCCCACCTGAATTTCCGGTAAATAAATGCGATAAAAGCAGAGCCAAGCAGGATGCAAATCAGCAATATGAAGGAACTTACACTTGTATTAGCCACCATATTGGCCCGTTGGTACCAGCCGGTTTGCAATACCAGGATGATTAATATCCCGACAGCGAACCCAGACGAGAGGCCCACCAGCAATGGCCTTTTACTGGTTAATTCTTTTTCGCGGTTTTCGGCCCAGTAGGTAAGAAAAGATGCCTCATCATTGCCCTTCATGCCGCAAAAGTAGTTGATTGGCTATAAAATCCACTTTTCAGCCTATAAAAACCAATGTTTAGCGATGTTTCGATGTAAAACGGTAATTTTCGTTAAGATGCAGGTCAAATCATCCAAATAAATAAAAATGGAACTAATCAAAAAACATGGAATTGTTTTATTTGCCCTGCTATTGGTGATGCATGGCCTCTTTATTTATTTTGGCAAAGAGGAACCCCGAACCTTTTCAAAGCTTTTATTAATGCCTTTGCTGGCATTGTACCTGTACGCTTCCGCGAAAAAACTAAACCGCCAAAAAAATTTACCCGCCTTTGCAGGTTTATTTTTTGCTTTCCTGGGCGATCTGTTGCTTACCCAAAAAGGCGAATCGTTTTTTTTGTTAGGAATGCTGGCTTTTATTGGCACGCATATCTGTTACAGCCTCTATTTTCTTACGCTGCAGAGGCTGGATCTTTCCAGGGGTAAACCTATGCTGTTGGCGGCTTTGGCGCTACTCATCCTTTCATCAGAAGTTATGCACCTTACAGGCGATTCACTGGGTAGTTTTAAAGTGCCCATCCTACTTTATATGGTCATCATCGGTGCAATGACCGTATTCGCCACTAATACAATACATCATACGGCAACCAAACAGCTTACCATCCAATACTTTATACCCGGTGCCGGCTTATTTGTGCTGTCGGATAGTATACTGGCGCTTAACCTGTTTGTATACCATGAAGTATGGTTGGATATTGCGGTAATGCTAACCTATGGAACGGCTCAATGCCTGCTGGTATTGGGTTTCAGTAAGAGATAAAAAAATCCCCACTCGGTTGAGTGGGGATGGGTATACAATGGTTTCATCCATATTTGATTAATAGCCACCCATGCCACCCATATCAGGCGCTCCGCCATGGGCGTGTGCTGATTCTGGTTTTGGCTTATCAGCAATTACACACTCTGTTGTTAACAACATAGCGGCAATAGAAGCTGCATTTTCCAAAGCTACGCGGGTAACTTTGGTTGGATCGATAACACCTGCTTTAAACAGGTTTTCATATACTTCTGTACGGGCATTGAAACCGAAATCACCTTTACCTTCCTTGATCTTCTGAACCACGATAGAACCTTCAATACCGCTGTTTACAACGATCTGACGTAAGGGTTCTTCAATAGCTCTTTTTACGATCTGGATACCGGTGGTTTCATCTTCATTGGCACCTTTCAGTTTTTCCAGGCTTTCTACAGCGCGGATATAGGCAACGCCACCGCCCGGTACAATACCTTCTTCAACAGCGGCCCTTGTAGCGTGTAATGCATCGTCAACACGGTCCTTCTTTTCCTTCATTTCAACCTCTGTGGCGGCGCCTACATATAATACAGCTACACCACCGCTTAATTTTGCCAGGCGCTCCTGTAATTTTTCACGATCGTAGTCAGAAGTCGTGTTTTCAACCTGTGCCTTGATCTGATTGACACGCGCAACGATATCAGTTTTTTTACCTTTACCGCCCACAACAATCGTATTGTCTTTATCAATAGTAACAGAAGCGGCCTGTCCTAAATAAGTCAGGTCGGCATTCTCTAATTTAAAACCTTGTTCTTCGCTTACAACGATACCCGCGGTAAGAATCGCGATATCAGTGAGCATTTCTTTTCTGCGATCACCAAATCCGGGAGCCTTTACAGCAGCCACTTTCAGCGTACCACGCAATTTATTTACCACTAAGGTTGCCAGCGCTTCTCCTTCCAGGTCTTCCGCGATAATCATCAACGGGCGACCACTTTGGGCCACTTTCTCCAGAATATGAAGGATATCTTTCATAGCGCTGATCTTCTTGTCGTAGATCAGGATATATGGGTTCTGCAGTTCTACTTCCATCTTCTCGCTGTTGGTTACGAAGTATGGAGAGATATAACCACGGTCAAACTGCATACCTTCTACCACATCAACTGTAGTATCGGTACCTTTCGCTTCTTCAACAGTGATTACGCCTTCTTTACCCACTTTAGCCATAGCAGCGGCGATCAGTTTACCAATTTCGCTGTCGCTATTGGCAGAAATAGTAGCCACCTGTTCAATTTTTTTAGAATCGTTACCAACGGCCTGCGACTGAGCTTTCAGGCTTTCAATAACTTTGGCAACGGCTTTGTCAATACCCCGTTTCAGGTCCATAGGGTTGGCGCCGGCAGCTACGTTTTTCAAACCTTCGCTGATAATGCTTTGCGCCAGAACGGTGGCGGTAGTGGTACCATCACCGGCAATATCCGCGGTTTTAGAAGCTACTTCTTTCACCATCTGGGCGCCCATGTTTTCGATAGGATCATCCAGTTCAATTTCTTTGGCTACGGTTACACCATCCTTGGTTACCTGGGGAGCGCCAAATTTCTTTTCAATAACCACATTACGGCCTTTGGGTCCGAGGGTTACTTTTACAGCGTTGGCAAGGATATCAACGCCTTTTTTCATTTTATTTCTTGCTTCGATATCGAAGAAAATCTGTTTTGACATAGTTCGTTAATTTGAAAATTTGTGAATTTGAAAATGATGGGGTGTGCTGCGCACACTGAATTGTTTCAAACTTTAGATGATAGCCAGGATATCGCTTTCACGCATGATCAGCAGATCCTGTCCGTCAATGGTAATTTCAGTTCCGGCATATTTACCATATAATACAGTATCACCTACTTTTACAGTTACAGGCTCATCTTTTTTACCGGTTCCGGCAGCAACTACGGTTCCACGTTGTGGTTTCTCTTTTGCAGTATCCGGGATAATGATTCCGCCTGCAGTTTTTTCTTCAGCAGCGGCAGGCTTAACAATTACTCTGTCGTGCAGAGGAGTAACGTTGAGTTTTTTTGCCATACGTTATAGGTTTTTAATTGATTGAGTTAATAATAACAGTTAGCAGTCAACGATTATTATGCCACAAGGCAGAATCAGGTCAAATTTTCAGAAATCAGGCCAAACTCCTTCAATGTCTGCATAGACTGTCAGAAACCATGCAAAGATGGGCCGGTTTTTCGAATTACACCGTGCCAAAATTGCATAGTATATAAACTGTCAAAAGCGGTATTTCCACCTCCCTATTCAATACAGTTCCTCCTAAATAATACTTCAATATTCAATATTCCGTGTTCAACATTCGATATTCATTTTGTACCCGCCTGTTTAAACAATATATTTGCCGCCTTGAACAAGTTCTTACCAGATGATCAGTAGAAGAAATATACGTGTGAAAGTGATGCAGATACTCTATATAATAGAGGCTGCAGATAACCAGATCGCATTTAAAAACCCGGTTGATGAGTTACAGAAACAACTGGACAGAAGCCGTGAATTATTTGTATACCTGCTCTATTTTTTAACAGAAGTGGCCAGGTATGCCGAAACCAGCGCCCAAAAAAGGGCTTCCCGTAACCTGCCATCGCGGGAAGACCTGAACGTAAATATTAAAATAGCCGGCAACGAGTTCTTATGGCAGATACTGGAAAATGCCTCTTTTCAAAAAGCCCTTGAACTGGATGCCCCGGAAAAGTATATTGATAAGGACCTGGTTAAAAAAATATATACGAATCTTACTGAAACTGACAAATACAAAGAATATATCTCACTCAGGGGCAGGGAGAAGAGTAAAGAAAAGGAAATCATCAAACTTATTTTTGTACAGTTGATGTTACCCAATGAATCGTTCATCACCCATTTGGAAGAATTGTTTACCAATTGGGATGATGATGCAGACATGATGGATCAGTTGATGCTCAACTTTATTCAGAAACCCGCGGGATATAACCTGCAGGAAATGCTAAGTCCTGAAAAATGGGACTTTGCCAAAACATTACTCACCACTACACTGGAAAAAAAGGAATACTGTGCCGAATTAATCAAACCCAAACTAAAGAACTGGGATGCTGAACGGATTGCGGTGCTGGATATGGTACTGATGCGGATGGGCGTTTGTGAACTGCTGTATTTTGAAACCATCCCTACCAAGGTTACGATCAATGAATATATTGACCTGGCTAAAGACTACAGTACGCCGCAAAGCGGCCAGTTTGTGAATGGTATCCTCGACAATATCCACAAAGAAATGCTGGAATCCGGAAAGATCAGGAAAGTTGATTTTAAGAACAAAGTATCATAACCTATCACTTATCTTTACAGTACTTACTTAAAAAAGTAAACAATCTTTAAAATAAAAACCATTTGACATGTTGCATTTAAATTCTATTTTATTACAGGCTGGCGCCGGTGGCGGTGGTATGGTACAGTTATTATTGATGGGTGGTATCATCCTGGTATTCTGGCTGTTCATGATTCGTCCACAGGCAAAAAAGGCAAAAGAGCAGAAAAAATTTATTGAGAATCTGCAAAAAGGCGATAAGGCGGTAACCATCGCGGGTATCCATGGTACGATCAATAAGATTAATGAAGATAATACCCTCCAGCTTGAAGTAAGCCCGGGCAGTTATCTTAAGATTGAAAAATCTACCATCAGTATGGAATGGTCTGCCGCGCTGAATAAGCCACAGGCATAGCCTCTTCAACTAATTGCATAAAACCGGGCGATCTATTCACCCGGTTTTTTTATGGAATTGACTGAAGGATTCAGGAGATTTGATAACTTACCATATAAATTGAACTAAATTATTTTATATAGTGGCTCTACGAATTGGTCTGACAGGTGGTATAGGATCCGGCAAAAGTACAGTGGCCCATATTTTTAAAGTATTGGGTATACCTGTATTTGATGCCGACAGCGCCGCCAAGCAACTCATGGAAACAGATCCCGGGCTTCGTACAGCTTTGATTGAAAAATTTGGCCCGGATACTTTTACCAACGGCAAACTAAACAGAAAATACCTGGCTGCCCTTGTTTTTAAAGACGCTTTAAAACTGAACATGCTGAATGCACTGGTACACCCCTTTGCAATAGCCGCCGCCGAAAAATGGTCGGCAAAACAGGTAAGCGTTTATACCATTAAGGAAGCCGCCCTTTTTTTTGAATCGGGCTCAGCCATCGGCATTGATTATATGATTGGGGTATCTTCTCCCGAACACCTTCGGATAAAAAGGGCGATGAGCAGAGATGGCATAACCAGAGAGGAGGTAATTGCCAGGATGAAAAGACAAATACCGGCAGAGATTAAAATGCGCTTATGTGATTTTGTGATTGTAAATGATGAACAGCAATTATTGATCCCGCAGGTATTGGAATTGCATGAACGGTTTATTAGGGAAGCCATTTTAATTAAGAATTAATAATTAGGGAATGCGCTACTTCAAAAAGACAATGATATGACTATGATTGCATCTACACCAAACGCGCCTTATTATGCCGTTATCTTTACATCTGAACGCACACCCATCGATGATGGTTATGCGCAGATGGCAGAACGAATGGTTGCTTTGGCTGCGGAACAGCCAGGGTATTTAGGGCATGAATCGGCACGCGAAGAAATGGGTATTACTGTTTCGTACTGGGAAAGTTTGGAAGCTATTCAAAACTGGAAAAAAAATTCGGAGCACCTAATGGCGCAGGCACTGGGTAAGCATAAATGGTATGCAAAATATAAAACACGCATCTGCAAAGTTGAAAGGGATTACGAATTCAACGTTTAATTATTTGGTGATGCGATAGCACCAGCGTTTGAGTTTTCCTTCAAAATCGAATGGGGTAGTGGCTTTGGTGATGTCTTTTATTTCAGACGCTTTTATCAGATCCTGCTCCAATACAAACTTCGAATAATTTGTACTGAAATAAATAATGCCTTTATCGGTAATCGCTGCTAATGCATCATTGATTAATTCAACATGATCGCGTTGGATGTCGAGAAAGTCTTTCATCCGTTTACTATTACTAAAAGTTGGCGGATCCATAATTACCAGGTCAAAACTATTAGGCCCCAGTGTTTTCAAATACTGTTTTACATCGTCATGATCAAAGCGATATTTTGTGCTGTCTTTTAAATGATTAATCACAAAATTATCTTCGGCCCAATTCAAATAAGTCTTCGACAAATCAACCGATGTAACACTGGAAGCCCCACCAGCCGCGGCATACACCGAGAAAGAGCCGGTATAACAAAATAAATTCAATACCCTTTTTTTATCAGATTGTTCCTTCACCATTTTTCGGGTAATGCGATGATCGAGAAAGAGACCGGTATCTAAATAGTCGGTTAGATTAACTAAAAATTTCAGCCCATTTTCTATCACGGTAAAGAATTCCTGTTTGGTGTCTATCTTCTCATACTGCCCTTCGCGGTGCGACATACGCTTGCGTTGCCTAACATACATTTTCGAAATATCAATACCTGTTATTTCACTAATAATCGCTAAACAACTATCCAGCCAGGTATCATAGTCTTCATCCGTCAGGCCATGCCGCCGAAGATATACGGCCAGGTATACTTTATCTTCATATAACTCAATGCAGAACGGGAATTCGGTCAGGTCATGATCGTAGATACGGTAACAAGAGAGCTGCATTCGCTTAGCCTGCTTGCTGCGGTGTTTAAATACTTTAGCCAGGCGGTTACGAAACATCTCAGATTTCAGTGATTCACTCATGGCCGGTTAAGAGAGCGCTGCCAGGGCTTCTTTAATTCTGTCCCAGGCTCTTTCGATATTTGTCATACTATTCGCGAATGAAAAACGCACGCAATTGGGTTCTCCAAAAGCATCACCCATTACAGACGAAACATGCGCGGTATTCAATAAATACATACTAAAATCGGCTGCATTTTTAATCATTTCTTTTCCATTTGATTTGCCATAATAAGCGCTTACATCAGGGAATACATAGAAGGCGCCCTGTGGTTCAAAACAGGTAAAACCGGGGATGGATTTTACCAGTTCCAGGGTTTTCTCTCTTCGCCTGGTAAACTCTTCCGTCATTTCTTCCGATGGACGCAGATCGCCTGTAAGCGCTGCCACAGCCGCTTTTTGTGTAATGGAACAGGTACCACTGGTAAACTGGCCCTGCAATTTTTCGCAGGCTTTGGTAATGGTGGTATTGCCGGCCATATAACCCAGTCTCCAGCCAGTCATGGCAAACCCTTTACTTAATCCATTAATCAATACCACACGGTCTTTCAGGTCGTTAAACTGCGCGATACTTTCATGCTTTCCAACAAAATTGATATACTCATATATTTCATCAGCCAGGATGGTAATGCAAGGATATTTTCTAAAAACCACTGCCAGCGCCTCCAGTTCTTCTTTACTATAAACTGCACCGGAAGGATTGCAGGGCGAAGAGAACATGAACAGTTTTGATTGGGGAGTGATGGCTGCTGCTAATTCTTCGGGGGTTATTTTAAATCCATTTTTTACACTGGTTCTAATTTCAACCACTTTACCCCGGGCAATTTTTACCAATTCAGAATAGGTAACCCAGTAGGGGGTAGGTATAATTACCTCATCACCTTCATCAACCAGGGCTAAAATGGCATTGGCCAGACTTTGTTTGGCGCCGGTAGAGGTGATGATATTTTCGGGTAAATAATCCAGGTTATTATCGCGTTTCAGTTTGGTGCAAACGGCTTCGCGCAGGTCGGCAAAACCGGCAACGGGTGTATAATGACTAAAGTTGTCGTTAATGGCTTTAATGGCGGCGTCCTTTATATGCCGGGGTGTATCAAAGTCGGGCTCACCCAAACTGAGGTCAATCACATCAACCCCTTTGGCTCTTAATTCGCGGCCTAATTTGGCCATTTTTAGGGTTTCCGGCTCGGCAAACCTGTCTAACAGGGAAGAAAGTAACATACAGACTATTGATTAAAAAGAATGATTACATATTGTTTTTGCGGCGTAAAGTTCGGGGAAACAATCCAAACACTTGTAAGTTTTGATATTGGGTATTGAATTTGTGCCCGGGTTATTAAAAAAAGAAGTATCAAATAAAATATTTTGCTCATCCATATTTTTTTGTAGATTTATATCCCCTCATTTATTATTGATACCCCCACAAATGGTTTAATCGGGCATTGCTGTGCATACCTGCCTGGCGGGATTATTTTGTGTATGTATTTTACAACACTGAAAACTTACATTAAGCGAAAAAGGATATTTTAAAAATTACCGGGCTATTTGAAAAGAGCAGGGTAGGATAGGGGGTTGTATTGGCAAAAGTTTTTTTAGTGACTACAATCATTTTAAATGGGTGATTATCAGAAAGGAAGGGGAAAATCTGCAAGTGAGGGTGTTCAAAACTTTCTTAAATTTAAGAGTTGGCTGTAATGCCTAATCAGGCTTTACGTTTTTATTCGGGGGACAACCCAGTGGACGGTAAAACAGATGGACTTTCCGAATATGGTTTTTCGGCTAACGTATCACGGATGGACAATACAACAAACTTTATTATATGGAAAGCAAGACACCATTTGAACAATTGAACTACGTTCTCGAAAAATTACTTCACGATAGAGATTATTTGGACGTTAAAGAAGATTTTTTTAAAGAAAATGTTTTACCGGAAAAGGATGAGCATTACTTAAAAATGATTTTAAATAAACTCCACAAGGACGGCTATATTGATTTCATGGAAGGTGAAGCCAATAGAAAAACATATATAATAAATAGGGAAGCTGGGCACAACATGAATATCAGAAGAAATTTTAATGGCCAGTTATTTCTTGCAAATGGCGGATATGTCGGAGAGTACAAACGTAAGCAAGAAAAAGAAACTAATCGTCAACTTTACGATGGTAGAATGGAAACAACAGCCGGTAATCTTGCGGAATGGACGAAACGTTTAGCGATTCGGACTCGATATTTGATGTGGGCGACATGGGCCGTTGCTGCTGGTGCGATTGGGTTGGTTGTTTGGGAGATATGGGATTCCTGTCATAAATAATCATATGAATTGCCATGACTATAAGTTAAAAACATATTGTCAGCATTTAATTTTAAAACCATTTTTTATGGCACCACTTTTTGAGATTTTTAAATTCAATAATGTTCCTTATGCTGAATTGACGGACGAACCTGGCAAAAATGAAATAGAATCGTGGGTTGACAAATTAAAAGATACTGACATAGCCAAGCAAATTTTAATGGACTATTCACATGGCTGTATCAACATTCGAACATTTGAAATGGCAGACGAAGACGAAAGCTATATTGTTGATATCATACCAAAAGACCTGTTCGCAAAAGTTCTTAAAATTGTATACCCTTAATTTAACCGAATAAATACATTATGAGAAATTGCTTCATTATAATTTTATTTCTTTGTGCAAGTAATGCCTCCAGCCAACTAAAAATATCTGACTTGACTCGCATCAAAGTAGGTACTGCCCTACTTGAGTCGAGAAATGAATATGATAAAATTCTGAATACTAAGGGTGAACTCAGAAAATTAGATAGAGTTTCAAGTGTATATAGATATAGTTTTAATAATTTGATATTTAATTATTGTGAAAACACATACTATGAATTCTTATATGTGAATGACATACTTTCAAATTTAGAAATAGAAATGGAATACCTATATTCCAAGGATAAATACGAATCCTCAAAATTTGTTCAATCTTTAGAAACGATTCTTTCTTCTATTAATGACAACAATGCTTTTTTAAAATTCCAGCCAAAATATAGTGATCTTAGTATTAAGAAAATTCATCAAAAGGTGGACAATATTGATTCTATCTTTTATGCAACAAAACTAGATGAGACGGGTGGCAAAAACATATACCAAGGCGCTAATGTTTATTTTTTTGAATCGGACCTAAATCATAGGTTTATAACACTGATGATAGACATATTTAAGCGTACAAAAAATACTAGTAGCAAGGAAGAAGAAATTGGTCTTAGAATAGTTTTACGTCAAACTACAGAAAAACTTCAAGAATACCATGACAAATTTTTGGCAGGCACATGGAAATCTGTTGATGAAAAGAACAGTATCGATTTGACATTTGAAAATGGAGTGTATAAATTGCCCGTGAATTTAAACGGCGTAATGTCTTTAAATTTTACTTTGGATTTGGGAGCTTCAGACGTCTCCATAAGTCCAGATGTTTTTTTAGTTCTTTATCGAGCAGGTACAATAAACGAATCAGATTTTATAGGAACCGAAACGTACAAGTTTGCAGATGGCTCAACTGCAAAAAGTAATGTATTTAATTTGAAAACTTTGAAAATTGGTGACATTGAAATTAAAGATGTAAGGACTTCAATTTCAAATAACCTTAATAGCCCCCTTCTTTTGGGACAAAGTGCATTAAAGAAATTGCCTTCTTATAAAATTGACAATCAAAAAAACAAATTAATTATTGACTGAGAAGAAAGGCTACAGCGGGGACACAGACATTAATGGCTTGACATTTATTTTATAGTTGACACATGGAAAATTTACAATACTTTATACTGGAAGAAATTTATCTGCGATATAACAGCAGAACCGGAACAGAATTAAAGAGATTCATTAAAGAAAAATTAGGTAAAGAACCAAGTGATTTAGAATTTACAAAGGATATAAAGTCCGTTCTTGATGACTTAGAAGAAATGAAGATGATTATTTGGGATGCCAGCCCGATGAACGAAAAGGGAAATGGTTTTCCTGAATCAAAAAAATATAAGGAGTTATTAGGCTCTGAATCAGCAAATGGTGAAAAGCAAACTTTTGAAAATATTTATGTGGAAGTCCAATTATTAATGAGAGCATAATTTAGTGATACATTAAAATTTATTTTGTATCTTTATGAGATGATAATGATAAAAAAGCGAGGCAGCAAAGACAGCCAGGAAACAAAAAGGAAGTTGGCGGTAGATTT
>JALNZE010000052.1 GCA_023229465.1 Chitinophagaceae bacterium
AAAAATAATTGAAACTACTAATTCATTTTTTCCTATTTTTTAAAAATTCAATTAAGGCAGCCGGATTGTCAGTCTGAATCCCATCAGTGCCCCAATTAATAATTTGTTCCCATTCCTCCTTTGTTCCTTTTTCTTCATCAACAAAAACCTTTGCGTTATTGGTATGGGCAGTTTTTACAAAGCTTTCACTCAAATTACGCATATCACTTGCAATTACCCGTGGTTGAACCTGTCTTTCTACTTCTTTGATATTCTTTTCTTCTCCAGGATCGGGCATTGGTAAGCATTTATAGCAAAGTTTTTCCAACTCTTTAATTAAATCCATGTGTGATGCGGGAATATACCAGATAATATTACGCTCCATATCATATTTATTAATGATCTGGATCAATTCCGGAACTAAAGGTTCTTTAAGATCGAGGTAAATGCCAATTTGGCCGCGACATAACTGCAATATGTCCTCAATTGCAGGGATGCGTGTATTCTTCCATTCCAATCCGGTTTTTTCTCCGATATCCAACTGCTTCAGTTCTGCCAGCGTAAAATCTTTAACCTTCCCTGTTTTTCCAACTACATACTGATCAATTGTAGCGTTGTGTACACTTACTATTCTTCCATCTTTAGTGGCTCTTGTATCAATCTCAACAAAGTCGCAATCCAGATCTATCGCTTTTTGAAATGCTGCCAGTGAATTCTCCGGTATACCAATGTGTGCACCCCGGTGAGCAATTACGTATATGTCACCATTTTTGGGTTTTGGAAAATAGTCTTTTACTTCTGCCTGAACTTTGCCGTCAGGCTCTTTAGCCACAGCCCATTCAGGAACAGCTTTTATCGCGTCCATAAAATTATGAATCACGTCTGTATGGCAATCTTCCTGCCATCCTCCTTCTCTCAGCCAGTGCCATTCCCCGGTCTGGTCACATACAATGCCATCTTCGCGGATAAAATAAGTCATCCATGATAAGTTTCTGAATGCCATTTCCCTGTACTTTTCTCCTCCACCTGCGGCGTAGAACATTGCTGCCACCGCTCCAAATGTAGAATTGATACCTCCCCATGCCCGTTTGTCTGTATCTTGTTCGCCGACACAAATGACTCCGCCCGGACGTTCCATCCCAAAATTCTTCACTGCAAATTGGATGCATAACTCTGCGTGCTCTTTCCAAAGGGGATCGAGCGTTTCTTTCTTTTCAATCAGGTAGCGGGCCATGTTCAGCGGAGCCCAGGCATTTCTATTATCTTCATTTGACTGATCTTCGAAGAACTGAACCCACAAACACTTATCCCTGTCATCAGGAGCTTTCAACTGGCAGTTTCTTATCCATCCCCATAATTCATCGCGGGAATTCCCAAATTCGCGATATCCCATATCAATCAATGTATCAAACAGGCGTAATATATATACCATATCACCACTTCGTTCGCCCCAATATTTACCACTAACTGCATCTACCCGAAAGGGCCAGGGAGAATGAAGTGCATCCCCCTTTCGCATATTTTTCACCAAAATCCGGGCATTATGGATCGCCTGATCGAAGAAGCTTTTATCTTTTGTCACTTTAAATAGCTCTAAAAGAGCAAAACCTGCAATACCGCCTTTATCCGGTTCAATCACATCTTTTCCGTAATCGGCATCATTTTGGGCACTTTGTTTCAATGGAAAATCGGTGATTATACCTGTAGACCGTGTGAAATTGGGATAAACACCCTCATTTGCAGTATTTGCTTCCTTTACGAGATAATCTCCCATCTTTTTTGCAACTTCAAGCACCTTTGTATCGGTTCTCCCTTTATAGTCCCAATATTTCAGGTAAGAGATAATACCCATCCCATTTTGTGTGGCAGGAATAAAATCATTCCTGTATGGTTGATAATTCTCATCCATAAAAGTGATGTAAACATAGGAAGGATAACCATGTTCGTTTACCGGAGCTTTTAAATACCAGTTCATTTCCCTTTCAAGTGCATTGTCCCAGGTAGTCCAGGGAACCAACTTTGGTTCCTTTTTGTTGTCGTCATAAACTGCTTCATGCCAACCAATTTTTGCTGGCATATAATTGAAGCTGGATTGAGCATATAACTCTTTTTGATGTACTAAAATCAAAGAGGTTACAGTCAAAAGGATAATTAATAAAATGCGCGGTGGAGTTTTCATTTTCTATAGTGTAATAATCTTCCATTTCCCGTTTTGCTTTACATGCGCCAAACCTTTGTAACAGCACGAACCATGGTAGTTGTAGGCGTTTTCATAGATGGGAGCGATAACCTCTTTCCCTTCTTTATCAATGAATCCATATTTATCACCTTTCTTCACTGCCGCAAATCCGCCAATAAATTTCCAGGTATTATCGTACTTTGGAGAAATTATCTCCCTGCCTTTTTGGTCCACGTATCCATACTTTCCATTTAGTCTGACAGCAGCCATTCCGTCCTCTATGGAGTATGCCAAATCATATTTAGGTGCGACTATAACTTTACCTTTTGCGTCTTTATACCCATATTTGTCATTCGTACCTGAATAAAAAGGAACCACCTGTGCTTTCAGCATTGTGCTGCATAGCAACGTGAATATCAAAACTACTATTTTCATTTTCTTATTTTTTGTCAATAATTACATTATTTCCCCGGCATATCTTCTGCCTTGGTTCCCCAGGTTTCAGAGGGTTTGTTACCCATGTAAAACACTAACTCTCCGCCTTTCATAATATCTGAATGTTTGATGAATGACCTCGTATAGGGGATTCCATTCAGTTTTGCCTTTTGGATGTAGATATTTTGCTTACTCAAGTTTTCAGCTTTGACAACAAAGTATCTTCCGTTGCTTAGCTTAAATTCTGATTTATTAGCAAGAGGGCTACCAAAAACGTATTCACCATTTGCAGGGTTTACAGGATAAAAACCAATTGAACTCAGCACATACCATGCACTGAGTTGTCCGCAATCATCGTTACCACACAAGCCATTTGGTTTGTTATTAAAAAACTTGGTAAGAATGTGGTTTACCTTGTCTGCCGTTTGCCATGGCTTGCCCAGGTAACTATACAGATATGGAACATGATGGCTTGGTTCGTTAGAAAACTCAGATAACCCGTAGAATCCATGATTTTTAATATCCCTGTAGGGTACATCAGGTG
>JALNZE010000036.1 GCA_023229465.1 Chitinophagaceae bacterium
GCTCTACTCTCGGATCCTTTAAATCATCGAAGAAAGGAAGTATCCCGTTCATATGCTTTTATCCCTATAAACGTATTTTCTTCAATTATCGCATCCCTTCCCTAAAATTTAGATGCGTTTGCCCTGCAACATAATGTTTGCCTGATAGATGATGACAATATCTACCAGTTTACCGCAAGAAAGATTCTCGAATCGACTGGTATGGCCAAACAGATTCAATCTTTCTACAACGGAAAGGAGGCTATTTCCTATTTGAAAGAAGAAGGAAAACTTCATCCGGAAGCCCTGCCGGATGTTATTTTTTTAGATATCAATATGCCGGTAATGAATGGCTGGGAGTTTCTGGAAGAATACAATGCCGTTAGCTCCAACCTGCCCAAGCAAATAGTGGTGTACATGGTAAGTTCCTCTATTGATGATAATGATATCCGGAAATCGAAGGAATACAAATCTGTTTCCGATTATATTATCAAACCGGTTAACCGCATAAAATTTCAGGAATTGATCAGTAATCTCTGATCTTCCAATCCACAACTCATTAACATTCCGCTATTTAACAATTATCCACCGATATTCTGTTACGTAATATTAACATTTTACGTTAGGTTTGTTGCAACCTAAATTTTGCAGAATGAAATTTATTGTTTCGTCCTCTTCCCTCTTAAAACACCTGCAGCAGATCAGCGGTGTAATCAATGCGAATACAGTATTACCGATACTGGAGGACTTTCTATTTGAGATACAAGACAAAAAATTAAACGTGATTGCCACTGATCTGGAAACCGTTATGCGGGTGCAAATGGATGTGGAAAGCAAAACCAATGGCAAAGTGTGTATCCCCGCCAAGATTTTGCTCGATTCATTAAAAAATATTGCCGATCAGCCACTCACCTTTAATATTGATAAGAACTTTGCCGTTGAGATCACCAGCGATAACGGTAAGTATAAAGTGATGGGGGAAAATCCTGATAACTTTCCGAAAGAACCCGCAGCGGATGATACCACCGGTTTTACCATGAGCAGCCATGCTTTGCTTACAGGTATTAACAAAACCCTTTTTGCGGTAAGCAATGATGATCTTCGCCCGGCTATGACAGGCGTATTCTTCGAATTAACGAATGATAGTGTTCAGTTTGTGGCAACCGATGCGCACCGTTTGGTCCGTTATAAAAGAACCGATACCAAAGGCGCAAAAACAGATTCCTTCATCGTTCCTAAAAAACCGTTGAACCTTTTAAAGAATGCGCTTCCCGATAATGAAGATGAGCTGACCATCAGTTATAACAGCAACCATCTCTTCGTAAGTCATGGTTCTACCCAAATGATCTGTAGACTGATAGATGCCCGTTTCCCGGATTATAAAGTGGTTATCCCTGCCGACAATCCATACTCACTTATCGTAAACAAAGGCGATTTTCAGAATGCATTACGCCGCGTAAATGTGTTTAGTAATAAAAGCACTAACCAGGTGGCACTGAATATAACAGGCAGCGAGTTACAAATGGCCGCACAGGATGTGGACTTCAGTTTTGAAGGTAATGAGCGCATGAACTGCCAGTATGATGGAGAAGATCTGCAGATTGCCTTCAACGCCAAATTCCTGATTGAAATGCTGAATGCGGCAGATACAGAAAATGTGAAACTGGAACTTTCAACCCCTACCAAGGCCGGTTTAATTAAACCTACCGAACAGGCAGAAGGAGAGGAGCTGCTGATGCTGGTAATGCCATTGATGCTGAATAATTAATCCGTATAACCAATAATTTTTAGCCGCAGATTTTTACTGTTCATTTAAACAGTAAATCTGCGGCTTTCTTTTTTCCGCGTCCGTAATTGTTTGTACATTGACCATACAAACCGATTGCTGCCATGATAGAAAACATCATTCATTATTTTGAACATATCCCGAGTCTGCACCGTGCATTAATACTGGCCGGTGGCATTACTTTTTTCTGGCTGATAGAAGGAGCCATTCCTTTGTTTGGATTTACCTATAACAAATGGAAACACGCTTCCATTAATATCTTCTTTACCCTTACTACCATCATCATCAATTTTTCCTTTGCACTGTTCGTTGTTAGAACAAGCGATTATGTGGTGGCCAACAAATTTGGTCTGCTGCAACTGGTAAATATGCCGCTATGGATATTCATGATCGTTGGTTTATTACTGCTCGATCTGGTAGGTGCTTACAGCATCCACCTGATTGAACACAAAATAAAATGGATGTGGAAATTTCATATGGTACATCATGCAGACACACATGTAGACACTACCACAGCCAACCGCCATCATCCCGGTGAAAGTGTATTCCGTGCCGTTTTCACCATTATTGGTGTGATCATTTGCGGTGCGCCTATGTGGCTGGTAATGATGTACCAGAGCCTGAGTGTGGTACTCACCCAGTTTAACCACGCCAATATCCGTTTACCCTTATGGCTGGATAATACACTTAGTTGGCTGATAGTATCTCCCAATATGCATAAAGTACACCACCATTATAAGCGCCCACAGACCGATAGCAATTATGGAAATATTTTTTCTGTCTGGGACCGGCTCTTCGGAACATTTAATTACACGCCTATTGAACAGATACAATACGGACTGGATGTATTGGATAATACCAAAGATGAAAGCCTGCCCTTCCAGTTAAACATTCCATTCGATGGCAGGGTGAAGACAGATTATTAAATAAAGAAAGGTGCATCTTTGCATCAAATACGCTTAATGAAGAAAATAGCGATGATACCGGCAAGGTATGCGGCTACCCGGTTTCCGGCCAAGCTGATGCAAATACTTGGCTCTAAAACAGTAATACTGCACACGTATGATAATACGGTGGCAACCGGATTGTTTGATGAGGTGTATGTTGTAACGGATAGTGATCTCATTTTTCAGGAAATCACCCATCATGGTGGCAAAGCCCTGATGAGTACAAAAAATCATGAAAGCGGCAGCGACCGGATTGCAGAAGCCGTAGCAGCTATGCAGGTAGATATTGTTGTAAATGTACAGGGTGATGAACCTTTTGTAAAACGCGATCCTCTTGAAAAATTATTACGGGTATTTGAAGGTGAAGCAGGAAAAAAAATTCAGGTAGCATCGTTGATGCAGGTAATGACCAATCAATCCCTCATCGATGATCCCAACTATGTAAAAGTAGCCGTTGATAAAAATATGTTTTCACTGATGTTCTCGCGCAGTGTGATTCCCTATCCCAGGAGCAAAGAAAACACTACTGTTTATTATGAACATATCGGCGTATACGCTTTTCGTAAACAGGCCCTTCTCAATTTCACCAACTGGGAAATGACACCACTAGAAAAAGCCGAAAAAATTGAATGCCTGCGGTATCTTGAAAATGGTATCCCTTTAAAAATGGTGGTAACCCATTATATGGGTATTGAGATAGATACGCCGGAAGATCTGGAAAGAGCGGAGAAGCTCTTTGAATGATGAATGTTGAACATCGATATTCTTCTGGGATTCCCACTCTTTGCTTATCTTTCTATACCAAATAAGATTGCAAATGAATCAAAACAAACTACTGCGTTGGTCAATTGTTGTGGCGCTCGCCGGTTTTATTTTTGGATTTGATACCGTAGTAATCTCCGGCGCCAATCAGCCCATCAAGGAATTATGGCATACCTCCCCACTTTTTCATGGATTTTTTATTATGTCGATGGCGCTCTGGGGAACGGTTATCGGCGCCATGTTTGGTGGCATACCCACAGAAAAATATGGTAGAAAAACGGTTTTATTATGGGTTGGGATACTGTTTGCCGTCTCCGCCTTTGGATCCGCACTCGCGGGCAATGCCTATGTTTTTTCTTTCTTCCGCTTCATGGGCGGTATTGGAATTGGCGTATCATCCGTTGTGGCGCCCATCTATATTTCTGAAATTTCTACACCGGTAACCCGGGGACGACTGGGGGCATTGTATCAATTCAATATTGTATTTGGCATTTTAATCGCCTTTCTTTCTAACTATTTTTTACAGGGCGTAGGCGGCATGAACGACTGGCGCTGGATGCTCGGTGTATTGGCGCTGCCGGCTGTACTATATACTGCATTGGTATTCGGTATTTCCGAAAGTCCCAGGTGGCTGATCACCAAAAAGAACGATTTGGTTGCCGCTAAAACCGTTTTAGTACAAATTGGCGTTACCGATGTGGATGCAGAAATAGCTACAATCCTGCGCGGCAACGTGCAGCAAATCGGTATGGTGAAAGCCTTGTCTTTTTTCAGCCTCAAACACAAAAAAATTATCTGGCTCGCTTTCATGATCGCGTTTTTTAACCAGGTATCCGGCATCAATTTCATTTTATACTATGCGCCTGAAATTTTAGAAAAAGCGGGCCTCGCCGCAAAAGAATCCTTATTCAATTCCATCGCTATTGGCGGCACCAACCTTATATTCACTTTTGTAGGTTTATATTTAATTGACCGGCTTGGCAGAAAAACCTTGTTAATGATTGGATCCTTCGGTTATATACTTAGCCTGACAATGGTATCATGGGCTTTTTATGTACACGCGGGTGCGGTTTTTTTAATGAGCTTTTTATTACTTTTTATCGCGGCACATGCCATTGGTCAGGGCGCCGTTATCTGGGTATTTATCTCGGAAATATTTCCCAACAAAATCAGGAGTGCGGGACAGGCTTTCGGCGCCAGCGTACATTGGGTATTTGCCGCTTTGATTACGTTGGTCACACCTGTTTTCTTAGACAAAGATGATGGTATATTCAAAGATAACCCATGGCCCATTTTCGCGTTTTTCGCGGGAATGATGGTACTACAATTGGTTTGGGTATTTACCAGTGTACCCGAAACCAAAGGTGTATCTCTCGAAGAACTGGAGAAAAAATTATGCAGATAGATTCCATGCGTTTACCCTTTATTAAACAAGATGAGAAATAATAATTCTTTCCGCCCACAAATCATGGACCACAAAATTCCCTGGATTTTCGGTTTCGCTTTGGTGGCGCTTATTTTATTTTTGTCGGTTGTATACAAACAAACGGAACAGCAAAAAAATACCCGTAACTGGGTTGATCTTTCCAATCAAACCATCAAAAAAATAGATACCATTGGCATCCTGCTCTCCGAGGCTGAAACTGCCGCCACGGCTTTTGCCCTTACCAAAGATTCGGACTGGGTAACAAGGGTTTACCAGCTTCAATTTTTTTTAAACCAATCAGTTGCCGACCTCCAAAAACTAACTGCCGATAATCGTATTCTCCAATACAATCTTCAAAAATTACAGCAGTTATGTTTTGAAAAAGAGGTTTATCAGAAAGAATTTTTATCCGGAAGTCTGAGTAATGAGGAACTGCTAAAACGAATGAGCCCCCAGGGAAAGGGTCAGCAAATCTCCCGTTCCATTAAAATATTACTGGGTTCCATCAGAGAAACAACAAAGGCCTTATTAACCAACCGTATGCTGCAAAATGAAGCCAGTTATCATAACAGCATTTATACCGCATTGATAGGGGGTGTATTTGCCTTCTTTTTGGGGCTCGTTATCTTATTCTTATTAAACAGGGATATTCACTTACAGAAAAAAAATGAAGAGGCTATTGCGGTTAGCGAGTTGAAATACAGAAGTATTACCGAAAATGCGGGTGTGGTTATGTACACTACCGATATAAATGGCCTGATTACTTTTGCCAATAACCAGATAACCAATTTAACCGGTTATACATTAGAAGAACTTTCCGGCCAACATTTTTCTATGCTGCTGGATCCTGGGGGGAAAGAAGCTATTTTGCGTTTTTATATAAATCAATATAAGAATAAATTAGCCGCAACTACTCTCGAAATACTGATCCGGACCAAATCCGGTATGAGCAAATGGGTTGAGCAATCCGCTCAATTAATATTTGATCGGGGCCGGGTAACCGGATTTCAGTGTATGACCAAAGATATTACTGAAAAAAAATTAGTTGCGCAGGAATTGAATCAATCAGAAGCCAGCAGAAAAGAAAATGAATACCGGCTCAATGCCATCCTGGATAACTCTACCGCCCTGATCTATATTAAGGATCTGAATGGACGTTATGTAATGATCAATAAAAAATTTAAAACATTTTTTAATGTTACAGAAGAGATGGTAATAGGCAGGACCGACTATGATTTTAACCTGAAAGAACAGGCAGATCATTATAAAAAAAACGATGAAGAAGTACTGGCTTCACTTAAACCCATTGAAAGCGAAGAAATTATCCATACCGCCAGTGGAAGCAAAAACCTGCTTTTATTGAAGTTCCCACTGTTAAGCCCAGACAAAGTACTGTTGGGTGTAAGCGGTATTGCCTCTGATATTACGCATGAAGCAGTTATGCGCGAGCAAAGCAGGCTTGCCCTGCAAAAAGCAGAATCGGCACAACAGATACAGGAACAGTTCCTGGCTAATATGAGTCATGAAATACGAACCCCCATGAACGGGATACAGGGTATGACCAAACTTTTACTGGAAACCCATCTTTCTGAAGAACAGAAAAAATTCACTGCTATCATTAGTAAATCCCTGAATAACCTGGTGGTTATTGTAAATAATGTACTGGACTTCTCAAATCTAAAAGCTGGAAAGCTTACTTTCGACAATTTTGCTTTTGACCTGGTTGAATTACTGAATGAGGTAAAAAAATATTTTGAGCATCCTTTGAAAAATAAGGGTCTTTCCTTCCATCTCAGCATTGGAGAAGGTGTTCCGCAATTTGTGAAGGGTGATGCGTTCCGGTTAAAACAGATTCTCACAAACCTGATTGATAATGCGATAAAATTTACCGATTCCGGTCATATCGATCTGCTGGTTGAGGTAAACGAAAAATTGGAGAAGTTTACAGACATGCTTTTTTCATTGTCTGATACCGGTATTGGTATCCCCAAAGACAAACTCAATACTATTTTTGAAAGCTTCGCCCAGGCTGGTAAAAATATTTCCAGTGGCTATGGGGGAGCAGGACTGGGGCTCACCATCAGCAAAGGGCTGATTGAATTACAGGGGGGGGCCATTTCAGTTAAAAGCAACCATGGGGAGGGTTCCGTTTTTACTTTTCATCTTTCATTCGGCATTTCACAGAACCAGGATATAGTGTCCTCTCAAAGCGATTATGCGGAAAGACTGGCCGGAAAACGAATCCTGGTAGTTGAAGATAATCAGGTAAATCAGCGGCTGATTGATTTTGTATTAAAAAAAGTAAATATTTCTGTAGATCTCGCCTCCAATGGTAAAGAGGCCATTAAACTTTGCGAAAAGAATCCGCCCTATGACCTCATCATCATGGACCTTCAGATGCCGGTAATGGATGGTTATGAAACAACCATTTATCTCCGCGAACAGATGAATTTGCAAACACCTATCGTGGCCATGACTGCTACCGCACTAAAAGAAGACCAGGAAAGAAGCTATTCGGTAGGTATGAACGATTTCATGATTAAACCTTTTGATTTTAATGATCTGTATTCTCGGATGATACGCTTATTATACAACACAACGGAATCACCCGCGGATCAGGTTCAGCAAAAAAATGAAAAAGAAGCATTATTCGATCTCTCTCTAATTAGGGAGCTGGATGATGATAACTATTTAATTGAAGTAGTAGAATTTTTCCTCGATAATACGCCCACAGATTTTAAAGAACTGGCCCCATTGGCAGCAAACAAAGATTGGGATGCTTTGTATAAAAAAGCACACAAGGTAAAAGGCGCAGCGGGTATGTTACAGTCAACCAAACTGGCAGCAATACTGGCCACTATCGAATCAAATGCAAGACATATGGCCAATACAGAAAAGATACCAGAACTTGTTCAAGAGGCTACCGAATTGTTCTCTGCATTGCAAAAAGCGCTCCGGAAAGAACTCGACAATATCAAAAATGGGCATACATAAAACGGATAAAATGAATTATTTTCGAATAAATACAGTATTCCTCTATGAAGATTTTAGTTGCTGAAGATGAACCCATGTTACTTAAGACCATTGAGCTAAAACTTAAGAAGGAGGGGTATGAAATCATCTCCGCATCAGATGGCAGGCAGGCATTAGAGCAGCTTGAAAAAGACGTTCCTGATCTCATTGTTACCGATATCATGATGCCGTATGCCTCCGGTTTGGAAATCATATCATTTGTCAGAAAAAATATAATTAAAAAAATTCCAATCATTATTCTTTCTGCGATGGAGCAGGAAAAAGTAGTGATGGAAGCGTTTGAACTCGGGGCTGATGATTATATTACCAAACCCTTTAGCCTGAACGAATTGGCTATCCGCGTTAAGCGATTGATGAACAGGGGGGCATAAGTACACCGGATGGTTAAATTCTGGCATCAAATACATTCGTTTCACAAACCACACCCACAATTGTATGCTCACTGAAAAAAAAATTGGCGCCGCTTTCTTCCTGTTTTTTTCTTTATTGATTGTTACCTCCCTATCAGGGCAGGATACCACATCTGACGGGCTCCTTAGGGAAGCCAGAAAAGCAGCTTTCGACCAGAATGATTATCCTACAGCAAAAGCCTATTTATACAAGGCACTAAAGATCAGTCCTGATTATGCCGACATTAAAATATTTCTGGGCAGGATTTATAGCTGGTCCAAAGAGTATGACAGTGCCCGTTATTATTTTAATAACGTATTGAAAACAAAGCCGGACTATGAAGACGCTTCTTCCGCGCTGGCCGATCTGGAATACTGGAATGATGATTATCCAGAAGCATTACTGGTTACAGAGGCTGCTATAAAATACCATCCCGGGTCAGAAAATTTATGGGTTCGCAAAGCCAAAATATTAAATACCATGCGCAGGTACAAAGAGGCACAGGCGGCTGTGGAACAGGCGCTCAAATTAAACAGGAATAACAGCGAGGCCCGTTCTATGGCAAACAGGATCAAAGAATCTACTTCCAAAAACAAGATCGGTATCACGTATGATTATGTGTATTTTGATAAACAGTTCAGTGACCCATGGCACCTGGCCGGCGTCGACTATACAAGAACAACAGGCATTGGCTCTGTTACCGGCCGAATTAATTTCGCTAATCGTTTTAAAGAAAACGGTGTTCAATATGAGATAGATGCCTATCCCAGGATTTCAAAAACCTTTTACAGTTATATAAGTGCCGGCTATTCTGATAATGTAGGCGTTTTCCCCCAATGGCGCGGAGGATTTTCTTTATATGCCAATCTGCCAAAAAGTTTTGAAGGAGAACTGGGTTTGCGTTATCTGAAATTTTCCGGAGATCCCACATTAATTTATACCGCTTCTCTGGGTAAATACTATAAAAGCTGGTTGTTGAGTGGCCGAACCTATCTTACACCAAGCAATTTTACTAAAACAGTTTCTGCCTCTTATAGTCTTTCTGCACGATATTATTACGGTAGTGCCGATGATCTGATTGGCGCCACCATTGGATATGGTATTTCTCCTGATGACCGGCTAAACGCTATACAACTGGATAATACACTCAGGCTGATATCCTATAAAGCGGGCATCGTTTTCAAACGTAAGATTGCGAAGTTCAGCGTTCTTACAATGGACGCAAGCTGGTATAACCAGGAATACCGTCCACAAACCAAGGGTAATCAATATCAAATCAGCATCGGATGGCTTCAGCGTTTTTAAAAATAAGTATTGGCTCCTTTCTCAGAGCCATTATTCTCATCCTGCTCCTGCTTCCCGTTTGGATGTTCATTATTTGGCTATGTACAGACAAAAGAAAACTGGTAGTGGCCATAATTGATAAAACTGTTTTAACAAACAAAGGGCAGGAACATGTTTCATTTAACTGGGTATTGAACCAGGAAAAGTTTTCTAAAACAGAGACCGCCCTGTATGATCATAAAAATGATTATTTCGGTTTCTTTCCTCTTGCTAAAGAAAAATTTCAACTAAAAGGACTGGAGCGCTTCAATACCGCGCGACTGGACCAGTTGAGCATTGATGCTGATGCCGCTTATATTACAGACGCTTATGGCATTTATAAGAATGAGTGGTACCAGGAGGGTGATGACAAAGAAAGATCTGGTACGGTATATGGGGGAATGAGCAGACAGGACCTCTATTTTTTACAACAAATGCGCGCTAACCATAAATTAATCATAACAGAATTCAATTGCCTCGCTTCACCAACATCACCTACGGTTCGCAGCGATTATGAAATTAGTTTCGGAATCAAATGGACGGGATGGATTGGTCGTTATTTTAATTCTTTCGATACAACTAAAAATAAGGAGCTTCCTTCATGGCTTGTAAAAAATTATAAAAACCAGCATAAGGGCGCCTGGCCATTTTTGAAAAGTGGTATTGCCTTTGTTAACTCAGATGACAGGGTGGTAATATTAGAAAACAAAAACCATTTACGAAAAGAACTTCCTTATCTGAATTCATCGGAGGAGGGTCAATATCATTATGGCTTACCAAAAAAAACCTTTTACTCCTTTTGGTTTGATATTATACAGCCAGATACTTCATTCAATCATGTTTTGGCTACATTTTCCATTGACGTAAATGAAAAGGGTAAAAAAGAATTGGCTAAATATGGTATACCCACTATTTTTCCCGCTATAACCGTACACATTAACAGGGATTATCGTTTCTTTTATTTTTCTGCAGATTTTGCCGACAACCCGGTTACATTAACCTCTTCTTATTTTAAAGGAACGCCTTATTTTAATTGGCTCATGTACAATAACAGAGAGCCTTTGGAAAGAAAGGCTTTTTTCTGGAAAATTTATCAACCACTTGTCACAACCATCCTGAATGATTACTATAAAACGCTGAAGCGCCCTTAATGCCCTGTATATTTTCGAAGCAGGCTGTCTGGTGCCATTTTTAGTGTTGAAATAAAGAATTGATTTTTCTGTTTAAACCTGTTGAAGGCTGCCTTAAGCTCATTAACTTTTGCTTCGTTGTTCTCTGGACTGAGGTCCATATTAGCATTGATCCTGTAAAGGCTATTTCCGTTTAAAAGATAATTACCCATCACAAAATCAACGATTTCTGTCTTGGTTTGCATAATTGGGTATGCATGCACATTACGGAACAGCCTGTTTGTATCGAGACCGCTACCCATCCAACTAACCGTATCTGGCATTTGTAATCCATAACTTTTCTTAAGCCAGGCTGTGAGACTGGGTGTAATGTCGAAATGTGTTGAAATAGCGGAAAACCTGGCTCTTCTCACCAATAGGGGCGAATAAATTAATAATGGTACGTGGTAGCGATCTATTTTAGTACTCATAGGAATTTCAGGCATCCGGTGGTCGCCTGCTATCACGAAAACCGTATTGTTGAAATCAGGTCTTTGTTTGTACTGATTTATGAAATCCTTCAATGCATCATCAACAAACAAAATGGATGCATATTGATTTCGATACTTTCTGTTCTGGCTTTTCGTTTCTTCAGAAAAACCAAGTTCGGCCATGCGTGTTTCCAGTTTAGCATAGTATCGCTCCTGCTCATTTATCAGAAATGGATTATGTGTTGAAACGGTCAGCACCACACTAAGCTGTGGTTGTGTTTGTTTGTTTTGGTTTGCCAGGAAATACCTGAATAATTCTTTGTCGCCATATCCCCAGGTAAACCCGTTTTGCGATGGCATTTTTACAAAATCAGACGGAAAGCTTCTTTCGTCAAAGATAGATTCTGTGCCGCTATTCTTCAGATAGGTTTCCATATTATCAAAACGGGAATCACCTCCATAATAAAAAGCGGTATTATACCCGTTTTGCTTCAGTAGATTTAGCAAAGAAAAGTGTTTGGGCATAGCATTACCTAATTCACTGAAACCATTCTTGGCAAAGGGAAGTGATCCGATAATAGAGGGCAATGCTGCAAATGTGCGGCCCCCCTCGCTTAAAAAATTTTCCCAATACAAACTATTTTCTGAAAGCGAATCGATAAACGGTGTAAAATTGCCCAGGTATGCCCCCTTGTTCGTAAAGGCCCTTCCCAGGCCCTCAACCAGGATAATCACAATGTTGGGGGGGGTACTTGATTTGGAAAAGAAGGGTGATAAAACATCTTTTGTACTGTCTACCACATGAAGAAAAGGGTACTCCTTTTCTTCAACATAACGAAAAACAGATAAATTGGCATCCGCTGCGCTTATTGCAAAATCGCCGGAATAATTATTTGAATAAATATCCTGTTCTTCTTTTGTTGGGAAAAAATGCGTGTAGGATGCATTAAAAAAGTACCAGGATTTATTTACGGAAAGATTATTACTGTATTCCTGCCCTGGCATCCAACCGTATACCAACATTGGCCCATTCGTTACTGCAGCCAGGGTAAATATTGAGAAAAAACTAAATGTTATCCATCCATTGGCTTTTATCCGTTTAGGAAGAAGAGCGAAAGAGGTTATAATCAGTGCAACTAACAATACAAGCCCGATCATCATAGATAGCTTTATGCCGCCGGATGCTCCGATAGTTTGCCTGATATCGACCCATGAATAGCCCCATAAATCGGCGCCAAGCGGAACAAGCGTACTAATAAAATATTGAGAAAGAGAAACCTGGATCAACAACATGAGAACAGAAACAATGATAAATGTCAGGTGTGCCAGTTTCTTATGCACTAAAAATAACAAAGCAAATAATAGATAACCCCAGGCGCTTATTTGTAAAAAATAGGCGATGTCTTTGATGAATCCGGTAAGAATTACCTTACCCAGTAACTTAGGTATTCCATGTACAACTATTTCATATATCAGCTCGAAGGCTCTCATGCCTATTAATAATGCCAATAGTATCAGGGCACGACTTATATAATAGCTTAATGATTTTGAAATAAGAGAAACCACCCTGCCAATAGCCGGAATCACCGTTCTTTCCATTACCCAAACCGTCTCCTCGTAGTGTTCTTCTGTTGGTAGATTTTGTGGGGCCGACTTACCCGCAGAAGCCGGCTGTGGCGATCCTGGTTCAGGGATAAGAACGGGAACTGCCGTTTTTTTGGCGAAGCCCTGCCGGGTCATCTCCCCCCAGCCTTTTTTCTTATTGAGCAGATCCAGGTATCCCTTAATAGCGCTCCACACTACGAATGGATGATAATAAAACGGTTCTGTCATACCGGTTAATAGTAACCGGAAAATATCAACCCGCCTCTTATATTGATTGAAGCTTAATACTTCCATCAAAATAGCAAAAGAAGAATATAAATAACCAAAACAAATGATAAATAAAAAGAAAGTAAAGAAAAAGCTCCAATCTAAAAAACCTGTCCATGCAAAAATTACGAAAAAGATAAATCCTATAAATTCAATGATGGGCGCACATAGTTCGAAAAAAAACCAGTAGGGATAGCTCAACATGCCGAGTACCCGATATTTAGGATTAAAAAACATCACTTTATGAAACATAAGTGTTTCATAGGTTCCGCGTATCCAGCGATTACGCTGCCTGCCCAGTATTTGAAATGTAGATGGAACCTCCGTCCAGCATAATGGATCTGGTATATAGGTAACAATATAGTCTTCCTTCTTCTCCTCCATATATCGCCGCATCCTTACAACCAGTTCCATGTCTTCTCCAACTGTTTTATGGTTATACCCACCAGACTTAATAGCAATATCCTTATCAAAAGCGCCAAAGGCGCCAGATATAAGCATCAGGCCATTCAAACGGCTCCATGCCATCCTTCCTAAAATAAATGCACGTATATATTCCAGTATCTGGATGCGGGGCAGGTAATCATCCGCCAGCTTTACCTTAATTAAACGACCGTCTTCAATTACGCAGGAGTTCGCCACACGCACTACTCCCCCGGAAGCAATGACCCTTTTATCTGTTTGTTCTAAAAATGGTTTTACCATTTTTAGCAGCGCATCCTGCTCCAGTATACAATCAACATCAATACAAACAAGATAATTATTGGCCGATACATTGATCCCTACATTCAATGCATCCGCCTTACCACCATTTACTTTATCAACAACAATCAGTTTATGATTGATACTATTTTTACTCTTATAAATACCCCTGATCTCTTTTGCCGGAATCTGGAGATTTACAAATAATTCTACTTTCTCCAGATCATATGCATCAATTAATTTAGCCAGGGTATCGTCTTTGCTGCCATCATTGATAATAATTACTTCAAGATTGGTATAGTAAATAGATAATAATGATCTTACATTTTCAACTATCGATTTACCCTCATTATAGGCGGGTGCAAGAATACTTACAGTGGGTGCATACACCGAAGCCGCCAATACACGGAAATCGGTAAAGCTGTTCTTCCTTAAATATTTTTGTGTTTCACCAATCGAGAATAAACCAATTAGCGTATAAGAAAGCAACAGCAAGACAGAATAAGTAAATACCCCATAGGTAAGAACGTCGAATAATATGTCAGCGGCTGTACCCCAGTTCATTTTACTGTTTTTACGTGCCTGTAGATTCTTTCATACGGCTCAGGTTGTTCCATTCCTCTTTTTTCCAGGATTCCCAATCCCTCATCAGAACATTCAGCCAATATAACCGCGGCTTTTAGTTTAATAGTATCGTTCGGATGATCCAGCAAATCTATCAGGAAATCCGTTTCTTTTCCTGTTGCAAGCGTACGCAATGCATCCAGAATAAATGCCTGGTTAACAAAAGGTTCCTCTTTAAAATACGCCAGCAATATAGCAGGTGTTTCCTCATCCTCTAAACGCAACAGTGTTTTGATAGCCTGTCTTCGAACAGAATGATCCGTATGATCCAAACAGCCTACCACATAATCCCGTACCCCAAATTGCTGGTACTCATCCGCGAGCTTTAATGCAAAAATTACGACTGTGTCATTTTTTGACTGGAGCCATTTGGGAATATTTTCCGATAAGCCCTCTCTTTCATGATAAAGTTTTAATTGCTCCAGTAACTTCAACTGCTGCCATTCCGTTAAAGGATAAGAAATAACATCAAGAAACCTGAGGCCAGCAAATCCGGCAAGGTTAATTACCCCGGTTTGTGCCTCCATACGTACAAACGCATTCTTACTGTTGGTATTAGAATAGATCGTTTTTAATAAGTCTTTCTGATCCATCATATACAACTCCTGTATGCCCCTGGCTTTTATATACCATTTATCATTGGCCAGTTTTTGTAGTGATTGCTTTTTTAGTCCCAATTGAACATACAGCGCTACAATACTAGCCGAAACGGATCCGGAAAAATTTTTTTTACAGCGTATCAATTCATCAATCGCATACTGCCGTGCCACTGAATTATTCAGAATCCTGAAAATCCTGCGTTCTATCACTGGCAGGTCGCCGGATTCTTCCATTAATATTTCAGAAATCAGTGGCTCCAGGTATTTTTGGATGCGTTTGGTATAAAAATATTTTCGCTTTTTATAAAAAAGAGAGAGATAAATGGCGAAAACAACCAAAACAATAGCAATAACCATAACCTGAACAACCAACAACAAAAAGTCTGTGCTCATGTATTTGGCAATAGCCCTTGTAATGGCGTTATCGAGCAAGACAAATCCGGCTGAAATGGGTATGTTGAATAAATAGGACAATACGGTCATAGGTCAGAAAACGTGTATACAATTAACTCCTATGGGTTAAAGTTATATGAAACTGCGGTGCTAAAAATAGTTTTTATCACATTGGTTTAAGATTCGTTTCCTGTGCCCGAAAACACAAACATTATCAGAAAAAACATATTTGATATGACTCATTTCTAAAGTAGGTTTGCAAAGGTTTTTCTGAATCATTACCTTACTGTATTATTCTGTTCCTTTTCATGATCAGACGTTCTATATCTGCTAAACAAACAAGTATGCATTTTCGAAACTTTAAAATGGTAAGCTACGTGGTCTATGGCCGGGGCAGTTTTAACCAATTAGATGAAATTCTTGCCCTGCAAAGAAAAGAGGATACCCCAATGATCTTTCTGGTAGATCATTTTTTCAAAGATATGCCATTGGTGAACCGTATTCCTCTTCGCGGTAAAGACAAAATTATTTTTGTTGACGTAACCTTTGAACCCAAGACCAAACAGGTAGATGCACTTGCGCAGGAATTAAAAGACGAATTTGGTGCCATCAGCGGTGTAATAGGCATCGGGGGTGGTTCCGCTATGGACCTTGCCAAAGCTGTTTCTTTAATGATGACCAACCCCGGATCATCCGCCGATTACCAGGGTTGGGATCTTGTGAAAAACCCCGGTGTATACAAAGCAGGTATTCCTACCTTAAGTGGTACGGGTGCCGAAGTAAGCCGAACAACCGTATTAACCGGCCCTACCCGGAAACTAGGTATGAACAGCGATTTCACACCCTTCGACCAGATCGTACTTGACCCGGAGCTAACCAAAGGCGCCCCTGAAAACCAACGATTCTACACCGGCATGGACTGTTATATTCATTGCATTGAAAGTCTCGAAGGCACCTACCTGAATGAATTCAGTAAAAGCTATGGAGAAAAAGCCTTACAGCTCTGCCAGAAAGTATTTGTCGATAAAAATCATTGGGATGATGCATGTGACGACCAGCTAATGATGGCCTCCTATGCCGGTGGCATGAGCATTGCCTACTCGCAGGTGGGTGTGGCACACGCTGTGAGTTATGGATTGAGCTATTTACTGGGAACCCGGCACGGAATTGGAAACTGTATTGTAATGAACCATCTCGAAGAATATTATCCTGCCGGCGTGAAAGAATTTAAATATATGGTTGAAAAAAATAAAATAGACCTCCCCACAGGCATCTGTAAAGGATTAACCGATGAACAATTCGATACCATGATCAACGTATCGCTGGGCATGAAGCCTTTATGGGAAAACGCATTGGGTAAAGACTGGGAGAAGATGATGACAAGAGAAAAACTGCGGGGGCTTTACGAAAAGCTATAATTATGAAATATCTATTCTTTATCCTGCCGGCCCTTGCCGGCATAACCATTACTACGCAAGCAGGTGTAAACAGCCAGTTAAGGGTTGCTATAAATAACCCATGGGTGGCTGCATTTATTTCTTTTGTAGTAGGTACTGTAATTCTCGGTTTAATAATTATTGGCACCAAACAGCCTGTTCCCTCCCTTGAACAATTAAAAAGTATTGAACTATATAAGTACGCGGGTGGTTTATTGGGCGCCTTCTTTGTAACCGTTATAATATTTACCGTACCGCGTATAGGCTCGGCCAATGTATTTGCACTGGTCATTGCTTCGCAGTTTATCATGGCCTTATTGTATGATCATTTTGGACTGTTTGGTTTGCCGCAAACAAATATCAGCTGGGTTAAAATATTGGGATCAGTTATGCTGATTGCAGGAGCATACCTGGTGATTAAAAAATAATTAATACATTCCTAAAAAAAATTTATTGCTTGTCTTTCCCATTTTTCGGCTTTTCGGGCATGAGTTTAAAATAAGTTGCTTTAAACCGACCATCAACCACTTCGCCTTGTACGCTGGCCTTTCGTATCGCACTGCAGAACCCATCATTCGCATGCGCATCTCCATGCGAATTAATATTAGAACCATCCACAAAATAAACTTTCCCCTTGATGCGAACAGCGAGGTCGCAGCTTTTTCCCGGCAACCCAAACTGGCACTGGCCGCAGGAAGCCTCCACCGTTTGTAGTTCTTTAGTTTTATCGGGCGAAGCGGGTTCTTTGGTTTTATCCTGTGAAAAGGAGGTGAATGAAGTAACCAAAAACAAGCCGGCTGTTAAAAATAGTTTCATATGATAGTTTTAGGTGCTGAAAATACAAATTTCTGTTCATTAAATTTATACTGTTATTGTAATCCCTCAATGGCTATGTTTTCATTAACGTCTTCTGAATAATTAACGCCCGAAAATTCAAAACCAAATAGGTTTAAAAAATCAGACTTGTACCCCGGTAAGTCACCAATGCCAGGAAGAGATTCGGTACTGGCCTGTGGCCATATTTCAGCAATTTTTTTTTGAACATCTTCGCGCATTTCCAAATCATCAATTCGAATTCTTCCTTTTTCATCCATAGGAATTTCGTTTCCGGTATACAGTCGTTCTTTAAATAAACGTTGAATTTGTTCTATACAACCTTCATGTATCCCTTTTTCTTTCATCACCTTGTAGAGTAAAGAAATGTATAAGGGTATAACAGGTATGGCAGAACTGGCTTGTGTAACCAAGGCCTTGTTTACTGAAACATATCCCTTACCATGTATGCTTTTTAATTTATCGGTAATCTTAAACGCTGTTGCTTCTAAATGGTCTTTTGCTTTTCCAATGGTGCCTTTTCTATAAACAGTTTCGGTAATGGCCGGTCCAATATATGAATAGGCAATCGTTATTGCGTTATCGGATAATGCATCTGCTTTGATTAATGCGTCAATCCACATTTCCCAGTCTTCGCCACCCATTACAGCCACCGTATTGGCAATATCTTCTTCCGAACAGGGCTCAATAGAAATAGAGGTAACAATACCTGTATGAAAGTCAACCGTTTTATTTGTGTAGGTATTACCAACCGGTTTTAGTACCGAACGATGTGTTACACCGGTTACAGGATGTGTTCTTACGGGAGAAGCCAAACTATAAATTACCAAATCTATTTTACCCAAATCAGCTTTAATCAGGTCAATGGTTTTGGTTTTAACCTCTTGCGAAAAAGCGTCCCCATTAATGCTTTTTGCATACAGTCCTGCCTTCTTCGCTTGGTCTTGAAATGCAGCGCTGTTATACCAACCGGGCGATGCTGTTTTTCCTTCCTGTGGTTCTTTTTCAAAAAAAACCCCAATAGTTGCCGCGTTTGAACCAAAAGCGCTGGTAATTCTAGATGCCAATCCAAAGCCAGTGGAAGCGCCTATTACTAATACCTTTCTGGGTCCTTCAATTTCTCCTTTTGATTTGATGTATTCAATTTGATTCAACACGTTTTTTTCGCACCCCTTAGGATGTGCTGTCAAACAAATAAATCCTCGCATTCTGGGTTCTATTACCATTTTTTCTTTTGTTTTGTGATTAGCTATCTGCTACAAGGCACACTGCCTTAGTTTACCTTTTGTTGCTTTGGCGCCGTTTAGTTAACGGCTTATTGGATTAATTGGATAATAAAGATATGGAAGATGAATCAAAACAGTATTTGCAGCCAGGCTATTCCAGGGCAAACGCATCTAAATTTGGCACAAGAGCAGATTAGCCAAGAAGTCTTCATCCCAGCCACAGAGTAACCGTTTGTTTTTAATACTTCTTTTTTTACTGTTTTCGTTTTTCAACAGGTTCAGG
>JALNZE010000037.1 GCA_023229465.1 Chitinophagaceae bacterium
GAATAGGGCAATCCGGTTGATACGGCTCGGGGAACGAACACTCGTTCACCATCTTTTTTAATGAATATCATGCTGAACGATACCTGCTCACCGGAGTTGGTCTCCTTGATATCGAGGGCTTTCAGCACTAAGTTTCTTCTGATTTTGGCAGGCATTTCTTTTGATTTCAAGGAAAGATATGGCTAGCGTTACCTTTTAAAAAGGACACATAATCACAACAATTGACCAGCATTATGGAAGAATTTTCGAACGAACATAAAATTTGTAAAATATTTTTGTTGCTCGGGGATGGCATGATCATTTGCTAGTGAAAGTCGGGTTCAATAACGCTTCCACCCCAGAAAGTGAAATTGAGGACATCAACGGAAAAGGTGTTTTTCACATCAATTAAGGCTCCAACGGAATATTCTGGCTATCGGTTTTTTTATTCTGATTTTGAGGTTATTGTAACCGAATCCTTTTCATACCTTTGGGAAAACAACTCAATCCAAACCACAATGAAAAATTTTTGCTTACTTCTTTCTTTTGCGCTTTTCCTTTCTTTAATACATCCAAATCAATCTAATGCCCAACAATGGTACAATTCGTTTGGTGTTACTAATATTAATGAGCTTACAGAAGCTCAATGTAAAGTGGCTATGGAAAAGGCAACAAAGCTAATTGGAACGGGAACTGCATTTGCTATTATCGGTGGATTAGCTGCTATTGTTGGTGGCATAGTTTATTATTCCGGATTAACCAGTATAATGACTGGCAGCTATAATGAAATCACAAAGAATACTCAAAATGCTATGATTGGGGGAGTTATTATGTATTGTGGAGCAGGGCTTTCAGCGATCGGGATTCCACTTTGGATTGCTGGTGCTATGAGAAAAGCGGACATTGAAATAGCTTTAGCTAAGTTTCCGGCAAAAGTTGCCTTTGGACCACGAATCATCAAAGATTTGAATCATTACTCACTTGGCTTGTCCATGTCTATAACTTTCTAACCGATTTTACAAAAAAACTCGTTGTCAAAAACCTTCTTAACAACCGTCGCAATGAAAAAAATAATTACTACCCTGATTTTGATCGCACTGATTTCTTACTCCTGTGGCAAAGATGGATCGGGCATCCTAACCGCCTGTTATACTTGTACAGCAACTTTGGTAACGACTGTTTCACCATCGCTAACAGGATATCCGCAGACCGTTAAAACTACAACCGAACCGTGTAATTTGACACCCGCCGGGGCAAGAGATGTAGAATCCGCACTTACATCTACCTCAACAACTACGAGCGCTGGCTATAATATTACAGTTAAGCAGACCGCTAAATGTGTTAAAAAGTAATACAACCAACATGCTGGGAAATAGAAAGAACCAGGTAGTTGCCTGTTGCTTAAAAACTTACTTGAAATGCTAAATCATACTTTATGCCGGTCAGGTCTTCAAATAGTGATGAGCCACAAATGTCTTTTCGACGGAGGTATTCAAAGAGTTGCATTTTTTCATTGCGATAGTCACTTAATATGGACATTGCTGGGATTCTATAAATGATTATTGGGGGATCAGGAATTGCCTCTGGATAGTATTTTCTTAAGGTCTGATCAATTGAGGGTGGTTCTTTTTGGATTATATAGTGGTCGAAGAGCAAAAAGCATGATTCTTGTTTCTCCGCATGTTTCCATGAACCCATTCTTTTGGCAGGGTTATCATCAAAACCCCAAAATGATCTTTCCTTTAGGTATTTTTTAAGATAAAGGTAGCTACCCATTGATTCGAAATCTTCAAAGACATCCAGACTAGCCTGGATTCCCAATAGATCAATGAGCCTACTAATATCAATGCAATAAATCGACATCATCCAATCGGCAGGGTAGTCTTTTAAGTTTCCGTCACTCTTCTTAAGAATATCGGTACCTCCAACTCCAGACATCCCAAAATACAGTGCTATTAATGGATTCCAGGTAAAATCCATAAAACACGTTGGAATTCCATAATGTTGTGCAACGTATAACCTTCCGAGGAGATCCAATTTGAGAAACTTATCCTTTTCCGGAAAGTTGTAATGATAAAAGAGAGTATCAAAGTAAGGCGACTGAAATAGTTTATTTGCCCATCCGAAAAAGTAGAATTTTTTATATGACTGATTCCGGTAAAAAGCAGGGACTAATTCCCAATTATCCCCCGGAGAATTGGATTGCCCTCGCCAAATGAATTTATGAGAATCTGTTAAGTTCTCAGTGATCTCGATGAATTCATCCCAATGTTTTAATCGACACAGTCCTACCAGACCGGGTTGATTTTCAATATCCTTTTTCAATCTAAGTATCTTACCACTTGTTATTAAATCTACATGGCACCCTTAATTCCCTTATCCTTAACATATTTTGGCACCTCTTCAATTTTTAAAACATTGTCATATTGACTTTTAACCTTACTCAGCTTGCAGTCTTCCGTGATTAGTTTTAAGAAAGTATTGAAGTCCGTGTTTTCACTGGCCAGGCGGTTAACGGTGTCCCAATCAATCTCCGGGGTTATTTTGGAAGGGAACAATATCTCACTCTCGAAAATATTTTCCGGGTTTAGTTTAATAACTCCTACTCCAAATGCATTATTCAGCCTCCTGACCTCATCCTTAAATGACGGATCGCTGTCGAAGTTAAGAGTAACCAAATAGCCTTCATTGGCCCAGCTTGAATTTGAAACGGCCTGGAAATAAGATTGCCGTAGGTTGCCGAAGCCGAGAGAAATTTTTAACTCAAATGAGAACAGCTTGATTGACGTTATCGACAGATGATTCTGGAGTTCTAACGTCTCCGTTTTATAGTCCTGGAAAGGGAAATATGCACCCACCAGGTCTGGATGCAACCATTCATTTTGCCCCTTGGTTGCTTTCAGGGAGTTTTCGTGAAAAATGGTCTTCAAATTCGCTTTGAAATGGTTGTCTCCAAAAGCGTATGCAACCAAAATAGGATGAAGATCCCGCTCACTGAATCTTTTTGTTTCCGATTTCTCAATATTGGCAACTTCGGGTTCCCTTGATTTTTGAACCTTTTGAATATCAAGCCTTCGGAGGAAAAACTGTGCAGGTCGCTCACTGGTCTGGATAATAATAGAATTGTCGCCATTCTTGTTTATATCAGTATAACAATAGGCTGCGATCGTTGCCCATGGAGTTTTTCCGGTGGTCGCAAAGTCACCAATGGTACCAAGTTGGTTTGCCCTTTCCCAGATTTCTTTTGCTGAAAGCGGTGTTCCCACTTTTTCAAGGGTATGTTCGATGATGTCCCAAAAAGATGTTCGTGCCATATTGTTTTTTTTGATCCCTATTCCAGTAGTGATTTAATCAAGCAATCCCTCAAATCAGTGTAGTACTGAATATTGATTTTCGTAATCATATCATCAGATAGCTCATTGAGCTGCTTTCTTGCATTGATTGGGATTAGCAGGGTGGTTGCTCCTTTCTCGACGGCTATCTCGGCAAGGTTTACCGCATTGTAAACCATATCCACGGAACCGCCCAGGTTCAATTGTCCAACAAAGACAAGACCTCCCTTTGTGTTTTTCTCTAAGATGGCACTGCACATTCCGATCAATACGGCAATGCCCATTCCATTGCCACTTTTAGAGGCGTCAAAGGCCCGGAGCTGAATGGAAAATTCGTGTAAGCGGGGATCTCTATCGCCAATAAGCTCCTTGCTTTTGCTATATAAATTCTGCTCGGCATACCTCACGCTTTCCTGAAACTGAGGAGGTGCAGGCTTATTCATTATTTTAACACCGGATCCGGGTCCTACATTGATTTCTATTTTATATAAACCGGTCATTTCTTCCTGGCCACCGGCATTTAGTGCCCAAATCTGTCCTGGTGGCAGTGGGTCTTCACTGATTGTGTTTTCACTATGAATTTCCGGTGTGGTTACAAAGGTTTCCACGCCATCTTCACCGATGCGATAACTGAAATGGGTATTCCGGAACTCAGCGGAACCTATTCGTTTCTGTTGTTCCTTGACTCGCCTCCGGTACTCTAATGCAATTTTCACTGCCCACTCCAATAATTCATCTGAAACCGGTGCTTCAGGGTTCGGTTGCATCAACTTCAACAGGCCGTTCAATGTTTTGTTGGCAGCTGTTGTGTCTCGGCCACTCAGGGCACCACCAAAATCAACACGGGGTAAAATTGATAATAAACGGCTTATATCTCTGAGCCTTGTCCAACACTCCGCCAGAAAGTCACTGACCAATCCAAAATGATCAGTGAAGTAATCTTTATTTAGTTTAGGGAAATCCCAACCCGGTACAAAGGCATGAATACGATCCATGAATGCTGTATCATTCCTCATTTCCGGAGGAAGGGGGCCAAACAGATGGCTGATCCTTTGCTGATGCTCTACGTCCACTTCAAAATTACCAACCATTACAATTCCGCCATCCGCTCGAATGGGTTCTTTTCCCCGGCTAAATTCACCGCTTTCCATGTAGCCCTTCATGATGTTAACACCATCTTTCTGGTCGAAGGATACACCGGATACTTCATCAAAACAGACCACGTCATATTTACAAACAAGGCCTCTTTCGCCACTTCCCATGTTGACAAACATCTTGGCAACAGTGGCCTTTCCTCCCGATACTAAATGAGAATAAGGAGATATTTGCTGATACAGGTGCGACTTGCCCGTACCTCTTGGACCTAACTCAATCAGATTATAATTGCGTTCGACAAAGGGAATCATACGGGCAAAAAGCACATTCTTAGCCTTTTCAGATAAGCTGGATGGCTCCATACCCACACTACGAATCAGGAAGTCCTTCCATTCTCCTAAACTAAAATTCTCCCTGCCCTTGTAGAGCACATTTAAAACATTACGCTGTGATAATTGAATAGGTCGGATAGTGCTGATACCGAATGGCCTGCCACTATTTTCCTGCGCTATTGCTGCATCATACTCCAATTCTATCTCTGCATAAAAACCGCCGGTAAGCATTCTATCATTGGCATTCACTATTTCAGCTGAAATCCGGACTTTATTCAATTGCAGACTTGGTAAGGTGGCTACATAGCTATCGGTGCTTATATCCAACCTGGCAGTAATAATGTCGATTAGTTTAATTGAACCCTTTTCCCTGGCTTTGGATTTGAAGTATTCCTCTTCACCCGGCCTGACGGTTCGATCTTGCAACTGCCTTTTTACAATTTCAAGGCCCTGCTGGATTTCTTCTTCGTTTGTGGTGGCACAATATCTCCCCAGGAGAAATTCAATCACGTATGTGGGTACAGGAAACATTTTGCGAAACTGCTCCAGCAAATCTTTCCGTACAACAAAGCCCTCAAAGGCTTTGGTAGATAATTGATCAATTTTATCGAGTTCCATGATTCTTCCGTTTAATCACCACCAACTGTGGTTGGTTTTTTATCCAAAATCCTTTCGTTTTCATCCAACAGCACAATTATTGCTGCCTGGAATTCGGCAGAGTCATCCACCATCAATGTTACTGAATTGCCTCTCAGAGCCTTGTTCTGCGACAATACGATGGAGGTTTTTGCATCATTGTATTTGGTCCGGATATCAATGGAGTAACCATCAGGCACATCGCTGGTTTGCACAGTGCATTTTAGATTCACCCATTTCACGGCTTTAACTTCCACTTCAATATTCAGCACATTCGGATTTTCAATAATCATAGTGGGTACTAAACATTCGTGCAGGGAAATGCCTCCGTGTGCATATTCCTGATTGGCCATAAAGAATGAAATGCCAGGAGCATAGGCAATGTAAATAGCAGGATTCCAACGCCAGGGTAAGTGCAATAAATCTGTTTTTGCTCCTTCCTTTATTAATGCACAACGGCCCCACCGGGTTTCGGTTAACCCGGCATTGAGCTGTGTTTTGGGTAAACCGCCCGGTAACAATAACCACCCGTGATCGGTTACGATTTTAATGCGCTTTATCCCTTTTTCAAATGCCACATCCAGAGATTCGTGCACTTGCTCAAACAATTCCTCTATGCGTTTTACCATATCGGACTGTTCTTCGTGTCCTTTGGTATCAACTTCACCGATTTCCTGCCAATATTTTCCTTCACCCTGTATATCATTCGCATTGGAAACGAATCTGAAATTGTTTGCTTTTAAGGCATCCCGAAATATGTTGGTCTGTAGATCTTTGCCATTCTGCAATTTCGGCCGGAACTCGGAAATATCGCTTTGTGTTGATACAATTGATGCGATTGGTGAAACATTGGGTTTTGCCGTTGGGGTTAAGGACGGTATGGCCGACCAACCGGCTTGCAATGAAATCTTTAGTTTAAACTTTGATAATCGTTGACTGAACTCTTCGGCCAATTCATAGCGAAAAGCATCGACAAACAAAACGAACGATTCGGTTTCTTCAATTGCAGTTTGTGTTGTAAAGATCGAGGTATCGGCTTCCACCAGTTTTTGAAACTTAATGGTTATGGATTCAAGCCAGGGTTGGTAAAAGAGTTGGATGATAGATTTAACAATGGTCTTATCTTTCCCGCTTTTCACTGCTGCCAGCGATTTCCGCATAAATTGGTCAACCAGATAGCCGCTCGTTGTATAATACGATTTGAGTTCCCCGATGGATGAAGATGAAAACGCTTCTGAAGCTTTCAAAGCCATTTGAACCAGATAGTGTAAGGCATCAGCCAAAGGCGATTTGCCTAATTCAAACCACACCCAGTTTCTTCTTACGCCATGCTCTGTTTCTAATTCATTCAGTACCGTCAAAGCTTTTTTCGCATCCAGCCTGGCTGCTTTTACCAGTGCCATAGCCAAAGCTTCTTCTTTCTGTTCATTGACCTGCGGCCAGCTTTCATCCGGCAAAGCAAAAATGCCTGTGCCCAAATCGGCAGGCTTGGCTAACCGCAACAAGTCTTGTATCTCGGGATATTTATGTGGGGCTGTGGCATACAATTGCCAAAGGTATTTCCAGGAGTTATTTTGTGAGCCAAGCTTTTCGGCGATGGCTTTTATGTTTTTATGATCGGGTTCGAAATCATACTGCGATTTGCATAGGCTGATAAACACCTCTTTTTTCCCGGCCTCCATGCTTTGTAAAAGAGCATCGCCTTTGCAAATCCATTTGAGAATGATGGGGATAATGTCGGGCAACAATTGATTGTTCAGATAATCGGCATCTATAGTGGTTTTGCCAGACAGCACCTCCCGGTCTTGAAAAATGGTGGATAATGATTTTATTAAGGCAACTTTTGTTGCATTGTCCTGGGCTACTTTAACTCCCAGGCCAATTGTTGGATTTTCAACGAATGCAAGTATGGTCCATTCTTTTCCGTTTTCCTGAATGAATAAAGTACCCGTGTATTGGTATTCCAGCAGCGGTTGGAAATTGAAAACGGCATTCTCTACATTTCGTAAATCGGATTTTGCTATGCCCGGCAGGTAAATGATCGGAATAGCATCCCCATCCCAATCGGCTTCGGGTAGCATCTTTGCAATCATGCACTTTAACCAGATAGCTGGACCTTGTTTCTTTGCTGGCTCATAGTTGCCATATATGAGTAATTGCGGTAAAGCTGACTGCAAAACAGAAATAACATCCACCCATTGACATTCCGGATCGGGCCAGAGTATTACCTCCGGCTTCGCCATTACGCTACTGTTGTGGCTTTTAGCTTTGTCTAAAGCTTCAAGTATTTTTTCTCTAAGATTCATCCTGTGGACTTTCAATATTTTTGTTTTTTATTCTTTTAACCTCCTTGTCTAAATCCGAAAGGTATGCCCTGTCTTGTTTAATTCTAAAATGTTCATACTCCTCTGCTGCTTTTTCAATTGCTTCTTCATGTGATATATTGCCAGCATTGGGCAATACTTCTAAACTATTACTTTCCAGGAATTTATTGGTTCTTTCGAGCCAATCTTTCATCGTCATCACTTGATTTCTCCGGGCTTGAAACTCGGCTAAATCGAGGTAAGCACTCACCAGTAAATTCAAATTACCGATTTCTTGTTCCGAAAGGTAGTTTTTAGCAATTTTCGTATCGCTTTTCAAAATCTTACCGGTTGGTGAGTTTTTCCATGAGGTAAGTCCCATGAAATCTTTATCTCTATCTGCTCTTGATGCTATTATTTCCGCTGCCGTTTGCCCGGTCACTGCAAAGTGTAATTTGTTTTGAACCATTTTGTAAAACAGTTGACATTCTTCGGCTTTGGCATCGTAATCGGCGCTGCATTGCTCAAAAATATCACCTAACTTTTGGTACAACCGTCGCTCGCTGGCTCGTATTTCACGAATCCGTTCTAGTAACTCGTCGAAATAGTCTTTGCCAAAAGGTTTGCCATTTTTCAAAAGGTCGTCGTTCAAAACAAAACCCTTAATAATGTATTCCTTAAGTGTTTGGGTTGCCCATATTCTGAATTGGGTTGCCTGTTTCGAATTTACCCGGTAACCGACTGCTATAATTGCATCAAGGTTATAAAAGGTGGTGCTGTAATTTTTCCCATCAGAGGCAGTTGTTTCCAAAATGGAAACAACTGAATTTTCATCTAACTCACCCGATATGAATATGTTTTTTAAATGCTTGCTGATTGCCGGCACTTCCACACCAAAAAGTTGTGCAATAAGCTTTTGTGGCAACCAAAATGTGTCATCCAAATAGGTAACCTTAATCGTGACTTTACCTTCTGCGTTATTGTAAAGTATTATTTGATTTTCCATTATTTGATTGTCGATTACTTTTTATTTGCTCGTGCTTCCCGTTTTACTTCCAAACTCAGGTGTTTATCATTATCCCGCACTTCGCCCCAATAATTTCCGGGAGGGTTCTTCCCACGATCCACGCCCCATTTGAGGTTGAACCTGGAGCGTAAAACACCCGCTTCGATAAACGGACGGATATTTAATCGAACACCATCGTTCAAATCGGGTTCCCAACCAATGGGTTGTTGTTCAATCGGTTTCCAGCGAACGAAAATGTCGTAGGGTTTTTCACCTTGAAGTATGGCTTCAAGTTTTTCTTTGAGTTTGAGTGCTGCACTCAATTGGCCCTCTGCACCGCTTTCCCCGGCTTTCCTCTTGGCTTCGCACATCCGTATCCAATCACCCAGGTAGGTATAGATTAACTTAGATAAATTGGCTTTATCAAGTTTATGGTAATTGACTAAAGAAGAGAAACCATCATTGCGACCATCCCAAACATGCCAGATAAATGGCCGGTTCTGAAAAATTTTGCAATGCTGGGTAAAAAAATCATTTCGCAACCAATCATCCAGATTAGTTGATACGGAATTTTCTTCACGAAGAAGTTGGTTAATTATCTGGCTGTTCCATTGATCTGAAAAAACAGATTGAAGATAATCACGAAGTCGTTCCGAACCTGCTGATTCAGAATTGACTGATGGGATGCAGATGATTCCGTCCTCATCACTAAGATGATCGAAAAACTGCATTGAAGAAATCAACTCCCTTGCTTCGTCAGACAATTCAATGTCGTGGTCATTCTCGGCCGGCCAGCGGTAACCTATTAGTCGAGCAATGGCCACCTGTAAGGGATTAAATGATTTGACAGGATGCCCATGAAACAACCATTGAGTAAGGTTGTCACTATATGGCTCCGGAAGTCCATTTGGGTAGTTAGTATTGGACAATTCTTGCCAATAGATTAAATCAAAAGGAACTGTTAATAAAGTTGCAGGAGTTACTCCAATTTTTTTATCTAGTTTTCTAACATCCCTGGAGAATTTATCTGATTTACAATAACACCATAAAGGAATAAGGTGATTTTCATTCAATGGGACAATTGCTGCAGAATTTTGATCATAGAATCCTCCGCTATATAAAGTTGCTGCTAGAGATGACTGGCGTGAAACACATATTCCTTTTTTACCCAACGCCTCATTTCCCAAACCCGGCCTTAACATTCCTCTACCTTTGGTGAACCAATCAATGATTGAGGTACAACCATCATAATACTGATTATCATTTACTGCGACCTGAATAAATTTCCATCTATCACCAAAAGAACTTACCTCCCAAAATTGCTTTAACCATTTTTCGCTATCTCCAGTAACAATACCTCTAGGTGATATGGCAAAATCACTCAAAAACGAATCTGACTTAATTTCATTTCTCGTAATAATATGGTTTGGATTTGCGAGAATATCTTCTTGTTTTAAAAGGTATAACTGTGATTCCTTGAGACCACTATTCTTCTGTTCTATTGATTTAGTATCCGTTAAATCAATGATAGACAAATTCTCGGATTGATCAGATTTAGATTTAATTATTGACAGACAAACTTTCACAACTTCACCACCGATTTGACTAAATGCCCTTGAGCCTAAATCAGCAATTAAAATCAATTGTCGCTTAGTTAAAAATGATTTTCGAAGGCTTGTATAAGAACCTAATGTTAGCCAACTATTCAAAGTAACAATTGCATTAATTGTATTTGACTGTTTACTTTTTTCTACCAAGTGTTTCAAAAAAACTGTGCAAAGATCATACTTCGTATCAGGGAACTTTTTCTCAACATATTCATTGAGAAATAGGCTCATTCTATTACTGCCTAAAAAAGGAACATTTGTAATAATTAAGTCAAATTTTATTATCAGAATTTCGCCGGCTTTTGCAATCCCTGCTGCCATAACACCGCGTTCTCTCAGGTCTTTGTCGAACTCACCATCCAAGGCTTTTACTAAAACAGGTTGCAGTTGTTCAAAACTGGCGGTAAAAGCATCAGCCTTTATCGTAGATGGATCTAAAAGACTACCTAACTCTGGAGCTAATTGAAAATGATTGTACAACATGCGCATTCCATTTTCCATCCGGGCTTTATCAACCGGATCGGCAACTTTACCCACTAGTTTTTCCCAATCTTCCACCTTTCCTTTTGGGGCAATGCCACTGCAAGCCAGATTCATTTCGGGCAGTTCTTTGTAATGACCGCAATACTTCCAGGCGGTCAAGGCCAGGTTGAAGGCGGCAATCTGCGTGCATCTGGCATCTAACTCAAGCCCATGCAGATTTTCGGCAATTACTTTATCGGTGGCTTCCTTCTTCGTTAATCCTTCTTCCAACATACGAAGGGATGCAAATACCGGAAAGAGAGATGCCACAAAATGCCCGGAGCCCATGCAGGGGTCAAGCGAGGTAACTTCGCTAGTTTTGTTAGGCCAGCCTTCAAACTTTCCGGCAGCAGGTGTGCCATCGTCCAACAATCTTAAATACTCGAATTTAACTGGTGGTTTAACACCCGGATTTCGGCTTACCCACCAGGCACCTAAAGTATTGTCGATCAGAAAATGAACCATATAAGGCTCGGTGAACAGTTGCGTAACTGCGGGGAGTTTTTCTCCGTCAATTTTATCACCACTTGCATTAATGGCTACTTTGGCTTCGCTTTGCCAAAACTGATACACCCATCCCAATGCATCATCAGCAGTAAATATTTGTTTTTCTAAACCGTCAATAATTTCTTCCAGTTTAATTCTTTCGTCCGTTGCAAAAAATACCTGCATTAAAGGGTCGTCTGTTCTAAAAATGGCTGGTAGCATTTTAGAAGCGTAGTTGGCGGCTGTATCCCATTTGTCTATGAAGCCCTCATCCTTCGCCAGCTCTTCGCAATCTGCCATCGTTACGGCCACACCATCGGGGTGCATGAGCAGGCCATTGGATTCCAGAAATTTTGCAAAGAGCATCTTATGCCAGGTTTCGTAAGCAAGTTCGTAGGTTAGGTGGCCAATTTCTTGAGCACCGTTAGCGGGCAATTCATCTCCCAATAATCTTGCTTTGCTGCGAAGGTTGTTGCGGAGAGCCTTTTGCTCAGGACCCATGTGTACAAAAGGTTCGGGATTATCTATAGCCAGGCCATGTAAGGCATTGAAAGCTCCTGTTTCAGCAATCTTTCGGGCTTGCTTTACAGCTGATTCTAAAGTGCTCCGTTGTTGTGATGTAAGGACTGCCATTACTTTAAAATGATTGAGCTTGATTCATGCAATAGATTTTCCAAATCGGTTTTCAATGCTGCCACGTAAGCTTCGATGTCCGCCTGGTTGGTAATGGTTTTGCGGGGAAGGTTATATGTTTTGGCCTGAGGCGCAGACAATACAATGGCATCTTCCAAAGCCGACTGAAACTGACCGGGTAAAGCAGCTATTTTGGTATCCCAGGTATATAACGATGCTTTCTGAAGTTGATTGAGCAGTGCATGAGCATCTAATACTTTGATTTCAGGCTTCACCAATATCTGGTGCTTTACTAAAATGCTATGCTTTTGTTCGGGTGTTAAATTCTTGAAGTAATCATTAGCCTGCAAATCAGCCATTTTTCGATCGTAAAGAGCATTGAATTGATCTTTCCTGCTGTTCAGAATGCCCACCAACTTTTCCGTAATCGCATTTAAAATAGACTGAACAGGATCAGGCTCCTGGAGGAGCAGTCGGTTATCCTTAATGGCCTTGATTTCTGTTTTAAGTGGGTCCAATTCAGGTTCGTCAGGGGCATGGTTTGTCAGATCCACCAATAAAATCCACAGCGGCTCTCTTTTGCTTACCAATTTCGCTTTTGAACTCCAATCACTAAACCTGGCCTGCAAGTCAATCTTTAGTTGGAGTATTTCCAGCAAACGTTCATTACCCTCTTTGTTTTCAATTTCCTTAATGAAATCAATGTTGATGGGTTCTGGCCGGGGAGAATCACCACTTACCTGGTTTGCAAGGGCTTTCAACTTTTCGAGGTATTCGTTTGAATAAGGAAATATTTCCTGATTCGGAGGACAAGCAATCCCGGCATTTTGAAATAGGATTCGAATGTCCATTTTATCTCTCGCGGTAAGAATATGGACTTCTTTCTTAAATGAAGCCTGGTTTATTCTGGCAACAATCAGGTTTGTTTCAGGGGTTGAAATCCATGCCGAATTTTTCAATACGACCAATATCGTATCAATAGCATCCTGGCTCCATCCGTAAGGAGCTTTCATAAAGTGGTTCCGGATATCTCTGCCCAGTTTAGAGGTGTTACCCAAAAACCGCAATATTTCTGCCGATACAGGATGCTTTTCAATGTCGCCGCTGTAATTGATAGCATTCAATGCGTCAGGATTGCCGGCCAGCGCCTTGGTTAATGCCTGTCCCCAGTTTAAGTAATCAGCTTTGCTTTTAAATTCCGAAAATTGGCGGTCTGCAATACTATTGAGTGCTTCCTGGATGTTTTCTTTTAATGTTCCGGATTGAATTATCGTACCACCAGCAAGGTATAATTTGGTTTCATCGCAGATTTTCTCCACCAATTCCTGCATAACAGTTTTTGCCTGTGACTGGCGGGTTTCCATGCTTTTTTTAGCCTGTTCACCTTCCGGGGTTGAGGGTAAGCCCATGGCGTTTATCGCTAAACCGGTAGCTAAGAACTTGATTATCTCTGTCCTTAATTCAGGGTCTCTGAATTTCTTGACAAAGGCGTATGCCAAAGGAGCATTATTGCCGGCAGCACGGATTTCATTCTCAACAGAAGTTTCATTTTCAAACCACCCGTCACGTATCCATAGATTCAGCTTATGCTCGGTGTTGGGTATGGTATCTTTATCCCAAAGATCAAACTCACGCACCATGCGGGAAGTGCCCTGTGAAACGCTGATCGCTCTTGTTTTATCCTTAAAGTGGGCGACCAGCTTTTCTCTTCTCAGACTTTGAATCTGGTCATCACCTGAATTATTAAGCTTGATGTACTGCTTTGTGAATTCCTGTTCCCATTCAGCCCCAATTTTCGTTTGCAACTTGTACTGATCAGTAATGGGCATGAGATATTTTTCATCCACTAACTTCTTAATTAACTCTTTGACCTTGGTACGGAATGCATCGGAGTTTACATTCAAATTGTCAATCAACAAGTCGGCAATCGTGTTTTCGTTGGATTTCAAACCGGTATCTGAAATATTGGAAGTGATTTGGTCCAACAAGAAAACGGCACTTAATATTCTGCCTTCGATTTCTAAATCACCTCCTTTGGATTTCTTACCCTGAATGAGATTGCTGGTATCATTCAACAAAAGCCCGGCCTGGATAAGGTCTGAACGGGTTTGGGTGAAAATAAAGTCTGCCGGTACCACATAGCCTACTTCCTTTTCAGCCAGGGTTTTTAAGCTGTCATCGATTAAACGTAATTGGTTACGCAGCTGGCCTGAGGTTCCTGCTACGTCAACCACTTGCAATACTTTATACCAGAACTTCCGGGTAGATGGAAGCAATGGATAATCAGCTACCAGCGTGTTTTTATCTTCGGTTAGGCAGCCAAAAACAGTTCCTTCGAGGTTGCGGAATATTTCGCCTGAAGAAGCATCCATCTTGGTATTCAAAGGGGCAACAGCCGAAGGTTTCTTATCTAAAATAGTTTTACGGATTACCGTTTGAATATCGGTATTGGTTAATTGAATGGGTACTCTAAACCGTGCCATCAATTTCTGCAAGATTGGTGTATCTGTTAATGCATTTTGGCCCGTGCCCACCAATAGAAATTTGCCATCAAATCTAGAGCAAAGGTCTTCTGCTAAGAATTGTACATTATCAGCAAGATTTGGATCTTGGCCGATGAACTGTTGAACCTCATCCAATATAATAATAGTACAGGGGATTTTATCAGCAAATGAAAGTGGAAGAATTTCCTCTCTGATGGTTTTTACAAATTCTTCTCGTCCAATAGTTTCAATTCTTGGAAACTGAGCTGCAATTAAATCAAGTAACTTGGCTATATTTTCAGCTAACTCAGGTTTTAACACGAGAATCGATCTTGCCAGGGTATCAGACATGAAAAGGTTTCCAATTTCCTTCTCCAGACTTCTGCCTGCGGCTTCAACCAAAGCTTTCAGTCCATCATAAATTCCTTCCTTTTTTGCCCAATAGACAAATTTGAAATGATGGAATTGCGATGGTAACCCCAGCGTATTTAAAAGCAATTGGATGAATGAATACCGGATATCCTTTGATGGGAAATCCCTCAATGTGCCAGCAATGGATAGCTTCCCCTGGATATTTTGCTTACGGTCTATTTCGACAAATAAGTCCTGAATTTCTTGCGGTAAAGGTTTGATGTTCCTGGCGGTATTCCCATTGGGGAAGTTGAAATCTTCCCATAGATAACCGGCCATTTTAACCAAATGAGATTTCCCACTGCCATAAAATCCACTGACCCAAAAGGCGGGTTGGACCGTACTATTATAATTATTCAAATAGAATTCGAGAATCTTTTTCAACCCTTCATGATACTCCCCATCGCAGACAAAAGTTCGCAATTCGTATTCGGCAATGGTTAGATCATCTTTTTCGTTGATGTTTCTGATCTTTGCAACCCCTTCATTCTTAAGGTTTACCTGCTCAGGATTCAACGTAAATAGTTCCTTATTCTTCATCACAGTACTTTATAAAGTTATTGGTCTGGCTAAATAATCCCACCCATCTCTGGCATCCAGCAGGCGGTAATGATTGTGTTCGAACTCCCCCGGGAAAAAGATCAGCATGCGTCCCTTAAAATCTTTATCGCAGCTTTTAAGAATTTCAGACAACCGAAGGAAACCGAATAGGGAAGATACATCCCGGATAGCGATCAATGTATCCGGGTCTTGTTCAATTTTCCGCAACTCATTTTTTAAAAATTCAATCGCAAAAGGAATGAATTCAGCCTCGAGCTGGTCAATAATGTATTTTGGGTTTTTAAAGTATCCCTCCCTGTACTCATGGTTTACCATCCACGAAGGAAAGCACTTCTTCAAAGAAATGCTCTTCCATTTTTTCCCGGCCTTTAAAGTAGAGGCCTCGAAATCACCCAATCGAAAGTCCACCTTGCGCTGCTCTGCAGGATCATACACTAAAAACCAGATACGCTCCTGACCGGATAAGGCAGATGACCAGGGTTCGTTCACCACCTTGTCAAAAGCCTCTAGCAATTGGTCCAATTTAGATTGCATCAATTCCAATTTTGTTTAATAAATTGTTGAAAGCAATAGCGGTTACACCTCCGGCAGACTGATATTGCATCAAATCCCGCTTTGCACATTCAATGGCTAATTCCCTCAGGTTGTTTTCATTAAGACAAAGCGCTTTAACCCCTATACTATTCCAGATAAAATCACCTCTGTCGCCTGCGAGGTAAGCGAGTAAAAAAGCAAAACAAGCAATCCGATATGTTATTTCAGGTTGAACTCTGATATTCTTAACTTTTCCCTCAATGAAACCTGCCTGTTTATATGAGCTGGCAATGTTTCTGGCAATTGACCCTCTAGTGGCTGCTGAATATTGATTGGGATGATATCTTTCAATAACCTCTTCGAACATTCCTTTGAGGGCACTTTCTCCGGGCCTTATATCACGGATAACTTGAATGCTTTCAGCAAGAAGATCATCATGGTTCACGGCATAAACATAGGCCAGCAATGGTTTCTCATCCGGTTCAGCAATCATCCAGAAGTACTTAAAGGCCACAAATGGCCGGTACTCCATGTCAAAACCATAAAGATATTTTAAATGCCCAGCCGTTTTTTCAACGCCTGAGCTTGACTTCTTTCCGGTAACATTAAGCCCTAACGCTTCCGTGAAATTGCCACCATCGATGGAATAGTCCATAACCTTTTGCAACTCAGCAAACATCATGGTTCGGGAGGTATGGATTGTTCTAAGTTTCTTCACTCAAATTGATTTTTCTGAATTTAAAGTTGCTCTCTGTGTTAAAATATTCTTTTGGTATTGCCTTGTAATTGTTTGCTTGGAATAGCTGATGATGTATAAAGTGCAGACAATTATCTCAAAATACTCTATCTTTTTAATACCGTTTTTTTGAATATGGTCCATTAATGCTTAACGATTTTTATTATTACTTTGTCAGTGTTCTCGAAAGATCGTGAGAATCTAGTAGCATCCCTTATTTGACCAATATCATAAACTACGAAAATCAGATTTCCAAATTTAGTTTGGTAAGCTAAAATATCGTCATTAATCAGAGGTATTAATTGTTTCTCAGTTGTTGTTTCCGTACACAATTTGATCTCAACAATTAAATCCAATTTAGGAAATGAAAAATCTGGAATATATTTCTTTGTGGAATAAACCATTGAAGGATTTTCTCTTTCATATTGAATATCAGTTAAAATCAGTAAATTTTCAAAAGCATCTTGAACAACCTTTTCTCGATCAGGCTTTTCGCGAATAAGTTTTCTCAGTTTGTTATCAATTAATGATAATATTTTTATAATAACACTTGATTCTGGTGCGGTATCCTTACCTTGATAAACATCGACAATATTTGAAGCAATTAAATGATCCTTTGCAGCTAGTAATAATCCCTTTGATTGTTGTAATTGGTCCAGAAAAACTTGTTTATTATGTTCATCTACTTCCGAATTGATGTCCCAACCTTGATATATATGAGTTCCAGTTTCAGTCCACGTATAGGAAGAAATTGTTATATAATAAACTGATTTGCGACCAAAAATTTCTTCCAAAATTCTTGAAGTATTTGTCCACCACCTAATATGTTGATCGGACCCTCGACCAGAAGAAGCTACAAACTCTATTTGTGAGATTAGGCTATCCAATTCTTGTATAGCTATTTCTTTAGTCCACTGTCTCATATCGATTTATTTTTACATTACAGAAATCGCCAATATTTGCGAATTTAAAAAGATGAATTACCTTAATTGAATAGTAATCATTAGCAGTTACGATATTTTGTGACATAGAGAGTACTCAAAAATGATTAAAAAGCCATGCAATTCGTTGTCGTAGAAAGTATTGATTAGTCCAATTGGATCAACCTGAGGGCTTCCTGTAGTTCGTATTTCCGGAATCTTGTTCATGCCGACTAAGGTAGGTGTTTTTTAGCATAGTCATTTGAATTATGAACGAATCCTCTGGTTGATACAACTGATAATCGGTCACTATTGAACCTTTCTAAAACGTCTTGAAAGGTCAGCATACTCACGCTCCGGGACATCCCTCGGCTTTTCAATTGCTTCATATAAAGCAATCTCAAGCCTCGCGATGCCCTTCCAGCCGCTGTATTTATCGATTTTAGATATGCTTGATCTTGAAACCGAAATCACATTTGCGCTTCTTCCATTGGATCCCGGAGAAGCGGGTTTTCAGCGCATAGCCATAATTGACTGGCAATCCTGGGAAGTACGTGTCTTTGGGCTCATACGGTACATTGTTCATGATGCATCGAACTACATAGTCGCCGTAAAGATCCCATTGCATCCGGTTGAACTGTCGGGCGGACATCGGAGTATCGAAGATTTCAGGAGTATTCATGGGATTAGATTATTCCGGCTGCCGAAAGGATTGAAGGCCAACCTTCCGAATCATGACCGTCGGGTTCAATGCCGGTTTCGCCGGTCATGGAAGGGCATTCACCATCCATCATCGCTTCGTCAATGGCCTCCGGTGTTACTTCAATGAATTCCAGAAAGTAATGGAAAAGATTAACGATGCGGATGATTATGGGTTCGAAGGATCCATCAACAAACAATTGAGCATGGCCATCGTTCAGATGAGGATAAACGGAAAACGGAGTACCGATTGGGAATTCTGCACCGGATTTGAGTTTCAGGGAATGGATCAAATTGGTTTTCATACTGTAAAAGATTAAGATTTTGATAAAAAAAGAGGCGAGTTTCCCCGCCCCTTAAGGTTTAGTAACTGTTTCTTTTACTCCGTTTTAGAAAGTGACAAAATGTA
>JALNZE010000053.1 GCA_023229465.1 Chitinophagaceae bacterium
GACAAGAGACTGGATTCCGGGTCAAGCCCGGAATGACAGGTAATTGCAATTAGTTTTAAGACTTTGATACCTCGCAGCTCTGCTGCGGGGTAGTTCATTCGGAAAGTGGCATGCTGGCTCGTTTAATGCTACTTTAGCTTTTGTGATTTACCCTCCACTGCGTGAAGTAATAACAACTGCTACGGCGGCGGCCATTGCGGGACCCGGTGCACTTATGTTTGCTACTATTGCGAAGAGTGCCATATCAGGTGCTATTGAAGGATTGGCTTCTTTGAATAAAGCGGATGAAGGCGTGGAAAGTGATGTCTGGTATTTTGTATTGGAAGGGGCAGTTCCTGGAGATAAATATAAAATTAATCTTGATGCTTCAAATCACCTCGCTATACCAACATTTACAGCATTTATATATTCTTTTAAGGAAAATACCGGCGCAGTCCAGACAGGGCCGTGGGAAGTTGACTACTACGGAGGAATACCTTACACATTATTCCCGTTCTCAACAAGGACTTCTGAAGATATATATAAAAATATTATTGGGAATGTAAATGCACAAAATCTTAAAATAAACTATTACGGAAACAGACCATTAACAGTTAGCACTATAAGTAATGATAATAAAAGTGTCTGCGACAATAATTCCAATCCTTTTACAATTTATCCAGCAAATGTAAGCACTTGTTATTTACCTCTTACTAAATACTACAATAAAGATAAAAAAATAGTAGGTGTCACTATTAATTATGACAAAGTAGTAGATCTTCCAAAAGAATTTGCTGATAGGTTTGTTGAAAAAATTGGATTTGAAGATGTACAAACAGTAGGTAATTTAACAATGGATTTAACCCAAAATAACCTAAATAAAGTAAATACAATCGAATACATATCACAGACAGTATTAGACGAAATTTTAAAAGGTAAAGATGGAGGAGAAAGCATAAGTTTAGTTAGTGCATTAAACGCGGATATTTTTAGCGCTATTTTAAGTGTAGGATTAAAATCTCTTGAAGAAGAGGAATTAAAATGGTTTGTGAAGAGTATTGACACAGAAATGCCTTTAAAACAGGTTATACTGCAGGTTCCAAAACCTGTATATGGAGAAAACGAATTTCTACTGAGTATAGATGAATCATCATCATGTACTAATCCCGAAATCAAATTATCTACTCCTTTCCAAATAACCGTATCTGAAAATGATTTGGTATCAGAAGATGCTTTAACCACAACAACGACTTCAACAACTACGACAACATCAACTACAACGTCATCAACCAGCAGCACGACTATAATCACAACTACGACCACTCAGACCACGACCACCACTGAGCCCACTACTACTACGACAATGACTACCACTTCATCTACAACGACTACCATCCCTGTATGTGGTAAAAGTCCTAAAATCGTAAGCATCAGTCCATCAGCAGGAAATTATGAAAATGAGATAACAATTGAGGGAACGGGTTTTTGCAATCAGCAAGGAAATCTAACATTAACTATCTCAGGAACAGAAGTGACGGAGCTATACTCAAAAAGAGTGTAAAAAGTAAATAGAGGTGGTGTATCCTTTCATAAACAAAAACAAGACAAGAAAAGAAAGGAGGAACACCACCATGAAGGAATGTATAACAGGAAGAGGTTGGAAATCAAGAATTAGTTATGCTGAGTTGGAAGAGGTTGTACGGATTAAGGTACAGGGATTTATTCAGGAGATTTTGGAGGAAGAGGTTACAGAGTTTTTAGGCAGAGGCAAATCTGAGAGAAGAAAGATGAAGATTGATACTGTTCAATCCTATAGGAATGGATATGGCAGGTGTCGTAGATTTGCGATGATGAATGGCACTGTAAGGGTAAAAAGGCCGAGGTTACGCAATCAAGAGGGATTTGAGAGCAAGATATTGCCATTATTTAAGCGTCGAAGTAAGGAATTGGGAGAGATGTTACCAGAGCTTTACCTGCATGGATTAGCCAGTGGTGATTTTGAGTTGGCATTACGAGGTTTATTAGGAAAAGGGGCTCCATTGTCCAAAGCGTCCATTTGCCGGTTGAAAGCTAAGTGGCAGATTGAGTATGAAGAATGGAGGAGCCAGGATTTAACAGGGGTTAAGATAGTATATCAGTGGGCTGATGGTATTTTTGTAAAAGCTGGATTGGAGAAGGAGAAGGCAGTATTGTTAGTAGTAATAGGAGTATTAACAACAGGTGAGAAGGTGTTATTAGCCTGCGAGAGTGGATACCGTGAAAGCAAGGAATCATGGCTTGGAATATTACGTGATCTTAAAAAACGGGGTCTTCGCCTTGCGCAGCTTACCATAGCAGATGGACATCTTGGTATATGGTCTGCTCTTGGAGAGATACATCCTGAAGGAGATGGGCAAAGGTGTTGGAATCACAAAATAACAAATGTTCTTGATGCAATGCCCAAAAGAGTGAGAAATGAAGCTTCCGGGTATCTGGGAGCAATTCCTTATGCAGAGACACTTCAGGAGTGCGAAAAATTAAGGGATGAATTTATTAATCGTTACAAGAAGGAATATCAGAAAGCTTGTGAGAAATTACTCGCTGATTGGGAAAGAATGGTGGCTTTTTATTCATATCCAAAAGAACACTGGGCGCATATCCGCACAACTAACGTTGTAGAATCACCATTCAGCTCAATACGGCTGAGGACTGATGCTGCAAGAAGGTTCAAGAGAGTAGAAAATGCAACAGCAATGATATGGAAGCTTCTTCGTGTTGCAGAAAAGAGGTTTCGTACTCTTAAAGGATATTGGTTATTGGAGAGTGTTTATACAGGTGAACGATGCGTCAATGGGATAATTAAAAACAGAAAAGAGTATCTTGAAAGGAAAGCCGCCTAAATGAATTTACACTCTTATTGACAAAAGCTC
>JALNZE010000054.1 GCA_023229465.1 Chitinophagaceae bacterium
GCTTCGGGATACATGATCACGAAACGTTTGAAATGGCTTGCAGGCATGCGAATGGGGCGATTATCGGGACCGGGTTTATAAGATGGCTTACCGCTAACCTCAGCCGGCAGGGAAAAGGGCATTTTACCAAAGACGGCCGGCAGCAGCAGATTAATATATTATGTGAGAATTTTGTCAATCAAATCCGGGGCTAATCGGGTTTGATATCCGGCTGATTGGTAACCTGCCAGGCATCAGGTTAGAGGTTAGAGGTTAGAGGTTAGAGGTTAACGCTTGATTGTGTGCAAGGTGAAGTATCACTTTTCTTTGCGGTATTTCAATCTTTCTTCTTTGGTCATTTTTTCGGTGGCATACTGGATGATCAGGAAGGATCCACATGCCCAGCATATCGGCATGCGCCCAATTCCGTATTCCGAAAGCAAACCAGCTTTCAATAGCTTGAAAAACCTCGTGGGAATACTGTTTCTTTCGATGATTTAACATCAGCAGGGCAAACCCGGTCTCTTCATACTTCTCTGATTTAACCAATTCGGGTGCGGCCTGCAGAATAAGCGGAATTGTAATTGCCTTATCCTGAAGTAATTCATTAACCTTAGACTCCACCTGGCCATTAGCCAGTCCATTGGCATTAAAACCGCCCTTGAAATAGCGGCTGTACTTGATTACATTCGCCTCGTTGGCATTAGCCAGGCAATAACTGCGGATTTCTTCGATCAACTCCTTGGAATTCATAATTTTTCAGTTAATAACTACCTCATTAACAAAGATATGAAAATCAATCTGAATCCTGGCATAATCCAGGCCGGATATTGGGAAATGCACTACTTTTACGGGTATGAAAACATCATTATTAAAACTGCCATTGTTCTTATTATTCTTGTTCCCAGTTGATAATATCTATGCTCAAAAAACAGTTTTTAAGTTCATTGATAATTCACCAGGGTACGATATTGCGGCATACTATTTCCCAAATTATCATAATGACGATACCCGGAATGAATTGCGTTATGGTAAAGGGTGGTCGGAATGGGAATTAGTGAAGAATGCCCTACCACGTTTTGAAGGACACAATCAACCAAAGATCCCGCTTTGGGGCTATATAAATGAATCAGATCCCAAGGTAATGGAAATGAAGATCAATACAGCATCACAATATGGCATAGATGTTTTTATATATGATTGGTATTATTACAATGATGGTCCATTTTTAGAAAAAGGCCTTGAAAATGGATTTTTAAAAGTTGAAAAGAACAATAATATCAAATTCGCACTTATGTGGGCTAATCACGATTGGGTGGATCTATTCCCGCAGAATCCTGAAATACCTTCAGCTCCATTGTTTTATCCCGGAACTGTTACTCCTGAAACATTTGATAAAATGACTGATTACATTATATCCAACTATTTCAATCAACCATCGTATTGGAAAATAGATGGGTGTCCCTATTTCTCTATTTATGAACTATTTAAGTTCGTTGAAAGTATGGGCGGAAAAGAAAAAGCCAGGGCAGCTTTAGAAAAATTCCGTTACAAGACAAAAAAAGCCGGATTCAAAGATTTGCATCTCAATGCAATTGTTTGGGGAGTTAAAATTCCGGCAAGTGAGAATGAATTAAAAAATCCTGCTGAACTTCTTGATTTTCTTTCATTTAATAGTACTACATCTTATGTTTGGGTTCATCATGTCGGATTGGATAAGTTTCCTGAAACTGAATATAAAGGAGTCCAGGATAAGTATTTCAAGTATTGTGATCAATATGTGAAAACCATAAAGCAGCCATATTATCCAAATGTTACTATGGGTTGGGATGCAACACCGCGCTGCAGTCAGAAAGTCAGTTTTAGTGACTTTGGATACCCCTGCATGGCTGTTTTGAAAAGCAATTCTCCCGAAAATTTTCAAAGCGCATTGCAAGCTTCCAAATCATGGACTGATATAAATTTGAAAACCAACAAAGTAATTACAATAAATAGTTGGAATGAATGGACAGAAGGCAGCTTTCTTGAACCGGAAAGGGAATACGGCTATCGTTACCTTGAAGCTATCAAATCAGTATTTAATAGTAAATAGGCACTACGGCCAGCTAAAATGAAATACACGATCCTAATAATTTTTTTGCTATTGAGTCCGGGATTTATAAATGCTCAGGATATTGATACTTTTCTCCTGCATTATGCTGTATCTAAATATGATACAATAGTTTATAAACGAATTATCCAGTTTGACAAAGGACAGAATTTATATCATGTCAGGGACTTTTATGAAAACGGACCCATTCAGATGGAGGCTGTTTACCGTTCATTTGATAAGACCATAAAAGAGGGTTGGCAGTGTAACTACCGTAACAGCACGAAGCAGGGCTTGTATAAAGAATGGTATGAGAATGGCCAGATTAAGTTTTCGGGAAGGTTTAAAAATGGACTTGCTACCGGTCGTTGCCAGTGGTGGTACGAGAATGGGCAGATGGAGGCTGATGAAGGACGGTTAAACGGACAGCTGCATGGCCGGGTCAGATACTGGACTCAGCAGGACGACCTGGAGTATGATTTAAGCTTTAAGCATGGGGATAATCAGAATCCGAAGCAGGTATCTTACCCCTATTTACCTTACCTCCCGAAGGACTATAATTCAGATACTTTAAAGAGATGGCCGCTGATCATATATTTACACGGGGGTTCACAGAGGGGGACAAATTTAAAAAAGCTGTATGACTCTGGCATCCCAGATCAGATCTACCGAGGCAGGGAGTTTCCATTTATCATCATTTCGCCCCTCTGCCCCCTGCATTTAAGATGGTCGACCGATGACTGGTTTGAGAACTTTTATAATGAAATAACCGATAAGTACCGGATCGATACAACCCGCGTTTAT
>JALNZE010000055.1 GCA_023229465.1 Chitinophagaceae bacterium
GAGCCTACGTTCAGATGGATGAAACCGGCATGAACGTTCTTACTGAAGATCATCCCGGAAGCGTATTCCAAGGAACGTTTTGGGCCATTCACGCTCCACTGGAAGGAGTGGCCTTGTTTAAATACGACAAAAGCCATGGGGGCCAGATTCCACGCGACTTGCTGGAAGGATTTCACGGTGCGGTTCAAACCGACGGACATAGTTTGTACAAATTCCTGGACACCCCACCCTGGAGTGAATCGATTATAACCCTGGGGTGCTGGGCGCATGCGAGAAGACATATAGAAGAAAGTTTAAAAAACGAACCCCTTAAAGTACCCAGGATCCTGGCAGTTATTCAAAGACTGTATCAGGTGGAGCGGATTGCGCGTGGTAAGAACTTTTCTCCGGAGCAAACCCTCGTACTCCGGCAGCGGTTTTCGGTTCCTATCCTTGAGGCTCTGCATGTTTGCCTGACAAATGAACAGGAACATCTGGAAGCACCGTCCAGCGTTTATGGAAAAGCAGTCAATTACGTATTGAATCACTGGGACCGCCTGACGCGATATACGCAGAATGGCAAATGGAATATTGATTATGCAAAGCCAAAGATTATGCAAAGTCAGAAATATTAGTATTCAGATTATCTGTTGATTAGCCTTGTAATTATTGTATATTACTTTACATAAAGTATTAGCTTTATTTTGGTTCTGACGCCATTGTCAAAAACAATTTAAAGTTAATCAGATGAATTTAAATGAAGTAAAAAAGTTCAAAGAGCTTACAGAAGGTGCAGCATCTTGCCTGAAAGATTTCCACCGAACAAAACAACGCATTAATTGGTACGAATGCGTATGGAGGCGATTAAAGGCCTTTATGGATTCAAAGGATATTACAACTTATGATTCCAAGGTAGGCCAACAGTTCATATTCTTTGAGATGGGCAACCATCCTTGGAAGGAACGCACCAATAATCAAAGGGATACCATTGGAATTGTAAACACTCTCTCTGAGTATTGCGAGAACGGGCAGGTGCGTAAGAGAAAGATTGACATCATAAAGCGTGAGTTTAATGGTGAAATCGGTTTGGAGATAACCAACTTTATTAATGAGAAAAAAAATGCAAGGGTTTCTCCAGGCACCATTCGACAGTATACCCTTTATCTAAAATTGTTCCTTACATACCTTGAAACTAATGGCTACAATCGGATAAGCATGCTGAACGGTTCTGTTATAAGGTATTACATCAATTATATTGCTCCATTTGGGCAAGGGTTGAAACATGTATCGCTGGCTATGTTAAGGAATTTTCTATTGGCCCTTCATAAACTTGGCAAAACTGTTGAGAATTTGTCTCTTACAGTACCCAAGGATAACTATAAGAGCCAGCCTAAACTTCCTTCGGTTTATACAATTGAAGAAATTAACAAGATTATTACTGGAATAGACAACGCAAATGCAAAAGGCAAACGGGATTGTGCGATAATCCTGCTGGCTTCACGTCTGGGATTGCGAGCCTCTGATATCAGAGATCTTAAATTCTGTAATGTCAATTGGGGAATGAGCTGCATTTCATTAGTCCAGCAAAAAACAGGCAACCGTATTGAACTTCCACTTTTAAAAGAGGTGGGCGAAGCCATCATCGATTATTTGAAATTTGGCAGACCTAAATCAGACGAACCCTATATTTTCCTTCAAAACGGTTATCCGTTCCAACCTATAACCACGACTAATATCACTTCGTTAGTCACTAAGGCCATCAATAATGCCGGAATTGTCAGTAACAACAGAAAAAGAGGTCCACACGCGTTACGTCATAGCCTGGCAAACATCCTTCTTCAGATGGAAACCCCAATGCCGATCATTTCGGAAGTGTTAGGTCATAAGAACTCAGAAACCACAAAGCTTTACCTTAGAATCGACGAATCATCATTAAGGAAGTGCATGCTGGATGCTCCGCCTGTAAAGGAAGAATTCTATGCACAGAAAGGAGGCTTCTTTTATGAGTGACTATAAAAGCGCATTTGCTCCTTATTTGGAGAATCTTGTCCAATTGAAGAGAAATCTAGGATACAAATATAGAACGGGCGCCAGCCGATTATTGCAGATTGATAAATTTGCAGTCCTGCAGGATGTCGTGGAACCTGTTGTTACAAAGTGTTTTGCACATGAATGGTGCAAGCAAAGGCCCAACGAAACCAACAGCAACCGATATCTCAGAGCACAAGCATTATACCAACTATCTAATTATCTGACAGGCATAGGAAAAACATCTTATAAACCTATTATGACAAAGTGGAGCAGTACTTTCGTCCCCTATATTTTCACACACGATGAAATAAAGGCAGTTTTTGCCGCTTGCGATCAGCTCAGGGCCAGGAATGCAAACAAGCAATCTTCTATAAACATCATTCCGGCTCTTTTCCGGCTGTTATATGGAACCGGGATGAGAATTAGTGAAGCCTTGTCTCTTTTCAACAAGGACGTTCACCTTGATGAGAAGTATATTGTCATCAGAATCTCTAAAAATGGAAGGGAACGTATGTTGCCTCTCTCTGACTCGGTTACAGAAGTATGCAAAACTTATGCGAAATACAGAGACAGGCAACCAATCAAGAATGGCCCAGATGATTTTTTCTTCCGCTCGTTAAACGGCAATGAAGTTAACTACGGTGCAGCTGATACTTGGTTCCGACAGATCCTTAGGATAGCAGGAATTCCTTACCTGGGCCGAGGCATAGGCCCCAGAGTTCACGATCTTCGTTATCCAAACAAAAATATTATCCTAACCTTTTAATAAAATGCTTGAATTATCCATGTTTTACCGAATAAAGGTTTGGATATTATTCTTTTAACTTGTGTGCCTCATTAATAAATACAAGGA
>JALNZE010000010.1 GCA_023229465.1 Chitinophagaceae bacterium
TGTTGAAGATTTTATGAACAATAGGAAAAATGACAGAAAGCAGGTGCAAAAATATTTTCATGTAAGCCACGTCAGATATGCAGCGTAGAGAATTCTGTATCACTAAATAACTAAACGATTAATATATGGAAGGATAAAGCATTTCAATTTTTTTGATTGACTTTTTCGGGTTATTTGTGTACCGAAAAGTCAATTATACAGACTGTAAAATGAAATGGAATAGATTTGCCTAAATTTATTTCATAAACAGCAGGATGAAGGCATTTATCAATATAAAGCGGTTTCAATTTTATTTATGGGCTGGGGCCGGTTGGTTATTGCTATGGCTCTTAAATAGTTTAACAAATCATCCTGAAACATTTGTACTACAATCTTTAAATGAAATCTGGCGGGCTTTTTATATAGTTGTTGTCAATTTTATTTTCTTTGAATATACCCTAAATGAGCTAAGCAGGAAAAGAATGCTGAGATCCCTTTTCCTTTTATCTATCCAGCTCTTTTTATATTCTTTTGGTTTGTATGCCTGGAGGTTTATCGGAATCTGGTTACATATTCATACTGTTTTTAAAACGTACCCCATAGCCGGAGGCACAGTCGCTTACCAGTTTTCATCCGGCATAACATCGATTTTCTTTTTTGGGATTATCAAGCATATCTATGATTATAGAAAATTAAAAGAGGCCACACAGCGGTTGCGTATTGAAAAACAGGAAGCAGAATTGAACTATCTCAAGTCACAGACCAACCCGCATTTTTTATTCAACACCTTAAATAATATTTATTCTCTGGCAAGGGATAAGAGCGACCTGGCCCCGGAATCTATTTTACGGCTGTCTAAAATATTGCGTTTTATGCTGTATGAAGCCGGTGGAGCATATATAGCTATAGAACAGGAACTGAAGATCATCAGTGATTATATTGCCCTTGAACAATTGCGTTACGATGATTCTTTACGCGTCAGTTTTAATTATAACATTGAAGATATGAAACAGGCCCTGCCGCCACTGTTGCTGATCCCGTTAGTGGAAAATGCATTCAAACATGGTGTTTCTGAAACAAGAAACCAACCATTTGTAGATATTCATCTTTCAGTTAACCGGCGGCAGTTAGCGTTTGTTGTAAAAAATTCCAGTGAAGCATTTCCGGGGGAACAGATTGTAAAAGAAAATATCGGCCTTAGTAACCTAAGGCGCCAACTGGAATTGCTTTATACGGATTTCAACCTGTCTGTTCAACAAAGTGAATCCGTATTTACCGCTACCTTAAAAATTAATCTTGCAAGCCATGTCTGAGATAAACTGTATTATCATAGAAGATGAGCCATTGGCGGTAAAAATTTTATCGGATTATATTCTGCAGGTTCCGTTCCTGGAATTACAGGGAACATTCAAAGACGCTATTCTTGCAACTGACTATTTGCGGGATAATCATACCGACCTTATTTTTTTAGACATTCACCTGCCTAAATTAAAAGGGATGGCTTTTTTAAAAACCCTAACACATCCACCCGCGGTAATCATTACCACCGCGTATCATCAATACGCGGTGGAGGGGTTTAACCTGAACGTAACAGATTACCTGTTAAAGCCATTTGCTTTTGAGCGTTTTTTAACGGCGGTAACCAAGGTAAAAACAGCACAAAGGGAAAACCAGAAACCAACTGAAAGCCAGGAGATAAAAGATTTTATATTTCTGAATGTGCAAAAAAAGAAGGTGAAAATTTTATTCTCAGAGATTGTTTATATTGAAAGTCAACGGGAATACATCAAAATCATTACAACAAAAAATGAGTACATTTCAAAAATGAGTACGCATGAAATGGAGGTTCTTTTACCTCCACATCTCTTCAAACGGGTTCACCGGTCATTTATAGTTTCAATTAGCAAGATAGAATCATACACAGCCGAAATGGTTGAAGTGAATGGAATATCTATTCCCATTGGCAGGGGCTACCGGGATAGTTTAGAAAATTTGTAGCGTTTGATGTAAACCCTTATTTTACCTCTCAGTATCTTCTCCGGGAAAGGAAGGACAGCTTGTTAAATCACCAATATCTTTATATCAGGGTAGCCCATCAACTTGAGAATAAAATAGTTGACTGCCGCTTCACCGGGATCATCGGAAAAGCAAACAAGCTCAGCATATCTCGGGACCCCGGCCTTGGACAGAATGTTCCAGATATCTTTCGCGGCTTTCGGTGTGCCATCGGCATCCAGGAGATCTGTGTATGGAACATGAACGATTTTGCCATCCTGTCCTTTAGCAGGTACATTCTTTCCCGAAGCAATAAATACCTTGGGATAAAGTCCCTGAGTGCTCTTCGGGTCCGATATTATCACGTCTTTGCGGAAATTCCCGGAATAATTTGTGGGGGGTATGGATAAGTCGTAGGGGACCTTTTTGGGGCCTACAACAGTTGAATCCTTTGTCACTGCGAAACCAAGTTGTGCCCATTTATTTATGGAATCCATGAAGACAGATACTTTTTTCTGTCCCAGTTTCTCCAGCATTACGAATGCAAGTGCCGATTCTTTGGTCAAACCTGCACCTGAAATAACAACTGCTTCGTGAGATGCATTGACGCCGACCGGCCCCAGGATTTTAGCCAGCTTGTAGGGATCTGTGATATTGCTCCTGAACAGATCGGCAGGGATGTTGAGCGCAAAAGGCACGTGTCCTTTATTGAATGCGTCTGCAGAACGCAGATCCACGATGCTAACTTGCGCGATTCCGTACATCCTCATCATCTTGCCGCCCCAGGACTGCAGCCAGTTTGTTCCCCTCATCAGGAACGGCTCATCATATGTCCAGTAAGGGAGTTCTCTTTCATCTTTAAGCCACCCCATCTGGGACTCCTGGTAGAGTTTTACCCTGGGGTAATTCAATACTAACTTGAGTGCAAAAAACGGCACACTGGCACTTACTCCACCCCCGCAATGGCTGTAGATCTGTTGTTCGGGTCTGATGCCCAGATAGGCTAGCATTTTCCGAATGTCATCTGCTGATTTGAACGTCTTGTCTGGGTTAAAAAAGTCGGCGCTGGGCAGCATATTAGCGTTGGGTATATGGCCGGCCTTGTCGAAAGCAAGGACTTCTCCAAAATGCCAGTCGGCCCCAAGCGCTTCCAGCAAAACATTGTTGACCGGGTCTCCGGAGGCGGCAAGGAATTCCGGGAGCCTCACTCTCACCTCTTCGTTGGTCTGGTTGATCTTGAAAGAGCCTTTCACCGGGGCAGGTGTACCATCCTTCGTTACCGGCAACCCCTGCGCCTGCCACTTGGAGAGCCCTCCATCCAGAACGAAAATATTCTTTGAGGGAAAACCGTGATAGTAGAGGGAGAAAAAGAGCCTGGTGGCCCAAAATGTGCCACCCTGGTCATACAAGACTAACTTCTTCTCAGGACTGATTCCCCAGGACTGGTAGAGTTGTTCCATATCATCGACCGGCATTTCCAGGCCACCATAGGTAAACAAATTGACGCTTACTGCGCCAGGAATGTGTTTTGCCGTGTAGATTTGACCAGGTGACGCGTCGAGTACCAGAACATCGGCATTTTTAAGATTTTTTTCAAGCCAGTCCACATTAACCAGGTTGCCTGTAATTCCTTCTGTAGCCATCGATGGATGCACCAGAAGCAGGCAGCCTGTAAGCATAAGAAGGAAGCGATACTTCATTTTGTTTGTGTTCATTTTTTATCCTGTTTATTTAGCTTGCGCGGAACTTGCCATTCCAAACAAGTCATATGGTTTTTTACTAAAATTATCATTGAATAAAAATACTGCCAGTGAGAGGTATGCAATAAACCCCAAAATAATAAGTATCTGAACCCCGGTTGTTTTTTGAATATCCTGTTTTGTTTTTACAGCACAAATTTCACCGGGGCAGTATTGAGCTTTTTCTTTATAAAGGATTGAATAAAATTTACACCCTAAACAAATTCCAAAAGCCGTTTCAAAGAATAAGAAAATAAGGCAGATCAGGCAGATTAGCCCGGTTATAGGGCTATATGAATTTAATACTACCAGGAGAATGAATATTATTGATGCCAGGACTACACCAATGATCCACGCAAATTTTTTTTGCTGAGCCCCAACATATTCCGGTACCTGGTTCCTGACAATCAAACGCCCGATTATTAAAAAAGGAGAAAATTTAGGATTAACAAAGACACGTATAACAATATCTGTAAGAAATATTGTAACCGCATATTTTAACAGTAAAAAATTACCCTTCAGAATTGCCGTCAGGATTGAGATAAACATTATTAAAAACAGTATTCCTGCCGCAGCTCTTATTTCCCGTTCATTTAAGACGGGAACGTTATATCCTGCAACATCTTCTCCAAAGTTTATTATCTTATTCATTAGTTTATATCTTTTTCCTTTTTCAATCTTTCAATATTAATACCAGTAGTTCCGATTTTATTAATATTGAAAGTTATTTTCCGGTGTAAGGATATGTATTCTAACAAATAACTGAAATAGTGTGTCAACATACAACGGGTTATGGTAAACAAACAGCGTAATTATGACAACAGATAAAGATGTAAAGAGTATGCAGTAGCTAGTCTTTAATAAAGCGTACAATTATTACCGGCAGTTTGCCCAGTGGACTGAGGATGAGGTTTATTTTGTAACCCGGCAGAAAACGGATGCGGTGTATGAGGTTGTCAAAAAGGCCTCCTGGCAGCGGATAAAAAGGAATACTGCCATGGGTATTCGTCGGCAATACGCTTTTGATAAGTGTAATGTCAGATTGTATGCTACTCATTTCTGTCTCTATTTGCCATTAGCGGTTTTCGCTTGATTTACTATTTGCTTAACTCCCATTTCATTTGTTGTTGGTGTAAAATTAAATCGCTTATTAAATTTTGAACTGTCAAAAAAATAATCTCTGTCGTATTGATACATCATTTCAGGCATTTCACGCATAAAAGGCATAAATATCCCAAGTATTTTTAGCATAAACATAGGCAGAGTCACTATTTTTTTTGATGTATTCATTTCTTTATTAAATAATGCAACCCATTCTTTACCAGTCAGGTTGTTTTTATCAGTAGGCAAATGCCAAACCTGATTATAAGCTTCAGGGGTATTACCTAAAATTGCAGTTGCTTTAGCCGCATCGGGAGTGTAGATGAAAGAATGTTTTTTATTGGCATTGATAAACCAGTTTGGATTTTTTCCCTTCAGGATATTTTTATATACTGTTTCAATAAGAAAGCTCTTTTCATTATCAGGTCCATAAAAATCGGGGGCACGTGCAATAAGTGCAGTAAGATCACCTGCTTTAACCTGATTTAAAATCATTTCGGCAATTTCCTTTCTAACCACCCCTTTTTTGCTTGGTGGATTGATGGGCGAATCTTCTGTCATATGGCCAATCGATTTGATGTCGTATAGATAAACATTATCAAAGAATACCAATTTTGATTTATGCTTTATACATGCATCAATAGTCGCTTTGATTAGTTTAGGCCAATTTTCTCTCCATACTTTAATATTGTAGTCAAACCCAACCACCAGATAAACTACTTCCGAACCTTCAATTGCCTTGTCAACCTGTTCAGGGATTGATAAATCTGCCGGAAACAATTCATCCGTATCATTTACTTTTTTCGGATGGCGACTTACCAATCTAATTTGCCGGGTATATGTCGCTAATTCTTTTGCAAGAATCTTTCCTATTGTTCCATTTGCTCCTAAAATCGTTTGCTTCATTTTTTGAATATTTAATGTAATGCCCAATCATTCTTTGCAGGCTCAATTTTTTATACTTATCATTACCAAGTTTTCCCGCCAATAAATACGATTCATTGGCATATAGTAAAGCACTGTCACCGGAGTTATTATCATACTACAAATAGGAAAGCTTTAATAAAGTGTTACACCTGGCTGTATCCTGTTTGCCGGTTTCTAATGATTTTAGTAAGCTGTCTGTTTGCTGTCGCGAATAGGAGTTGGTACTTACAAAGAATAACAACAGAAGAACAACCGTACTCTTTTTTGAAAAGGTAAAAATTTGTTTTAACATGATTTTTTAGCTTTAACTAATGCAGTTGGATGAAGCACAAATGTACCGGTTTAATTTCCTGTCAACCTTTTTTGTTTTCTGTAGGATTATCGCGTCATAAGGTGTAAACTCTTCTAAAACTATGTCACGAAATTTATGAACTTTTCCATCTACTATTAAAGAAATCGGGTCTGTCGATAAATGATAAATTGAGCAATAAAAAATGTGTCCGACTAAATACGGAGAAATGATTTTCCAATGCTGACTACTTTGATAATGCCAGGGCATGTGTCCAAATGAAACAAAGCCAAAAAGCCCTCCTGATTTGATAAGAAAACCCTTTGGTTTGATTTCCTGAATTTTAAACTGTATTTTAGAACCGCTATTCTTTACCCCCTCTAAATTTGAAATTAACTTATCTAAATATTTTTTGTCTCCTGTTTTTGAAGGTTGAAATATTTTTTTAAAAAACTCTTTTAAATTAATCATACGTCTTCAGGGATTGGTATGTTACCTTTGTATATCTGCTAACGGACAGGACTTTAAGTTGGGAAACAGACTTCCCTCAAGCTGTGGCGCCCGGATGCGGATGTAAGATACAAAATTGAGAATATATTCATCGACCCGCCATATCACATAGTTATTACTATTTTCCCTTTGTGGTCTCCTTTACCAAAAATCCTGAATGCTTTATGAATCTCATCTAGCTTGTAAGGTCCTTCTATCACAGGTTTGATTTTACCAGCTTCGAAAAGCTCATTCATATAAAATAAATCCTTGTTTGGCTTCAAGGCAACGATACGTATGTGCTTTTTACTGATTATGGAAATCCACGGCCCCAGGAATAAAGCCTGGATGTACATAAAGTATAGTGTCTATGCCGCCATTTACAATGGGAAAGACCGTAGTGATGTTCAAGTTTTTGGAACCTTTACAGATCAACTAAACCAGTTGGCACAATGGCTTGAACAGAATGGGGTAAAAAGAGTTGCCCTTGAAAGCACGGGTATTTATTGGTAGCCTGTCTGGAATATGCTGGAAGAGAAGGGTTTTGCGTTAACGCTGGTAAACCCCTGGTTTATTAAGCAGATGCCGGGCCGGAAGAGCGATGTAAAAGACGCCCAATGGATTGGCACATTACTGCATAAATATATGCTACGAAAAAGTTATGTGCCCGTCAAACAAATCCGGACATCGCGAAACTATAGTCGTCAATATGTAAAGCTGCAATGGAATGCAAGCAGGGTAATATTTATTAATACTTTAATTTTAGTTTCCCTTTTCTTCTGGATATTATTTTTTCAGTTTCAACTGCGAAAAATACAATTGACGAAGCAACACCTACTAAAATAAATTCATTCAGCGTTAATGTTTCAGTTTGAAAAATGGGTTGTAAAAATGGAGTATAAGTAATTACAACCTGCAGCAGTAATGCTAATATTACCGCTCCTAAAAGCGGCTTATTGGAAAATACCCCTGAGCTAAATAAAGATTGATTTTCTGAACGTATAGCCATTACATGCCCCAACTGGCTTAGGCATAAAACATTAAAAACAATTGTTTGCCAATGCAGGCCGTGGTTAATTGCCCACCCCTGAAGCGATAAGGCAATACCTGCCATCAGCATACCTACCCATATCATGTGCAAGCCCCTGCCATTCGCAAACACACTTTGCTGCGGCGGCCGGGGTGGCCTGCTCATAATATCCTTTTCTGCTTTTTCATAAGATAATGCAATAGCTGGCAAACCATCAGATACTAAGTTTATCCATAAAATATGTATGGGTAAAAGCGCAACCGGTAAACCAATGATTGGCCCCAGCAATAAAGTCCACAATTCACCGGAGTTGGTAGTCATCATATATTTAATAAACTTAAGGATGTTATCATAAATCCTCCTTCCTTCTTTTACCGCTTTTACAATGGTGGAAAAATTATCATCCAGCAAAATCATGTGGGCAGCTTCTTTAGAAACATCTGTACCTGTGATACCCATTGCAATACCAATATTTGCCCTTTTTAAAGAAGGGGCATCATTTACGCCATCTCCTGTCATAGCCACATAATGCCCTTTCTGCTGCAGTATTTTTACAATCTGCAGTTTTTGTTCGGGCGATACCCGTGCATACACTTTTATCTTTTCTACTTTAGCCAAAAAGCTGTCATCATCTAATGCTGCCAATTCCTGGCCGGTTATTACTATATCTTTTTCGCTGCTTAAAATACCAATGCGTTGTGCAATAGTTTTAGCGGTGAGCGGATGGTCACCGGTTATCATTACGGGAACAATACCTGCTGTTTTGCATTGGGCTACCGCATCAATTACTTCCTCCCGGGGTGGGTCAATAATACTAGTTAATCCTAAAAATTGCAAACCGGATTCATGGGTTACACTATCCGGGTTTTCAGGTAATGCATCCCAATAGCGGCAGGCAAACCCAAGTACACGGTGGCCCTTAGCCGCCATATCATCTACCTGCTGTTGCAGTTTAGCTGCATCAATATTTACACATCGCCGCAGTAAAATATCAGGGGCACCTTTGGTAAAAGAAATAATTTTATCTTCATAAGCATGAAAAGTTGTCATCATTTTCCTTTCGGAATCGAAAGCAATTTCTGCCAGCCGTGGCCAGGTATCCGGTTGTATGTTTTGTTCCCTTGCCACTTCCATCAATGCCACTTCTGTACTATCCCCCTTTATATTTTTATCAGCATCTTCAACGGCATCATTATTTAATGCAAATGCCTGCAGCAATAGCATCACTTCCTGCTGATGTTTGATAGGGACCAATTCATTTCGTTCGTACAATTTTCCATTTACAAACACCTCCTCTACATGCATTTTATTTTTGGTAAGCGTACCTGTTTTATCGGTGCATATATAGGTAACAGAGCCCAACGTTTCTACAGCAGGTAATTTTCTGATAAGACTGTTAAACCTTATCATTCTTCTTGCAGCCAATGCCAGTGAAATTGTAATAACGGCGGGTAATGCTTCAGGAATTGCTGCAACAGCAAGTGAAATACTGGTGAGTACCATTTTTGTAATATCCTCACCACGCAACCAACCGGCAATAAAAAATAAAACGCATAAAAATAACACCATTACAGAAAGTTTTTTTCCAAACGATGCCATGCGTTGCTGCAATGGCGTAAGCGTTTCATCTTCCTGCAGCATTTTGGCAATACGCCCCAACTCTGTTTGCATACCGGTATTTATAACAACACCAGTACCCCTGCCATAAGTTACAAACGTACCTTTAAAGGCCATATTCTTCTTGTCTCCAACGGGCAAATCATCTGCTTCCAGTACACCAGTGATTTTATCTACGGCATGAGACTCTCCGGTTAATGCCGCTTCTTCAATTTTTAAATTTTTTGATTCAATGATGCGTAAGTCTGCCGGTACAGCATTGCCAGCTTCTAATAATACAACATCACCCGGCACCAATTCGGTAGCAGGCAACCAGGTAATGCTGCCATCCCGAAGTACCCTGGCTTGAGTAACGGCCATTTGTTTTAAAGCCTGCATAGCTTTTTCGGCACGGTACTCCTGAAAAAAACCCAGAATGGCATTTAATAAAACAATAATTAAAATAACGATAGTATCAGTAAGGTCGCCAACGATACCGGATATAATTGCCGCTACAAGTAAAATTAAAATCATCACATCTTTAAACTGTGCCAGCAGCATTGCTACGATACTTTTCTTTTTACCTTCTACTAATTCGTTGGGGCCGGTTTGCAATAATTTTTCCTGGGCTGCATTTGCACTTAAACCCTGTTGGGTGCTGTTAAGCTGCTTAAAAACATCCTCTATGTTTAATTTGTGCCAGTTCATATTTTTAAATTATTACTGTCTGGTAAAAAAAATAATAAGGGGTTAGCCTAAGCGTCCCCCTTATATCATACATTTAATTACCACATTAAATTGTATGCTGCAAAATAACAGTTTTTCCGGACAGCCGGTATTTTCTCAAATAACAGGCTTAATCAATAAGAAATCTTTTAATCAATTAGTCAGGGAACAGGATGCCGACCGCTATTACAAACGATGTAAATCATGGGAGCATTTTATCTGTATGCCCTGTTGCATTATGAATAATTGTACTTCATTGCGGGAAGTGACCCAGGGCATTGCAGCCTATGGTGATAAGCTGAACCACCCCGGCATTACCTACACCCCACCGAGGAGTACCTTTAGTGAAGCCAATGCAAGAAGGTCTGAGCGTTTCTTTGGCACTGTATATGGTAAACTGTACCGTCATTTAACGTATTCCAAAATGTCACCAGGTTGGCAGTCCAAGGCTTTACAAATTGCGTCTAAGGGGCTAATACACGACCCATAAACCAATCGTCCCAGAGCTATTGTCCCCGTGTTTTAAATCGTTCACAATTAAAGTTGTTTGCTTGTTGTCGTTTAGGAAAAGTTTGGCTTGTTGGCCCTTTACTTCAATTCTTATTTTTATCCATTCATCCAACCCCATGTCAGCATATGATTCGTATTCTCCTGGAGCGTCTTTTCTCAGCCTGTCAAATTTGTAGTCGGGGAAGGAGAAATATTGAACCGAACGATTCCGTCTTAGTTGATTGTCAGCCGATCAAAACTGGAACCTTTGTCGAACATTGAAAATGCTCCAGATTGTTCAAGTAATGAAATAAAAACTTTTCTACTTCTGATTGCCGGATAGGGTTGTTCAAAGAATAGCCAAACATGACCACCATTTCCCGAACGGGAACGCTCTAAATATGCAGGGAATCCTTTAGCCTGACAAGATTTGATAAATGATTTGACTTCGGCTATCCAGTTTTCTTTGTCAAAATCAGCAACTAAGAACCATGATGAGTTATCTGAAAGCAAAGGATAAATGCCGATAAGTTGTTCACCGTTTAAATGTTTTGCAATTTCCTTATCAGTTAGCTTTAAATAAGTTTTGTCTTTGTAATTCTGGAAAGTGCCTCCTTTTATTTTATGGGCCCGATACATATACGGGTCATAGAAATACGCAGGCATATAACCACTTTTAGTTTCTTTCTCCCATCGAACTGCAAATACATCTTCTCTGCCTTTAAAAACAGATTTGAAGAGTTGAATTTGATTAGGGAAATTTTCATCCATATTTCTTTTCGTTATAGAAGTGGCCAATGTATTGAGCCAACTGGGCCAACCTCGGATTGATGCAATTGAGTCAATTATGAGTCCTTCATGAGTCGTTTGAGTCGTTTATGAGTCGTTCAAAGTATAGCTGGTTCCAGACCCGGTAATTCCTTTCCGACGCAATATTTTAAATTTTTCGACAAGCTCTTTCAAATCACGGGTTGCGGTTTGCCTTGATATACCATTTATCTCCTGGTATTCTGTATTGGTTATACTACCTTTTTCAAGTAAATAAAGAACAGCCCCCAACTGCCTTCCGTTCAGGTTCATTTTTTTAAGTTGTTCAGCACTATACTTGTTTTTAAATAGGGTTACTAATATGCCACCATCCTGCTCAATAATTTCAGGGTCAGGTAATCCTGCTTCTTTACAGGTGCTGATGATTTTTAATGTGCCGCTTCCCCATGCATCAATGTAGCCACCTTTGAAACATACATCGGCTATTAATAAATTTCTTGGTCGTGATGGATGCTGCCGTTTGAGTGAATCCAAACTGATGCCAGCAGGTAATTCGCCTTCGTTCCAGATATTAAAGTGGTTGTCGAACATACGCATCTGAACCACAGAAGAACCTAAGTAATTTCTATGGACTAATGCATTGAGCAACATTTCACGTAGTGCTGCAATAGGATATTCACCTTTCTCAATCCTTTGCATTCCTTCAAATGAAATAGCACGGGTAAAAAACTTCCGGTTTAATTGTTCCATCACTTCTTTCAGTAAATAAACAATATTGCCTTCCACTGTCTCCTGGAATCTAATGTCACTGCTGTCTTTTCCAAAGCGGCCAATTTTTACAACACAATTATTGAAAAACTTCGCCGGGTTCGTTCCAAACAAAACAATGGCTGCTCTTTTAATGTTACCGCTATCATCTGTCAAACGAAGTTTGGCAATCAAATCTGCTTTGCTTAATCCTTCCACATCTGAAATTCTGCCTGCATGAAGTGATGCTGCTATATATGATTTTAAACTGGCCTCATCAATATCGTCAAGGGTAGCCGTGGGCTCACTAACCTCATCCCATGTCTTACCGCTTTTGCGAAGTAAATAATCGGTGAGTGCTGCGCCAATCAATTCTTGTTTGGTGCTGCCGCTACGGTAATAATATCTTCCACGCAAAGAGATAGGCACTGCATAAGGCTGTGTAATTATTTCAAGAAAGTACAAGCCTTTTTCTTCATGCAGGTTTACATCAACCAAAATACCCATCAGGTCTTTTACCTTGTTGGGTATTTCATCCATTAGCTTTTTGTAATCACTAATGCCAATTACTTTGCCGTTATCATCTTTGCCAATAAATATTACACCACCTTGGGCATTGGCAAAACCACAAACCCATTTCAGGTAATCATCGTGCCAGCTTTGCTTGTATTCTATGTTTTGTTGTTCAGGCATTTTTTTGTTTTGTGCGGCTTGCAAATGCGTATGACTGCGAAAGGTTGGCAATTTATGCATTGTTTACTATAGTGATTCAATAAACTCTTTTATATTTTTCCAAGTCCATTCTTTACAAGTCAGACCATACATATTGTCTGGTTTGTCAGAGTATGTTCTTGTAAATTCCAATTAAAGGAATTTTCTCATCTTTTGCGCAATCAATTTCCCATAGTTCACCCTCTGCTTTTTTTGTATTCTTTGAAATCAAAGTAATAACACCATCACAACCCTTAATTCTCGTTCTGCAATTCGTTTTCCATTTCTCGTCAAATGGTTCCTTAATTAACCACTGAACTCGCTTTTTTGCAAACCCCATGTTGCGAAGGGATTAGGGTGTAGCTACTCTCCGGCCTCTCTCGATGCAAGCAATTCGATTTCAATTGAGAGTCTGAAATCTGTTTCTCTCATCTTTTGAAGTACAGGTTTAATACTTGGGATAACACCATTTAACTTTGCCCGAACAATTACGCCAATTGTTCCGGTAACGTGTAAGCCCAACTGGTCTGCAATTTTTCTTGCTTTGAAATCGTCGAGAAAATGGTACAATCGGGAGTTTCAAGTGCCAATGCTATTGCACTAGATTCTCCTTTATCAATTTGCATTTCCAACAACTGCTGCCTATACTTATCGGAAACAGGATGAATCGAAACCCAATCAGGTAATTGTTCACCGAATTCGGTTGGTAAGATTAATTTATGGATGGTTTGGCAATCTTTCGCACAACGACCAAGGCTTTAAGATTATAGGTCAAAGTCGTGGTATTCATACCAAATATCTTAGAGTTATTGTAATAAAAAGGCCGGTTTCAGAGAACCGGTTTTTCGGTTTTCCTGTGATAACCTCTTTAAAGTTAGTGTTTCACCTTTTTATTCCCCATTTTATTGATCATTTATTTTCGCCGGCTCATATCTTTCCCTATACATCTTTCAATGTTACCGCCGGTTGCCCATAAAATTGATACCCTTTTTTCAATATTACCCATCATCCCCCCTTCTTCCATGGCTCATACACCAAAAGTAACTCCATCGTATTTCTATTACAGCAGGGGCACTGCATTACATTTATCCCATACTGTTCTCTCAGACGCATTTGCATGGATATTTTTACCAGCCCTTTGTGTAAGGGCAGTTTCATATTGGCAAGTACCGCATTAATACAGTGCCGCCTGTTCCTGTTAGCAAGGCAGCGGTTCGGCTTTTCGTTATGTAGGTTATGACAACTATTGATTTTGATACTATTAAATCCTGTTTCATTTTTTCAAATTGTTTGTTTTGCTATTTTTAAAAGTTCATTCGTTGTTTTCCAGTTTCTTGTTGTTGCTCCGACTTTTAGTTTAGCTTCCAAAAAATTGTTAGTCAGTTTTGTTCTCCCGTATCCGTTCGGGCAATACAGGTAAACAGCATTGTCGGAAAAAAATATTTCTTCTCCGTTCTGTTTTTTATCTTCTATTGTCTTGTGGTCGTAATGTTCAGGTTTTGAAGATAGAAACGTTACGTGCAAAAAAGTTTGATCTTTGTTGGGGTCTTTTAAAAACGGATTATTGTCAATTACTTGTTTTAGTTTGTCAATGGTCAATACGATTACAGGCACTTCAAATCCAAAGTCTTTTTCGATTTGTCGGGATATTTTTTGTTCCAAGTTGTTAAGTTCAATATCGTTCCCCGCAAAAATGACGTTTCCGCTCTGCACATAAGTCGTTACGTCATGAAATCCCAAATTTTCATACGACTTCCGTAAAGCGTCCATTTTAATAAGTTTCTGTCCGCTTACGTTAATTCCCCTTACTATTGAAATGTATGTTGTCATTATTATGCAGGTTTCTCACTATTACCGCCAACAATAAGAAAAGTATCCGCAAGGCCCCCCAATTAAAGCCCCGGATCAGCAAGCTGTAACGGGGCTTTGTGGTATACTTTTGTGTTGACCCACCTCGCCGTAATCTTGCTATTGTAGTCGGCAACTGACAATGCAGAGATTTTCGTAATTAGGAATACACAAATTTTGGCAACAAGGAATACACAACTGGGGGTCATAGAAATCCGTCCGCCCCGGCTAACTGAAGCTAAATTTATAAACAAAAGTTGATGATTTGCACATAGCTAAATAGTATTCCGTCTGCCCCCATTTTTACACAGTTCATGTTAGCTGGCGTTTTTTTTAGTTTTCATTTAGTCTTTCGAGAATTAAGGAAACAAAATTTTTGACTCCTGTTCTTATACACTCTTCATCAACTTTAAAATTTGGAGCATGATTCATTGCTATAATTCCTTTTTCAATATTGGAACCTCCAAGAAAGAAGTAAACACCAGGAATTTTTTGTTGAAAATATGCAAAATCATCATTAAAAAAGGGAACTTGACCGTAATCGGTAATGACGAACCCTTTTCCATAAATATTGTCAAGTATTTTTACTGCAATGTTCGTTAATTTTTTGTCATTAATAACTGTTGGGTTTTCTTGTACAAATGAAATGGAAAGCAGTTGGTCTTTATAATCGCCGGCTTCTATTACTTGTTTAATTTTAGGAATGATGTTTTTCAGATTAGATGAATTGGTCTCGTACAAATTCGCTTCTAGGAAGAGTTTATTATTTTCAGAATAGTTGGTAAAATTCTCATCCATTATTAAGTAATCTTTGAAAATTGTATTGGGGTTTATAAGTCCGGTTTGGGGGTCACCAATATTTTGTATTTCCCAAGGCTTACTGCCAGTTCTGGCACGAGATAAAAGGCTGTGGATTTTTTTTGTTAGTTCTTTTGCTTGTTCATTGGTCAACTCGTTTTTTAGTTTAACTCTTATTCTTTTTTGATATGCAAATATTTCATTCGGTTTAACCATTATTTGCCCAACTGGTAATGCAGTTACATGCAATCCATAAATTTCGTCAGGATGTATTTTGGAAAGCAAACCACTACTAATCATACTTTTTGCTCCAATAAATGTTTCTTCTTCAGGTTGAAATATAAAATATACCGTTCCATTTAAAGATTTTTTATTTTTTGAAAGGATTTCAGCTATTCCCAGTGCAATTGCCATATGTATATCGTGACCACAACCATGCTGAATTCCTTTTACTTTAGATTTGAAATCAACTTTATCAGGAAAGTCATTTGGAAGTGCATCCATTTCGGCTCGCCAAGCTATTTTTTTACCTTTTTTTTCTCCCCTTAAAATCCCTACAATACCGTAACCATAAATTTCTGTTTCAACTTCTAGTCCTAAGTCAAGTAAATATTGTTTTATAATTTTTTGTGTGCTTATTTCGTTACCTGCCAATTCGGGATTTTCATGAAGGTCTCTCCTGATTTCAACTAGCTTGTTAAAAATGTTATCAGTTTCGAGTTTAATAGATTCACGAGTTAAGGTCTCTTTTGTGTTTTGTTGGCAATTAGCTTTTTGTTGGCAAGCAACAACGATTACCAATGATAAGTATAATAGAAATTGTGTTTTCATCTTTAGCGTTTTGTCCAAATGCCACTAACGGTTTACAGATTTGTGATGGGCGGGCTTTTTAGCACAAATGTTGATGCGGAGAACTGCACTTTCTGTAACCACAAAACTGTCTGCGGAGCACGAAACCCCGCCTATTGCAAATGTGCTGTTAGTGGCTGGCATTTTTTATCAGTGTTTTAAATGCGTTAATAAATTTTGTTAAGTCGTCTGTCGTTTTAGTGTCTGTGATTTCTCCTTGTTCGTTTATTTTTCCTTTAATTCCTTGTATCAACAAAGTTGTCTCGTCTGTAAATTTAGTCATTACAGTTTTCATTATTAATTGCAATTCTTCGTGTCCTTTCTGTCCGTGAGCTGAAGCCGTTAAAAGTCCGATTGGTTTGTCTGAAAATACTGTTGTTGAAACACACCACTCAATTGCGTTTTTTAGTCCGCTTGGAATACTAAAAACATATTCTGGCGTAGAAATTAAAATTCCGTCTGCTTTACTAATTAACTCTCTAAATTCCACAATTAATTTTGGTGGATTGTCACTCGATAATTCTGGGTCAAAATGAGGAAGTTTCTTTAAGTCGCTAAAGATTGTCAAATTAAAGTCGAATTTTATCAAGTTAGCAAAATTGTCAACAAGTTTTTGGTTCGCTGAATTTTGGCTTGCACTTCCAATAATTACAAATATATTTTTCTTTTCTGCCATTGTTAAATTGTCAATTCGTAGGTTGTCTGTTATGCTTGCCACTAACGTCCAGGCATTGAAGCGGTTGGGGAAAGACCTTCCGCCGCCCATGGCTATCTGTCGCTGATTAAAGTTACAAAACATGATGATATATTCTACTTTAACCACAAAACTGTCTGCGGAGGGCGAAACCCCGCCTATCGCAAATGTGCTGTTATAGGCTGGCATTTTTCATTTCAGTTTGTCTTTTATTTGTTGAGTTGTCAAAACAGTTGCAAATTCTTCATTTAAACTCGCTAATGCTGTTTCGTGAATAAGTTCAGCAGAAAACTCTTGACCTTCAATTCCTTTTTTATTAAAAGCTGCCGTTGCGTCTGAAACGAGGTATGTTTCATAACCGTAATTTCCTGCCATCCTTGTTGTTGTTGACACACAATGGTCTGTTGTTAATCCAACAATTACAATTTGAGTTATTCCTTCATTATCAAGTTGTTCTTTTAAATCAGTTCCAATAAAAGCACTATTTACATTCTTTTTAATTATCGGCTCTCCACCAATTGGCTGAACTATATCTTTAAAATCATTACCAACGTTTCCTTCTGCAAGTCGGGAAGTGGGGTTAGTTGAGCAATGTTTTACATGGAATATTGGAAGTTTTTGTTCTCTCCAAAAATTGAGAAGTTCATTTGCATTTTTCTCTGCATTCAGATTGTTTCTTTGTCCGCCCCAATACTCAATGTCATCAAATGCTTTTTGGATGTCAATAAGAATTAATGCAGGTCTGTTTTTAGGATCCATTTTTTATTTGTCTACTATTTATGCTTGCCTACGAACAGGTATTGCTGCAGGTGGGATATTTTATAACGTCCAGCCCGGAACCGCTGCCCAATTGAAAATATAAAGTTGAAGTTAACAACAAAAAGCCAAATAGCTATTCGTCTGCCGGAACTAAAGTACAGCGATGCAAACAGCCGAAGTTTCAACGTCCAGCCCCACTTGCAGCAATACCAATGTAGGCAGTTTTTCTTCCGTCAATTATATGGTGGTTTGTTTAGTATGTTGTCTATGTGAAATTATTACAAGAATTGTCATTATAGCAATTGAAACCAATGAAGATGGTAAGGTTCCCAGTTCCAAACCACCTTTTGACAAAGGCTTTGTCAGGAAGTCGCCAAAGGTTGCTCCAAATGGTCTGGTAAATATAAAGGCAATCCAAAACAAAAGGATATGATTGATTTTTGTATAATAATGAAGTAGAACAACAACTAAAATGATAACGCCTGTAACATTAAGTGTGCTGTCAATTTTTGCGGTGTCGTTTATAATAGTAGTGTCTCTTGGCGGTATTATGTCACGAATAACACAGTCTTCACAACTAAATTCTTTCTGACAACTTGAATTTGTCAAAATATAAAGTAACCCAGCAATTATAGTTAATAAGGAATAGATTTTTTTCATTTCTATGAAGTTTGTCTTTTTGTATTACCGCTAACGGTCAGGGCTTTAAGCAGTTGGGGCTTGCACTTCCGTCAAGCCCGGCTGCTGGCGCTAAATAAATGTACAAAAGCTTAATGACATATTCTACAGACGAGCCGAGTTGGGTCGCCCTGAAGCTGAAGCTGGGATTTGTACTGGCGATGAAAAATATATTCGTCAAGCCCCAATTGCTTGAAGCGATGTTGTGCGCCGTTTTACTTCTCGGTGGGAATAGTCTCTATAATTCTTCGTAGAGTTTTGTCATCAATAGAGTCAAATTCCGCTTTGTCATAAATTGTAAGAAGGTATACTTCTTTTTGAGGCGTGATAACATAAGTGATAACACGGGCACCACCACTTTTGCCTTTCCCTTTACTTTTAATTGAAACCCTTATTTTGTATGCTTCATGTCCTAATGCTGTCCCCATTGTTGGGTTAGCAGATAAGGCAACAGCTAATTCAGCCAGTTCGGATTTGAGAGAAGGATATTTTTTTACTAACCGCTTGGCTTCCTTTTTGAATTTGTCAACCGGTATGACTTTATAATTCATTCAGAAAATCGGTTAGTGTCTGTTTTTTAGCTTTTGATTTTCTTAATGTGTCAACCTGTTTAAAGGCAACTTTTAGGTCTGACTTTAGTTGTAGAGCTTGCTCAGATTTTTTGATACGGGATAATACTTTTTCCCATTCGCTAACTGGCATTTGAACGGCTTGAGGTATGCCATTCATATCGCTCACATATTGAAGTGCTATTTTCATGATCTCAAAATTAGTGATTTTTAAGAATAGTTAGAGTGTTTGGCTTGCAACGAAAAAATGGCGCCACAACGTCCAGGGCTTTAAGCAGTTGGGGTGTGGTATTCCGTCGCCCCTGGCTAACCGCCGCTGAACTAAAGATACAAAAGCTGATGATATATTCTACAGACCAGCCGAATTGGGTCGCGCTGGAACTGCTGCCTGGATATTTGCTGCCGATGAAAGACGCGTTGGGTCGCCCCCCAATTGCTGAAAGCTGTTGTTGTGCAGTCTTTGTCACCTAACAAATGTCAAAATCGCTTTAGCAAATTCGGCAGGTGACTCTTGAGGCAGATTATGTCCTACTCCTTTAATAACTCTTCTTTCATAACCGCCTTCAAAGTAATTAGCGTCCTTGCCCGTTCCTGAAAATGGCTCTACGCCATCGGCTTCTGCGTCTAAAATAATAGCAGGCACTTTTATTGTTGGTTGCTTTTGTAAAGACTGTTCGATTGCTTCAAATTTAGGGTCGCCTTTTGCTAACCCATAACGATGTCGGTACGAATGTACTACTACGTCCACAAAATCAGGATTGTTGAATGAAACTGCTGATGCTTCAAAAGTTTCGTCATCAAACTTCCAAGTTGGAGACCAGTTACACCATAGTAGTCTGCAAAGTTCTTTCCGGTATTTTGTCAAACCAATACGACCTCGTTCGCTATGAAAATAAAATTGATACCAATTTAGCATTTCAATTTCAGGAGTATCTGGTTCTGAAAATTTTGCTATGTTTTGAATGTTATAACCTGCCATTGAAACAAGTCCAACTATACGTTCTGGATAAAGTGCAGAAACAATACAGCAAGCCCGTCCACCCCAGTCATATCCCCCCACAATTGCTTTTTGTATAGATAGGGCATCCATTAATGCAATTAAGTCACTGGCTAATGCAGCTTGTTGTCCAGAACGAATAGTGTCAGCGGATAGAAATTTTGTCGGTCCATAACCACGTAAGTAAGGGACTATAATCCGACAGTTTTCGGTTAATAGTAGTTTTGTTACTTCATCATATGTTCTTACATCGTAAGGAAATCCGTGCATAAGTATTATTGTCGTACCGTCAACGTTACCACTTTCTTCATAAGCAATACAAAGGTCTTTGGTATTTATGTATTTTAATGTTCCCATATCAATTCATTATTTACAGAATGTCGGTTTAAGATTGCACACAACGTCCGTTCAGCCTGGCTACTGCCGCCGAATAAATGTACAAAAGCTTAATGACATATTCTACAGACGAGCCGAGTTGGGTCGCCCTGAAGCTGAAGCTGGGATTTGTACTGCCGATGAAAGATATATTCGTCCAGCCCCAATTGCTTGAGCCCTTGTTGTGCGTTCGTGCTTTCTGTTAGAGATTAACTGATAATTTCAGATGCCCTCCAAAACCTTCTCGCACAATTCGCATGAGTGTCGAAAGTCTTATATCACTTGCATCATTTTCAATTCTTGAAATATAATTTTTTGTCGTACCGCATTTTTCTGCAAGTTGCTCTTGTGTCATATTTCTTTGTAACCGCATTTCTTGCATCATAACGCCAAGTTTAAATGCTTCATAGCCTTCTTCAAATTTATCTCTGCGTTTTGTACCACGCTTGCCATAATCTTTATCAATGAATTCTTCAAGGTCAACTAAATTATTTTTTTTTGCTTTCATAATATTTCTTTTTTAGTTTTTTTGCTTTATCAATTTCTTCTGTTGGAGTTTTCTGTGTCTTCTTTTGAAACCCGTTTAATACAATCACTAATTGTCCTTCGTCAAAGAAACAGAAAATGCGAAATATATTATTACCTGAACTTACCCTTATTTCATAAATACCTTCACCAATATGTTTCAAGTATTTCTCAGGTACAAGTTGAATGTCCTTAATAACCCGTATTGTCCATAAGATACGGTCTTGAACTTTTTTAGTTTGCTTGTTATAAAACTCCCAAAAGTCATTGCCGTAAACCTTTAAACTTCTGATTTGTCCTTTGAAATCTTCCACAAAGCAAAGTTACCTAATTAGGCAATATTACCAAAATATTTTTTGTCATGATTTTCAAATTTGTGAAGTGAGATCGCATGACGCACAACAGGCTGCGGCATGTTGCAGTCGGCTAATAAAGATATCATAAAAGTTCGAAAACTTTGTGCCGATTGTGACATGCTGCTGTTGTACGCTGCATTAGTCCACCTGCAATTAAGCGATGCTTAATTTTTGTTTTGATAGCTCAACTTTAAAATTCACTTTGGCATTGAGGGCATTGAAAACTTTGATTACTGTGTCAAACCGAGCATTTGTGAAGTTGTTTTCAAGTTTTGAAATTTGTGCTTTTTGAACACCCACCATTTGTCCAAGTTGTTCTTGTGTCAAATTTTGATGTGTCCTTGCCTCTTTTATTGCACTGCCTAATAATTCCAATTTTAATTCATACTCGAAAGCATCACGTCTTTTTGTACCAACCTTACCAACGTGTTTGTCAATCATTGTGTCGAGCGAAACGGTTTTTAATTTTTTTGTTGACATTGTCTATTTATTTTTTTGTTCAAAATATTGTTCTCTAATTCTTCCAGCTTTTTCAAGATCGGTCTTAGGTGTTCTATCGGTTTTTTTAATAAGTCCGTGAGTTGATAAAACTAAAGTTTGTTGTCCTTGGGATTTGTCCCAAAAGGCAAAAATTCTAAAGTGAGTTTTGTTATAAAATGTTCTGAATTCCCAAATGTTGTCATTCAGTTTTTTGAAGAGTTCAGGGTCGTTTGTCAACTGAGCCTTTTTAATATTGTAGTAAATTTTCTGTTGAGACTTTTGGTCTAAACTGTCCATAAATTCAACGGCTTCAGGAAGAAATTCGACTTTGAATTTTTCGGTCATTCGCTTTTTTGGTCAAAAATACAAGTTTCCTATTAAAGAAACAATTAAATTTCGTAGTGTGTCCAAAAATGTAGCGTACAACGTTTGTGTTTCTGCAGTGGTGCGCTTCCGAAGCCGCGTCTTGTCCCACGAAACCAAACGTAGAACGAAGATAAAAACTTATAGCTTACACGTCACCGCACCATTGCAGAAACATTTTGTTGGCTGCCGTGCTGTCTCTTTCACTATGTCCTCGAAACACACAATTGTCTACAGACACGGTCAAGGTTTAAAATCAATCATAGTCCTCAACTCTTTTGGGTCGTATATCTTTCCGTCCTTTATTACAGTTGTTACTTTTCTTATGTTTGAAATATTCTCAAGTGGATTTCCTTCAAGAATTATCAAGTCTGCTTTTTTTCCTTCGTCTATTGTCCCCAGTTCCAAATCTTTCTTCATCACTCGTGCAGGAACAATTGTTGCTGTTTGGATGGCCTCTAAAGGTGTCAACCCAGCTTGGTTGTACAATTCTATTTCTCTGTACAGAGAGTAACCGGGTATCATCATGTCTGTACCAGCAACTATCGGAATACCTTTTCTGTGAATTGCCAAAACAATCTCCTTCGCTGACTCGAACCTATGTTTAGATTTTTCTGCTTCGTCTTTAGGTAAACCCATACTTCGAAATATTACCTTTAAATTCTCTGTTATATGATTAACCCCAGGTTCAAAAGTGTCTAGTGGTTGGTCAAGTGACCTTCCAATCCATTCATATATTCCCAATGTTGGGTCAACTACTATATTGTTATCTTTCAGTAATTGTAAAATGCTCTGTGCTGTCGAGTCTGTTATTACTACTTTCTCTTGTCCTTTTGACAGCATAGCACGATAGATGTATGTAAAATGATTAATCTGGTTTTGTCCTGATTTAACTGCCTCTGTTAAAGTTACGTTTCGTGGTACATGCCCTGTTACCGAAAGCCCAAGTTTATGTGCTTCTTCAGCTATAATTTTAATCATTTCAGGCTTTACTGAACTATACAATTTTATTTGCTCGTATCCTGCCTCTTTGTATCTCTTAACAACAGTTCGTGCTTCATCAGGAGTATTGGCTCGTATTATACCGAGCGCATAAGGGCTATCACCGTCAACGATACCTGCTTTAATTATTCTTGGACCAACACCTTTATTATTGTCAATAGCATTTTTAACCGAGTTGATAAAGTCAAATTCGTTTCCACAATCCCTGACTGTCGTAACTCCCGCAGCTAAATAAGCTGGCCCCCATTCTACTTGTTGAAAATGGGCGTGCATATCCCACAAGCCCGGCAATATTGTCTTGCCTGAAACATCTATTGTTAGTGCATTTTTGGGGATTTTGATTTTTCCTTGTTGACCGACTTTTTGAATGATACCGTCTTTTATTAGGATTATTCCATTGCGTATCACATTACCGGAATTAACATCAACAATGTTTCCATTTGATAAAGCAATAACAGGGTTGTCGACTTTTTTCTGTAATTGAAAATTCGCCATTCCATAGTTTGCTGCCATTGAAATAAATGATGGCAATAGTTTTATGTAAGATTCATCAATGGCCTCAAACTTATCTCCCTCAGCATCATTCGTGAATAATGCTACCAACTTACCTGTTTGGTCTGTCCAGATAATCTCATTGCCCCAGATAAGTCCAGCAACAAAGTACCGTTCTAAAATCTCTTTAGAATTATCATTGTTAACCGTGTCATAGCCCGAAAATTTTATTTTCACACTGCCAGTAGGATATGTAGTTATTAAATCGGGTTTACCTTTTTCTTTCCAGTATTTTATTAGCTGCATTTGAATGGCTACAGGTGAGTAACCATTTATAATAAAATATTGCTTGGTAATTTTTACTTGATTCGTTTCTGTGCCAACCCGGATACTGACATAATCAGAGTTAACTACTCGAACTTCACTGTCCACATCAGAATGTCGTGAGGTTTTTCCTTTTGTTACAAAATAAGATGGTATGCCTGTCCTGTTTGTAATTAAGGTTGTCTGTAATGGAACATCTTGCCCTCGGTCGTTAAATTTAAAATCCGATTTAAGTTTTAAGGAGTCACCATAAGAAATAATTGAATAAGTCTCTTTTCCTATTGGTTGTTGGAATTTATGAAGGATGAATTTTCCTTTTGATAAGGTGTCTAAAGGGTTACTTTGTCCACGAGAGGTTGCAGGTACGAGTACGATTGTCAACACTACAATGTTGATAATACGAATTGTCAGTCTCTTTATCATAACAGTATATTTTAAAGTGAGCATGGCAGCCAACGTTCCAGCATTGGCGTTGTGGCGGAATTTCATGATCCGTCAGCCGGGAACTGTTGCTGATTAAAGATACAAAAGCTAATGATTTATTCTATTGCTAAATTTATAACATCAGTTGGAACCTAAGCTGATTTCTTGCTGCCGCTCGGCACCCGCGTTCCGTCCACCGCCATAACGCCAATGCAATGTTGGCGGTTCGTGCATTTTGTAGGAGAACAGGAAGTTGTATTAAGCAATCACCTTTTTTGTCCGTTTAGCAACGCTTGTCCGACGAGCCTTTTGCTTTGCAATCCTTTTTTTATCTGCTTTAATAAATTCGCTAATAGCTTTTTTTTCCTTTTCTGTTAAAGGCTTGCCTTTAATGATAAAGTCAACGCCGTCTGGTTCCTTAATGTGTCCCATGTTTAGATACTTTTAAAATATTTGTCAATAAGTTTATTTGCCGCAATAGTGTTTATTATCATAAGGTGTCCGCCAAAATGATAAGCGTCTAAGGTTTTAATATAATGGTCAATTAGTTTGGTTTTTGCTGTGAAAGAGAGATAACCATCGAACCCGTTTTGATACGAAATTTTGCAGGCGTAAGCAACTAAGTTCCCTGGAACTCCTTCATATATTTTATTTCTTCCACGGTTAAAGGGCGCACTTTCAAGTAAGTCCATGTAAACATGGTCTGGCTCAATTGTGAGACTCAAAAGACCTTGAATGATGTTAGGGTTATTGGTAATTGTCAGCTTGTAAACCTCTTTTGTATTGTCATCAAGTTCAGTTTTCCAATTAAAAGCCCATCCATTTTTCTTTGTAACCAGTTTCAAATCGGTTTTCGCTAAACGGCTTACATCCGTAGGAAAGCTATCGCCTGAAAAAGTATTTTGGATTGAATTTGTCAGCTTGTCAATCTCAAAATGCAGTGCTATTTTTCTGCTTTTTTTCATTTGGCTAAGTTACAAAAAAAGCATGATTTTCTATAGATAAAATGCTTGTTGTCAAAGTGGACTGCGGCTTATACCTGATTGTTGCACTTTTTTCAACAGCTTTTATGCGTGAACCGCACAGTCCCCTGCGGGAGACATGTGCGGAGAACTCCCTTTTTGGGAGTGGCTTAGAGTACACTGTGCGGAGAATGAATATCTTCAACAATATGCACGTCCTTTCCTTATTAAACCCCCGTAAATATTTATACTATGTCAAATTGGTTTACAAAAATATTTAGTGGCAAGAAAAAAGAGAAAGCAATTCATGTCTATGAATCAAAGCCTCAACAAGAACAAGCAAAAAAGTACCAATCGCTAAATAAACAGTCCCGTTTGACAGACGCTTATCCCGACTATCCCTTAACTCTCGGGAGATTCGATCATCAGTAGCTTTCTGTTCATAGCCTCCTTCATTAATGAACATTATGCCCTTAAAGGTTATTTTTAATTGATTTGGAGGATTGTGGGCTGCTTCATCTTCCGCAGGGTCATAAGCCAATTCAATATATTTATCATCGGCTAAATAGTAGACCATCGGCAGCCAAAAATTTTTTGCAATACCGGCTTCTTGAAAATGCTTATATAAATAGTGTTCTTGCTTGTTATGGTCTGCTTTCCATTTCTCATAATAAAGGAATTTACCTTCCTCCTGTATGTTATCTCTTAAATATTTTAATGCTTCATCTAATTGTTTTTCGTATTTCATGTGTCAAGCTGTATAAATTTTAATTGTCTTGTCCATCTGTGATTCGTCGCCCGAAAATATATTCATCAGTTCATCCGTATTCCGTCAGCTCGGCCACACCCAACCATCCTCGATGATTCTGGATTGCATACAACAATAAGAAAAGTATCCGCAAAGCCCCCATAGAGAGCCCCGCATACAATCTGCTTGCGGGGCATTGTGGTATACTTTTGTGTTGACCGACTTCGCCGTAATCTTGCCATTAGGGAGAAAGTATCAACCGGAACGTTTCTTCTTGTTATTTTTTAATCCTGTTTTTTTTGGTTAGGCCAGTTTCAGAGAACCGTTTTTACGGTTTTCCTGTGATCGCCTCTTTAAAGTTAGTGTTTCGCATTTTTATTCCCCATTTTATTGATGATTTATTTTTTCCCGGCTATACCGATCCCTATACATCCTTCAATGTTACCGCTGATTGCCCATAAAACAAATGCCTTTTAACCTTCATTACCCATCATCTCCTTTTTTCCAGGGTTGATACACCAAAAGTAACTGCATGGTGTTTTGATTACAGCATGGGCACTGCGTTATATTTATCCCATACTGTTCCAGCAACCTCACCTGTATGGGTATTTTTGCCAACCCCTTGTGTAATGGCAGGTTCATTTTTGCAAGTACCGCATTAATACGGTTTCGCCTGTTCCTGTTAGCGAGGTAACCGTATGTTCTTATTTTAGTATACCCCTTTGGTAATATATGCTGTGTAAACCGTCGAATGAACTCTTTACTGTTCAATTCCATCTGCTTTTGTATATTGCCATCCGCGTAATCTTTATAGGCAAATGCTACCATATTGGCCTGCTCATCAATACCCATGATCCTATGGTTGCTGATGGCTACTTTATGGGTATACCTGCCTAAGTATTCTATAACAGCATGTGGCCCCGCCAAAGGAGCTTTGGCATAAACAATCCAGTCTTTTTTATACAATATATCCAGCAACTGTTTTGCATCGGTTTTACCTGACCCACCGGTAGGCCGCCCCGGCAGTATTACTTCACCAGTATCAATGAGGTATCGCAATGCCTCCAAAAACTTAGCTCTGTAAACGATACTCATCGCTTTAACAGGAAACAAAAACCGATAGCTATTTTTCTTAGCGTGCCTCCACTCATCATCTGCTATAATACCCCCGCCACTTACAATACAATGTATGTGTGGATGAAAACTTAAACACTGCCCCCAAGTATGCAGCACACTAATAATGCCCGGCATTGCGCCCAGATACCGGGGATCTTTGGCAAAACTGAGTAATGTTTGTGAAGATGCTTCGAACAGCAGCTTATACAATAGCCTGCGGTGCCCCATTACTAAGCTGTTCAACTCATGCGGCAGGGTAAATACTACATGGTAATATTTTACCGGTAACAATTCCTGCATACGCGCTTCTATCCATTCTTGTTTTTTCACTGCTCCGCAGTTCGGGCAATGCCTGTCCCTGCAACTATGGTATTGGTATTTTATGTGGCCGCAGTCATCATCGCTGCAACGGTACACATGATAACCCATCAATGGGGTACGACAGGTTCTTAGCCGCTGTAATACCTTTTGAACATGAAGATTTGTTGACTCATCATATGATTGATATTGTTTTTGCAATACCTGCTGCAGGGTGGCCCGTGGCTTTGTATAGGATAACATAGTACCATCATTTTATTGTTTGTTTTAAAATGATGGTTGATTATCCGGATTATTATCCTTCGGTAATGCATCGTATGGATTTACAATACCCTGTGTACGTTTGGCAGTAAGATGCATATACAGCATGGTGGTTTGCAGGCTGCTGTGTCCCAATAATTCTTTTACGGTATGCAGATCAGTACCATTATCCACCAGGTGTGTGGCAAAACTGTGGCGTATGGTATGTACCGAATAGTTTTTACTGTCAAGCCCTAATCTTATAAGTGCGTTTTGAACAGAGTGCTGTATCATGCGCATACTAAGTGGTTTGCCGGGAGTGTATCCATTGAATAAATATTCTTTTGGCCTGTATATAATATAATAAGCCCTTAGCTCCAGTAATACCTGTTCAGATAAAATGGTGAACCTGTCTTTTGCTCCCTTACCCAGTACCACTTTAATGCGCATATTTTTACTGTCGATATCTGCAATCTTTAAAGCCGCTACCTCACCAAGTCGCATACCGGTACTGTACAATAACATAATAATGGTACGGTGCTTTATATTTTTCACTCCATCAATGAGTGTCCGAATCTCAGCGGCAGACATTATGGGTGGAAGTTTAGTAGCTTTTCTGGGATAGATAATCGTTGGGATTACATAGGGATGTTTTAATACATGCCGGAAAAAGAATGAAATACTTTGTGCGGCCATCCTGCATTTTTCCCGACTGCATCCGAGCGATCTTGTCAGGTACAACAGATATTGCATAATCATATCCTCCCTAAAATCGAGCGGATTGATATCAGCAAAATAAATAAAAAGATAACGGAGCTATGAAAGATAATTACGAATTGTGTAAGGGCTGTAATGACCCAGGGATAAAAATTGACCGGCTTTTACCAATGCCTCAATGGCTTGAGGACTTAGTGTTTTTTTTCCATGATCTTGAAGTTTTTTAAATGAAATAATACCTCCAAGATAACTATAGAACAAGCACTCAGCGCCGGATAGGCGATGTTGGTTCAACGGACAGGTATTGCTGCAGGTGGGGAATTCATTGTTCGTCCAGCCCGGAACCGCTGCCCAATAAAGATTTAAAAGTACAAGATAAGAACTAAAAGCCCAACAGAATTCCGTCCGCCGAAACCGCTGCTGATAGCGAACTACAGCCGAAGATAACAACGTCCAGCCCCACTTGCAGCAATACCCATGTTAGCTGATGTTTTGTCAAATTAGGTGGAGTAGCATATTTTTTGTCCCCGCTCCAATTATTTCTTCGGCAATGATTGATATAGAAACTGGCTGTTGGGTATCAATGTCATACTTAATCAAATTGTAAGACAAATAAGTTTTACCCTTGTCTTGGTGTTTAATACTACCTGTAGCAGAACCAGCAGCAATAACAGTGATGTCTTGATGTTTCTGAATTTTCGGTATATGTTTATGTCCGTGCAAAACATATTTAATGCCACGACTTTGTATCCATTCTAAAAATAATTCAGCATCAACAAGCTTCATTGTTTTTTCAAAGGTTTTTGTCCCAAGAAGGGATTCGTACCATTCTTTAGCATACCAATTTGGATTTTCTATTTCCATTGGATGATGATGAAGTAATGCGATGAATGTATAAGATTCTTTGTTTTTGATAGCATCAATTTCGTTCCCAATTTCCATTAATTGGTCTTCACCAATTTTACCCTGTGCAAGCTCTCCGCCTGTATTTGAGTCAAACTTAATAATCGCAAGTTTTAAATCTTCATAGATTTCAATTTTTGAAGTGCTTGACAGTGATGATATAATTGCTTTTTGATTAGTTAATAGCTTAAATAATCCGCTTGTGTCAACATCATGATTACCCAAAATGTGTATCGGTTTTTCAAACCCTTTAGAAAGTAAAAGTTCTGAAAATTGTAAAAATGTCTGCTTGTTTGTTGAACTTGGAGATTGCATTAAATCACCCGTAATAATTGGTATAATTACTGCATCCTCTTCTAGTTTCCCAATTTGGTCTTCTAGAATTCTAACCACTCTCATAGTTCTTTTTTCAGCCAATTTATTTCCAAAATGTAAGTCGCTTAAATGAAACAAATAAGCATAGTTTTTGGTTTTATTTTTTCTTTCAAATCTGTCTCGCAAAAAATTAAAGGAATTGTCCTCATAACGAATCACCTTAAATATATCATACAATTCGTTTTCCTCCCTTATTGGCAAAAACAATGAATCATCTTTATTCCAAAGAAAAACTCCCGGCCAGTTATCCATTTGATGAAGTGCTTTATCAAATTTTGGAAATACATTTAAAATGGCTTTATCTTCTTTATTAAATCGTTCTTCAAATTGCAATATTAGGGCTGTATCGCCGGGATGAATTTGAACTATTCGTTCTAAAATATTTTCTCTTGTTAGTAGAGAGTTTATAGGATTTTGATTATCAAAGCCTGGTAACAAAATTGACTTTACTTTGCATCTAGAAAATAGTCTTGAAATTATTTGCAAGTAGTTAAGAAGTCTTTCATTTTCAACTAAGAATAAGTCAAGATTATCTTCACCGCCATTGAATTTATTTCTCGACCTTTCCCAGTATTCCCTTGCTCTTTCCCATTCGTGTCGCATTTCTTGCCAGTCATGTTGCAAATAGTCTAAGTCTCCTCTTAATCCTCTCCAATACTTTTCGGACATATAGAATTGTTCGGATGTCCTTCTTATTAATTTGTCAAGAAACTCCATATTAGTCCTTAGCATTTCGTCTGATGAAACAGATTGTTGCAGAAAAGTGTAGACGTTTCCTTCGATAAGATGTCCGACAGAGTTAATGTTTTTTATTGTTGTTCTGTATCCCATATGAGGTGGTTTAAAATATCAGCTAACGTCCAAGCATTGAAGCGGTTGGGGAATGTTATTCCGTCGCCCATGGCTTACTGTTGCTGAACTAAGTTACAAAAGATCATGATATATTCTACTGCCGCTCAGAATTCCCTCAGCCGGAACTGATGCTTGGATATTTGTTGCAGTTGAAGAACGTTTTTCGTCAGCCCCAATCGCTGCAATGCAATGTTAGCTGACGTTTTATGACAAAATAGGATTTCCGCACTGATCACAAACAGCTGATGTTAGTCCTAAGGAACCTGTCGGATAAGCATGTATCATTGATAGGTCATTTGGCAATACAATTTTAACTGCATCAATTGGAGCTACAAAATTTCCGTGGCTATAGTGAAAACCTGTTTGTTGCCCTGCATAATAAACATAATTAATTTTGCCATTGTCTAGTTGCTCAACACTACCTGATGCAGCTGTATTAATGATGTGATTTTTATAGTTGTCATAACTTGGGTCATTGAAAATAGATATTTGTCCACTCCCGGTTGGCTCAACTGTGTGTTTGATATACTTGTCTACTTGATAACTGCTTCCTGTAAAATTTAATTGAGGGTCGAGATTGCTTATTAGTCCCTTTGATAATGCACATGAGTGGCAATAGTGTTTTGTCATAAAAATAGTTGAGTATAATTTTTGAATGCCGCATTTAAATGTCAGCTAACAATAAGAAAAGTATCCGCAAAGCCCCCATAGAGAGCCCCGCATACAATCTGCTTGCGGGGCATTGTGGTATACTTTTGTGTTGACCGACTTCGCCGTAACTCTGCTATTAGGGAGAAAGTATCAACCGGAACGCTTCTTCTTGTTATTTTTTAAGTTTGCTTTTTTTGCTCAGGCTGGTTTCAGAGAACCGTTTTTACGGTTTCCCTGTGATCGCCTCTTTAAAGTTAGTGTTTCACGTGTTTATTCCCCATTTTATTGATCATTTATTTTCGCCCGGATATAATTCTCACTATACATCCTTCAATGTTACCGCTGATTGCCCATAAAACAAATGCCTTTTAACCTTCATTACCCATCATCCCCCTTTTTCCAGGGTTGATACACCATCAATAACTCCATGGTGTTTTTGTTACAGCAGGGGCACAGCGTTATATTTATCCCATACTGTTCTAACAGCCGCACCTGCATGGGTATTTTTACCAACCCCTTGTGTAAAGGCAGTTTCATTTTTGCAAGTACCGCATTAATACGGTTTCGCCTGTTCCTGTTAGCGAGGTAACCATACGTTCTTATTTTAGTAAACCCCTTTGGTAATATATGCTGTTCAAAACGACGGATAAACTCTTTACTGTCCAGTGTCATCTGCTTTTGTTTATTGCCATCCGCGTAATCTTTATAGGCAAAGGCTACCGTATTCTCCTGCTCATTAACAGCGATGATCCTGTGGTTGCTGATGGCTACTTTATGGGTATACCTGCCTAAGTACTCAATAACCCCATGTGGCCCTGCCAAAGGGGCTTTGGCATAAACAATCCAGTCTTTTTTATACAATATATCCAGCAACTGTTTGGCATCGGCTTTACCTGGCCCACCGGCAGGCAGCGTTACTTCACCCGTGTCAATGAGGTGTTGCAATGCCTCCAAAAACTTCGCCCTGTAAACGATACTCATCGCTTTAACAGGAAACAAAAAGCGATAACTGTTTTTCTTAGCGTGCCTCCACTCAGCATCCCCCACAATACCCCCGCCACTTACAATACAATGTATGTGCGGATGGAAACTTAAAGACTGCCCCCAGGTATGCAGCACACTAATAATGCCCGGCAAAGCGCCCAGGTATTGGGGATCTTTGGCAAAACTGAGCAATGTTTGCGAAGAGGCTTCGAACAGTAGCTTATACAATAGTCTGCGGTGCCCCATAACAAGGCTGTTCAGCTCATGTGGTAGGGTAAATACTACATGGTAATATTTTACCGGTAACAGCTCCTGCATACGCGCTTCTATCCATTCTTGTTTTTTCACAGCTCCGCAGTTCGGGCAATGCCTGTCCCTGCAACTATGGTATTGATATTTTATGTGTCCACAGTCATCATCGCTGCAACGGTACACATGATAACCCATGGACGGGGTACGACAGGTTCTTAGCCGCTGTAATACCTTTTGAACATGAAGGTTTGTTGTATCACCGAAGGGCTGATGCTGTTTTTGCAGCACCTGCTGCAGGGTGGCCCGGGGCTTTGTATAGGATAACATACGACCATCATTTGGTTTTTGTTTTAAAATGATGGTAGACTATCTGGTTGATTACCCTTCGGTAATGCATCGTATGGATTTACAATACCCTGTGTACGTTTGGCCGTCAGATGCATGTACAGCATGGTGGTTTGCAGGCTGCTGTGCCCTAATAATTCTTTTACGGTATGCAGATCAGTACCATTATCCACCAGGTGTGTGGCAAAACTGTGGCGTATGGTATGTACCGTATAATGTTTACTGTCAAGTCCTAATTTTATCAGCGCGTTTTGTACAGAGTGCTGTATCATGCGCATGCTAAGTGGCTTGCCGGGTGTTTGGCCATTGAACAAATATTCTTTGGGCCTGTATAAAGTGTAATAGGCTCTTAGCTCCAGTAATACCTGTTCAGATAAAATAGTGAACCTGTCTTTTGCTCCCTTACCCTGCACCACTTTAATGCGCATATTCGTACTGTCTATATCTACAATTTTTAATGCAGAGATCTCACTGAGCCGCATACCGGTACTGTACAACATCATAATAATGGTACGGTGCTTTACGTTTTTCACGCTGTCAATGAGCGTCTTAATCTCAGCGGCAGACATGACGGGAGGAAGTTTAGTGGATTTTCTTGGATAGATCAGCGTTGGAATTACGTAAGGCCGTTTTAATACATACCTGAAAAAGAAAGAGATACTTTGTGCCGCCATCTTACATTTTACCCGGCTGCATCCAAGCGTGCGGGTCAGGTACAACAGATACTGCATTATCATATCCTCAGAAAAATCGAGCGGACTACCCTCATCGAAATAAACAAAGAGGTAACGGAGCTCTGAGAGATAGGTACGAATCGTGTAAGGGCTGTAATGGCCCAGGGATAAAAATTGACTGGCTTTTTCCAATGCCTCAATGGCTTGAGGACTTAGTGTTTTTTTTCCATGATCCTGAAGTTTTTAAAATGAAATAATACCTCCAAGATAACTATAGAACAAGCACTCAGCGCCGGATAGGCGATGTTGGTTCAACACGTAAATATAAGAAAGTTATACGCAATCAAACTTTCGTATTTTTTATTTGTTTATTGATAATCAGCCGATTAGAAATATTGTTGGAGACATAGAAACTTTCGCAAATACACCAGCCTATTAAAGTTTTAAATCATCAAGTGGACTAATGATCTGTAAAATATCTCTATTAGTTACGTGCAAATAACGTAGCGTTGTTTTAATATCATTATGCCCCAATAATTTCATAATAATGGTTACATCTGTTCCCTTATCCAGTAAATGTGTCGCAAAACTATGCCTCAAAGCATGTACACTACCTGGCTTAATAATTCCTGCTTTTTGTTTCGCCGCAGCTATTACTAACTGCATACTTCTGCTACTATACGGTTCACCACTAACCTGGCCCGCAAATAAAAATCCTGCCGGTTCGGGCTTATATTCTTTTATGTATTCCCGTAACATAACAAGCAATACCGGACTTAGGCCCGCCATTCGGTCTTTTTTGCCTTTTGCCCTTTCAATGAAGATACTCATTCTACTTGTGTCTATATTGCAGGTCTTCATCGCCACTACTTCACTCACTCGTAAACCGGCGCTATACGCAAGCATCAACATGACTTTATGTTTTAAGTTTTCTGTTGCTTTGATAATAGATATGATATCGTCCTGACTAAAAAAACGGGGCAATTGCAGCGGTTTCTTTGGCCGGGGTATTTCCCAAAAAAACTTTTCTCTCCGCAACACTTGCTCATAATAATATTTTATGGCATTAATACGGCTATGCATTGTGTTTTCAGATAACTGCAGCCTTTCAAAACAATATACAAAATAGCGCTTGAGATGCCCAGGTTGTAAATCATCGGCCGGCACATTACCAAGCAATCCCAATAGTTGGGCAATCTCATGTAGATAGGTTTTAATAGTAGATAGACTATAAGCTTTTAGTGTCAGATGCTGGTGCATGGCAGAAATAATATGGGCATTAACAGAACAAATTTTATCTCCCTTATAATGAGATGCCCGCTTTTTTTGACCGGTAACATCAATTTCAGTGCGGGTTTGTTTAATTATTTGTTCGGATGATTTTACTATTGGCAACCATTGTTGTAAAGCCGCATCTTGCTTCAACACTTCTGCACTTCTTTTCCTTCTATCGCAAAGGTATTGATATAGCGCCGCTTGTTGTATTTCCGCCTTCCCTTTCAACGCTAATACTATCTTTTGATAATTTTCTTTACTCAGCGGTACATACCAACATTCATTGGTTCTACTCCATTTTGCACCTGCTTCTTTATTAAGCAATTTATTCAATCCAGTATCTATGGTATAATAAATACCTATACACTCCTCACCCCGATGGTGAAAGGGCTTTAATACAATCGTTTGCATAACAACAGTGTTTAAGATAATGATATCTCAGGGGGTTACTGTTGATACTGCTCAGTGGCTTCATAAGATGAAACAATTTCCCATCAACAAATAGTTGCGCGCTATGATAAAAGCAGCTTTACAACTTAGGGGAAAACCTTATAAATGTCTTTTCTGTAAACAAATCTTGCTAACTGAAGTGTTGCATTTTCGAAGAAAAATCACAACCGATAATCTCCTACCCTGGTCCTGTAGGCAGACTTATGACCCTTCAGCTTTTTTGTGTTTGGAATTTCATCAAGTGAACTGACAATCTCCATCAACTCTATAACTTTTAACAGATTTGCCTTAACTGATTTGGGTCTAAGATTATCAAGGTCTTTAGAAAATTTCTTAAAAAACTCAACTTTCATTATGAGTTAAGTTTTTTAAGTATTTCCGAACGGCTGGCTTTTTTGGACTTGTCAATATTATGCATCATTTTGGCAAGGCCAATATCCTCTAATTCTTCTTTTGATAAAGAAGACATTCCTACACCAAGTTTGGTAAGCAAGTCAGATAAAAACTTATATTCATTGTCACTTTTGGGGGTGATAACTAACGCTTTCATGGCATCAAAATACAAAAAAATATTCACAGTGCACAACAATAACTTCACTTCGCCACTTGGGCACACCCTTTTGCAGGCAAGGAGGGGAAATATTGATTTGATCAACTCATATTCCCGTCTTACTATAACTTGAGGAATTGATGCAATTCATTACATTAATTGGACTTTATTTAATTTTTAAGCATTTACTTTTACACCATGACCCCCTTCAACACCCTGCAATCCATCATTCAAAACAGGCGCAGCACCAAACCGTCTGATATGAATGGTAAAAAAATAGACAATACCCTTATTCACCGGTTACTGCAGGCCGCCGATTGGGCGCCCACTCATGGACGTACAGAACCCTGGCGCTTTATCGTTTATGAAAATAAAGCCAAACAGGATTTTTGCGCCGGCCATGCCAACTTATATAAAACACATACGGCTCCTGAAAATTTTAACCAGGGTAAATACGATAAAATTCTTCACCAGGCAGATACCGTCTCTCATATTATGCTGGTTTACCTGGAGCGTACCCAAAACAATAGCATACCCGCACTGGAAGAAATTGCCGCGGTAGCCGCCGCCACCCAAAATATACTATTAGCGGCCGAAGCGCTTACTATTGCCGCACTATGGAGCACCGGCGGCATGACACACCATCCCTCCCTTAAAAATTTTCTTGCACTGAAAGAAGCGGATGTTGTAATGGGACTGATTTACCTGGGCTACACAGACATCCCCGCAAAAGAGGGCAGGCGGAGTATTCCGCTGGAAGATAAAGTTAGCTGGAGATCTTGAGAGGGCACAGAGGTAAGGAGTTTCACAGAGGGTTTATCTCACGACTGACGTCTCACGTAATTATTGTTTCTTTGCTAAAAATTAAACGTTCATGCCATCATCGCACAGAAAGCTAATTATACTCACTGCTCCATCGGGTTCGGGTAAAACGTCTATTACCCACTTCCTCGTCAATAAATATCCCAAACTTTCCTTTTCAATTTCTGCCGCTACCCGTTTGCCCAGGGGCAGGGAACAAAATGGCGTGGACTATTATTTTATGAGCGTGGCAGAGTTCAGAAAGCGGATAGACGCGAATGCTTTTGTTGAATGGGAAATGGTGTACGAAGGCAAATACTACGGCACACTAAAAAGCGAACTGGAAAGGATCTGGAATATGGGCAAGATACCCATGCTGGATATTGATGTGAAAGGGGCCATTCATGTGCAACAACAATTCGCGGGCGATTGCCTGTCTGTATTTATACAACCCCCTTCCGTAGCGGAACTCAGGCGCAGACTGGAGAGCCGCGGCACCGAAACACCCGAAAGTTTAAACACCAGGGTAAACAAAGCCAGTTATGAAATGTCGTTCAACCATCATTTCACCAAAACCATTCTGAATGATGACCTGGAAAAAGCCTGCAAAGAAACCGAAACTGTGATCAGCGATTTTTTGGGATGGAACTGATTGAGATAGCCCTTACATCCCGTACATTTATCTTCTAACCATTCATGTATGCCATTTACAAACAGAACCGTATTGATTACCGGCGCCAGTCGCGGTATAGGCAAAGCCATGGCCCTGCGCCTGGCCAGGGAAGGCGCCAATATTGTAATTGCCGCCAAAAGCATTGAAGAAGACCCCCGATTGGGTGGCACCATCTTCTCTGCCGCGCGGGAAGTAGAAGCGGCCGGCGGTAAAGCACTGGCCATGCAGGTTGATATACGGCATGAAGAACAGATACTGGCCGCTGTGCAGCAGGCGGTTGCTACATTTGGTGGGATTGATGTTGTGATCAACAATGCATCCGCCATTCAACTTACACCCACCGAACAAACAGAATCGAAACGCTTCGACCTGATGCAGAGCATCAATGTACGTGGTACTTTTTTGGTGGTGAAACACTGCCTGCCTTACCTCAGAAAAGGTAAGAACCCTCATATACTTACCCTGTCGCCTCCCGTAAATATGCACCCTAAATGGTTGGGCGGACATATTGCCTATACCATTACCAAATACAGCATGAGCATGCTCGCATTGGGATGGGCCGCGGAATTTAAAGGGGCAGGGATTGCCTCAAACGCTTTGTGGCCGCGAACTACCATTGATACCGCTGCCGTAAGAAATTTATTAGGTGGCGAGGCCCTGGCTAAAATGAGCCGCACTCCGGATATTATTGCCGATGCTGCCTATTATATTCTGCGCAAACCCGCCGCTCAATGCAGTGGTAATACTTTTATTGATGAAGAAGTAATGGCGGCGGAAGGTATTACCGATTTGGATAAATACTCTGTAGTACCGGGCGCGGAACTGTACCGCGACCTTTTTGTTTAACTATTAATTTTATTTGCAGAAAACCCTTCGTGTTACTTTGTGCCTTAGTGTCTTCGTGGCAAAGATTTTTTAGGCACTAAGGGGGGGGCACGGAGGCAAGGAGTTTCACAGAGGGTTTATCTGTCGACTCACGTCTCACGATTAACTACCCTCCGGTACACGCTCATATCAATCGCCTTCTCGCTCTTGGCGATGATAACGGTGGCGATAGTATTGCCGATCATATTGGTAAGGGCCCTTCCTTCACTCATAAATCTATCCACCCCAATTAATAAAGCAAGCCCTTCTAACGGAATTACTTTTAAAATAGTAAGCGTAGAGGTTAATACAATGAAGCCGCTGCCTGTTACCCCCGCGGCCCCTTTACTGGTAATAAGAAGTATTCCGATGATGGTTAATTGCTGCGTAAGCGACAGATCAATATCAAAAACCTGTGCCAGAAAGATAGTGGCCATGCTTAAATAAATAGTGGTGCCATCCAGGTTAAAACTATAGCCGGTGGGTATAATCAGGCCTACCACCGTTTTTTCACATCCTGCCGCTTCCAGTTTTTCCATGAGATTGGGTAATACAGCTTCGCTGCTGCTGGCGCCCAGCACAATCAATAATTCTTCTTTTATGTACACTAATAATTTCCAGATATTAAAACCATAATATCGCCCGATAAGGTTCAACACCACAAAAATGAATAGAAAAGAAGTGATATAATAGGCAAGCAGCAGTTTACCCAATAACACCAGGCTTCCGAATCCGAATTTTCCGATGGTATAGGCCATACCGCCAAAAGCGCCGATAGGACTAAACTTCATCACTATATGAATTACATTAAAAAAGGCCTTGTTCAGATTCTCAAAAACCGAAATGAGTTTGGCTCCGCCCGTTCCCATTTTGGTAATGGCCACACTAAATAATACGCCAAAGAAAAGCACTTGTAAAAGATCGCCTTTGGCAAATGAATCCATGATATTGGTGGGAATGATATGCGAAAAGAACTCACCCCAGTTCATTTCTTTCGCGGCGTTAGTGTACTTGTCTAAATTTTCATTGGGCAAACGGTTGGTAGCAATACCGGCGCCCGGTTTGATAACATTAGCCACCACAAGGCCAAGGATTAAAGCAAAAGTAGTCACTACTTCAAAATAGAGCAACCCCTTACCGCCCACCCTGCCTACTTTTTTTAAACTGCCCGCACCGGTAATACCCAGCACGATGGTTAAAAAGATCACCGGTGTAATCACCATCTTGATCATGTTAATGAAGCCTTCACTGATTAGTTTGGCGGTGGGGGCAAAGGAAGGAAAAAGCCAGCCGGTAACAATACCCGCTGTAATACCAATGATCACCTGTACGTATAAAACTTTGAGATATTTCATTGGCATTTTTTATTAGTCGAGTTTCTCCGGACGCATCTGGGGAAAGAAGAGAACATCCTGGATAGAAGCCTGGTTGGTCATAAGCATGCACAAACGGTCGATACCAATGCCGATGCCGGAAGTAGGCGGCATACCATATTCGAGCGCCCGTAAAAAATCATGGTCAATAAACATCGCTTCAACATCTCCACGCTCCATTAACTTAGCCTGTTCTTCAAAACGTTCGCGCTGGTCTATCGGGTCATTCAGTTCTGTATAGGCATTCGCGATCTCTTTGCCATTGATTATTAATTCAAACCGCTCTACCAGGCCGGCTTTGCTGCGATGCTTTTTGGTAAGCGGACTCATCTCAACCGGGTAATCAATAACGAAAGTAGGTTGTATAAAAGTAAGTTCGCTGGTAGCGCTGAAAAGCTCATCAATCAGTTTGCCTTTACCAATATTGCCGGGAACCTCTATTTGCAGTTTTTTACAAACCTCTCTTAATCCGGCTTCGTCCATATCGCTTACATCAATACCTGTATTTTCCCTGATAGCATCATGGATACTGATGCGTTTGAACGGCGCTTTAAAGCTGATCATCTTATCTCCCAGCGGAACATCCGTAGTACCCTGTAATGCCCATGCGATTTTTTCAAACAACTGTTCGGTGGTTTCCATCATCCAGAAATAATCTTTATAGGCCGTATACCATTCCAGCACGGTAAATTCGGGGTTATGTGTTCTGTCCATCCCTTCGTTACGAAAATTCCGGCTAAACTCATATACCCAGTCAAATCCGCCAACGATCAGTCTTTTCAGGTACAGCTCATTCGCAATACGGAGGTAAAAGGGAACATCCAATGCATTGTGGTGTGTACTAAAAGGCCTGGCCGCCGCGCCCCCGGGAATGGTCTGTAATACGGGCGTGTCTACTTCCAATGCGCCTTTTGCATTCAGGAACTCACGGATGGTATTGATCAGTTGCGTTCTTTTTACAAAAGTATTTTTTACATCAGGGTTGATGATTAGGTCAACATACCGCTGGCGATAGCGGAACTCAGGGTCGGTTACCGCGTCAAACACATTTCCTTCCTCATCCCTTTTAATAACCGGTAATGGTTTTAAAGATTTGGTAAGCAGTGTCAGCGTTTGGGTATGAATAGAGGTTTCACCTGTTTTGGTGATAAAGGCATAACCGGTGGCGCCAATGATATCTCCGAGATCGAGACCATGTTTAATAACAATATCCCAGAAAGATTTGTCTTCGCCGGTACATAAATCATCACGCTTTACATATAATTGTATAATACCCTTGCTATCCTGTATCTTAATAAAGAATACTTTTCCCTTATCGTTGATGCTCATGATACGTCCGGCCACACATACGGCAGTAAATTGTTCTTTGGTTTCTTCCGTATAGCCCTCTTTGATATCGGTTGAGAAATGAGAAACAGGATATAAAGGCGCCGGGTAAGGATTCACACCAGCTTCCTGCAGTTTTACCAGTTTCTCACGACGGATCAGTTCCTGTTCAGACAAATTTGTTTGGCTCATACTTTTCTTATTGCTTAAAGAGGGGCAAAAATAGCAGATTTACGCTGAAAACAGCTTTTCATACAGATCAGCCTGTTCCATGGCCATACTATCCCCCGGCTGCATATTTGCAATGGTTAGCTTTTCTATCCGGTAACGGATTAAGCGCAGGGTGGGGAATCCTGCCTGTGCCGTCATTTTTCTAACCTGCCTGTTTTTGCCCTCCGTTAAAATCAGTTTAATCCAGGGCGCCGGTATTTCTTTTCTGAAACGGATGGGGGGATTTCTTTCCGGCACTGCGGGATCAATTGTAAAAAGTGACGCGATACATTTTTTTGTATGATATTTTTTTCCGTCAATATTTATAGTAACGCCATTTTGTAATTGCATGATCGCGGCAGTATTAATCGCGCCATCTACCTGCACCCAATATTCTCTCTCATGTTCAAAAGCCGGATTCAATAATTTATTATTTAAGGATCTGTCGTTGGTAAGTAATAACAATCCTTCACTGTCATAATCGAGTCTTCCAACCGGGTAAACATCTTTCGGAACATCAAAAAAATCCGCAAGGGTTTGCTTCCCCTCTGAAAAAGAAAATTGTGAAAGTACCTGGTAAGGTTTGTAGATAATGTAGTAGTAATTCATACAAAAACAAAAGTCCCGCAGAAGCGAGACTTTGTATATGGATGGGTTAGTAAGTACCAGGAAATAAATTTCCCTACACAATATTAAAAAGACTTTTATCTAATGCAAAAACTTTTTTAAACAAATTTATTAACATTTTAAGCTTTAATGTGCATTCAGGCTCCTGGGAACTGCTCTGAAATTCACCTCTTTACACGGATATTTATGTAATTTTTTTTCTTACTAATTTTATAAATACCTCTGAAACATTGATGAATAAAGGGTTTCAAGATATCCGTTTAAAATAATTATTTTTAATTGTGCTGACGCCGGCACTGAAAAGCAGCAAAAGAAAAAGAGAAAAATCACCCTGAAAAGGGTTAAAAAATATTTTTGCTGAAAGACTAATATTACCTTTAATTTTCCCAAAATAGCGCCATATGAAGTTTCCAGCACCCGTTTCAGTACAATGGATCGCCGAATTGATAGCTGCGGAAGTAGCAGGTAATCTTACTTCGGCAGCATCCGGCATCAACGAAATACATAAAGTAGAGACCGGTGATTTGGTTTTTGTTGACCATCCAAAATACTACAATGCCTGTTTAAACAGTGAGGCCGGTTTCATCATCATCAACACAAAAGAGGTAATTATTCCGGAAGGAAAAACTATTCTTGTTGTAAAGGATCCTTTTGAAGCATACCTGAAAATAATCAATCATTTTCGTCCGTTTATCGCCGCAACAAAACCTATCAGTGAGGATGTTTCTGTTGGTGAAGGATCTGTTATTATGCCGAATGTTTTTATTGGTCGCCAGGTAACTATTGGAAAAAATTGTGTGATATATCCGAATGTTTCTTTACTGGATTACACGGTAATTGGGGATGAGGTAATTATACAATCCGGTAGTGTAATTGGGAGTGACGCATTTTACTATAACACTAAAAAGAGACGTGAACTATGGTATAAAAGAATGCAGAGTTGTGGTAATGTGGTGATAGAAAATAACGTAGAAATTGGGGCGGGCTGCACCATTGACCGCGGGGTAACCGCTGAAACAAGAATAGGAAAAGGTACCAAACTGGACAATATGGTTCATATTGGCCACGATACCACCGTAGGTAAAAATTGTTTATTTGCCGCCCAGGTAGGTATTGCCGGCGGTACCATTATAGAGGATGGGGTTACGCTCTGGGGGCAGGTAGGTGTAAATAAAACCCTCACCATCGGGGCCAATGCCGTTGTTCTGGCGCAAAGCGGGGTACCTTCTTCCCTGAAAGGGGGTAAAACCTATTTTGGCTACCCCGCAGAAGATGCTTCTATCAAAAGAAGGGAACTGGTCTGGATCAAACGCATTCCAGAGCTTTGGAAAAAAGTAATGGAACAATAGACTTAAAGACCATACCTGTTCTTCAATTCCTGGCAGATTCGCTTTAGTGAAACGGTTACCGGTGTGTATTTAAAGTTCACAAAGAATAATTTGAACTTGTTATTATCGAAGTGCACTTTAGCAGCCGCTGTGCGTGCTGTTTCCCTGGTTAATAAAGGATCTTTCCCTGTAAAGCGGGCTTTCACCGCTTCTATTCGCCATACGAGCGCCGCTATTAAGGGAGTTACTTTTCTGTTTGGTGGCTTTTTGCCGAAATTTATGGCTATCCGCGTAAACACTTCCCTGAATGGAAGGTCCTCTGCACTAAGGATATATCTTTCCGCTGTACAATTACTCCCCATTAAAAGTATCATCGCCCTTACTACATCTATTACATCTACAAAACCACTGATGCCTTCTGTGTACCAGGGAAATTCATCATAAGCCGACTTAAAAATTTCTGAAGAACCTTTTGTCCAGTCGCCTGCCCCTAATATAATAACGGGGTTTACGATTACCGCGTTCAATCCTTCACCAATACCCCGCCAAACTTCCATTTCGGCAAAGTATTTACTCTTGCCATATTCACTGTTACTGGTTTCTTCTGACCAGTTCATTTTTTCATCAATGGGTATATCTTCCCGTATTCTACCCAGGGCCGCAACGGAACTTACAAATAAAAGTTTTGATATGCCCTCATTCAAACAGGCATTCACCACATTGGCTGTTCCTTCTACATTGGTTTGATGCAGCAGCGCTTTCTTCTTTGGGTTAAAAGTAACGATGGCGGCACAATGATACACCTGTTGAATACCCTTCATGGCTTCTTCCAGCGACACTACATCCAGGATATCTCCCTTCACCCATTCTACAGTACCGGCAACTTCCGGTAAAGGAATGGCGGAACGATAGATGGCCCTTACCCTGTTGCCTTCACTAACCAATTGTTTTACCAGGTATGAACCTACCAAACCACCGGCGCCCGTTACTAAAATCATGGAATCAATTTTTACGAAGATACGGTACAAAAAAAATGAGCGGCAAAACCTGTCTGCTAAAAATCAGCCGCAACACCCAATACAGGTTATTGTACGCAGTTCTTACAAGTGCCACTGATTACTACATCTGTTTGCGTAACGGTAAATCCTTTGGGAAGTACAACAGCAGGTACCACTACATGATCGAGACAGTAAGTAGTACCGCATGCATCACACATAAAATGTACATGATCATCGTGGTGTTTACCGGCTGAGCATTGGTCTTTACACAATGCATACCGTACAGAATTATCAGCCGTAGGGATGGTATGAATGATCCCTTTCTCCACAAAAGTTTGTAGTGTGCGGTAAATGGTTACCCTGTCGAACTCGGTACCACTCTGGTGTTCAATATCCGCATGCGCCAATGCACCGTTGGTACGCATAAACAGCTCCAGTATTTTTTTACGGCTGTCTGTAATACTTAACTGATTTTTTTTCAGCGTTTCTGCTATACCGTATAACATACCATATAATTAAGGATTGTTGTTAAATACGCCATTCACGAAATTCCCGGTAGCCGATTTTTCGGCCAGCAGTGTTTTGATATCTTTCTTAAGCCTGTCTAATTCTGTTTGCTTCAGTCCGTCATATATCTGCCCCCTTACTTTCCCGTCTTTATCTACCAGGGCAAAGAACTGGGTATGGATAAACTGGTCCTCAATTTTATCCACGCTGTTTTTGGGATCATCCAGCAGATAAGCGCTGCGTGCTAACTGGTAAAGACTGTCTTTTCGCCCTGTAAGAAATACCCATTTTTTAGTATCTACTTTCAGAGAGTCGGCATATACTTTTAAACGTGCCGCAGAATCTGTACCCGGGTTACAGGTATGGGATACGATCATAAAATCGGGTTCGCCTTTGAACAGCTCATGAATCACTTTCATATTAGTATTCATTTTCGGACAGATACCTTTACAGGTAGTAAAGAAATATTCTACCACACAGACTTTGCCAAGCATATCCCGGTCGGTAAACTGAAGTCCATCCTGGGTAGTAAAATGGAAGGGTTTTACATAACTGATAACAGATAGCCTGGCTTTCCATTTATCAGTACCCCGAAAAAGCAATAGGTAAAATACCAGTAATAATGCCCCAAAAAATAAGAGATACCCTATTAACTTCCTGCTCATACGCCTAATTAAGCGGCAAAGTTACACTTCAATCAGGTTAAACAGTTGATTAGAAAATAGTTTGACGAATATTTTGCAACAATGTTGCATTGCATTAATTTTGCGGACTGATGAAACAAAAGATCAATTGGGATGCACTGGGTATTACCGCTTCTCTGGCTTGTGCCATTCACTGTGCGGTACTGCCCTTATTCTTAAGCAGCCTGCCTTTATTTGGTGTAAACATTATTGAAAATCCGGGCTTCGAATACCTGATGATTGCCATAGCATTTGCTGTTGGGTCTTATTCCTTATTTCATGGCCGCAAAAAACATCATCACAACTGGCTGCCGCTCATTTTATTCGCGGTTGGTATTGGCTTTTTGCTGGCCAAAATGCAATGGCATGCCTGGCGAAACTGGTTTTTGGTACCCGCGGTGATCTGCATTGTTTCTGCACACTTCCTCAACTACCGTTTATGCAGGCACCATGCTCACGCGCATGCGGATGACTGCGATCACTGAAGAATATTCAGGATGCTATCGTGTAGCTCATCCCTCCGTCTTTTTCATCTTTTAACTGAACACCGAGTTCGGCGAGTTCATTGCGGATTTTATCGCTGGTTACAAAATCCTTCCGGCGCCTGGCTTCTTTGCGGATATCGATGAGTAATTGCAATACCCCATCCAGCTTGCCATTATTATCTGCATGACCCATTTTTAATCCGAAGATATCTTCTATAAAAAGTGTAAGCTGTTTTTGCAGCAGCGAAAAAGTTGCCGCACTGATCGCATCAGCCGCAATATGTTTATCCTTTACGGCATTGATCACCGATACCAGTTCAAACATATTGGCTACTACTTTCGCGGTATTCAGGTCGTCATCCATGAACTCATCAAATTCATTCACCAACTTCAACACTTTCTCATCAAGCTCCCTATCAACCCCTAACCCCGCACTCCTAACTCCAAACTGACTCAAAGCCCATTCATACGCTTCCCATAATCTTTTCAACGCTTTTTCTGATGCCTGCAGCGCTTCATTACTAAAATCCAGTGTACCGCGATAATGGCTCTGCAACAGGAAGAAGCGGATAGTCATAGGGTGATAAGCCTGTAACAATAAAGGGTGTTTTCCGCTAAACAATTCACTTAGCCTGATCACATTATTATAACTCTTACCCATTTTTCTTCCGTTAATGGTAATCATATTATTATGCATCCAGTAACGGGCGGGCATGGTATGATTGCATACGGTACTCTGCGCAATCTCGCATTCGTGATGTGGAAACTGCAGGTCCATACCTCCCCCATGTATATCAAATTTTTCTCCCAGGTATTTGGTACTCATCGCGGAGCATTCAATATGCCATCCCGGAAAACCCTCTCCCCATGGGCTTTGCCAGCGCATAATGTGTTCAGGGGGGGCATGTTTCCATAGCGCGAAATCATTCTTATCCCGCTTTTCATCCTGGTTATCCAGTTCACGGGTAGTGTCTATCTGGTCTTCCAGTATGCGCCCGCTAAGTATACCATAGGGTTGCCCTTTCTTTGAAAAATCGGTGTTGTATTTTTCTACATCAAAATAAACAGACTGATTAACCTCATACGCATATCCATCAGCCATAATTTGCTTAATCATTTCTATCTGCTCTACAATATGCCCGGTTGCGGTGGGTTCAATACTGGGTGGCAGGGTATTTAATAATGCCATGGCCCAATGATAGAGATTGGTGTATTTCTGCACCAGTTCCATAGGTTCCAGCTTTTCCAGGACCGCTTTTTTACTGATCTTATCTTCCGCTTCTTTTCCTTCTTCTTCAAAATGTCCCGCATCGGTAAGGTTACGAACATACCGGACTTTATACCCGAGATGGGTAAGATAACGGAATAAAATATCAAACGTAACATAAGGCCGCGCATGGCCCAGGTGACTTTCGCCACTCACAGTTGGGCCACAAACATACATGCCTACGTATGGTGCAAGAAGGGGGGTAAAGGTTTCTTTTTGTCGGGTTAATGAATTGTATACTTTAAGTGGCATGCGTTATCAGGGAATTACAGATTAAGAATGATTTTTAAAACAGGTCGGAATGCATTTTCCGGAATATACCATACCGGATCAGCAGCAGCAACAGCAATAATAGGCAGGCAGGTAACTCATCGGGGGGCAAAGATATTTCATTTTTGCAAAACAACGTCACTTACCAGCATAATATGATCACTAAGTCCCTCGTCTATCATTTCAAACTGTTTTACTGTAAACCGGCGATCGGGAAGAATATAGTCGATCCGTAAGGTGGGCGCCAGGGCAATAAAGGTTCTGCCAATGGCAAATCCTTTTTCCAAAAAGGCATCCTTCCTTTCTCCGCATATCTTAAAATAGGTATAGGAATTGGGCACATCATTAAAATCGCCGCAAATAACAGAAGGGTAAGGGCTTTTATCTGTTGCCTCTCTAACCATATTCGCCTGTATTCCTCTGCGGCTGAAAGCCAGTTTCATTTTTTTAAAAATGCTTTTAGAAGCGGAAAGATCTTCATCTGCCTGTTCACGTATTTTTTCAATATCGCTATAATCTTCTTTTTTAAATTTGAATGATTGCAGATGTGTGTTGTAAACGCGTATGGTATCTTCCCCTTTCAGGATATCGGCATAAATAAGGCTCTCCGCCACCGGATAGGGTATCCGGCCTGAATCAATAATAGGAAATTTCGAAAAAATAATACAGCCCGACCGGTAGCTGCCATTAGCCCGTTGATAATCTTTTGAAAAAAAATGGTAAGGGTATTTTTTTGAAAAAAGTGAAATATTATCTTCCCGGAGAGCCGTATTAAACTCCTGTAAACAAATCAGATCCGGCTTTAATTTAAGGATGCTTTCGGCTACTTCATTACGAACCATTTTTTTTACTTCCCTGCTTTTACTAAGTCCATTAAAACTTTGCACGTTCCAGTTTACTATCCGTAAAACATTGCCATGCCTGCGTTCTGTAAAACCGGCGCCGGGGTGCCAGGCAAACATGGCGCTAACCTGTTGCCATCCTAAAGCCAGTGTAAGCAAAGGTATCCATACCATTACCGGCTTGGCCACCAGCCAGAAAATAATAAAAAAAATCAGCATCAAAACAAGGTGGGGCACGATTAAACCAGCGAAACCAATCAACCACCAATGGGTTGGATTTAGATAAGGACTAAGGCAAGCAATTAAAAATACCAATGATACCACTACATTGAGGGTTAACACCGCTTTTTTGGCCGCCCGGCGAAATACATTTTTAGCCATGCCCTAAATTACTAAAAATAGGTCGCGGAAATGAATATCTGTTATGATCGGGTAAATTTACAGCTACCACCACCAGGAGAGACCTGTTTTTTAGTTATCCTTACCGCCTTTATTACCTGCTTATTCTTACTCTTCTGCACCCGCTCTTTGTAAAAAATCTTTTTCCTCATCCGTAAGAAACTGAATGCCCTGTTGGTTAATCTTATCTAAGATAGCATCCAATTTTTTTTGTGTTTGGTTGGATATTTTTTGATTGGGTTTACTATCGGTACCATTAAACGGATTCTCTTTCTGTACTTTTTTTGAATGTTTTTTTTCCGGACTAAACAGATCATCCAGCCAGTCTACCAGGTTATTCATCCAGGCGCCCCAATCTTTTCCGTTTCTTAATTGCTGTACAAAAAGAAAGCCCACCATCCCCGCTGCAAGATGTGCCACACTTACGCTGGCATTACCTCCTGCCAGTGTGGCAAAATTGATAGCAACAAAAATGAGGCTAAGTACCCACAATGGAATCCCTCCCCTGATCAATGGAAACATTCTGTAACCAGGCGCCAGCGCGGTAGTGGCCATAGCTACTGCCATTATAGCCGGACCGGCCCCTAATAATGATTGTGTAGTATTAACCTGGTTGGCTAATACCGGAAACAGGTTATTCATGCTGATGAAAACAATTCCGGCAGTAAACCCGCCATACAGGTAAACAGGTATCAGTTTATTATTGCCGGCCAGATCCTGTAATATATATCCAAAACACCATAACCACAATGAACTGCTGATCAGGTGCCAGAGGCTATGGTGTGTAAACATATATACAAACAGTGTCCAGGGCCTTGATATAAGTGTATCGGTTGATGCCGGTAATGTAAACCAGTTTAGTATCTGCTTATAAAAAAGATCGACAGGTATATCAGACAGGTAATATATGATCTGTACAAAATTGATAAGCAAAAACACCAATGCATTTACAGCGAATAAAAATACCAGGGCATTATTATCCTGTCCTAATAAAATGCCGCGGTTGGTTTTGAATGATTGAGACGACATAAGAATTTAGCTTAGATGAATATGACTACTTCTCTAATACAACGTTTTTTTATTGGTTTTGTTCCAGGTAATTACTATTAATAATCCTACGATGGCCCCTCCGATATGCGCCCACCTTGCCACATGATCACCGGCAGAATTTCTGAAGGCGGAGAACAATTCAAACGAAAAATATAGTATGCCAATCCACTTGGCTTTTACCGGAATTAAAAAATAAATATAGAGATAGGTATTCGGGAACAAATAAACAAAGGCGGCTAGAATACCAAATACGGCCCCACTCGCGCCAATAGTGGCTGTATTAAGGTTGTTATGATAGTAGGCGGTGATTTGATCAAAAATACGGCTCATCAGTTCAGTATTACCCGGATTGGTACGCAAATAGGTGATGAGTTCCTCTGTATTTTCAAAACGAAGATTATACCGGGTAATGAAGTTGATAATAGCATCTGCCTGTCCTCCGTTACTATTAGTATGGCTCTGAAAAATCGCTGCATAATCTTTAATTATCGGCGTCAGTTCCCAACTTAAAAAAAGCAGGTGAATGAGCGCCGCGCCTAACCCACAAACCAGGTAAAAAGTCAGGAACCTTTTAGAACCCCATAGATTCTCCAGCACTGAGCCAAACATCCAGAGGGCGAACATATTACCGAGTATATGGCCAAAATCGCCATGCAGAAACATATGGGTAACCAGTTGCCAGGGTTTGAACAAACTACTTTGCCAGGCATGTAAGGCAAACATATTTTCGAAAGAAAACCCAATAGTTGGGCCCTGCAATGTGTTTTGTGCAAGAAAAAACAACCCGTTTATAATCAGCAGGTTTTTTACAATGGCCGGTAATATCTCAAAACGGCTGGGTCTAAATTCTGTCATATCTTAATTTTAACTGCACCACATTTTCAATATGTAATGTATGTGGAAACATATCTACCGGCTGAATTTTTTCTACACTGTATTTTTCATCCAGCATAGCAAGGTCCCTCGCCTGTGTGGCAGGATTGCAACTTACATAAACAAGCGTAGGCGCGGCAATGGTCAGTAATTTTTTAACCAATTTTTCGTGCATGCCTGCCCTTGGCGGGTCTGTAATCACTGTATCAGGCCGGCCATTCGCATCAAAAAAAGCGTCATCACAAATATCAATCACATCTCCTGTAAAAAATGAGGCATGCGGAATATTATTCAGGTCAGCATTTTTTTGGGCATCCATGATGGCTTCTTCCACTACTTCCACTCCCACTATTTTTTTAGCCAGCTTACTCACATAAATACCAATACTACCGGTTCCGCAATAGAGGTCATATACTACCTGTGTGCCATTAAGTTCAGCGTATTCCCTTGTAACATTGTATAATTTTTCTGCCTGCCGGGTATTTGTCTGAAAAAAAGATTTTGGACCGATCATAAACGAAAAGTCTTCCAGCTTCTCTACAATAAACCCCTTACCATAGTATACCTGTGGCTCCAGTGCAAACAGGCTATCATTCTTTTTAGTATTGATCGTATACAGTAAAGTAGTTATTTGCGGGAATGTGGCTAATAGCTGATCAAGTAATTTTTTCATGACGTCTTCGGCTTCATAGCCAACTACAATATTAATCATCCACTCGCCGGTAGTGGTATTTCTTACAAACATATTTCTCAGCCAACCCCTGTGAAGCCGGGTATCATAAAATGGCATTGTGTGGGTAATGGCAAATTGTGCCACTGCCTTGCGTATCAGGTTGGTGGGTTCATCCTGCAGATGGCAGGTATCTATTTCAACCACTTTATCAAAAAAGCCCCTTACATGAAAACCGGCAGCCCCCGGCAGCCCACCGGGATGAATCCCTTCTGCCTTCATCCGTCTGAACTCTTCTGTTGGAATAAATTTTCCGGTTGCAAATGTATACTCCAGTTTATTCCGGTATTGGGTTGTTTGATCGGCCCCAATAATGGGCGAGACAGGGGGCAAAAGCACTTTCCCGATGCGGGAAAGGTTATCACTTACCTGTTTCTGCTTATAGAAAAGTTGTTTTTCATAGGGCAACATCTGCCATTGGCAACCACCACAAACGCCAAAATGGGTACAGAATGGGTTAACCCTGTCTGGCGAGTAAGTATGTGTTTTAGTTACCCGGCCCTCGGCCCAATCAGCCTTATTTTTATACAATAGTACATCCACCAGGTCGCCGGGCACAGCCCCTTCTATAAAAATGACTTTACCGTCTGCCCTGGCCAGTGATTTACCCTCCGCGGCATAATCCTGAACCAGGATATTTTCTAAAACAACCTGTTTTTTTTGTTTTCTCACGGCTGCAAATGTAACTATGATTCAGCAGGTTTGGGAACAGGAACCGCTAATCCGTTTTTTTTGACAGATGATTAACGGGAGGCAATGGGTATTTAATTAAATTTACCGCGAATATGAAACCTATGAGGCGTTTACTACTTACCACCCTGGCAGTATCCTTTTTTGCCTGTCTTACTGCACAAAAACCCGCAATACCTAAGCCGGGAGCCACGGCAGTCAAAGGCAGAAATATCAGTATCACCTTAACACCCCTGAAGAATTGTAAAGTTTACCTGGGCAGTTATTACGGAAAAGGACGCGCCTTAGTGGATTCTACTTTTCTGGATGAAAAAAGCCATGGCGTATTTAAAGGCGCCACTAAATTAACGGGGGGTATTTATTTTGTGGTAACCCCTCAGCTCACTATCCAGTTTGAGGTGTTGATGGGGTTACAGCAACAATTCAGCATTGTAGCCGATACTTCTTTGAAAGAAAATGCGGTAATAACCGGCTCTTTGGATAATGATTTGTTTAAAAACTATTCGGCATTTTCTATTACCAAAGGCAGGTATATCAACGAATTGCAAACAGCATTCCGCAACACACCATCAACAGGCGACTCCATTCGTTTACGCAATGAGCTTATTAAAACAGAAAAGGAGATCAGGGACTACCAGGAAAATATCAGTAAAAAAAATCCGGGTTCCCTACTCGCCATGTTGTTAAACGCCATGAAGCGGCCAACAGCCCCGCCGATACCGGTTATCAATGGAAAGCCAGACTCTCTCTATCCATACCGGTATGTAAAAGATCATTACTGGGATGAGGTGAATTTTAATGATGACCGTTTACTGCGTACACCATTCTTTGAACCAAAACTGGATGAGTATTTTAAGAATATGGTAGTACCCGATCCGGATTCTATTATTAGGGAAGTAAAATATATCCTGCTCTCTGCCAGAACAGGAAAAGAAATCTATTCCTACCTGTTAACCAAGTTTACCAATAAGTATATGAATCCTGAGATTATGGGTCAGGATAAGGTTTTTGTATACCTTTTTGAAAATTTTTATGCCAGGGGCGATACCCTTTTATTAAACCCCGCTTCACGCAAAACAATTACTGAAAGGGCCTATAGTTTAATGGCCAACCAGATTGGGCAGGCTGCCCCTCAGCTTAATCTAACCGATACCTCCGGTAAGATTTCCGCGCTGTACCATATCAGCGCCCCATTTACTTTAGTAACTTTTTGGGATCCCAACTGCGGTCATTGTAAAGATGAGATACCTAAACTGGATTCTTTTTACAGGGCCAAATGGAAAAAATATGGAGTGGCTATTTATTCGGTGAATATTTATGAGAACGAAATACCTGCCTGGAAAAAATTCATCAAAGAAAAAAACCTTTCCGCCGAATGGATACAGGCTTATGAAACCAAAGAGGCAAAGATAGCCGTAGAAAAAGCGGGCCTGCCCAATTTTCGACAGTTATTTGACATTTATAAAACCCCTACCACTTATTTACTGGATAAGGATAAGCACATTATTGCCAAACAACTGAGCCTGGAACAGTTTGATGACCTGATTGAATTGAAGCGTAAGAAGTAATGGGCTATTTGATTTGTTTTACCACATTCCAGATCACTTTTGGTTTGCCCAGTGTATAATAATGCAATACCGGTACCCCAAATTTTTTCAGCTCTTTACTTTGCTGCACCAGCCATTCCGCTCCTACCTGCTCACAATCAAGATCTGTTTTGCATTTCATGATTTCATTAGACAAATCGGTTGGAATATCTACATGGAATATTCTTGGCAGTACAGACAATTGTTTTTTATTTGTGATGGGTTTTAATCCGGGTATAATAGGCACATTAATACCCATATCCTTACAGGCTTTTACGAAGTTGTAGAATTTCTGGTTATCAAAAAACATTTGTGTCATGATGTATTCAGCGCCGGCATCTACTTTTTGTTTCAGCTTGAGCAGGTCAATTTCCAGGTTAGGCGCCTCAAAATGTTTTTCGGGATATCCCGCTACGCCCATACAGAATTTAGTTTTACCGCCATTCTTGATCTCTTCATCCAGGTAAACACCATTATTCATATTATTTACCTGCTGTAACAGATCAATCGCATAATGATTCCCCTCTTTCTCAGACTCAAAAGCGGTTTCATTTTTAGCCGCATCCCCACGTAAAATCAGCACATTGTCTATTCCCAAAAAATCCAGGTCAATCAATGCATCTTCTGTTTCCCTTTTGGTAAAGCCCCCACAAATAATATGGGGCACAGCGTCAATCTTATAATGATTCATGATAGCGGCGCAAATACCCACTGTTCCGGGGCGCTTACGTACTTCTACTTTCTCAAAAGTGCCATCCACCTTTTTTTTGAACATGGTTTCACTGCGGTGGTAAGTAACATTTATCCAGGATGGATTAAACTCCATCAAAGGATCCAGGTGATCATATAAGGTAGTAATGGTTTTACCCTTTAAAGGTGGTAACACTTCAAATGAAACCAGGGTATCTGAAGCCTTTTGTATATGTTCTGTTAGTTTCATCTGTATTGATCGGTATTTGAACCCGGAAACAGCCTTATTGCTCCCGAAAATTTATAAAATTGGTGCAATATACATCCTGTATCCATTAGAAAAACATGTGTTAAGATAAACTATAACCAGTCATATCAACTACATAACCTCTATTTTTGCCAAAACCTTCCGCTTGAATCTGACCATCCATACTAAAGAACTCGTTAAAAGCTATAAGGGCCGTACGGTTGTAAAAAACGTTTCCATCGATGTGAGGCAGGGCGAGATCGTGGGCCTGCTAGGACCCAATGGCGCGGGCAAGACTACTACTTTTTATATGGTGGTGGGACTGATTAAACCGGATGAGGGAAAGGTTTTTCTGAATGACCAGGATATTACCAAACTGCCCATGTATAAAAGGGCTCAAATGGGCATTGGCTATCTGCCACAGGAAGCCAGTGTGTTCAGAATGCTTAGCGTGGAAGACAATATATTGGCAGTGCTCGAAATGACAACCCTTACCAAACAGGAGCGCCTGCATAAATTAGATGTATTACTGGATGAGTTTAACCTGCACCATGTACGCAAAAATAATGGTGACAGCCTGAGTGGCGGAGAAAGAAGGAGAACAGAAATAGCCAGGGCCCTGGCGGTTGACCCAAAATTTATTTTGCTGGATGAACCCTTTGCAGGTGTTGACCCGATTGCTGTGGAAGATATTCAGGGGGTTGTGGCTAAATTAAAATATAAGAATATTGGCATACTCATTACAGACCATAACGTGAACGAAACCCTTTCTATCTGCGACAGGGCCTACCTGCTTATTGAAGGAAAGATATTTAAACACGGAACAGCCGAAGAACTGGCCCATGATGAACAGGTAAGAAGATTATACCTGGGTACCAATTTTGAACTCAAGCGAAAAGACTGGATCATAGAAATGGGGAAGGTTTAGCTATTCTCGTATTCATTGCTTATTTTGCCGCTAATCCTTATATGAAACTGTTCAGTCCCGCAATATCCCGTTTGGCCCGATTCAGGCATTGGCGCATTGAACAATGGATCAATGACCCGATAGATGCCCAGCGGGAAGTGTTACAGGATTTGGTAACTCATGGTCAGAACACCGAGTTTGGCCGTAAATACGGATTCAGGAAATTATTTAATATCCGCGAATTCAAAGAACGTATTCCTATTCATGCATATGAAGATCTGAAACCCTATATAGACAGGCTGATGCTGGGAGAAGAAAATGTTCTCTGGAATACCCCCGTTAACTGGTTTGCCAAAAGCAGCGGTACTACCAGCGATAAAAGCAAATTCATTCCCATCACCCAGGAAAGCCTCGAGGATTGTCATTTTCAGGCTGCCAAAGATGTCTTAACGCTTTACTACAACTATAATGCAGAAAGTGATCTGTTAACCGGCAAGGGATTGGTGATTGGAGGTAGTCACCAGATCAGTAAAATAAATGAAGACATACAATATGGCGATCTGAGCGCGGTATTATTGCAGAATACCCCCATGTGGGCCAACTGGATACGCACACCTGAATTGTCTATCGCGTTAATGGATGAGTGGGAAAGTAAAATTGAAATGCTGGCCCAATCCACCATACCGGAAGAAGTAACTTCTATTGCAGGTGTTCCTACCTGGACCATGATATTGATTAAAAGAATTCTTGAGATTACGGGTAAGTCAACCTTAAAAGAAGTATGGCCACAACTGGAAGTATATATTCATGGGGGTGTATCTTTTCTGCCTTACCGCGAACAGTTTAAAAAATTGATTGGGGAAGGATGTACCTACCTGGAAATGTATAATGCCAGCGAAGGTTTTTTTGCGGCACAGGATAACCCGGATAAGGAAGGCATGCTGCTATTTTTAAATCATGGCATTTTTTACGAATTCATGCCGGTTGATGAGTATGGTAAAGACAACCCACAAACAATTGGTTTAAATAATGTAAAAACCGGAACCAATTATGCTTTGGTAATCAGTACCAATGGTGGTTTATGGCGATACCTTATTGGCGATACGGTACAGTTTACCTCACTGAGCCCTTTCCGCATTAAAGTAAGTGGCCGGTTAAAGCAGTACATCAATGCATTTGGTGAAGAAGTGATTGCGGATAATGCAGACAAAGCGATCGCCATCGCCTCTCAAAAAACAGGATTGACTGTTATTGATTATACAGCGGCACCCATTTATTTTGGAGATCAAACCAAGGGCGCCCATGAATGGCTGATCGAATTTGAAAAATCCCCAACGGATACAGATCAGTTCGCTTATGAACTGGATTGTGCCCTTAAATCGTTGAATAGTGATTATGAAGCCAAGCGGTACAAAGACATCGCGCTAACCCTTCCGGTAGTACAGGCGTTGGGAAAAGGCATTTTCATGCAATGGCTAAAAAGCAAAGGGAAGTTAGGCGGGCAGCATAAAATACCACGCCTCAGTAATGACCGGAAATATCTTGATGAGATTCTCTCTTTGCTATAACACGCATCAATAAGGCTTATTGAATCTCTGTCATTTTACATAATCCTGATAAGTATTACATTTGTTTACAACAAACCTTACCATAAAATAATCCATAAACAGTTGATCTCTAACCGGAATCATTACCAGGTTAATTTTCCCGGAAAATTCGGGGAGGCAAAAAACAATAAAATAACTATATGAAACTTCTCGAAGGAAAAGTATCCATTGTAACCGGCGCGGCGCGCGGAATTGGGGCGGCCATAGCAGTAACATTAGCAGAGCAGGGCAGTGATATCGCTTTTACGTATGTGAGTGACAGCAGCGCGGAAAAAGCCGCCGCACTGGAAACACAACTACAATTGCTGGGTGTGAAAGCCAAAGCGTATAAAAGCAATGCAGGCGTTTTCGCGGAATGTGAAACATTGGTAAATGAGGTATTAAAAGAGTTTGGAAAAATTGATGTGTGTGTGAACAATGCAGGCATATCAAAAGATAACCTCCTGTTACGCATGACGCCGGAGCAGTGGGATGAAGTGATGGATATTAACCTGAAAAGTGTTTTCAATATGACCAAACAGGTAATTCGCCCCATGATGAAAGCAAAAAGCGGAAGTATCATCAATATGAGTTCTATCGTGGGCGTTCGCGGCAATGCGGGCCAGAGCAGTTATGCGGCCAGTAAAGCGGGCATTATCGGCTTCACCAAATCGGTGGCGCTGGAACTGGGTAGCCGCAATATCCGCTGCAATGCCATTGCTCCGGGTTTTATTGAAACAGATATGACTCATTATCTGAAAGACGGCGAGGGCGCTACGGAGTTCCTGAAAAAAATACCATTGGGCCGTTTTGGAAAAGCGGCGGAAATTGCCAACACCACTTTATTTCTTGCCAGCGATATGAGTTCCTATATCACCGGCCAGGTAATAAGCGCCTGTGGCGGATTGAATATTTAATAAGCATTCGGTAATATATTCGTTTTTATTTTCAAGCTAACCAACTAACTAACTAACTATTGGCATTATTTAATCATACCCATTTTTTGCGTGCCGTTTTCGTACACAGCATAACGGCCTTTGGCGGGCCACAGGGGCATATGGGAATGATGATGAAAACCTTTGTACAACAAAGAAAAGATCTGACTGAAGAAGAACTGCTGGAGTACAATGGTTTTTGCCAGTTATTACCCGGCGCTTCTTCCACACAAACCCTTACATTAATCGGCTATAAAAAAGGGGGCATTCCCTTAGCCATTCTTACGCTGCTAATCTGGATAGTACCTGCCTGTACACTCATGGGGGGTGTATCATTCTTACTGGATTATTTTAACGATATGGGTCTGAACATGGATGTATTTAAATTTATCCAGCCCATGGCCATTGGTTTTATTGTGTATTCAACTTTCCGGATTTTTGGCATTGCCATACACAATACCATTACACAGGTGATCATGATTGTAGCAACCGTTGCTACCTTTCTGGCTTTTAAATCGCCCTGGATATTTCCTGCCCTGATCGTAGCAGGAGGTATTGCAACCAATTTCAGTGATAAAAGGATTCCAAAGAAAATCTTTGCGGATAAAAAAATAAAATGGGGAAACATACTTATTTTTTTGGCGCTGTTTGGCATAGCCGGGTATCTCTCGGAAACTGCCAGCCGGCAAAACTGGGCAAACAGAAAATCTATCAACCTTTTTGAAAACGCTTATCGTTTTGGCAGCCTGGTTTTTGGCGGGGGCGATGTGTTGATGCCATTAATGTATGAACAATATGTAACCAGGCCTGAAACCAAACGGGTACAGGAAAGCAGGCGCGACGTACTCAGAATAAGCAGGTCAGATTTTTTAACAGGCTCAGGTATTGTTCGGGCCATCCCCGGCCCCGTATTCTCTATTGGCTCTTTTACCGGGGGCATGGTAATGCGGGATGAGGGCCCCGGTATGCAGTTATTGGGATGTATTATTGGGATGGTGGCTATTTTTTTACCCAGCGCCTTGCTCGTGCTGTTCTTTTTCCCGGTATGGAATAACCTCAAAAAATATGTGGTCATCTTCCGTTCTTTAGAGGGTATTAATGCCGCAGTAGTGGGCATTATGGCCGGCGCCACCTGCTACCTCATAAAAGATACCTTTCTCGGTTCACTGATAGAAGGAAAACCGATCGGTATTTGGGATTTACTGATGGTAGCCGCCACTTTTCTGTTGCTAAACAGTAACCGCGTTCCCGCCCCATGGGTAGTTTTAGGTTGCTTATTGCTTGGCTGGCTGCTGTAAAAATACCGGGTTATTGTACAATTAAGGAAATCCTGTATATTAGAGTATGGTCACCATAGCATTATACAACCTCAAAGGTGGTGTAGGCAAAACTGCCGCCGCCATTAACCTTGCCTATTTAGCCGCCAAAGAAGGCTATAAAACATTGATATGGGATATGGACCCCCAGGGATCCTCGTCTTTTTATCTGGGCGCCATCGCGGCTACCAAAAACGAATCCAAAAAACTCCTGAGCAGCGAGATGGAACTATTGGATGCCGTACAAAGTACAGCATACGCGAACCTGGATATTATTCCGGCAGATCTCTCCGCCCGCCATGCCGATGTTTTATTAAGTGAGATGAAACAATCCAAAAAAAAGATCTCAACCCTTTTGGCTACGCTGAAAAAAGAATATGAAGTGGTCATACTGGATTGCCCACCCGGCATTTCTTTATTGCATGATGCCATCTTTACGGGAGTAGACTGGGTACTGATGCCCAATATTCCAACTACCCTTTCTATCCGTTCTTTTAAAACCGTTGCTGCTTATTTTAAAGAGAATGGCCTGGATAAAACCAAACTCAAATGTTTCTTCAGTATGGTAGATCATCGTAAAAACCTGCATCATGAAGTGATGAATGATTTTTACAAGGATAATATCTTCCTGAAAAATTATATCCCCTATCTGAGCGATGTTGAAAAAATGGGTATACACGAGGCGCCTTTGGAAACCTTTGCCGCCAGTAGCTATGCGGCCCAATGTTATCGTGATCTGTGGAAAGAGATCAGGAAGACCTGTATAGATTAAATGTAATGGTACATGAACAGAGAACTAAGTTCCTGGTACAGCCCTGCTTTGGGAAAAGATATGCCCATTGTTTCATACGGTCATTACGGATTTGCCTTACTATTGGTACCAACTGCCGCCGCGGATTACCTGGAATATGAGCGTTTTCAACTGATAGACGCGCTGGCCCCCTTAATTAATGCAGGGAAGCTAAGGGTATTCAGTATAGAGAGCATGAACAAAGAAAGCTGGATGAACAATGAAATGGTGCCTGAGCATAAAGCCATTCGTCATAACCAGTTCAACAATTATGTGTTTAATGAAGTAGTACCCTTTATACGCAATGCCACCAGCGATGAAACCATGATTTATACCTGTGGCGCTTCTTTTGGCGCATTGCATGCGATGAACCTTTTTTTGAAAAGACCTGATATTATTAATGGCGTAATCAGTATGAGTGGCGTGTACAACCTTACTGAATATACCAAAGGCTTTTTTGATGAACAGGTTTATTATAACAGTCCCGAACATTATATCCCTAATCTGACGGACGACTGGTACCTCGAAAAAATCAGGGCCAGCCATCATATACATATTTATACCGGTAGCGGCGCTTTTGAGGACCCCGAAGCATCCAAACGTTTTGCAGCCATCTTATACAATAAAGGTATCTGGTATGACCTTGATGTATGGGGTGCAGACATCACCCACGACTGGCCAACCTGGCGTGCCATGTTGCCGTACATTATTGATACGAAATTTTGATTGGACCCTTCATTTCTGCAAAAAACCCGTTAATTCATTGCACATTCCTTGTACTGTGCCTGCCCTGCTTTAATATTACATTCTAAGATAATGGATTTGAGAAAAAAGATAGTCATCGTTTCTGTCATTTGTTTACTATGTCAGGTATTGCTACTACAGAAACTGACTGCGCAATTTGTTACCATCAGTGGTACCGTATACGACATTACGGCCAGGCGGCCATTAGAAGCAGTAGGCGTGTATAGTTCTTCGGGTAAAGGGGCCATTACGGATTCGCTGGGCAAATATTCGATCACTGTTTTAGGTAAAGACTCTCTTTGGTTCTCACTTATTGGTAAGGTAACCATGAAGTACCCGGTTGATACCATTACTAATCCGGACAATTTTAATATAATGATTCATGTTCGCGCAACAGAATTGCCCGAAGTAAAAGTGAGAAATAGTTATTACCGCTTTGATTCTGTTCAGAATCGTCAGGACTATGCCAAAATATTCAATTTCCGTAAACCCGGCCTCCGGTTAAGCAGCAATCCCAGTTATAGTCCGGGTGGTTTAGGTGTTGGATTTGACCTGGATGAGATCATCAATATGTTTCGGGTAAAAAGAAACCGGAGCATCCTGAATTTACAGAAGCGACTGGTAGAACAGGAGCGTGATAAATATGTAAATTACCGTTACAGCAAGCAGTTTGTACGAAAGATTACCCGGCTGGCCTCCCCCGAACTGGATACGTTCATGAACCGTTACCGCCCAGAATATGAAGTGGTGCAATTGTTAAACGACCTGGAACTGGGCTATTATGTTCAGAAAAGTTATGAGCAATATCGCGCAGCAAAAAATCGTGGCTATTTGAGGAGAAGAGAAGAATAGGGAATGAGGGCTATTCAAATCCTCCCCCCTTCGTGTAACTTCGTGCCTTAGTGTCTTAAGTGGTTCAATCTTACGTTCCTTAGAATGGCAAGATGCCTTAAATAGTAATCCCCCCATCAGCCGTAAAAATGGTTCCGGTACAATAGCCAGACGCATCAGATGCCAGAAACAATGCAAGACCCGCAATCTCTTCAACAGTACCCATACGGGCAATGGGTAATTGTTTTACAAACCGGTCCATCCATTTTTCATTTTGCCAGAGCGCTTCAGAAAATTTTGTTTTAATCAGACCCGGGCAAATCGAATTCACCCGTATGCGATCAGCTCCCCATTCTTTAGCGGTAACCTTGGTAAGCATATTCAATGCGGCTTTCGAAACAGAATAAATACCCAGTCCCGGATCCGGTGAGAGTGCTGCAATTGAGCTGATATTAATCACACTGCCACCCCCCCGTGCTTTCATAAGCGGGTATACCAGTTTGCCTAATTCAAAAGGGGCTTTTACATTCACATTCATAATCTTATCAAAAGCCCATTCTTCGCATTCCACAACCGGTCCGTATACAGGGTTAGTAGCTGCATTATTTACAAGTATATCAATACCGCCATGCAAGGCAACTACTTGTTCCACCAATACTTTACAAGCAGCAATATCACTTGCATTGGCGGCAATACCTGTACAGTTACCACCTTCGGCCTGTATACGCTCCGCTACTTTATTTAATTCTTCCTGCTTGCGTGAATTGATCACTACTTTGGCGCCACAGGCTGCTAAATAGCCGGCAATGGCTTCACCAATGCCTTTGCTGGCACCAGTTACCAGGGCTACTTTTCCATTGAGATTGAAGATTTGATTTGCTGTCATGGGTTTTTTTTACATAAATTGCTCCTTCACTTTCTTCCGGAACCAGGTGGGCGCCAATCTTTTATAGTACCACATCTTCCTTGCATTTTTCGGTAAAATAATATAGAGCTCTTTTTTACCTGCTCTCAATAATATTTCCTGTGCCACGGTATCCGCTTCCAATCCTGATCTGTCGATAAACATTTGTGTAGCTTTTTTAACCATCTCTCCACCGCGCGCGAACTGTACCACATTGGTTTTAAAATAGGTGGGCTGTATACAGGATACACTAATGTTATCATCCATCAGTTCACTATACAGTGTTTCACTGATGGCCACAACGGCAGCCTTCGTCATATTATAAGCCCCCATCGTAGGTGCACATCCGATAGCAGCGGCACTGGCGGTATTGAGTATATGCCCGGAGCGCTGTTTTTTCATAGCCGGAATAAAATAATAACAGCCATACACCACACCCATTTGGTTAATACTTACCATCCATTCATAGTTCTCCAGGGAATATTCTTCAAAGCTACCCCCATCGCCCACGCCGGCATTGTTAAAAAGCAGGTCTATGCCACCGGCCTGCAACAGAAAATCCGCTGCCACTTTTTTATATTGATCCCTATCCGATACATCCAGCGGAAAAAAAAGTGGCTTACCCCCCAGTTGTTTTATTTCTCCGGCCACTTTTTCCAGGTCCTTTACATTAATATCGGCCATCCCAAGGGTCCAGCCGTCTTTGGCCAGTTCCTGACAGAATGCTTTACCCAGTCCGGATGCGGCGCCGGTAATAAAGGCTCTTTTTAGGGGATGGATAACGGAGAGTTGGTACATAAATGGCTTTATTCTGAATGATTAAAGAATCAGGCAATCGAAAGCAATATCTTTTGAGTGATGAATTTACACTGGAAAAGCTTTAATTCACCTAAGTAGACCGAATTATTTCTCTGTCTAATCCATTCATACTTAATCTGTCATCAGATATAAATTGTTTTTACCTTTAACGGCCCTTAAATCTTCCGACTTTGAAAAGTTTCTATGTATTTCCGCTCAGTTTGCTTTTGCTAACCGCTTGTAAAAGCAAAAAAGAAGCCCCTAAACAAAATACTGCTCCGCAGGCAACGGTTGTGGATGTAATCGTTGCCGGCCTTTCCGGAATCGATAATACCATAGAAGCCAATGGCACTGTGGTTGCCGGAGAATATGTTGAATTACACCCAGAGGTTAGCGGCCGCCTCACTTACCTGAATGTTCCGGAAGGGGCACAGGTACAACAGGGTACGGTGATTGCCAGAATTAATGATGCTGACCTGCAAGCGCAACTCAATAAAACAAGGGTGTTGTTGGATATGGCTACGAAAACGGAAGAACGCCTTCGAAAATTATTGTCCATAAACGGGGTAAACCAGGCCGATTATGATGTTTCCCTGAACGCGGTGAATGGCTATAAAGCCGATATGGCTTATACACAATCTTTAATTGATAAAACAGTATTGAAAGCTCCTTTCAGTGGGGTGGCGGGGTTACGGCAGGTGAGCCCGGGCGCCTATGTATCACCAGCAAGCATTATTGTTACGATACAGCAACTGGATAAAATTAAAATTGATTTTACCTTACCGGAAGAATACAGTAACCTGGTTAAAAAAGGCAATTCCGTTGATGTAATGGTAGATACCCGAACGCAAGCCATCAAAAAAGCGCTCATCATAGCCACCGAACCACAGGTAAATCTAAATACCCGTAACTTAAAAGTACGTGCGGTATTACAAGATAGTAAAGCGAATCCGGGGGCCTATGTGAAAGTGATGATCAGTTCGGACAAAGCACAAAAAAGTATTCTCGTTCCTACCAATGCCATCATACCTGATGATAAAAATAAAATACTGGTGTTGGTTAAAAACGGGATGGCTTCATTTATAAATGTTGAAACAGGAAGAAGGGAGGCCAATAATATTGAAATTACCAGGGGAATACATGTGGGAGATTCAGTAGTGATTACAGGCGTATTATTTGCCAAACCAAAAGCACAGTTAAAGGTTCGTAGTGTGAAGACACTGGAACAATTAATAAATTGATTGTTGCATCTATTGATTTCACTTTCTCTCAAAACAGAACAGCCAGACAGTTATGAATATTTCTGAATTATCGTTGAAGCGACCGGTATTAGCTACGGTGATGAACCTGATGATCATTTTATTTGGATTGGTCGGTTTCTCTTTCCTGGCCGTAAGAGATTACCCGGCTATTGATCCACCCATCATATCTATTAGTACCAGTTACACTGGCGCCAATGCAGATATCATAGAGAGCCAGATTACCGAACCACTGGAGAAACAAGTGAATGGTATACCCGGTGTCCGCTCAATCACCTCATCCAGTACGCTGGGCAGCAGTAATATTACCGTTGAATTTAACCTCGGTATTGACCTGGAAGCCGCGGCCAGTGATGTTCGCGATAAAGTGGGCCAGGCCCAGCGGGGTTTACCACAGGATATTGATGCACCACCTATTGTTTCCAAAGCAGACGCCAATGGCGAATTTATTTTAATACTGGCTATTCAAAGCCCTACTAAAAATCTACTCGAGCTGAGCGACTATGCAGAAAATGTTTTGCAACAGCAATTGCAAACTATTAAGGATGTAAGCTCTATAAACATATTCGGACAAAAGCGTTATTCCATGCGGCTTTGGCTGAACCCTGATAAAATGAGCGCGCACAATGTGGCATTCACGGATATCAGAACGGCTGTGAGTACAGAAAATATTGAATTGCCCCCTGGAAAAATTTATGGTAATAATACAGAACTGATTATTCGCGCGCTGGGAAGATTACGGAATGAACAACAGTTTCGCGACCTTATTATTAAAGAAGATGCAACCGGTATTGTTCGTTTAGGCGATGTGGCCAAAGTAGAACTGGCCCCCGAACAACTGGAACAAACGTGGAAATACAATGGGGTAAACGCGGTAGGGCTTGCTATCATTCCACAACCCGGAGCCAATAATATTGAGATAGCGGATGAATTTAATAAAAGGCTGGAACAGATCCGTAAAACCAATAAAGCGGATATCACTTTTAGTGTACTGATCGATAATACCGTTAATATCCGCAAATCACTGGCCGAAGTAAAAGATACTTTGCTCATTTCTTTTTCACTGGTGGTATTGGTTATCTTCTTCTTCTTCCGTAACTGGCTCATCGCGCTGCGCCCCCTGATTGATATTCCTATTTCATTGATAGCTACTTTTTTCATCATGTACATAGCCGGGTTCTCCATCAATATCCTAACCCTATTAGGCATTGTACTGGCAACGGGTTTAGTGGTGGATGACGGTATTGTGGTTACAGAGAATATTTTCCGAAAACTGGAAGAGGGGCTTCCCATACATAAAGCGGCGCTGGAAGGAAGTAAAGAAATTTTCTTTGCCGTTATTTCTACCTCCGTAACCCTTGCCGTAGTGTTTTTGCCGGTAATATTTTTAGAAGGGTTTGTAGGCAGGCTCTTCCGTGAATTTGGCGTAACCCTTGCGGTGGCTGTTTTGATATCCGCGTTTGTATCCTTAACCATCACCCCGGTATTGAACGTAGTTCTAAACAGAAAAAATGCACACGAAGGTTGGTTCTACAAAAAAACAGAACCCTTCTTTGTAGGCATGGAAAGTGGTTACAAAAAATTACTGCTGGGTTTTATGAAGATACGCTGGGCCGCATGGGCGATTGTATTGGCCTGTGTGGGCATCATTGTTTTGGTAATGAGTACTTTAAAAAGTGAGATAGCGCCGCTGGAAGACAGGAGTAGTATTCGTTTTTCTGTTACCGGAGCGGAAGGCACCAGTTATAACTACATGAAACAGGTGGGCGATGATGTGAGTAATTTTTTATACGATTCTGTGCCAGAAAGAGATTTCGTATTTGCGCGAACCCCCGGCGGTTTCGGGCCCGGTGGCTCTGCCAATTCTTCTACGCCAAGGCTTGCGCTGATAGATCCCGCGTTAAGAAAAAGAAGCCAGAATGATATTGCCAATGACCTGCAAAAAAAACTCGGCAGGTTTAATGATGCCCGCATCTTTGCTATACAGGAACAAACTATTTCGGTAGGACTGGCTTCACGGGGTTCACTGCCGGTTCAGTTTATTTTACAGAACCAGGACCTTGCCAAACTAAAAGCCATTATTCCTAAATTTCTGGAAGAAGCGCGGAAGGATAAAACTTTTTCGAATGTTGATGTAAATATCAAATTCAATAAACCGGAGGTAGAGCTTACGGTAGACAGGATGAAAGCCAAGGACCTTGGCTTATCTACCTCCGATGTGGTTGCCGCTATCCAGTCGGCCTTCAGCGGCGGCAGACTGGCGTATTTTATCATGAATGGCTTTCAATACGCTGTAATAGCCCAGGTAGAGAGAGACAAACGTGATAATCCGAATGATATACGCAACCTCTATGTAAGGAATAAGAATGGGGATAATATCCCACTGGATGCGGTGGTAAAGATGGAAGAAAGCAGTAACCCGGCAACACTCTATCACTTTAACCGTTACAAAGCCGCCACCATTTCCGCGTCACTGGCCGAAGGAAAAACAATTGGTGATGGCATTAAAGCGATGAATGATATTGGTAACAGGCTGCTTGATGAATCTTATCAAACCTCACTAACCGGGCCGTCCAGGGATTATTCTGAAAGCTCATCCAATATTGTATTCGCGTTTGTGCTTGCCTTGTTATTGATTTACCTGGTATTGGCTGCGCAGTTCGAAAGTTTTCTCGATCCGTTCATTATCATGTTAACGGTGCCATTGGCATTAGCGGGCGCTTTACTGAGTTTGTATGTGTTTGATCAAACCCTGAATATATTTTCTGAAATCGGGATGATCATGCTGATAGGTTTGGTAACCAAGAACGGCATCCTGATTGTTGAATTCGCCAACCAGAAAAGGAAGTTTGGTTTAGCTAAAAAACAAGCCGTGGTAGAAGCTGCCACACAAAGGCTTCGCCCCATTTTAATGACGAGCCTCGCCACTTCCCTGGGCGCCTTACCTATTGCCATGAGCCTTGGCGCCGCTTCTACCAGCCGTATTCCGCTGGGTATTGTAGTAGTGGGTGGTATACTTTTCTCATTAATTTTAACCTTATTGGTCATCCCTGCCGTGTATACTTTTATTTCGGGTACACATAAGGCGAAGGCGATAGAAATAACAGAATAGGGCGGTATCCTTATATGTATCATGTAAAATCTTCGTTGCAGCCTGTTCCTTTATGTTCTTACATGAGTGAATGCCGGGGCTTTCCGCTTTTTATTATTTCCGTAATTCTTTTTTTAATATTTTACCGGTAGCGCTCATCGGTAAAGCAGTAAGAAATTCAATATATCTGGGGTATTTGTAAGCTGCCACCCTTTCTTTTATCCAGTTAATCAGGTCAATATCAGCAATAGTTTGGCCCTCTTTCAGTACAACAAAGGCTTTTACCTCTTCACCCATTTCTTCATGGGGTATGCCAATCACGGCTACTAATGATACGGCTTCGTGTTTAATCATCACTTCTTCTATCTCTCTCGGATATACATTAAAGCCGCCGCGGATAATCATGTCTTTGGTACGGTCCACAATAAAGAAAAACCCTTCTTCATCTTTTATGCCAATATCGCCTGAATACAGCCAGCCGTCTTTTAGTATTTTTTCAGTTTCAGACGGGTTTTTATAATAGCCCTTCATCACATTATGCCCACGGTACAGCAATTCTCCCTTTTCTCCAACCGGCACTTCAACTCCATCACTATCTACCAGTTTTACTTCCACACCCCATACCGGTTTACCAATCGATCCTGCTTTTCTGCCAAGTTTGAGTTGGTTAAACGTAACTACCGGCGATCCTTCAGACATGCCATAGCCTTCAATGATGGGCACGTTGAATCTTTTCTCAAAATTTTCAATCACATTAACCGGCAAAGAAGCTCCTCCTGAAACGCATATTTTTAACGTGTTGGCTATCTTTTCGTAATCGAATTTCGGATTTGTATAATTAAGCAGGCCCCAATACATGGTGGGTACGCCCGCGAATATGGTAACACTGTGCCGCTGCATCAACCCGTAAACGGTTTCGGCATCAAAGCGGGGTAATAGAATATTGGTAGAACCTTTATAAATACCGGCATTCATCAAAACCGTCATTCCAAAAATGTGAAACAGCGGTAATACAATCAACAGCACATCTTCGGTATTACTATCCATCAGGTCGGAAGAAATAATCGCATTAACGAGTAGATTGGAATGTGATAATTCTGCACCCTTGGGCCGGCCGGTAGTACCTGATGTATAAATGATCAAAGCGGTATCATCTGCCTTACTCTGGTATGTTTCAAAGCTGGGTGCCTGATCATTCATTAAACTGCCCAGGGTTTCAACACCTTCTATTGGTGAGGGCATATTGGCTGCCGGCATGATCATAAAAAAATGTTCGCAAGTGGCAACTGCTTTATAACCCGCATAGCCTATCTCTCCCATGGGTAGTTCGGGTGTACCGGTAAAACAGAAATAGGCTTTGGCCTCACTATTGGTAAGGTGATATTCTATCTCATCTTTTTTCAATAACACGCTCAGGGGTACCACTACCGCCCCGGCCTTGAGTATGCCAAAATAGATAATGGGAAAAGCGGGCAGGTTTAAACAACCCAGGGCCACTTTATCACCAGGCAGGATACCTTTGGCCCGTAAGCCATTGGCCACTTTATTGGCGGCCTCATTTACCTGTGCATAGGTAAGGGAGGTATCCATAAAAGTAAACGCTTTTTTGGCTGGATAGCGCCTGGCGCTATCATCGAGGAGTACGGATAAGTTTAGCATGGCAGGCAATCGTTTTAATGCAATGCTTAAATATACAGCCGGCATTTTTAAAATTCAAACATTCCTCCGCGCCACCTCTGCGGTGAAAGCGGAGTTCTATCACCGCAGAGAAGCGGAGAGCGGGGAGTTTGCGGGGGGGCCCTATGCGAGAACTGCAATGTTCCCTATCTGGAGACCTCTCGGAGAGGGGAAATTTTTTTCAACCAGTTTTAAAATCGGGGGCTTTCTTCAATACGCATAATGTTAGCGGCAGAAGTCTATTCATTTTGTAATTCAATTTGTATCTGCCCATCTTCAATATATATGAACTTATTGTGTACAGTAATTTCTCTATAATCATTAATATTGACAATAATTCTCTCATCTTGATACTTGTCATTGTTAACAGTTACCACATACATGCCTGCTGCTGATGCGGATAGAATTCCACTGTTTGAATCTTCAAAAACCAAGCAATCTTCCGGAAGCAACTTTAGTTTTGCAGCAGCCCGTAAATAGGGCTCCGGGTCAGGCTTACCTTTCGTAACCTCATCTCCTGTTACCATGCAAGCAAAACAGCCATAAACGTCATGAAGTTTCAACATCCTCTTTGCCCTTGCTATTGGTGCACTCGTAACAACTGCTATTTTCCGTAAGCTTGGAACTATGTCTCTTATAAACTTCTCCGTACCTTTTAGTAAGGCGGGACGCATGTTTAAGTCGAAGGCTATTGCAGCTTCCAGAATTTGCTCTTTTGTATGGTTGTCGGAATACTGAAATAATTCATTAATGGTGTCAAGAGTAGTACGTCCATGAATATACTGTATGATATTTTCATCTGAAAGACTTAACCCTTCCTTGAGTGACCATTCTTTCCAAAATCTTTCAATTTCAGAATTCGAATCAATCAACACACCATCCATGTCAAATAAAATACCTTTTATGGAATATATCTTCATAACTAATTACAATAATAATAATAAGTTTGTTTGTTGGCCCGCTTGGCCGAAGAAGGAATAATATCCTTACTATGCCCGTATATTTGACACTTTCTTTTTATCTCTGAATGATCTTTAAATAACCTTCTTTATGCGTAAGGAAGGCATTACATGTTGCAAGGTATTCCTCCATTGTATCCAGGCTATCACCATAAATATTACTACTGAATTCCCAGGCTTTTAAAAGCATCCGGGTGTAAGCATCACTATCCCTTTGTTTGGTTAGTTTTTTTAAAGTACCCATATAATCTTCCCGGTACACTGTTGGTATGATAATCTTCGATAATCCTTTCACTCCCAATTCTGCATTCATCATTACACGCGCGATCCTTCCATTACCATCAATGAAAGGATGAACTTCACTGATCATAAACATCATATAAGCTGCCTTTGAAAATGGGTGTTGTAATAAACTGTACCATTCATATCCTTTTTTCAGGGTTCCTGTTACTAATTGCCAATCCACAAATTCAGTAGTACCTGCCCTGTTATTCCTGTCCTTAAATTCACCGGGCGTTTTCGATATCCGGGCACTCAATAATACAGCGTGACGTTCTCTCATTAATTGTAAAAAATCATCCGCGTTTTTAGGTTGCAAAGACATTTCATTCCTGTTAGAAACAATCTGGTATGTTCCCAATACATCATGTGAATCTTCATCTCTTGCAGGCAAGGGCATTGAAGTAGTGATGATTTGTTTGGCTTCATCTACTGTAAATTCTGCTCCTTCGATATAGTTAGAAAAATAGCTCTCAAAGAATGCAAAATTCTGGTACGATTGTATATTTATATTTCTGTCAGGATAATCCGGGTAATCTTTACCCACCAACTCCTCGAAAAGCGATTCAAAAAGATATATCCTGTCCGGGTCCACCGGCTCTCCTAATACCCTTGCTTTTGCTACCGTGCTTTTGAGGTTTTTGGATAGACCTGTTCCCAGCATATCAGTGACCAACTGATTCAAAGCTGTCCACTCTTTTTTCATACCCAAAATAGGAGCTATCTCCCTGGCTCTATCCCGCACCCTGTTCAACGCATCTTCTCCTTTAACCCGCAGGAAGGATTCCATCTTTTCTTCCAGTTGTTCCCGGCTGAGCGTTTTTGATTTCTCCCCGGTTCCACGGCTGCTTTGTAAATTCTCCAAATAAGCCCGTGCAAGGCCAGATGTCCGCAAATTTCCAAAAAACGGAGTATCGTCCGGTTCGAGCGCCTCATGGCCTTTTAAGAAATGAAGGGTCAGCCCCGGTAATACTACGTTATTTGTATAGCTATGGGTCAGGTAAATATGCCCACCCGTTGTCGGCAACCTCTCCAATGCACTACGATGGCTTAAAAAAGCTTCCGGGTATAATTCAGACAGGATACGATACCAGTTACGGCGCACAATTTTTTCAACAGCTTCCGTCATACTGGAAGTATATAACCGGGGAGCAATCTTTTTAATCAAGCCTTGCTTCTCCAGCTTACTGATTTCTTTGGATTTTTCTTTTATTCCTATTATGATTTCCTGTAGTCGCATGGTTACTATTTTTTTCGATTAAAATAAGATTTTTAACTATTGGGGATATTTTTTCATATTAAAAGCGGTATTTGGGAAATAATTTCCTACTAAATTACCGATTAAACCCGAAATAAGAAGACAATTGGATATAATTTTCTATTAAATTAACATTCAGGAAATAATTTCCTACTAACGAGCCTGGTCCATTATTCAGGCATTATACATCTTTCAACATTACCGCTGGTTGCCCATAAAACGAATACCCTTTTTATCAATATTATCCATCATCCCCCTTTTTCCAGGGTTGATACACCACTTAGTAACTCCATGGTGTTTTTTTACAGCAGGGACACTCAGTTATATTTATCCCATACTGTTCCAGCAGCCGCACCTGTATGGGTATTTTAACCAATCCTTTGTGTAAGGGCAGCTCCGTATTGGCAAGTACCTCATTGATACGGATGCGCTTGTTTCCTTCTTCGCAGTCTCTCATAGAGGACTGTGCTTGAGAATTGCCCAAGTTCTATATACCACTGAATTTGATGAGGATTCCGGGTTTCGGAATTGTTCAATTGCTATCTGCCCGATGTTCGGTGAAATTGATATTCCTTTGTTTCCAAATCGAAGATTCCTCAGCGCCACCTCTGCTTCTCCATTTCGGAGATTCTACTATCGGTAGGCGCTTCAGAGAAAGGAGGCCAAAGCTATTTTAATATATATCCAAATCTAGTACCTACGTGATAAGCAAGAATGGGTCGGTGAAAAAACACCAACCACAGGCAAAAGCAAATGGCAACTCTCAAAGAGTTGCCATTTGAACTGTTTTTTTTAAATCACATTCCATAACTCGTAACCCACTTTGCTTTAATGTCGGCCCTGGCTTTAATAAATTCTTTGTCTGTTCCTTGTGCAATGGCATCTAACGGATAACGCAATGGGCGTGTGCCGTTTTCCATATTTACCAACGCCAAAATTCCATCGGCAACAGTTTGGGGGTTCGTATTAAACTCGGCTAATTTGCCATAGAAAGCACCACCCAATTTATTAAAATCGTTGCTTGCCTGTTCTCCATATTCAGCTACAATTTCCGGTTTGTCGGCTGGTAAACCTGCTTTGCTACCATTGGTCATTTCGGTAGGATAAATGCCTGGCTGAATAGATACATTCTCAATATTAAATTGTCTTAGTTCGTCTTGCAAGCCTTCGGTAATGCTTTCTACACCAAATTTTGAAGCCAAATAAGGTATCATAAAAGGCAAAGTGTGCCCACTTGCACCAGATGTAATGTTGATGACTAAACCACTTTTTGCTTTGCGCATACTTGGCAATACAGCCTGATAGGTGCGCAATACACCATAGAAATTGATTTCAAACATCGCTCTGATTTGGTCTAACGAATAGGCTTCTAACAAACCAGGACCAGTAACTCCTGCATTGTTTACCAATACATCGATGTTGTGATGCTTTGCCAATGTTTGTTCAAATGCCTTGTTTACCGAATCATCGTTTGTAACATCAATCTCAACCACGTCCACATTAGGCAATGCCGATAATTCTTTTGCCACTGCTTTGTTTTTGTTTGTTGTATTGCGCATTCCTGCAATAACGGTATGCCCTGCTTTTGACAAAGTAATGGTCATTAGTTTTCCAAAACCTGTGCTTGTTCCTGTGATGAAGATTTTTTTGCTCATTTCTATTAAAGTTTTAAATGTTAATTAATGGCGTAAAATTACATACAGGATTGCCAGCCTCCATTGACATTTGCAGGAAAATACTCTTGACAAATGTCAAGAGAAATTATTTTTTGGTCGCTTGTTTTCGTAGCCGGCTAAGGGTTTCGGCCGATATGCCCAAATAGGAAGCTATCATGTGTTTGGGAACACGATTAGCTATGGCAGGAAATTTTTGGATAAAATTAGTATATTGTTCTTCGGCTGTGAAGGTAATATTAACGCATATTCTCTCTTGCATAGCGATGAAGTTTTCTTGCGAAATGGAATTGATAAAATCATTCAATACTGGGATTTTTTTGCAAAGCATTTCGAAGTCCGTCTTTCTGATAAGTAAAATTTCCGAAGCATCAATTGCATCGATATTATATTTCGAAGGTTTTTTAGATGCCAAGCTGGCTTTATCGCCACATATCCAATAGTTTTCAGGCGAAAAATTTAGGATACGTTCTTGCCCTTTGTTATCTACATAATACGTTCGGACAAACCCTTTGCAAACAAAAGAATTGTATTGCCAAACATCATCGGCTTGTAATAAATATTGATGTTTACGTAATTTTTTTATTACACTGACCGATTGAATTAATTCAAGATTTTGCTCCGTCAGCTTAATTTTTTCCTCTAAATATTTTTGAAAGACGTCAAACATTACTATTTGCTATAGTGAAGTGCCAAAGTTAAATCTTATCTTTTAAACTAGTTTAGTAACTCCCGGCTCTAACCAAACAAGCCTATCTATAAGATTAGCAGCTTTAAATACCTTATCTATAGCTTCTCGGTGTTCAGTCCAATGCGCCCAGCCGTCATAATGCGCAGGTATAATCTTAGCTTTTGCAAAAGATTTTGCGGTTTCAACAGCACCATTTGCATTCATGGTTAGCTCTATTGGGCCTACAGCTTCCAATTGTGCGGCACCCATATTTAAAATGGCATAATCCACTTTAAATTTACCGGCTATTTCTGCAACACCTTCGTACCAAACTGTATCGCCTGAAACATAAATTGCGTCCTCGTTTTCATTTTCCCATTGCAAAATAAACCCAGTAACATCACCCGCCATAGGCTCTATACCAGCGGGCCCGTGTCTTGCCGGAGTAGCAGTTATTTTTAATTTTTTGCCATTGGGTGCTTGCAAAGAAGCAGACTGCCAAGTAGCTAATCCTAATGCATTACTGCCAAGATTAGACGCACTTTGTGGTGTTGTGTAAACTACTTTTATTGATTTTAAAAGCTCTCTGCCAAGGATATCCAAATTATCTCCATGCTGCTCATGGCTTAACAATACGGCATCTATGTTACCTATTTCTTTAATTGATAATGCAGGCCCTTTTTGTTTTTTTAATGTTACAGGACCCGTTATATACTCTCCGCCCGGGAGATCAAAAGTAGGATCTGTTAATAGTCTAAGCCCACCTATTTCAATTAAAACAGTAGGGCCACCAATTAGTGTCAATTTTACGTCTTTCATTTTTTTATTTTTTAAATTTGAAACAAACTTATATCTTAATTGCGCTTACCTTGCGATGTGAACTTATTTGTAACCTATTCACTTTTTTGTTATGATGACATACAATGACTTTGAGCAATGTTTAGTAAACAGAACATTAGGTATGTTATCCGGTAAATGGAAGGCAGTAATTTTGAAACATCTAGCAAACCATGGCGAAACCCGTTTTATAGATTTGTGGCGAGCCTTTCCAAGGGTATCGAAAAAAGTAATGTTGGAGCAATTACGTCAACTAAAGGAAGATGGTTTCTTAGAAAGAAAAGAATATCATGAGTTCCCACCAATTGTAAGTTATTGCTTAACAGCAAAAGGTATTTCTATACTACCTATTCTGAGTAGTATAGATGAATGGGCAAGTAAAAATCTGTTGTAATAAAATTAAATTACTTTAGGTATTGCAGCAAACTGCCATTTAGCGCGTAAAACCCTACGGCGTTGACCTTAAATGGCTAAATATAAAAGTCTGCCAACATTCTGCTGACAGACTTTTATAGCTTTTTTAAAAAGAAGAAACGGTAGTGCCTCTAATTAACTTTAGTGCTAAAATGCCGCCACTTCTTATGAACCGAAACTTTATGCAATAACCTATTTGAAACTTCTAATTAAATCAAATAAATAATAGTCGGACAAAATTTTACTTCCATCCCATATTCTTCACTTTAAAATCCAAATAATGATGGATCTCTGAGGTAAGCTGATACCCAAGCCACAATAAGAAATATAATTGGTGGAATTGGTTTGTCTTCTGAAGCAACGTGTATCATTATTGCACCTCCGAACCAACTTAACAGCAAGAAAAAATCAATATGCATTGTGCTGGGTATTAAGAACAAAAAAACAAATACTGCTTCAACAACTCCGACCAGACGTAAATTATTTACAATAAAAGTTCCTGTATTTAACTTACCTAAATTTTCTAACACAGGTTTAGCTTTTATAATTTTTAAGGATGCAATTAGTATTTATTTCCCCGCATAGTCTCTCGAAGAGGACTTTGCGGTTTGAAAGCTGCGGAAGATTGGTTTCACGGAATTTCATGCAAATAGCAAAGAAATGATTTCAAAACCAGAAATTCTCATTCTCATCAAATTTTCTGCATCATGGATCTTTGTCAATTCTTAAACGCAAAGTCCTCTTCGAGAGACTATCCTTCGGAGAATAAAATATAAAAAAGTTATACGCAATCAAACTTGCGTATTTTTTATTTGTTTATTGATATTCAGCCGGAAGGAATAGAGAATCCAAATAAAAAAACCGCGGCCCTTAAAAGCCGCGGTCAATATTATTTACGTGTAAACAAATCAACTAACTATTTTCTTCCCAAAACTTTCTCCACCGCCGCCACAATAAACGGCGTGTCCAGTCCGTACTTGGTTAAGAGTTCGGTGGGTTTTCCGCTTTCACCAAATACATCATTGGTGCCAATGTATTCAATAGGTATGGGTTGGTGTTTGGCAGCAACCTGTGCTATGGCATCGCCCAAGCCGCCGATTATATTATGCTCTTCTACCGTTACCGCACATTTGGTTTTACTAATTGAGGCAATAATAGCCGCTTCATCCAATGGCTTAATGGTATGTATATTAATAAGCTCTACACTGATACCTTTTTCTTCGAGTATGCGTCCGGCTTCAATGGCTTTCCATACCATATGGCCGCAGGCGAAGATGCTTACATCGGTTCCATCGCTCAATAGCTGTGCCTTACCTATCACAAAATCCGATCCGTCTTCTTTGGTAATATTGGGCCATTTTGGCCGGCCAAAACGCAGGTACACCGGGCCCTCATAAGAGGCAATGGCTTTGGTGGCCGCTTTGGTCTGGTTAAAATCGCAGGGCACGATTACGGTCATGCCGGGCAGCATTTTCATCAGCCCAATATCTTCCAGTATCTGGTGCGTAGCGCCATCTTCGCCAAGGGTTAGCCCGGCATGTGAGGCACATATTTTTACATTCTTTCCGCTATACGCTACACTCTGGCGTATCTGATCATACACACGGCCGGTGCTGAAATTGGCGAAGGTGGTGGTGTAGGGTATTTTACCACCAATGGTCATACCGGCGGCAATACCAATCATATTGGCTTCGGCAATACCAACCTGTACAAAACGATCGGGAAAATCTTTGATAAAGGGCCCCAGTTTAAGGGAACCGGCAAGGTCGGCTGTAAGTACCACTACATTTTCATTCTCTTTACCTATCTCATGAATACCTTCTCCAAAACCACCGCGGGTTTCTTTTTCATTCAGTACCTGGATGTCTTTCAATTTCATACTTTCTGGTTGTGTATTTTAATGTTACCGCTAGTTTTCAAAGGTACTGTAAAAATAAGGGGTCCTTGCTTCGAACTCGGCGCTGCAGGTATCTACCATTTTATATACACGGGTAATACCGAGGGCTTTTCTTTTTTCATATACCTGCTCATCTGTACAGTCGCCATGCAGTATGCGTGCCAACTGAACATCGCCAAAGCCATTTTTCTTGGCTTCTTTAAACAGGTCAACCGGAAGGGTATCGAGGGTATATTTAGCAATCTCTTTTTCCATAGTACAGATGAGCTGTATCTGGTAAATAAACCAGCGGTCTATTTTGGTGGCCTGTACGATAGACTTAACCGTAGAACCCTGCATCAGCGCGTCTTTGATACGGAAGATGCGATCCCATTTCGGTGTTTTAATATACGCTACCAGTTCTTCACTCTTCATTAAGCTTTTACCATAATATCCAAGGCCGATGGCTTCATTCTCCAGGCTCTGACAGGCTTTTTGAATAGCTTCGGTAAAACTTCTGCCGATGGCCATCACTTCGCCTACACTTTTCATCTGCAGGCCTAAGGTATCGTTGGCGCCTTTGAATTTATCAAAATTCCATCTTGGCATTTTCACGATTACATAATCCAGCGCCGGCTCAAAGTAGGCCGAAGTGGTTTGGGTTATCTGGTTTTTAAGTTCATCCAGTGAATAGCCGATGGCCAGTTTGGCAGCGATTTTTGCAATTGGATAACCGGTTGCTTTAGAAGCAAGGGCCGAAGAACGGCTTACGCGCGGATTGATTTCTACGGCTATCAGTTCTTCTGTTTCTGGGTTCTGGGCAAACTGCACATTACATCCCCCTGAAAAATTACCAAGAGAGCGCATCATCAGGATGGCTTTGTTACGCATATCCTGAAAAGCGGTATCGCTCAGGGTCATGGCAGGGGCAACGGTTATTGAGTCGCCGGTATGAACGCCCATGGGGTCGAGGTTCTCAACGGTACAGATGATTACCACATTATCATTCTGGTCGCGCAATAGTTCCAGTTCAAATTCTTTCCATCCCAATACTGCTTTTTCTACCAGTACCTCATGCATAGGAGAGGCTTTTAACCCTCTTTCGAGTGCGGCATCGAGGTCTTCTTTGCCATGCACAATCCCGCCACCCGTTCCGCCCAGGGTAAATGACGGGCGTATAACCAATGGAAATCCTATTTCCTGCGCAAACTCCTTTCCTTCCAGAAAACTGTTGGCCACGCGGCTGGGGGCAACGGCAATCCCTATTTTAACCATTAATTGCCGGAATTTTTCCCTGTCTTCTGCCATATCAATGGCCGCCACATCTACCCCAATCATCCGAACGCCAAATTTTTCCCAAATGCCCATTTCTTCGGCTTCTTTACACAGGTTTAGGGCTGTTTGGCCTCCCATAGTGGGTAGTACCGCGTCTATTTTGTTCTCTTCAAGAATTTTTTCAATGCTTTCAACAGTCAATGGTAGCAGGTAAACCCTATCGGCCATCATCGGGTCGGTCATAATGGTAGCCGGGTTACTGTTAATAAGGATTACTTCAACCCCTTCTTCGCGCAGGCTCCTGGCTGCCTGGGAGCCGGAATAATCAAATTCACAGGCCTGGCCAATAATAATGGGGCCGGAGCCAACAATCAGAACGGATTTAATAGAGAGGTCTTTGGGCATAATTGCAAAAAAATAAATTGTGCAAATGTAAGGCTGACAGGGGAAAGCAAGCGATAATTTTTACCCATTTACAGGAGAATAAGAACAAAAAGAGTATAAATAGCGTTATTATTACAAATTAAAAACCTAAACATTTAAAATGGCAGTACTAAAAGAGGGTGGTAAAGCGCCCATATTTAAAGGAGTTGACCAGAACGGAAAAGCAATTTCCCTGGCCGATTTCAAAGGCAAAAAAGTGATCTTATATTTTTACCCGAAAGATGACACACCTACCTGTACCGTTCAGGCTTGTAACCTGCGCGATAATTACGCGGCTCTTATTAAAAAAGGGTACCATGTAATCGGGGTAAGTACCGATGACGTTAAAAGTCATAAAAAATTCGAAGAAAAATTCAGTCTCCCTTTCCCGTTGGTAGCCGATGAGGATAAGAAAATTGTAGATAAATACAATTTATGGGGCGAGAAAAAAATTATGGGGCGTACCTATATGGGCACTACCCGAACTACTTTTTTGATTGACGAAACCGGTAAGATTGTAAAAATTATTGAAAAACCGGAAAGTAAGAATCATACGGAAGAGATATTGGCGGCCTGGAAGAGTGCTAAGCTTTAATTAAGAATTAGTAATTAATAATTAATAATTACAACGAATAAGAAAGGGCAAAAACGGTTATTCGTTTTTGCCCTTTCTATTGGGGATAAGGTAAGCGTTACTTATTTTTTTGTTTCTAATAATTTAAAGAACTGATCTAACTGAGGTAAGATCACAATTCTTGTTCTGCGGTTAGCGGCGCGACCTTCCGCGGTTCCGTTATCGCTAAGTGGCAGGTATTGGCTGCGACCGGCGGCTGTCATACGTTTTGGATCAAGCCCATAAGAATTTTGCAGGATACGAACAATAGTGGTTGCACGTTTTACACTCAAATCCCAGTTATCCTGGATACCGGCGCTGCTGATAGGAATAGAATCCGTATGGCCCTCTACCAGGAATTCAATTTCAGGTTGTGCATTCAATACTTTGGCTACTTTGCCCAATACTATTTTAGCCCGGTCGGTTACTTCATAACTTCCACTTTTAAAAAGAAGCTTATCTGAGATATCTACATATACCACCCCTTTTTCTACTTTAATATTGATGTCTTTATCATCCAGGTTACCAATGGCGCCTTTCAGGTTCATCACCAGGGCCATATTCAATGAATCTTTACGTGAAATAGAACCTTGCAGGTCCTGTATATAAATATCTTTAGCGCCAATATTATCCAGCGATTTCTTGATACTTTCTGCCTGCGCACCGGTTACCACTGATAGGTCCTTCAACTGGTTCAGTACCGTATTATTATTTTGTTTCAGGTAGTCGATCTGTTTTTTAAGGTCCTCAACCTGCTCATCCAATAAAGCTTTGCGGTTACGAAACTCGGATGTTTTAGCTGAGGATTCGTTCTGACATTTTTTCAATTCATCCTGCAGGTCACGGTATTTAGCCTGCATATCCAGGTAATTGCCACTCAGTTCCGCGTATTTGGCTTTTTCCGCTTCGAGTTTCTTTGGGCTAACACAGGAAAACAGGGCCGCTGAAGCAAGCGCGGCAATTAAGTACACTTTAAGTTTCATAAATATTCGGTTAGATGATAAATATTGCCCTCTCTGAACGTAAACAAGGGATAAAAAATTGTGCTGAAGGAGATCAACGGCAAAATAAAGACATAAATCGGTTGATTTTTTCAAATTTTCTGTGCGCTTCATTACCTGGTAATTGTTAGGCTAAGGCAAAAACGATGCTTTCAGCCTCGTGGCTCCATCCTTCATATTGATCGCCAAAACTGGCATCAATCATTTTCCGTTTGATCTTTAAGGTAGGGGTTAGCAGTCCATTAGCAACTGTCCATTCTTCTGTTACCACAATTAATTTGGGTACCTGCTCATGGTGTTCCAATCCTTTATTAACTTCTGCCAGAATATTCTTTAATTCGCCGGATAGCTTTTCTTTGGTTACTGTTTTAGCCGTTTCCGTTAAAGTGCCTAATGCAATAGCATGGGGCATGCCAGACCCCACCACACAAACCTGTGCCAGTAGTGAACTTTGCAGCAACTTACCTTCAATGGGTGCAGGCATAATGTATTTGCCCTTACTGGTTTTAAACTGGTCCTTGATGCGGCCCGTAATGGTTAGAAATCCATCCGCATCAATCAACCCTTCATCGCCCGTGCGTAAAAAATCGTCCTCAAAACATTCGGCTGTTATTGCCGGTTCCTTGTAATATCCCAACATGGTGGCTTCACTTTTCACCTGCACTTCATTATTTTTTCCCAGGCGCACTTCCACACTACTGTAAGCCTGGCCAACGGTTCCTATACGAATGGCCCCTTTTCTGTTAACATGAGAGAGGGCCACATTTTCCGTCATCCCATAAGCTTCCTGTATATGAATGCCTAATCTGGCAAACCAATGCAGCAATGCCGGATTAATAGGTGAGGCCCCGGTAAAAATATAGCCCGCTTTTGCCAGCCCTAATTTTTTTTGAATGGCTTTTTTGATCAGTGAAGAAATGATGGGTAACGATAATAACCGGTTCAGTTTTGGCTGTGGCATTTTTTTTAATATGCCTTCCTGTAACTTCTCCCATATCCGCGGAACGGCAAGGAAAACGGTAGGCCTGGTATCGGCCAGATTTTTAGCAAAGGTATCCATTGATTCAACAAAATAAACGGTGCTGCCCGTAAAGATCGCGCCGCATTCAACCAACATACGCTCGGCTACATGGCAAAGCGGTAGGTAGGAAAAAAAGATCTCTTCCTGTATATCAGGAAAGGTTTGTAGAAAAGAGTCAACCGCAAATCCTACGGCATGAAAAGTATGCATTACGCCCTTGGGATGGCCCGTTGTACCGGAAGTATACACAATGCAGGTTAATGCTTTCGGATCAATATCGGGCTTACCTTTCATTGCTGCTGTGCGGCTAATCAACTCATCCCAGTTAAGGCAGTCAGTAGTGGGATAGAAAGGAAAGCTAATCCTGATCAGTTCATCAGGAATGCCCTTGCGCAATACTTCCGGGTTATCCAGTTTGCCAAAAAAAACAGCTTTACTCTCACTATGCACAATAATCTCCCGAAGCGAATCGGCTGTAATATTTGGATATAGGGGTACTGATATACAGCCGGCCATAGATATGGCCAGGTCGGCAAGAATCCAGTGGGCACAGTTTTTACTGAGGATGGCTACTTTATCATTTTTACCAAGGCCCATTTCCTGTAAAGCAGCGGCCATACGCCTTACCTGGCTACCGGCTTGCTGCCAGGAAAATTTTTGGTAAACGCCTTTTACCGGCTCAGCTAAAAAAAGCTTGCCGGCATGGGCAGTTTCAAATTCACAAAACTTATCAATAATGGTTGGGTATTGGCCGGTCATTTAAATAAATTATTAGGAATTGGGTAATAAAAGATGTGCCATACCCTGCCCAGGTATTTTTCCTTTTATGGGGGCATAATATTGATAGATCTTTTGAAAATCGGCGGCTTCATTATCCGTTGGATAAAAGGGGTCCGAGAAAAAAACCTGTTTGTTGGCGTAATCCATACCAGCCATAACAATAGGCACCCCTGCTTTTTTGGCAATATGGTAAAACCCGGTGCGCAACCGCCCTACTTTTTTCCGGGTGCCTTCGGGTGATAATACCAATAGGAAGGTATTATGGTTTTCGAAAAGTGCGGCTGCCTGTGCTACCATATTATGCTGTTCAAACCGTTCAACCGGGAAACCGCCCAGTTTTCTGAAAATGAAGCCAAATGGCCCCTTAAACAACTCAGCTTTACCCAGGAATTTCGCATGGGTGAACCTTAGTTTGCTCCGGAAGGCAATGCCAATCACAAAATCCCAACTGCTGGTATGAGGGCCCACAATGAGTACACATTTTTTAATATGGTAAGGGAAAGCGCCCTTGAGGCTCCACCCCATTAATCGAAGAAACAGGCTCCATATCAGGCGCATATAAACAAGCAATGGTTCTGGTAAACAAGATAATAAGAAAGTGAGGATAACAGAGATTTTTAATTCTCATAACAATAAGCAATTTTCTATTTCGAATCAGCGTTATACCATAAATTATCCTCTTATGGCCTCATTCAGAAGTTTTATTGGCTCCGAGTTAATGTCGATCAAGCAGAACATTTCTGCTATCCGTAACATGATCCCGAATAATATAAAACTGAAACCCAGTGAACGGCGGAGTATGTTCAAGCTGAATACAAAACGTCATGAATTTGTGGAGAAGGCCGTGCAGTTTATGCGCAAAAACCCCAATACAGTTCCCAATTTTGTGGATGTAACTGTTTGCAATAACTATGTGCATCTCTATGGACAATATACCGAACTGATAGATGAACTGGAGCAGGTAAAAACAAAACTGGAAGATGCCAAACTGGTAATCGGCAATGAAATACTAAAACAAACGAGGGCCTATTTTCAGAATTCAAAAAATGCTTCGGAATCCGGGAATGAGGTACTGGCTAAAATTTATAAAGAATTGAAACCGCATTACGCGGTGGGGAGGAATACTACTAAAACCGGGAATAATTTGTAGCCAATGCCCAATTCCGCCTCCTATCATATGTACCCCTGCGGCGACCATGCTGTTACCATTGAATTAGGCAACAAAGTGAATGCCGCCATCAATCAAAAGGTTATCTCCCTTTTCTCTTATCTCAAAGATCAGTCAATTCATGGTGTAAAAGATATTATCCCGGCCTACCATACCCTAACCATTGTGTATGATACCGCTCTGTTGAGAAAAAAAATAACAACCACTACCGTATATGAATGGGTTTGCAGACAAATTCAAAAAGCCATCGAAAACTGTAAAATGGCTATTGCAAAAACACCGGCACTCGTTCGCATACCGGTTTGCTATGACCTTTCACTGGCGCCTGACTTGAAAACACTGGCAGCCGCGCATCAAATAGGGATCGATGAAGTAATCCAATGGCATACCGGAAAATCCTATCGTGTATACATGATCGGATTTTTACCGGGGTTTGCTTATATGGGTTCTGTGCATGAAAAAATAAGTACACCCCGCAAAGCATCTCCCAGAACCCTGGTACCCGGGGGAAGTGTAGGCATCGCCGGCGAACAGACAGGTATCTATCCATTTGATTCTCCGGGAGGATGGCAACTGATTGGCCAAACGCCTATCGCTATATTTAATATCCATAAAACACAACCCTGTTTATTACAACCAGGCGATGAGGTAACCTTTTATCCTATCTCCCTTACTGAATTTCAAAAAATGAAAGATCATGAGCCTGCTCATTCATAAGCAAGGGTTATTGGATACCATACAGGATACAGGCCGTTATGGTTACCAGCACCTGGGCATCAATACCGGTGGGGCAATGGATACAATAGCTATGAAAATCTCCAATGCCCTGGTGGGAAATTCGTTGGAGGAGCCTGTTTTAGAAATGCACTTCCCTGCTGCTGAAATAGTTTTTGAAGAAGCTGTACTGATGGCCCTCTGCGGCGCTGATTTTACCGCGGAAATAAACGGGGAAGCGCTGCCTGTTCTTCACCCGGTAATGATTCAAAAAGGATCTGTGCTAAAATTTAAAAAAAATGTAACCGGTGCAAGGGTATACCTGGCAGTAAGTGGTGGCTATATTTCATCCGAATGGTTAAACAGCAACAGTACCAACCTTACGGTTAAAGCCGGCGGATTTGAAGGAAGGCCCCTTCAAAAAAATGATCGGCTACTGCTTACAAGGAACGCATTCGATACCTTTCTTTTTAAGGATGCGTCATTTATTCCACTTCCCTGGAGCCCAAATTTTTCCGGCTTTTATACAAACCATACTTTTCAATTTATTCCCGGTGCGGAATACCATTACCTGAATAGTGTATCTGCAAAGCGATTCGAAAATAATTACTTTACTATTCTTTTGCAAAGCAACCGAATGGGATATCGTTTGAAGGGAGAAAACCTGGAATTACAAAACCACAAAGAAATGATCTCCTCCGCTGTAACAAAGGGTACCATTCAATTATTACCCGATGGCCAGCTCATTATTTTACTGGCCGATCATCAAACCACCGGCGGTTATCCAAGAATTGGTCATGTGATCAGTTCTCATATTGCCTCGCTTGCTCAAATGCGCGCCGGCGAAAAAATAGATTTCCGGCAAACAACACTGCCGGATGCGGAGGAGCAATTGTTTAAACAACAAAGGGATTTGCAGCTACTGCAAAATGCCTGTACCTTCCGACTGCAATCGTATTTTAAAAACTAAATAATCCCAATTAATAATTATTAATTAAGAATTGGGGTATGAAAAAAATGCAGACAATAGATATCAACTGCGATATGGGAGAGGGCTTGCACAATGATGCAATGATCATGCCTTTTATTAGTAGCGTCAATATCGCCTGTGGATACCATGCCGGCGATGAAGCCACCATGAAACAAACTGTAGAACTGGCTATGGTTAACCAGGTAACCATCGGCGCCCATCCGGGCTTTGCCGATAAAGCAAATTTTGGGAGAACGGAAAAACAGTTATCACCGGCAGAAATATATGATCTGGTAACTGAACAAATTTATCTGCTTCAAAAAATAACAGATAGTTTCGGCGCCTGGCTGCATCACGTAAAACCACATGGAGCCCTGTACAATATGTCGGCAAAAGATACTGTTCTGGCAAATACAATAGCTAAGGCAGTATATGATTTTGATAGCAGCCTTTTATTGTTTGGCCTGAGCGGAACTCATTCCATTTCAGAAGCTACTAAAACAGGACTAAAATCTGTTAGCGAAACTTTTGCAGACAGAACCTATCAGGATAATGGCAGCCTTACCCCGCGTAACCAGGCGAATGCACTGATTGATTCAACTGACAACTGTATTAAACAAGTGTTGCAAATGATACTGCAAAAAACAGTAACCAGCGTTACGGGTAAAACGGTTCCGATTATAGCAGAAACCATTTGTTTACATGGCGACGGAAATCACGCGGTACATTTTGCGGCTACTATTTACCAGGTTCTGCAACAACATCGGATACCTATTCAATCTATCCTCCAGTGAAAAAAATTGTCAAATCATCCGCTATCACGGGCGCGGCATTTCTGATGGCTACCTCGGCCATTGGTCCGGGATTTCTTACACAGACCACCGTGTTTACCCGTCAGTTATTGGCCAGTTTTGGATTTGTGATACTGATTTCTATTCTCCTCGATATTGGCGCACAGATGAATATCTGGCGTATACTGGCTGTGAAAGAAAAAAAAGCGCAGGATATCGCGAATGAAATTTTACCCGGGCTCGGTTATTTTCTCGCAGCTTTAATTATGCTGGGTGGGCTTGCTTTTAACATTGGTAATATTGGCGGATGTGGCCTGGGGTTGAATGTATTAACCGGCATTGATACCCTGTATGGCGCCATTATCAGTTGTGTGGCGGCTTTGTTTATTTTCTGGATGAAAGAGGCCGGTAAGGCCATGGATAATTTTGCAAAAATCCTGGGGGTATTGATGATACTGTTAACCATGTACGTGGCCATCAGTTCTGATCCGCCATTAACTGAAGCCCTCCACCGAACCTTCGTTCCTGAAACGATCAGTGCCACCGCTATCGTAACCCTGGTGGGCGGAACTGTGGGCGGATATATCAGTTTTTCCGGCGGACATCGTTTATTGGATGCAGGCATTAAAGGAGAGGCAGCATTACCACAGGTAACCAGGAGCGCGGTTACCGGTATTGTGGTAACCGCTGTTATGCGTTTTGTTTTATTCCTGGCAGCATTGGGTGTTATCATGAAAGGCGGCATATTGGATAATGCCAATCCTCCCGCCGCTGTTTTTAAATTGGCCGCGGGTGAACTGGGTTATCGTTTTTTTGGCGTGGTCATGTGGTGCGCTGCCATTACCTCAGTGGTAGGCGCCGCATATACCTCGGTCTCTTTTATTAAAACCTTTCATCCATGGTTAACAAAAAATGAACGCTGGATCATATCATTTTTTATCATTTTTTCTACCCTCCTGTTTTTGGCTATCGGCAACCCTGTAAAAATTTTAGTGGTAGTAGGCGCGCTAAATGGATTTATCTTACCCGTAGCACTGGCCGTAATGCTGATAGCCGCTGTACATACCAAAACTATTGGAAGCTACCGACATCCTGTTCTACTTCAATGTATCGGATGGATGGTAGTGATAGTTATGAGCTGGATGGGGTACCTGACTATTGCAAACTGGCTGACTAACTAACTAATTTTTTCTTCCTGCGCACAGGTTAGCAGCATTGAGGCATTTGCTTCATCTGCCACTGCAGCAATGTCAATTTTGTGGAACAGGGAAGAAAAATTTTCCCTGTTATGAAGCCCTTTCAGGTAATATTTATCATAATAATGGAGCAATACGGCAAAGCATTCTTTTATATTGTCTTCAATTAAATAATTAATCGCTGTTTTAGTTTCTAATCCCCCCAACCTTTTTTTTACCCGCATAATGGCATTTAACAGGGTATCTTTTTCAAACTGCCCATAGGTGCTAACAATAAAGTTCAGGCGTTGTTCAAACGGGATATTCAGAAAGTATACTTTTTTTGTACGCATATGACCAAAAAAAGGGGTAGGAATATTTACAAGACCAATGCGCTGGCTTTCGTCTTCCAGCCATATAACAGGGGGGGATGGCTTATCTGTTATTTTTTTTAACTCCGCACCTAATAAATTTTCAAACATTTCCTGTGATGGTTGTTCAGGTTGACCCAGGCTTCCGAAGGTAGATCCCTTATGACAGGCTAAAGCTTCAAGGTCAATAATCGTTTCGCCTTTTTTAGCCAGTGATTGCAATACTTCTGTTTTACCACTACCGGTATATCCTCCAATAATGCGAATCGGGTACTCCTTGTTAAACTGCGCTAATACCCATTTACGGTAGGCTTTGTAACCACCTATCAAACTATATACTTTAAACCCGTACAAATCTAATAACCAGGCAACCCCCGCACTCCGCATCCCTCCCCGCCAGCAATGAACCAACACAACTTTTTCATTTGTTGATTGGTTTGCCTGCCTCTTTCTGTCATCTGTCAGCTGCCACCTGTTAACTATGCTCTCCGCTTCTTCCACCATCGCAACCATCTTAACCCCAAAATAGGTTAACCCCAGTTTAATTGCCTTTTCTTTACTCTCCTGTTTATACGCTGTACCCACTACCTTTCTTTCCTCATCGGTAAATAAGGGTAAGTTGTTTGCTCCGGGTATATGGGCATGCTTAGATTCGCCCGGACTGCGAACATCCAGTACCGGATATTCTTTAGCCAGTAGTAAAAATTCTTCGGTGGTAAGTCTGGTAATAGCCATTAACGCAAATGTAAGCGGAGTTTTTTGTAACTTTTACCTGTGAAACAGCTATTGATTATACGACATGCTAAAAGCAGCTGGGCGCTGAAGGGGCAGGATGATTTTGACCGGCCCCTAAACGACAGGGGCAATAGAGATGCCCCCGCAATGGCGCAACATTTACTCAAAAAGCATATACATATCGACCTTTTCATATCCAGTACGGCCAAAAGGGCCATAACAACTGCCGGGTATTTTGCAGAGGCCTATCAGGTAATAAAAAAAGATATCAGGGGTGAACAAAAATTATTTCATGCATACCCCATGGTATTTTATGATGTAATCCGGACCCTGGAAGATACGGTTACTACTGTGGCCATTATTGCCCATAACCCCGGCATTACCTTATTTGCGAATGAATTAACTACCACGAAAATCGACAATATACCTACCTGCGGTATTTTTGCCATAAAAGCGGATAGCCGCCATTGGGCAGATTTTGAATCGGCCAAAAAAACTTTCTGGTTCTTCGATTACCCAAAACAGTAAAGTTAATTACCCAATAATGTTGTGATCATTTCCTCTTTAAATATGGAGAATTTTGGTAGTTGGTAGGGATATTTTTTTACCATGGCAAAATGTTCAGCACAATTCAGCCTGTGCTGCGTAACCGAAAAACAAATATGAAGGTCCATTAATCTTTTAGCCAGGTATTCCTGTTCGGTTTGTCCGGGTGTGGGTATCAGCAGCATTTTTTTTTGCAAGGATAACAGTTCCATCAAAGAAGTGTAGCCCCCTCTGCAAACGATATAGTCGCTTTGCAATATGGCCCGCTGCAGTTCGTGGGTTGGCAAATGATTATTGACCGTTACATTTTCTGGCACAGTTAAAACTTCTTTACTTCCTGGCTTACCACGAACCAATACTATTTTTCCGTCAATAGCGGCTATTCCTGCCAATATCTTTTCTTCAAGTAAAGTTCTTTGCGGCTCCGGACCTGAGAGAAGAATGCAATAATCATACTTTTTAATTGCTTCCTGCCTTTGAAATCTTGCTAACAGGCCAATATAATGAACTGTTGGTTTTGGCAATATAACAGGATGAGATAAAACACCCGCCACATTTTCTTCCCCCGCCACATCAGGAACCCAACATGCGTTGAACTGATTAATAAAATGATAGTTTACTTTTTGCATCAGGTTCTCTAACCAGTTGAATGGCGCTTTTACGGTAAGCTGGTGCGTAATAAAAATGCAGGGAATTTTTTTAGCATGCAGCCCAAACCGGTTATCAGAAATTACCAGGTTAATCCGGTGTTCTTCAATTACCTTCGCTAACCAGCGATGCTCAGCTTTGATCACACGGTATATTCTTGGTATCTGAAACAAAATGGTAAACAAAAACCCCCATTGGGTTTTGCTATACTGCACCTGGTAACCGGGCAATGGCAATATTTGCAGGGATGGAAATTCTGTATGTAGCAGGCTGGCCTGAGTGCTTTCAGATCCAATGATTACTTCATACCCCTTTGCCATCAATGCCCGAATAATTAAAATATCACGCGTAGCATGGCCCAGTCCCCAGTCGAGCGGGGCCACTAATACTTTTTGTATGTTAAATTTTTTCACCAAGTCGGGTATTCCTCATTGATTAAACAGTAAAGTAGTATTTTAGATCACAGAATATGAAACTGAAAATAAAACAAATTATTTTTTTGTTGCTATTGTTCACACTGGTGGGCAGCTCCTGTGGTGTTTTTCGTAAAAATAAAGGCACTGCATTCTGTGGTTGCCCAAATAATAAATAACTTAAAAAGGGATAACTCCTTCCGAATACAAAACGGCTGGTAAGAAAGGGTTAATTTTTTATTTACACTGCTAACCCAAATTGATTGTTTTAATGCAGCTTCCCCAAAGCCCCCTCCAGTTTAGCTAACATACCAGGAATCTCTTCCTTCTTACAGGTTCCCACACTTAACCGATACCAGGCGCTATTGCTGCCCGCGCCAAATGCAGAAAAAGGAACCACGGCTATTTTTGCTTCCCCTAATATATAGGAAGTAACCTCAGACTGGGAAGCCAGTATATTACCTGCGGCAGTGGTTTTACCAACCAGGTCTATTTTAATGGTAAGATAGATGGCTGCCTGTGGCGATATGGCATCAACGGAAAATCCTTTTTTCTTTAACTGAATAAAGCCAGCATAAATACTACGCAGCCTTTCTTCTATTTCAGATTTAAAATGCGAAAGATATTTTGTAATGGCGTCATTCTGCACCAGGTATTTCGCTACTGCTTTTTGTTCAGCCATGGGCGCCCAGGCGCCAAGATGACTAAGAATCGCTTTCATTTTTGAGATAATAGTTTCCGGACCCAATGCCCAGCCCACCCGAACCCCTGTTGCGGCAAACACTTTAGAAATACCATCCACAAACACAGTATAGTTCCTCATTTCGTGGCGAAGAGAAATGGGGTTATAATGTTCCGTACTGCCATAGGTAAGTGTCCAGTACATCTGATCGAACATTAAATATAATTTCTTCTCCCCCTCAGCCCTTTGTTTATTTTCTTCCAGTATCAGGTCACATATTTCTGTAAGGGCCGATTTGGTAAGTGTGGTACCGGTTGGATTTTGAGGCGTACACAAACAAATAAGTGTGGCCCCTTTAATGTTCTGCTTAATATCCGCAGGTGTAGGCATGAAGTCATTCTCAGGAATACATTCAATCACACAATGCTCACCACCTGTCATATGCACGTAGTGATTATTATTCCATGATGGCACACCATAGATTACTTTATCACCCTTATCAACAATGGCTTTGAAAATGGTATATATTATCGGACGTCCCCCGGAAGCAATCTGTATTTCATTGGGAGCATATACCAATCCTTCCCATTCCTTTATAAAATGACTTACCGATTTTCGTAAGTCGAGTACCCCTTCTGCCGCAGGGTAATTGGTGTTTTTTTGCTGATATGATTCAATGATCAATGCTTCCAGTTCAGCAGGAATTGGAAAAATGGAAGGATCAAAATCGCCAATGGTAAAATTGTATATTTTTTCTCCGTTGCGAATACGCTCGCTGATCATATTGCCGAGTTTCACGATTTCACTACCTATTAAAGTGCCGGCCAGGTGGCTGAGTTTGGGATCTTGCATACAAAATGATTTTAAAAAAAATTCGACACGAAATTACATGATTAGCAACGGGCTACGGAAATAATTGACGAAACAGTAAAGAATAGGTATCCACCAACGCCGCTTATTCAATAGGCTTAAAGTCTTTAAACAGTTTCACCGGCGTACTTTCTGCAAGGGCACGATATTGTTTCCATTTGCCCTCGAAGAAAGTATTGGCTCTTGTTAACACTTCTGCCACTATATTTTCCGCATCAACCATCAGGCGTTCTTCCTGTGTACCCGGGGCTACATTTTTACTTAAGACATATGAACGCGCTTCTCCTACGATACTGTTTACAGTTATCTGCGGGATATTTCCATAGCCTTGTTTTTCCTGCGGCTTGCCGGATAATTGTTCCCGAATGGCTTTGATACTGTCCTGCATGGCTTTCCCGGTTTTACGTAATGTGTCTGCCTGCTTCTGGTCCATATCTTTAAAACCGGCCTCAATTTTTTTCACAATATCATCGGCTTCTGTTAACCGGTCAATCAACTCAACCAGTTTCAGGGAACTTTTATCCAGTCTTGCATTGGCTTTTCTGATAGCCGATCGTACTTCTTTAGTTATTGGCGCTTTCGGATCATCATTCACCACCACCAGCATACTATCACTCAAATCCTTTCCTATGCTTACGACTACTTTATAAGTACCCGGATCAACAGGCAATCCACCGGGTTCAGCATCCCCGCCCCTGTTGCCGCCACGGCCACCCCGCCTTCCGCCACCGGCCTGTCGTATGCCTTTACCTTCCATACCCCAATAGAAACGGTTAAACCCGCTATCGGCTTTTGTACGAAGTGTTCGAACCAGTACATCGCCTGCATCGTATATTTTTACGCTTGCCGTATCTGCTAATTTGTTCTTTCCCGTGTCTGCGCCAGTTTGATTAATAAAGAAACTTATTGCCGCTCCGGTTCTCCTATTTTCTCCTTCATAACTACCCCAAATACTATATTCAATACCGGATGGATTTTTAATATTGGCCTGGTATGCCTGCGGCGCCTCAAATGCGGTAATTTTTTTGGTGAATACCTGACCTTTACCAGCCGCGATTTTTCTTAGGGGGCGGATATCATCCAATATCCACAAAGCCCTTCCAAAAGTAGCGATCACCAGGTCCGCTTCCCTTTCCTGGATAGCCAGATCATAAGTAGAAACAGAAGGATAGCCATTCTTGAATTGCTGAAAATTATTACCATTATCAAGGCTTATCCATAAACCCTGCTCGGTACCCACAAAAATCAAATTCGGTTCCTCCGGATCCTGTATTAAACAGAGGGCATAACCGGTTACTTTCTTTTCATCAACTACCCTTGCCCATGTTTTTCCAAAATCGGTGGTACGGAATATATACGGTTTAAGATCACCCCTGCGATAATCATTGGCTATCACAAAAGCTTCTCCTGCCTGGTAGCGGGAAGCTCGTATTTGTGGTATCCATGCTCCAAGTGGCATACCTGGAATTTTACCCCGAAAACTTGTCCATGTTTTTCCATTATCGGTGGTAAGTTGCACATTGCCATCATCGGTGCCGGCCCATATTACACCGGGTTGTTTTGCCGAAGGCTCAATAGCAATGATGGTACAATAATTTTCTGCCCCGGTAATATCTACTGAAATACCACCGTTGGTACTTTGGTCAATTTTGGCTGAATCGTTAGTAGTTAAATCAGGAGAAATAATTTCCCAGGAAGCCCCTTTATTTATACTCTTGTTGATAAACTGACTACCATAATAAATAGTTGATTTATCAAAAGGATCCTGCGCAATAGCGGCATTCCAGTTAAAACGCTGCCTGGTTTTCATATCCGGGCGGGGTGGGCGAATGCCCCACTCTTCGCCGGTTACCAAATTGTACCTGTTAACACTGCCCCCCTGGCTCATAGAGTATAACCAGTTAGGGTCCTCAGGATCTGGCAATACATCAAATCCATCCCCACCATTCACTCCCTGCCAGTAGGCGTTACGGATACCACTTCTTACCCATACATAAGCGGGGCCATGCCAGCTGCCATTATCCTGCAGCCCGCCCATTACATGATAAGGAAGTTGGTTATCTACATTGATATGATAGAATTGCCCAAGGGGTAATTTCTCATCAAACTGCCAGGTTTTACCCCGGTCGCGTGAAATACCGATACCCCCATCATTTCCATCAATAATAAAATTGGCATCAAAGGGATGAATCCACCAGGCATGGTGATCCGGATGTATGCCGCTATAGGGAATAATTGTACGGAATGTTTTACCGGCATCCTCACTCACCGAGATCATCTGGTTAATATTATACAAACGGTTCTCATTTTTCGGATCCACCGCTATATCCTGAAAGTAAAACGCACGATTGGTAACCACCGTTGGATCGCTGTTTACGAGTTCCCATTTGAGTCCGCCATCCTCGCTCTTATACAACCCATTTTTAGTGGCTTCCACCAATGCATATACCCGGTTAGGATCCGTTCTGCTGATGCTGATGCCCATTCGGCCATATTCTCCGGCAGGAAGGCCTGCTTCTTTGTCCAGTTTCTTAAAAGTTTTTCCTGCATCGTATGTAACATAAAATCCACTGCCCTGGCCACCACCTTTCAAACTCCAGGGGGTACGCCTGTGCTGGTACATATTTACAAAAAGTTTATTGGGGTTAGAAGGATCCATCACCATATCACCTACACCACTGGTATCATTGGTATGCAGTATTAATTTCCAGTTATCCCCGCCGTCTGTGGTTTTGTACAATCCCCTTTCTGCATGCGCTGCAAAAGGATTACCCATCACACCTGCATATACGACATCAGGATTATTGGGATCAATGAGTATGCGGTGGATATTGCGCGTTTTTTGCAAGCCCATACATTTCCAGGTTTTACCGCCATCCAGGCTTTTGTAGATACCTTCTCCCAAACTAACCGAGTTACGCGGATTACCCTCACCTGTTCCGGCCCAAACCACACTGGGATTGCTTTGTGTAATGGCTATGGATCCGATATTCTGAATAGGCTGTTCATCAAAAACGGGTGTCCAGCTGGCTCCTCCGTTTTCTGTTTTCCAAACACCCCCACTAGCCGTGCCTAAAAAAATATGATCAGGATTGGTCCAGACCGCATCAATGGAAGTTACACGCCCGCTCATACCTGCCGGCCCTATATTACGTGGTTTCAGATTTTTGAATTGCTGAGACAGGTCAACCTGTTGTGCAAAAGCACCTAACACAGCGGTAAGTAACGTGGCTAAAAACAGCATTCTTCTCATAGTATCTATTTTTCTGGCCAGGAATTTCTGAAATAAACAGCCAACTACCAAAAGAGTTATTCAAACGGGGGGAAGAATGATGAATAGGGAACAGGGAATATTGACTATTGAAAAAATTTCTTCACTTCCGCATTCGACATTCTATATTCGATATTTAATCCCCTATATTTATTCATAAACCTTATTGATTGCAAAATAATTCCACCAGGTATTTTAAAGGAAGTCCGCTGCAAACGGGGATATATGCCGCTATAGTAGCTTTCCTTACTTACACCATGATCTTCGGGTTTCGAAAATCATATACTGTTTGCACTTTTGATGGGTTGCGTTTTGCCGGACTCAATTATAAAACCATTTTAGTATTAAGCCAGATGATCGGTTATCTGCTGGCAAAATTTTATGGCATCAAATTTATTTCTGAGCTAAAACGGCTGGGCCGCTACAAAATTATTCTCTTACTGGTAGGTATTGCCTGGGCCGCATGGCTATGCTTTGCTATTGTACCCGCACCCTATAATGCCGTTTTTCTATTTATAAACGGTTTCCCACTGGGTATGTTATGGGGTGTTGTTTTTTCCTATGTAGAAGGCAGGCGCAGCACTGATTTTATAGGGGCAGCATTGGCAGTGAGTTTTATTTTTTCTTCGGGTTTTGTTAAATCAGTAGGGGGATGGTTATTGCTTGAATTTCATCTATCTGAATTCTGGGTACCTTTTGCAACAGGCCTGGTTTTTGCCTTGCCCCTGCTTCTTTTTATTTACCTGATTGAAAAGATTCCGCCGCCAGACGAAGCGGATATTGCTGCCAGGATGAACCGGACACCCATGAACGCAGCCGAAAGAAAAAAATTTATTCGCAGTTTTTTGCCCGGCCTGGCCGCTTGTATTTTTATTTATGGTTTTGCTACTATCTTCCGCGATATACGCGATAATTTTAGTGCCGATATGTGGAAAGAAATGGGCTACCTTAACCAGCCTGCGCTGTTTTCAAAAACAGAAACACCCATTACTTTAATTGTACTGGTACTGATCGGAAGCATGGTTTTAATCAAAAACAGTTACAAGGCATTGATGCTCGCACACCTCTTTATCGCCATGGGTTTTGCCTTGTCGGGCATCACCACTTTTTTCTTTGTGCAACATCAACTCGACCCGGTATGGTGGATGACGGCGGTAGGATTGGGCCTTTATATGGTTTACATACCTTTCAATTCTGTTTTCTTTGAACGACTCATCGCGGCATTCCGGTTTACAGGCAATGTGGGATTCCTGATTTACCTGGCCGATTCGTTTGGATACCTGGGAAGTGTAACCGTATTACTGAGCAAAGAAATATTTAAGGTAAAACTAAACTGGGTGGATTTTTTCTCAAATAGTGTAATGATATTGTCGGTAGTGGGTGTGCTGATTACTTTTTTTTCTGCATACTATTTTGCAGGAAAAAGAAGGCAACAAACCTAGCAACACAGGCGTTTTAAAAATTACCCCTTCTTTTTCTGCCGATCATCATATTTCTTTTCCGCTTCCTTTGCTTTTTCAAAATCAAGCACTACCCCATTAATACAATAGCGTAACCCGGTGGGCGGCGGGCCATCTTCAAATACATGTCCTAAATGCGATTTGCAACGGCCACATTCCACTTCCGTTCTCACCATACCCAGGGAATTGTCCGGAAGATAAATGATAGAAGCTTTGCTTACCGGCTCATAAAAACTGGGCCATCCGCACCCACTTTCAAATTTGGTATCACTTTTAAATAACGCATTGCCACAAACCGCACAATAATAAGTACCTACTTCTTTTGATTGCTCAAATGGACTCGTATAGGGCCTTTCAGTGCCTTTTTGACGCGCGATATAGTACAATTCAGGGGCAAGCATTTTTTTCCATTCATCCTCTTTCAACACCACTTTACTGCTATCTGTTCTTGAATATACCGGATGATTCTTTTGGTTAGCTGAGTCCATTTTGTTGGATTTATCATGATTGTTTTGCGACCGGCAACTTTGCGCCAATCCCATAAAGAGTGTTATTGCCAGTAAATAGTTCATATTATAATTATTATTATCTATTGAATTCTCTAACACATTTAAGAAAAACCAGATTTCAAGCTACAAAAATCGGTTGAATACTTTACAATTAAGTCTTTTCAAAGGTTTTCGAATACTGTTAAATGTTTTTTAAAGTCAAGGCCTTATATTTGTTCCTCACTCAAGGTTAGTAAGAACATGTTTAATATTATTCTGTTTGGCCCTCCCGGCAGCGGGAAAGGTACGCAAAGTGAAAAGCTGATCGCAACTTATGGACTAAAACATTTATCTACAGGAGACCTATTGAGAACTGAAATTTCAAAACAAACCCCCTTAGGACTGGAAGCCAAAAGCATTATGGACAGGGGCCAGCTGGTGCCGGATGAGGTGGTGATAGAGATGATCAGTTCTGCATTGGACGCTAATCCGCAAGCCAACGGATTTTTATTTGATGGGTTTCCCCGTACCGTTGCCCAAAGTGAGGCGCTGGACAAATTATTACAGTTGAAAAATACAGAAATAGGTGTAGTACTGGCATTAGAGGTAAGTGAGGAGGAACTGGTACACCGTTTACTTAACAGGGGCCTTACCAGCGGCCGCAGCGATGATAACAATGAATCTGTTATCAAAGCAAGAATTAGTGAATACCGAAGCAAAACAACCGTAGTAGCCGACCATTATAGCCAATTTGATAAAGTAGTTCATATTAAAGGCGAGGGAACCGTTGATCAGATATTTGCCTCCCTTTGCAGCGAAATCGATCAGCGGCTGTCTTAATAATAGTAACTTTTTACAACCAACAACCAACTGCTATCCCGCCACACCAATGGCGGGATTTTTTTTATCCCTTGCACAGCGGGGAAATGACGGATAAAAACTCAGCCAATCCTTAGCTTTGAGCATTTACTAAATGATTGCCATGTTTACAGTTAAAAATTATATCCTCGGTCATTGGATCGAAGGCGATGGGGATGGTCAGGCTTTATTCAACGCCGTTACCGGCCATCCTATTGCCAAAGCAACCACCAAAGGATTGGACTTTGCGGCTGTTCTTGACTATGCCAGAACAAAAGGAAATCCCGCACTTCGCAAAATGAGTTTTCATGAAAGGGGGCTAATGCTTCGCGCACTAGCGTTACATCTTAGGGAACATCTGCCTGAATTGTATCGCGTTAGTTACCAAACCGGCGCTACCAAAGCAGATAGTTGGGTTGATATCGAGGGGGGTATCGGTAATTTATTTGCCTATGCCTCATTGCGCAGAAAATTTCCAGACACCCCCTTTTGCCTGGACGGTGAGCATCATCCCTTAGGAAAGGCCAATACTTTTATGGGACATCATCTGTTAATTCCCAAAGAGGGCGTTGCCGTTCATATCAATGCTTTCAATTTTCCGGTTTGGGGAATGCTTGAAAAAATTGCGGTAAATCTTTTAGCGGGCATACCGGCGGTAGTAAAACCGGCAACCGTTACCTGCTACCTCACCGAAGCGGTGGTAAAGCAAATAGCCACATCAGGTATTCTGCCAGAAGGCGCCTTACAACTGATCTGTGGCAGCGCAGGCGATATGCTCAGCCATACGTGCTCACAGGATGTGGTAACTTTTACCGGCTCTGCATCTACCGGACAACTATTAAAATCCGGTAAAAATATATTAGAGCAGAATGTGCCCTTTACCATGGAAGCAGATTCGCTCAATTGTATTGTATTGGGTGAAGATGTAACGCCGGCTATGCCTGAGTGGACTATTTTTATCAAAGAAGTACGCAAAGAAATGATTACCAAATGCGGACAAAAATGTACCGCCATCCGAAGAATATTTGTTCCGGAAAATAAACTGGAAGAAGTACATATCGCACTGGGCAAAGCGCTGGCACAAACGGTTATTGGTAACCCATTGAATGAAAAGGTACGAATGGGTTCCCTGGCAGGTGAAACACAAAGAAGAGAAGTGAGAGAACAGGTACAAAAATTGCTGGCTTCTTCACAAATCATCTATGGATCATTAGATAGTGTGGAACTGATAGACGCGGATGCTGTGAAAGGTTCATTCCTCGGCCCCATTTTATTATTAAATGAAGATCCTTTCCATAGCAAAGAAGTACATGAAGTGGAAGCTTTTGGTCCGGTAGCTACCCTCATGCCCTATCAATCAACAGAAAAAGCAATAGCCCTCGCTAAAATGGGTAAAGGCTCCTTAGTAAGTTCTATGGTAACCGCCGATAAAAATATTGCCAGGCAATACGTATTAGAAGCAGGCACGCACCATGGCCGTATACTTATTTTGAATAATCAATGTGCCAAGGAAAATACCGGTCATGGTTCTCCATTGCCCTTGTTGGTACATGGTGGGCCGGGCCGGGCGGGGGGCGGTGAAGAAATGGGTGGTATCCGTGGCGTAAAACATTATATGCAGCGGGTGGCCATACAGGGGTCGCCTGATATGATTACGGCAGTGAGCAATGTTTACCAGCCGGGCGCAACAGGAAACACAATAACAATCCATCCATTTAAAAAATACTTTGAAGAACTGGCAATAGGTGACCAACGCATCACCGAAAAAAGAGTGATCAGTTCAGAAGATATAGACCGCTTTGCCGATTTGAGCGGGGATCATTTTTATGCGCACCTTATACAAACAGATTTTGCAGGAACCATGTTCGATAAACAGGTGGCACATGGCTATTTCATTATGAGCATCGCCGCGGGTTTATTTGTAGATAGTTATGAAAAGAATCCGGTATTACTGAATTATGGGATTGATGAATTACGTTTCACCAAACCCGTGTATCCCGGCGCGGAAATACAGGTACGCCTTACCTGTAAAGAAAAAATTCCGCAGGAGAAAAAAGAACCATCCGATATTGCCAAAGGCATTGTAAAATGGCTGGTGGAGATGATAGACGAAACAAATGAGATCGTTGGCATAGCCACCATTTTAACAATGGTTGAAAAAAAGATTCAATAGAAGTCCATCGTTTTTTAGATGCCTGCATTAGTAAGTATACCAAAGCGGGCACCCGGTACTTTTTAAAAAAGCCTTTTACGGGCTATTTAATAACTTAGCAATATGACAGCAGAAAAAAAAGAAGGCTATGTAACAATTGAACGGGTAAATGGTATCGCCTCGATTGAATTCTTTCATCCGCAAAGTAATTCTCTTCCGGGTAAACTACTGGATGCCCTTGCAAAGGCTATTCATGCTGAAGGATTGAATACTGCAACCAAAGTGATGATCCTCCGCTCTTCCGGAGAGAAAATATTTTGTGCCGGCGCTTCATTTGATGAGCTGTTGGCCATTACCAGCGAAGAACAGGGCCTGGCATTCTTCTCCGGTTTTGCCAATGTACTCAATGCCATGCGGGAAGCACCTAAATGTATCATTGCCCGAATTCATGGCAAATGCGTAGGCGGCGGTGTGGGCCTGGCAGCGGCGGCTGATTATGCCATTGCAGTAGAAGGCGCCGATATTAAACTGAGTGAACTGGCTGTTGGCATTGGCCCGTTTGTAATTGGGCCTGCAGTAGAAAGAAAACTGGGCCTATCCGCTTTCTCACAATTAACCATTGATGCCACCATGTGGCGCTCTGCAGACTGGGCGCTCCGTAAAGGATTATTTGCAGAGTTACATACTGATCTTGCCGGAATGGATCAGTCGGTAAAACGATTGGCAACTACTTTGTCAAACACATCACCAGAGGCCATGCGGGAAGTGAAAAATATTTTGTGGAAAGGAACAGAAAACTGGAATACATTATTAAAAGAACGTGCTGCCATCAGCGGCAGACTCATATTGAGTGATGCAAGTAAGTCGTTCCTTGCCAAATTTCATACACCGAAAACACCAACTGCTTAACTATTATTTTATAAGAAAGCCTGCTATCTTCATCCGGATAGCAGGCTTTTATTTTTACGATTATTTGCTACAGATCATCATATTCATACAATGAATCTATTGGTGTACCCGCTGCCATTTCGAATACCGGGTTAATAATACCGTCTTTCAATCCATATACCCAACCATGCAGTTGCGGTCGCTGCTCATTTTTCCAGGCCCTTTGAATAATGGATGTTTTGGCCAGGTGTATTACCTGTTCCTGCACATTCAACTCAACCAACCTGTCAAATTTATTTTCTTCATCGGTTAATACATCCAGTTCCTCTCTATGTAACCTGTAAACATCTTTAATATTCCTGAGCCACATATTGAGAATCTGGTGGTAATCATGATTGGTCATGGCGGCTTTAATACCCCCGCATCCATAATGACCACAAACAATTACATGCTTTACCTTAAGATAGCTTACCGCATAATCAAGTACACTCAATAAGTTTACATCCGTATGTATCACCATATTGGCAATATTGCGATGCACAAAAATTTCTCCGGGTTGTGTATTGGTAATTTCATTGGCCGGCACACGGCTATCACTGCATCCTATCCATAAAAATTCAGGTGTTTGCAAATGGGCAAGCCTGTCAAAAAACGCCGGGTCGTTTTCCAGCATTTCCCTGGCCCAGGCTTTATTCTCCAGTAATAATTTTTCATATGGTTTCATAAGTTCTGATTTTGGGTTGATGAAACAAAAGATGCATCGGTTTGTGATTACTTTTTTTGATGTCTACTCTAATATTTTTCAGGTGTGCATGACAAAGAAAGTTGTTTACTTCTTCAATCACATCCTTATCAATGAAATCGGCCCTTGTGGCATCAATTAAAACATAGGCATTGGCGGGTACATCTTCCAGTTTCTTCTTAATAATGGGTTTATTAAGAAATGAAACGTCTTTCCGGAAACGGATCAAAAAATTGTTCTGATCATTTACCACAAAAACGGAAGAACGGAAATTACTTCTCACAATAAAAAATAATCCCATAACAATACCTACAATGATACCTATCAGCAGATCCGATAGCAGGATGGCCAAAATAGTTACCACAAATGGCACAAATTGATCCCACCCTTTTTGATAGAATTCTTTGAATACAGAAATTTTTGCCAGCTTATACCCTGTAAATATAAGTATGGCTGCCAATGCACTTAAAGGTATTTTGTTAAGCAGGAAGGGAATGAACATTACGCATACCAAAAGCAATAGGCCATGCGCGATAGCCGAAACTTTGGTTTTGCCGCCTGCCGAAACATTGGCAGAGCTTCTTACTACAACAGAGGTAAGCGGCAAACCACCTATCAATCCTGAAACGATATTACCTATTCCCTGCGCTTTCAATTCACGGTTGGCGGGTGTTACTCTTTTTAGCGGATCCAGTTTATCAACCGCTTCTATACCTAAAAGGGTTTCCAGGCTGGCAACAATAGCCAGGGTAAAAGCAGTTACCCAAACATCCGGGTTATTCAGAAATTTGAAATCCGGAAGGGTAAAAAATGACAGAAAAGAGCTGATATCACTGGCAACGGGTAAAGAAACCAGGTGTTTAGCCTCCAATGCGTATGCAGGTTGACTGGTTAAAAAATAGCCATTTATTAAAATTCCCGCGATAACTACCACCAATGGACCAGGTATCAGGTGTACTATTTTATTTGATTTAATAAATTTTCTTTCCCATACTGCCAGTATCAATAATGAGATACTACCAATGATCAAGGCCGAAGGGGTTAAAAAATCCAGGGCATGCCACATGGCAGAGAAGGTATTTTTTTGATCTCCCTGGCTAAAAGTCTCATCACCTACAAAATCCACATCATACCCTACCAGGTGTGGAAACTGTTTTAAAATCAGTATTAAACCAATAGCAGCGAGCATTCCCTTAATAACGGAGTTAGGAACATAGTCGCCGACTACACCGGCTTTTAAAAACCCCAACCCCAATTGAATAAAGCCTGCAAGAACAACGGCCAGCAGGAAGGCTTCATACACCTGTAATTTTAAAATGGCTGTTGCTACAATAACGGTTAGTCCGGCAGCCGGCCCGCTCACACTCAGGTGTGACCCGCTTAAAAAACCGATCACAATGCCGCCAACTATTCCCGCGATGATGCCTGAAAATAAGGGGGCACCGGACCCCAGCGCGATACCCAGGCAAAGGGGTATGGCAACTAATAATACTACGATAGAGGCAGGCAAATCACTGCCCGCATGCTGAAAATATTTTTTCATGACGCTATAAAATAAAATTGAAAGAAAAAAGATCGCTTAATCAGAAAGTGATCAGCAATTGGGCGGGGGCACATGAATATCCGGTGCATGATTCAGTGGAATGGCATCTGCAAAATCGGGATGCTGAATGGCGGAAACAATAAAGGCAGAAACCACCTTACATCCTGCGCTACTTAAATAATCACTTTTAATGGCGGCCTTCTTATAAAAACCGCTATCCGTGTCCTGTGCATGCGGAATTTCTTCTGTAAACCGGTTACTAAACAATAACCCACCCATTTGCTGTATGGGCAGGATTTGTATCGCTAATACCAGCAATAAAAATAGTGTACAGATTTTTTTCCGCATAGGGAACGGCAAAAATAGAGCAACAGAGAATAGCACAATTGTTAAATAATCTCTAACAGATAAGCTGAGACGCGCTGTTAAAAGCAAAAGCCGGCTATTTACTTCTTCAACCCTATTTCACGCAATCTTTCATCCAGGTATTCGCCGGCAGTAATATCCCTGTAAGATTTAGGATGAGCCGCATCCACACAACTCTCCAGACAGGCCAGGCTCATATTACTTTTGGGGTGCAGAAAAAAGGGCATAGAAAACCGGCTGGTATGCCATAATGCTTTGGGTGGATTTATTACGCGGTGTGTGGTGCTTCGAAGTTTATTATTGGTGAGGCGTTGCAGCATATCGCCCACATTTACCACAATTTGATCAGGCAAAGAAGTCACATTCACCCATTCACCCTGCCTGGTAAGTACCTGCAAACCATCGGCAGAAGCGCCCACCAATAAAGTAATCAGGTTAATATCTTCATGCTGTTCGGCACGAATAGCGGTTTTAGGTTCCTGGGTAATCGGCGGATAATGGATACAGCGCAAAATAGAATTGCCTTTTTGTACGGGTTCATCAAAATAGTGTTCATCCAGTGTAAGGTATAATGCAATAGCCTGCAGTAAGGCTGTTCCACTTTTTTCAAAATGACGGTAGGCATTAAACAGGGTACTATTAAAAGGAATAATCTCCTCTACCGAAACATTATCAGGATATTCAGCTTTTAGCGGATCATCGGCTTCCACAATTTGTCCATACTGGAAAAACTCTTTCAGATCAGGCGCCTCGCTGCCTTTGGCATGTTCACGGCCAAAGCTGGTATAACCACGTTGGCCCGCAAGACCTTTTATCTCATAATGCCGTTTTTTTTCTAGTGGCAGCGAAAAAAATTGTTGTACATACTCATATTGATGGGCAATCAGCTCATCAGGAACGCCATGGTTTTTTACTGCCACAAAACCAACCTCTTCATAGGCTTCGCCCAAAGCCTTCACGAATGAGGCTTTACGCCCAGGATGGCCACTGAGAAAATCCGCTAAATCAACAACAGGAATAGACATGGCTTGTAAGATTTAAGTATGGAAAATACAGTTATTAACTGATGTCCGGAAAATTACAAAAGAACCCGCACATCACAGATTCTGTTGATAAGATGTATTTCTTGCAGATTTTTATCAACTTTATCACATGAATCAGAAAATCTGTTTGCTTATCCTGCTCGCTACACTACTAATAACCTCGTGCAGCAACCGGCTGCAAAAATCAACTGCCGGCTACTCATTTAGCCATCCTTCCGGAACGCCAGACTATAGTAACCTCGATCACTGGGCGGCACATCCCTATAAAAAAGACCCTTCAGACAGCATCCCATTACCCCTGCGGAAAGGATATCAGGCTGATTCTAGTGTTGATGTGTTTTTTATTCATCCTACCACCTATACCGATACCCAACGATTATTAGGCTGGAATGCCCCCATTGATAATACTGAGCTGAATACCAAAACAGATTATACTACTATATTATTTCAGGCAAGTATTTTTAATGAAGCAGGCAGGGTTTTCTCGCCAAGATACCGTCAGGCAAATTTATCCAGCTATTTTCCTGTTAGCGCCAACGATACTATCCAGGCATTGGCCGCTTTTATGGTAGCCTATGAAGATGTAAAAGCAGCTTTTACTTATTACCTGCAACACCATAATAATGGCCACCCCATCATCATTGCCTCACATAGCCAGGGTACAACGCATGCCAAAAGACTTCTGAAAGAGTTTTTTGAAGGCACCGCACTGCAAAAACAGTTGGTAGCGGCTTACCTGGTTGGTATACCACTCGAACCAGATTATTTTACCGCTATCAAGCCATGCATCACACCGTATCAAACAGGCTGTGCCTGCAGTTGGAGAACCTATAAAGAGGGGTATAAGCCGGATTATGTTTTGAAAGAAAAATTTACTGCCATAGTAACCAATCCACTTACCTGGGATGAGGGCATGCCCGCTGCGGACCGGAAAATGAATAAGGGTGGCTTATTACTGAACTTCAATAAGCTGCTAAAAAATGTTACCAATGCCAAAGTAAACGAAGGCGTATTATGGACAGAGAAGCCCCATTTCTTTGGCAGCCTGTTTCTCAAAACAAAAAATTACCATGTAGCGGATCTGAACTTTTTTTACCTGAGTATCCGGGAAAATGCGAAGCAACGCGTTAGCGCATTTAGAAAAAAATAAATCAATGTATTCCATCCTGCCACAGGCTAAAGCCCATGGGTCCAAAATAATTTCAAATATATTTCCATGGCGCTTAAATGCCTTGAAGCTCATTAATTACCATACACACTCAAAAATTTGATTCGCATAATTTTCAATTGCTCCCAGGTATAATTATTCTCACTCAACTCTTCCTGTGCCACATCCAAAGAAGACGTTTGACAGCTTTTAAAATATTCAATAATCTCTTCCTGGTCGTATTCATCCAGCCATTCATCAATGGCATAATCCAGGTTTAGTTTAGTGCCACTGGCGGCAATGGTTTCCATTTCTTCAAGTAACTCATCCAGCTTCAGGCTCTTATTTTTGGCAATGGTTTCCAGGTGTATTTTCTTGTCTACATTCTGTATTATGTAAATTTTGTTATTGGCTTTATTGGCCACACTCTTCATCACAAAATCATCCGGCTTCTCAATATCATTCTCTTCTACATATTTGGCTATCAGTTCCACAAATGGTTTGCCAAATTTGATAGACTTGCCCTTGCTCACACCCTGGCATTTTTCCATTTCCTCCAGTGTGGTAGGATAAATGGTGGCCATATCCTGTAATGAGTTCTCCAGAAAAATAACGAATGGAGGCAGGCTTTTTTTCTTGGCTTCTTTCTGCCGAAGCTCTTTCAGCATTTCAAACAATTTCTCATCGGCTGCCGCGCCAGTTTGTGAAGCATTCTCTCCTTCATCTTCATCAAACTGGGCATTTTCAAATAAATTATTCAGCACAATTTTGAATGAAACCGGTTTCTTCAGAAACTTTTCACCCTTAACCGTCATCTTAAGCAACCCGTATTCTTCAATATCTTTTTTAATCAGGTTTTCCAGCAACATCTGCCGTACCAGGCTGTTCCATAAATGGCTTTCTTTATCCTTACCTATGCCAAAAACGGGTAAGGCATCATGACGATAGATATTGATCTGTGGGGTAAGTTTTCCCATTACCACATTCACCGCGTAATCGGTAACAAAGCGTTCATCCAGCGCTTTAATTACTTTCAGCATTTTAACTACTTCTTCTTTCGCTTCAATTTTTTCTTTGGGGTGCAGGCAGTTATCGCAATTGCCGCAATTGGGCTCATCCCAATCCTCTCCAAAATAATGGAGTAATATTTTACGACGGCATACGGCGCTTTCTGCATAAGCCACTGTTTCATCAATCAGCTGTGCCCCTACTTCCCTTTCACTCAAGGGCTTATCACGCATCAGGTGTTCCAGTTTCGACACATCCTTATGCGAATAATATAAAACACAAAGGCCTTCCATTCCATCTCTTCCCGCACGACCCGTTTCCTGGTAATAGTTTTCAATGGATTTGGGAATATTGAAATGTATCACATAGCGGATATCCGGTTTATCAATACCCATTCCAAAAGCAATGGTAGCTACAATAACCTGTACATCTTCATTCAAAAATTTATCCTGCCTGTCTGCACGCAATTTCTGATCAAGCCCAGCATGATAGGCAACCGCTTTTATCTGGTTAGCCACTAATATCTCTGCCAGTTCTTCTGTCGTTTTTCGGTTAAGGGTATAAATAATACCACTTTTGCCTTTATGCCCGGTAATGAATTTTACAATACTCCTGATGGTTTGATCTTTCTCTATCTTAGGTTGTATTTCATAATACAGGTTGGCACGATTGAAGGAGGATAGAAAAATATTTGGCTCGCGCAGACTAAGATTTTTAACAATATCACTCTTCACTTTTGGAGTAGCCGTTGCTGTTAAAGCCACAACAGGAATATCCGGGTTGATGATATCCATCATCTCACGAAGGCGCCGGTATTCCGGCCTGAAATCATGGCCCCATTCCGAAATACAGTGCGCTTCATCCACCGCAAAAAAGGAGATGGGCAGGTCGCCAAAGAATTCGAGATTCTCCTGTTTGGTGAGTGTTTCGGGGGCAACATATAATAGTTTGGTCTTGCCTGCAGTCAAATCATCCTTCACTGCCTTAATCTGCCCCTTATTCAGTGAGGAATTTAGAAAATGAGCCACTTCATCATTCTCACTATAGCCCCGTACCAGGTCAACCTGGTTTTTCATTAAAGCGATGAGGGGAGAAACGATGATGGCGCAGCCGGGCATAATCAGGGCAGGCAACTGGTAACAAAGGCTCTTTCCACCACCGGTAGGCATGATCACGAATGTATCCTGACCATTTAATACGCTGTTAATAGCGGGCTCCTGTGTGCCCTTAAATTCCCTGAAACCAAAATAGGTTTCCAGTGCCCCATAAATATCATAATTATGGGGAGTTTTCACTTTTATAGTCCCGGACCCTTTCGATGCAGTAACTGCTTTGGCCGTTGTTACCAATGGTTTGGGGGCTTTTTTATTAGTACTTGTAGCCATGTATCAAAATCTATTTTCATCCCGCAGGGCGGGAACACTTACGATTATATAATTTAGGTCATTTTCCGGAAATATTCGCTTAAAATTTATAAGCGGTTAGGTTTATTGAGAAATGTCTCCGGCTGTAATGATTATCCCCCAGATTTTAGCGGAAAGCTTATTTAAAAGGCTCACGAAGTTACTGAAGTATGGGCGCAATACCTTCAGTTTGCCGTTAAACTTTACCTTTGCAGAGAATGAACCCATCCATCCAACAAACGGCATTGCATACCATAGCGCTGGAAGCCGCCTCCATAGCCGGTTTGGCCGCTTTTATTGATGCCTCCTTTTCAAAAGCGGTAAACACTATCCACCAGTCAAAAGGCAGACTGGTCATCAGTGGAATAGGCAAAAGCGCCATTGTTGCCCAGAAGATTGTGTCTACCTTAAATTCTACAGGAACACCTTCCCTTTTTATGCATGCGGCCGATGCGATCCATGGCGACCTTGGCATGGTACAGAAAGAAGATGTAGTACTCATCATCAGTAAGAGTGGCGAAAGCCCCGAAATTAAAGTACTGGTACCCCTGATAAAAAATTTTGGTAATACGTTGATTGGCATGGTGGGACATACCGAAAGTTTTCTGGCTACGCATGGAGATATCATACTGAATACGACAGTTAGCAAAGAGGCCTGCCCCAATAACCTTGCCCCTACCAGCAGCACTACTGCACAAATGGTGATGGGTGATGTACTGGCTGTTTGCCTGATGCAGTTGAATGGGTTTAGCGGACAGGATTTTGCAAAATTTCATCCGGGTGGTAACCTGGGTAAACGTTTATACCTGCGTGTAGCCGACCTGATCATCAATAATGAACGGCCGGCCGTTTTACCTACAGCCAGTTTAAAAGAAGTGATAGTTGAGATCACCGAAAAAAGATTGGGCGTTACCGCCGTTGTAGATGCCGGCAACCAGGTAATGGGTATTATTACCGATGGCGACCTGAGAAGAATGCTGGAGAAAAGCGATCATATTCAATCCATCACTGCCAAAGACATTTTATCACTTCATCCCAAAACAATTCAGGCATCCTTATTAGCGGTAGAAGCGCTGGATCTGTTAAGAAAAAATGATATCAGCCAGTTGATTGTAGAAGAAAAGGGAACCTACCAGGGTATCTTACATATACATGACCTGATCAGGGAAGGAATTGTATAAGATATATGATGGGATGCGTTAAATAAGCCTGTAGTTTTGCACCGCATATTGCAAAAACGCTAACCATGCAACACTTATGAATAAGCATCACTATGTAGCCATCATGGCCGGTGGTATTGGCAGTCGTTTCTGGCCAAGCAGCCGAGCAGCTTATCCTAAACAGTTCCTCGATATTCTGAACACAGGTAAATCATTAATCCAGTGGACCTATGAACGATACACCGACTTTATTCCTGCCGAAAATATTTATATAGTTACCTCAACCGAGTATTGTCATATTGTAAAAGAGCAGTTACCCGGAATTAGTGATGAAAACATATTGGCGGAACCCAGCCGAAAAAATACCGCGCCCTGTGTAGCTTATATCTCTTTTAAACTTCTCCAGAAAGATCCGGAAGCCTCTCTCATTGTGGCACCCGCCGATCACCTGATTCTCGATAATGAGAATTTTAAGAAGATCACTTTACAGTCACTGGATTTTGTGGGCCATATTAAAGCGCTGGTTACACTGGGCATTAAACCAACCCATCCCAATACAGGCTATGGGTATATTCAACATGAACCCCTGGCTGTGGCAGATGGTATTTACCAGGTAAAAACTTTTACCGAAAAGCCAACCCTTGAATTGGCCAGAACTTTTTTAGCCAGTGGCGATTTTTTATGGAACGCGGGTATTTTTGTCTGGAGGGTGAAGAATGTGATAAAAGCCTTTGAACATTACCAACCGGAAATGTTTGAGCTTTTTGATACGGAAAAAGAACATTTCAATACCCCCGGAGAAAGGGATGCCATCAATCGAATCTATCCTTTGTGTACCAATGTGTCTATCGACTTTGCCATTATGGAAAAAGCGGATAATGTGTATGTGATCCCCTCTTCTTTCGGCTGGAGTGACCTGGGTACCTGGAACAGCGCTTATGATAATTTTGAGAAAGATTACCTGGGCAACGCCGTATCCGGCGAAAACGTGATTGTAATAGATGCTACCAAATGCATGGTATCGGCCCCCAACGAAAAATTATTGGTATTACAGGGTCTCGATGATTTTATTATTGTAGATACAAAAGATGTTTTACTGATCTGCCAAAAAGAGAAGGAACAGTCCATTAAAGAATATGTGGCTGAGGTGAAAAGGAATAAGGGAGATAAGTATCTCTGATTTTACGGATTGGCTGATGATTTCTTTCCCATACCACCTAATCAGTGTGAATAATTATTAAATTTGTTACGTCTTGGTGCAGCTAACCTAAAAGCATTAACCCCCTTGCTTATGCCTCAAATAAGAACAGTAATCACCGGTACCGGAAGCTATATTCCCAAAAATGTTAAAACCAACAGGGAATTTATACAACAGGATTTTTATAGCGAGGACCATGAACATATTGTTGCGCCCCCCAATGAGATCGTAGACAAGTTCAGGGATATAACGGGTATTGAAGAACGCCGTTATGTGGATGACAATATGAATTCATCCGATATGGCAACGATAGCCGCCAGGCTTGCTATTGCTGATGCCGGCATCGATCCTGAAACATTGGACCAGCTTATTTTCGCACACAATTTTGGGAATGTTTTAAAAAATACTATACAAACAGATGTATTGCCCGCACTGGCATCCAGGGTAAAACAATCCTTAGGTATCCGCAATCCGGATTGTGTAGCGTACGATATTTTGTTTGGATGCCCTGGATGGATACAGGGTGTGATACAGGCCGATGCCTATATCAAAGCCGGCATTGCAAAAAAGTGTTTGGTAATAGGCGCCGAAACCCTGAGCAGGGTAATTGACATCTATGACCGAGACAGTATGATCTTCAGCGATGGCGCCGGAGCCACTGTTATTGAGGCGATACCCGCTTCAGAAACAAATAGTGGCATATTAGCCACTTCTGTTCAAAGCCACTGTGTTGATGAAGCCTTTTTTCTGCATTTTGGAAAATCTAATTTTCCGGGCGCTGACCCCGATATCCGTTATATTAAGATGAAGGGACGAAAAGTATATGAGTATGCTATAAAAAACGTGCCCCTTGCAATGAAAACCTGTTTGGATAAATGCGGATTACATGTTAGCGATGTAAAAAAATTCTTCCTGCACCAGGCCAATGAAAAAATGGATGAAGGTTTTGTAAAAGCGCTCTACAGGTTATACGGAATAAAAGAGATCCCCGCGGATATCATGCCCATGAGTATTCATAAATTAGGCAACAGTTCTGTGGCCACCATCCCTACATTGTACGACCTGGTAAAACATAACTCATTAAATGAACACGAACTGAACCCGGGAGATGTAGTAATGTTTGCTTCGGTTGGTGCGGGAATGAATATTAATGCGATCTGTTACAGGGTTTGATTAATAGCCCCGCACATTCTTCCCTTCCATATAATTTAAGAAAGCCTTGTTCACCACTTTGTTTCCTCCGGGCGTTGGATAATTTCCGGTGAAGTACCAGTCGCCGGTATTGGTAGGGCAACTATCGTGAAGATCCTCAATGGTTTGATAGATCACCTGCACATTGAGATCTATTTCCGGCGGTGTGATGAGCTGTGCTATTTTATCGGATATTTCCTGTGTAGTAAAGGGCTTATACACCTGGCGAACCACGTTTTCAATATGTAACTGGTTATTGCGCTGCAGTTCTTTTATTTTTTCATGAAGCTCAGTAAGTATATGCTCCATATTTCTTTCTTTCAGCAAGGCAACGGCAGCACGAAAAGCAATAAAATCGCCGAGCTTGCTCATATCTATTCCATAACAATCGGGATAACGTATCTGTGGCGCGGAAGAGACCACAATAATTTTTTTGGGTTGCAGCCTGGCCAGCATTCGAACAATACTTTCTTTAAGCGTAGTACCGCGTACAATACTGTCATCAATAACCACAATAGTATCTTCATTACGGCGAACTGTTCCGTATGTAATATCGTATACGTGCTGCACCATTTCATTCCTGTTCGCATCTTCCGTAATAAAGGTGCGCAGCTTTACATCTTTAATGGCAATTTTCTCCTGCCGTATTTTCCGGTTCACCATCTCTTCCAGTTTCTCCGGCGTAAAATCATTGCCCCAGCTTAAAATACGTTCTACTTTAATCTTGTTCAGGTATTCTTCCATCCCTTTCACCAAGCCATAAAAAGCCACTTCGGCGGTATTGGGAATATAAGAGATGATCGTATTTTTTAAGTCGTAGTTAATACTTTCCAAAACCGTTTTACTCAAATGATGCCCGAGAGCAATTCTTTCCCGGTAAATTTTTTCATCACTGCCGCGCGAGAAATAGATACGCTCAAAGCTGCAGGCTCTTCTTTCTTTGGGTTCTAATATCTGTTCCAGCCGGTAGCCGCCATGATCATCTACGATTAAAGCCATGCCAGGCATTAGTTCCAATACTTCATTCTCTCCAACATTAAAAGTGGTACGTATGGCAGCGCGCTCGCTGGAAGCAACAATCACTTCATCATCAATATAATAATAAGCCGGACGGATACCGTGGGCATCTCGCATTACAAAACTGTAGCCATTACCCAATAAAGCGCCAACGGTATAACCCCCGTCAAATAGTGGCGTTGCCTTCCTCAATACTTTGGCAATATCCGCGGCATTGGGATGCTGTTCATCTTCTTTGGTTAAAAAATGATGCAGCACTTCCATCATAGCGGCCAGATCACTTTGCTTCTGAAAATCGCCCGGACTCATATTAATCAGATCAAACAACTCATCTGTATTCACGAGGTTAAAATTTCCGGCCAATGCAATATTTCTGCCGGGCATCAGATCACGCTTGATGAATGGGTGACAAAATTCTACATTATTCTTGCCCTGGGTTCCATACCGTAAATGGCCCAGCAATACTTCTCCGAGAAAAGGCAAATGGCCCTTCATTAAACCCGGGTGTTGTTTGATATCCGGCTGGTATTTTTCGAGTTCAGCTATTTCCTGGCCAATTCTGAAAAAAAGATCGGCGATGGGTTGTTGCGCGTTGCTGCGCATTCTGTGTAAAAAGGGGTTACCGGGTTCGGTATCCAATTTTACCGTGGCTATTCCTGCCCCATCCTGGCCACGGTTATGTTGCTTTTCCATGAGCAGGTACAGCTTATTTAGGCCGTAAGTAACCGCTCCGTATTGCCGGAGATAATAAGAGAAAGGCTTTCTCAATCGAATGTAGGCAAGGCCGCATTCATGTTTGATTTCGTCGCTCATGATGGTATTTAAAAGAAAGTGGCGAAGGTACAACTCCGCCACTTTCTTTTACTGTTAAATATGAACTGTTTTACCGTCCGTATGCAGTGTTTCTGCCAGCCAGATAAACTCTTGCACAAACTGGTCAACCATTTTTCTAAAACCCTCATCTATCAAGTTACCCTCCCCATCAAATTTCTTATCAACCAACGGGGTAATCAACATAAGGGGTGAGGCAATTCCAAATAAAGCGGGTATCAGCAGTAATAACTGCTGACTGGACCGCATGCCCCCCATGGTGCCGGGTGATGCGGTAACCACACCAAATGCCTTACGGCTCTGTTTGGGAAAATGGTCCAACAGGTTTTGCATGGCGGGCGAATAACTACCGTTGTATTCTGGTGTTACCAGCACGAATGCCTTTGCCGCAAACATTCGTTTAGCCAATGGCTTAAAGGCATCGGGGGTTTTTTCTACACTGGTAAACACATCCTGCAGCAAGGGCAGGTTCCAATCCCTTACATCAATGATATTAACGGAATGATTTGTATTATCGGTCAGGTGCTTTTGCAAAAACAGGGCCACGCGGTATGATAGACTTTCTTTTCTCGGGCTACCAGATACAATTTCAATATTCATATATTACAATTTTGCGTATATAACTATGCGTCCACCTTCAAAAGTACAGCCTGAACTTTATAACAATACACACAGTATCCTGTTCAGTTTGCCTGTGCCAACAACATTATTGTTTGATCATTTGTACCGACAGGTTCAATTTCACCTCATCACTTAGCATTATGCCACCCGCTTCCGTTACTGCGCTCCAGTTTAAACCGAAGTCTTTACGATTGATCTTTCCGCTGATTTCAAAACCAGATTTAACCTGGCCATAAGGATCGGTCATTGTACCACCAAATGCTACGGCAAGTTCAATTGTTTTGGTTATACCACGGATAGTGAGGTCGCCGGTAAGTGCGTAATTTTCTTCACTTTTCTTAGTGATACTTTTTGAAGTAAAACCGAGTGTTGGAAATTTCTCGGCAGCAAAAAAATCATCGCTCTTCAGGTGGCCATCGCGCTGCTCGTTATTAGTAGAGATGCTGGTTACATCCGCTTCAAAGGAAATTTTTGCATCGCTGAAATCAGCCGCTTCACTTTCCATGGTTGCATCAAATTTGTTGAAATTACCTGTCACATTCGTGATCATCAGGTGTTTTACTTTAAAAGTAATCTCGCTGTGCGCGGTGTCGATTTTGTACGTTGACATGTTATATTATTTTAATTAGTTGATTGCTGATGGGTAGTTTGTTTTTGGGCGCTTTCAAATTCATTGTCATGGCATGGGTACTTCAACCAATACTATTTCTGCTTCGGTACCGGCTGCAATGGTTATCAAATTTGTTTCTGAAATGCCTATCCCGTCGCGTGGTTCAAGCACCTGTTCATGGATGGTTACATTTCCGTATAAAACAAATGCATAAACACCATTCCCTTCTTTATGCAGGTTGTAATCAAGGCTCACTTCTTTTGAAAGCCTGGCAAGTGAAAACCATGCATCCTGGTTAATCCACACAGCGTTTTCATCATCCGGTGCCACTACCGTAAGTATTTTATTCAACCTGTCTTCCGGAAGAAATGTTTTTTGCTGGTAACGGGGTTCCATATTTTTTTCTTTAGGCAATACCCAAAGTTGTAAGAATTTCACTTCTTTATCCTTATTCGCATTCATTTCGCTGTGAGCAATACCGCTACCGGCACTCATGATCTGTACATCATTCTCACGGATGATCTCATCTCTGCCTGTGCTGTCCTGGTGATGCAGGTCTCCAAATAATGGTATGGATACGATCTCCATATTATCATGCGGATGTTTTGAAAATCCCATCCCTTTCCCTACTGTATCATCATTCAATACCCTTAGCGCGCCAAAGTGCATCCTATCGGGATTGTAATACTGTCCAAAACTGAATGTATGAAAGCTGTTCAGCCATCCAAAAGAGGTATGCCCCCTGCTATCCGCTTTGTGTAAAATCGTTTTCATTCAACTTTAATTATTAATTATTTGCATGTACATACATCTATTTATTTAAAAAAATCATTCTTCCCTTACCCGTACTTTTTCCAGCAGTATATTCAATGCCTGTGCTTCCTGGTTTGATACAGTCATCATTCCGTCCATTACTTCATTAACCTTAACGGTAGTAGCTTCCAGGATGGTGATACCGCTTTGCGTTAAAGTAATCACTGTTTCTCTTTTATCAATAACGGAGGTAGAACGCTTCACCATTTTCTTTAATTCCAGCCTGTCTACTATACGGGGTACATTTGAATTTTTCTCAATCATCCGGCAGGCAATATCCCTAACGCACATCTGGGCGGGATATTTACCTTTTAAAATCCGCAATACATTATATTGTTCATGTGTTAATCCGAATTCCTTCAACTCCTTGCTCATCACTGTTTTCAGCCACCAGGCCGTGTACAGGATATTCAACCCGGCCTTGTGCACTTCGTTTTTAAATTTGGTACTCTGTATGGCTTGTTCCAGTTTCACAAAGCAAATGTATGTACATACATTCAATTTATCAAATTTTTTTCAAAAAAATCCCGCAGGTTACTGCGGGAGCATTAAGCTTATATTATAGCCACTAATTTCTTGCTTTCTCCGCATTCGCTGCCGACCTGCGCCATTCTTCGAGGCCACTGCAATTGGAAAAGTCTTTATCAATCGAGATAAAATAGGTAGGAATATGTTCTTTAAACCATTTTTCCAGGGCAGCACTTTTTTTCTCTTCCAATGCCCTCTGCGAAACACGGTTATAATCTTCTTTCAAATTCTCCCGATGCGGGGCCGTTCTGTTTTTGAGATAAATCAGCCTCACTACTTTCCGCCCACGCTCATCTGTATACACTAATGGCGCTGAATAATCGCCGGGCTGCAAAGTACCCAAAGGCACTATCATGTCTTTATCCAACTGGTCAATACTAACAAAAGTTGATCCGTCGCGCCCGGAAGAAATCGCACCGGCGCTAAACTTACTGTTCTCGTCATCACTATACTTGCTAACGGCTGCGCCAAAACTCATAGATCCGTCAATGATTTTTTTCCGGATAGAATCCAGGTGTTGTTTGGCTTCGGTAATTTCATCTTCTGTTACGGGGGGGATACGCAAAATATGTTTGACAATTGCCTCATCGCCGGAACGGCTAACCATCATAATAATATGTAACCCGAATTTTGATTTGATAGGAATAGATATCTGCCCCTCTTTTAAACGGAATGCACCTGACAGGAAAGCGGGATCCCATTGTTTGTCGTTACGGTTCAGTGTGTACTGGCCGCCATTTTCTTTTACGGCAGGATCTTCGCTATACAATTTGGCCAACTGGTCGAATTTTTTTCCGCCGCCCTGTTCTGCCTGCTTTTTATAATCGTATAACTGTTTAGACACATACTCTTCCACATCCTTATTCGCTTTGGGATGGATGATGATCTGACTTACTTCAATCTCAGATTCATAAAAAGGTAAACTGTCTGCAGGAATCTTCAAATAATACTGCTTCACTTCGGTTGGCGTAATCTTGATGCCGTCTACAATCTTATTTTGCATCAGATCGGCCAGTTTCTGCTCTCTAAAACTTTCTTTAAAATCTTCTTTTATCTGGTAAACGGTTTTACCCGCAATCTCTTCCAACAGGTCTTTTGATCCGTATGACTGGATAAATAAACGGATCTTATTATCCAGCGCCGCATCAATCTCTTCTTCACTAACAGGTATAGAGTCTTTCTGTGCCTGCAATACCAATGCCTTACGAATCAATTGTCCCTCCAGTATCTGGCATTCCGTTGGCAACACAACATTTTCCTGGCCTTGTGCCTGCCGCCGCAGATCAGACAATGAATTAAGTATATCTGAGCGGAGTATAATTTTATCTCCTACCTGTCCCACTATCTTATCGGCCACCACTTTTTTGCTTTGCGCAAAAGAGGAAGTAAAACCGGTAGTCATAAGTACCAAAACAATGATAAATAGATGCTTCATAAAATTCAATATCGTTCAAAAGTAGGTAAACAAAGGGGGGGAACCGGTAAAGGAAGCGTTAAAGTGTACGCTTCATTTCTTCTTCCTCAAATGCCTCCACTATATCACCCACTTTTAAATCATTATAATTCTTAATGGTTAATCCGCACTCCATATTGGAAGCCACTTCTTTCGCATCATCTTTAAAGCGTTTCAGGCTGCCCAGCTCGGCACTTTGCCCTTCACCCCGCGGATATTCCACAATACCATCACGTATAATACGGATCTTACTGTTTCTGGCAATTTTCCCTTCGAGTACAAAACATCCGGCAACGGTTGCCTTATCAAATTTATACACTTCGCGCACTTCCACATTGGCTGTAATTTTTTCCTGGAACTTAGGTTCCAGCATACCTTCCATCGCGCTCTTGATCTCATCAATAGCCGTATAGATAATGGAGTATAATTTGATCTCCACCCCTTCTGCTTCAGACAATTTATTGGCCTGTGATGACGGACGTACATTAAAGCCGATGATGATGGCATCAGACGCCGTAGCAAGCAGCACATCACTTTCTGAAATCTGTCCAACCCCTTTATGCACTACACGAATGGCAATTTCTTCTGTCGACAACTTCTGTAATGAATCACTCAGGGCTTCAACTGAACCATCCACATCACCTTTAATAATGATATTAAGTTCTTTAAAGTTTCCGAGAGCCAGGCGACGTCCTATCTCATCGAGTGTAATATGTTTTCTTGCACGGAGCCCCTGCTCACGCAATAACTGTGCACGTTTGGTGGCTGTTTCTTTGGCCTCCGCTTCATCTGCAAATACTTTAAATTTTTCACCCGCCTGTGGTGCGCCATTCAATCCCAATATAACTACAGGGGTAGATGGGGGTGCAATTTCAATACGCTGGTTGCGTTCATTAAACATTGCTTTAACACGACCATAATGTTGGCCGGATACAATCAGGTCTCCCTGATGTAAGGTTCCGTTCTGTACAAGCATAGTGGCTACATAACCACGTCCTTTATCCAATGAGGCCTCAATAATGGTACCTGAGCCTTCTCTCCCGGGATTGGCTTTCAGATCCAGTACTTCCGCTTCCAATAATACTTTTTCTAATAACAGGTCCACATTCAATCCCTGTTTGGCAGAGAGTTCCTGGTTCTGAAATTTACCACCCCATGCTTCTACCAGGATATTCATTTGCGATAACTGCTCATAAATTTTCTGTGGGTTGGCGCCATCTTTATCAATTTTATTTACCGCAAAGATCATGGGAACACCGGCTGCCTGTGCATGACTGATGGCCTCTTTGGTCTGTGGCATCACTGCATCGTCTGCGGCAACCACTATAATGGCCACATCGGTTACTTTAGCACCACGGGCACGCATCGCAGTAAAGGCTTCATGGCCCGGTGTATCTAAGAAAGTAATGGCTTTACCATTTGGCAGGGTTACTTCATAAGCGCCTATATGCTGTGTAATACCACCTGCCTCCCCGGCAACAACATTAGCGCTTCTGATATAATCGAGCAACGAAGTTTTACCATGGTCAACATGACCCATAATGGTTACAATAGGGGGCCTTGGTACTTTAGCTTCTTCGTCTTCTTCATAATCATCTTCATCCAGCTCATCTACTTCTTCCAGACCAATAAATTCAACTTCAAAACCAAATTCACTGGATACCAATTCAATTACTTCCGCATCTAATCGCTGGTTAATGGAAACCATGATACCGAGGTTCATACATTTTCCGATAACATCGGCAAAACTTACGTCCATCAGGTTAGCCAACTCACTTACGGTAACAAATTCTGTTACCTGCAGCCTGTTATCAACTACTTCTTCTCCCTGCGCCTCAGCAGCTTCATCACGTTTGGCACGGCGGTATTTTGCTTTAAGGCTCTTACCACGTCCACCCGTTCCGGCCAGTTTGGCCTGGGTTTCGCGTATCTTTTCCTGGATAGCTTTCTGATCTATTTCTTTGTCTTCACGGCGTGCCGGTGCATTTCTCTCATTACGGTTACCACCACGGGCATTACCACCACCCGCACGGTTAAATCCGCCACCGCCTTGTCCACCACGATCGGTACCACCCCCACGGTTATTTGCCGGAACAATCGGACGGTTAGGCCCTGTTAGTTTACCGCTGGCATCCCTACCCGGTGTTGCATCTGTTGCAGGTGCATCACCTTTTTTATCTACGGGTATACGTTTGCGTTTGCGTTTTTCATCCCTGCCCATAGGCTTGGGGCGGGTATCGCTATTAACCGGTAATTCAATTTTACCCAGAATTTTGGGACCTTCTAATTTTTCGGCTTTAATATTTTCAATGGTAGGACCAACCTCTTCCTGCTGTACCGGAACAGGGGCAATAACTACTACCGGTTTTTCTTCAACTACCGGCTTCTTCTCTGTTTTGGCAGGCGCTTTAGGGGCCGGCCTGGCTTCTTCTGGTTTAGTTTCTTTTTTCTTTGCCGTTTTTTTAGGTCTTGTTGAAGAATCGATGGCAGACAAATCGATCTTATTGATCACTTTGGTTCCTTCTAATTCCGGCGCTACTATTTTAAGATGAACAGTATCCACAACCGGCGCCTCTTCCACAACTTCCGGCGCTTTTACTACCGGTACTTCAGCTATAACAACCGGAACTTCTACCGGCTTCGGGGCTTCTTTAGGAATTTCTTTAGGTACCTCTTTAACGGCTTCTTTGACCACTTCTTTAAGCGCGGGTTTCTTCTCCTCTTTTCTAAATGAAATCTCCTCCTCGTCTTTTTTCTTTTTACCCTCAGACTGCGCCCCCTTTGGTATCTCTACCTGGTCGGCTTTATTCTTAGCTACTTTATCGCTTTGAAACTCTGCCTGTAGCGCATAGTATTGGTCTTCATGAAGCTTTGCGGTAGGCTTCAGGTCATCGCGATTAAACCCTTTCTTCACCAAAAACTCAATAAGGGTATCCTGCCCAATATTGAATTCTTTGGCGGCTGCTAACAGTCTCGGTAATTTCAGTTCTGACATTCAGTGGTTTTTAGTCCATGGTACATAGTGATGGTCCATTGACTATGGACTATGGCCCATGGACTCTATTATTATTATTATTTTAATAACTATCTATTCGACAAAGATAGTTCCTAAAAAGCTGCTTACTCTTCCCTGTCAAACTCTTCCTGCAATATTCTTCTCACTTCGCCGATGGTTTCTTTTTCCAGGTCGGTTCTTCTTTCCAGTTCTTCAGCGGTCAGTTTCAGAATACTGCGGGCAGTATCACAACCAATGCGTTTGAATTCTTCTATCACCCATGGTTCAATCTCATCGCTGAATTCGTCCAGGTCAATATCAAATTCATCCACTATTTCTTCATCCTCACGGTATACATCAATTTCATAGCCGGTTAATTCGCAGGCCAGTTTAATATTTACGCCCCTGCGGCCAATGGCCAGTGAAACCTGGTCGGCTTTCAGGTAAACTTCCGCGTGTTTCTTTTCATTATCCAGTTCCATATAGCTGATCTTGGCCGGTGTTAATGAACGCTGAATCAGCAACTGGGTATTGGTTGTGAAATTAATAACATCAATATTTTCATTTTTCAGTTCACGTACAATTCCATGTATACGGCTACCCTTCATACCTACGCAGGCGCCAACAGGATCAATTCTGTCGTCGTAAGATTCTACGGCCACTTTGGCTCTTTCTCCCGGATCGCGAACAATTTTTTTAATAGCGATCAAACCATCAAATATTTCAGGCACTTCTATCTCTAATAATTTAGCAAGGAACAGCGGGCTGGTTCTGGAGAGGATAATCACCGGAGAATTATTCTTCAGGTCAACACGGGCCACTACCGCACGAATATTTTCACCTTTCTTAAAATAGTCCTGTGGTATCTGTTCTGATTTGGGAAGGATGAGTTCATTGCCTTCTTCATCCAGTAATAACACTTCTTTTTTCCAAACCTGGTACACTTCCGCGCTGATGATATCGCCGATACGGTCGCCGTATTTTTTAATCAATACATTTTTCTTCAGATCGCTGATGCGGCTGGCCAGTGTTTGTTTGGCAGCAAGAATGGCACGACGGCCAAAATCCAGGATATCTATTTCTTCATACAATTCTTCGCCTACTTCAAAATCGGGTTCTATTTTGGCGGCGTCTGTAAAGCCCACTTCAGCCAATGGGTCGAGCACCTCGCCATCCTCCACAATCATACGTCTGCGAATAATTTCCAGGTCGCCTTTCTCCGCGTTCACGATCACATCAAAATTGTCATCGCTTCCGAATTTCTTTCTGAGTAAGGTTTTGAATACATCTTCTACCACTTTCATCATCGTAGGACGATCAATGTTCTCTGCATCTTTAAACTCCTGAAAAGCTTCAATTAAGTTGATACTTGCCATATCTTAATGTTTAAGTTCCCACCCCCGGCACTATGCCGGAAGATTTAAAATTTAATTTGAACGGTTGTTGATTTTATATTGTTGAATGGAATAACCAATTGTTGGGTAACCGCTTTTTTATTTTTGCCCTCTGTGTATTCGATAGTGATATCCGCTTCAGTTACTGCCAGCATTTTACCTTGTTTAGTTGTATCATCTGTAAAAAGCACTTCAACCTCTCTACCTATATTTTTCAGATACTGGCGGTGCATTTTGAGCGGCTCATCCACACCCGGCGATGATAACTCCAGAGAAAATTCTCCCTCGGGGAACATACCGGTTTCTTCGATCAGCTTATATAGTTTCCGGTTAAAGCGAACACATTTTTCGATCGCGATACCATTGTCTCCATCAATAAATACCTTGATATTATTGGTAGGTTTTATGCGGATAGACACCAGAAAATACTCCGGCTCTTCTGCCAGGATACTGTTGAGCATCTTTTCTGTTTCCTGTATTACTGTTTCGTTTGACATATATAAAAAGGAGAAGGGAACGATAGTCGTTCCCTTCTGTTAATTCTTTGCTTTTGCAAATGTAAGGAAACAGGAAGGAAAGTTCCAAATTTCTTTGCGTTCATCGGGAAATTAGACTACTGAATGCCGAACAGGGAATATCGAATGCAGAAGGATTTAACAATTCATGATCCATCAATCGGTGTTCAATATTCGATATTCTTTACCTTTGTCCTCTTATGTCGAAGATTATTTTATACGGAATCCTGCTCTACCTGCTATACAAATTTGTTTTTGAGCTGGTATTACCGATAGGCAAAGCCACCTTGCAGGTTAAAAGCAAGCTTAAGGAGATGCAGGAACAGCAGGCCGCACAGCAACAGCAGTACCAGCAACAGGCCCAGGCCGCAGAAAAGCAGCAGGCGAAAAGGCCGGCAACGAAAGGGGCGGATTATATTGAGTTTGAGGAAGTGAAACCATGAGGGGTTACAGCCCCAAATCCAACACGGTAAGCGGCGCCACCAGGTGAATTGTTCGCATTCCCGCCATCATCGCTCCTTCAATATTTTGATAGGTGTCGTCAATAAACAGGGTTTCGGATGCTGACAGTTCCTGCTCTTCCAGTATCTTCTGAAAAGATTCCACATAAGGCTTTCTCAGGCCCAGTTCATGCGAATAGTAGGCTTTGATGAAGTATTGATTAAAGTTGGCGCAGTTATTCTCCCGTTTTACAATTTCGGTGAATGCATCATAATGGATACGGTTGGTATTGGAAAAAAGATACACATTGTATTTATGCCGGATAGTATCCAGCCATTGCATTCTTTCTGGTGGGAAATCAAGTATCAGGGCATTCCAGGCTTTTTTAATTTGATCATTTGATAGTTCGCTCTGGGTAGCTGCTCTGAACTTTTCATAAAATGCTTCCTCACTAATCTTACCGGTTTCGAGTTCTTCGAAAAGGTCGTTGGCATGGTGCTGGGTAAACATTTGCGCAAATTCACTGATACCTAAGTCCACAAATGCTTGCTGGGTAAGGCTAAAATCGAGGTTCATAAAAATGCCTCCGAGGTCGAAGATGATGTTTTTGATGGGTTGCATGGAGCAAAAATAGGTAAGCGCATTTGAAAACTAACCTAGCGGCTCGTACCCGGCTAATAATTGCTTTTTAAATACTAAGGAGTTTGGATAGTCGTTGAAAAAATTCTTATTTCCTTTACCTTGCGGCCTTAAATTTAAAATATGAACCTGGAAGTGGTGCTACTCAACAGAAGTGAAAACAAATGTGAACTATGCGGATCGGCAGATGCTATACAACGCTATGAAGTACCGCCCCAGGATGGCGCCAATGAGCAGAATTGCATCATGGTATGCGGCCAATGTTTTGCCCAGATAGAAAAGAAAGCAGCGCTAATACAGGAGCACTGGAAATGTTTAACTGAATCTATGTGGAGCGAGGTACCGGGTGTGCAGGTAATGGCCTGGCGCATGTTAAACAGGCTGCGTACAGAGAGCTGGGCAGCGGATCTGCTGGATATGTTGTACCTGGATGATGAGAGGCTGGCCTGGGCCAAAGCTACCGGCGATCATGAGAATGACGGCAGTGTGGACCTTCATAAAGATGCCAATGGAAATGTGCTGCAGCAGGGCGATACCGTTGTGCTAACCAAATCGCTTGATGTAAAAGGTTCCGCGCTCAATGCCAAAATGGGTACCGTGGTAAAGAATATCCGACTCGTTGAAAACAATACAGAACAGATAGAAGGGAAGATAGAAGGGCAGGTGATAGTGATACTTACCAAATATGTACGGAAGCAGGGGAAGTAAGGGGGGTAATCCCAGGGCAAACGCATCTAAATTTTAGGGAAGGGATGCGATAATTGAAGAAAATACGTTTATAGGGATAAAAGCATATGAACGGGATACTTCCTTTCTTCGATGATTTAAAGGATCCGAGAGTAGAGCG
>JALNZE010000056.1 GCA_023229465.1 Chitinophagaceae bacterium
GCTGCTTTTTGCGGTATAAATGAAATAAAAAAACAGAATAATATCCAAACCTTTATTCGATAGAACATGGATAATTCAAGCATTTTATTAAAAGGTTAGGATAATATTTTTGTTTGGATAACGAATAAAATCCAAACGTTTGGATTTTCTTCGCCACACATTCAGTGTTCATTCGCTTGAGAAGATGGCTCTGAGCGGACTGGACTTGTATTACTCCCTTCCCATTCTCTCCACGTATCTTGGTCATCAGAATCTGGAGTCAACGGACCGTTATGTCAGGCTGACATCTGAAATGTATCCAGATCTGATATCGAAGGAAAGCGACATATGTTCTTTTGTTTATTCAGAGCTGAAACATTTATGAAACCCACCGACTTCTCCAAATATCTGACAGACTTCCTGTCAAAATATCTTCCTGGCGAAAGAGGAGCCAGCAGGAATACAATCTCCGCATATAGAGACACCTTCCTTCTGTTTATCAATTATATGGAAGGATCCGAATTGATCTCTGTAAAGAAGTTGACCATTGATATGATAAAAATGGAATCTGTAATAGGGTTCCTGGACTGGCTTCAAAAGGAAAGGAAATGCAGCGATAGCACCAGAAATGTCAGGCTTGCCGCCATACATTCTTTTTTCCGGTTTATGCAGTATAAAAATCCGGATAACCTTTTCGAGTGGCAAAGAATATTATCTGTTCCGGTTAAGAAGGCTGAGCATAACATCATCAACAATCTCTCCTTGGAAGGCATGAAACTCCTATTCGAGCAGCCTGATCTTTCCTTGAGGAAAGGCAGAAGGGATCTCGCTCTTTTATCCCTGATGTATGATAGCGGAGCCCGTGTGCAGGAAATGATTGACTTATCTCCTTCGATGTTGAGGTTAGAGCATCCCTGTACCGTAAAACTGGTTGGAAAAGGAAACAAAGCCAGGATTGTTCCGCTAATGGATCAACAAATCTATTTTCTGAAGCAGTATATGTCAGAGAACCACCTGTCAGAATCCCGAATGTGTCTGCATCCACTGTTTTACAACAGTAGGAAAGAGAAGCTCACAAGAGCTGGTGTTAATCATATCTTGAATTGTTATGCCAATATGGCCCGTTTAAAAAAGCCATCAGTTATACCTGATAAAATAAGCTGCCATGCTCTGCGGCACAGCAAGGCAATGCACTTGTTGCAGGCAGGAGTGAATCTGGTATATATCAGAGACATATTGGGGCATACCTCTGTTCAAACCACGGAAATATATGCAAGAGCAGACTCAAAACAAAAACGGGAAGCTTTAGAAAAGTCATATACGGGAGTTGCACCAATAGGCACTCCAACTTGGTTGGCAGATGAAAATTTGCTAACATGGTTAAAGTGCCTCTAATTTTTTATGTAAAGTGATTATGCAAAGCAGGCATTGATTATCAGGTATTTACCAAAATAAATCATGGTCACTTTGCATAATCTTTTACTTTGCATAATCAATATTATGTAAAACTTTACATAATATTGATAATAACCTCATAGAGAACACTATACGTGCCGTAGCAATGGGCAAAAAGAACTTCTTGTTTACCGGCAATCATGAAGCTTCTCAGCGATCGGCCATGATGTATTCCTTTATGGCTACCTGCAAAATTCATGGAGTCAATCCCCTAAAGTGGCTGGTATGGGTCCTCGGCAAACTCCCCGGTTGCAAACCCAGTCAAATCGAATCGTTGATGCCGGCCAGCTACAAAGTTAGCATGGCAGCTGGGCCACCGATATCGGGACACCTTGCCAGGTGGGTTTCAAGCTCAGCATGATGGGGTTGGCATAACCAGGCAATTTATCCTTTCATGGTGCTTTGTCCTATATGTACCAGACCGAATGCTTACGTAAATTCCGCAAGTTTTAGAATATCGCGAGAAAGAAAATGTCTGAATTATGTAACTCTTTTCTGTAATTGTGTAACACTTTCCGGAATTAAAGGGCTCACCTTTGTTCTGTGAAAATTTTTTCACAATGTAAAAAATTAAAATAAACTAAAATGAAAAAACTAATTCTAAGCTGTTTTGTTTCAGCAATCATGGGTGCAGGTTTTGTCATGGCGCAAAATCTTCACTTCGTATCAGGACCAACAATTACTGACAACGGTTCTACCCTGACAGCTACAGGTTCCATTGCCGGACTTGGCAATAACCAGCTTGTGGTTATTTCGTTGAGCGCTACTGCAACCATCACAACGACCTGCACAAATGCGGGTGGCAATGTTGCTCCGGGACAAATAAAAACGGAAACTGTTTCTTCTACAGAAGAATTCAGGTCTGGTGAGAATGGCAGGGTAAACTTTACGCTCACCACACCTTTGCCAACTCCGGGAGAATGTCCGAATGACAACTGGACAGGAGCGATTACGGATGTTGTGTTTTCTAACGTCTCGATCTCTGTAAACGGACAAGAGGTTTGTCCGGAATAATCTCTGTATTTAAATTTTATAAAAGCCGGAACAATTGCTTCCGGCTTTTTTTTTGCGTTTTCGCCCTTGTTGGTGTTTGCACAGGTTTGTGAAGCAGGTCACCAACAAGTAACTTAGAAGAATGAATTGCAATAAAAATTACACTTGTTGGTGCATCTAACACACTGGATACCCGCAACACCAATAAGGGCAGCAATCCAAATCCTTTTATTAGCGAAATTTCAATTACTATTCAAAAACAAAACATAAAACAAGCAACATTCACAATTAAAAATATTTTAGGGCAAACAATTTTTAACATTCAAGAAAATA